>CAZVPI010000034.1:0-2903 GCA_964628035.1 uncultured Clostridia bacterium | reverse complement strand
CGCACAAGCAGTGGAGCATGTGGTTTAATTCGATGCAACGCGAAGAACCTTACCTGGGCTTGAACTGCAGGCGTAGTCGCTTGAAAGAGCGGCGAACTCCTTCGGGAAAACCTGTAGAGGTGCTGCATGGCTGTCGTCAGCTCGTGTCGTGAGATGTTGGGTTAAGTCCCGCAACGAGCGCAACCCTTGCCATTAGTTGTCAGCGAGTCATGTCGGATACTCTAATGGGACTGCCGGTGACGAGCCGGAGGAAGGTGGGGATGACGTCAAGTCAGCATGGCCTTTATGTCCAGGGCCACACACGTGCTACAATGGACGGTACAGAGGGATGCAAGGCCGCAAGGTGGAGCAAATCCCTAAAACCGTTCTCAGTTCGGATTGCAGGCTGCAATTCGCCTGCATGAAGCTGGAATTGCTAGTAATCGCGGATCAGCTACGCCGCGGTGAATACGTTCTCGGGCCTTGTACACACCGCCCGTCACATCACGAAAGCTGGTGGAACCAGAAGTCACTGGTCTAACCCGCAAGGGAGGAAGGTGCCAAAGGTTTTGCTAGTGATTGGGGTGAAGTCGTAACAAGGTAGCCGTACGGGAACGTGCGGCTGGATCACCTCCTTAAAAAGAAACGCCTGGCTTTTCTCACTCTACTCAGTTTTGAAAGATTCTCTAACGCAACCGGGCCTATAGCTCAGTTGGCTAGAGCGCACGCCTGATAAGCGTGAGGTCGGTAGTTCGACTCTACCTAGGCCCACCACCGCAGGTTGCGCTCGCCGGAGGAGAACGCGGGGAATTAGCTCAGTTGGGAGAGCGTCGGTTTTGCACGCCGAAGGCCACCGGTTCGATCCCGGTATTCTCCAGAATCCAGTAGGGAATTTATATATCGAGCATATATAAATGTTTGTTCTTTGACTTTCCTGTCAATGTTGCTGTATTAGATTTGTCGGGTTTAATGAAGTTCATTAAACTTATTGATCAAGGTATTAAGGGTGTATGGTGGATGCCTTGGTACAGAGAGGCGATGAAGGGCGTGGCGAACTGCGATAAGCCTCGGGGAGCCGTAAGCAGGCTTTGATCCGGGGATTCCCGAATGGGGCAACCCGTCCCGGTCAATACCGGGACACCCCGACTTGTCGGGGGGCGAACCTGGGGAAGTGAACCATCTTAGTACCCAGAGGAACAGAAATCAACCGAGATTTCCCTAGTAGCGGCGAGCGAACGGGAAAGAGCCTAAACCGTAAAGATGCCAAGGGCAGGCCCGTTGTCTTTATGGGGTTGCGGGAGCCGATGGGAGGCAGCCTGTTGCCTCCGGGGAGTTGCAAAAGGTCTTCTTAGCCGAACAGCTTTGAATAGCTGACCACAGGGGGTGGAAGTCCCGTAGGCGAAAAGATGATCTCTCCCTTCGGAGTTCCCAAGTAGCGCGGGGCACGAGGAACCCCGTGTGAATCCGGGTGGACCATCATCCAAGGCTAAATACTACTCTGTGACCGATAGTGAACCAGTACCGCGAGGGAAAGGTGAAAAGTACCCCTGTCAGGGGCGTGAAACAGTACCTGAAACCATATACCTACAAGCAGTCGGAGCTCCCGCAAGGGGGTGACGGCGTGCCTTTTGTAAAATGAGCCGGCTAGTTATTTTCAGTGGCAAGGTTAAGCCGAAGAGGCGGAGCCGAAGCGAAAGCGAGTCTGAATAGGGCGAATCAGTCACTGGGAATAGACGCGAAGCGGAAGTGATCTATCCTTGGCCAGGGTGAAGCATGGGTAACACCATGCGGAGGCCCGAACCGATATGGGTTGAAAACCGTTCGGATGAGCTGAGGATAGGGGTGAAAGGCCAACCAAACTCCGTGATAGCTCGTTCTCTCCGAAATAGCTTTAGGGCTAGCCTCGCATGATTTGTGCAGGAGGTAGATCACTGGATGGACTAGGGGTTTGAAAAAGCTACTGAATCCAACTAAAATCCGAATGCCTGCAACAACAGTGCGGGAGTCAGAAAGCGGGGGCTAAGCTCCGTTTTCAAAAGGGAAACAGCCCAGATCGCCAGCTAAGGTCCCAGAATTCATGCTAAGTGGGAAAGGATGTAAAGATACAAAGACAGCCAGGAGGTTGGCTTAGAAGCAGCCATCCTTTAAAGAAAGCGTAATAGCTCACTGGTCGAGCGTCCTTGCGCCCAAGATGTAACGGGGCTAAAGCATGATACCGAAGCTGCGGGATCCATAGCAATATGGATCGGTAGGAGAGCGTTCCTGTTCGAAAATTCAGGCCGAGAGGCCTGATGGGGTTCAGGAAGCGACTCTGCCGGCATAAGTAGTGATAATCCCGGTGAGAACCCGGGACGCCGAAAGTCTAAGGTTTCCTGAGCAAGGTCAGTCCACTCAGGGTTAGTCGGATCCTAAGCTGAGGCCAAACGGCGTAGGCGATGGAAAGCAGGTCAACATTCCTGCACCACCTCGGAAACGTTATACTGATGTGGGGACACAGCAGGCTAGGCAGCCCGCACTGTTGGTGTGCGGCCGATGACGAGGGGGAGCTCCACTTAAAACGGGAGCTCGCATTCCCCAAGGTAGTCGGGGAAATTCGGTTTTTACCGGGTGAACCTGCCGAGGTCATACTGTCAAGAAAAGCCACTAGGAAGGATTCGGGGTGTCCGTACCGTAAACCGACACAGGTAGACGAGAAGAGTATTCTCAGGCGCACGTGTGATGTCTCCTTTAGGAACTCGGCAAATTGACTCCGTAACTTCGGAAGAAGGAGTGCCTCGCTAGGGTCTGGTTTTTAGCAATAGATTCCAGGCCCGAGGAGGTCGCAGAGAATAGGCCCAAGCGACTGTTTAACAAAAACACAGGACTCTGCAAAGACAAAAAATCGATGTATAGGGTCTGACGCCTGCCCGGTGCTGGAAGGTTAA
>CAZVPI010000033.1:0-2907 GCA_964628035.1 uncultured Clostridia bacterium | reverse complement strand
GTTGTGCCAGTAACCCATCTAATAGTGATGAACTATTTTTTAGAATTCGAAAAAAAGTTTCTGAAGAATTTATTAATGGTTTGTTTAACAAATTGAAGTCCATTTTCTCAAGACCATTGTTGTTGACAAGTTCTAAACCCATTAATTCAAATATTATTTGAATAGGAAAATTATTTCAAATCACATTTATTTACTTTAGACCTATTGATCTAAAATAAGTAGGTTTTCATTTATTTTTAGTCTTTTTCTAAACTTTGTTTAGAAAAATATAAAAAAAATCACAAATTATCAATATTTACTGATGGAAATTAACTTCCAATATTGCTTCCAATCTTTTTTGTCCGTTAAATATGTAACGATTGAAAGCCTTATCCATAAAGCATTTTGAGAAGCCGAAGGGGGGATTCGAACCCCCGACCTACTGATTACGAATCAATTGCTCTACCAGCTGAGCTACTTCGGCCTGCCGCGGGCAACTGGCGGTATTTTAGTATAATTCGGCGCAGGCGTCAATCGTTCGTTTTGACACTTGGGCCTGGGGCGGTTAGAATGGCCATTCGGACTGGGAGCCGCGAATGGAGAGCAAGCTTGGCAGGAACATCCGCAAGGTGATCGATCCGCCCATCCAGGAGATCAAGGAACTGGGCCGTGGGCGCGAAGGGCTCCTATCCTTCGCGCAGGGCCTCCCCTGGTTCGGCCCGCCCGCGGCGGCGCGGGAGCGGGCGCTGGCGCGGCTGCGCCGCGGCGAGGGGGACGGCTACAGCCCCGACCCCGGCCGTGACCGGCTGCGGGAACTGCTCGCCGAGGACCTGCGCCGGCGCGGCATGGCCAACGCCGGCGACGAAAACGTGCTGGTCACTCCAGGGGCCAATCAGGCCCTGTATATCCTCCTGGCCGTCCTGGCCGACCGCGGCGACGAGGTGATCCTGTTCCGCCCCTATTATTTCAACAACCTGATGGCCCTGCAGATGCTCGGCCTGAAGCCGGTGCTGGTCGACAGCGAAGACGACGGATCCATCGACCCCAGGAAAATCCGCCGTGCAGTCACGGCACGCACCCGGGCCATGATCGTGATCTCGCCCAACAACCCCAACGGCGCCGTGCTGGAGCGGCGCCATGTCGAGGAGATCGCGGCCCTGGCGCGGGAGAAGGGCATCTGGCTCATCTCCGACGAGGCCTACCGCGACTTCGCCTGGGACCGCCCCCATGTTTCGCCGCTGGCAACGGCCGGAGGGAACGTCATCGGCGTCTTCTCGTTTTCCAAGTCGTTCGGCATGGCCGGCTGGCGGCTGGGATTCATGCACGCCCCCGGGGAGGTGATCGGCCAGGCGCTCAAGGCCGCCGACACCCTGCACATCTGCGCCGGGCTGCCGGCCCAGATCCTGGCCGAGGAGGCGCTCGCGGAGAAGCCGGGCTATCCCGAGAGCTTCCGCGGGGCGATGCGGCGATCGCGCGACCTGCTGGTCGCCGCCCTGCAGCCGCTTTGCGCAAGCGGGCTGCTGGGGGCGCTGCGCAGCGCGGGCGGCTTTTTCCTGTTCGTCTCCCTCGACCCGCGGCGGGCGGCAAGCGGCTGGGAGGCGGCCCGGCTCCTGGTGCTGGAGCAGGGGGTCGCCACGGTCCCCGGCGAGGTCTTCGGCATGCACGGGCGGCCCTTCCTGCGGATCAGCTACGGCAATCTCCCTCCCGAGGCCATGAGCACGGCGGCGCCCAGGCTGGCCGCCGCGCTGGCCGCGATCCTGGCGGCCTGAGCCTCCCTTTACTATCTTTTCTCCTTTTTGTACAATCGGTTCCATGCGCAAGAACCGGATGCCTGCCCTGAAGAGCGGCCGGCCCGGCCCTGGAGGGCCCTGTGGGCATGGCTCCAGAACCGGCTGCCCGGCTGAGGCCCTGCGCCTGGTCGCCTTCCTCAACCGCTTCAGCGGGCTGTAATTTACCCTCGGTCGCTCGGCGGACGAACCCATACACTTCAAGGAGAAACCAATGAAAAAGAAAAAGATAATCGTCCTCGGCTCGGGGCTGGTCGGAGCCCCCATGGCCCTTGACCTGGCCCGTGATCCCGGCTTCGAGGTCACGGTGGCCGACATCAGCGCCGACGCGCTGCAGAAGTGCTCGGCCGCAGGGACGATGCGCACCGTCCAGGCCGACCTGGCTGACGCCGGGAGGGTCAAGGAGCTCGCCGCCGGCCAGGACATGGTCCTCAACGCCGTCCCCGGCTTCCTCGGCTACCAGACCCTGCGCGCCGTGATCGAGGCCGGCCGCGACGCGGTCGACATAGCCTTTTTTCCCGAGGACCCCTTCCTGCTCGACGAGCACGCGAAACAGAAAGGGGTCACCGCCATCGTCGACTGCGGAGTGGCGCCGGGCATGAGCAACCTGCTGGTCGGCCACGTCCACGGCCAGCTCGACGCCACCCACTCGGCCCTGATCCACGTCGGCGGCCTGCCCGAGCTGCGCGTCTGGCCCTGGGAATACAAGGCGGTCTTCTCTCCCAGCGACGTGATCGAGGAGTACGTCCGTCCGGCGCGCTACGTGGAGAACGGCAAACTGGTCGTGCGCCCGGCCCTCTCCGACCCCGAGTACCTGAACCTGCCCGGCGTCGGCTCGCTGGTGGCCTTCAACAGCGACGGCCTGCGCACCCTGGCGCGCACCCTGGACATCCCCTACATGAAGGAGAAGACGCTGCGCTACCCCGGCCACATCGAGAAGATCGCCGTGCTGCGCGAGACGGGCTTTTTCAGCCGGGAGCCGCTGGAGATCCACGGCGCGCGCATCCGCCCAGTCGATTTCACCGCCCGGCTCCTCTTCCCCCTGTGGAAGCTGCAGCCCGGCGAGACCGACCTGACCGTGATGCAGGTGGTGGTCGAGGGGGAGAAAGGCGGGTCCAGGGTGCGCCACACCTATGACCTG
>CAZVPI010000032.1:0-4350 GCA_964628035.1 uncultured Clostridia bacterium | reverse complement strand
TGGCAGGCGGTTGAATGCCTCGCGCATGGCACAGTTTAAGAACCCGCGAGCGCATGCCTCGGTAGCTGCCATCCAGAAAGTGATACACCACTTTCCCTTGTGTAACCGTGCGGTTGTCCCATGCCAGGCCCGAAGAAGCAATTCCAATCGCCAGATCCAGTGCCAGAAAACTTTTCCCAGCTGCCGGCATCCCTGCGATAAGATTGATCCCACCGGCCATGATCCAATCCTTAAGCACCCAGGTTAGCTCACCCACATCCGACAAACATAACTTTTCTGCTGTCATAACCATTCGCTCCGTAACTCCGGACAAGGCGGATGTACTTACAAAGAATTCCTCCATCTGCTGCAGTGCTTCAGAAAGAGGTTTATCTTGAATTGCATTACGAGCAAGATTGCTGGAGACTTCCAATGCTTTCCGCTTGAACGCTTTTTCACGCACGATCTTTGCGTAAGACTCGGCGTGCATAGAGGTGGGGGTAACGGAAAGCAACCCTATCAGGTAAGCAGGACCACCAATTTCCTTTAGTTGTCCACTGGTGTTCAAAGCATTACACATGGTGACAAAATCAATCTGAAGTTCCGCTTCAGTGAGATGGGTCATCGCTTCCCAAATCCAACGGTGACGGACCAAGTAGAAATATTCCGCTTTCACGCAAGTAGTCAGATCCACAAATCGATCAGGCGCTATCATGATGGAACCGAGCAGAGCGCGTTCGGCATCAACATCACTGGGTGGAATGGGATCTGGCATAGAATGCTCCAAAAAGGTATAGAAATGACGCTCTTTCAATTAATTAACGAAAAAGCGACCTGCATAACAAAATTATCTGTTATGCGGTCGCTCCAACGATTTAGAAAAAGACCAAGGAGTTCAGCGACCAAACACGAAAAGCATACTTCTCACCGGGTAGTTTATCGGTACCTTTTTATTCTACAAATAAATTATGCTTAATCCTAGGGGGCCAAATCAATTTACTTAATCACCAACAACCGAATGGAACTGACCACGGCCATTCGAGCGTTGAGTTCACTCAAAGAACCCTCAAAAGTCACCCTTTTTATCGATTCAAGATACATGCAGCGCGGCATCACAAAATGGACGCCTTCCAGGCTGGCGAAGAACTGGCGCGGCAGCAACGGGATGTTGCTCAACCAGTACCTGTGGAAAGAGCTGCTGGCTGCTGCCAACCCTTACCAGATCACCTAGAAGTGGGTAATGGGACATTCAGGCAACCGTTTTAATACGCGCGCGGATGCTTAGGTACAACAGGCAAGAGAAAAAAATCAGGCTGCCCATCGGCAGCCTGAAAACAAAATTGAGCTGTAAGGAATTCTTATCTAAAACGAGAATTATCGGATTTTAGATATAGTTGATATTCTACCTTGTTTTCTATAAGTTCGAATTCAATCAGATAAGGTTCCCCATTGATTTCAAGTTCCTGGCGAAGCAAAAGGAATTCCTGATCGTTCATGTTCCCAAATGATTTATAGTAGTTAAAAGCACCGAGGGATTTTGCCGGACTAGGTTCGACATCAACATTAACCTGAATTGACGGCGCAACTATTTGCTGAAGTGGTTCAAAGAAACTGCCTTTCTTAGATTGAACATATTGAGCCAATGAACTCATGGCCGGGAGATCAAAAACATACGGACCGAATCTTGTATATAAAAAGTTTCTTTTCTCCAGAAGAGGGATGGAAGGATAATCCCATGAAGTAGTGATATCCCATACATCCGCAAGAATGGTTTCTGCCTTCTGGCGGTACTCGATTGCCTTGGCATCATCCACCCGAGTGTACGAGATGCCCATATCGGCATAAGCTTGGACTTGTTCAGGATGTGCCTTTCGATAATCGAAGGTTTCGGCCGCCGCCAGATAGGCATTGGCTACCTGCAAACTTGCCTCAAACGAGGGAAGGATGTCGCTTTCATTGGCAGCTTTGTATACATGATATTTTCCATCGAGGAAAATGGCATAATTCGCTTCGATCTGCGCCAGTATTCCATTGAAGTCCACGTCGGCCATTTTGAACTGTTCAGGGTAATTCTTTTCCAGAAGGCAAGCCATGATCACTGCATTGGTATAGGTGTCCACTAACGTATAACCTTCGATCAGGTGCAGACCTGTATCATCCCCATAGTAGAGTACTTGTTTCAAATTATCAGCAAGTGCATTAAAGCGCTCCTCGATCAATCTGCGTTGTTCATCAACGTTATAGTCTGGCGTACTCACACCATAGATCGTATCAAGTCCGTATTTTTCATCCAGTTTTAGGTAATAGATGGTCTGGACCAGGGTTTCAATATTGGTTTCGTTTTCCCAAAAATCAGGCTGCTCGCCGGTGATCCTGCGTCCAAATGCGTCTCCATAGTAATCTGGCTGCCGCCAGTAACCCTTGTAATCCACCCATTGCATGAGTTCAATCAGGTCAGGGTCAGGATCAAGCAGGTAGTATTGCTGGACGGCGATGTTCCACCAGCCAATGCTGCGTCCGCCACCAAATTGACCGACATAGGCAGCCATGTCTCCATTAAGCATCTCCTGCATGGCAGAGATGATGCGGCGGGCGTCTTGCATTTTGCCAATCCGGATGTATGTCAAAACCGCATACGCCTGATCGATCATTTTTTCTGAATATAGAATCTTATTCTGATCGGGAGTAAGCGTATCGATTTGTTCTTGTGTTATTAGAGTCGTGTCGTAAGAACTGACAAGGCCTTGACCATCATCAAAAACCTGCATCAATCCATTAAGCTCTTCGTTGAGCGCTGCTTCGGCAAGGACCGCCGGGTCGATGGTTGGCTCAGGAGTTGGTTTGGCGGTTGGTACTACTGTTGGTGCAGAGGCTGAGGGAGTGACAGCAGTAGGTGTTTGGGTTGCTCCACAAGCCGAGATCAAAATTGAAACGATCACGACGATGGAGATATTAAACAGCAAAAATCTATTTCCCATGCCTTTTTGATCATTTATCGTGTTTTTGATTTTTTGGTAGTTCATATCAATGCCCCTCTCACACTAAGAATTTTATTTTTGTGATTGAAATGTTGTTAGTAGTAATCTTTATTCTACCAGACCTGACACGATCATAAATCCTGATCGAAAATGTAGTTTCTCAGTATATTTGTTGTGATTCAAGTAAATTGTAATATTTCCGAGATTCCACGTCAAATAATTTGCCATCATTTTCACTCAAACCGGGTGCAATTTGTGGCTGTACCTTCTTGATGACTTTCCACGTTGATCGCACTGCTGTCAATGCCGATGGTGATGAATTTGAGTTTCCTACAATCAAGCAGCTTCTTGAAGATTTTGAAATTGATTTCTCAGAACATGCGAAAGAGGGGTGAAAGTTGGCTGATTCAACCACTTTTTCTTTCACCCAAAAGGTGAAATTCCACCCCACAAAACTCGAAAGTTTTCAGATCAAAAGTGTGTGTTAGGCCGGTTTTTTGATTAATTGACGTAGAATGCGGATACTCAATAAATTGGACAGGCCGGAATTTACATCCATATGCTGACGGCTTTCCAAGCATTGTCCAGGACAATCGCTCAACGGTTTGCCACCAGATATCCGGGATTTCGTACCACTCTGCGTCGTCAGCGTTCTTAGGAATATCCGAATCTGGAGCAGTGACTTTCGCAAGGCTGCCTTCTGGATTGATGCCGACCGATGTGTACACGACGGAATAAATCGGTCCGATTGCTGCCAGCGAAAGCATCATCCCCCAACCACATCGAGAAGGCTGCACACTTTTGGCGGCGTCCAGGCGATCCGCCATAAACTGCCAGTATGTCATGCCTTCAGGAGCCTGAAGAACGCTCATTGGCTGGTTGCCGCGGTAGGCGATAAACAAGATGGCTGCCATAATGGTCAGTAGAAGAGCGCTTTTCATGACTTTGAAAATCAAGTGAAATATTTTAACCAGAAACATATTTTCCTCCGTGTCGATTATTTATCCGAAAACCAATCCCTGAATTGTCAGGTCAAGATCATCACTATCTGGTGCAAATCCATTGTTGAGCGATATTCCACCCGCACGCAGCGCGTTTTTCAAAGCCCCAGCTCGCCGCCGTTCGGGGATATCCGCAAAGAATAAGAGAAGATCGTCGTCTTCGCCCTCTCTCAAGCTGAGGGTGAAACGAATTTGCCGAACATGGCAGGTCAGTCTGGGTCGTCCCCGCTTCACGTTCATACTTACCCTTTCCGGTTGTGGTTTTGAAACAGAGAAAGTTTCCATAAACCCCTCGCAATCGATTGAACGGGATCGTCCGCCAGGATGCCTTTACCCATGAAGAAATAAGGCAATGAGTTCTTGAGTAGGATCGCCCCACCGCCTACCAGGAT
>CAZVPI010000031.1:0-5019 GCA_964628035.1 uncultured Clostridia bacterium | reverse complement strand
GGTGGTGGTCGAGGGGGAGAAAGGCGGGTCCAGGGTGCGCCACACCTATGACCTGCTCGACCGCTTCGACACCGCCGCCGGCGTCCACTCCATGGCCCGCACCACCGGCTACACGGCGACCGCAGCCGTGCGCCTGCTCGCCTCGGGCCTCTATGCGCGCAAGGGGATCATCCCGCCCGAATACATCGGCGAGGAGCCCAGGTGCGTGGAGTTCATCCTGAAGGAGTTGGCGGACAGGGGAGTGGTTTATAAGCATAAAACAGAAGAAATCTAGTCCTTGGCGTGCGGCATACGGCGTACGGCGGACGGCAGGGATAAAAATCTTTAGAACTCGCCGTACGCCAAGGTGCAGCTGGGTTCTTTCAGGTCTAGGCGTACTCTGAAAGGCTCTCCCACACCTGGTCCTGGGGGTCGGGCCCCTCGGGCTGGGGCCTGCCGCCGCCCCCGGCCCGCCACTCCTTCTCCCGCACGCCGCGCAGGAACGTGCCGGCGACGGCGGGAAACAGCTCGAGCAGCAGCTCCTCCTTCTCGTCCCGGGCCAGGCGCGCGCCGCCGAATTCAGGCAGCAGCGGGTTGTCCGGCCTGCGGTACTGCGCCGTATCGTAAGGGGTCTCCTCGCGGGTGCCGGCGATCTTCAGCCGGAACGTGGGGTCGACCGGGAAGGGGGTCTTGCCGTAGGCGCCCTTGACCAGGTTGACGAACTGGGTCGACGTGCTGGTGTAAAAAGGCTTGCCGTTGGCCTCGTCGATGACGCAGTTGACCGCCTGCACGCCCACGATCTGGCTGGTGGGCGTGACCAGCGGCGGGATGCCGGCGTCGAGGCGCACGCGCGGCACGGTGCGCAGCACCTTGTCCTTCAGATGTTCGAGCTTGGCCTGCTGCAGCTGGGCCAGCATGTTGGTGTACATGCCGCCTGGGATCTGGGCCACGCGCACGACGTCGTCGGGAGGCGGGAAGTTGAAATGCCGCTCGATGGCCTGGGTGGCGGCGAGCGTTTCCGCGACGCGTCCGGCGCGGGCGGCTGCGACGGCCTGGTCGAACAGGGCGTCGATCTCGGGGGGCAGCCGGTCGGCGGCGATGTCGAAGGCGCGCGGGACCAACTTGTACTGGTCGAACGCCGCCAGCTCGGCGCGGATGCCCAGGAGCTCGCGGTTGATGGCCGCGACGGCGGCGCGGTCGACCCCGGTCTCCAGCCCCAGCTTGTCGGCGAAAAGCTGCACCAGCTCGAAGGCCGGCGCCGCCGGGCCGCCGGAAAAGTTGAGGATGACCGTGTCGACGACGTCGACGCCGCTCACCATGGCCATCAGCACCGACGCCAGGCCGAAGCCGGGGGTGCAGTGGGTGTGCATGTCGACCGGGATGCCCACGTTCCTCTTCAAGGCCGTGATCAGCTCGCCGGCGCTGGCCGGGTCGATCAGCCCGGCCATGTCCTTGATGGTGATCATGTCGGCGCCCAGGCCGGCCAGCTGCTCGGCCTTGGTGACGAAATAGTCGATGTCAAAGAGCCTTTTCTGCAGGCGCCGGCCGCGCAGCAGCGCCCGGACGCGGTCAGCGAAGGTGAAGCGCGGATCGACGGTGTAGCAGACGGCGCAGTCGGCCAGGCCGCCGTTCTGCTTGACGTAGCGGATGCTCGACTTCATGTTGTCGACGTCGTTGAGGGCGTCGAAGATGCGCATGATGTCGATGCCGGAGCCGACGGCGTTGCGGCAGAAGCCCTCGATCACCGGCTCGGGGTAGGGGTTGTAGCCGAACAGGTTGCGCCCGCGCGACAGGGCGGCGAGCCTGGAGGCCGAGCCGACGCCGGCCTTGATCCTTTCCAGCCGCTCCCAGGGGTTCTCGTTCAGGTAGCGCATGACCGAGTCGGGTACGGCTCCGCCCCACACCTCCATGGCGTAGAACCCGGCGTTGCGGTAATGGGGCAGGAGACGGTCGACCTGGGCCTGGGTCATGCGCGTGGCGAACTGCGATTGCTGCCCGTCGCGCAGGGTCAAATCGCGGACAAGGATTTTCGCGGCCATCGGTTTCTCCCTGGGATCGTGGCGCCGCCGGCGGGCGGAGCCGTTCAAAGCCGATTATAACCCAAATCCCCGGGAAAGCAAAGGGCCCGCTCAGGAGAAGACGCCGGGGATGCCGGTCCCGCAGTAGGCGCAGCGCCCCTTCTTCAGCCCCTCGTTCTCGACGCTGAACAGAAGGCGGCGCAGCAGCACCTTGCCGCAGGCGGGGCAGTAGGTGTGCTCGGCGTCGGAGAGGAGGTTGCCGACATAGCAGAAGCGGATGCCGGCGTCCAGGGCGATGCGCCGCGCCTCGAGCAGGGTGGCCGGCGGCGTGGGCGGCACGTTCTTCAGCCGGTAGGCCGGCGTGAAGCGGGAGAAGTGCAGCGGCACGTCGGGGCCCAGCTCGCGGAAGAGCCAGCGGCACATGGCCTCGGTCTCGCGGCGCGAGTCATTCAGCCCGGGGATGAGCAGCACCACCACCTCTAGCCACGGCCTCTCGGCGCGCACGGTCAGCAGCGTGTCCAGCACCGGCTTCAGGGCGCCGCCGCACTGCTCGCGGTAGAACGCCTCGCTGAAGGCCTTCAAGTCGATCTTGACCGCCCCCAGGTGGCGGCAGAGCTCGCGCAGCGGCTCCTGGCGGATGAAGCCGTTGCTGATCATGACGTTGGGCACCCCCTGCTCGCGGCCCAGGGCGGCGCAGTCGCGGACGTACTCGAAGAAGACCACCGGCTCGCTGTAGGTGTGGGCGATGACCGGGCAGCCTCGCTGCCGGGCCAGGCGGACCACCGCCTCGGGCGGCAGATCGATCGTCTCCACCTCCTCGGGAAGGCGCTGGGAGATCTCCCAGTTCTGGCAGAAGGTGCAGTTGAAGTTGCAGCCCGCCGTGGCCAGGGAGAGGGCCCGGCTGCCGGGCTTGTAGTGGAACAGGGGCTTTTTCTCGACGGGGTCGACGTGCAGCGAGCAGGGCTGGCCGTGGACCAGGGTGTAGTACGTCCCGCCGCGGTTCTCGCGCACGCCGCAGTCGCCACGCCGCCCGGGCCGGACGCGGCACTCGTGCGGGCACAGCCGGCAGATCACCGTGCCGGCCCCCATCCGGTCGTAATAGGCGGCCGGGGCGGCCTTCGGCTTCCCGGCCCAGGCCCGGGCCGGCACGGCGAGGGCGGCGCCGGCGCCGAGCATGACCCGGGCGAAGCGGCGGCGCGAGACCTTCATCGCCCGCCTTCCCCCTCGGCGAAGACCTGGGCCTGGAAGACCGACATCCTCAGGGTGGGCGATGTGCGGTAGGCGTCGCGCTTTAGCCCGGCCTTCAGGCACAGGCGGCCCAGGAACTCGTCGAGGCCCCAGCCGGTCTCGGAGGCCACCTGGGGCAGGAACACGGCCTGGGCCGGGCCGTCGCGCAGCACCACCCCGTCGCTTCCCAGTCGGATCTCGCGGTAGCCGGCAACGGGCCGCAGCGGCGTCAGCACCGAGATCTCGATGCGCAGCGAGGCCAGCTCGCGCTCGGCCAGGGGCGGGAAGCGGGGATCCTCGAAGGCGGCGCGCAGGGCGTTGGCCGCGACGCCGCGCCACAGCGGCTCGGCGCCGGCGATGCTGCCGATGCAGCCGCGCAGCTCGCCCCTGCGGCGCAGGGTGACGAACACGCCCGCATTGCGGGTCAGCCGCGGATAGGAGGCGAACTCCTGAGCGCGGTCGGAAGGCGCCGCGCCCTCCTGGAAGCGGCCGCGCAGGGTCGACCGGGCCAGCTCCAGCAGCAGCCGTTGCTCGCGCCGGTCCAGCGGCGCGGCAACGTCGGTCTTTTCGGTGAACAGGACCGAGGCGTAGCTGACGCTGGTGCTGAAGTCGCCGGTGAGGTCGCCCGAGCGGTAGTAGTCAGCCAGCTTTGCCTGCAAGCCGCTTTTCTCGAACAGGCGTATCAGCACGCCGATGGGTACGAAGCCGCAGGCGGTGATGCCGGTCTCCTGCCGGTAGTCGTGGAAGCGGTCGAACTGCAGGCGCAGCGCCGGCTCCAGGAAACCGCGGTCCAGCTTTTCCAGGCGGGCGGCAATGTCCTTGCGGAAGGGAACGTAGTGGAAATCCTCGCCGTAGTGGGTGAGGTCGCTGCTGGCCACGACCAGGGTGCCGGGGCCCAGGAGCGGGGCGATGGCCCGGGCCGCGGCGGCGAACTCCTCCCTCCTGAGCGAGCCGAACAGGATGGGCACGATGCGCCAGCCCTCGTCTCCCAGCGCTTTCTGCAGGAAGGGGAGCTGGTTCTCCAGCGCATGCTCGTGCAGCATGAGGCGGTCGTCGCTGCGGAAGAGCGTTTCGCGCTCCAGGGCGCGGCAGGCCTCGAGGTCGACAGGTACCTGCCCCAGCGGCGTGGCCCAGGCCGGATAGCCGGCGACGCTGGCGCCGTGGAACCCGGAGCGGTGCGAGCTGCCCATCAGGATGACGCGGCGCACGCCCTGGGTGGGAGACAGGGCGGAGTAGGCCCGGGCGGCGCAGCGGCCCGAATACTGGATGCCGGCATGGGGGGCGATAAGGGCGCGGACGGTCGTGCCCGGCTCCGGACCCGGGGCAGCGGCGAACAGCTCGTCCAGGGTCTTGCGCAACTGCGCCGGGTCGGCGGGGTACCAGGGACCGGTTTGCAGGTAGGGACGCACGTCGGAGGCCAGGAGCAGGGCGGGGAATAGAAGCAAAATTATTCTACACTTCATTTTTGGCTCTGTTGAAATAGTAACCTCACCCAATCCGGGTGTCAATTGAGTAGAGCAAGCATGAGCTAGAGACGCCAGACGTTAGACGTTAGTGGTTAGCAAGAAAAATACCCGGGGAAGCATAGCCCAACCAAAACCTTACTGTTTTAGAATGTGTGGGATCGTCAATTATCTTTCTATCATATGATGCTTAGCGTCGGCGTTCGTTCATTTCTTGCTGATGTCTGACGTCTGGCGTCTAACGTCTGAGCTCGCCTATATTCACTGATAGCTCTTTCTCGCGCTCATATGATGATCAGGGTCGGCGTCGGTTCGTTGCTTGCTAACGTCTA
>CAZVPI010000030.1:0-5075 GCA_964628035.1 uncultured Clostridia bacterium | reverse complement strand
CAAAAACTTGGAGGACTACCTCTCCTCAAATGTGCGAAAAATATTTTACGTTATCCGCATTGCACATAGGTCTTTTTCTTCCCTTACGCCCTCCGCCCTACGTCTTACGCCGAGTCCGTCTTATTTCTGAAATCCTCAATAGTAATGGCTTATTTGCTAAAATCCCTATTGACAACCATACCTCCTCATAGTACATTTTGGATTTGAAAATGGGCCCTTTCGGGAGACGAACGGTTTTTTCTTCATAGAACCCGCATGAGTCTCCAAAAAACTCCCGTTGGCCGGGCATTTTGCCAAAAAGTGGCACCGGCGGCAGCTTATTTCGAACTTCAAGATCTCGGTGTAAGGCATAAGGCGTAAGGTTGAAGAAAAAGGCAAAATACTGGATTTGGAAGAAGTAAAGGGTTTTCGGGGTTTGAATGTCTGGCAGAAAGCTAAAGCGCTCGCTGTCAAGGTATATGAAATATCCGGGAAAGGAAAGTTCAATTCGGATTATGGTTTGCGAGATCAAGTGCGTCGGGCTGCAATTTCGATTCCCAGCAATATTGCCGAGGGAGATTCACTTGGGACAGACAAACAATCGATACGGCACTTCAATATTTCAAAGGGATCCAGCGCTGAACTGTTCACTCAATTTGAGATTGCTTGTGAGATTGGCTATGTAACCGAAGATGCATTGAATGAAATTCAAAATGAATGTATTGCGATTTCTGGAATGCTGCAACGATTAATAAGTGCTCGCTCAAAATCTCGATAAGATGATTTGTTTTCTTTTCTTCCCCTACGCCCTACGCCGAGTTCAAGGAGCTGACTCATGCCTGAATTAATTTCTCTCGCCCCTGACGGTACCAAACACCCCCTGCCATCGCAATCCGACTACGCCTCCGAATTCACCCGCGTCGAAAAACTGGTAAAAGCCGCAAAAGCACAGAACCGGGAAATAGTCGTAGTTCTGGGCGTCGGCTTCGTCGGCGCAGTCATGGCCGCTATTGTCGCCGATGTAGAAGATTCTCATGGCAAGCCGACCAAATTCGTCATCGGCGTGCAGCGCCCTTCCCCACGTTCGTTCTGGAAGATCCCCACGTTGAACAAAGGCATCTCGCCTGTGAAAGCCGAAGACCCTGAAGTCGATCCCCTGATCCGGCGGACGGTGCTGGAGAAGAAGACCCTGCTGGCAACCTACAATGACGAAGTCCTGTCTCTGGCTGATGTCGTGGTGGTTGACGTTCAACTCGATTTCCTCAAGGAGGAACTCGGCAACTGCCGCTCAGGCAATGTTGAAATGTCGGCCCTGGAGGCCTCGTTCGAGACCATCGCCAAGCGCATACCCGCCGACTGCCTGGTGCTGATCGAGACCACCGTCGCGCCGGGGACGACCGAGCAGATCGCCCTGCCGGTGATGCGCAAGATCTTCCGCCAGCGCGGCATCAAATCCGATCCGCTGCTCGCTCATTCGTATGAACGGGTCATGCCTGGCAGGCAATACGTGGCTTCGATCCGCGACTTCTGGCGCGTCTGCAGCGGCGTCAACGACAAGGCCCGCGAGCGCGTCGTCAAGTTCCTCAGCGAAGTGATCCATGTCGACAAGTATCCCTTGACCGTCCTCGACCGGCCCATCGAGTCGGAAACGGCCAAGATCGTCGAGAACTCCTATCGCGCCACCATCCTGGCCTTCCTGGACGAGTGGTCGCTGTTCGCCGAGCGCAACGGCGTCGACATCGGCAAGGTCATCCAGGCCGTCAAGGTACGCCCCACCCACTCCAACATGATCTTCCCCGGACCCGGAGTAGGGGGGTATTGCCTGCCCAAGGACGGCGGCCTGGGCGTCTGGGCCTACAAGCACGTGTTCGGTTTCGAGGACGACATCTTCCGCATCACGCCCAAGGCCATAGACATCAACGACACCCGGGCTTTGCACGCCGCCCAGCTGGTCCGCGACGCCCTCAGGAACATGAACGTGCCGGTCGCCGGCGCCGAAATCCTGGTCTGCGGCGCCTCCTACCGCGAGGACGTGGGCGACACCAGATACTCGGGCTCCGAGGTCCTGGTCCGCCGCCTCTCCGAAATGGGCGCCGAGATCCGCGTCCACGACCCTTATGTCGACCGCTGGTGGGAGTTCGAGAAGCAGGACGAGTACCCCGTCGTCGGCAAAGAGAAGTTCTTCCGCAACCAAAAGAAATTGAAATCTCTTCAGGTTTCCAAGGACCTCTCCTCCTCCCTTTACGGCTGCGACGCCCTGGTGCTCGCCGTCCGCCATGAGGCGTATCTCGACTTATCGCCTTCCGAGATCGTGAAATTGGCCGGCAAGCCCATTGCCATTATCGACTGTTTCCTGATCCTTAGCGACGAAAAGATCAAGCAGTATCTTGAGCTCGGTTGTGAGGTTAAAGGTCTTGGTAGAGGACACATCAAGAGACTTAAAGAAGAGCTCAGGGCGAATAAAGTTTAAAGTATAAAGTATAAAGTTTAAAGTAAGAAAAAGTAACGAACTAAATGAAAGACAACGAACTTTGCGACAGATTGTTTAATTTTTCTGTCGATGTTTTAAGATTTCTTAAATCCATAAAAAGTACGCAGGAAAACAACATTCTAAAATTTCAACTAGCCAAGTCAGCCACTTCCTGTGGCGCAAATTACGAAGAATCCCAGGGCGCTTGCTCTTCAGCTGATTTCACAAATAAAGTTCGCATTTCCTTAAAAGAAATACGTGAGGCAAATTATTGGCTGCGAATCATAGACAAGATCGATATCGCCGAGCCAATAAGAATCAAGGCATTGATTAACGAATCGGATCAGATAAAAAAAATCCTTGGAGCTATATGTTCAAAAATACGCAAAAAGTGAATTCTGGGCTGTCTTTTTCCCATTCCGAAATGCGCTCTTCATTTGCCTTCTCCCTTTCTTTAAACTTTGTCCTTGATATTTTAAACTTGAGGTCTTCTTATGCTCTCTAGCGCCTTCTCTCTTACTTTGAACTTTATACTTTATACTTTAAACTTGAGAGCTTCCTAATGCACCCCAAAAACTTCGCTCTCATAGGCGCCGCAGGGTATATAGCTCCCCGTCATCTTCAGGCGATTAAAGACACGGGCAACACCCTAGTCGCGGCGCTAGACAAATCAGACTCAGTCGGGGTGCTAGACAAGTACTTCCCTGACGCCCGTTTCTTTACCGAATTCGAACGCTTCGACCGCCACGCCGAGAAGCTTCGCCGCCAGGGCCCCGAGAAGGCCATCGACTATGTCTCGATTTGCTCTCCCAACTATCTTCATGACGCCCACATCCGTTTCGCTTTGCGTATCGGCGCCGACGCCATCTGCGAAAAGCCCCTGGTCCTTAATCCTTGGAACATAGACGCATTAAGGGAATTCGAGCACGAGACCGGCAAGAGGATCTGGACCGTCCTGCAACTCCGCCTCCACCCCTCGATCATCGCCTTGAAGGAAAAGGTTGAAAAAGAGAAATCGGAAAAGAAATACGAGATCGACCTGACCTACATCACTTCCCGCGGCCGCTGGTATTCAGTTTCCTGGAAAGGAGACATCCACAAGTCGGGTGGGGTGGCAACGAACATCGGCATCCACTTCTTCGACATGCTCCTCTGGATCTTCGGCTCTCCCAAGCACCAGGAAGTCCACCTCTCGACTCCGGAAAAGGCCTCCGGCTTCCTGGAGCTCGAAAAAGCCCGCGTCCGCTGGTTCCTCTCCCTCGACCACTCCGATTTACCTCCCGAGGCTGTCACTGCCGGCAAGCGCACCTTCCGCGCCCTGACCATAGACGGCCAGGCGATCGAGTTCTCCGACGGCTTTGCCGATTTGCATACAGCGGTATATCGCGAGACCCTGGCCGGAAAGGGCTTTGGACTGGATGATTCTTTGCCATCCATTCAGCTAGCTCATGATATACGCAAAGAGATCCCTTTGTCTCCAAAAGGGGATGATGGGCATCCTATGCTCTATGGAGCTATCCGATGAGCGAGAAAAATTATTTTGTTCATGAGTCATCATATATTGATGAAGGGGTCACAATTGGAGAGGGTACAAAGATATGGCATTTCTGCCACATTCAGAGCGGAGCAAGAATCGGCAAGAAATGCATTTTAGGACAGAATGTAAACATCGGGAATAATGTTCGTGTTGGCAATAATGTAAAAATTCAAAACAATGTCTCAATATACACTGGAATTACGATCGAGGATGATGTATTTCTGGGACCTTCTTGTGTCCTGACTAATGTTTCGAATCCTCGTTCCCAGGTCCTACGCCATTCGCTTTACGAGACGACCCTGATAAAAAGGGGCGCTACGATAGGAGCCAACGCGACGATTGTCTGCGGAATTACCATCGGTCGTTATGCTTTTATTGCGGCTGGTGCGGTCGTCACCAAGGATGTCCCCGATTATGCGTTCATTGTTGGAGTTCCTGGCAAACAAAGAGGATGGATGAGCCGGCACGGGCATGTCTTAAAGCCGAATTCTGAGGCGATCATGGTCTGTCCTGAGAGTGGGCTACGATACAAGAAAGATTCTACAGGATTGGTGAAGTGTCTCGATTTAGATGAGGAGGCCCCACTGCCAAGCTCTTTATCGACTGGAAATAATGATTATCGAACGATCAAGAAAAGCAGTTTGTGATGTATGAATATTTTGGATTATTGCTGATCAAAAGTGCTGTTAATCTTTACTCGGTAAATGATTGAACAGATACTCACTTCACTCAAGAGATTTACTGAACGAAATGCCTTCTATATTCAAGGTCAGTACTTTTCGTACGGCCAGGTTGCGCAAAAAGTTTCAGACATCCACAACTCATTCAAGCAACAAATATCGGATCTCAATACGAGGCATATTGGAGTCATCATCAACGACGATTTGGAGTCTTATTGTTCCTGTATTGCCGTCCTGCTTTCAGGGTGCGGATATGTGCCATTGAATCCCTTAGTTCCAACTGAAAGAAATCTTGAAATCATTGAGCAGGCAGAAGTAAAGGTTCTTCTCTCCAGCGATAAAGCCAATGCCCAACAGATGAATCCATTGAAGACGCTGAGAACAATCAATACCCTTGATCTTCAACATT
>CAZVPI010000029.1:0-5595 GCA_964628035.1 uncultured Clostridia bacterium | reverse complement strand
AACTTGGAGGACTACCTCTCTTCTAAAATGTGCGAAAAATATTTTACGTTATCGCCATCCGGACTGATTCTCATATTTAACAAAGTAAATTTTAACTTCAGCCTGGTTTGAGTACTTAACAAAAAATATCTTCTTTTGGGCCTGGTTGGGATACTTAACGAAAAACCACTTGCCGTCATTTTGACCAGCTTGATTTTCGTATTTTACTTTGAAGACCTTCAAATCGGCCTGATTCTCATACTGGATAACAAAGACCTTAACATCAGCTTGATTCGCAGTTTGGACGGAAAATACTTTTTGTGAATAGACTTGTAAAATCATTATAAGGAATAAAAGTAAAAATACATTTATTTTTGTCAATTAACCTTCCTTAGATTCATATTTAGTTTAACCTCATTCTCGATTGCTTTTAAATTCAACATCAACCTTCTTTATCATCCTCAATGCTTCAATTGCTTTAAATGTTTTTACTTCAAAAGGACTTGATACCCCCGGGGCTAGAGTTTCAAACTCAATGTCTCCTTGATCTGTGAATATTTGATTGCCTTCAGCATCATAAAAAAGCACAATAACTTCCATATTGGTCATAGTGCGATTTTTAGTAATATTCTGAACAATCCCTTTTGTTTCAAAATACTCTAACCCTGGAAAAGTGTCTACTAATTGGGTCTCCAATTTTATCAATTCTATTGACGGGCTATTCTGCGCCTCCCTCAAACTATCCTCCATTTTTTGTCGTTGCTCATTTTCTTCATTTGCGTAGCCGGATATTTTATGCATTCCATCGTCCATTTCTTCCCCTGCATTCTTAAAACACGAGCGAATTAACAAAGCAAGGAATACCCCCACAACCAATATGCCAATTAGCTTTATAACTCTGTTCTTAGATGTTCCCTTCTTTATTTCATTAAGTTTGAATAGAGATTGAGGTTCTTCAATAATCTTTGGTGGGGGTATTACAAGTTCACTCCCACAATGATCGCACTTTTTAGATCCCACAATAATGTCTTCTAAACAATAGGGGCATTGTATCATTTTTTGGTGGGGCATATTATTGTCACCTAGCATACTTCCGCAATGTCTGCACTTAATTGCACCGTCTTTAATTTCTTCCTTACACATCGGACATAGCATTAGAACCTCCGTTATTTAAAAGGAATATGTTTTTGATAAGTTATTTTTTTGAAAAAATAGTATAGAGTACAGAAATGATTGAAACTACAACACCTGCTAAATAAAACCAGAAACCAATCCCTATTGAGCCGAGTTGATACCCGCCAAAACTAGTTGTTGCCATTTGCTCGTTCAATGCTTGCCATAAAATAATGGCATCAATAACTGATATTATACTAAATATTAAAGCAAGAGATATGGTCCCTTTACCTGATTTAACTTTCACTCCTCCATATAATATCCCGAGTCCAAATAATATAATGAGAAAGGCTTGAACTCCGAGTTTATCAAACCCATTCGCAGAAAAAACACTGCCAATCGCGGTTGCCCAAGGGAGAATTGGGCTTATCATCATTAGCGCTCCCCCAATTATGCAACCAATCCAACCTTGATTTGAAACATTTGTGGCTGCAGCAAATTTATATGGAGATGGCCTATCGACCTGAGCGGTAACTTTTTTAGTATCAAGCAAACTGCCACAATGCTCACATTTTAATGAACCCTCAACAATATCTTCTTTACAAAAAGGACATATAACCATTTTCTGTTTACTAACTTTTGAACCATCAAGCATACTGCCACAATGTTTGCACTTAATTGCACCGTCTTTAATTTCTTCTTTGCAAAAAGGACAAATCATTCCCCACCTCCATTACCCTATTTATTTTAATCAAATTAGTAAAATTGGAACAGATCGTTTAGATAGAAGAATGAAGCATTCAAATATCCTCCTAACTCCATTTAATATTTGATGGTTGATATTCTCGGCATTTTCATCAGTTTTCATAAAACTTGATTTTATATTCATCGCTTCACTTTCATTGACTCCTTCCTTTTTTATAATGAGCAATAACAGATCAACAGATCGATAAAACCCATTTACCATCTGATGATTTATGTTTTCGGCATCATCATCACCTTTCCTAAACTTATCTGAAACATTTAACAGGGCATTTTTGCTAACACCAACAGAATCTCCAATCAATGACAGCAAGTCGAATATTCTATAGATTCCATTTAGTTTTTGCTGATTTGTGTTTTCGGCGGCATTATCTCGTTCTTTCCAATCATTAACAATTTTATTTATTGAAGACTTATTGCAACCATATTTAACTGCAAGTAATGCCAACAATTCAAATTCACGATATATTCCGTTTACAATCTGCTGATGAATTATCTCAGCATTCTCATCATGTTCGTCCCGTTTTGATAGTACACCGCGGATCTCACTTGGATCTACTTTCCTAAGATATGCAAGGTTTTCAAGTACATCGACTGTTTTATATAAAGCATTCAGAGTTTGGTGATAGATGTTCTCTGCATCACTATCGCCTCTTTCATATTTTGCGAGAATATTGTTAAGCCTACTATTATTACTATTATTCCTTTTATTATAATTTAAATATAGAATGGTGCTTAATATAATCAATATCAACACTATAATTCCAATAATATTCCTAACCCGGTTATTCTTTATATTTAATGGCTTTTGCACCTCGACGTTCTCTTTGGTTGAATCATGTGATGGATCTTCAATGAGTGGTTTTTCGATCAGCAAAGATTCGCAATGCCTGCATTTAATCGCACCATCTTTAATATCTTCTTTGCAAAATGGGCATAACATGTGATCCTCCTAATTAAGCTTGTTTAATATTTAATGCTCCCTTCCCGATTCTTCTTTAAGCCTTCCAACGAATTCTGGCTCAACACCGAATCCGAGCTCCTCGGCTTTATGTAGATCGGCCCATGCTCGATCATAATCTTTTTGTATCAATAAAGCCTTAGCTCTCGAATAATATGTGTCTGCAAATTCAGGAACGATTTCAATCGCTTTGTTAAAATCCAACATAGCTTGCTCAATTAAGCTCTTGGCTAAAAGCACATCTCCCCTGCTAGAAATAGCAAGACCATATTGCGGATCAAGTTCAATTGCTTTATTCAAATCAAGTAATGCTGCATCAAAATCACCTTTCAAGTAACATGCTTTTCCCCGAAAATAGTAAATCCCCTTCTCTTCTGGTGAAAGTTTTATCGCTCTTGAGTAATCTGCAATTGCGTTATCGTATGATCCGATTTCTCGATAAGTTCTGCCTCTCCATGTGTATGAAAACATATCGTTTGGATCCACTTCTATTGCCTTAGTGAAGTCATTAATGGCTTGATCATTATTCCCAATTTTAAAATGAGCATATCCTAATTGTTTATACACCTCAGTATTATCAGGATCTAACTCTTTGGCTTTTATCAAATCAGAAACAGCTTCATTATACAATTCCTTATCACTGTAACTTAGCCCTCTAAAATAATAGGAGACTCCATCGGTTGGATTTACTTCGATTGACTTAGATAAATCCTTTATAGCTTCGTCATAATGGTTCATTAAATAATGGACCCTACCTCTGGCTAAATAAGCGCTTGCACGCTGTGGATCAAGACTAATAGCTTTTGTTAAATCATTGAGGGCAAGTTCATATTGCTCAGCAATTAAATACAAAAACCCCCTATTGTCATAAGCAGCAGCATAACTGGGATTCAGCTGGATTGTTTTTGTGAATTCAGTGATAGCATCATCATATGAATGATTAAGAAACAATTCTCCACCCTTAAGATAATGTTTTTCTGCCTCAGATATTTCTGAAATAGAGGAATTAGTATTTATCTCTCGCTTTTCCTCTCCTTTTATTTTTGGAGCAAACAATATCCACCCTATTACAACAACTGCCACCGCTACAATCCCAATTATCGATATCAAAAATATCTTCTTCCTGTCTTTTTTAATAAAACCAGACTTAATAGGATGTGGCTGTTCAGCAAATTGATTAGAAGCAATTTCTTTAGCTGTTTTAAGTTCGCCTTTAATCTCAACCGGCTTATCAATAAGACTAGACTTACAGAATTTACATAATGTGGCACCATCTTTTATTTCTTCTTTGCAAAATGGACATATCATTTTCCCCTCCAATAAAAGTATTTTATCTAGGATAGTTCAAAAATGGTTCTATAGTCAATCAGATTTTTCTGAATCCTTCTTTAAAAAGACTTAGCCACAATCCAGACACATTTGGCATTTTTTAGCTTTTCCACATTAAACAAAACCATTATAGGCAAATGGTTTCGAGGTTTTTTGGCGATTTCACCCCTCAGAATGGCATCCAGAAGGTCGGGAGCTCGATCCTCCTTGGGATATTTCATTACTAATTTTTCAATTTTATATTCAGCCAAGCGCAGTTTTTGGGATCATGGAATTGAGTCCAATCGCGGTTGGAGGCTCGCCGGGAACTGCGCCGGCCTGCCCGCCCGAGCGGATTCCAGGTGTTTTGACACAACAAATTGTTTATCCTGCTGAATATGCCTTCTACTCGTGCCAGGGGCTTCAAGGCCCCCTGGACCCTACCCCTTGCCCCCGCCCTGATTCCCGTGTTTTCCCCTAGCCCTAATCCCTTATCCTGTTAGAGATCGCGCCTCCTGGGGCATCCTGAGGAGATTTTTCAGGCCATCAAGGAAAAAGACGCCTCCGCCCGGGCTCCAAGGGGTCCCCACCCAGGAAGCATGGGCTCCGGCTACTCAATCACCCCCGGTCGGCAGGGAGGGCGCGGCCTACACTTAACCGGTTCAGTCCCCGGATGCTATCCCGGCCTCCGGCCGCGATTATTTTCCCCCTGGCCTTCCTCAATGCCGGCTCGGTCGCCCAGAGGAAAAATACTGCATTCCCCGGGGATTCCCTGCGACGGCTGCCCCGGCCCAAGTGGCTGCCCGCGCTTCTTTCAAGACCGAGCCTGCCGCCCAAGGGTGATTGGCTTTTTTCTTTAAGACCTGATCTCGGAAAAGACAGGCGGGAAATGGAGAAAGAAAATGTCGAAAGTTTATGAGATCGTGACTCAGCGGATCATTGCCATGCTGGAAAAAGGCGTCATCCCCTGGCGCCGGCCCTGGGAGGGGAGCGCCCCGCAGAACCTCATCACCCGGAAGCCTTACCGGGGAATCAATGCCTTCATCCTCGCCTTTTCCGGCAGCTCGTTTTTCCTCACCTTCAACCAGGCCAGGGCCATCGGCGCCCATGTGAAGAAAGGCGCCCAGGGCTTCCCCGTTGTCTTCTGGAAATTCCGCGACCTGAAGAAGCAGGAAGACGAGATTGACGGGGACAAGGAAGACGGCCTGACGAAAAATGCCCCCATCCTTCGTTATTATACCGTTTTCCGCATGGAGGACATCGAGGGCATCCCCAAAAAGAAACTCCCCGAGATCATGAAGGCCCCGGAAGCGCAGCCGATCGAAAAAGCAGAAAAAATCGTTGAGAACATGCCCAATAGGCCGGAGATCAGCTTCGGCGGAAGCCGCGCCTTTTACCAGCCTGCAACCGATTCCATAACCGTTCCCGTCAAGAGGCTTTTCGGCAAGATCGAGGAGTACTATTCCACGCTG
>CAZVPI010000028.1:0-5643 GCA_964628035.1 uncultured Clostridia bacterium | reverse complement strand
AAAGACAAAAAATCGATGTATAGGGTCTGACGCCTGCCCGGTGCTGGAAGGTTAAAAGGAGGGGTCATTCCGCCGCAAGGTGGAAGAAGCTCTGAATTGAAGCCCCAGTAAACGGCGGCCGTAACTATAACGGTCCTAAGGTAGCGAAATTCCTTGTCGGGTAAGTTCCGACCCGCACGAAAGGCGTAACGACTTGGGCGCTGTCTCAAGGAGATGCACGACGAACTTGTAGCATGGGTCAAGATGCCCATTACCCGCTGCTGGACAGAAAGACCCCATGAACCTTTACTGCACCCTAATATTGAATTTTGGTGCGGTATGTCCAGGATAGGTGGGAGGCTTTGAAGTCCCGACGCCAGTCGGGATGGAGCCATCCTTGGGATACCACCCTTATCGTATTGGAATTCTAACCCTGGAAGTCATCCTTCCGGGAAACAGTGTTAGGCGGGTAGTTTGACTGGGGCGGTCGCCTCCAAAATCGTAACGGAGGTGCCCAAAGGTAATCTCAGGCTGTTTGGAAATCAGCCGTAGAGTGTAAAGGCATAAGATTGCTTGACTGCGAGACCGACAGGTCGAGCAGATGCGAAAGCAGGGCTTAGTGATCCGGTGGTTCTGTATGGAAGGGCCATCGCTCAACGGATAAAAGGTACTCTGGGGATAACAGGCTTATCTCCCCCAAGAGTTCACATCGACGGGGAGGTTTGGCACCTCGATGTCGGCTCATCACATCCTGGGGCTGGAGCAGGTCCCAAGGGTTCGGCTGTTCGCCGATTAAAGTGGTACGTGAGCTGGGTTCAGAACGTCGCAAGACAGTTCGGTCCTTATCCACAGTGGGCGTAGGAGATCTGAGGGAATCTGTCCCTAGTACGAAAGGACCGGGATGGGTAAATCTCTGGTAATCCAGTTGTCCTGCCAAGGGCATAGCTGGGTAGCTACATTTATTCTGGATAACCGCTGAAAGCATCTAAGTGGGAAGCCAATCCCGAGATAAGATCTCCCCTCTCGCAAGAGAGCTGAAGACCACTCGCAGACGACGAGTTTGATAGGCTGGGTGTGTAAGGCCCGCAAGGGTTTAAGCTAACCAGTACTAATCGGTCGTGAGCCTTGATCATAAAGTTTGTTGAGCCTCATGGGCCCGACAGATCTAATAGAGCAACATTGACGGGAAGTAGGCAATATTCCCGGTGACCATAACGAAGAGGCCACACCCGGTCCCATTCCGAACCCGGAAGTTAAGCTCTTCAGTGCCGATGATACTGCTCTGGCAACGGAGTGGGAAAGTAGGTCGTCACCGGGTTTTTTTCAAAGACAAACATCCGCGTTGCGAGCATCCCCCGAATTGTAAGGAAATCCCCTTGACCACGGGTCCGTTTTTGTGGTATAAAAACCTTTTCCGTCCGAAAAAGATAGGGATTCATTCGCAAAAAAATCCTTAACGTTTGTACAGGAGGAAATTTGCCTACCATTAACCAGTTGGTCCGCCTCGGCAGGAGGAGCGCGAGCGAGAAGAGCAAATCGCCGGCGCTGCAGAACTGCCCGCTGAAACGGGGGGTGTGCACCCGCGTGTTCACCACCAATCCCAAGAAGCCCAACTCGGCCATGCGCAAGGTGGCCCGCGTGCGCCTGACCAATGGCATCGAGGTGACGGCATACATCCCCGGCGAGGGGCACGCCCTGCAGGAGCACTCCATCGTGCTGGTGCGCGGCGGCAGGGTCAAGGACCTGCCCGGCGTCCGCTACCACATCGTGCGCGGCGCCAAGGACTCCACCGGCGTGGAGAACCGCCAGCGCAGCCGCTCGAAGTACGGCGCCAAGCGCAAGAAGGGAGCCCAGGAGAAATAAATGCCCAGAAAAAAAATCACCAAGAAGAAAGAGGTCCTGGTCGACCCGCTGTACAACTCCTCCATCCTGGCCAAGCTGATCACCAAGGTCATGTACAGCGGCAAGAAGAACCTGGCGCAGCAGATCGTTTACGGGGCCATGGACACCATCCAGGAAAAGATGAAAGAGGATCCCCTCAAGGTGATCACCAAGGCCATCGAGAACGTGCGCCCGCAGGTGGAGACCCGCTCCCGCCGCGTCGGCGGCGCCACCTACCAGGTGCCCATGGAAGTGCGCAAGGAGCGCTCCTACTCGCTGGGCGTGCGCTGGCTGGTCGACTACGCCCGCGAGCGCGGCGGCCGCTCCTTCCGCGAGAAGCTGGTCGGCGAGATCCTCGACGCCTACACCGAGAAGGGCGGCGCCATGAAGAAGCGCGAGACCGTGCACAAGATGGCCGAGTCCAACCGCGCCTTCGCCCATTACCGCTGGTAGCCGCGAGGGGGCAGGACAGGAGATCCGGACCATGAAGAGCGTGTCGGTGGACAAGATCCGCAACATCGGCCTGATGGCGCACATCGACGCCGGCAAGACCACCACCACCGAGCGCATCCTCTTCACCACCGGCGTGACCTACAAGATCGGCGAGGTGGACGAGGGCACCGCCGTCATGGACTGGATGGAGCAGGAGCAGGAGCGCGGCATCACCATCACCTCGGCCGCCACCACCTGCTTCTGGAACGACCATCGCATCAACATCATCGACACCCCGGGTCACGTCGACTTCACCGCCGAGGTGGAGCGCTCGCTGCGCGTGCTGGACGGGGCGATCATCGTCCTGTGCGGCGTGGGCGGCGTCGAGCCCCAGACCGAGAAGGTCTGGTTCCAGGCCTCCAAGTACCGCATCCCGCGCATCGCCTACGTGAACAAGATGGACCGCGTGGGCGCCGACTTCTTCGACGTCGTCAACCAGATCGAGGAGAAGTTCCAGGTGCCCACCCTGCCCCTGCACCTGCCCCTGGGCAGCGAGGACAGCTTCGCCGGCATGGTCGACCTGCTGGAGCAGAAGGCCTACCGCTTCAACGGCGAGCTGCCCGGCGCCGCCGTCGAGAGCGGCGAGGTCCCCGGCGCCCTGCGCGACGAGGTGGCCCTGCACCGCGAGCACCTGCTCGAGCGCCTGGCCGAGATGGACAACGAGGTGATGGAGCTGTTCCTGGAGAAGAAGGACGTGCCCGTCGCCCTGCTGAAGAAGGCGGTGCGCGCCGCCACCCTCAGCCTGCAGGCCGTTCCGGTGCTGCTCGGGTCCTCGTTCCGCAACAAGGGGGTGCAGAACCTGCTGGACGCCGTGGTCGACTACCTGCCCTCGCCGGCCGACCAGGCCGACGTGGTTGGCTTCGACCCGAAAAACGGGCGCAAGCTGGCGCGCAAGCTCTCCGACGCCGAGCCCCTGTCGGCGCTGGTCTTCAAGATCATGACCGATCCCTACGTCGGCCAGCTGGTCTATTTCCGGGTCTACTCGGGGGTAATCAAGCTCGGCGCCACCGTGCTCAACGGCCGCCGCGGCCAGAAGCTGCGCCTGGCCAAGCTGCTGAAGATGCACGCCAACAAGCGCGAGGAGGTCGACGCCGTCCACGCCGGCGACATCGCCGCCACCGTGGGGCTCAAGGACGTGGCCACCGGCGACACCCTCTGCGACGAGCGCCACCCCATCGTGCTCGACGCCATCCAGTTCCCCGAGCCGGTGGTGCAGGCGACCATCGAGCCGCGGCTGACCTCGGAGCACCAGAAGCTGGACGAGGTGCTGGCCAAGCTGGTCAGCGAGGACCCGACGCTGAAGTCCTACGTCGATTCGCACACCGGCCAGGCCATCCTCTCGGGCATGGGCGAGCTGCACCTGGAGGTCATCCAGGAGCGCATCAAGCGCGAGTTCAAGATCCAGACCAAGCTGGGCAAGCCGCGCGTCGCCTACTACGAGACGGTGCGCCAGCCGGCCCGCGGCGAGGAAAAATACGTCAAGCAGTCGGGCGCCAAGGCGCAATACGGCCACGTCGTGCTCGAGGTGCGCCCCTTCGCCGGCGACGGCAAGTTCCGCTTCGCCTCGCGCGTCAAGCCCAGCGTCATCCCCAAGGAGTTCCTGCCGGCCATCGAGCAGGGCGTGCGCGAGGCCATGGACATCGGCGTCATCGCCGGCTTCCCCATCACCCACGTCGAGGTGGAGCTGCTGGACGGCTCGTTCCACGAAGAGGATTCCACCGAGCTGGCCTACAAGATCGCCGCCTCCATGGCCTTCAAGGCGGCCTTCCGCCAGGGCAGCCCGATCATGCTCGAGCCGATCATGAAGATCGAGATCGTCGTGCAGGACGATTACCTGGGCGAGGTGATGGCCGACCTCAACGCCCGCCAGGGCAAGGTGACGCGCATGGACCTGAAGAACGGCCTGCACGTCATCGACGGCCAGGTGCCGCTGGCCCTGATGTTCGGCTATGCCAAGGCCCTGCGCACGCTCACGCAGGGGCGCGGCAACTATTCGCTGGAGTTCCTCAAGTACAGCGAGATGAGCGAGGAGAAGATGAACGAAGTGCTGAAGACCCAGCTGGGTATCTATACGACGAACTAGGAGGCAACGATGGCAAAGGAGAAATTCGATCGCACGAAGGCGCATTTGAATATCGGCACGATCGGGCACGTGGACCACGGCAAGACGACGCTGACGGCGGCGATCACGAAGGTGCTGAGCAAGGTGAACGAGCGGGTGAAGTACCGTGATTTCTGGAGCATCGACAACGCGCCGGAGGAGAAGGAGCGGGGCATCACGATCAACATTGCGCACGTGGAGTACGAGACGAAGGAGCGGCACTACGCGCACATCGACTGTCCGGGGCACGCCGACTACGTGAAGAACATGATCACGGGGGCGGCGCAGATGGACGGGGCGATCCTGGTGGTGTCGGCGGCGGACGGTCCGATGCCGCAGACGCGGGAGCACATACTGTTGGCGCGGCAGGTGAACGTGCCGGCGATCGTGGTGTTCATGAACAAGTGCGACATGGTGGAGGACAAGGAGATCCTGGACCTGGTGGAGCTGGAGATCCGGGAGCTTTTGAGCAGCTACGGGTTTCCCGGGGACCAGATTCCGATCGTGCGCGGGAGCGCGCTCAAGAGCATGGAGAGCGACGGCAACCCGGAGGACGAGTGGAACAAGAAGATCATCGCCCTGATGGACGCGGTGGACAGCTACATTCAGCTGCCGGAGCGACCGATTGACAAGCCGTTTCTGATGCCGATCGAGGACGTGTTCACGATCTCGGGGCGGGGGACGGTGGTGACGGGGCGTGTGGAGCGGGGCATCGTGAAGGTGGGCGACGAGGTCGACATCACGGGCATCCGCGAGACGCGCAAGCGGGTGGTGACGGGCGTGGAGATGTTCAAGAAGCTCCTGGACGAGGGCCGGGCCGGGGACAACATCGGGGTGCTGCTGCGGGGCACGGACCGCGAGGAGGTGGAGCGGGGCATGGTGCTGGCCAAGACGGGTTCGATCACGCCGCACACGAAGTTCAAGGCCGAGGTGCTGGTGCTGAGCAAGGAAGAGGGGGGCCGGCACACGCCGTTCGTGACGGGGTACCGGCCGCAGTTCTTTTTCCGCACGACGGACGTGACGGGTTCGGTGAAGCTGCCGGCGGGCACGGAGATGGTGATGCCGGGCGACAACGCGAACCTGGAGATCGAGCTGATCACGCCGATCGCGATGGAGAAGGGCCTGAAGTTCGCCATCCGCGAGGGCGGCCGCACCATCGGCGCCGGCAGCGTCACCGACATCATCGAGTA
>CAZVPI010000027.1:0-5865 GCA_964628035.1 uncultured Clostridia bacterium | reverse complement strand
ATGTTCTGTCCCAAAAGCGTGATCAGAAAAATCCCAAAACAGCTGCTCACGCACACTGAGTGTTAGCGTTAGGATCAGCAAGAAACCCTGCGGACGATTCATGATAGTGATCGTGAACAGTAGCGGGCCATCAACGAGCTTTCGTGAATAGGGATGAAAAAAACCAAAATCGAGCAAACCCAGGAAGTGATGGCTGCAGGGGAAGGGGTGCCTGCGCCAACCACTCCATGTGATCGGCGATCTGAAAAGAGCATGGATGAAAGCCCCCTATCTCGAGACATCCAATGAGTTTGTTGATTGCGGTTACTATCACGAACACTGAGAGTTCGTTCTTTGAGCTTCGTCCTGTCTCTTCCTGAAATGGCCGTGGATCTTGCGGTCGATCGCGGCCCAACCCGAGGCTTTGGGAACCGCGCAGGCGTCGGCGATCGGACGCAGCCAATCGTCGGCTTGGCGGCGGATGCCCAGGAGCTCCCGCAGCAGTCCGGGATGCCTCTCTTCCAAATAACGCACACGCCAATATCCCTGGGCATACAGGCGCAGGAACGCCTCGCCGCGCTTGCGGGAATGGGAAGGGTAGCCGCGTCCTGAGGCGGCGTCCCTTGCCGTCATCCAGTCCAAGGTCTCGGGCAAAACGGTCGGCTTGTCGGCGAGCAGGTCGACGGCGAACATGGCCAGCCCCTCGTTCAGCCAGGCGGGCAGCCTGAGGTCGAGGGTGCAGGCATGGACCGTTTCGTGCCAGGCGATCTGGCGCATCTTGCTCCCCAGATCGGTCTCGTCCCGGAACAGGCGTCGCCCAAGTTCGCGGTCGGCTTGCAGGAGCAGCCGGGGCGGCTTGACCCCCACAGCCAGCCGGCGGCCGAAGCGCTGGGTCCAGCCGCCGGCGACCCTCCAGACGCGGCGCACGCGCCACACCCAGAGGGGAAACGTGATCAGGAGGTAGAGGCGCCAGGGCCATGGGGCGGCAACGAAAAGGAATCCCTCCCAGGAGGCGAGGGCATGGACCTGGAGGTCGGCCGGCGGCCGCAGTCCCCAGCGCCGGCCGGCGAAGCGCAGCGCTTCGCCGGCGGCGGCACCGATCACGAGCGCCGCTTCGCGGTCAGCGGCTTCATGGAACACGATCACCCCGTCGAGCGCCTCTTCCTTCCAGGTTTGTCCTGGAAGCAAGCGGAAAGGCATGAGACCCGACCCGTGCCGCGCCCTATTTTTTGCGCTTTTTGGCTTTTGCCGCGGGCTTCTTTCTCTTTTTGCCGGGTCGGGCGACCTGCGTGGGATCGCCGTCGCCGGCAGCCGCGTCGCGGAACGACAGGCTCAGGGCCACGGCGCCGGCGATGGCCGCCGCGGCGGCCCCCAGCAGCAGGCCCCAGAAGAAGTTCTTGTTGTTCGCGTCCATGGCGCGATTGTACAGGCCGGGGAAGGAGAAAGCAAATCGGGGGACGACGAAACTACGTGTCGGTGTCAGGAAAGCCAAGAGACGGAACGCCGGCGATCGATTGGAAGAAGACGCGTCAAGAAAAAATTGAAAGCCCCGAATCGGCTAAAACAATTTCTTTTGCGCCGGCAGCGGATCCGCTTTGGGCTTGTGGATCATCTCGATGATCGGCCCGGCTCCTGACTCGGGCTGCCAGGGGACGGCGCCCAGGCGGATCAGCGCCTGGCTGCCTTCCGGCGCCATGGCAGGGGACGAAGGCACGGCGACGTACAGGGGAACTCCGAGCCCGAGCGCGGCGCGGGCGGCGTCGAAGGTGCCGCTCCTGCGGTTGCGGTGGTCGCGCTCGGGTCCGCAGCGGACCACGACCATGGCGTCGGCGAGCGCGGCGACCAGCTTGTTGCGCGCCATGGCCTGGAACGGCGTCCAGCCGGCGTCGGGGGGGAATTGCGAGAGGAACAGGGCATGGCCGGCGCCAAGCAGGCTGCGCAGCTCGGGCCGGGCGCGAAATCCGCCCAGCCCCTCGGGCAGGACGGCGATCGTCGCTCCGCCGGCGCGCAAAGCGCCGGCATGGGCGGCGGCGTCGATGCCGGCGGCATGCCCGGAGACGACGGCCGAGCCGCCTTCGGCCAGGCGCGCGGCCAGGGCGGCGGCGATTGTCCGCGCCTCGTTGTCGGCGTCGCGGCGGCCGACGACGGCCACGGCCGGGAGCTCCAGAAGAGCCGGGTCTCCCGAGGCGTAAAGCAGCGCGGGAAGGGACATGTGTTTCCTGCGCTCGAGCAGGCGGCGGGGAAAAGCCGGATGCAACGGATGCAGCAGGGTCATGCCCGCAGGCAGCGCCGGGGCCCGGAGCGCCGAGTCCGCCAGGTCCGGACCGCAAGAGGCGGTTCCCGCCTTGAGGCCGGACAGAACCTCCCGCGCCGGCTCCGGGTTGTCCAGCAGCCATGACGCCGGCCGCCCGCGTGCAAGCAGAAAATCGGCGATGCGCCACAGCGCCTTTGGCCCCAGTCCCGGGGTCGCGGCCAGCGCCCGCCAGGCCTTCTCCTCCGCAAGGCTCATGATCTTGTCCGGGTATACGTCGCGGTGATCACCGAGACGGCTCCGGCCCCCCCGGAAAAGAGCAGGGCGGCGGTAGCCGCTTTCAGCGTCTCCCCCGAGCGGAAGAGGTCGTCCAGCAGCAGCAGGTGCGCTCCGGCAAAGCGCCGGTCCACGACGGCGAAAGCGCCCTCCAGCTCCCCGCGGCGTTCGCGGGTGTCCTCCAGGTTCTTCAAGGCCGGCGTATCCTTGATTTTCAGCAGGTAATCGGCCGGGGCGGGAAGGTCCAGTTCGGCGCCGAGGGCGGCGGCCATCTCGGACACGGGCTGGAACGAGCGGTCGGCGTTCGACGGCGGAACCGGCAGGACCGCGGCCAGGCCGCGCAGCTCGAGCCGGCCGCGGGCGAATCCGGCCATGGCCCGGGCGATGAGCCTCGCCTGTTCCCTTTCCAGACGGTACTTCAGCCGGTAGAGGGCCTCGCCGATCTCGCTGCGCTCGGTCTCGAAGCGGGCGAACTTCGAGCGCTCGCCGTCGCCAACGCGGCTGCCGAGCGTGTGCACGTCGAGGGCCCAGCCGTGGGCCCAGTTGCCGTAGATCGGTTTGGGGTTCAAGTCCATGCCGGGGCCATTCTAGTATGGGCGGGAGTCCAAGTCAAAGGAGCCAGACGACTCGGAGCGCGGCTTTGCCTGTACGAGCTGCAAGGAAGATAGAAGGAAGTCAGAGGGAAAGACAATGGGAAGGCAGAGTGGGAAACAGGTCGTCAGGCTTTTCTTTCCGTATGCCTGACGCCGTATGCCGTGCGCCGAGTTCCCTCAATCCTCCAGCTGCACCTTGATGCCGCCGGTGATGCCCGCCACGAGGTTGAACAGGGCGCCGCCGACGAGGCCGGCGATGAAGCCGATCACGGCATAGACGATGGGCAGGATGAGCAGCGCCGCCACTCCCAGCCCGGCCCCGAGGGCAGGCAGCGTCTCGCTTCCCTCGATGAAGCGGCCGGCGAACGCCTGGAAGAGAAAGCCGAAAAAGGCGACTAACACGCCGACCAGCAGGCCGAACAGGGCCATCAGCACGGTCTGAAACTTGGCCAGGGACAGCACGTCGATTCGTTTCAAGGTCTTCATGGCGGTTCCTCCTTCGCATGCGGATCGGCTCATTGTACCGGCGCGGGAGATATTGTCAACGTGGCACCTGGTACATGGAACCTCATCTTCATATCTAAGGCTCCACGTTCAAGAGGAGACGCTTCCAAGCGAGATGCTCACAAGTAGCCAAGGGTGCTAAGCGCCCTCTGCTCCTCGTCGAGGAGCGGCCGCTCCGGGGTCCCGGCCCGGCTACCGATCTCGCGCAGGATGCGGTTGATCTCTCGGCGCAGGGAGGCGACGACCCGCCCCTTCTGGCGCGAGATCTCGCGGCGTTCCCCCGGGTCCGAGCTGAGATCGAACAGCTCGATCCGCCCCCGGTCCCTGGGCCGGCCGTAGGCGGGAAAGAAATCGGGGTCCTGCAGCGGCGGGGCCAGGTTGCAGATCAAATGGTAGGGCCCGGAGAAGAGGGAAAAGCGCGGGGGGATGTGCGCGCCGAAGACGCTGACCGCGCCCGAGCAGACGACGATGCGCGGCCGGGCGCGCTCGCCGCGGAGAAGCGGCAGCAGGCTGAGGCCGTCAATGCCGGGCGGGACCTCGATGCCCAAGTGGTCGAGGAGGGTCGGCAGCACGTCGACGACGCTGACGGCATCGCGGACCCGCCTCCCGGCGTGCTGCCCGCCCGGGAACTTGATATAGAGGGGGACGTGATGGATCTCGCGGTAGAGGGAATGGCCGTGGAACCAGCCGCCGTGCTCGCCGAACTCCTCGCCGTGGTCGGAGGTCAGCACGATCAGCGAGCGGTCGTAGAGCCCCGCCTGCTTCAGCCAGAGGAAAAAGCCTTGCAGATGGTGGCCCAGTTGCTCCAGCTCGGCGTCGTACAGCGCCTCGAGCTCCGAACGCTCTCGTTCCGTCAGCCGGGAATCGAATTGGGACCGGTGGAGCGGAGGCCATCCCCTTTCCCGGCAGCCTTGGGGCAGCCGGGAGCGGAATTCCGCCCCCGGTTCGTACGGGGCGTGCGCCTTGTAGGTGTGCAGGAACATGAACAGCGCGGGAAAGGGGGCCGACTCGATGAAAGTCCGGGCCTTGGCGAACAGGGTGCGGTCGGCGTAGACGCTCTCGGTGCGGTCGCTGACAAAGAAGCCGTCGTGGTGGCGCGCCAGCCCCATCTTCCCCGACAGCCATACGTCATCGTTGAACTGGATGACCGGAAAGCGCGGCGCGATCCCGGCCAGCAGGTGGGGCTTCTCACGGGAAAGGGGTGCGGCCTTTGTCACCCGGTGGCGGAACTCGTGCAGCCCCGAAAACAGGGAGGCGAAGGAGGGAAGTGTCCAGGGCGACGGGGCGACGGCGTTCTCGAAGCAAGCGGCGTCGCTGGCGAACGCCTGCAGCCCGGGGATGCGCGCCAGCAAGGGGCTTCCCGGCAGCAGGCGGTCGCCGCGCACGTTGTCGGGCGCCAGCACGAAGACATAGGGCCGGCCGCCGGCCTTGGCCGGCGCGCTGACGATCGCCTGGCCGGCGATCAGGAAGCCCCCGCCTTCGGCGCGCAGGCGGATCTGGTCGCCGCGTTCCAGGTCCAACTGCGCGGCGTAGTAATGCTCGATTTTCTTGCGCGTCGAGAACGTGCGCAGGATTTTTTCCCGCCCGTCGCGTACGAGGACGATCTCCCCGCCTGCGTCGCCCTGGGACAAGGGGCGGAGGGAAAAGGGAAAGTAAACGACCGTCTTCCCTCTCCGCCCGGGCGCCAGGCTCAGCTCGCCGCGGCCGCGGAAACGGACGCCGCGGCCGGCGGCGAGCGCCTGGCCCAGTCGCACCGTGTCGCTACCGGCGCGCCAGTGAAAGATGGCGGCGTCGTAGTTCAGGGGCTCGCCGGCGACGACGCGGAAGGGCGCCCGCGTGAACGACGGCGCCGCCGGTCGCAGCAGGAGCCAGGCGAGCGGCCCAGCCGCCGCCGCTGCCAGGACGGCGGGGACAAGGCGCCGCTTCCAGCGCTTCATGCGGGATTGCTCATTCCCGGGCCGGCAGGAATGCAATGCGGCCGCTGGCAAACGTCACTCCTTCAGAAAAGGGTTGGCGCTCGCTTCGGCGCCGATGGTGGTCGAGGGGCCGTGGCCGGGAAGGACCCGGGTCATAGGCGGCAGGGTAAGCAGCCGCCGGCGGATGGCCCCGATCTCCTGCAGCAGGTTGGCGCGGCGCCGGGCGGCGCTGCCGCCCTGCGCCTTGCCGACGGCGCCGGCGAAGAGCGTATCGCCGGAAAAGAGAAGGTTGCCGGCCCGCAGGCACACGCTGCCGGGCGTATGCCCCGGGGTGGCGATGACCTCG
>CAZVPI010000026.1:0-6527 GCA_964628035.1 uncultured Clostridia bacterium | reverse complement strand
AGGAGTAGTTGCCCTTCCAGGGGATGCCCTCGCCGCGGTCGAGCTCCAGGATCCACTGGGCGGCGTTGTCCAGGAAGTAGCGGTCGTGGGTGACGGCGATGACCGTCCCCTTGTACTGCTGCAGATGGTGCTCCAGCCACTGCACCGACTCGGCGTCGAGATGGTTCGTCGGCTCGTCGAGCAACAGGATGTCGGGCTCCTGGAGCAGCAGGCGGCACAGGGCCACGCGCCGCTTTTCCCCGCCCGAGAGCTGAGCCACCGGCGTGTCGCCGGGCGGGCAGCGCAGGGCGTCCATGGCCGTCTCCAGCCTGGCGTCGAGGTTCCAGGCATCCATCTCGTCGAGCTTCTCCTGGATGGCGGCCTGCCGGGCCACGAGCCTCTCCATGCCGGCCTCGTCCAGGCCGGGGTCGGCGAAGCCCTCGTTGACCTTGTCGAACTCGGCCAGCTTGTCGAGCACCGGCTGCACGGCCTCGGAGATGACGCCCTTGACGGTCTTGGACGGGTCGAGCCGCGGCTCCTGCTCCAGGTAGCCGAGCGAGTAGTCGCGGGCCGGGATCACCTCGCCCTGGAAGTCGGTGTCGACGCCGGCGATGATCTTCAGCAGGCTCGACTTGCCCGAGCCGTTGAGGCCGATGACGCCGATCTTGGCGCCGTAATAAAAGGAGAGGGAGATGTCCTTGAGCACCTGGCGGTGGGGCGGGTGCACGCGGCTGACGCCGATCATGGAAAAGATGATCTGCTTTCCTTCTGGCTGGGGCATGGTCACTCCTTGGGCAGGGGCTTTCTCCCTCCGCTTCTTCAGCGGCGACGGCGCGGCCGCGGCCCTCCCGGACGCGGGCGCCCGCTGCGGGGCCGCCCTCCCCGCGGCCGGTCCCCGCCCGGGCGTCCGCCGCGGGAGTCATGGAACACCAGGCCGCGGCTCTTGTCGGGGAGGAACAGGTCGTCCTCGGGGTAGATGACGGGGATTTTGTACTGGATCAGCTCCTGGATGGGGTCGAGGTTCAGCACGTATTTTTCGCAGGCCAGGGTCACGGCCTTGCCGCTCTTGCCGGCGCGGGCGGTGCGGCCGATGCGGTGGACGTAGCTCTCGCTCTCGTTGGGCACGTCGTAGTTGACCACCAGGTCCAGGTCCTCGATGTGCAGCCCGCGGGCGGCCACGTCGGTGGCGACCACGATCTTCTGCCTGCCGGACTTGAAATCGTCGATGATCTGCAGGCGCTTGCTCTGGGCCAGGTCGCCGGTGAGATACTCGTTGGCGTAGCCGTTGGCCTCCAGGCGCCGGCTCAGGCGCTCGGCGTCGTGCTTCATGTTGGTGAAGATGAGGACGCTGCGCGGCCGGTCGCGCCGGAGGATGCCCAGCAGCAGGCCGAGCTTCTCCCCGCTGCCCACGTGGTAGAGTTCCTGGTGGACGGCGTCGACGGTGATTTTTTCCGGCCGGATGGCGATGCGCTCTGGCTGGTTCATGTGCTCGCGGGCGATCTGCAGCGCCGGGCCCGACAGGGTGGCGGAAAAGAGCATGGTCTGGCGGTACTGCAGCGGCGGCACCCGGCGCAGGATGCGGCGGATGTCGGGCAGGAACCCCATGTCGAAGAGGCGGTCGGCCTCGTCGATGACCAGGAAGCCGATGCCCTTCATGCTCAGGGTACCCTTCTGCTCCAGGTCGAGGAGGCGGCCGGGTGTTCCGACCATGATGTCCACCCCGCGCTTCAGGGCCGCTTCCTGGCGGTGGTAGCCCACGCCGCCGTAGAAGCAGCCGCTGCGCAGGTCCAGGTGGCGGCCGAGGAGCTTGGCCTCCTCCTCGATCTGCACGGCCAGTTCGCGGGTGGGGGCGACGATCAGCGCCTTGCGCCAGGCCGCGGCCACCTGGCGCTGGCGCTGGAAAATGGTGATCAGGAAGGCGGCGGTCTTGCCGGTGCCGGTCTGGGACTGCACGGCGACGTCGCGGCCGGCCAGGGAGACGACCAGCGTCCTCTCCTGGACCGGAGTCAGGGCGGTGAAGCCCATGTCCTGGATCCCCCGCAGCAGCGGGGGGTCTAGATTCAGTTCCTCAAATGTCATGTTGTCTTGGCAACCTCTGCTTCCGTTTCTTACAGCGGTCGTGGGAGCGGTTCGTTTCCAGTCTCGTTGTCGGGGAACGCACGTTTCTTAATTTTTCATCATAGCGCAAACGGGCGCCGAAGTCAATCGTCAGAACCGATCTTCCGTGACGTGTGATGAAATCCTGCTGCGGATCGATGGATCGTGACGCGTGACGCGTGACGAAAAAAAAGAAAAGGAAAATGACTCTTGGAACAGCAAAAAATGGCGGGCTGTCGTGATGCCATGCCCCTCCAGGTCCCTGATGAACACGGGGGCGCGCGACAACGAACGGGCCTGTCAGAAATTCCTACCCTGCCCGCTCTTTCTATCTGAACCCGCGGATCCAGCAAACCCATCACTGGATGGAGAGGTCCCGTCACAACCGGCCAGCCATCCGGTCCTCGTTGGGGTGTCCCGCGATTCTTGCTTGTCACGCGCCACGCGTCACGGTTGTCTTGTAAAACAGCGGCATCTGTGCTACACATATGCCAATGAGCAAGACCCTGGTATCGATTGTCGTGCCGGTGTTTAACGAGGCCGAAAACATCGCCCCGCTGGCGGGCGAGATCGCCGCCGCCGTCTCCGGCCGCGACGAGGAGTACGAGTTCCTCTTCGTCGACGACGGCAGCTCGGACGGATCGCTGGCCGCCCTGAAGGAGGCCCGTTGCCGCGATCCGCGCGTCCGGATCATCCAGTTCCGCAAGAACTTCGGGCAGAGCGCGGCCATTTCGGCCGGCTTCGACCGCTGCCGCGGCCAGGTGGTCGTGGCCATGGACGCCGACCTGCAGAACGACCCCGCCGACATCCCGCGCGTGGTGGACAAGGTAGGCGAGGGCTTCGACATCGTCAACGGCTGGCGCAAGGAGCGCCGTGACAGGTGGCTGACCCGCCGCCTGCCCTCCTATTTCGGCAACAAGCTCGTCTCCTGGATCACGGGCGTCAAGCTTCACGATTACGGCTGCACCCTGCGCGGCTTCCGCAGCGACGTGGTCAAGAACCTGAACCTGTACGGCGAGATGCACCGCTACATCCCGGCCATCGCCTCGCGAATGGGCGTCCGCTCCACGGAGATCGTGGTCCACCACCGCGAGCGCAAGTTCGGCAAGTCCAAATACGGCCTGGGGCGCACCTTCCGCGTCATCCTCGACGTGATCTCGCTCAAGTTCCTGCTGGCCTACTCGCACCGGCCGCTGCAGATTTTCGGCGGCGCCGGGCTGATGATGTTCCTGGCGGGCCTGCTCAGCGGCCTGTGGCTCACCTACACCAAGTTCGTCCTGCGCCAGGGGATCGCCGGCCGGCCGCTCCTCTTCTTCACCCTGCTGATGTTTTTCCTGGGTTTCCAGGCCATCTCACTGGGCCTGCTGGCCGAGATGCTCTCGCGCATCTACCACGAGGGGCTGAACAAGAATGAATACGCCATCCGCGAGCTGATCGGATTCGAGCATGACCATCCTGATGATCGCCCCCCAGCCGTTCTTTGAGCCCCGCGGCACCCCGTTTTCCGAGTACTTCCGCATCCGCGCCCTTTCCGACCTCGGCCATCGCGTCGACCTGGTCACATACCCCTTCGGCGAAGACCGGCAGGTCCCGGGGCTGAGGATCTTCCGCTGCTGGCGGCCTCCCGGCGTGCGCTCGGTGCGCACCGGCCCCTCGCTGGCCAAACTGGTCCTCGATCTCTTTCTGTTCTTCAAGGTCCTGGGCCGGCTGTCCGCCGGCCGCTACGACGTGGTGCACACGCACGAGGAGGGGAGCCTCATGGGCGTGGCGTTCCAGAAACTGACCAAGACGCCCCACCTGTACGACATGCACTCCTCGCTGGCCCAGCAGATGGACAATTTCCAGTTCACCCGCTCGCGCCTGGTCGTCTCCCTCTTCCGCGCCGTCGAGCGGATCTCCCTGCGCAACGCCGCCTCGGTGATCGTCATCTGCCGGGCCCTGTTCGACCATGCCGCCGCCGTCACCGACCCGGCCAAGCTCACCCTGATCGAGAATTTTCTGGACGACCGGCCGGTCTGCAACGACGAGGCGGCGGCGAAGCGCCTGCGCGAGTCGTTCGCCCCAGGCGCCGGCACCGTCGTCCTGTACACCGGGACCCTGGAAGCCTACCAGGGCATGCCGCTGCTGCTGGAGAGCATGAAATTCCTCCCCGCAACCTTCCTTCTCGTGCTGGTCGGCGGCGACCCGCCCCAGGTGGAGCAGCTGCGCCGGGGCCTGGCCGGCCGCGGGCTGGAGGGCAGGGTCGTGCTGCTGGGGCGCAAGCCGGCCGCGGATATCCCGCTGTACCTCAAGGCCGCCGACGTGCTGGTCTCGCCCCGCTCGCGCGGGACCAACATCCCCTTGAAGGTGTACTCCTACCTGGCCAGCGGCACGCCGCTGGTGGCCACCGACCTGCCGACGCACACGCAGACCCTCTCGCCGCAGGTCGCCCTGCTGGCCGAGCCGGAGCCCGAGGCCTTCGCCGCCGCCATCGTCCGCGCCGCCGGCCCGGAGGGCAGGGCCGCCGCCGCCCGCGCCCTGGATTTCTGCAGCCGGCACTACACCCCGGAGCGCTACCGCGAACGGGTGGCCGCGGCCCTGGCCAAGGCCGTCGCCGCCGGCAAACCGGCGCACTGACCCCTCCCGCCCTCGTTTGACAATGAAAGGGCGTTGTGCTAAGGAAAATCGGAGGCAGGCAATGAGGATTCCGCCGCGGCAAGGCAGGGAAAAGGGGGGCGAGGCGCGGCCGGACCGCGGCGAAATGCGGCCGCCCGGATGTGACCGCCGCCCATGAACATCCACTTTTACGCCAAGAGCGACATCGGCCGCGTCCGCGCCGCCAACGAGGACTATTTCCTGAACGAGAAGATCTCGGATCACGAATACCTGTTCATCGTCGCCGACGGCATGGGCGGCCACCAGGCCGGGGACGTCGCCTCCAAACTGGCCTCGGAAACGTTCCTCGATGCCTACCGCTCGCTGCGCAAGAAGGGAACGGCCGTCGCGGCGGCCATGGAACAGGCGGTGCGCAGGGCCAATTCCAGCGTCTTCCGCAAGGCGGCCGCCGAGATCGAGAAACGCGGCATGGGCACGACCTTCACCGCCTTGGTCGTTTCCGACATGAAGGGGTTCATCGCCCATGTGGGCGATTCCCGCGCCTACCTGGTGCGCAGGAACCGCATCCGCCGCCTCACCACCGACCACTCCTTCGTCGAGAAGCTGGTCGAAGAGGGGCGCATCTCGGCCGACGAGGCCCGCGAGCATCCGCAGAAGAACGTCCTCTACATGTCGCTGGGCGCCCGCGAGAGCTTCAGCCCGGAAATGATCAGCGACCTGGCCCTGGAGGACGGCGATGCCCTGGTCCTGTGCTCCGACGGCATGAGCAACATGGTCGACGACGAGACACTGATGAATGTCACCATGGGCGGCTATCCCGAGGAGGCGGCCGAGGAGCTGGTGCGCCTGGCCAACGAGCACGGCGGCGCCGACAACGTCACGGTGCAGATCGTGCGCCTGGGCACGCTGGAGATGCTGGAAAAGACCAAGCCCATCCGCCTGGCCCGCCCGCGGCGCAGGCTGGCCAAGGCGATCGCCTTCGCCGTCCTGCTGCTGCTGGCCTTCCTGGCGTTCCTGTTCTTCGCCCAGGGCCAGGGCGCCGTCGGGCCGGAGCGAGGGCTGGCCGCGGGCCTGCTGCCGCCCGCGGCGCCTGCGGCCGCGGCGCCGCCGCGCCTCCGCGAGATCGACTCGGCGCGCTTCGGCCGCCTGGGCGTGACCGCCGCCGACTGCCGCTTCCTGAGCGGCAACCGCCTGTTCACCGTGCACCAGCGCCGCCTGGCCATTTTCGACCTGGAGGGCCCCGGCGTGACCACCCGCGAGCTGGGCCGGGACGAGCAGGTCGTTCCCGGCCGCGGCGGCGGGATCTTCCTGCTGCGCCGCGAGCCGATCCGCGACCCCGGCTACCTGCTGCTGCGCCAGGGGGAGGACCAGGCGCTGCTGCGCATCCGCTCGCACGGGCTGGTGCACTCCCGCGAGGCCGAGAACAACGGCCTCTCCCAATACCGCATCGCCGGGCTCCAGGACCGGGTGGTTCCCGACTACATCGACGAGCGCCTTTTCATTTTCCATGACCGCCTCCGCTATTACGCGATCCGGAACTGGCGCGGCCCGGAGGGGATGCCGGCCGCCCTTGGGGATGTGGAGGCCGGCGGCGGCGACGTCTCCTTCCAGCAGGCCGGCGGGCGCATGGTCCTGGTCCGCCGCGACCGCGGCCGCGCCACCGTCCTCGGTCTCGACGACGGCGTTGAGCCCGCCGGCGGGTTCGACCTGCCGCCGCAGCCGCCCCCGCTGCTGCTGGAATACACCGGCGGCCGGCGCATGATCGGCTATTACCCCGACGGCTGCCTGGAATGGGTCGACGGCCGCCAGACGGCGAGCCATCGCTATTTCTTCGAGAACTTCCAACTGCGCCTGGT
>CAZVPI010000025.1:0-7891 GCA_964628035.1 uncultured Clostridia bacterium | reverse complement strand
CAAAAACTTGGAGGACTACCTCTCCTCAAATGTGCGAAAAATATTTTACGTTATCTCCATACCGATGGTGTTGAAATTATGTTTCAGAAACTTTCATGCTATTGGCTTGGTGATGTAGTGGTTTCCTTCTCCAGTAATCGACTCAAGTACAAATATATTCGTGGAGTTTGTCAATGCGGACGCAGAAACCTTGGTTATCGAAAAACTGAAAGTTTAAGCCTTTTTAAAGTGGCCAACTGTCTCTCCACTCCAAACGCACCGGGCGGATAAATGGTTTTCAATATTTCCGGGTTACGAGAATCCTTCAGCAATTCAAGTTTTGCCAGATCGAGAGTTTTTTTTCTGTCAAATAAAGAAACCGTACCGACGGCATTCATGTTTACGGCAAGATAGGAAACCATCAATATCGTGATCAAGGAGATCACAATAAATAAATTATTTAAGATTGAAAATTGGAGATGGAGCAAATCAATCGTTTTAAATATCAAGACAAAAATCGAAATCCAAAATAAAATTGAAAAGGAAGCATAGCGGGGACTCATTGCCTGTCCGCTTCCGAATCCCGAACGGCCGATCCCGGAAATAAAAGCGCTTCCCAAAGAATACAAAGAAAGGCCTCCCCAAAAAGAGAATTCAGCCAAGCGCATTTTGCTTTTTAAAACAATTATGATGAAAACAATAAATACAACAACGCCTAATACTCCGATATAAAGAGCCGATCTAGGCCCGGTCACAGCGGCGCCAATGTACTTGAAAATAAATTTAATAAATTCCGCCGGATCGTTAATAAAGCTGAAAACGGAAGGGTGATTCTCCGGATTTTTATAGCCGGAAATGAATAATAAAAAAATAATGGAAGAATAGATAAAAAAGAAAGCTACGTAGAAATATTTCTTCAATTTGCTTTCATGTTTCAATGCAAATAGTAAAAAGAACCCGATTACAAAAAATAGAAAACCATTAGAATAAGAAAAAAAAGAAAGAGTTCCCGACACCAAGGAAATACAAATTTTAATGAAACTAATTTTATTTGCGCAGAGAATAGAAAAACCAAACACGGCTGAAAAGACACTGAGCACAACCTGAATTTGCCAGCCCCAAATCCAATTTTCCCATTGGCTTAAACAAAAAAACAATAATGATATGAAAGGCAGAGCATAAAACCATTTAATTTCTGAATTGCTTTTTAAAAAATTGTAAGTTTGGTATATCAAGATACAAAACGCCAATAGAGAAAGAAGTTGAATTAATCCCAATTCGCTCTTGATTTTCCATTGGGATTGATGAGCAAGAATCAGCATGGCGATTCTAGGGAAAAACAACCTGTGTTCATTGTGTTGGGCGAACAAATCTCCGATCGTGACCGGACCGGAATAAGATTTTTCCAGCAGTGGAACAAAATCCCACTGGTCGCCGAATGGGACATCGACTTTGCAGATTTTAACGACATCAAATTGGTATAAGAAAGGGAGAAAAGCCAGCATGGCCATGATCGCCAGTTTGGTATTGATAGGTTTTTTAAAATATTGTTTGTTTAGCATTTGTTTTAAAATTATTTAGCATCGATCTTAAAAGAAGTCAAGATGAATGTAGAATTCCTATCTTTGTTTGGTAGTAGTTGGACTTGGAATATTCTTAGAATTGAGCGCGATGAATCAGAGAATTGATGTCAAAATATCACATAAATCCCTATAGCTTTGAAAAGTGAGTGCGACATTGATTTAGCGGCAATCAAAAGGACACAAAAATTCAGTATTGCATTGTTGATGTCAATCTTTCATATAGTAATATCGTTTGGTTCAGTGTCTTTGCCGTAAATACGTGGACAAGCGATTTTGGATGGTAAATAAAAAAGGAGGTCTAAAAAGACATGAAAACGAAGAAACTTCTCAAAACCTGGTTATTGTTGGCGGCGTGTATTGCCCTGGTGTATCAACAGGTGTATTCGGTACCCCCATCTCCTCTTGAGTACATCGACAACGGCATCATCAAACTGGGCATCAACACAGCCTGGGGTGGGGGCATCGGCTATTTCTCCCGCATGGGGGCCGATGTTAAGAATGTGATCAATCGTGCCGACCCAGGCAGAAATGTTCAGCAGTCTTTCTATGGGGATCTTGATGGCAGTTTTTTTGGTAAGGATGCGCTGGGTAATGATGTTCCGTGGTGGTATAATCCAGTCCAAGGCGGGGACAAGATGGGTAACGGCAGCCTGATAACCGGAAAGACAAACTGGGGAGACGCCGTCTATGTGCGAACCAATCCGAAGAAATGGTCATGGGACAACGTCGATTCCAACGATAAAATGGAGCAGTGGATCATGCTGAGGGGCGATGTGGCCCAAATCGTTTACCGTTACAAGTACAACGGAAATATCGACCATCGAACCAGGAACCAGGAAATGCCGGCCCCTTATTTCATTTACGAGTTGGCCAACTTGGCTTTTTACAGTGGCGCTTTTTTTTATCGGACCGGAACTGATATCCCCAACCTTTATGAAAAACAAGATGTTCAACACCTTTGGACCGGTGAATACTGGGCGGCCTATGTAAATGCAGCGGCTCCCACTGGCTGGGGCTGTGGCATTCTTTCCCCGCATACAAACTACATTGAGTATCACAGGAGTTATGATCCCAGTGCAAGCAATTCCGAAACGGGCTATAATACTAACTACTTTAGTCCAATTAAAAACCTGCCTCTGACGATTGGTTATACTGTCCAGTACACCGCTTATATGAATATCGGGAATTTAAGTGATATCAGGAACCGTTTTGTCAACATTAGGAACAATAGGCTGGACCTGGCCCTGAACGGAAGCTTCGAGACTGGAACCACCAACCCCAACAATTGGGTTAAGGCAACCGACGAAGGTGGTAGCCACACCTATTATAAAAGTGGCGGCACTTATGCATATGACGGCACCGACTCGGTCGCATTGACCGCTGAAAGCAATGGCAGCACATGGATCTTGCCCTATTGGAAGCAGGTGCAGAATGGCGTCACCGGCGGGACCGCATACAAGATCAAATTTAGAGCAAAATGCGAGCAACTCTATAATGGTATCGCAGGCATCCGTATCATCCAGTTCAACAGGTTTGGCGGGTTTTTAAACGATTCCGGCATCATAGCCGCCTCGATAGTTTCCGGCAACGACAGTAGCTTCCAATACAAGGAATTCAACTTCACTACCCTCAGTAACACGGCCACAATCGAGATCCGCCTGCAATTGAATAGCCAAGACGACTGGTCCCGGGTCTGGTTCGACGCGGTCAAATTCTCCTTGAAAAACATCTAAGGTTCTGATGGTGGCCAACCAAAGGCTGCCTATGATCTATAGCGCCTGGCGCCGGTCCTTCAGTGGGCGGCGCTAGGTTGTTCTTTAAATTCGCGCACAAGCCCATATTATTGATGCAGGAGTTTATAAGTTTTGAATGCGGCCTATTGCATTTTCAGGAGAGTTACCCTAAAATCCCATAATGAAAAGAGCTATTCTTGTCCGCGTCAAGAATTATCTTAGACATTGGTGGAAGCCTCTCCACTTGCTGGAAGTGCTGCAAACCAAGACCGCCCATATCGAGTTTACTTCTCGTTGCAATTTGCGTTGCGTCTTCTGCTTTGCCAGCCAACCTGATTATCACGGCCAGGACCTACAGGCTTCTCTGATCGAGAGCTTGATCGATTCGCTTGTCCGGCGGCGGGTGGAACTGGTTTGCGTCAGCGGTCATGGCGAGACAACCATTTTCCCCGGCTGGGTCGAGATCTGCAATAAAATGTTGGCGGCTGGATTGAAGCTCCACGTGATCTCAAATTTCTGTAAGCCCTTCACCCTGGCGGAAGCGGAGACATTGTCCCGCTTCCACTCTATCGAAGTGAGCTGTGACACGGCTGATCCTGAGCTCTTTGCGAAACTGCGCCGGGGAGGCCAGTTATCGACCTTGACCGCCAACCTGGAAGCGGTGCGGCGAGCAGGCCGTGATAAATCTGGGCATCTCCCCCGGATTTCCTTCAGCTGCGTGGTTTCCGACCTGAATGTTTTCAAGCTGGACGACTATGTGGATTTTGCCTGCGCCCTCGGCATCCACGATTTCGATTTCTGCAATCTTACCAAGTACCCGGATATCCCCGATGCTCTCAACCCCCGCCATGTTAGTGAATTGCCTCCCGCCGAGGCCCATTCCGCTTTGGCAGCCCTCAAGCGGCTAATTGCCGGTTTGGAACGAAAGGGATTAACCTATTTCATCCAAAACGGATTGTTGGATAGCTTGCAGGACAGGATAAGCGAAATCGAAGGCTCTGGGGTGGCTCACGAAAACGAAGGCAACCATGAACCGCCAAGGACCAAAGACTCTTTCACCCAGCCCCGCAGATACTCCTCCCGCGTTTCCTCATCCCGCCAAACCCGGAATTGCCTTGATCCCTGGAACTTTTTTTTGCTCAATTCCAAGAGGGAAGTTTTGCCATGCTGTTGGCACGCCCCGATCTTCCATCTCGGAGAGAAACAGAACATGGACGAAGCGCTGAATTCATTAAAGGCCATGGAACTCAGGCGGAACCTGTTGAAAGGGACCTTGGACCCGGACTGCAGTGTTTGCCCGAGCCGTGGGCTTATCCCCGTCGGCGAGTTGCGAAAAAAAGTAAAAGAAAATCTCAGTGGGTATGCTTTTCCCAGGTTGCTTGCAATGTCGTTGCCTAGGCTTAAGCCGCTTCCTTTCAAGTTGACGTCAGGTTGGTTTTCCGAAGAATCGGCCATGGAGCCCGATGCACCCTTTGCGTGCTGGCGATGGACGGGTCCCCGGGCAGCAATTTCTTTTTTTCTTCCGGCGGGAGGCGCTCGCTTGCTTTTGCAGGCCGCCGTCGTTGAGGCCAATACCAACGGGCAGGAGCTGGTCGTCAGCCTAAACGGGAAGATCATGGATCGCTTCCAGCCGCCAAGCCGGCTGTTCTACAAGGAGTATCACCTGAAAACGGGAGATCTGGCCGGGCTAAGCAAAACCGAATGGTCCATTGCTGTAAAAAAAACATTTCGCCCATCCGCGCTAAACCCGGTCGTGGCGGACGAGCGTGAATTGGGGTTGCAGGTCTTTTCCCTGCGACTGCTGTCCTCTTCAGGCTGGTTCGGATGAGGATTGCCAGAGTGCTCAACTGCCGATCTGCGTCTCGTCCTCGCGCGTGCGCCGGGCCATGGCGAAGTTATTGACGCCGCAGAGGACGAGCAGCATTAGTCCGGGCGTGCGGCGTTCGCTCCCCGTGTCCATTTCCTTCATAACTACTCCTGTTTTTTCATTACATCATTGCCTTAAGTATTGCAAAAAGCTTTGAATTGATAAGTACACTACTTGAGGTGAAGAGAGAATTCGGAAAATAAAGCACGTTTACGAAAATCATTTGCAAAAATGTCTCGGTTTATAGGGCTTTGCTGTTGGTGAAGAATGCAACAAACAACGCCGGCGTTTCCGCCTGGGCGGATTCCAGGCATTTTGCCACAACACTATGTTTATTATGTTGTTATTTGCGAACTTTTTGATATTTTCAGATTTTTAAAGTAACTTTCAGGAATTCAGTCATCTTTATATTGTGAAGAGCAATTCAATAAAATCCTATTACGGTTCACCGGCTTTCAATCAGCCCTGGCAGAATATTGATTACTTGAACGAAAAGCAGCTCAAAATACTGACCGCTAAATTCCAAAGCTTTTACCATAAGGCCCCGGGGCTCTGGACTGCGCGCGCACGAGGACGTTACTTCCTCATTTTTTTGTTTTTGCGCTATACCGGCGCCCGGATCTCCGAGGTAACGGGCATCGATGACCAGGCCGATGTGGATTATCGAACCGGTGACGTTACTATGGCCGTGCTGAAACGTCATAACCCCCATAAGAAAAAGATAAGAAAAATGGTTCCCGTGCCGCTGCAGGCGGTAAAAAAGCTGGCCCGTTACCTGGCGCAGTACCCCGAAATGAAAGGAAAAGCCTTATCAATTGACCGTTCAAATTTTTTCGGAATATTCAAAAAGCTTGCCCTGGAGTGCGGATTTCCCAAGACCCTGGCCCATCCGCACGTAATGCGCCATACCCGGGCCATGGAAATGATCCGGGCCGGCGTACCCTTGACCATCGTGCAGCAGATCCTGGGCCATGCAAACTTAAACACAACAGCCGTTTACCTGCAGTTTTCCGGGCAGGAAGCCAAAGCGATCCTGAGGGACCGCGGGCTTATTTGATCCCTGAACTTGACGCAAGATTGCGCTCTTCGATCATATTTGGTTCAAATCGGCTTATGCGAGAATCCGTTTTACAATCCTTGGCCTGTTGAAATGGCGGGTTTTTACTTTTTCTCTTTTTTTCTCTTTAATAAATCATATTTATCTTTGAAATAATTGAATTTCTCTTCCATTCCTTCATTCGCAGACCAGCGCTGGACCTCAGCAATGTTAATTTCATTTTTTTCACATACCAATAATGCAACTTCCAATGATTGCCGATCATTCCAGTGATAATAAGCCGCCAGCCTGTCTTTAACAGAGTCTGTCGGGGTCAAAATATTTAGCTGATATCCTGCCACAACCAACTTGTCAACCGTCTTGATTTTTTCTTCACCCACGCTCAAAGGCGCATTTAAAATTTCAACCATCTTAATCGCTTGCGGATGGACAAATCCCTGACTCTGCTTCAGTCGCTCAAAACCAATACGTTCCAAAATTTCAGAAATCTTTTTTAAGGAAACATAGTTTAAATCAACAAAATCGAGGTCTTCCGAAACATATTTCCTACTGGAATAAATTTCCGCGCAACTCCCGCCGGTTAAAACGTTTTCTACCCCGTTTTTTCGCAAGTAATCAGAAACATAAGCCGCCAGTTCAATTGTATCCATATCCCCGATTTTTTTCATAAGGGTTTCCCTTTTCGTCTGGGACGGCTCCTGCGGGCAAAGAATTTCTCTTTTTCGTTTTCATCGATAAAAGAATATATTTTTTCCAAAAGAGCGGTCAGTTCTTTTTTAAAGGGACTCCTCGGATTCAGATCATAAAGCCTGGTCTTCCCTTTCAAGCGGCTGACTATAATCCCGTTTTTTTCAAGATTTTCAAGGTGCTTCTGTACCGAACTCAAGCTCGATTGAAACACCCTGCTAATTTCATTCGGATAGGATTCCGGATTTACAGTCAGGTACACCAGGATTTTTTCCTTTAATAAAGAGCCAAATACCGATTCAATCATTCCCATTAACCTCCATTAGCGGTTACTTGACCTATTTAATAGGTTGACTGAATTGTACACCAGTTTCGGCTGGAATCAAATATTCATATGGATTTAAATCTTTTTTTCCGCTCACCTGCTCAATCTCGCGACATCATCTGTGAGAAATACGGGGTAACCCCACGGCGGTTTACCTGCAATTTTCCGGCCAGGAAGCCAAGACCATCCTGAAGGAGCGCGGGCTTATTTGATCCCCTTACCTATCACGCTTCAACTTGCCTGGAAATATTTCCTGCGGAAGAACAGCGCCACGTTGACCAGGCCGATCATCACCGGCGCCCGGACCAGCAGCCCGACGACTGCGTTGAGGCATCGCAGTTAAAGAATCTTCCGGTTGTCGTGGAATTTCCTGTTCAAAACATAGATCAATGCGCTGAAAAGGCAGGCGGCCGGCACGATGACCAGCCATTTGTTCACTCCGAGCAACTCAAAAACATCGCCATTGATAGAAGCGCTGCCCAGGAATGACTGGATGGGAGCCGCGAAGGCGCCATGGATCAGGATGCCCCCGGCCATGGCAAAAAAGGCCAGGATGGCTTCCCTTTTCCCCTCTCCGATCCTGGCTGCAAGCGTGCCGGGACAATAGCCGAGAATGCCCATGCCCAGGCCGAAAATGAGACCGCCCGCCACCTTGCCCCA
>CAZVPI010000024.1:218-8547 GCA_964628035.1 uncultured Clostridia bacterium | reverse complement strand
AAACTTGGAGGACTACCTCTCTTCTAAAATGTGCGAAAAATATTTTACGTTATCCATTTGTGGTTAGTCGTTAGCGAAAAAAATCGATTTCAAGGCCACTTGCCTCTGTTTCGTAGTGCCTTGCTGACGTCTACCGTCTAGCGTCTAACGTCTGATTTCGAGTATCTCCTCTATGCCGGCCTGGATCTCCCGCAGCACCGCGTCCCAGGAGTAGTAGGTGCGCACGTACTGCAGCCCCCTCTCGCCCATCGCCGCGCGCCGGGCGGGCCGGCGGTACAGCGCGCGGAAGCCGGCCAGGAATTCCTCGGCGTCGCCGTAGGCCAGCCCGCCGCCGGAGGCCTGCACGTGCTCCATCAGGGCCGGGCAGCGGCGGTTGACCAAAACCGGCGTGCGCACGGAGAAGGACTCCAGGGTGGTGATCGAGAGGCTCTCCAGGGGCGAGGGCTGCAGCGAGAGCAGGGCGCCCTTGAAGGCCGACCGCTTCTCCGCCTCGGAGACGTAGCCGGCGTACTTCAGCCCTTCGATCGCCGGCAGCTCCATCCCCTTCCTGCCGAGCAGCACCAGGTCGACGTAGGCCTCGCGCTTGAGCAGGCGGTAATGGTCGAACACCTCCTCCAGGCCCTTGCCCTTCTCGATTCGCCCGGCGTAGAGGAGGTAGGGGGCGACCAGCAGCGCCCGGCGGCGGAAGACGTTCTCGTCGACCTCGGCCGGGATGTCCAGGCCGGTGCGGGCCAGGCTCCGCCGCCCGGGCGGGTCGTAGGCGCGCTGCACCAGGTCCATCTCGGCCCGGGTCAGGAAAAACAGGGCGCGCGGGCGGCGGAACACCTCGCCCATGAGCGAGAGGTGAAAGGGGGGCTCGTCGTGGGCGGTGGGGAACAGCGCCGCCGGCTTGCGCAGCGCGCGCAGCCCGAAGACGGTGGGATAATACAGGTAGGTGAAGAACAGGAACAGGTCGGTTTCGCGCTCGGCCGCCGCCAGGGCCTGCAGCAGGTCGGGGCACAGCGGCCCCTGCTCGGCGATCCAGCGCTCCTCGTCGCGCCGCTCCGGCGGCGCGGCGAAGAACTCGTCGGAAAAGCGGTTGAAGGCGCTGATGTCGCGCTCGCGCAGGGCGGGATAGCGGCGGATGCGCACGCCGCGCAGCCACGACTCGCCGGCCGGATACTCGTTGCGCCAGGTCAGGTAGTCACGGGCGCAGCTGGTGTATACGGTGACGCGCAGGCCCTGGCGCAGCAGGCGCTCGGCCACGTTGCGCGCCAGCGTCTCGGCGCCGCCGACCACCTCGTTGCCGTAGCGCTGGACCACCACGCCGAGGGAGATCACAGCGCCTCCAGGTAGGCCAGCAGCCGCTCCGGCCGCGCCTGCTCCCGGTATTCCTGCCAGCGCCGGCGGCCGGCCGCCGCCAGGCCCCGGCGCAGGCCGTCGTCGGCCAGCAGGCGCTCGACCAGCGCCGCGGCCGCGGTCAGGTCCTTTTCCTTCAGCAGCACCCCGGCGCCGCCCAGCGTCTCGGCCACGGCGCCGGCGTCGTAGGCCAGCACCGGCAGGCCGAAGCGGCAGCTCTCGATGAGCGGCAGGCAGAATCCCTCGTGCTCGCTCAGGGTCACGAACAGATCGGCCGCCCCGTAGGCGGCCAGCAGCTCCTCGCGCGGCAGGTGGCCGGTGAAGACGCGGTCGCGGGAATCGAGCCCCAGGCGGGCGGCCAGGCCCAGCAGGGAGGCGTGATAGCTCGGCAGGGTGGCCGTGTTGCCGGCGACGATCAGCCTCAGCGCCAAGCCATGCTGTCGCTTGCAGATCGCCGCCAGCTTGAGCAGGTCCTCGATCCTCTTGTTCGGGGTGACGCGGCCGACGAAGAGCAGGTTGCGGCGTCCGTCGCGCAGGGAGGCGGCGAAGGTGGCGCTCACCGGCCCGTCCATCTCCTCTTCGTCCACCATCACCGGGAACACGAACACGTCCGCCGCGCCCAGCTCCCGCAGTTCGTCGGCGTTGTAGCGCGAGTCGGCGATGAAGTGGCGCCCCTGAGCGACCAGCTCGCGCAGCTCGACGCGGGCGGACTCGGTCAGGCGCCGCAGCGGCTCCGAGAAAGCGGCGAAAAAACGCCCGGGCGTGACATTGTGGTACAGCAGCGCCTTGCGCCCCGGCTGGCGCAGGAACCACTCGCTGAGGGGCGAGGCAATGGCGAAATGGTACACTTTCACGGCCCGCGCATCGGGGCGGTGGTCGTCCAGCAGGACGGCCTGGCCGCGCAAGGCGGGATCGATGGTCAACGCCACAACGCGGCTGGCGACGCCGCGGCCGAGCAGGAAACGGTGAAACCGTCGCACGGAATCGCCCACGGCGTCGCCGGCATGAAAACCGGACAGATATTGCTCGACGACCATGGGCCTACAGCCGGCGCAGCCATTCCAGCAGCAGGGCGGGGTCGGCCTGGCGGCGGTAGCGCTCGATGCGCGGCGCGCCCTGGGCGCGCAGTCTGCCGTTCAGGTCCCCGTCCTCCAGCACGCGCTCGACCAGCCCCGCCACCCGGGCGGGGTCCTTGTCGCGGAACAGGATGCCGGCGCCGTCCATGGTCTCGGCCACAGCCCCGGCGTCGTAGGCCAGCACCGGCAGGCCGAAGCAGCAGCTTTCCAAGAGCGGCAGGCAGAACCCCTCGTGCTCGCTCATGGAGAGGAAGACGTCGGCGCTGCGGTACACGGCCAGGAACTCGTCCTGCGGCAGGTGGCCGGTGAACAGCAGGTCGTCGGCGGTCAGGTAGAAGCGGGCGGCCAGGTCGGCCACGGCGTGAAAATACTTGGGCAGCGACTGCGTGTTGCCCATCACGATCAGGCGGATGGCCGGAGAAACGTACTTCTTGTAAAAGAACAGCACGCGCACCAGGTCCTCGATCTTCTTGTTGGGGATGACGCGGCCGACGAACAGGATGTTCTTGCGCTCATTTTTCAGCAGCTCCATGTACGGGCGGCTGGCGGGGGCGGAGTAATCCTCCAGGTTGACGATCAGGGGAAAGGTGCGCACGTTGGCGTAGCCCAGCGCGCGCAGCTCGCCGGCGTTGTACTCCGAGACGCCGATGGCCAGGTCGAAGCTCCTGGCCAGCAGGGAGAGGTGCTCGCGGCCGGCGCTGACGAAGCGCACGAAGAAATCGGAATAACTGGGGAAAAAACGGGCGGGCGTGATGTTGTGGAAGAACATCACCTTGCGGCAGCGCTGGTCCTGGAAAAAACCGGTCAGCGGCGACGGGATGGCGAAGTGCAGGATCTTGATCGAGGCGGGATCGACCCGGTAGTCGCCGAACAGGATGGCCTGTTCCCTCATGTTCTCGTCGCAGGTCAGGGTGACCAGCCGCGACTCGATCCCCTGCGAGCGCAGGAAGCGGTCGATCGCCAAAGCGGTATTGCTGACCGCGTCGCCATAGTGGAATGCCGGCAGGAATTGTTCAACGATCATGGCTCCCTTGTAGCAGAAAACCCGGGGGCGGTCAACACGCCGGCGTGGCTTGCCAAACGCCCCGCTTTCGGGTACAACGGAACCCGAGCGGGAGGTCGCCATCGCCGTCTTCGTCATTGCCGTCATCGCCGTGCTGTTCGCCCTGCTGACCCGCACGCGCACCCATCCGGCTTTCCTCTTCGCCGGCGCCCTCCTTGTCTTCCTCCTGGCCGGACTGATTTCCCCGGTGCAACTTTTGGCGCAATTCGTCAATCCGGCCCTGGTCACCCTGATCCTGGTCATGCAGGCGGCGGCCGTGATCGAGCGCACGCCGCTGACCGGCTGGCTGGCCCGCCTGATCTTCGACCGGCGCTCGCTGCCGCGCTCCCTGGCCCGCCTGTGCCTGAGCATCATGCCCCTCTCGGCCTTCCTGAACAACACCGCCGTGGTGGCCTCCTTCCTGGGGCCGCTGAAAAAAAACCGCCATTTCAACCCCTCCAAGCTGCTGATCCCCCTGTCCTACCTCGCCATCCTCGGCGGCACCGTCACCCTGGTGGGCACATCGACCAACCTGATCGTCAACGGCCTGGCCATTGAGGCTGGAATGGGGGGGATCGGGATCTTCCAGTTCGCCCGGATCGGCCTGCCCCTCTGCCTGCTTGGCTTTTTGTACACGGTGTTCCTATGCCACCGGCTGCTCCCGGACCACAAGTCCTCGACCGACTTCAGCCAGGCCCACTACTTCCTGGAGGCCCGCGTCCTGGAGAACTCATCCCACATCGGCAAAAGCGTTGCCGCCAACAAGTTCCGCAACCTGCAGAGCCTGTTTTTGGCCGAGATCATCCGCAACGGCAGGCTGATCTCCCCCATCGAGCCGCTGGAGATCATCCAGGCCGGCGATATCCTGGTCTTTGTCGGCGACGTGCACAAAGTCCAGGACATCTCGCGCTTCGACCGCCTGGCGATTTTCCAGGAAGAGAACCTGTCCCTGCTGCGCCGGAACCTGCGCGAGGTGGTCCTGGCCCACACCTCGACACTGCTGGGGAAGAAGGTCAAGACCGCTGATTTCCGGGCGAAATTCGACGCCGCCGTCGTGGCCATCCGCCGCGGCGACAAGAGGCTTTCAGGAAAAATCGGCTCGATCCGGCTCCGAGCCGGCGACACGCTGCTGCTGGCCGTGGGCCCCGACTTCGGCAAGCGCGAGAGCCTGCGTGACAACTTTTTCCTGATCAACAAAATCCACCAGCCCCGGCGGCTCAGCCGCCGCCAAAGCTGGCTGGCCGTGGGGCTTTTCGCGGCGGCCATCCTGGCCGGCAGCCTGAACCTGCTTTCGCTGCTGCAGGGGCTGGCGATCCTGCTGGGGCTCTATTTGTTGCTGGGATTCCTGCGCACGCAGGACTTCCGCAGCAACGCCAACCTGGATATCCTCGTGCTGGTCGGCTCCGCCCTCGGCATCGCCAAGGTCATGCTCGACAGCGGCGCCTCTGCGCTGATCGCCGACAGCCTGCTGTTTCTGCTCCAGGGGAGCGGCGCCTTCGCCCACCTGGCTGGCATATACCTGTTGACCGTCCTGCTGGTGCAGCTGGTGACCAACAACGCCGCCGCCGCCCTGGCTTTTCCCCTGGCCTATTCCACCGCCCTCTCGCTGGGCGTCGACCCCCTGCCCTTCGTCATGGCGGTGGCCTACGGCGCCAGCGCCTCGTTCCTTACGCCGTACGCCTACCAGACCAACCTGATGGTCTATAGCCCGGGCCGCTACCGCTTGACCGACTACCTGCGGGCAGGCCTGCCGCTCCTGGTGCTCTACAGCCTGGCCGTCCTGGCCCTGGTGCCGCTTTTCTTTCCTTTTTAGGCGCAACCAGGGTCAGGACAGCGGCGACCGGGAGAACTCCTGCGCGCAGGCAAGGGGAAACCGGCCGGGGGCCGGCCGAGCGGAGGGGGAAAATGGCCGGGCCGGCGCGGCTGCGCCGGCCCGGCTCTACGATACGGCGGGGAAAACGGGGATCAGAAGCCGCGCAGGCCGCCGGCCAGCCCGGGCACGCTGCCCAGGGCGATGCGGCTGACGAGGAAGCCCACCAGCCAGTAGATCACGATCAAGGCGACGATGGAAACGACGAAATAGGGGACCAGCTTGTCCTTGGCCGGTTCCTTGATCTTCTGCAGCCCCATGTACATCAGGTAAAGCGAATAGAGGCTGGCCAGGATCACCAGCACCGACAGGGCCGGGATGATGTTCAGGACGCCCGCCACCCAGGCCGGGGTATAGGCAAAGACGGCGATCTTCATGGCGGCGGTCATGTCCTTGGCGCAGCCGAAGGTCGGTGCCAGGGCGTCGAGGATGAAGCCCAGCAGGAAAGTCCCGGCCAGGGAGAATACGTAGGACAGAATCGCCCAGAGAAGGGCGGTGCCCACGGGCCAGCGGAAGGTGCCGAGTCCGCCGAAGGACATGCCGATCACCACGTAGCCGATGAAGCCGGCGACGGCCGGGATGGCGGCCAGGATCACGGCGTACTTCATGAACATGTCGGAAATGGTCAGGCTCTCGCCCTTGATCACGTCCCATTCCTTGGCCGGGCTCAGGATGATGTTCTTCGCTCTTTCAACCAGGTTCATCTTTTTCCTCCTATGATTTCCTTCCGCCCATACATACCGCAAGGAAGCGAAAAAGTCAATCCGCCGAGGAACCTGACGAACCGATCGCATAAACTGGATCAGTGGATGAGAGGGATAGAGGGGTAGGGAGGCAGAGCAAGAAAAAAGTGCAAAGATTCCGGTTAGGGCTGTAACGTTACCTCTCCACCGCTTTGCAACTTGGTTCTGTTTTCCACACCTTCGCCATTATCCTTTTTCCCTTGCAGGGCTCCGCTTGACCCCCATCCATTTACCCCTTATAATAAGCCATAACCTAAAGGAGACCCTCCATGTTCGGAAGCCTCGGAATCTGGGAAATCTTGTTGATCGTGGCCGTCATCGCCCTGCTGTTCGGCGGCAGGAAGCTCCCCGAGCTGGGCAGGGGCCTGGGCCAGGGGATCAAGAACTTCAAGAACGCCGTCAGGGGCGGCGAAAAGGAAGAAGACAAAGCGAAGGATGAGAAGGGTAATTGAAGACCTGGTCGAGAAGCGCAAGGCCAGGCAGGAGGAGCTGAAGTCCGCCCTGAACGGCCTGGCGGCGCTCCTGGAAAAGAAAAAGCTCCTCCGCAAGAGCGTCGGGCCGGAACGCGAGGCCCTGGCCCGCATCCAGGAGGCTCTGGCGGCCTATGTCACGGCCCAGGACAAGGAGTGGGACGCCTACGCCAGCAACCACGCCACCACCGTGTTCAAGTCGCTGGAGTGGAAGATCGAGAAGCTCGAGGCCGAGTACTCGCACCTGCGCACCTTGCTGGCCCGTTTCGCCCAGCTGGAAAACAAGCTGGAGCGCCTGCTGGCCTCCCTCCCCGAAAGGCCGTCCCCGCAGGCCGTCTCCGCGCTGCGCGATGTGCAGCAGCAGCTGTCGCCCATCCAATACGCCGACTTCGAAATGCGCTTCCGCGGCCGGCCCGAGGAGATCTCCGCCCGCCTGGCCCGATACCTGGAGCATTTCCCCGTCGGCGGCGAGGTGCTGGACATCGGCTGCGGCCGCGGCGAGTTCCTGGCCCTGCTCGCCGAGAGCGGCCGCCGCGGGCTGGGCCTGGACCTGTCCGACTCGATGCTGGAGGAGGCCCGCGCCCGCGACCTGCCCTGCGTCAAGGCCGACGCCCTGGAATACCTGAAGGGGCGACCGCCGGCCTCGCTGGACGGCGTCTTCGCCGCCCAGGTGATCGAGCACCTGGAACCCGACTATCTGCGCCGCCTCGTTTCCGAGTGCTTCCGCGTCCTGCGCCCGGGCGGGGTCGTGCTGCTGGAAACCATCAACCCCCTGAGCCTCTTCGCCCTGAGCCGCATCTTCTTCCTCGATCCCAGCCACCAGCGGCCGCTGCACCCGGAATACCTGCGCTACCTGCTGGAAAACTCGGGCTTCGCCGGCGTGGAGGTCCTCTTCGGCGCCGAGCCCGAGGGCGAGAAGCTTGCCGAGGCCGACCCCTGCGCCTCCCTGGCGCGGCCCTTCAACGAGAACGTCGACCGCCTCAACCGCCTGCTGTTCGCCCCGAGCGAGTACGCCGCCAAGGGAAGCAAACCCCGCCTGGACGGGGCCGGACGGTCGTGAGCGTCCTGGGCGTCGACGTGGGCGCCGGCACGGTGAAGTCCGGAGTCTTCGCCCCCAAGGTCCCGCCAACCGCCGTCGCCTGCGTCGAGACGGCCCGCACCTACGACGGACTGCTGGCCCAGCTCGGCGGGATCATCGCCGCGGCGCGCCGCGACCACGGCGTGCAGGCCGCCGGGGTGGGCGTGCCCGGGTTCATCTCGCGCCCCGAGGGCGTCGTCGAGCGCTCGCCCAATCTGCGCTTCCTGGACGGCGCGCCCCTGGAGCGCGACCTGGCCGTTGCCGCCGGGCTGCCGCTGGCGGTCGAGAACGACGCCAACGCGGCGGCGCTGGGCGAATACCGCGCCCTGCCCAGGCCGCGCCCCGCCTCCTTCGTGCACCTGACCCTGGGCAGCGGCGTCGGGGCGGGCATCGTCCTCGCCGGCCGCCTGTACCGCGGCTCGTCCGGTTTCGCAGCCGAGCTCGGCCACCTGCTGGTCAACGGCCGGGGCCGCCCCTGCGGCTGCGGCAACTCGGGCTGCGCCGAGAGCGAATGCTCGGAAGCCGGCATCGTGGCCAGCTACCGGGAGCGGACGGGAACGGCCGAGGCCCTCAGCTCGCGCCAGGTCTTCGATCGCCTGCAGGGCGGCGACCCGGCCGCGGGCGGCGTCGTCCGCCGCCCCGGCCGGGTGTTGGGGGGGCGGGGGGGGCCGTTCGGTTTAGGGCGCAAACCCACCCCCAACACCCTCCGCGG
>CAZVPI010000024.1:0-208 GCA_964628035.1 uncultured Clostridia bacterium | reverse complement strand
CCGCTTCTTGGGCGTGCTGCTGGCGCAGATCGTTTACGCGCTCAACCCCAGCCAAATCAGCATCGGCGGCGGCGTGGCCGCCGCCGGCGAGGCCCTGCTCGCTCCGGCGCGCGAAGAGCTGGCCCGCCGCGTCGTGCCGCGCGCTCTCGCCGGCACGGTGCTGGCGGCGGCGCGGCTTGGCAACGGCGCCGGCATGGCCGGCGCCGCG
>CAZVPI010000023.1:0-16515 GCA_964628035.1 uncultured Clostridia bacterium | reverse complement strand
TCCGCGAGGGCGGCCGCACCATCGGCGCCGGCAGCGTCACCGACATCATCGAGTAGGGGGAACCATGCAGACCAAGCTTCGCATCAAGCTGAAATCGTTCGACAACCGGGTGCTGGACAAGTCGTCCGCCGAGCTCGTGGCCAAGGCCAAGCGCACCGGCGCCGTGGTCACCGGACCCATCCCGCTGCCGACGCGCATCGAGCGCTTCTGCGTGCTGCGCTCGCCGCACACCGACAAGAAGTCGCGCGAGCACTTCGAGCGCCGCTCGCACGCCCGGCTGATCGAGATCCGCGAGCACAATGACGACACGATCTCCGAACTGAAAAAGATGGACCTGCCGGCCGGAGTCGAGGTCGAGGTGAAGTCCAACTAAACGAGAAGGTGACAAGATGATCCAGGGAATAATCGGAAAAAAAATCGGCATGACGCAGCTGTTCACCGATGACGGGCGCGTCATCCCGGTGACCATGATCCAGGCCGGGCCCTGCCTCGTGATCCAGAGGAAGAGCCTGCCCGGCCAGGAAGCGCGCGCGCAGCTGGGCTTCGTCGAGCCGCGCCAGGTCAAGAACGTCAACAAGCCCATGCGCGGCCACTTCGCCAAGGCCAACGTGCCGCCCACCCGCCGTCTGCGCGAGTTCGCCGCCGACGGCGACGGCTTCCTGGTCGGCGCCAGCGTCGGCGTGGACATCTTCAGCGAGAGCGAGATCGTCCGCGTCTGCGGCACCACCAAGGGCAAGGGCTTCCAGGGCGTGGTCAAGCGCTTCGGCTTCTCCGGCGGCCGCTCGAGCCACGGCTCCATGTTCCACCGCGCCATCGGCTCGGCCGGCAGCAACACCTACCCCGGCGAGGTCATCAAGGGCAAGGGCATGCCCGGGCGCATGGGCGGCCGGCGGCGCACGATCCGGGGCCTGGAGGTGGTCAAGGTGGACAAGGAGCGCAACGTGCTCATGGTGCGCGGCGCCGTCCCCGGCCACAACGGCAACTACCTCTACGTCCTGAAGGAATCCTGGAAAAGGAGATAAGGCATGGTCAAGGTCAAAGTCCGCAACATCCAGAACAAGGAAGTCAGCGAGATGGAGCTTCCCGAGGCCATCTTCGGCTACCCGCTCAAGGAGCACCTGATCTACGAGGCGGTGAAGAATTTCAACGCCAACCAGCGCCAGGGCACGGCCTGCACCAAGACCCGCGCCGAGGTGTCGGGCAGCGGCAAGAAGCTGTGGAAGCAGAAGGGCACCGGCCGCGCGCGCATGGGCGCCCTGCGCTCGCCCCTGTGGCGGAAAGGCGGCACCACCTTCGGCCCCAAGCCGCGCGACTACTCCTACGAGATGCCCAAGAAGGCGCGGCGCAACGCCATCAAGTCGGTCCTCTCGGAAAAGGTGCGCCACGACCGCCTGCTGGTCCTCGACGAGCTCAAGCTGGCCTCGGCCAAGACCAAGGACGCGCTCAAGGCCCTGAAGCCTTTCCGCTTCGACCGGCTGCTGATCGTCGACGAGCGCGGCAACAGCGAGCTGATGCGCTCCACGCGCAACCTGCCGCACGTCAAGGCCATCGACGTGGGCGAGATGAACATTTACGACTCGCTGCACTACGACCACATCATGCTGTCGGTCGGCGCGGTGAAGAAGCTGGCGGAGGTGCTGAAATGAAGCTGGAATACAGGGATCTGATCCTGGCGCCCCTGGTCACCGAGAAGTCCACGGGCCTCAAGGACGCCCAGCGCCTGCTGTGCTTCAAGGTGCACCGCGACGCCAACAAGATCATGGTCAAGAAGGCCGTGGAGGAGCTGTTCCGCACCAAGGTGCAGTCGGTGCGCATCCAGAACGTCCAGGGCAAGGAAAAGCGCCACGGGCGCTACGTCGGGCGCCGCTCCGACTGGAAGAAGGCCTACGTCAAGCTGAGCCCCGAGGCCAAGATGATCGAATACGTCGAGGTGATCTGATGGGCATCAAGACCTACAACCCGGTGTCGGCGGGCCTGCGCGGCCGCGCCGGCTACACGTTCGAGGAGCTGACGGGCGACAAGCCCTACCGCAAGCTGCTGAAGTCGCTGCCCAAGAGCGGCGGCCGCAACAACATGGGCCGCATCTCCGTCCGCCACCACGGCGGCGGCCACAAGCGCAAGTACCGCGTCATCGACTTCCGCCGCGACAAGCTGGACGTGCCCGGGGTCATCGAGACGATCGAGTACGACCCCAACCGCACGCCGCGCATCGCCCTGGTCAAGTACCGCGACGGCGAGCGCCGCTACATCCTGGCGCCGCTGGGCGTCAAGGTCGGCGATCCCGTGATCTCCACCGACGGCGAGGCCGAGATCCTGCCCGGCAACGCCCTGCTGATCCAGAACATCCCGGTGGGCACCAACCTGCACAACGTCGAGCTCAGCCCCAAGCGCGGCGGCCAGCTGGCGCGCACGGCCGGCGCCACCGCCACGCTGATGGCCAAGGAGAGCGAGTACGCCCTGCTGAAGATGCCCTCGGGCGAGCTGCGCAAGATCCACGTGCGCTGCCGGGCCACCATCGGCCAGCTGGGCAACGTCGAGCGCACCAACATCAAGGGCGGCAAGGCCGGGCGTACCCGCTGGCTGGGCTGGCGCCCGCACGTGCGCGGCACGGTCATGAACCCCATCGACCACCCGCTGGGTGGCGGCGAGGGCAAGACCAAGGGCGGCCGCCATCCGGTGACCCCCTGGGGCAAGCCCACCAAGGGCTACAAGACGCGCAAGAACAAGCGCACCCAGAAATTCATCGTCAAAAGGAGAAAGTAAGCCATGAGCCGTTCCGTAAAGAAAGGCGTCTACATCGACGATAAGCTGCTGAAGAAGGTCGTGGAGGCCAAGAATTCTGGGCGCAAGGAAGTCATCAAGACCTGGTACCGGCGCTCGACGGTCATCCCCGAGATGGTGGGCATGACCCTGGCCGTACACAACGGCAAGAAGTTCGTCCCCGTCTTCATCACCGAGAACATGGTCGGGCTGAAGCTGGGCGAGTTCGCCGAGACGCGCACCTACCGCGGGCACAGCTCGAAGGAAAAGGCCGCCGCCGCGCCGGCGAAGGCCTAGGAGGGACGCCATGAGCGAAATCGCAGTCGCCAAGGGCCGCTTCCTGAGGATCTCGCCCCAGAAGAGCCAGCTGGTCGTCAACCTGATCAAGGGCAAGGACGCCGGCGAGGCGCTGACCATCCTCAAGTTCTCGCGGCGCAAGAAAGCGGCGGGCATCGTGATGGACATCCTGCGCTCGGCCATCGCCAACGCCCAGGTCAAGTTCCCCAACCTCGACGTGGACAACCTCTACATCGCCCGCACCCACGTGGGCAAGGCCCCGCACATGAAGCGTTTCCGTCCGGCGCCGCGCGGCCGGGCCATGCGCATCCTCAAGCACTCCTCGCACATCAGCCTGTATCTCGACGAAAGGAAGGACTAAACCATGGGACAGAAAACGCATCCGTTCGGCTTCCGCCTGGGCTTCAACAAGGGCTGGCTCTCCCTGTGGTACGGCAAGGGCCAGCACTACATCGACCAGTTCCACACCGACATCCAGATCCGCAAGAAGATCAAGGAGAAATACAAGCACGCCGGCATCGCCTCCATCGAGGTCAAGCGCATCGCCGACACCCTGCGCGTGCAGATCAACACCGCCCGCCCGGGCATCCTCATCGGCAAGGGCGGCGCCGGCATCCAGGAGCTGAAGAAGTTCATCGCCGCCATCACCGGCAAGAGCCTGGAGAAGATCTTCGTCGAGGTGCTGGAGATCCGCAACCCGGAGCTGGTGGCCCAGCTGATCGCCGAGGGCGTGGCCTTCCAGATCCAGCGCCGCATCTCCTACCGCCGCGCCATGCGCAAGGTGGTGGACTCCACCCTGCGCGCCGGCGCCACCGGCGTCAAGATCCGCCTGTCGGGCCGCCTGGGCGGCGCCGAGATCGCCCGCGCCGAGTGGTACCTGGTCGGCAAGCTGCCCCTGCAGACGCTGCGCGCCGACATCGACTACGGCTTCACCGAGGCCTTCACCGACTACGGCCAGATCGGCATCAAGGTCTGGGTCTACGCCGGCGACAAGGAGAAGGAGCGCTACCGCAAGCAGGAAATCGAGATCGAGGAGAAAGGAGAATAAACCATGTTGATGCCAGCCAAGGTCAAGCATCGGAAGGTCTTCCGCGGCAAGCGCCGCGGCGTCGCCACCAAGGGCAACACGCTGGAATTCGGCGACTTCGGCCTGCAGGCGCTGGAGAACGACTGGCTGACCGCCCGGCAGATCGAGGCCGGCCGCATCGCCATCAACCGCTTCATCAAGCGCGGCGGCAAGCTCTGGGTGCGCGTCTTCCCCTTCAAGCCGGTGACCAAGAAGCCGGTCGAGGTGCGCATGGGCAAGGGCAAGGGCGACCCGGAATTCTGGGTCGACGTCATCCGCCGCGGCCGCGTGCTCTATGAGCTGGAAGGCGTCAGCGAGGAGCTGGCCCGCGAGGCCATGAAGCTGGCGCAGCGCAAGCTGCCCTTCAAGACGCGCTTCATCTCGCGCACCCAGATAGGAGCAGGACAATGAAGACCAAGGACATCCGCGCCATGGCGGCCAGCGAGATCGAGAGCAAGCTCTCGGAGCTCAAGGACAAGCTGTTCAAGCAGAAGTTCCAGAAGTCCCTGGGTCAGGCGGAGAACCCGTACAAGATCCGCCAGACCAAGCGGGACATCGCCAAGTTCATGACCATCCTGAAGGAAATGAGGTCGCACAATGGAAAACACGCAGAAGAGTGAGAAAAAGGCGGCGCGCGCACTGCGCGGCGTGGTGCTGAAGGCCAAGGCCGACAAGACCGTGACCGTGAGCGTCGAGCGCGTCGTCCAGCACGGCGTCTACGGCAAGACCATCCGCAAAAAGACCACCTACCTGGCCCACGACGAGGCCCGGGCCTGCAAGCCCGGCGACATCGTGGTCCTCAAGCCGGTGCGGCCGCTGAGCAAGCGCAAGCGCTGGCTGGTGACGCAGGTGACGGCGGTGACCCAGAAGATCGAGGTGCCCAATGATACAGATGCAAACCCGGCTTAAAGTGGCCGACAATTCCGGGGCCAAGGAAGTCATGTTCATCCGCGCCGTCGGCGGCGACGTCGGCAAGATCGCCCGGCTGGGCGACATCTTCGTCGGCTCGGTGAAGATCGCCGAGCCCAACGCCAAGATCAAGAAGGGCGACGTCATCCGCGCCGTCATCGTGCGCACGCGCAAGGAGAGCCGGCGCAAGGACGGCTCCTACATCCGCTTCTCGGACAACGCCGCCGTGATCATCGACAAGACCAACGAGCCCGTGGGCACGCGCGTCTTCGGACCGGTGGCCCGCGAGCTGCGCGAGAAGAAATTCATGAAGATCGTTTCCCTTGCCCCCGAGGTGATCTGATGGCCAAGTTCAAGCTGAAGAAGAACGACCCGGTGATCGTCAAGAGCGGCCGCCGCGGCGACCGCAAGACGGTCAGCAAGGTCCTGCGCATCGTCTCCGACAAGAACCGCGTGGTGGTCGAGAAGGTGCACATGGTCAAGGAGTACGTGCGCCCCAACCCGCAGAAGAACATCAAGGGCGGCATCGTCGAGCGCGAGGGCGCGATTCCCCTGGAGAAGGTGATGTACTACTGCAAGGAGTGCGAGGCGGGCGTGCGCGTGGGCTACAAGGGCAGCGGCGCCAGCAAGCAGCGCGTCTGCCGCAAGTGCGGCGTGGTGCTGGACTAGGAGCGAACCATGAACCGACTCTACGAGCGATACAAGAAGGAGATCGTCCCGGCGCTGCAGCAGGAGCTGCAGAAGGGCAACGTGATGATGGTGCCGCGCCTGGAGAAGATCGTGATCAACGCCGGCGTGGGCGAGGCCACCCAGAACATCAAGGTCCTGGACAAGGTCATGGAGGAGCTGGCCGCCATCACCGGCCAGAAGCCCTCGCTGCGCCGGGCCAAGAAGTCGATCGCCTCGTTCCGCCTGCGCGCCGGCCAGCCGGTGGCGGCCACGGTCACCCTGCGCGGCGAGCGCATGTACGACTTCATGGACCGCTTCGTGACCATCGTCATCCCGCGCATCAAGGACTTCCGCGGCATGTCGCGCAAGTCCTTCGACGGCCGCGGCAACTACACGGTCGCCATGAAGGACCAGCTGGTCTTCCCCGAGATCAACTTCAGCAAGGTCGAAAAGCCCAAGGGCATGTCGATCACCTTCGTCACCTCGGCCGCCAGCAACGCCGACAGCCTGGCGCTGCTGGCCCGCCTCGGCATGCCGTTCAGATAAGAAGGAGGAACTGGTGGCCAAACTATCATCCGAAGTCAAGGAATTGAAGAAGAAGAAGTATAAGATCCGCTACCGGACGCGCTGCCGGCTCTGCGGCCGCCCGCGTGCGGTCTACCGCAAGTTCGCGCTGTGCCGCCTCTGTTTCCGGGAGCTGTCCCTGAAAGGCGAAATCCCGGGTGTGACCAAGGCATCCTGGTAAGGAGAACCCATGCCCCATACCGATCCCATCGCCGATATGTTGACCCGCATGAAGAACGCCATCCTGGCGGAGAAGCGGGACGTGTCCATCCCCCTGTCCGGCACCAAGCTGGAGATCGCCAAGATCCTGCGCGCCGAGGGCTACATCGCCGACTTCCGCGTGGAGAAGGCCCAGGAGCCGGCCCTGCTGCTGGTGGAGCTCAAGTACAGCGGACGCAAGCAGAACGTCATCGAAGGGCTGAAGCGCATTTCCAAGCCGGGGCGCCGCGTCTACGCCCAGGCCGACGCCATTCCCAAGGTCCTCGACGGCCTGGGCGTGGCCGTCATGTCGACGTCGCAGGGCATCCTCACCGGCGCCGAGTGCCAGAAGCGCGGCATCGGCGGCGAAGTGCTGCTGCACGTCTGGTAGGAGGAACCATGTCCCGACTCGCATCCAAACCCGTCGTGTGCGAAGCCGGCGTCACCGTCCAGGTGGCGGGCGGCCAGGCCAGGGTCAAGGGCCCCAAGGGCGAGCTGGCCATCCCCATCCCCGAGGGCGTCGAGGTCAAGGTCGAGGGCGCCCAGGTGAGCGTCTCGCGCCGCGACGATTCGCGCAAGGCCCTGCAGGGGCTGACCTGGAGCCTGCTGCGCAACGCCGTCATCGGCGTCACCCGCCAGTTCTCGCGCAAGATCGAGATCGTCGGCAAGGGCTGGCGCTCCACGGTCAAGGGCGACGTCATCAACCTGCAGGTCGGCCACACGCACCCGGTCGACTTCAAGCTGCCCAAGGGTGTCAGCGCCACCCAGGAGAATCCCGGCAGCTTCACCCTGTTCTCGCACGACAAGCAGCTGCTGGGCCAGACCTGCGTCAACATCCAGAGCCTGCGGCCGGTGGAGCCCTACAAGCTGAAGGGCATCCGCCTGCAGGGCCAGGTGCTGCGCCAGAAGGTCAGAAAGGCAGCGGGAGTGTAACATGATCAAAGCCAAACACCTCATCCAGAAGGACCGCCGCCGCCGCGTGCGCCGCGCCATCCGCGCCGCTCTGCAGGGAACGGCCGAGCGGCCGCGGCTGATCCTGGTCAAGAGCAACAAGTACCTGTACGCCCAGGCGATCGACGACGACCGCCGCCAGGTGCTGCTCTGCGCCTCCACCCTGGAGAAGGACCTGAAGGGCCGGCTGAAGAGCGCCAAGGACAAGGCGGCGGCCAAGCTGCTGGGCGAGACCATCGCCGCGCGCCTGCAGGAAAAGAAGATCGCCGCCGTCGTCTTCGACCGCAACGTCTACCGCTACGCCGGCCGGGTCAAGGTCTTCAGCGACGCCGCCCGCGAGAAGGGCATCCGTTTTTAAGGAGTACAACGTGCAGCATTACATGGACAGCAACGATCCGTTCCAGGAAGAAGTGATCTCCATCCGCCGCGTGACCAAGGTCGTCAAGGGCGGCAAGAACCTGCGCTTCTCCGCGGCCGTCGTCGTCGGCGACAAGAACGGCCAGGTGGGCCTGGGCAAGGGCAAGGCCCGCGAGGTGCCCCTGGCCATCAAGAAGGCCGTGGCCGACGCCAAGAAGAACCTGGTGCGGGTGCCGATCATCAACGAGACCATCCCCTACTACAAGATCGGCGCCTACGGCGCCTCCAAGGTGGTCCTGCGCCCGGCCTCGCCGGGCACCGGGGTCATCGCCGGCGGGTCGGTGCGGGTGATCATGGAGCTGGCCGGGGTGAAGAACATCCTGACCAAGATCCTCAAGAGCAAGAACTCGATCACCGTGGCCCGCGCCACCATGAACGGGCTGCAGAAGTTCCTGCATCCGGACGCCTTCGCCCGCAAGCGCGGAAAGAGCAAGGAGGAATCATGGCAGTAAAGAAGAAGGGGGACGCCCCCAAGGTCCGCATAGAGCTGGTCAAGAGCCTCATCGGCCGCTCCGACCGGCAGCGGGCCACCGTCAAGGGCCTGGGCCTGAACCGCCTGCACTCGGTGGTCATCCGCGAAAAAAGGCCGGAGATTCTCGGCATGATCCGCAAGATCGATTTCATGCTCCACGTCGAGGAGGTCGGCAATGATCAATCTCAGTAACCTCAAGCCCGCCCCGGGCGCGGTGCGCAAGCGCAAGCGCGTCGGCCGCGGCCCCGGCTCGGGACACGGCGTCCAGGCCGGCCGCGGCAGCAACGGCCAGAAGTCCCGCTCCGGCTACAGCCACCACCGCGGCTTCGAGGGCGGCCAGATGCCCCTGGTGCGCCGCCTGCCCAAGCGCGGCTTCACCAACATCTTCCGCCGCGAGTTCAACATCGTCCACCTCGGCGCCCTGGACCGCTGCGGGCTGGACGAGGTGCGCATCGCCGACTACTTCGAGAAGAACCTGGCCCGCCGGCCGCGCCTGGGCATCAAGGTCCTGGCCGACGGCGAGCTGACGCGCAAGATGAAGATCGAGGCCCACCAGTTCTCCAAGGCCGCCGTGGAAAAGATCGTGAAGGCGGGCGGCGAGGCCGTCGTCCGCCGGGGAGATGAATCTTGATCCGCTTCATCCGCAACATCTTCGCCATCCCCGAGCTGCGCAAGCGCGTGGTGTTCACCCTGATGCTGCTGGCCGTCTACCGCATGGGCTCGCAGATCATGACCCCGGGCCTGAACGCCGACGCCCTGCGCCAGTTCTTCGAGGCGCTGCAGGGCTCGTTCTTCGGCTTCATGGACATGTTCTCGGGCAACAACATCTCGCGCATGACTATCTTCGCCCTGGGCGTCATGCCCTACATCAGCTCCTCGATCATCCTGCAGCTGCTGCAGGTGGTCTGGCCCACCCTGGACCGCATCGCCAAGGAGGGGGAGCTGGGCAAGAAGAAGATCACCCAGTACACCCGCTACGGCACCGTGCTCATCTGCCTCATCCAGGGCGGCGGCATCGCCGTGGGCCTGGAGAACATGAACCCCAACGGCATCCCGGTGGTGCTGCATCCCGGCTGGGGCTTCCGCCTGCTGACGGTGCTGACCCTGACCACCGGCACCATGTTCATCATGTGGCTGGGCGAGCAGATCTCCGAGCGCGGCATCGGCAACGGCATCTCGCTGATCATCTTCGCCGGCATCGTCGTCGGCCTGGTCCCCGGCGTGGGCAAGACGCTCGAGGGCCTGCGCACCGGCGACATGAGCCCGCTGAAGCTGATCTTCATCCTGGCGCTGGTCACGGCGGTGATCGCCTTCATCTGTTACGTCGAGATGGGGCAGCGGCGCATCCCCATCACCTACGCCAAGCGCATCCAGGGCCGGCGCATGATGGGCGGCCAGAGCACCTACCTGCCGCTGAAGGTGAACACCGGCGGCGTCATTCCCATCATCTTCGCCTCCTCGGTCATCACCTTCCCGGCCACCATCCTGCAGTTCATCAAGCATCCCATCGCCCAGAAGATCACCGGCCAGCTGCAGTTCGGCATGCCGCTGTACACGCTGCTGTACATCGTGTCCATCATCTTCTTCACCTACTTCTACATCTCCATCATCTTCAACCCCAAGGACGTGTCGGACAACGTGCAGAAGTACGGCGGCTTCATCCCCGGCATCCGCCCGGGCAAGAACACCACCGACTACATCGACGGCGTGCTCTCCAAGCTGACGTTCATCGGCGCCATCTACCTGGTGCTGGTGGCCCTGCTGCCGGAGTTCCTGCTCACCGGCTTCAAGGTCGGCTCGCTGCCGCTGGTCGGCGACTTCCTCGAGGCCAACCTGCCGCGCTGGTTCTACGAGGGCTTCAACGTGCAGTTCTACTTCGGCGGCACGTCGATCCTGATCGTGGTCGGCGTGGCCATGGACACCGTGCAGCAGATCGAGGCCCAGCTGACCATGCGCAACTACGACTCCTTCTCGCGCAAGGGCCGCATCCGGGGGCGGCGCGGATGAAGCGTTTCATCCTCTTCGGCGCGCCCGGCTCCGGCAAGGGGACCATGGGCGAGCGCCTGGAGCGCGATTTCGGCTACACCCGCATCGCCACCGGCGACATCCTGCGCGCCGAGATCGAGCGCGGCAGCGGCGCAGGCCTGCGCGCCAAGGGCTACATGGAGGCCGGCGGCCTGGTCCCGGACGCGCTGGTCACCGAGCTGGTGCACCGGCGCCTGGAGCGCGGCGACCTGGGCGGGGGCTATGTCATGGACGGCTACCCGCGCACCCTGGCCCAGGCCGAGGCGCTGTCGGCCGTCGCCTGCGATCTGGAGCGGGCGATCCTGATCGAGGTCGGCGAGGACGAGGCGGTCGAACGCCTGCTCTCGCGCCTCACCTGCCGCGAATGCGGCGCCATCTACAACCTGCGCAACAAGCGCCCCGCCCGGGACATGCGCTGCGACCTCTGCGGCGGCGCCGTGGAGCGCCGCAGCGACGACAACGAGGAGGCGGTGCGCCGGCGCTTCCGCGTCTACGCCGAGCGCACCCTGCCGGTGATCGGCTATTACGACGGCCGCGGCGTGCTCGACCGCGTCGACGGCAGCGGCGCCCCGGCCCCGGTGTACGAGCGCGTCAAGGGACTGGTCTCATGATCCCGCTCAAGACCGACCGCGAGCTGCAGCGCATGCGCGAGGCCAACCGCATCGTGGCCGTGGTCCTGGCCGAGATCGAGGAGCGCATCCGCCCGGGCGTCAGCACCCTGGAGCTGGACGCCTGGGCCGAGGAGCGCATCCGCGGCCTGCGCGGCCTGCCGGCCTTCAAGGGCTACGGCGGCCGCGGCGGCCGCCCCTTCCCGGCCACGCTGTGCACCTCGATCAACGAGGAGGTGGTGCACGGCATCCCCTCCGCCGCGCGCCGCCTGCGCAGCGGCGACATCATCGGCATCGACGTGGGCGTGGTCTACGAGGGCTACCACGGCGACGGCGCCCGCACCTACGCCGTGGGCCAGGTCAGCGACCAGGCCCGGGCGCTGATGGACGCCTGCCGCCGCTCGCTGGAGCTCGGCGTGGCCGTCGCCCGCGTCGGCAACCACCTGGGGGACATCGCCAAGGCCGTCGACCGCTGCGTGAGCCAGGCCGGGTTCGCGGTGGTGCGCGACCTGTCGGGCCACGGCATCGGCCGCGAGCTGCACGAGGAGCCGCAGGTGATGAACCACTACGACGGCCGCCGCGGCCCGGTTCTCAAGAGCCGCATGACCCTGGCCATCGAGCCGATGATCAACGCCGGCTCCTGGCCGGTGCGCACGCTGGACGACGGCTGGACGGTGGTGACCTGCGACGGCAGCCTGTCCGCCCACTACGAGCACACGGTGGCCCTGACCGACGACGGCCCCGAGATCCTGACGAGGTGCTGATGGCCAACAAGGAGAAAGATGTCATCGAGGTCAAGGGCGTCATCCTGGAGTCCCTGCCCAACGCCATGTTCCTGGTGGAGCTGGACGGCTCCCGCCACCGCATCACCGCCCACCCCTCGGGCAAGATGCGCAAGAACAACATCCGCATCCTGCCCGGGGACCGCATCCTGATGGAGATCTCGCCCTACGATCTCACCCGCGGCCGGATCATCTACCGATTCAAATAGGAGGAAACGATGAAAGTACGCGCGTCCGTCAAGAAGATCTGCAATAAATGCAAAGTGATCAAGCGCAAGGGCGTGGTGCGGGTGATCTGCAAAGACGCCAAGCACAAGCAACGGCAAGGCTAAGGAGGCAACGTGGCACGAATCGCCGGAATCGAGATCCCCAACCAGAAGCGGGTGGAAGTCGGCCTGACCTATATTTACGGCATCGGCCGCTCCAAGTCCAAGACCATCCTGGATTACGTCAAGGTCGACGCCAACAAGAAGGTCAAGGACCTGAGCCCCGAGGAGCTGAACCGCATCCGCAAGCACATCGAATCGGAGGAGATGGTCGAGGGCGACCTGAAGAAGAAGGTCAACACCGACATCAAGCGCCTGATGGACATCAACTGCTACCGCGGCCGCCGGCACAAGAGGGGGCTGCCGGTGCGCGGCCAGCGCACCAAGACCAACGCCCGCACCCGCAAGGGCCCGCGCGGTTCGATGATCAAGAAGAAGAAATAACGGAGGCCATCGATGGCGCAAAAGAAAAGCAGCAGCAAGACCAAGAAGAAGGAAAAGAAGGTCATCACCCACGGGGTGATGTTCATCCACTCGACGTTCAACAACACCATCGTCACCATCACCGACACCGAGGGCAAGGTCCTGGCCTGGGCCTCGGGCGGCATGGTGGGCTTCAAGGGCTCGCGCAAGTCGACGCCCTTCGCCGCCCAGCTGGCGGCCGAGAAGGCGCTGAAGGACGCCGAAAATTTCGGCCTGCGCTCGCTCGACGTGCGCGTCAAGGGGCCCGGGGCCGGGCGCGAGAGCGCCATCCGCTCCATCGGCAACACGCCGCTGATGGTGCGCTCGATCAAGGACGTGACGCCGATCCCGCACAACGGCTGCCGCCCGCCCAAGAAAAGGCGCGTCTAAGGAGGAAACCCAGTGGGAAAATACACCGGATCGATGTGCCGTTTGTGCCGCGTGGAGGGCAAGAAGCTGTTCCTCAAGGGGCGGCGCTGCCTGAGCGACCGCTGCGCGGTGGAAAAGAAGAACTATCCCCCGGGGCAGAAGGGCGCCCGGGTCAGTTTCCGCAAGTCGCACTACAAAAACCAGCTGCGCGAGAAGCAGAAGGTGAAGCGCTTCTACGGCGTGGGCGAGAAGCAGTTCCGCAACATCTTCGCCGCCGCCAACCAGATGAAGGGCATCACCGGCGAGAACCTGCTGCGCGCCCTGGAGATGCGCCTGGACAACGTGGTCTACCGCCTCAATTTCGCCTACTCGCGCAACCACGCCCGGCAGATGATCCGCCACGGGTTCTTCGCCGTCAACGGCCGCCGGGTGAACATCCCGTCCTACCAGGTGGCCCTGAACGACGAGGTCTCCTTCCGCGATAAGAAGGGCGAGGCGGAGAACGTCAAGGCCATGCTCGAGGACGTCAAGGGCCTGGTCGAGGTCCCCGGCTGGCTGCTGCTGGACGAGGCCGGCCGCAAGGCCAAGGTCAACGCCCTGCCCACGCGCGACGACGTGTCCCTGAAGGAGATCGAGGAGCGCCTCATCGTCGAGCTGTACTCGAAATAAGGAGGGAGCCATGAACTTCAAATACCAGCGACCCCGCAAGTTGGACATCGAGGAGCTGACGCCCACCTACGGCCGCTTCTCGGCCGAGCCCTTCGAGCGGGGCTACGGCATGACCGTCGGCATCGCCCTGCGCCGGGTCCTGCTTTCGCTCATCGAGGGGGCGGCGATCACCGCCATCCGCATCGACAACGTGCTGCACGAGTTCTCCATCATCCCCGGCATCTACGAGGACGTGCTGAACATCATCCTCAACCTGAAGACCGTGCCCCTGAAGCTCAGCGGCGACGAGGCCAGGGTGCTGCGCATCGAGAAGACCGGCCCCGGCGAGATCCTGTCCGGGGACATCACCGGCGACGGCAGCGTCGAGGTGCTGGACAAGGGCATCCACCTGGCCTACATGGAGGAGGGCGCCCGCTTCGGGGCCGAGATGGTGGTCAAGCGCGGCCTGGGCTTCAAGCTGGCCGAGCTCAACTATGACGAGTCCCTGAGCGTGGACTTCATCCCCGTCGACGCCAACTACAACCCGGTGGAGAAGGTCAATTACAGCGTCACCCCGGCGCGCGTGGGCAAGACCACCGACTACGAGAAGCTGGTCATCGAGGTCTGGACCAACGGCAGCATCTCGCCCAAGGACGCGCTGGCCCGCGCCGGCAAGATCCTGCGCGACCACCTGGTGGTGTTCCTCGACTTCCCCGACAAGGACAAGCTCAAGGCCGGGCTCGAGTCCGAGGCCGGCAGCGACCTGGAGAGCAAGACCGAGTACCTGGAGAAGACGGTCGAGTCGATGGGCCTGTCGGTGCGCGCCCTGAAGTGCCTCAAGCGCCTGGGCGTCGACTACATCTTCGAGCTCGTGGAGAAGAGCGAGCACGAGCTGCTCAACTCCAAGAACTTCGGCAAGAAGTCGCTGGAGGAGATCATCGGCAAGCTGACCGAGTACGACCTGGGGCTGGGCCAGAGGCTGCCCGAGACGCTGCGCGCCGATTTCAAGAGGAAATACCAGAAAAAGGACAACGTCATCGAGGTCATGGAGGACTAGCAACATGAGACACGGCAAAGACGGGACCAAGCTGCGCCGCGACCCGGCCCACCGCCGCGCGCTGCTGCGCAACCTGGCCGCCAGCGTGGTCGAAAAGAACCGCGTGACCACCACCCTGGCCAAGGCCAAGGCGGTGCAGCCCATCGTGGAGAAGATGGTGGGCCTGGGCAAGTCGGGGACGCTGGCCGACAAGCGCCGCGCCCTGGCCTATTTTTTCAAGCGCAGCACGGTGCAGAAGCTGTTCGACGAGGTGGCGCCGCGCTTCATGGACCGCCGCGGCGGCTACACGCGGGTCATCCGCGGAGATTTCCGCAAGGGCGACGGCGCCGAGACGGCGATCCTGGAGTTCGTGGACTACCAGTACTCCCCCAAGGAAAAGAAGAAGAAAGAGAAGAAGACGGGCAAGGCGTGAGCGGCAGGCGGGCATAGCTCAATGGTAGAGCACAAGCTTCCCAAGCTTGGGGTTGCGGGTTCGATCCCCGTTGCCCGCTCTTTCCCGTTCCCTTCCTGACCAGGAGGCCCCATGGCAGTGTTCACCCAGAAAAAAGGCCCCGAGGCGGTCCCGGCGCCGGCCGCGGCCCAGGCGGCGGCAACGAGCCAGTCGACCGTCGTCGGCAAGACCCTGGTGGTCAAGGGCGACATCTACTCCGAGGACGAGATCCTCATCGAGGGCAAGATCCAGGGCAAGATCCACGCCAAGAACCGGGTGGTGGTCGGCCGCGGCGGCGTCGTCGAGGCCGAGATCGAGGCCCGCGACGTCATCATCAAGGGCAAGGTCACCGGCGACGTGCGCGGCAGCCAGCGCGTGGAGATCGTTCCCGAGGGCGCGCTGCACGGCAACATCAACGCCCCGCGCGTGGTGATCGCCGACAGCGGCTTCTTCGAGGGCAACATCGAGATGCGCCCGCGCGAGGACAAGGCGCGCGCCGGCGAGGAGAAGGGCGCCGCCCACGCCCACCACGGCAGCGAAGGCGCCGCGAAATCCCAAGGCAAGTAATGCCCTCCTGGTTCCTGCTCCTGGAGCCGGAACCGCTCCCGGCCGCCGAGAACATGGCCCGGGACGAAGCCCTGTTCCACCTGTGCCACGAGAGGAAGCAGGGCTTCCTGCGCCTCTACTCCTGGCGGCTGCCGACGTTCTCCATCGGCGCCTCGCAGCGGGCGGCCCGGGCCCTGAACCTGGACGCCATCCGCGTCCGCGGCGGCGAGGTCGTGCGCCGCATCACCGGCGGCAAGGCCGTGCTGCACCACCGCGAGATCACCTACGCCGTGGCCTCCTCCGAGGACGTGTTCTTCCGGGAGAACGACCTGCACCGCTCCTACCTGCTGATCTCGCAGGTGCTGGTCCGCGCCTTCCGCTCGCTGGGGGTCGACGCCGTCCTCTCCAAGGGCAGCGCGTCGGAGCTGTCGCGCAGCAGCAATCCCTGCTTCTCCTTTCCCACCCCGCACGAGATCGAGGTGGCGGGAAGGAAGATCGTGGGCTCGGCGCAGAAGCGCGACAGGCAGGCGCTGCTGCAGCACGGCTCCATCCCCCTGGCCATGGACTACGACCTCTACGCCGCGGGAGCCAATTTCCCGGCCGAGGCGCTGCGCCGCAGCATGACCACCTGGGGAGACCTGTCGCCGCGGCCGGCCTGCGAGCTGCGCGCCGCCCTGGCGGCGAGCTTCCGCGAGTTCACCGGCGGCGAGCTCGTTCCCTTCGCCTTCGGTCCCGAGCAGGAACCGCGCCTCGCCGAGCTGCGCGCGAAATACGCCTCCGATGCCTGGAACCTCTCCCCGTAGGCCGGCGCGGCTGCTGGCCGCCGTCCTGCTGCTGGCCGCCGTCCTGCCCGCCGCCCCGCGTCTCCACGAGGCCCAGTTCCGGCGCAACGACTATCCTTCCGTTCCCGCCCCGGCGCGGCTGCAGGCGCTCGGCTTCGCCAAGGCCATCCTGCGCGTGTTCAGCGATAACGTAAAATATTTTTCGCACATTTTAGAAGAGAGGTAGTCCTCCAAGTT
>CAZVPI010000022.1:0-18301 GCA_964628035.1 uncultured Clostridia bacterium | reverse complement strand
CAAGCCAAGCTCCCGCCGCCCCGCCCCAGGCGCCCAGGCCCCCGGCGCCGCCGCCCGGAGGAAGGATCTTCCGCCCGGCGCCTCCCCCCTACCGCCGGCCGCAGCACCCCCACGGCCGGACCAGGCCGCAGCAGCGCCCGGCGCACCCGCCCGCGCCCAGGCCGGAAAAGGTCGTCGAGCCCCTCAACCTGCCGGCCAAGATCCAGATCACCGATTTCTGCACCTTCAAGGAACTGGCCGAGAAGCTGACCGTGAAACTGAAGGTCCTGGAGGAAAGGGCGGCCCTGCTGAAGATGAGCTACCAGGGCAACCAGATCATGGAAAAGGCCGACATCGAGGCTCTTTGCGCCGACCTGGACGTGGCGCTCGAAGTCCTGCCCTTCGAAGACTACATCTTCCAGAGCCGGGTGGTCCGCAGCCAGGAGCAGCCGGCGCCGCGGCCGCCCGTGGTCACGGTCATGGGCCATGTCGACCACGGCAAGACGACGCTGCTGGACACCCTGCGCAAGACGCAGGTGGCCGAGAAGGAGGCCGGCGGCATCACCCAGAAGATCGGCGCCTACAAGCTGCGCACGGGAGACGGCACGATCGTCTTCATCGACACGCCGGGCCACGAGGCCTTCACCAACCTGCGCGCCCGCGGCGCCCAGGTGACCGACCTGGTCATCCTGGTCGTGGCCGCCAACGACGGCGTGCAGCCGCAGACGGTCGAGGCCATCCGCCATGCCCAGGCCGCCAAGGTGCCGCTGATCGTGGCCATCAACAAGATCGACATCGCCGGAGCCGACCGCGACCGGGTCAAGACCGACCTGAACAAGAACGGCATCCTGGTCGAGGACTGGGGCGGCAAGACCGTCTCGGTCGAGATCTCGGCCAAGAACAACCAGAACCTGGACCAGCTTCTGGAAATGATCCAGCTGGTGGCGCAGATGCAGGAGCTCAAGGCCTACGTCGGCGTCCCGGCCCGGGGCACGATCATCGAGTCGCGCCTCGACCCGCAGCTGGGCCCCATCGGCACCGTGCTCATCCAGCACGGCCGGCTGAAGAAGGGCGACTTCTTCATCTGCGGCAATTCGCTGGGCAAGATCAAATCGGTCTTTGACGACAACGGCGCCATGATCGACAACGCCCAGGTCCCCGACCCGGTCGAGATCATGGGCTTCGAGACCGTTCCCCAGGCCGGCGACGTCTTCCAGGTCGTCGACGACCTGGACAAGGCCAAGAAGGTCATCGCCATCCGCCAGGCCTCGCAGAAGGCCGCCAAGAGCAAGGATTTCATGGCCGAGAAGAAGGTCAGCCTGCAGAACCTCTTCCAGATGGTCGAGCAGGACAAGGTCAAGACCTTCCCGGTGATCGTCAAGGCCGACAACTTCGGCAGCGCCGAGGTTCTGGAGCAGGTGCTGGCCGGCCTCAGCCAGGAGCGGCTGAAGATCGAGGTCCTGCACAGCGGCCTGGGCAACATCACCGAGGGCGACATCCTGCTGGCGTCCACCGCCGGCGCCGTCATCCTCGGCTTCAACGTCAAGGCGCCGCAGAAGATCCTGGCCATGGCCAAAATGGAGAAGGTGGAGATCCGCCTCTACAACGTGATCTACCACCTGGTCGAGGAGATCGAGAAGGCCGTGCGCGGCAAGATCGAGCCGCAGTACCAGGAGACGCGCATCGGCCAGGTGGAGATCCTGCAGAAGTTCAAGATCTCCAACGTGGGCATCGTCGCCGGCTGCGTCGTGCGCGACGGCAAGGTCACGCGCAAGTCCAAGGTCAAGGTCCTGCGCGAGGGCGACCTGGTCTTCGAGGGCGAGATCGAGTCGCTCAAGCGCATCAAGGACGAGGTGTCGGAGGTGCGCGCAGGCACCGAGTGCGGCATCCGCATCCGCAACTTCAACGGCATCGAGGCCGGAGACCTCCTGGAGATCTACGAGACGTCCGTCATCCCGGGATGATCGGCCAGCTGCAGATCGACCTGTTCGCCGCCTCCTTCCACAGTCTCAAGGAGAAGCGCCGCCTGCTCTCCAGCCTGAAGGAGCGGCTGCGCCGGCGCTTCAACGTCGCCGTGGCCGAGAGCGGCGGCCAGGAGCTGTGGCAGAAGGCGCAGCTGACCGTGGTCACGGTCGCTTCCGGCCGCGCCGCCGTCGAGGCGGTGTTCCAGGGCGTCGAGGGCTTCATCGAGCGCGAGTACGACGTGGAGATCACCCGCGTGGCGTCGAGCTTCCACTGACATGTCCTACCGCCTGGAGAAATACGGCAGCACGCTGCGCGCCGCCCTGGCCGACATCCTCGTCCGCGAGAGCCTGGACCCCGGCCTGCGGCGCCTGACCGTCGTTTCCGTAAGCCCCACCCCGGACCTCAAGCGCGTCACCGTCTCCGTCGCCTGCCCCGCCGGCGAAGAACAGGCCACCCTGGAGGGTCTGCGCGGCGCCGCCGGTTTCCTCAAGAAGCTGCTGGCGCGCAAGATGATCCTGCGCTCCATGCCCGAGCTCGTCTTCGAGATCGCCCCGCCCTTGCTGGCCCCGGGCGGGCCGGCGTCCCCTGGCGCCGGGCCGGCCGCGGAAGGACCGCGATGAAGGGGCGGATCGCCGAGCGCATCCGCGCGGCGCGCCGCGTCGCCGTCACCGCGCACCTGCGCCCCGACGCCGACTCCATCGGCAGCGGCCTGGCCCTGCTGGACATGCTGCGGCAGCTGGGCAAGGAGGCCGAGTTCATCAACGCCGACCGCGCCCCGGCCCCCCTCGACCGCCTTCCCGGCTACGGCCGGGTCCGCCACGGCCAGGTGAGTCCCCGGCCCTTCGACCTGGTTCTGCTGGTCGAGGGCGACGGCGAGGAGCGCACCGGCCAGAAGGGGCTGGAGGCCTACGCCTGCGCCGTCATCGACCACCACCTGCCATCGGCAAGCGGCCTTCCCGCCCTGTCCTGGATCGAGCCCCAGGCGGCCGCCGTTGGCGAGCTGGTCTACGAGCTGGGCCTGGAGCTGGGCGTGGAGTTCGGGCGTGACCTGGCCTTCAACCTCTACGCGGCCATCGCCGGCGACACCGGCTCGTTCAAGTACTCCAACACCAGCGCCCGCTCGCTGGCCATCGCCGCCGACCTGGCCCAGCGCGGCGGCTTCTCGCCCTTCGAGGTCAGCGACCTGCTGTTCAACTCCAACCCGCCGGAAAAGATCCTCATGCTGACCCGCGTCCTCTCCACCCTGGAGACGGACCTGGACGGCCGGGTGGCCATGATCCACTTCCGCCCCGAGTTCCTCGACCGCCTGAGCCTGAAGGAGATCGAGACCGAGGACATCATCGCCGTGGCCCGCTCCATCGACGGCGTGCAGGTGCTCCTCTTCTTCAAGGAGATCGAGCCGGGCTATTACCGCGTTTCCGTGCGCTCGCGGGGCCCGTTCTCCGCCCGCCGCATCGCCCAGGCCTTTCAGGGCGACGGCCACGATCACGCGGCCGGCTTCTTCTTCCGCGGCGGCCTGGCCGAGGCCAAGAGGGAGATCACGGCCCTGATCGCCGGGCAGCGGCCATGATCCACGGCCTGGTCGCCGTCGACAAGGAGCGCGGCATCAGCTCCCACGACGCCGTGGCCCGCGTCCGTCGCCTGCTGGGCGTGCGCAAGGCCGGCCATTTCGGCACCCTCGATCCCAGCGCCACCGGCCTGCTGCTGATCGCCCTGGGCCAGGCCACCCGCTTCTTCGACTTCTTCGTCAAGCAGGACAAGCTCTACTCCGGGCTGATCCGCTTCGGCGTCGCCACCAGCACCTACGACTCCGAGGGCGAGGCGCTGGGCCCGCCGCGGCCCGTCGACCTGGCGGCGGTCGACATGGACGCCCTGCTGGCCGGCTTCCGCGGCCGGCAGCTGCAGGTGCCGCCCGCCTTCTCGGCCAAGAAGTTCAAGGGCAAGCCGCTCTACACCTATGCCCGCCGCAGGCAGCCGGTCGCGATCGAGCCGGTCGAGGTCTTCATCCACGAGCTGAGCGCCCGCGCCGTCGCCGCCGACACCCTGGAGTTCCGCGCCCTGACCTCGTCGGGGACCTACATCCGCTCGCTGGCCCACGACCTGGGCCGGAAGCTCGGCTGCGGCGCCTTCCTGCTGGAGCTCAAGCGCGAGCGCATCGGCCGCTTCGCGCTGCAGGGGGCGGTGACCCTGGAGCAGCTGGCCGCTCTGGCCGCCGCCGGCCGCGAGCTCGAGGCGATCACCCCCATCGAGAGGCTGCTGGAGGAGTACCCCAAGATGATCGTCAACCAGGCCGGCAGGCGCTGCATCTCCAACGGCATGGCGCTGAAGGCCTCCGACGTGCTCAAGATCTTCCCCGCCGCCAGCACCGATTTTTTCCGCATCTTCGACGACGAGGGCAAGCTCCTGGCCATCGCCGAGAAAGAGCCGCACAACATGAGCTTCAAGCCGTACCTGGTTATTCCAAGCGAGCACGAGACAGTAGACGCTAGAACCAGCACGAGACGTTAGACGTTAGGCGCTAGACGTCAGCAAGGCGCTGAACAAGCAATAAATTGAGGGAATTTTCTCTTGCCAGCCACTAACGTCTGAAGATCTTCCCTTTTCCCGTGCTGTTCGGAGTACCAAAAGCTGCCGCCTTGATCCGGGTCGCCTTCCAGGTGCCGCTGACGGCGCTGGTTTCGCTCTGGTAGCGCTTGCAGTCGCCGCCCATGTTGTCGGCGTCGGTGAACTCGCCGTCGCTGTACTTGTAGGTGACGTCGGGGAAGACCAGGGTGAAGTCGAGGGTGGCGTCGTTGTAATCGTAGGTGCCGGCGCCGCCCTCGCTGTCGGTCACCGTCCCGGCGAAGAGGGTGCCGCTGAAGGTGACCACGACCTGGAAGACGCTGCCGTCGGAGTAGGACTCGCTCAGGTTCCAGGAACCGCGCACGTCGTGCTTCACCTGGGCGCTGGCGTACAGGACCGTGTCCTGGCTCACGGTCACGGTGCCGCTGGCCGCGACGTCCGAGCCGTTCAGTTTGACCGTCAGCGCCTGGTAGCCGCCGGCCAGGGCGTAGCTGTAGGGGACCTTGGTGTCCTTCCGGTAATAATAGGTTCCGGCCGCCGGGGTGCCGGTCACCCCCTCGTTCACCTGCACGGTCAGCTTGTACTCCAGGTTGTCGTCCGAATAGGCCTTGAGGAAATGGGTGCCGCTGACGGTGATCACCCCCCGGGCGGGGACCTCCTTGTCGTCCAGCAGCACGGTCAGCTTGCTGTAGCCGGGCTCCAGGGTGTAGTTGTAGGCCAGGGTGTCGCCCACGTTCAGCTCGTACTTGCCGGCGGCCGGGCTGCCGCTCACGCCGGCGGAGAGCTGGACCGAGATCGAGCCGGCCTCCACCTCGGCCTTCTTGCAGGAGGCGAAGTAGGCCAGCCCCAGCAGCAGCGCCGCGGCCGTGATCAGGATGGTTGCTTTCTTCATTCTCGTCTCCCGCGCCTACAGTTGCATTCCCAGTCCCAGCGCCAGGTGGAAGCCGCCCAGGTTGCTGCGCACCCCCTCGATCTTGTCGGCGGCGTACAGGTAGCCGGCCGAGACCTCGGCGAACAGGCTGCGGTAGAAGCCGTAGGTGAAGGAAAGGTTGCCGCGCGCGCCGATGCCGCTCTGCCGCCCCTCCAGGCTGCGGATGAACTGCCCGCTCTCGATGAAGGTCGCCGTGGCGTCGATGTCGTTGGCGATGTGGCAGACGCCGGCCTCGACGCGCACCCCCAGCTGCCCCGGCTCGAAGTAGCCGAGATAGAGGCCGCCGCCGCCGGCGATCACCCGCTTGCCCAGCCGGCGCTCGTACTGGGCGTCGGGGGCGAAGGAGCTTTTCCGCTCCCAGCTCTTCCACGAGTCGCGGATGGGGAAATAGCCGTGGCTGGCCCACAGGTAGAGGTTGCCCGAGACGGCCAGCGCCGCCTTGGCCTCGAAAAAGACCTTCTGGCGGCTGTCCTGGCCGGTGAACTTGTTCTCGGCCACGTTCAGGGCCGTGCCGTAGAGGTTGAGGATGGCCCTGCCGCCGGACGCGGAGAGAACGGAGCTGCTCAACAGGGCGACGACGAACAAGGCCGCCAGCTTTTTCATGCCTGCCTCCTGGGAGTCAAGGGCTTGGTCAGATGCAGAGGGTATTTTAACACAATTCCGCCCAGTTTCCTAAAAGAGCAAAAGTGACGAGGGACGAGGGACAAGGAACGAGCAACCGCACTATGCAAACATGTCCAAGTAGCCTAAAAAACAGGCTCTTTGCCGTATTGCCTTGGTTGCTTTCTTCATTCGTCTTCCTTCGTGCCACCCTGTGTTCAGGTATGAGTGATGTGAACGGCACGGTTCGATCCATTGCGGCTCCTTGTCACTCGTCACGTGTCGCACAGAGTTCTTTTTTCAGGGGAAATACTGCCCTTTGCAGATGACCCTGGTCACCGTCTCGACCCAGATGCCGTCCTGCCAGCGCAGGCGGATCGGCCCGGCCTCCTCCGCCCTGCCGCCGGGGCCCTCGCGCCAGGCCGGCTCGATCTCCAGCCGCTCCCCGGCCAGCCCCAGGCGGCGCAGCACGGCGAAGACCGCCGCGCTGCCGGTCGAGGAGGCCTGGGTGGGGCCCACTCCCCTTTCGTAGTAAAAGACGCGGCAGCGGCCGGGCGCCGCCGGCTGCACGAACTCCACGTTGACCCTCTTGGGAAACAGGGGATGGCCTTCTAGTGTTTCCCCCAGACCGTTGAGCCGCGTGAGCGCGGGAAGGCCGCGGCGGCAGAGGACAACGGCATGGGGATTGCCGACGGAAACGGGATGGAACTCGACCCCGGCCGCGCGGTAGGCCACGCCCCCCTTTTGCAGGAACGGGAAGAAGGAGCGGCAGGTGAAGAGCGGGCGGCCGATCTCGACCTCCAGCCGGAACACGGGGCCGCTGCGGCCGCGGACGATGACCCGCCGCTCGCCCACCGGAGAGCGCAGCAGCCAGTGCGGCCGGGACCGCCCCGGGACGCGCCGCAGCGAGAGGACGGCCGCCAGGGCGGCCATGCCGTTGCCGGAGAGCTCGGCCCGGCCCCCGTCCTGGTTGTAGATCTCGAACCGCGCCCCGCCCGGCAGCCGGCGATAGTAGGCCACCCCGTCGGCGCCCACGCCGCGCCTGCGGTCGCACAGGCGCCTGGCCAGCCCTCCTTTCCCGGATCCCCGGCCGGCCTGTTCGCCGTCGACGACCAGGAAGTCGTTGCCGAAGGAGCTGGCCTTGTGGAAGATCACTCGGGCAGCACGAAGCGCCGGTAGCCCTCGTCGCCGTTGCGGTTGATCAGAAGCAGCACCACCGAGCCCGGGCGGCGGTTGGCCAGGATGTTCTTGAACTCCTCGACACTTTCGACCTCGCTGCGGTTGACGGCCAGGATGACATCGCCGGGGCGCAGGCCGTTCTCGGCCGCGGCGCCGCCGCGCTGCACGTTCTCCACCACCAGCCCCTTGGAGGTCTTCAGCTCGTACTCGCGCGCCAGCGCCGGGGTGTTCTTGACCAGGGTCATGCCCAGGTTCAGGCCGCGGCTCTCGTCGATGGCCTGCTGGCGGTCGGAGTCGGGCGCCTCGCTCACCTTGACCTTCAGCGACAGCTTCTCCTTGTTGCGGTAGACGGTGACGGCCATCTCGTCGCCGGGCGCCGAGTTGGCGATCTCCATCTGCAGGTCGGCGGCCGACTTGACCGACCGGCCGTTGATGGCCGTGATCAGGTCGTAGCGCTTCAGGCCGGCCTTCTGGGCCGGGGAGTCGTTTTCCACGCCCTGGACCAGCACGCCGCCCATCGGCAGGTCGAGGTCCTTGGCGTCGCCCTCGCTGATGTCGCCGATGGTGATGCCGAACCAGCCGCGCACCACCCGCCCCTTGTTCTTCAGGTCGGCGACCACCTTCTTGGCCATGTTGGTGGGGATGGCGAAGCCGATGCCGATGCTGCCCTGGCTCGGGGTGAGGATGGTGGAGTTGATGCCGATGGCCTCGCCCTTCATGTTGATCAGCGGGCCGCCCGAGTTGCCCATGTTGATGGCGGCGTCGGTCTGCAGGAAGTCCTCGTACTGGGCCAGGCCCAGCTGCCGACCCTTGGCCGAGATGATGCCCGAGGTGACGGTCAGGTCCTGGTTGAAGGGGTTGCCGATGGCCAGCACCCACTCGCCCACCTCGACGTCGTTGGAGTCGCCCAAGGGGATGTAGGGGAGCTTCTCGGCGCTGATCTTGAGCAGCGCCAGGTCGGTCTTGGGATCGGTGCCGATGATCTTGGCCGTGTATTCCCTGCGGTCGATGTCGAAGATCTTGACCTTGACGGCGTCCTGGACCACGTGGTTGTTGGTCAGGATGTAGCCGTCGGCCGAGATGTAGAAGCCCGAGCCGCTGCCCGAGCGCCGCTCCTGGCGGGGCGGCATGTTGAAGAACTGGTCGAAGAAGTCGTCGCCGAACATCGAGCGCCGCTGCACGACCGCCTCCGAGACCACCTTGACCACGGCCGGCTTGACCTTGCGCACGATGGTCACGAAGCTGGCCGGGGCCGGGGCGGTGGCCGGCGGCAGCGTCTCGGCGCGCGCCACCTGCGGCGAGAGGACCGGCTCGTTGTCGGCGTTCGTCTGCAGGAAGCCGAAGCTCAGGGCGAAGAACACGGCGCCGGCCAGGAAGCTGGCTCCGGCGATCAGGCCTATTTTTTTCATGGACTCCTCCTTTCTGTTTCCCGAATGCTCACTGTTCAAGACGCGAGAAGCGGCCGCCGGGTTTCATCATTTGCCCAGCCCCTGGATGAAGCGCACCACCCCCAGGTAGAGGCCGGCGGCCACGGCCTGGCGGTATTCGGGGGTGGCCAGGCGCTTGGCCTCGGCGGCATGGCTGAGGAAGGAGACCTCGACCAGCGCCGAGGGCATCTGCGCCCCCAGCAGCACGTAGAAGGGGGCCTTCTTGACCCCCAGGTTCTCGATGGCGTCGTACTTGCCCTTCAGGTTGGCCACCATGCTCTCCTGCAGGCACTGGCTGAAGATGCGCGACTCGGAGACCTTGCTGTTCTGCAGGATCTGGTCGAGGATGGTGCGCATCTCGGAGATCGACTTGCTGCTCATGGCGTTCTCCTGGGCCGCGACCTCCATGGCCCAGGGGTCGGTGGTGATGTTCAGGTAGTACGACTCGATGCCGCGCGCGCTCCGGCGCGGGGCCGAGTTGGTGTGGATGGAGACGAAGAGGTCGCCCTGGTTGGAGTTGGCGATGGCCGCCCGCTCCTCCAGCGGCACGTAGACGTCGCGCGGCCGCGTCAGGATCACCTCGAGCTCCTTGTGCTCGTTGAGGATGGCGTTCAGCCGCTTGCCGATGTCCAGGGTGATGTCCTTCTCGCGCAGCCCCAGGGCGCGGTTCAGCGCGCCCGGGTCCTTGCCGCCGTGGCCCGGGTCGATGACGACGCGGTGCACGCCCAGCCCCAGCTGGCGGGCGATGGAGGGGCAGGCCGTTCCGCCGGACGGAGGATTTTCGCCGGGATCGGCCGTGGGCGTTTGCGCCGGCTCCCGCGGCGATTCCCTGGCGGTCCGCTGCTGGCCGCGGCTGACGAACTCCTCCTGGCGGTAGATGTCGAAGACGATGCGGAAGGGGGCGCTCAGGTAGAAGCGGTTGTACTTGCCGATGCGGTCGAAGTCGAAGACCACGCGGATGGTCTGGGCCTGGAACTGGCCGATGCGGATGCGCTGCAGGTTGCCGGCGGCGATGCGGATCTCGTTCCTCTTTTCCGGCGGGAAGCCCAGGGCGAAGCGGCAGTTCTTCAGGTCGAAGAAGAGGCGGCCGTCCCTGAGCACCCTCTCGGCGATCTTGACCTCGCGGCTCAGGTCCAGGACCACCCGCGTGTACTCCGGGTACGAGTAATAGCGGATGTTCTCCAGCCTGGCCTGGGCCGAAAGCGGAGCCGCAGGGGCGGCCAGCACGAGCAAGATTGCCGTCAGCCATTTCATCGTTGAAATGATACCAATTTTAGCGGGCATTTAGCAAGAGTGCCAGTGTCAGTGTCAGCATCAGCAAGAAACTCAACAGCGTAAGAACCGTGATGGGTAATTCGTGATGAGGGATTGGAAATGCAATCGAGTGATCTTTTTTTCTTCTACTTTTGCCTTATTCCTTTTGCCTTGTGCCAAACATGAACTTATGACGCGCTCGGCGCAAGGCGTAGGGCGGAGGGCGTGGGAGAAGAAAATCGCCCGTTTCTTTGCTTTTGCCTTTTTACTTTTGCCTTTTCCCTTAGGATATCGTTTATTCCCAGCGCACAGTAAATTCTTCCGGGCTTTCTTCTTACTTTTACCTTTTACCTTTCAGGGATACCGGCAATATTCAATTGATTGAATTATACTGTCATTGATAGTTCGTCCCCTTGCTGTTACTACCACTCCCACGCATGGATTTGGGGGTATAGGGCTTCAACCTTCCCCTCTCCCCCCTTACATTGTGACCCTATGATACAAACTTGCCTTAAATATGTATCCTGCCCGCCTCTTTGACAATCAGGGAATCCCTTAGGGCCTCCTTCCAAAAAGCTGAGACGTCAGATGTTGGACGTAAGTGGTTAGCAAGAGAAAACGCCCCTGGGCTAGAGGTCGTTGAATGCCTTGCTGATGTCTATCGCCTAACGTCTCGTGCTCGTTGAATGCCTTGCTAACGTCTAGCGTCTAACGTCTAACGTCTCGTTCTTTTTGAATGCCTTGCTCACGTCTAGCGTCTAACGTCTAACGTCTCGTTCTTTTTGAATGCCTTGCTAACGTCTAGCGTCTAGCGTCTAACGTCTCGTTCTTTTTGAATGCCTTGCTAACGTCTAGCGTCTAACGTCTAGCGTCTAACGTCTAAGCTTTATGTGTCCAATGAAGTTATCCCTTCTTTAATGGCGTACTTGGTCAGCTCGGCGATGCTGTATATGTTGAGCTTGTCCATGATGTGCTGGCGGTGGGTCTCCACCGTCTTGACCGACACCTGCAGCTGGCTGGCGATGCGCTTGGTGGTGCTGCCCTCGGCCATCAGCTGCAGGATCTCCTTCTCGCGTGGGCTGAGCACCGAGGTCTCGTTCTTGCGCATACGCTGGATGTAGTCGCGGATCACCACCCCGGAGATCATCGAGCACAGGTAGGTGCGGCCGGCCATCACCTGGCGCAGCGCCTGCAGCAGCTCGTCGTAGGAGCAGTCCTTCAGCAGGTAGGCCATGGCCCCGGCCTCGAACATGCCGGCCACGAAGCGCTTGTCGGCGTGCATCGACAGGGCGACGATGCGCGTCTTCAGCCCCTTGGCCATGAGGGCGCGGGTGGCGTCGATGCCGTTCAGGTCGTCCATGGAGATGTCCATGATCAGGATGTCGGGGCGCAGCTGTTCGGCCAGGCGCACCGCCTCGCGGCCGTTCTTGGCCTCGGCCACCACCTCCATGCCCGGCTCCTTGTCCAGCATGTTGCGCAGCCCGTCGCGCATGATCTTGTGGTCGTCGGCGATGAGGATCTTCACGCTCATTTCTCTTCTCCCTTCCGGCGGGTCTCGGGATCGGCGGACAGCGGCACGGTCAGGGCGACCTGGGTGCCCATGCCGGGCTTGGAGCGCAGGTCGATGGCCCCGCCCAGGTAGTTGAGGCGCTCGCGCATGCTGAAGAAGCCGAAGTTCCCCTTCTGGGCCTTGGGATCGTAGGCTTGCGAGGCGTCGAAGCCGCGGCCGTCGTCGTTCACCTTGATCCTGAGCGCTCCGCCTTCCATCGACAGGATGACCTTGGCGCGGCTGGCCTGCGCATGCTTGCCGATGTTGACCAGCAGCTCGCGCACGACTTGGAACAGGATGACCTGGCGGTCGAGCTCGAGCGCATCGCACTCCCCCTGGCACTCGAACTTCACCGGCACCCGGTACTGCTCGCCGATGCGGTCGGCCAGCCATTCCAGTGCGGCCTGGAAGCCCAGCTCGTAGAGGACCGGCGGGCTGAGGTCGAAGATGAGCGAGCGGGCGTCCTGGATGCTGCACTCCAGCAGCCGCCGCACCGCCGACAGCTCGCTGCGGGCCTCGTCGGCGAAGTCCCTCTTTTCCAGGGCCGCGACCTTGAGCTTGCACAGCGCCAAGTTCTGGCCGATCTGGTCGTGCAGGTCGGCGGCGATGCGCCGGCGCTCGCGCTCCTCGACCAGGGTCAGCTCCGAGCTCAGGGCGCGCAGCTGCTCCTGGTAGGCCAGGAGCTTCTGCTCGGCCTCCTTGCGCCCGCTGACGTCGCGGGTGATGACCATCACGCGGCCGGCGGCGGTGCGCACGTAGTCGACGACCAGCCACTTGGTCTCGCCCGTGGAGACGTAGGTGTACTGGATCTCCTCGCACAGCGGCTTGCCGCTGTGCATCGTCTCCCGGATCCGCTGCACGAGTTCCGGGTGGCCGGCGAACAGCTGCTCCAGTTCGACGCCCAGGAAGCCGGCGATGCGGCCGCGGGTGACCTCCTCGGCCGCCCGGTTGTACTGGTCCAGCACGATGCGGCCGTCGTCCTTGCGCATCCAGATGTAGGCCGGGCTGGGGATGCCGGCGAACATGCGGCGGAAGGTCTCCTCGCTCTCGCGCAGGTCGGCCTCGGCCTTGCGGCGTTCGCGGATGTCGCGGCAGACGCTCATGATCGCCGGCTGCCCTCCCCAGTCGATGCGCCGGGCGTTCACGTCGAAGGGGATCAACGTGCCATCCTTGTGCTGGTGGACGGCCTCGAAGGTGTGGGCCCCCTTGCGCATGAGCTCGGAAATGCGCTCCCGGGTATGGGGCCTGTCCCCGGGGGCGTCGACCTGCGAGATCGTGAGCTTGCAGAATTCGTCGGGCGTGTACCCGAGCCGCTCGGCGGCCAGGCGGTTGGCGGCCAGGATGCGCTCCTGGGCGTCATGAATGATAATGGAGTCCCCGGCGCTGTCGAACAGGGTGCGGTACTTTTCCTCGCTGGCGCGCAGCTCCACCTCGGCGCGCTTGCGCTCGCTGATGTCGCGGATGACCACCAGCGAGCCGTGGCGGTCGCCGTACTGGAAGCTGGAGCCGTTCAGCTCGCCGGTGAACAGCGAGCCGTCCTTGCGCTTCATGGCCAGCTCCAGGCCCACCGAGCGCCGTCCCTGTCCGCGGTCGGCCTGGAACGCCGCCAGCGCCCACGGCCGCGAAGCCTCGTCGAGGAACTCGGTGAACTTGCGGCCGCACATCTCCCCGGGGAGGCAGCCGAACAGGGCCTGCGAGGAGGGCGAGGCGTAGGTGATGACGCCCTGCTCGTCGGTGATGGCGATCAGGTCGCTGGTCTGCTCGGCGATGGAGCGGAACTTCTCCTCGCTCTCGCGCAGCGTCGCCTCGGCCTGCTTGCGCCCGCGGGCGTCGCGGCCGATGGCGATGATGCCGAAAGGCCGGCCGGCTTCATCGTGGAGCAGGCCGGCCGACACATCGAGGGGGATGGCCTGGCCGTCCTTCGTCTTGAAGACATACTCCGATCCCGAGAATTGCCTTTTGCCGACGTACTGCTCGGTCCTGCCGGCCAGCTGGCCGTGGTCCAGACCGGCGACGTAATCGTAGGTGCAGGTGCCGATGACCTCGCCGGCCTCGTAGCCGCTGACCTGCAGGAACCGCTGGTTGACGGTGATCAGCCGCGCCTCCAGGTCCATGACGGTGATGATGTCGGGCGAGGTGTCGATCAGGATGCGGTAGTAATTCTCACTTTTGCGCAGCGCCGCCTCGGTCTGCAGCTTGGAGATCAGGGTGCCGGCCTCCTTGCCGATCATCTCCAGAGTCTCCCGCTCCTCGGGGCTGAAGGCGCGGCGCAGGCAGCTGGCGACGTTCAGGGCGCCGACCACCCGCCCCTTGGACAGCAAGGGCACGCTGCCGGCCATGCGCCAGCCCCATTTCTCGAAGAAGGCGGGCTGGTTTTTCTCCGCTTCGTCCACGAAGACCGGCTCGCCGCGGCCCAGCACCATGGCGAACGGCATGCCGTCCGGCGCCATGTATTTCTCGTCGAGGGCGAAGCCGGTCGGAACGCCGCGGCGCGCCTTCAGCTGCACGGAGTTCGTCGCCTCGTCGAACATGAAGATGCCGGCGCTGTCGAAGGCCAGCGGCAGCACCACGCAGTCAAGGATCGTCTCCAGCAGCTCCTGCAGCGTCTCGGCCAGGTTGCCCTTGGAGATGATGCCGTTGAGGATCTCGATCTGCTGCGCGCGCACGCGCTGGGCCTCCTCGGCCCGCTTGCGATCGCTGATGTCGCGGCCCACGCCCATGATCCCCGCCGGCGCGCCGGCGGCGTCGGTCAGGACCGACAGGGCCATCTCCATGGGAAAAGCCGAACCGTCCCTGCGGTGCACCGGGTATTCGAATTGGAAGATCTCACCGGATTCGGCCAGGGAGCGCATGCCGTCGCGGAAATAGGCCGGATCCATGTCGTCGATGAGCTCCAGGACGTTGCGGCCGACGACATCGCCGGCGGTAAAACCGGTCAGTTGCAGGAAGCGCTGGTTGACCATGGTCATGGTGCCGTCGAGCCCCAGCGTGAACACGAAGTCCGGGGAGGTCTCGACCAGGGTGCGGTAATACTTCTCGCTCTCGCGCAGGGCGGCCTCGGTCTGCAGCTTGGAGATCAGGGTGCCGGCCTCCTTGCCGATCATCTCCAGCAGCCCCTTCTCCTCGGCCGAGAACGCGTCGCGCCGGCTGCTGGCCATGATCAGCGCCCCCGCCACCCGGCCCTTGGAGATGAAGGGGACGCAGCCGGCCATGCGCCAGCCCCGGAGCCGCGCCATCTCGGGCATCGCGTCCGCAAGCCGGTCGTTGAAGACCGCCCTGCCTTTCAGCACCTCGGCCAGGGGGTCAGGGTCCGCCCTCATCAGCGGCGCGCAGCCGGCCAGTCCATCGCCCAGGCCGCGGGAGGCCAGGCAAGCCATCGTGCCCGAGGCGGCGTCAAGGAGGAAGATGGCCGCCGCGTCGAAGTCGAGCGGCATCACCCCCGCGTCCAGGACCACGTCCAGCAGCTCGGGCAGCGAACCGGCCAGGTTGCCCCGGGAGATGACGTCGTTGAGGATCTCGATCTGGCGCGTATGCAGGCGCTGCGCCTCCTCGGCCTGCTTGTCCTTCGTGATGTCCTCGACCGTGCCCTCGAAGAAGACCTCGCCGGCCTCGTTGCGGATCAGCTTGGCGTTCTCGCGCACGCGGATGACGCTGCCGTCCTGGCGCGTCCAGCCCGCCTCCAGCCCCGTGATCTCGCCCTGCCGCTCCAGCAGGCGGATGTAGTCGCTGCGCTCGTAGCCCGGCTCGAAGCCGTCATGCTGCAGGTTGCGCCTGGCCAGCTCTTCGAACGAGCCGTAGCCCAGCATGTGGACCAGGGCCGGGTTGGCGTCGACGATGCGGCCGTCGGGGGTGGTGCGGTAGATGCCGATGGGGACGTTCTCGAACAGGTGGCGGTAGCGGTCCTCGCTCTCGGCCAGCGCCTTCTTGACCTTCTTGTAGCGCTTGACGTCGACGACGACCAGCTCGCGCGTCGTTTCCTTCTCTTCCGGCCCGGTCGGCGCCTTATTCGTGCCCTGGCTCTCTTCCAGGGCCTTCTTGACCCTGCGGTAGCGCTCGGCGTCGACGACGATCAGGTGGTCCGAGTCTTCCTTCTTGCCCATAGCGGCGCCTTTTTGCTCCCTGTCCAGCATCGTAGCTTCAAGGGCCTTTTTTGTCAATAAGAAGAAAGTGCCGGTGTTAGCGCTGGGAACACAAAGCAACGAACTTAGAAAGACAGGATAATTCAATCATTTGAACATCGCAGGTATCTTCAAAAGGCAAGGGGAAAAGGTAGGAGTAAGAGAAAGCCTTTTGGACTAGGCTAAAGGCGATAGGCCTTAGGAAAGCCCTGGCTGCTTCGAATCACGAATCCCGAATTCCGAATCACGATAGTTCGCCCGAATGCTGTTCCAATCATTAATCACTAATTACTATCACCCCGAGTGGCTCGTTCCATGGCTGGCTGCTGCCACGATCACAGGTTTTTCTTGATTTCTCCCTTGACTTATGATATATTAATGCCCTGGTGGGGCTGTAGCGCAGTTTGGGAGCGCGTCTGAATGGCATTCAGAAGGTCGGGAGTTCGATCCTCCTCAGCTCCACTTGATTTGCTTCTTCCTACTTTTCATTTTTACCATCAATAAGATCTCGGCGTAAGGCTCAAGGCGTAGGGCGTACGGAAAAGCCATTAAAGTCGACCATTCAAGTGCTGTTTCTCTTATTGTTACCTTTTTCCTTTTACCTTTTACCTTGGCGCGGTTCCCGCGCCCCCGCTCCTCCTCAGCTCCACTTGTTTTTCCTTTACTATCAGCAACTTCCAACATCTACCCTCAAAAAGAACTTGCCTCCATTTTAGGTCTTTTTGCGCCCTTTTTCGGGTAAAGTAGTCACAAAATGGTCACACCCCAGAGCACTGGAATTCATGGGCTGAAGCATTGCTATGGGCGGGTCAGGGCAAAGTTGACAAGGTTGGTGGATTGCTCTCCCATTGATACCGTAGAGGCAAGACGATGGAAAAATACGGGGTGATCTTTTACCGGGATGAGGAATATGACGGCTACGTGGCCGAAGCCATTGGCTTGCCCGGCTGCGCCAGCCAAGGGAAGACCATGGAGGAGGCGGTCGAAAACATCAAGGACGCGATCGCCGGCTACCTCCTTGTCGAGAAAAAGCACGGCCGCCTGATGGGGCATAAGCTGCCCGCCCAATACTTCCTGGGAGAGGTCGCCGTTGGGCATTCTTTCTAATATTTCGGCAAAGGAAACACTCAAAGCATTTCAGAAGACCGGCTACGCGCTCGATCACCAGACCGGCAACCACATGATCCTGTACCACCCCAGCGCCCCACCCTCTCACTTCCCAACCACAAGGAACTCGCCCCAGGGCTGTTGCGCGCCCTGATCCGCGACAGCGGCATCTCAGTAGACGAATTCCTGGCCCTGCTGAAAAAATAGTCCGCCTTTCGGTTCACCTTCCAGGAAAGAAAAATGTTCCCGGTTCATCCATCCGGCCTGTTTTCTTTCTTTATACCCGCAAGTTTTCTTCCGTCTTCCGCCTGATGCCTTTTATCTTACCCTTTTACCACTCTACCTCTTTTCAGCAACTCCCTGCAATATGGGGTGGACATCAGGTCGATGTCGGGCGTCGTGCCGACGCGGGGCAGGTCGAGGCGGTCGGCGTCCCAGCAGACCCCGATCGTCGGGTCGCCGCTCACCTGGCCGCCATTGTGATGGGTCATGGCGTATTTCAGGGTCGCCAGCCGGCCGGGGTCCAGGCCCAGTATCCCATTGTCATACAGCTCCTGGGCGAACCCGGCGGCCCGGGCGCCGTGCTCCGGGTCCCTGCCCTCGTTCCGCCGCCGGCAGTCGTGCAGCAGGGCGAACAGCCTGGCGACCTCCAGGTCGCAGCCCGGTGTTTGCTCCCCCAGCATGATGGCATTCCTCTCCACCTGCAGCCAGTGCCCGGGCCCGTGCTGGGTCCATGCCGGATCAAGGCTGAATACTTGCTTCGCCTCCTCCAGCAGGGCCGTCAGATCGCCGCCAGGGACCGAAGTGCGCCGGTTGTTTCTCATCCTCCTGTATACCGCAACGCTCCTGTTCCGTCCAGTCCCATGGATGCTGTACTTCGTCCGGTTTTCGGAGTATCGCCGCGATTTGCCCGGCAAACCGGCCGAAAAATCCGCTGATGTTGCAGAATATCGATCCCTTCCCCCCGTCCGCCAACTTCCAGACCAGGAGGACTTCAGGAGCAGGCCTTGAATCATCAGGTCAGCTTGATCTTGATTCAATTCGTATTTCAAGACCTGACCCCAATTATCCCTGCTCCCGAAGGAAGGCGTTGAACCCGCCGATGGTGTCGTCGCGTATCGACTCCATCGAGCCGGTGCGGTCGAGGATGACGGAAATGTGGGTATGCTCGTTCTTGACGGGTTTTTTCTTCTTTTTCCCCATACATACATAATACTATTCAAACCCTGTCAATTCGTGATAGAGAAGATAAATTTCCCGTGGAAGGTAAGGGCATCCGTTCCAGGCTTCAGCGCAGGAACGACTTAAAATAGGGTTCGCCCGTCACCGAAACGGCCTCCTGGAAGCTGATCACTCCTTCCAGGACCAGGCGCAGGGCGGTTTCGCGCAGGCTCACCAGTCCTTCCTCGCGCGCCTGGCGGACGATCGCGCAATCCGGCACCATGCCGGCCAGCAGCCGCCTCATTTCCGCCGAGATGGGCAGGACTTCGTAGATCCCGGTGCGGCCCAGTACTCCCCTGCCCCCGCATGCCTCGCAGCCAGCGCCCTGCTTGTAGGTCAGCAGCGACCCCTCGCGCTCCAGCTGCAGCCCGTTGCGCGCCAGCAACGAAGCCGGCATCTCGACCGCGGT
>CAZVPI010000021.1:0-22720 GCA_964628035.1 uncultured Clostridia bacterium | reverse complement strand
CCTTCCAGGTGATGGACTGGGTGGCGCCCAGCGTCCAGTGCTCCCAGCCGTTGGGGCAGGTCAGCTGCAGCTGGGGCGCCGTCGCAGAGACGATCGTGAAGGGCAAGTCGCTCCGGTCATTCGGGTGGCCGTCAGCATGCTCCAGCACCTGCACGTAACAGTTGCTGGAAGGCGTGTCGGGAACGGACCAGGAATGAATGCCGTCGTTGGCGGTATCGGCGATGATCGAGTGCCAGTTCAAGCCGTTGTCGTAGGTGTAGATGAGGTCCACGTTCCCCACGCTGCCGAACGTGCTCCATTGAATGTTCTGCGTAGTCCCGGAAAGCCAGCTCTCCCCGCCGTCCGGCGAGTCGACGTAAAGCGTGGGCACAATGGGGATCGGCGAGGAAAACAGAACTCCCCAATTGCCGTCGCCGCCGTAACGGCTCAGCCCGAAAACGGTGTAGTCGACGCGTGTCGGCGAGCCGTAGGGCGTGTCCGCGTCCCCAGCCCCGCCGGCGAACTCGTGGAGCAGCGTCAAAATCGGGTTGGACCTGTCGATCACGAACAGCACGCCGTTGTCTTCATCGCCACCCTGCGAGGTCATCCCGTACAGCCCGTTCGCCATGACGATCAGGGAACCCTCGGGGTACTTGCCGCCGGTCGCGCCGCCGGCGAACTCGTGAAGCAGGTTGAAGTCGCTGCCGTTCGCTTGGATCCTGAAGATCGTGCCGAAATTGGCATCCCCCCCCAAACGGGTCATGCCGTAAAGGAGTGAATCCACGTAGAGCAAACCTCCATAGGGCGTGCTGCCATCGGCTCCGCCGCCGGAGAACTCACGGAGCAGAGAATAGCCCGAGCCGTTGGTCTCGATCTTGAATATCGTCCCCATATTGCTGTCGCCGCCGTAGCGGGTCATGCCATACAGGGTCGTCCCCGCCAGGGCCAGGGACTTGGTCGGAGAATAGCCGTCGCCGCTCCCGCCGGTGAAGCTGTGGAGCAGGACGAAGTCGGTTCCGCTGGTGCTGATCTTGAACAGCGCACCCATGTTGGCGCTGCCTCCTGTATCGCTGGAACCATACAAGGCCGAATCGGAAACGACCAGCGATCCGCGCGGGGAGGCCGCGGAGGGGAAACCGGCGAAACTATGGAGAATCGTGAACGCCGTGCCGTTGGTTTCAATTTTAAAAATCGTCCCCTTGCCGCTGGTCCCGCCGAACGGGGTCATGCCGTACAAGGTAGTGCCCGAAAGGCAAAGGGATCCCTCGGGTTGTGAGCCGTCGCTTGCACCACCCGCGAATTCATGGAGCAGGGCGTATCCCGACCCATCGGTTCCGATCTTGAAAATGGTCCCCAAACCGCTGTCGCCGCCGTTCCGGGTCATGCCGTACAGGAACGTGCCGTCAAAGACCAGCGAATCATGGGGATAACTTCCGTCGCCAGTGCCGCCGGCGAATTCATGGAGCAGGCTGATTTGGGCTTCCGCCGGCCCGGCCAGCAGCAGCATGCCGTAAAGACAAGCAAGCATCAATCTCTTCATAGCCATCCTCCTTGAATCGACCCTAAAAACAACACCACTGGACCGCCCTTGTCATGGATACGCAAGTTGTGTGGATCACTTCTCTGCCTATGCGATTGCTGTTTACAAATATAGCATCGCGGCCTCGATATTTCATTTACAATATTTATTTTAAGAAGCGGAGGGGACGGTCCTTGTGAATTTGGAAATTTCATTTTTCTCGAATCACCCAATTCCAAAAACTTTCTGGAAGGGGGAATTCCGCGTGCGGCCAAGTCATTCATTGTTTCCAAAAAATGACCGTCGCCAATGATCAATGGCCACTTCGACGAATCGATTGATGTTCCTCGTCACGCGTTGCTCCCTCGCCGGGAACCTTCAGGGGCGCTGCGGATCATGATGGTCCGCTTATTTCTTGGGCACCCAGATCAGCAGCATCATCGCGGGCAGCGAGATCAGGAAGCTGAACAGAAACATGCCGGAATAGCCGAGCCAGGCGGCGACGAAGCCGCTGCCCACGCCGGCGACGATGCCTCCCAGGCTCATCAGGCCCGAGCCGATGGCGAAGTGCGCCGCCTTGAACTCCATCTTGCAGATGCGCATCAGGAAGGTGGTCAGTACCGCCGTGCCCAGGCCGCTGGCGAACTGGTCGAAGCCATGGACGCCGGCGGCCAGTGCCAGGTTGCCGGCGCCGATCGATACGGGATCGGCGGCGCCGGAATTCAGCGCCAGGTACCTGGCCAATCCCTGGGCCAAGGCCATGTAGACGACGTTGGTCAGATTCTGGGCCAGGAGGAACGGCCAGATCACCCGTTTCAGCCCCAGGCGGGAGATGGCCCAGCCGCCGATCAGGGCGCCGGCGATGGAGGCGGGCAGACCGATGCCGCCGGCGATCCAGCCATAGTGCTCCTTGATGCCCAGGTCGACGGCGAAGGCCGAGGCCATGGAGCTGACCATGAACTCGCCGCTGCGCGCCAGGATGATGAAGGCCAGGAGCAGGCCGATCTTTTCCTGGTCCATAAAGGTGAGAAAGGCCCGGCCGTAGAACGAGTCGCGATCGCGGGTCAGGAAAGCGGTCAGCCGGTTGCGGAACACGGCCAGCAACGCCAGGGCCAAAAGCAGGGCCAGGCCGACGGCGCGGGCGAAGGTCAGCTCGGAGAGCATGGGCCATGACCGTTTCCAGCCCGAGTAGAGCGGTGACTGGAAAAGGAAGTAGAGCGCAGCGACGAGGGCCGTGGCCAGCGAGAGGTTGCGCACGACCCGCGGCCGGAGGAAGAGGCCGGGCACGGCGGCGAAGGGCCGTCCTGCGGTTTCGCACTCGGGCAGGAACAGGGAGTGGTAGGCGGCCAGCAGGGCCAGGAGCAGGCCGGCCAGCAGGAAGGCCAGCGGCCAGGAAACGTTCGTGCCCACGGTGACGATCACACCGGTGCCGGTCAGCATGGCCACGCGGTAGGCCATGATTCGGTAGCCCAGGAAGCGGGTCTGCCCCTCCTTGTCCAAGGCAGCCAGGTAGTAGCCGTCGATGGCGATGTCGTGGCTGGCGGCCACGAAGGCGGCGACAAAGAACAGCACGGCGACCAGGCGCGGGGCGGCCGGCAGCGGCGCCAGGAAGGCGGCGCCGCCGATCAGCACGGCCAGGGCCCACTGCATGGCCAGCAGCCAGCGCTTCTTGGTGGCGAACTCGTCGACCAGCGGCCCCCAGAAGAACTTCAGGATCCAGGGCAGGCCGAAGAGGGTGGCCAGCCCCACCCCCTCCAGGCTTACGCCGCGGTCGCGGAAGAACACGGTGGAGACCGAGCGGATGACGGAGAAGGGAAATCCTTCGGCGAAATAGGTGCTGAAGCACCATAGATGGGGTTTTTTCAGGAATTGCGGCAGCGGTTTTTCGGCCATGGTGCCCGCCATGATAGACGAGCGGCAACGGTTTTGCAACTCCGTTCCGGTTGACTTTGCGCTGCATTCAGGCAAAATAGCGGGATGAACAGGGGACTCTCGCGGGATTCGGAGAATGATTGATTCCCAGCGCGCCTCCTATTTCGCCCGCTTCGACCGCCTGCTGGCCGGTTACATCCCTTCTCCCGGGGAATGGACCCCGGTCGACGAGGCGGTCTACGGCCCGGCCGACCCCTTCCGCGTGCCGTATGACGAGGCGCTGCGGCTGCAGTGGTGCGCCCTGAGCCACTCGCTGCGGCGGCACTATGCCGAGAACAGGATCTACCACAATTTCTGCCGCGAGCGCGGCTTTTCGCCTGAGCAGGTCCGCTCCGCGGAGGACCTGGACCAAGTGCCCCTGCTGCCCCACACGTTCTTCAAGGATTATCCCGAGGGCCGCGACTTCGCGCTCTGGCTGGGCAACATCGTCAGCGGCGAGCTGCCGCAGGTGGTCATCCGCCGCAGCCGGCCGGGGCTGGACGACGTGGTCGCCGATTACAACGCGGCCGGCATGGAGGTCATGTTCAGCAGCGGCACCAGCGGCCGCCACACCTTCATCCCCCGCGACCGCCGCACCTTCCTGGCCGCCCAGTACGCGATGGCCAAGGCGGTGGTGGCCATGTCCTACCCCGACTGGGACCGCGACTGGCACGCCTGCCTGCTGATGCCCCATCCGCGCAAGACCCGCCTCTTTGCCGGCCGTGCCTGCTCGGTCTTCTACGACGTCCTGGGCGCCGTGCGCCCGGCCCTGGACCGCGGCGTGACCGTGAAGCGGATCGGCCTGGCCATGGCCGGTGGGGGCGGGCTGCGCGGCCGCCTGGTCAGGCGCCTGGCCCGCAGCAGCTGGCGGCACATGATCGCCGGCATCGTCGCCTGGCTGGAGAAGCGCGAGCGGGCGGGCGACAAGGTCCTGTTCTTCGGGGCGCCGTTCATCCTGCTGCAGGTGCTGGACCGGCTGCGGCAGGCGGGCCGTTGCTTCGCCTTCGGCGAGCGCGGCTGGGTGGGTACGGCCGGCGGCTGGAAGACCTTCGAGGGCGAACGCATCTCGCTGGAAGATTTCCGCACCCGCGTGGAGGAAGGGCTGGGCATCCCCGCCAGGCGCTGCCTCGACATGTACGCCATGGTCGAGAGCAATGCCTGCCTTTTGCATTGCCCCGAGGGCCACTATCTGCATGCCCCGCACGCCTACTTCCGCCCCCTGGTCCTCGGTGCCGACGACCGGCCGCTGCCGCCCCGCCAGTGGGGGCGCTTCGCTTTCCTGGACGCTGCCGCCGCCAGCTATCCCGGCTTCATCGCTTCGGGCGACCGGGTGCGCCTGCTGGAACGCTGCCCGGCCTGCGACCGGCCCGGGCCGGTGCTGGACCCGGAAGTGAACCGCTTCACCGAGGCCGGGATGCGCGGCTGTGCCGAGGAACTGCGCCGCCTGGCCGCCGCCTCTGGCGGCGAGGAAGGCTGACATGCCGACCCCCTGGGAGATTGTGAGCAAGGAGATGCTGCCGCCTGCCCGCCTGGTGCGGCAGAACCTGGCCAGCTCCCTGGCCCTGTTCAAGGTCCTGCTTTTCAACCGCGGTTTGGCGCGGGAGATCAAGCGCCTGGAGGCGGGGCGGACGGTTTCGCCGCCGCCGCGCAAGTACGAGCTGCCCGAGTTCCGCCCGGGAATGGAAAACCGCGCCTCGAAGCGCAAGTACCTGCGCCCCACCCTCTACTGCGACCCGCGCGGTCCGCTGGTCACCGCCATGGCCCACCGGCTGGGGCTGGGGGAGCGGAGCGCTCGCGGCTTCGCCGAGGCGGCCTTCGAGTTCACCAAGCGGAACATCACCGTGCAGATGGTCGCCCTCGACGATGTCGAGAGCACACTGGTGCGCGGCACGGGCAGTTGCCTGCAGAAGATCGCCGTCTTCGTCGCCCTCTGCCGCGCCGGCGGCGTGCCGGCGCGCTTCAAGTTCTGCGCCCTGAGCCGGCTCGACGACGTGTTCGCCGCCTCGCTGCGCCGGGCGCCGCTGGTCAAGAAATGGTTCGACGCCATGGGCAGCTTCCTGCTGCACGGCGAGGGCGAGGTGCTGTTGGACGGCACCTGGGTGACCGCCGACATCAGCTCGGGCCCGCAGTGGCAGGCGGCGGCCGGCCTGCCCATCACCCGCCTGGGCGAGACGTCGGTCGGGCAGTGGATCTTCCCGGTCCCCGGCTCCGCCTTCACCCGCGAATCGCTGACCCTGGGCATGAGGCATTCCACCCACATGCTGTTCGACCGCCTGCTGGCCAGCTCCATCCCCGGCTTCAACCTGGGCTTCGTGGAGCAGATTGAGAGGGGGCGGCAGGTCATCGAGGCGTCGGGCGGCGAGGCGGCCTACGACGCCGAGGCCAGGAAGCGCCACAGGCCCATAGCGGCAAGGGAGGAACTGGTCCGGGATCACAGCCGCATCACTTTTAAAAAGAATAAACGAGCTTGACGAAATAACGCATTGGGGACGGACGAATTGAGACGAATTAGGACGAATTAGGGACGGTCTTTGTTTTGTTGAAAATTTCGTTTTTCCCATGGCCGATTCTCCCTCTACAGAAAATCATGGGGAGATTGGAAAGCATGGAAAGCAAATTTTCCAAATTTACAAAGACCGTCCCCAATGTCCCGATTGCTCGTGCTCCTGGAACTCGATGCGGATGAATGGCCCTTTGTCCCCATCCTCCACCGCGAAAGCGGCGGCCAGGGGGGAGCCGCAGGCCCAGATGAGGCGATGGTCGCCGTTTTCCAGCAGGGGCCGCAGGGGCCGCAGCGGCGCCGGGATGCCCGAGGCGCGGATCATCTCGATCACGCTCTGGCGGTAGGGGGAGCGCAGCTTGCGGTACTTGTCGCCCGCCAGGGCCTGCCGGGCCCGCAGCGGAAAACGCAGCTTCCTCTCCGGGACCAGGATCGAAAAATGATCGGCGGGCAGTCGCGCCGCCTTCGTCCGCCGCAGCCGCAGCCGGGCGTTGATCTGCGGGATGGGCCAGAGGCCGACCGCGGGGATTTCCAGCCTGTAGCCGGGGAGGCGTGTCTTCTCCGGGAAGATCCAGCCCTTGGAAAAACTCAGGGTCACTCCCGGCAGCGACAGGCCGCGGCCGCTGCGCACGCTGTCCAGGAACGCGGCGACGTGCCCGACGCCGACCCCCAGCAGGTCGCCCTTGACCCGGCGCAGATATTCGCGCGCCAGGTGGCGGGCCGCGGCCGGGTCCAGCCCGGCGAAGGCTCGCGCCTGGAGGATCGTCCCCAGGCGCAAGCTCTTTTGCAGGATCCCACGGGCCAGCGACTGAAAGTGTTCGAACTCGTCCTGGAGCAGGAGCACGGTGCCGAAGACGCGGCTTTCGATGTCGGGCTCGATCGACCGCGCCTGAGGGACCAGGTCGTGGCGGATGCGGTTGCGCAGGAGATCGTGCTCCAGGTTGGTCGGGTCGCGGTAGAAGGCGAGGGCGTTGCGCTCAAGGAAAGCCAAGATCTCGCCTGAGGAAAAGACCAGCAGCGGGCGGACGATACGCTTTTCCTTGCTGGCGTAGATGGCCGAGAGCCCTTGCAGGCCGCTGCCGCGGAAAAGCTTGATGAAGAAGGTCTCGACCAGGTCGGAGCGGCTGTGGGCGGTGGCGATGCGCACCGGGCCGGAGCATTCGGGGGCGAGCCGTTGCGCCAGCGAGTGGAAAAAATCGTAGCGCGAGATCGAGGCGGCGTGCTCCAGGTTCAGCCGCTTCTCCTGGCGGAAGCGGCCCACGTCCCGGTTGCCGGTCTCGATCTCGATGTTGCGGCCGCGGCAGAAGGCGCGCGCCCACTCCTCCTCGGCATCGGCGTCGGGGCGCAGGCGGTGGTTGAAATAGGCGGCGACCAGGCGGAAGGGGATCGTTTTCTGGAGTTCCTGCAGCAGCACGGCCGCGGCCACCGAGTCCTTGCCGCCGGAGAAGCCGAGGACGACGGTGTCGCCGGGGAGGACGAGGCCGTGGCGCTCGACGTTTTCCTTGAACGGCGGGAACAGGATCTTCATGGGTCCTCGGGCCACCCCCCTGGGAGAAGGGAAAAAATAGCGGCGGAGGGACTTGAACCCCCGACGTAACGGATATGAGCCGTCTGCTCTACCGACTGAGCTACGCCGCCATAAAAAAACAATTATACCTGAAACAGCGGCGAGTGACAAGTGACGAGTGACGGGGAGCGCGCTTCGCGCGCCAGGAAGAAAAAAAGGCAATTGGAACAAGACAAAAGGCCAAGGTGAAGCAAGAGATCTTTCACGTGCTCGTTGGCAGCACTGCCTTTACCACCAACCCTGAGCTCGTTCTAGAATTTCTTCGTGGCCCCTGCTCCGCCCGATCGTCCGCCGCCGAACGAGCCCGCGGAGCGCGGGGCGCCGGTCGAGGATGAACTCGGGGAGGAGAGGCGGGGCGTCGAACTCTCGCGGGTCTTGGTGTACTTGCAGCTGGGGTTAAGGCAGGTCTCGGTGGTTCGCGTGCGGCCGCCGTTCTCGCGGGTCGCCGCCGCCAGGGTCGTGGTGCTGGACTTGAGGGTGCGGCGCCCGCACTGCGGGCACTTGGACGCCTTGCCCAGCTTCACGGCCAGCTTCTCGTCGGCGCCGCACCGCGGGCAGCGCCAGAACTCGTAGTCCATGCCGCCGGCCTTTTCCTCGGCCGCCTCCTCTTCACGGAGAGAAGCGTCGTCCTCGTCCTCGGCGAGCAGGTCCATGGCGGCGCCGCACTTTGCGCAGGGGAGACGGTAGGAGCCGAGCCGCTTTTTCAGCACCCGGCCGGCAAAGAGGCGGCCGAATGTGGCCAGCCCCGGGGCGGCCAGCATGGCGACGAGCGGCGTGAGGAACGCGCCGCCGAAGCCGAGGATGAGGAAAAAGGAGACGACGCCGCCGATCCAGGCCAGGATGACGCTCGCCGGCGCGCCGCCGGCGATGCGCGCCCGGGCGGCCCTGCCGCGGGCGCGGTGGAAGCGCCTCACGGTGAGGGCGATGGCCAGCACGGCGAAAGCCAGGATGCCGCCGCCGAAATACAACGAGGCGCGCAGCGGGTCCCATTTTGGTTTCTTTTTCGGCGGGGGGGCGTTCTTGGGGCTGGGAGGCTCCGCCTCGACCGGCCAGGCGGCCGGCTCGGGGACGGCCAGCGCGATGCCCGCCGCCCGGGCCGCCTGGATGGCGATGCCGCGGACAGCCAGGAACAGGCCCCGGCCGAAGCGGCCGTCGCGCAGGTCGGGCAGTGCGGTATCCTCGAGCAGGCGCGAGGCCAGGGCGTCGGGGATGTCGGCCTCCAGCCCGTAGCCTACCTCCAGGCGCATCACGCGGTCTTCGCGCGAACAGAGGAGCAGCAGGCCGTTGTCCCTGCCTCTGGCGCCGATGGCGAAGCGGCGGAACACCCTTTCGGCGAACTCCTCGGCCGTCAGCCCGCCCAGGTCGCCGACCGTGACCACGGCCAGCTCGGCCGTGGTCCTGGCCTGCAGCTCGCGGCAGGCGCCCTCGATCAGGGCGACGTATTCCGGCGAGAGGACGCCGCCGGAGTCGGCGACATAAGAATGGGAGGCGCGCATGGGATTCACGATCGCATCAGGCGTTTCGGCCGCAAGCGGCACGCACGGCGCGCCCGGCACGAGCAACAGAACGGCGATGATTCCCAGGCGGAGGATGTATGCTTTTTTCACGCTGGCATTGTATGCCAGGCGCGGAAGGAAATCAAAGGGCCCGGCGGCGGGAGGGGAAGGCCCCCTCTCCCTCCCTTGTCAGCCTCCTCCCTGGACCGATCCACCGCAGAGGACGTTCAGGGTGGCGTTGATGAAGTTGTTCATGTAGGAGTCGGGATAGGGCTGGTTGTCATGCTCCTGGGGGTCGGCGATGAGCACCAGGCCGTGGGCGCCGCAGCGCGAGGCCAGCTTGACCTGGACCCGCTGCGTGAGGGTCTCCCGCTTGCCCGGCGCCAGCGGAAAGCCCTTGAAGATCAGCTGCCCTGGCAGCTTGTCGGCGTACAGCCAGATGTCGAAGCTCTTGGGCTTGCAGCCGTAGTTCGAGATCCGTGTCGACACGTCGGCCTCGAAGGTGGCGGTGTCTACCCATTTGACTTGGGACTCGTGGATCGAGTTGGCCGTCCCGCGGTGGATGTAGATGTTCTTTTGGGGGCTGAAGATGAGATTGAGGCTGCCGTCCGTGCCGATGTCGGCGTCCTTGAGCCGGCACAGCACCTTTGAGATCGAGTTGTTGCTGTCATTGACTTCATCCCTCCCGGACAACTTCACGAAAACGCTGATCGGCAGGGTGTTGACCGGGATATACAGGCCCTGTGCCTCGGGTCGGGAATCGAATTGGAAGCCACCCAAGGTTAATAACGGAACGAGTTTTACCTCATTGTTCTGGAAGACGAGGCGGTCCTCCCTGAAAAATTCCTTGTTCAAGCTCCCTTCCTTCATGACGCAGGTGTGGCCGCTGAACCCGATGTAGCCCTCGAAAAAGGGACCCACATTCTTGATTTTCATCATGATCACGCCTTCGGAATCGATGAAGACGTCCTGCAGCCACAGGTCGACCTGGCCCTGCCCGGGGTCTGGGCCCACGAAGCCGGATTCGGAGGAAGCGGTCGAGCGCACTTCAAAGACCTGGCTGTCGCCGTAAAAATCGGGCCTGTTCGTGAGGCGTGTCCTCACGAAGTAATCGCCGCTCGCAGCCTCATAGGGGACGATGCCGCTGTACTCGCCGGCGAACGAGGTGACGCCCTTGGTGTGGGAGCTCACGCTGCAACGGTCCTTGGCCAGCAGGATCTTCTGGACCGAAGACGAGCCGGCGGGCATGAGCCAGATTTCGGTGAAACAGCCCTGGCAGCCCGGGTTGAATCCGCACTGGAATATGTCGTTGTTCGGGTTCACCCAGCCCCACTTCACGTGGAACGGTTTGAGGGGGATCCAGACATCCCCCTTTGCCGGCCGGCTGACCTGGATCGCCTTGCCGGCAGGAGGGAGAATGGTGGCGGTCATGGTGAGCATGTTCAGTTGGGTGCCCGAGCTGGCGCTGATGGAGAAAAGCGGGCTTTTGGCGATGAGCACGTCTCCGGCGGTATCGACCAGCCGGATGGAGTAGTCGCTGCCGCTGGGGACGGCCGCGCCGTTTTTTAAAACGCCGACGCTCCAGGAGCAGCGGCCGTCGCTGAGTGGGAATTTGTTCTTGATGATCCCCAGGCTGCCTGAGCTCTGCTTGTACAGCAGTAGCCTGACCGTGGCGCTGCCGCTCCAGGTCCAGGCGATCTCGCGGTCAGTTCCCCCTGCCCAGGTCTCTCCGGCTTTGGGCGAGGTGATCGCGGCGGTCGCTGCGGAGGCGGGTAAAACCAGCGATAAAAGGATGACCAGGGTGATGGTCTTGTTCACGGGTCCCTCCTTGTTTTCATGCATTGAAATGCGATCTGCGCTCCGGAAATCTCAGCCCTGGGCGAGAGGGCAATGAGGGTTTTTGGCAACAAGCGTGATTTGGGTTGACAGGGAAAATTAAATGTATTAATTTAGTAATACACATGAAATCGAAGGAAGAAGGAAATGAACCTATCGATTGACGCCAAGTCGCCCCTGCCGGTTTACCAACAGGTCATTCAGGCTATAAAGCTGGAAATACTTTCCGGCGGCCTGCGCGACGGCGACCCGCTGCCCTCGATCCGCGACCTGGCCAGGCTGCTGCGCATCAACCCCAACACCGTAGCAAAGGCATATTACGCTTTGGAGGCCGAAGGCTTCAGCGAGGGGCGCAGCGGCAGCGGCAGCCGCGTCAAGGCGCCGCCCGGCCGCCAGGACGCCCTGCGCCGGGCCATGCTGGAGAGCGAGTTCAAGGCCTTCATGGAAAAGGCGGTTTCCCTCGGTTTTTCGCTGGCGGATATCCGGGATCTCCTAGAGAAGGTGAAGTCATGAACCCCATCATCATCGAGACCAGGGGCCTGTCCCTGGGGTACGGGAAAAAGCGTGTCCTGGACGGCATCGATCTTGGCCTGCGCCAGGGGGAGTGGGCCGTGATCGCCGGCCGCAACGGCGTGGGCAAGAGCACGCTCCTTCGCGCTCTGGCGGGGGTCCTGCTGCCCGACGCCGGCGGCGTCCTGCGCTCGCCGGCGGCGTCCCCGGCCAGGATCGGCTTCCTCTCCGACCGCCTGAGCCTCTTCGAGGACTGGACGGTGGGCCGGTCGATCGCCTTCCACTGCCGGGTTTTCCAGGCCGGCTCCTTCGACGACCGCCTGCTGAGGCGGCTCGGTGTCGGCGGCAGGAGGCGCATCCGCGACCTTTCCGCCGGCGAGCGGGCCATCGTCCACCTGTCGCTGGTCCTTTCTCAGAAGCCGGCGCTGCTCTTGGTGGATGAGGTGCTGCAAACGCTCGATCCCTTCATCCGCGACCTGTTCGTCGAAGCGCTCATCGAGTTCATCGCCCACCCGGCGGAGGCCCCTGGAGGCGGAGCGGGAGGCGCGGTGGTCACGGTCAACCACACCGTTGGCGAGATCGCCAGGCTTCCCGACCGGGTGCTGGTCATGGAGGAGGGCCGCTTCGTCGTGGACGATTCCCCGGAGGCGCTGCGCAGCGGGATGAAGAAGATCGTCGGCCGCGGCCCGCTGCCGGCCGGCATGCCCTGCCTTTTTCAAAAGGACACGGGATCCTTCCAGGAATTTTACGTGTATCCGTTCCAGGAGGAGTGGCGGAGCAGGCACTCCCTGGAATTCCAGGACATCGACCTGCCCGAGATCGTAAAGGCATTCATCGGAGGCGGCTATGATCGCAAAAGAATGGCGTGAGGTCGGGCGGCAGTCCCTGTTTTTCGTCCTGGCGCTTGCCGCCGTACCCCTGCTGCTGGCCCGGCTGGCCGACCGGCTGCATGGGCTGCCGTTCAGCGGCGAGAAATTCCTGATCATGACAGGGTTATGGCTCCTGGTTTTCGCCCTGTTCATGGGCCTCTCGCCCTTCGCCCTCGACGCCAAGCAAAGAGGGATGGAATACCTGCTCTCCCTGCCCCTCTCGCGCTCCAGGCTGCTGTGGGTGAAGTTCCTGCCGCGGCTGACGGCGGTCGTCCTCTTGTATCTCGCTTTTGCCTGGCTTTATGCGCGCATCGGCCATGACGCCTTCGGCGGCGGCTTCGCCTTCTTCAGCCTGGCCTACGCCTCCCTCTTTCTTATCTCCTTTTCCTTCTCGCTCGTCCAGGAGAACTTTGTCGTGCAGTCGGCCTGGGCCGGGACCGCCTGGAGCGTTTTCCTGGTCCTCTGCCTGTTCCTTGTCCGCATGGGATTCGGCTGGAAATTCAGGATGCCCGCGTCCCGGCTCGGCGCCGGCCTCTGGATGGACCTGGGCTACGACAGCCCCACGCTTCTCGCTTCCATCGCCGTCTTTCTCCTGATGGCCCTGCCGTTCCTCCTATCGTTCTTCCTGGCCTTCCGGAAGTTCGACCTGAGGCCGGTGCGGGCCTTCAACCGCCGCCAGCTGCGGGTCTTCGTCCCGCTGCTGCTGCCGGCTTTCGCCCTCGCGCTGGGGATCACTTGGCTTGTTCAGGGCCGGCCCCCGTTCTGGGGGTCGCGGGTCTTTCTCCTGGACGGAGGCCGGGCGTTGCTGGCCGAGCATTCCCGCGGATTGACCCTGATCGAAGGCGCGGCGCAACGGACCGTGGCGCCGCCGGGCACGATTTTCTGGGACGGGCTGCTGCACGAGGAAGATGGGCGGCTTTTCCTGGGCGGCTACGACATGCGCGACGGCGAGAGCCTCCTCGGCCGCCTGGACGCGGACGACATGTCCTGGGCGCTCCTTCACCGCTGCCCAAGCCAGGAACTAGTCGATTCCCAGACATTCCCCTTCCAGTTTGACGGCGAGGGCTTCGTCTACTTAAGGCGGAGCGGCGGTGCAACGGCCGCAGGGAAGAGGCCCGAGCGGGTGCGGGACCATGCCGTTGACAGGGAGCTTGTCTGCCTGGACCGCTACGGCGCCGTGCGTTCGGTCCTGCCGTTCAGCGGACCGCCGCCGAGGCGCAGCGACCGCTTCCGCCTCATCGGCGCCGACCGCAGCGGCGGCAGGCGCTTCTGGCTGGTCGCCAACCCGGCGGCGAGCCTTTTACGCCTTTGGCAGGACGGCTGCATCGACGACCTCGGCCCCTGCCGCGGCAAGCTCCCCGTTTTCTCCCGCGGCCTGCTCTTCGTCCGGGGCGAGGGCGGCCTGACCATCCGCCGCCTGAGCGCAGCCGGAGCCGACCCTGTCGCCGAGATCCCGGGGCGGTTCAGTCGCGATTTCGCCTACCAGGCGGAAGCGCCGGGCATGCCGCTGGACGAATGGTATGCCGAATCGGGCGGGCGCATCGTGCGCATCGACACGGCCAATCTGTCGGTCGGCGATGTCGGCCCCTGCCGCGGGCTCATCACCCTGGTCGCGCCCGGGCATTTTTATTACGTGGAGTTCCAGTCCTGGCCGCCGGCCAGGACCACCGATGCCTGGAAGAGGCTGTACCGGCTCCAGGACGGCCGCATGACCCTGTTGAAGGAGTTCGCCTTCGGCGACGCCGGTTACGGCCATCTGACGGTCGAGCGTCATGGCGTGGTCCTGAGCCAGCACCGGCATGGAGGAAAGCGATCGGTCATGGCCAGGCGCTACTTCTCTTTCCCTGATCTGAAGGAATTGCCCTTGCCCGAATAGGGCGGGAATGGCCGCCGCGGCGGTCCGCGTCGCGGCCGTGATTGCAGCCGCCCCCGCGTTCCATTCAAACCTGCGTTCTTGCTTTTTTTTGAAACCGATTCCGCTGCGCGCGCATCTAAACGGGTGAAACGAGACCCATGAGGAGGACATCATGAATAGACGGAACAAGCTGAACGGACGGTTGAAGGCCTTCCTGACCGTGGCCCTGGTCCTGGGCCTGACCGGGGCGCTGGTGCTGCTGGCTGTTGACAAACCGGCCGCGGAGAAGGGCGAGCGCGCCTTCCTCGGCGTTTCGGTGCGCAGCCTCGACGAAGGCGAAAAAGGGGACCTGGGGCTGAAAGCGGGCGTGCGCGTGATCGGCGTGGAAAAGGAAAGCGCCGCCGAAAAGGCGGGCATCCTGGAGAAGGACGTCCTGCTGACGGTCAACGGCGAGAACATAGGCAGTCCGCAGGCGCTGGTCGACCTCATCGGCGGCCTGGCTCCGGGAAGCGCCGTCAAGGTCGGGCTGAGGCGCCAGGGCAAGGCCTTGGAGGTCAAGGCGGTCCTGGGCAAGCGCGAGACGCCCAAGGCCTTCCGCTGGAAGGTCGCTCCCCGCTTCAAGGACCTGCGTCCGGCACCCTACCTGGGTGTGAGCATTCTGGACCTGGACAGCGACCTCGCCGGCTATTTCAGCGTCAAGCCCGGGGAGGGGATCCTGGTCACCGGCGTGGAAGAGGGGACACCGGCGGCGCAGGCGGGCCTCAAGTCGGGGGACGTCATCGTCCAGGTGGGAAAGAAGAGCATCGGCAAGACCGGCGACATCCATGAGGCGCTGGCGGAGCTGAAGCAGGGCGACGAGGTCGAGATCGCGATCGTGCGCCGCGGCATGCGCCTGGCGGTGAAGGCGGCTCCCGATTTTGAGCGCAAGCGCAAGGTGCTGCGCATTTTCCGCGGCGGCAAGGACGTGGACATCGAGTCGATCGAGGTGCCGGGCATGCATTTCGAGATCCCGGAGCTCGACATCGAGATCCCCGAGCCGCCCGAGCCGCCTGACGCGCATGCCTGCCGCAAGGTCCTGCGCGAGGTGTGCGAGGGCATGGACGGGGTGAAGGTGCGCATCGAGAAGAAGCTGAAGAAGATCGGCGAGTCGGATTGGATATAATTCATCTCCTTCCTCCTTATCCCGGGGACGGGCCCATGGCCCGTCCCTTTTTTTACCCAATCCGCATCACTGACAACTCAGCAAGGCAAAAGTGAAGCAGGAGACCCTTCCATGGCTCGTTACTAACACTATCACTAACACTAACGCTGAGAGCTTCGTTCCTTTCCATTCAAGCTCTTACTTGCGCTTGGAGAAGAGATGCAGCGGCGAGGCGGGCTGGCGCCGCGGCCGCAGCGGCGCCGGATAGATCTTCTCGCTCGCCCCCGCCACTTCCTCGACCGAGTAAAAGGCGCCGGGAAGGGCGGCGGCCACGAGGTCCTGGACCTGCGGCAGGTGCTGGCGGCGGATCACGGTGAACACGAGCTCCACCGGCCCCTCGGCGCCGCGGGCCGGAACGTGGGTGAAGCCGAATCCCATTGCGCGCAGGCGGCGGCGGAACTCGGCGCTGTCGCCCGGGGTGATCACGCGCACCAGGACCATGCCCAGGGAGAGCCGCTTTTCGATCGACTGCCCGATGGCGGTGCCGGCGGCGAAGCCGGCTCCGTAGGCGACGTAGGCCACCGGGTTCGAGACGCGCTTCATGATCTGGCTGATGGCCACCAGCCAGATGACCACCTCGAAAAAGCCCACCAGCGGCGCCAGCCAGCGGATGCCACGCGAGATGGCGACGATGCGGATGGTCTGCAGGCTGACGTCCAGGATGCGCGCCAGGAAGATGAAAAGCGGCAGCAGGACCCAGACGAACAGGAACGATTGGCTGAATGTCTGCTCCATTCTTCATTTTATCACATTTTCCGGCGCCGCGGCCGCTTGCCCGGCGCGGGGGACCGTGCTATCCTAAGCCCATGGAATTCAGCGAACTGGTCAAACCCCTGGGCCTCGTCACGTTCGCCTGTGTCCTGGCCACTTTCCTGGCCGGACGGTTCCGCGCCCGGCTCAAGCTGAAGCTCAAGCACCACAAGGCGCTGGCCTGGCTGGCCCTGGCCCTGGCCGGGCTGCACGGCCTGCTGGCGCTCCTGTTTTACTGACCGGACGCTGAGGGAGGTCCCATGAAACGGATGGCGTTGCCCCTGCTGCTGCTGTGCGCCCTGGCGCTGGCCGCACACCCCCCGAAATCGCTGGAGCTCAGCTACGACGCCGAGAAGGCCGAGCTGGCCGTCAAGATCGCCCACCGCGTGAACGACCCGGAAAGGCACTTCATCGAGAGGATCGAAGTCACCCTGGGCAAGGAGTTGCTGGCGGAGAAGGCCTTTGAGCGCCAGGAGAACGCCGAGGGCCAGGAGCAGGTGTTCCTCCTCCTCGAGCGGCCGCTGGCCCCGGGCGAGGAGGTCGTGGTCACCGCCGCCTGCAACATCTCGGGCAAGAGGAGCGCCAGGCTGAAACGGAACTGAGCAGGCCGCGCGTTCAGCCGATGATCGTCACCTCCTGCTCGCGCAGCAGGATGTGCAGGGTCATGGTGCGGTGGCGCATGTCGAGGAAGACCACCTGGATGTCCAGGTTCTCGTGCTTTTCCATGGACATCAGGCGGGTGGCGACTTCCAGCAGCTGAGCGGCGCTCATCTGCTCGCTGTTCAGTTCGGCGCGGATCTTGGCGGAATTGCCGCTGTCGAACTGGTCGATGCGCAGCACGCCGAAGCCGTAGTGGGAGAACAGGTCGTAGATGAGCTGCGGCTCGTAGGTGTTTTTCATCGTCTCCGCCGGCCCCCATTCTCCGCTCTGCGGCCGGCAAAGTCAACCCCGGGGCGGTTGCCTTTCGTCCCTGGGCATGCTATAGTTCGCGCGAACATGGAAGACAAGATCCGCTCCATCCTGGCCGGCATCCTGGAGGTCGATCCCGGGCGCATCGACCTCGACTTCGGCCCCGACCGCTGCGCCGAGTGGGATTCGTTGAGCAACCTGCGCATCATCACCGCCCTGGAAAAGGAGTTCGCGGTGAAGCTGGACTGGGCCGAGATCAGCTCCATGACCGATTTCTCCCGCATCTGCCAGGTCATCGGCCGCCGCGTGGGAGGCGCCGGATGAGCGTCGCCCGCCTCGCCCGCCGCTTCCTGGTGCCGCGCTTCCTGGTGTCCCTCTACTGCCTCCTCCGCTTCCGCTGCCGGGTAAGCCCGCGCGCCGAGGTGGAGCTGAGCCCCCTGCTCGCCATCGGCCCGGGCAGCGAGATCGGCTCCTTCACCAAGATCAAGGCCAGCTACGGCCCCTTGCGCATCGGCGCCCGCTGCTTCATCGGCGCCGGCTGCTTCATCGCCTCGCACCAGGGCGGCGTAGTCATCGGCGACGACTGCCTGATCAGCCCCCAGGCATCGATCATCGGCAGCAACTACAACTACCGGCGCCTCGACGTGCCGATCTGGAAGCAGGGCAGCTCCTCGCGCGGCGTGCGCATCGGCGACGACGTCTGGATCGGGGCCGGCGCCCGCATCCTCGACGGGGCGTCGATCGGCTCGGGGGTGATCGTGGCGGCCAACGCCGTGGTCGCCGGCTCCGTTCCCGACCGCGCCATCGTCCGGGGCGACCCGGCCCGGGTGGTCTTCATCCGCCGCTAGTCCCTCCCCCGTCCCGCCTTCTTTCGGCGCGGCGCCGCCAGCGTGTCGCCGCCAGAGCCGCCCCGCCCAGCAGGAACGCCTCGCGCAGCGCCGCGGCCAGGTTGTGGCCGTTGAGCAGGCTGGGGAAGAAATCGCCGCTCGCCGCCGAACGGGTGACGTTGAGGAAGAACGGCCAGGGGGCGGTCACGTGCCTGTCCGAGAAAGGCCAGAACAAAGGCAGGCCGTAGGGGGGGACGAGGTCGAGGGCGAACAGGTCGAGCAGCAGGTGCGAGGCGAAGGCCAGGAAGACCAGCGCCGCCGCCGGGGCGAAACGGCGTTGGCGCGAGCGGAGCAGGAGGGCGCCGCCCAGGGCGACCGCCAGCGCCGCGCCCAGGCTGTGGAACGCGCCGTGGTGGTACAGATTGGGACGGCCGAGGAGAAGGCCGGGCAGGAAATCCAGGTCCGGCAGGTTCGCCAGGAACATCAGGAACAGGGCGTCGGCCCGGCCGCTTGCGAAAAAAAGACCCGGGCGGGCCTGGCGCAGGGCCAGCCCGGCCAGGGCATGGCCGAGCGGCAGCGGCATGGACTACGCGCGGCGGCCCAGCAGCGAGGCCAGCCGGTCGCACTCCTGCCGCCAGCGCCCGTCACTCCAGGGGAAGAGGGGGCGCAGGCGGGGCAGCATCTCCAGCGCCCGGCGCGGGTTCTCGCCCAGTCCGGTGCGGCGCAGGATCAGGTCGTCCAAGCGGGCGACCGCCTCGTCCTCCACCAGGGGCCGGAGCTCGTCGGCATCCCAGCCGGCATCGGGCCGCCAATCGTAGGCGAAGAACCAGCGGCGCGAGGCGGCCTCGGGCGGCGGCTGAAAGGGTCGCGGCCGCGCCGCGGGATAGATCTTTCTCAAGGCCTTCTCGGCCACCCGGCGCGCGGTCGTGTACTTGACGCCTGACAGGCTGTACAGCCCCGCCGGCCCCTGGTGCGCCCCGTGGTCGAGGATCACTTCATGCGCGGCCAGCCGCCCCGAGGGGGTGGCGGGCAGGATGCCTGAATAGACGTTCTCGATGTCGGCCTCCCCCAGGGCCAGCTCGGGAACCGCGTCGTTCATGTCGGCGATGAAGGCGGCCAGGTGCTCGGGGCGCGGTGCCGTCTCGGTCTCGCCGTCGGCGAGTAACACCTCGCCGGTGCCGGCCAGCAGGCGTCCCTGCCAGTTGTGGACGAAGTAGGTATGGCCCGGGCGGCCGGGAGGGACCAGCGCCAGCGCCGGTTCGCCCAGCGCCCTCCTGCGGAACAGGATGTTGAACAGCAGCAGGCGGCGCTGGAGCAGGCGCGGGTGATCCTGGTCGAAATTCTGGGCCAGCTCGCGGCTCCAGGGCCCGGCGGCATTGACCACGACCGGGGCGCGGAACTCGAAAGCGCAACCGTCCAGGCGGTCCTCGGCCAGGACGCCGCGCACCTGGTTCTGCTGCCGGAGCAGCCCGCCGGCCTGCACGTAGTTCAGCGCCGTGGCGCCCAGGCCGCAGGCCCAGCGCAGGATCTCCATGAGCAGGCGCTGGTGCTCGGGCATGGCGGCGTCGTACCACAGGGCCGCGGCCTTCAGCCCGCGGCGGTCGACCTGGGGGAACAGCCTCCGGGCCTGGGTCCTGCCGACGATGCGGCCCATCGGCAAACGCTGCCCGGAGGGCACGCCCCGGTTGCGCGCCAGCCCCAGGACGTCGTTCAGCAGCAGGGCGGCGCGCATGACGCTCGGGCGCAGTAGGCCGCGGCCGTAAAGCGGCATCAGGCAGGGCAGGACGTGCACCAGGGCCGGGAAATGGGACAGGAACCAGCGCCGCTCGTTGACCGACTCGAAGAAGCGCGGCAGGTCGAGCGACTGCAGGTAGCGCAGCCCGCCGTGGACCGTGCGCAGGTGGTTGCGGCTGGTGGCGCCGCCGAAGTCATCCCGCTCCAGGAGCAGCGCGCGCTTGCCCCGTCGCCCGGCTTCCAGGGCCAGCATGACCCCGTAGATGCCGCCGCCGACGATGATCAGGTCGTGGTCGGCCGCCGCCGCCGCCGCCGGGTCACGGCGGACGACCGCCGCCTGCGACCCTTCGTAGCCGTTTGCCTGCGGCAAGGCGCCCTACTCGGCGAGCGGCGAGCGCCGCGCTCCGGCCGCCGTCCCGCCCGGCGCGCGGAAATCGCTGGCCAGCCCGGAACGGTCGACGGTCTGGATGCGGAAGTCGAGCACCGGCAGGAACGGGAAAAGCCAGAACGAATGGAAACCGGCTTGGGTGTTGAGGACATACGGGCGCTCGCCGGGCTTGAAGCCGAACTCGATGTGGAAATGGTCGAAATCAGATTCCGGGCAGGAGTCCCAGGTCGCCGTGCGCACCACGGCGCTGGAGGGGTTGAGCACCTTGATGTTTGCCGGCGGCAGCGGCGGGAAGGCGATCAGGGCGGCGGAGAAGAGCGAGGCGATCAGCGCATGCCCCTCGTTGTTGGGGTGGTTGCCCTTGATCACAACTTCCTGGCCGTCGATGATGACCGTGCCCGGGGTCTCCAGCAGGTCCTTCCAGCCGTCGGGGGGCTCGGTGGCCATGAAGGCGGACAACGGGTCGATGCTGGCGGTCCCTTTCTGGGCGGCGAGGCCGAGGATGCCGGCGCTGAGCGAGTACAGGTTGTTCCAGTACCACTGGGTCTGGGCCCGCTCGTCCTTGCGCGGCGTCAGCGTGGAGACGATCACGCGCATGCCCCTGGCCAGGGCCGCGTCCATGATGTAGGCGATGTTCTCCAGGGAGCTGGAAAGGGAAAAATCGGCATGGATGACGTCGTTGACCCCGAGCATCAGCAGGAAATAAAAGGCCGGCAGGCCGCTCAGGTCGGAGTCCACGCGCTCGGCGCCCTGGAGCGTGCCGTCGCCGGGAACCCCCAGGTTGAAGAAATCGGAGGGGCCGTAGTCCAGGGCCAGGTAGCGATCGCGCATCTGGGTCAAATAGCAGAGATCGAGGCGCTGCACGCCCTCGATCTGTCCCCAGGTGATGCTGTCGCCGAAGCCGGCGAAGGTGTTGAAATATTCCGCGCCGGCCGCGGCCGCGCGCCGTCGGCGCGGGGGGTTGGGCCTCTCTTCCGCCAGCAGGACGCTGCGCCGGCTGGCGGCGTCGAAGCGGTAGCGGCAGCGGCCGCCGAGGTGGGTCGTCTCGAACTCCAGCCCGGCCGCGGTCCGCCGCCAGGTGAACCCCTTTTCGCAGTAGGGGGTGGAGGTCAGGGCCGACAGCGTCCCGGAGGGGAATTCATAATAAAACAGGTCATCGTTGTTCGAGCGGTTGCCCAGGAAGAGCAGGGCGGCGAGGCGGCCGTCGCGCTCGACCGCCTCGGGCAGGCCCAGGGCGGAGAATCCTTCCAGGGGCAGCATGCGGCTGCGGCGGCGCTGCAGGTCGTAATAGGCCAGGCGGACGGAGCGCCGCCGGTAGTTCAGCCAGAAGACGTAGAAATTCCCGTTTCCCCTGCGGGTGCCCAGCAGCAGGTTTTCGCCCTTCATGCCGTCGCTCAACCGCTGCCGGTCGCGTTCCCGCCGCAGGTAGATGTCGGCCTGGCCAAGGGCAAAGTCGCCTTCCAGGACGTATGAATTCCCCTGGAAGGAGAACTCCTCGAGGCGGGTGGTGGCGTCGGCGGACAAGCCGTGGGCCAGGGCGGTCAACGCCAGCAGGGCGAGGATCTTGGCGTGAGATTTCATGGGGCTCCATTCTAGGGGAAACGCCCGGCAAAGTCAATTTCACCGCCGCGGGCGGCGGCTCATTGCCGGCACAACTCCAGCCCCAGCCCCCAGGCAAAGCGCCGGCACAAACGCTCCGCGTCGAAGGCGTCTTTTTCCCCGTCGCGGTTCATGTCGTATGTCGATTCCTGTCGGGGCAAGACAAGAAAAGGGAAGACATCGCGTCCTTGCCGGCGCTTGTGGCACGGCCGGAGATGCGCTACTCCCTGCGTTGGTTCAGCCTGGAACTGGTGAGACGGCGGGAGCCGGCCCTGGCCGCCTAGTCCCGCGTCAGCTTGCGGTAGCGGACGCGGTGCGGCCGGTCGGCCTCGTGGCCCAGCCGCTTGCGGCGGTCGGCCTCGTAGTCGGAGTAGTTGCCCTCGAACCAGGTGACGCGGCTCTCGCCCTCGAAGGCCAGGATGTGGGTGGCGATGCGGTCGAGGAACCAGCGGTCGTGGGAGATGACCACGGCGCAGCCGGCGAAGTCTTCGAGGGCGTCCTCCAGGGCGCGCAGGGTGTTGACGTCCAGGTCGTTGGTCGGCTCGTCGAGGAGCAGGACGTTGGCCTCCGATTTGACGATGCGCGCCAGGTGCAGGCGGTTCCTTTCTCCGCCCGAGAGCACGCCGGCCTTCTTCTGCTGGTCGCCGCCGGTGAAGTTGAACCACGAGGCGTAGGCGCGGGCGTTGACCGGCTTGCCGCCGAGAAGGAAGCTCTCCTGGCCGTCGGAGATCGCCTCCCAAACGGGCTTGTCGGGAGCGATGGCCTGACGCTCCTGGTCGGCGTAGGCCAGCTTGACCGTCTCGCCCAGCAGAATGGAGCCGCTGTCGGGGGCTTCCTGGCCGGTCAGCAGGCGGAACAGGGTGGTCTTGCCGGCGCCGTTGGGGCCGATGACGCCGACGATGCCGGCGCGGGGCAGGCGGAACGACAGGTTCTCGAAGAGGAGCTTGTCGCCGTAGGACTTGCCGATGCCGTCGGCCTCGATGACCCGATCGCCCAGGCGCGGCCCGGCGGGGATGTAGAGGCGAGCCTCCTCGATGCGCGCCGCCTTGTCGGCGGCGAGGAGCTTCTCGTAGTTGCTGAGGCGGGCCTTGCCCTTGGCCTGGCGGGCGCGCGGCGACATGCGCACCCATTCCAGCTCGCGCTCCAGCTGGCGCTGCTGGCGCTCCGAGGCCTTGGCTTCGCCGGCCAGCCGCTGCTGCTTCTGCTCCAGCCAGGAGGAGTAGTTGCCCTTCCAGGGGATGCCCTCGCCGCGGTCGAGCTCCAGGATCCA
>CAZVPI010000020.1:0-27341 GCA_964628035.1 uncultured Clostridia bacterium | reverse complement strand
ACGGGCCTTTTTCAACCAAAATATCCTAGTCCCAAATCTCCTGCCCCCCTTCACTCAGGATTCGTTGGATCAGTTCGTTCTAGGCTAAATGCAATTCCCGCTTGAGCAACCCATGCATCTTGCGGCGCACGATGTTGAAGTCCTCTTTCTTCACCCGCGGGTGGACGCGGTTGCTGAGCAGGATCCACTGCCGCTCCCCCTCCGCCTCCAGCCACAGCGAGGTGCCGGTGAAGCCGGTATGGCCGATCGCACCGGGCGCCAAGGCGCGGCCGGCCGAGGCGGCCGGGGGCGTGTTCAGCTGGAAGCCGAGGCTGCGGCCGGCGCCTAGCCCCGGGGTGAGGTCGCGCCAGAAGAGGGCGACCGTCTCCCTTTTGAGCAGGGTGGCCGAGGAGGGGAAGAACTCCCGTCCCAGGCGGAACAGGGCGCGGGCACTGGCGAAAAGGCCGGCGTTGCCGGCGCAGCCGCCGGCGTAATGGGAGTTGGCGTCATGGACCTCGCCGCGGATCAGGCCGCAGCGCCAGGCGAAGGCGGCCGCGGCCGCGTCGTGCTCGCCGCGGCACATCCCCTTCTCGTAGCGATTGCCGACCTCGGTGGGGGCGCAGCGCTCCTTTCGCCCCGGCGGCGGCCCCAGAAAGACGTCGTCCAGACCCAGGGGCGCGAAGATCAGCCGCGCGGCCAGATCGCCGATGGCGGCGCCGGTGGTCCTTTCCAGCAGGTGGCGCAGCAGGATGTAGCCGACATCCGAATAGATCACCCGCGTCCCTGGCGCGGCCGCCGGCGGCAGCGCCGCCGCCTGCTCCAGGTCATGCCGCGGCCGGTAGAGGTAGAAGGGATGCCAGGCTTTCAGCCCGGCGGTGTGGGTCAGCAGCTGGCGCAGGGTGAAGGCCGGACCCGCCAGTTCGGGCAGGAAGCGCCGCGCCTCGTCTTCCAGCCGCCATTCCCCGGCTTCGATGATCCGCGCGGCCAGGAATGCGATGACCAGGGGCTTGGTCAGCGAAGCCAGGTCGAAGAGGGTGGCCGCGTCCAGCGGCTCGGGATCGGGCCAGACGGCGCGCTGGCCGAAGCAGCGCTCGTAGTGTATCCCGTCACCGCAGGCCGCCAGGATGGAGATCCCTGGCAAGACCTTGCGCTCGATTTGGCGGCGGACGAAGGACTCAAGCATCCGCGGGCGCCCGCATCGCGGCCACGATGTCCAGCGCCAGCTCGAGAGCCGCCCGGCCCTCGCGGCCGCTCACGATGAACGGCCCCTCGCCGGCGACGGTGCGCCCGAAGTTGCGCCACAGGGCGGCCAGCGGCTCGATGTCCTCGATGCGCGGGAACTCCTCCACGATGCGGCCGTCGCGCAGCTCAAACATCTTCACCCGCCGCTCCTTGTAGTCCACGGACAGGTAGAGGTTGCGCTGGAACAGGCGCAGCTTGCGGGTCTTCTCCTGGGAGACGCGGCTGGCGGTGACGTTGGCCACCAGGCCGGAAAAGAACTCCAGGCGCACGTTGGCGATGTCGATGCGCCGCGAGATGATGGGCACGCCGCTGGCGCGGATCTCGCGCACCCCCGAGCGGTCCCATTGCAGGATGATGTCCAGGTCGTGGATCATCAGGTCCATGATCACGTCGATGTCCAGCGAGCGGGGCGAGAAGGAGCCCAGGCGCTGCACCTCGATGAACAGCGGCCGCCGCACCAGGCTGCCGGCGCAGGCCACCGCCGGGTTGAAGCGCTCCAGGTGGCCGACGGCCAGCACCCGTCCCCGCGCCTCGGACAGGGCGATCAGCTCGTCGGCCTCGGCCAACGTGCGGCTGATGGGCTTCTCGACCATGACATGCTTGCCGTTCTCCAGGAAGAGGCGCGCCAGGGCATGGTGCTCCGAGGTCGGCGCCGAAACGATGACCGCGTCGACACGCGGCAGCGCCTGGAGGGGGTCGTCCAGCAGGTCGATGCCGTAAGGACCGGCGTTCTTTTCCAGGTTGGCGGCGCTGACGTCGACGGCGCAGGTCAGCTCGAAGCCGGGCAGCCTGGACAGCACGCGCAGATGGTTGGCACCCATGGCCCCGGTGCCGATGACTCCGATTCTCATGCTTTCCCCATCAGCAGGATGCTGGCACGGGCCGCCTGCGCGGCCAGCAGCGCCGGATCGAGCAACAGCGTCCTTCCCGCCTCGAGCACGAAGGCCGAGGCCCGGACGGCGGCCAGCACCTCCAGGGTGCGGGTCCCGGCGACCGGCACGTCGAAGCGCAGGTCCTGGTTCGGCCGGCTGACCTTGGCCACGACCAGCCCGGGACCGGCCAGCGCCCCGGCCCGCTCAATGGCCCGGTCGGTGCCCTCCATGGCCTCCACCGCCACCACCGCCCGCCCCTTGACGCACACGGTCTGGCCGATGTCCTGGCCAGCCAGGGCCCAGGCCTTCTCCCAGGCGAAGTCGATGTCGCCGCGCAGGGCCTTGCCGGGCCTCAGCCGCGGCGTGTAGTTGCGCGGCGCGACCAGGTGCTCCCCGAGGAAGAAGGTGGAGTCGATGATCTCGATCCCCTCGCCGCCCAGGAAATCGGCCAGGGCCGAGAGCAGCGCGGTCGTGCCGCGCTCGCGCACGCCGGCCAGGAAGCGCAGGAGCTTGGCGTCGGCCGCCAGGGCCGAGAAAATGGAGGGATGGGGCACGCGGCCGATCATCAGCGCCCGTTGCACGCCGCGGCCCTTGAAAAAGCGGATGAGCCCCCCCAGGCGGCCCAGCGGGAATTCGGCCCATTCGTCGCACTCGCCGGAAAGTCCGGGATCGGCGGCGCCGCGCACGCCGGCGACCACGGTCCGCCAGCCGCGCCGGCGCGCTTCACGGCAGGTGAGCTCCGGCAGCGGCGGCTCGCCAGCGATGATGCCGATCGTCTCAGCCATCGGCGCGGAAATTCTTCAGGATGCCTCGCTTGGTCTTGGCGATGAACTCGGAGATCACCCGGGCCTCCTCGCTGCCGCCGTGAAGCTCGTGGATGCGCTGGACGGCCTGGGTGGTGTTCAGGTCGGAGTGGTAGAGGATGCGGAAGATGTCCTTGACGGTTTCGATGAACTCGCGGCTGAAGCCGGTGCGCATCAGGCCGATGGCGTTGGGACCATAGAGGCTGAACGACTCGCGGCTCTGCGCCACCTTGGCGAAGGGGACGATGTCCTGGCAGACGACGCTGTAGCCGCCGATGTAGGCGCTGCGGCCGATGCGCACGAACTGGTGGACGGCGCAGAAGCCGCTCAGCACGGCATGGTCGCCGATCTCCACGTGCCCGGCCAGGGTGGCGTTGTTGCTGAGGATGACGTGGCTGCCGATCTGGCAGTCGTGGGCCACGTGGGCGTAGGCCATGATGTAGTTGTCGTCGCCCAGGCGCGTGTGCCCGCCGCCCTTGACCGTGCCGCGGTTGATGGTGGTGAACTCGCGGATGACGTTTCGGTCGCCGATGTGGACGAAGGTCTCCTCGCCCTTGTAGGTGACGTCCTGCGGGTCGGTGCCCAGCGAGGCGAAGGGGAAGATGAGGCAGTCGCGGCCGATGAGGGTGTTGCGGTCGATGGTGGCATGGTGCTTGACCACCGTGCCGGAACCGATACGCACCCCCGGGCCGACGACCGAGTAGGCGTCGATGCGCACGCCCGCGCCCAGTTCGGCGCCGGGGTCGACGACGGCGGTGGGATGGACCTGCGCCGCCTGCGCAGCGCTCACTTGCCCACCATGCACATCAGCGTGGCCTCGCAGGCCAGCTGGCCGTCGACCGAGGCCCTGCCCTCGATCACGGCGAAACTGCCGCGGTCGCGGACGACCAGCACGTCCAGATCGAGGCGGTCGCCGGGGACGACCGTCTTCTTGAAGCGCGCCTTCTCGATGCCCGCGAAATAGGCGTAAACGTTCTGCCCGACGAAGCGCTGCATGAGCAGCACCGCCCCCAGCTGGGCCATGGCCTCGATGACCAGCACGCCCGGCATGACCGGGTTGCCCGGGAAATGCCCCTGGAAGAAGCTCTCGTTGCCGGTGACGCACTTGTAGCCCTGGATGGTCTTGCTGCCGTCGCAGGCGGTCACGCGGTCGACGAGCAGGAACGGATAGCGGTGAGGCAGGATCTTCTTGATCCCCTCGATGTCCAGCGGCAGGTCCATTATTTCTTGGCGGCCGACTGGGCGTCGTAGGCTTTGACCACCTTTTCCGAGATGTCGTTGGCGGGGTCGAAATAGGTGATGCCCGACGTGTTCAGGTCGAGGACCATGGCGTAGCCGTTCTCCTTGGCCACCTTCTCGATGATCGGCATCAGGTCGGCCTGGATCTTCTCGAACTCTTTCTGCTGGGCGGCCATGCTCTCCTTCTGGGCGTCCTCGGCGAAGCGCTTGAGCTCGGTGCGCTTGTTGGCCAGTTCCTGGCCCTTGCGCTCGCGGGTCTCCGCGTTCAGGGCCGGGGAAAGGACCTCCTTCTCCAGGGCCTCGATCTCCTTCTGCATGCCCTCGTACTTCTTCTGCTTGGCGGTCTGCAGCGTCTGCAGTCGGCCGATGGCCTCCTTGCCCTTGACCGAGCCCTGCAGGACGGCCTGCGGGTTGATGATGGCGATCTTGAACTCGGCGAAGGCGAAGGCGCTCAGGGCCACCAGGGCCGCGATCAGCAACAGGTGTTTTTTCATGTTCCTCTCCTTACACTATTTGGCTTTCTCAATAGAATGACGGTCCGACGGCGAACTTGAAGACGAAGTGCGGGTCGCCGCTGCGCAGCACGCGCGGGTTGTAGGCGAAGATCAGCCGGAAGGGGACGTTGAGCATGGGCACGAAGACCTTGAGCTCCAGGCCGGCCGAGGTGTAGACGTCGCGCAGACGGATGGGCACGCCGGCGTCGTAGGCGTTGCCCATGTCGTAGAAGAAGACGAACGAGAACTGCTGGGTCAGGGGGATGGCGTACTCCAGGTTGAACAGCAGCGATTTGGTGCCGCCCAGCACGTTGCCGTCCTTGTCGCGCGGGCCGATGGTATAGATGTCGAAGCCGCGGATCGAGCGCTCGCCGCCCAGGAAGTACTTCTCGTAGAACGGCACCCGGCGGTTGGCGAAGGGGGACAGCCCCTCGTAGGCCAGGTGCAGGCCCAGCACGTGCCGCTTCCACAGGGGCTGGAAGCGGACCAGCTCCAGCTTCAGCTTGTGCAGGAAGATGTCCCCGCCCAGGAGGCCCCCTGAATAGCGGTAGCTGAGCAGCGCCTTGCTCCCGGAGGTGGGGAAGATGGGCGAATCGACGGTGGAATAGTACAGGGTGGGCGCCAGGGCCGAGATGCGGCGCTTGCCCTCGCTGTAGTAGTAATAATAATAGGAACTGATGTATTGGTAGTTTTCGTTCACGTCGCTGATCTCGATGTCCTCCATGCTGTAGACCAGCTGGCTGCCCCAGTAGGTCCAGAAGCGGGCGGAGGAGGTGAGGTTGAAGCCCTGGCCGCGGCGCGTGTACATGTAGGGGTACTCGAAAGAGGTCTTGAAGATGTCGATGCCGAAGTTGGCCGGCAGGTTGAACAGGTAGGGCTCGGTGAAGGCGAACTGGTAGTTCTTGGCCCGCGTCCCCTGCTGCAGGTTGAGGGTGAAGGACTCGCCCATGCCCAGGAAGTTCTGCGTGGAGTAGCCGGCGGCGATGAACCAGCCCTCGTAGCCGCTGTAGCCGACGTTGAAGTTGACCATCTGCCGGTTCATCTCCTTGACCTCGGCGGTGATGTTGATCTTCTGCGGGTCCTGGGGATCGGCCTTGATCTCGGGCATCTTCTCCACCGTGACCAGGCCCAGCTGTTTCATGCGCTTGATCGAGTCCTCCAGGGCGTTGATGTTCAGGCGCTTGCCTTCGCGCAGAAACCACTCGCGGCGGATGACATGGTCCTTGGTGAAGGTGTTGCCGGTGAACTCCAGCTTGCCCAGGTAGACGATCTCGTTCTCCTGGATCTGGATGGTCAGGTCGGCGACCTTGCGCACCGGGTCCAGGTTCTCGCTGGGGACGACCTGGGCATAAAAATAGCCGATGCCGCCGTAGAACTTCTGCATGTTCTCGATGAACTTGTTGCGTTTCTTGATGTTGTAGACCTGGCCCTTCTTGAAGCCCACCAGGCTGCGCAGAAAATCGCCGCGGATCACCTTGTTGCCCTCGACGGCGATCTCGCCCACGCGGTAGCGCGGGCCGAGCTCGACCGGGATGCTCAGGCGCATCATCTGCTGCCTGCGTCCGGTGACGGTCCTGCGCGTCACCGTGCCGAACTCGGGGACGCCGACCTTGGCCTCCAGGTAGCCCTTCTGCTGCAGGCGCAGGCGCACCTCCTCGAGGTCCTCGGCGATCTTCTCGCGGTTGTACACGTCCTTGCTGGCGATGGCCGACAGGATGGCGTGCACCTGGTTGTTCTTGAGCCCGCGGCGCAGGAAGGCAGGGGAGACCGAGCCGGGGGGCAGCCCGGGGAAAACGACGTCGGCGATGCGCATCTTGTAGCCGGCGTCGACGCGGACGGTCAGCGCGACCTGGCCGTTCTCCTCCCTCTTTTCGTCGAGGAAGACCTCGGCCTGGTTGTAGCCCTTTTCCCGGAGCATGTCGGTGATCAGCTTCTTCACCTTGCGCACCTTGGCCGGGCTGTAGTAGGAGAAAGGCTGCAGCAGGACGTTGCTGCCCTGGAGCTTCTCGTTGATGTCGCTCTCCTTGACCTTCTTGCTCAGCTTGTAGGTCACCGTGGAGATCAGCGGGTTCTCGGCCACGATCAGGCGCACGACCTTGCCTCCGGCGCCGTTTTCCTCCTCGATGCGGATGTTCTCGAAGAAGCCGGTGGCCCAGAGCGACTGGAAGTCCTCCTTCAGTTTTTCCGGGTCAAAAACGCCGCCCTCGCGCGACTTCATGTAGAACTGGATGGTCTCGCGCGACACCTTGCGGTTGCCCTCGATCTGGATCTTCTCGATGACCTCGGCGCTGAGCAGCTGGGCGCCAAGCAGCATCAGAACCAGCCACGGCGTTTTTTTCAGCATTAAAACCTCGCAATGGTCGAGTGGAATGTATTTTTATAGCACAAAACGGGGCAAAATACAATTCGCCCCGCGAGAATAAGACGCCCCGGCGCCAGGGGAAGTTTCAGGCCCGCAGTTGACAAGCGCCGGGCTTTTGTGTTATACAACAGCCATCCTGCGGAGGATGTGACCATGCCGATCTATGAGTACAAGTGCTCGAAGTGCGGGAAGACTTTCGAAGCCTTGCAGCGCATCTCGGCCCCCCCCCTGCGCCATTGCATCCATTGCCGCGGGCGGGTCAAGAAGATGATCTCCCGGAGTTCGTTCCACTTCAAGGGCTCGGGATGGTATATCACCGATTACAAGAAGCCCTCTGCGCCGGCCGCGCCGAACGCGCCGGCGGCCAAACCGGCCCCCAAGGCCGACAAAAATGCCAAAGCCAGCTAGCCTTTCCATCTCTCCCCCCTTAATATAACCATATCCCCCACCTAAACCAAACACCCCCCCCGCTACATGGGGGGGGCCCGCCTTTTGGAAGAGAAAACTCGAAAGGAAACAGGTAAAAGGCAAAAGGTAAATGTGAAGACGGGAACCATCATTGGAAGCTTGCCCAAATTAAGGAATCCAAGGGAACTGGCAGGACTGAAGCACCAAATTCCAAACAAGCTCCAAATTCCAAATATCCAAGGATCCAAACGAAGAGTAAACTCCCTCGTAGATGGGTAGATGAGTGGACGGGGCAAAAGCCCTGGCAACGGGCTAATGCAATTCTTTTGACCCATCTACCCGTTTACCATTCTGCCCATCAACAAGTGCGGTTTGCTTTCGTTTAGGTCACAACGTCCCCGCCAGGGGATAGGAATTTAGAACGCGCAGCGTGCGACGCGTCACTCGTCAAGATAGAACGCCTTGTTTCTTCTGCGAATCACGAATCACGTTAGATCTTCCCGGCGCTGTCCCTCATCACTCGTCACTTGTCACTCGTTACTTAGTTTTTCCAGGATAATAGTCACCGGCCCGCTGTTGACCGAGCGCACGTCCATCAGGGCGCCGAATTCCCCCTCGGCGACCGGGACGGCCTGGCGCAGCAGGGCATTGAAGCGGCCATACAGTTCCCGGGCCCGGCCCGGCTCCTCGGCCAGGGTGAAGTCGGGGCGGCGCCCCTTCTTGTTGCGCGCGGCCAGGGTGAACTGCGAGACGGAGAGGATCCCTCCCTGCGCCTGCTGGACATCGAGGTTCATTTTGCCCCCGGCGTCGGCGAAGACGCGCAGGTGCAGCACCTTGTCGGCCATGTACGCGATCTCCCCTTCACCGTCCCCCTTGTCGAACCCTACCAGCAGCAGCAGGCCGCAGCCGATCCGGCCCGCCAGCCGGCCGCCGATCTCGACGCTCGCTTCCCTCACCCTCTGGGCCACGATGCGCATCGTGATCACCACGGGCTGTCCGGGGCGGGCAGCTCCCTGCGCCCGGAAGCGGCGGCATGGAGCGGATCGATCCGCCGCAGCAGCAGCGGCGATTCGAGGTCGACCTGCAGTTCCCAGCCCGGCGCCAACGCCGCCCGCGGAGGCTGGGCACCGCCCTTCAGGCCGGAGCTGCGGCAAACCAGCCAGGCCCGCGACAGGGGACGGCCGGGTTCCAGGCGCAGGCGGACGATCTCCAGGCGGGACTCGTCCCAGGCCAAGCGGTTGATGAAGCGCAGCAACCCCGGCAGCGGCGCCGCGGCGATCACCGCTCCCTGCCGGCTGCCGGGGTGCAAGCGGGAGGAGCCGGGGGAGGCCAGCACTGCCCTCCAGGAAAAGCGTCCGGGATCGCGCGCCAGCGCAAAACCCTGGCCGATCGCCGGCGATTGGCTGGCGGCCCAATGGCGCAGGGAGCCCAAGACCGCCGCGTCGGCCGCTGCCGCCTCCAGGGGTTCCTCACCCGCACCGGACAGGAAAAGAGCCGCCGCGATCTCCTCCTCCAGCGCCCGCTGCCGGACGGCACGGAGGCACGCCTGTCGCCAGACTCCGCCGTCCTCCAGGGGCGGCAGGGCCTGCAGCAGCTCGGCCTCGGTCCGGTTCAGGATCCCTTCCTCCCGGGCGTCCGGAAAATCCAGGCGCTCGGACAGCCCCTGGTGCTCCCGGATCTTGCGCTCCCATTCGGAACGCTCCCGGCGCAGGCGGCCGAGGGCCTTGAGCGAGGGGTACCAGTCCCAGGCGGCCAGGCCTGCCGCCAGGGCCAGGAGGGCGAGCGCGGCCAGCAGGGCGGCCAACAGACGCCCGGTCCTCACGGCAGATCCACCCGGCCGCTGAAGGCCAAAACGCCGGCCGGCTCCGCGCGGAAGGGCGTCGCCGGGACCACGTCAAAGACATGGGGGACGGCGGCCAGCCTTTCCAGGAAGGCGGCCAGCCGGCGCTGTCCCGCGCGCCGGCTGCCGGGCGGCGGCCCGACGGTCACCATGAAGCACAACTCATGCAGGCCGGGATCGACCTGCAGCGAGAGCAGGCGCAGCGGCGGCGCCGCGGCGTCGAGCCGGCGGGCGAGGTCGGCGGCGGCGTGAGAAACCCGCGCCGGATAGGCCAGGAAAAAGCGGGCCTGATAGAAGCGGGCGCGCCGCTCCTTGGTGGCCGCGACCGGCCGTTCGCCGGCCAGGGCGGCATAGCGCTCCCGGGCCAAACGCACGTCCCGCGCGCGCAGGATCCTGGCCGCATGCAGCAAGGCGGACAGGGCCAGCAGCAGGATGACGATCCCGGCAGGCCAGCGGCGGCGCCGGCGTTCGGGGCGGATCTCCTGCTGGGCCATGCCCGCTCCTTGGCGTCAGCCGGGGATGAACTTCAGGAAGACGCGGCGCTGGCGCGGGCCGTCGAACTCGCAGAAGAAGATTTCCTGCCAGGAACCGAGGATGGGCTCGCCGTTGCCCACCACCAGCGTTTCCGAGGCCCCGACCAGGCTGGACAGGACGTGCGCCGGCGAGTTGCCCTCGCCGTGGCGGAAATAGTCCTGCCTGGGGACGAGACGCTGGAGGAACTCGCCCAGGTCATGGGGCACGGCCGGATCGGCGTTCTCGTTGATGGTGACGGCGGCGGTGGTGTGGGGCGTGAAGACCAGCAGGATCCCGGCTCCGCACTTGCCGGCGCGCAGCATCTCCCGCACCTGGGGGGTGATGTCGATGAATTCGACCTTGCGCGTGCTCTTCAATTCGATCGTCTGATAACCGCTCATTCGTCCTCCGCGCGCCGTTTCTCCCCGAAAACCATCGCCTGGAAGGTCTCCAGGACCACGCCCCGCTTCCATTCATCGGCGGGCAGCCCGGCCTTGAGGCAGCCGTGGGACAGGTACGCCTCGAGACCCCAGCCCTGCTCAAGGGGGACCTGGGGCAGCAGCAGGCCCCGGCGCGGGCCCTTGCTGACCAGGATGCCGTCCCGGCCCACCTGCACGTCCGCCGGGCCGGCGACGCGGCGGGGAACGGTCAGGACCGAGATCTCGATGTCGACCTCGTCCAGTTCGCCTCTCTCGAGAGGGGGAAAGCGGGGATCCTCGAAGGCGGCGGCCAGCGCCATCTCGCCCACGGCCTGCCACAAGGGCTTGACGGGCAGGGGGTAGCCGATGCAGCCGCGCAGTCGGCCGCGGCGGTGCAGGGTGACGAAGACGCCGCGCTCCTCGCTGAGAGATGGCTCATCGCCTGGGGCAGGCGGCAGCGGCTCCCGGCGCGCCTCCAGGCGGCCGCGGATGGCCGCGCGGGCCAGGCCCAGGAGCGCCTGCCTGCCCCGCTCGCTCAACTCGGCCATGCCTCCCCTCCCGTGGCGGCCTCCTCCAGCGGCAGCAGGCGCGGCCGCCGCCGCGCCCGGTCGAAGACGCAGGCGAAAGGCCGGAGCTTCTCGTCGCTGATCGCGAGCACCAGCAGGCCGGCGAGCCAGTCGCCGGCCCGTGGCCGGAGCCGGCAGGTGAACGCCCCCAGCAGCCGCTCGCCATAGACGGCACCGGCCGTCTCGTCTTCGCCGCCGGCGATGCCCAGCGGCAGCAGGCGCTCGACCAGCGCGCAGCGCCCGACCGCGGAGCCCAGGAGCAGGCCGCTGCCGCGAAAGCCGCAGGCGCGCAGCGCCGCGATGTCCTCCAGGGCCCCCGGCAGCAGTTGCAGGTTCATGGGAGATACTTAACACATAACAATCTCAGTGACAAGTAACAAATGACCAGTGACGAGAAACGGCCAGGTCAGATGCACTCGTGAAGAGAAAAGAACCCCCTGCGCCTCTTTGGGCTTTGATCCGCCGCTGAGTTGATTTCACGCCGCGATATCTCGCCTATTGCTGTTCCTTGTCAGTCGTTACTCGTCACTTGTCGCTTTTTTCTTCTTGAGCTCGTCCTTGATCTTCTTCCAATACTCCATCCGCTCGCGGATGTGCTTCTCGAAACCCATGCCGCCCGGCACGTAGAAGTCCCGCTCCTTGACCGCTTCGGGCAGGGTCCTCAACAGCGAGGTCTTCCCGGGCAGGTCGTGGGCGTAGAGGTAGCCCTCGCCCGCCCCCTTGGCCCTGGCGATGAAGTTGTCGGGGTTGACGATCTCGAGGGGCACCGGCAGCATCCTGAATTTCTCGGCGATCTTCCTCATTTTCGCGTCGGCCGCGTACAGGGCGTTGCTCTTGGGCGCCAGCGCCAGGTAGACCACGGCCTCGGCCAGGAACAGGTCGCCCTCGGGCGAGCCCAGGAACTCGTAGGCCTGCCTGGCGTGCAGGCAGATTTTCAGCGCGTCGGGATCGGCCAGACCCACGTCCTCCACCGCCACGCGCACCAGCCGGCGCAGGATGTAGAGCGGGTCCTCGCCTCCCAGCAGCATGCGGTAGAGCCAGAAGAGCGAGGCGTCGACGTCGGAGTTGCGCACGCTCTTGTGCAGGGCGGAGATGAGCTGGAAGCGGTCGTCGCCCGTGCGGTCGTAGCCGGCGACCTTGTTCTGGATGACGTCGAGCAGCGCGGCCTCGTCGACCTCCCGGCCCGGCTCGGCGGTCTGGCAGACGATTTCCACCAGGTTGAGCAGCCGCCGCCCGTCGCCGTTGGCGTAGGCGACCATCACGGCCTCGGCCTGCGGAGTGAAGCGCAGGGGGCTGGCGGCGCGCTCAGCGAGGTAGGCCAGGGCCCTGGCCAGGATGCGCCGCAGTTCCTCCTCGCCGAGCGGCAGCAACTCCACGATCTTCAGGCGCGACAGCAGGGCGCGGTTGATCTTGTAGGCCGGGTTCTCGGTGGTCGTCCCCAGCAGGACGACGTCGCCGCGCTCCACATAGGGCAGGAAGGCGTCCTGCACGCTGCGGTTGAAGTGGTGGATCTCGTCGACGAAGAGCGCCAGCGGCTTGCCGCCTGCCCGGCGCAGCGCCTGCGAGCGCTCCATCAGCTTCTTGATCTCGGCGATGCCGGAGATCGTGGCCGAGAACTCGCTGGAGGGATGGTCGGCCTCGCGCACCAGGATGCGCGCCAGGGTGGTCTTGCCCGTGCCCGGAGGACCCCAGAGGATCATCGAGGCCAGGCCGCCCCCCTGCACCAGGGCCTGGATGACCTTCTGGCGTCCGGTGAGGTGCTCCTGGCCGATGAATTCGGCGAGGCTGCGGGGCCGCAGCTTGTCGGCCAGGGGGAAACAATCGGCACGCGGATCCATGCCCCGGGGCTAGGCGTGGCGGTTGAGGATCATGGCCGCCAGCAACGGCACCAGGATCTCGTGCGGGCCCACGAAATAGAAGCCCTTGCCGCCGCGGGCGGTGGGCCGGCGGCAGACGTTCTCCTGCGGCCGGTAGTGGCGGTGGAAGTCGAAGACGGCGGTGTGGAACTTCTCCAGGACGATGCCCTGGGCGGCGCAGTAGGAGACCGCCTTCAGGAACACCTCGGGCAGGATGACCGCCGAGCCGATGTTCAGGAAGACGCCGCCGTCGCCCAGCTCGGAGACGATGGCCGCCATGAGCTCGAAGTCGCGCTCGGCCAGGGCGCCGGTGACCTCGCCCGAGAATTTGGGGTGGTAATGGATGAAGTCGGCGCCGATGGCCGGGTGGATGGTCACCGGGATATTCAGCCGGTAGGCGTTGTACAGGACGCTCTCCTCGCGGTGCGGGAACCGCGACTCCATCAGGTAGTGCCCGATGGACTCGCCGGCCCCCATCCCCTGCCCCAGCCCGTCCTTGAGGGCCAGGTTCAGGAACAGGCCGGTCTCCTCGGTGTTGCCGTAGGTCCCCTCGAGCAGGTTGGCGGCGACATCCTCGGAGGTGTGGCCGGCCAGCGCCAGCTCGAAGTCGTGGATCATCAGGGCGCCGTTGCTGGCCACGGCCGAGACCCAGCCGCGCTGCATCAGGTCGACCAGCAGCGGCCCCAGCCCCAGCTTGACCACGTGGGCGCCCATGGCCCAGAGGATGGGCCGCCCCTTCTGCCGCGCCTGCCCCAGCAGCTCCACCAGTTCGCGCAGGTCGCGGGCCGCCAAGTAAGGGGGCAGGGAATCGAGGAACTGGCTGAAGCCGGCCCCGGGAAGGCAGGGCTTGGGAAAGTCGCTCAGGCGCACCAGCGAGCGGCGCTGGCTGATGGGGACGGTCTTCATCCTGCGCCGGTCGAGGAGGCGGTATTTCGGATAGGGCATGGCTACGCGCGCGGCGGGCGGGTCATGCGCAGGACATACTCGATGCCGCTGGTTACCGTGAGCAAGACGGCTATGTACAGGGTGATCTGGCCGAGCAGGCGCAGGGGCTCAGCGAAGGGCAGCTTGCGGTAGATGATCAGGATGGCCAGGGCGACGATCTGGAAGGTGGTTTTCAGCTTGGCCGGCAGGGAGGCCGAGAAGGAGGCGTTGTGCACCAGGAAGTAAAAACGGAACACCGAGATGAACAGCTCGCGCAGGATGATGATCGCCGCCACCCAAGTCTCCACTTCCTGCAGGTAGACCAGGGCGATCAGGGCGGCCGTCACCAGCAGCTTGTCGGCCAGGGGGTCGAGGAACTTCCCCAGGTCGCTGACCTGGTTGTACCTGCGGGCGACGTAGCCGTCGAGCGAGTCGGTCACGGCGGCGATGACGAAGACGGCGAAGGCGAGGAACTCCTTGTTGTGCATTTCGGCCAGCAGCAGGACCAGCACGAACGGGACCATGAGGATGCGCACGATGGTGATGACGGTGGCTTTTGTCATGAGTTCTCCCGGCCCATTGTACCGCGGCGCCGGGGGATTTGCAAACCCGGCCCGCGGCGGCCGGTCACAGGCCGAAGGGCTCGATCGCCCCGGCTCCGGCGCGCAGCAGCGCCGGGGCCGGCCCGCTCAGGTCGATGATGGTGGAGGGCGGATTGGCCAGCACCCCGGCGTCGAGGATCAGCTCCAGGTCATGGCGGAAACTGGCGGCGATCTCCTGCGGATCGGTGAAGTAGTCGTCCTCGCCCTGGGGCACCGAGGTGGAGAGGAGCGGCCGGCCCAGCTCGCGGGCCAGGCCCAAGGCCACCGGCGCATCGGGGATGCGCACGCCGACCGTGGGCCGCTTCTGCAGCAGGATCTTGGGCACCTGCTTGCTGGCGCGCAGCACAAAGGTGTAGGGGCCGGGCGTCACCCGGCGCAGGATGCGGTAGGAGCTGGTGGGCAGGTAGGCCCACTCGGCCACCGCCGCCAGGTCGGGGCAGATGAAGCTGAGCAGCTTGGAGCGGGAGGCCTTCTTCAGCCTGAAGATGCGCTCCATCGCCCCCTTGTTGAACAGGTCGGCGCCCAGCCCGTACAGGGTGTCGGTCGGGTAGACGATCAGCCCGCCCCCGGCCAAAATGCGCGCCGCATGCTGCAGCAGGCGGCGGTGGGGGTGCTCCAGGTTGATGCGCTGCACCTCCACGGCCATGGGACCGCCCCCGTCCGTCCCCTACTTCAGCTCGCTGAGCTTCTTGTAGTATTCGTGCTTGCCCTGCTTGAAGGCCTTGGCCTGCTCGTAGAGCTTCTCGGCCACCTCCGGGAATTGCAGCTTGAGGGTGGCGAAGCGGATCTCCTTGGCCAGGAAGTCCTGCATGTCGAGGCTGGCATCCTTGCTCTCGTAGACGAAGGGGTTCTTGCCCTCGGCGGCCAGGGCGGGGTTGTAGCGGTAGAGCGGCCAGTAGCCGGCCTGGACCGCCTTCTTGGCCTCGGCGCTGGAGAGGCCCATGTCGATGCCGTGCATGATGCAGGGGGAATAGGCGATGATGATCGACGGCCCGGGGTAGGCCTCGGCCTCGAGGAAGGCCTTGACCAGCTGGTTCATGTTGGCGCCATGGGCCACCGAGGCCACGTAGACGTAGCCGTAGCTCATCAGCATCAGCCCCAAATCCTTCTTGCCGGTGCGCTTGCCGCCCGATGCGAACTGCGCCACCGCCGACAGCATCGTCGACTTGGAGGCCTGGCCCCCGGTGTTGGAGTAGACCTCGGTGTCGAGCACCAGCACGTTGACGTTCTTGCCTGTGGCCAGCACATGGTCCAGGCCGCCGTAGCCGATGTCGTAGGCCCAGCCGTCGCCGCCGATGCACCACACCGACTTGTCGACGAAGTAGTCCTGGAGCTCCATGATCTTGCGCAGGTCGGCCTGTTTCCCGGCCGGCGCCGCCTTCAGGGCGACGGGCAGAAGGGCGCGGACGGCCTGCGCGGCCGCCTGGGCGTCGTCGCCGGTGGCGGACCAAAGCTCCAGGCTCTGCTTCAGCGCCGCCTCCAGCTTCTTGTCCGTGCCGGCGGCCAGCAGGCGGTCGACGGCGGCGCGCAGCAGCTTGCGGTTGGCGTCGACGGCCAGGCGCATGCCCAGTCCGTACTCGGCGTTGTCCTCGAACAGCGAGTTGGCCCAGGCCGGGCCGCGGCCGTCCTTGCCCACGCAATAGGGAGTGGTGGGGAAGGTGCCTCCGTAGATGGAGGAGCAGCCGGTGGCGTTGGCGATGATCATGCGCTCGCCGAAGAGCTGCGTGGCCAGCTTGATGTAGGGGGTCTCGCCGCAGCCGGCGCAGGCGCCGGAGAACTCGAACAGCGGCTTGCGGAACTGCACGCCCTTGAACTGCGAGAGGGTGGTGCCGTCCAGGATGTTGTCGGGCAGGTTCTCGAAGAATTCGGCGTTGGCGTTCTCCCCGGCCTGGCGCTCGCTCTCGATGGGGCTGAACTCCAGGGCCTTGGTCTTGGCCGGGCAGACGTGCACGCAGTTGCCGCAGCCGGTGCAGTCCTCGATGTAGACCTGCACCTTGTACTCCAGCTTCCTCCCGTTCTTGGTGTTCGACGTGACCGTCTTGAAGCCGGCCGGCGCCTTCTGCAGCTGCGCCGGCTCGATCTGCTTGGCGCGGATGGCGGCGTGCGGGCAGACCAAAGAGCACTGGTTGCACTGGATGCAGTTGGCGGGGATCCAGCGCGGCACCTGCGGCGCGATGCCGCGCTTCTCCAGCCTGGCGGTGGCCGTCGGCACCTTGCCGTCCAGGGGCATCTGCGAGACCGGCACCGAGTCGCCCTGCAGGTGCATGAGCTTGTCGATGACGGTGCGGGCGAACTCGGAGGCGCCATCGGGGATCAGCTGGGGCACGGGAGCCGACTGGGCGACCTCCTGGACGCTGGCCGGCACCCGCACCTGCTGCAGGGCGTCGCTGGTGCGGTCGACCGCCTCCCAGTTCATCAGGACGATCTTCTCGCCTTTTTTCTCATAGGTTTTCTTGATCGCATCCTTGATCAGCAGGATGGCCTCGTCGGCCGGCAGCACGCCGGAGATCTTGAAGAAGGCCACCTGCATCACGGTATTGATGCGCTTGCCCAGGCCGACGCCGTCGGCGATCTTCAGGGCGTCGATGTTGTAGAACTTGATCTTCTTGCGGATGATCGTCTCCTGCATGTCGCGGGTCAGGCGTTCGAAGACCTCGTCGTTGCTCCACTCGGAGTTGAGCAGGAAGGTGCCGCCCTCCTTGATCCCCTTGAGCACGTCGTAGCGGCCGATGTAGGCCGGGTTGTGCAGGGCGACGAAGTCGGCCGCGGTCGGCAGGTAGGGGGCGCGGATGGGGCTCTTGCCGAAGCGCAGGTAGGAGATGGTGATGCCGCCCGACTTCTTGGAATCATAGGAGAAGTACCCCTGCGCGAACAGGTCGGTGTGGTCGCCGATGATCTTGATCGAGTTCTTGTTGGCGCCGACGGTGCCGTCCGAGCCCAGGCCCCAGAAGACGCAGGAGATGGTGTCGCCTTTCTCGATGGAGAACGTCTCGTCGAAGGGGATCGACCGCTTGGAGACGTCGTCGTGGATGCCCACGGTGAAGTCGTGGAAGCAGGCGCCGTCCAGGTGGTCGAAGACCGCCTTGGCCATGCCGGGGGTGAATTCCTTGGAGCTGAGGCCGTAGCGGCCGCCGATGATGGTCAGCCCCTTGTTGGCCAGGGCGGCGACCACGTCCAGGTAGAGCGGCTCGCCCAGCGCGCCCGGCTCCTTGGTGCGGTCGAGGACGGCGATCTTGCGGACCGACTCGGGCAGCGCCGCGGTGAAGGCCGAGAGCGAGAAGGGGCGGTACAGGCGGACCTTGACCAGGCCGACCTTGGCGCCCTGGCGGTTGAGGTGCAGCACCGTCTCCTCCAGCGTCTCGCAGCCCGAGCCCATGGCGATGACCACGCGCTCGGCCTCGGGGTGGCCGACGTAGTCGAACAGCTTGTAGGAGCGGCCGACCTTCTTGCCGACGATGTCCATGTACTTCTGCACGATGGCCGGGGTCTTCTCGTAGTACAGGTTCACCGTCTCGCGCCCCTGGAAATAGACGTCGGGGGCCTGCTGTCCGACCTTGAGCACCGGCCGGTCGGGGGTCAGGGCGCGGGCGCGGAACTCCTCGACGCGCTTCATGTCCAGCAGGGAGGCCATGGTCTCGTAGTCGATCATGTCCACCTTCTGGATCTCGTGCGAGGTGCGGAAGCCGTCGAAAAAGTTGAGGAAGGGGACCCAGGATTCCAGCGTGGCCAGGTGCGAGACGACGGCCAGGTCCATGACCTCCTGCACCGAGGCGGCGGCCATCAGGGCGAAGCCGGTGTTGCGCACCGCCATGACGTCGGAGTGGTCGCCGAAGATGGAGAGCGACTGGCAGGCCAGCGAGCGCGCCGACACGTGGAACACGGTGGGCAGCATCTCGCCGGCGATCTTGTGCATGTTGGGGATCATCAGCAGCAAGCCCTGGGAGGCGGTGAAGGTCGTGGTCAGCGAGCCGGCCGACAGGGCGCCGTGCACGGCGCCGGAGGCGCCGCCTTCCGACTGCATCTCGATGACCTCGACCTCCTCGCCGAACACGTTCTTGCGGCCGTTGGCGGCCCAGGTGTCGGCGAGCTCGCCCATCACCGAGGAAGGGGTGATCGGGTAGATGGCGGCGATGTCGCTGTAGGCGTAGGCCACGTGGGAGGCAGCGGTATTGCCGTCGATGGTCGCTTGCTGCTTCTTGCTCATGATGGTATCTCCTTGCGTAATTGGAAAAGGCGGGGAGAAGGATTTCTTCGCGCGGCAGCCGCTTGTTCTCGCGCCTGTTTCCGGGATTTCCCAAAAAATGGTAGCACAGGTGCGCCGCGGCTGTCAAACGGCGCCGCGGGCGGCTGGGATCCCTAGGCGCGTCTCTTCATGCCCTCAAACAGGGAATAGACGACCGGGATGACCAGCAGGGTGATCAGGGTCGAGCTCAGCAGGCCGCCGACCACAGCGCGGGCCATGGGCGCCTGCGCCTCGCTGCCCTCGGCCAGCCCGATCGCCAGCGGCAGCATGGCCAGGATGGTCGTCAAGGCGGTCATCAGAATCGGCCGCAGGCGGCGCCGGCCCGCCTCCTCGATGGCCTCGCGCAGCCCCAGGCCGTCGCGGCGAAGCAGCAGGTTGGTGTGGTCGACCAGCAGGATGGCGTTGTTGACCACAATGCCGCCCAGCATGATGCAGCCGATGTAGGACTGCATGTTGAAGGTGGTGCCGGTGAGCAGCAGCATCCAGACGACGCCGATGACCGCCAGCGGCACCGACAACATGACGATGAAGGGGTCGCGCACCGACTCGAACTGCATGGCCATGACCATGTAAACGAGCAGCAGCGCCAGGATGATGCTGATCAGCAGCTCGCGGAAGGCCTTCTGCTGCTCCTCGTAGTCGCCGGTGAAGGCGATCTCGAAGCCGCGCGGGATGGGGACACGGCGCAGGCCGGCGCGGATGTCGGCCAGAATGGCGTTCAGATCGCGCCCCTCGATCTCGGCCGAGATGGTGAGCACCCGCTCGCGGTCGCGGCGCTCGATGCGCTGCGGGCCGCTGCGCGGCCTGACGCTGACGACGTTGCGCAGGCTGACCGCCTGGCCGTCGGCGTTGGTGAGCGTCAGGTCGAGGATGTCGTCCATGGTCATAGCCTCCGCGTTCTCGACCTTGACCAGGATGCGGTACTCGTCGCCGCCCTCGCGGAAGGTGCTGGCCTGGGTGCCGGAGAGCACCGTTTCGAGCATGCCGCCGATCTGGCTCACCGAGAGCTTCATGTCGGAAGCCGCCCGGCGGTCGATGACCAGCAGCTCCTCGGGCTTGCCCAGGTCGCGGCTGAGGCGGACGTCGGAAATGCCGCGGACGCGCTCCATGACCTTTTTCACCTGCTGCCCCAGGGCGTCGCTCTTTTCCAGGTCGAAGCCGCGCACCTCCACCTGCACACGCTCCTGGCCGCCGCCGCCGCGCATGAAGAAGAAGCCGCCGCCGGTGCGGGCGCGGATCACCACCCCGGGCACGCTTCTCAGGGCGCGGCGCAGGGCCATGGCCACCTCCTCGCTCGAGCGCCGGCGCTGTTCGCGCGGCGGCAGCTTGATGGTCAAGTCGCCGGTGTGCGAACCGGAGCGCCAGCCGCCGCCGCCGAAGCTCTCCTCCAGGCTGACCAGCTCGGGCACCTCGCGGCGCACGATCTGGGCGATGCTCTTGAACTTCTCGTCCAGGACCGCCAGGCGGGTGCCCACCTCCATTTCCACGTCCAGCCGCACCTCGCCCTCGTCGGTGGCCGGCATGTACTCGCTGCCCACCAGCCCCACCAGGGCGATGCTGCCGGCCAGCAGCAAGCCCACGGTGAGCAGCACCTTCAGCCGGTGGTCCAGCGCCCAGTGCAGCAGCCTTTGGTAACGGCCTTCCAGCGCCGCCAGCCGCCTGCGGACGGCCTCGACGGCCCGGACCTTGCGCGCCTCCAGCCAAGAGCGCGGCGGCCGCGTTGCGCCCAGCAGGCGGCTGGAGAGCATGGGCACCAGGGTGAGGGCCACGACCAGCGAGCAGATCAGGGAGAAACTGACGACGAAGGCCAGCTGCTTGAACATGATGCCGGCCACGCCGCGCACAAAGACCATGGGCAGGAAGACGCAGATGGTGGTCAGGGTGCTGGCCAGCACGGCGGCGCCGACCTCGCGCGTTCCGTCACGGGCGGCCTGGAGCGGAGTCGCCCCCCCGTCCTTGAGGCGCACGATGTTCTCCAGCACGACGATCGAGTTGTCGACCAGCATGCCGATGCCGAGCGCCAGCCCGCCCAGGGTCATGATGTTCAGCGTGAAGCCGTTGAAATAGATGAGGGCGAAGGTGGCGATGATCGAAACGGGGATGGAGGTGGCGATGACCAGCGTGCTGCGGATGCTGCCCAGGAAGACCAGCAGCACCAGGATGGCCAGCAGCCCGCCGTAAAGGGCGGTGGTGCTGACGTTGCCCATGGCGTTCTTGATGTACTCGGAGCTGTCGCGCACCGGGATGAACTGGATCTGCGGCCAGTCCTGCCCGATGCGGGCGAGCTCCCGCAGCGCCCCCTCGGCCACCTGGACCGTGTTCTTGCCCGACTGCTTGTAGATGGCCAGGCGCGTGCCGGGGATGCCGTTGACGCGCACGATGCGCGTGATCTTGCGGTGGGTGTCGTCGATGGAAGCGATCTCGCGCAGGCGCACCGGTACGCCGCCGCGGGTGGCCACGACCGTGTCGCGGATCTCCTCCAGATTGGTGAACACGCCGGGGACGCGCACCAGGATCTCGTAGTTGCCGCGATCGATGACCCCGGCCGGCAGGTCGATGTTCTCCTCGCGGATGCCGGCGATGACGCGGTCGAGGGGCAGCTCCAGCGCCTTGACCTTGTCGGCGTCGAGGTTGACCTGGATCTCGCGCTCGTAGCCGCCCCAGATGTCGATCGAGGCCACGCCGGGGACGCGCTCCAGGCGGTAGGAGATCTGCTCGTCCAGGATGCGCCGCATCTGGATGGGGTCGAGGTTGCTGAGGGCGCCGACCAGCAGGATGGGCATCATGGCCGGGTCGAACTTGCGCAGCATGGGCCGCTCGACGTCGTCGGGCAGGCGCGGCACGATGCGGTCGAGGCGCTCGCGCACGTCGTCGGCCGCGGCGTCCAGGTCCACCCCCCAGTCGAACATCACGCGCACGGTGCTGCTGCCCTCCGAGGAGACCGAGTAGACCTCCTCGACGCCGGGCACGGCGCTCATGGCCTCCTCGATGGGGCGGGTGATGATCTGCTCGATCTCCTCCGGGCCGGTGTTCTCGTAGGCGGTGGAGATGCTCAGCGTAGGGAAGGTGATGTCGGGCATCAGGTCGATCGGCAGGCGCAGGACCGCCACCAGGCCGATGGCCACGAAGGCCAGGGTGAGCATCACCGTGAAGACGGGCCGGCGGATGGAGAAGTCGGAGAGGATCATCGGCCGCCCCCCTGCTTCCTTTCCGGGGCGGCGGTCGCGGCGCCGTTCTCGGCCTCGGGCAGGATGATGCGGCCCTCGGTCTCGAGCAGGTAATGGCCGAGGACCACGACCCGCCCCTGCAGGTCGCGGGGCTCCACGATCTCCACCCGGCCCTTCTCCACGATGCCGATGCGCACCGGCAGGAAGCGGGCCGATTGCGAGTCGGCGGCGACCTGGAAGACGCCCTGCTGGCCGCCGCGCGTGGCCAAGGCGTTGAAGGGCACGACGGTGACGCCGGAGCGGCGGGCGAACTCGATCTCGGCGCTGATGAACATGCCCGGCTTGAGCAGGCGCTCGGGGTTGTCGACCTCGATCTCCACCCGCGCCTGGCGCGAGGCCTCCTGCAGCAGCGGCGCGATGCGCACGACGCGGCCGGCGAAGCTCTTGTCCGCGAAGGCGCTGTTGCGCACCATCGCCGCCTGGCCGGGTTGCAGGCGGAAATATTCGCCGCCGGTGACGTGGATTACGGCGGTGATCGGCTGCAGTTCGATGACCGAGAGGATCGGCGTGTTCGCCGCCAGCAGCACCCCCTCGTCGGCGAAGCGCTCGCCGATGTAGCGCACGGGGCGGCCGCGCTCCCAGGTGGCGGCGATGCGCGTGTAGGACAGGCGGACGCGGGCGCTTTCCAGGGCCGCCTCGCGGTTGGCCAGCTGCGCTTCGGCCACGTGGAAGCGCGCCTGCTGCGACTCGAAGGCGGCGGTCACCTGGTCGAGCTGGGCGTCGCTCTGGATGCCGCTCTGGTGCAGGGCGCGCGCCCGCTCCAGGTTGCGCTCGGCCATGGTCAGGGCGCTGCGCGCCTCCTCCAGGTTGGCCCGGGCCACCTGCAGGTCGGCTTCGGCCTGGATCACCGCCTGGCGGTACTCGTCGTCCTCGAGCATGGCCAGCAGCTGGCCGCTGCGCACCGGGTCGCCGATGTCGACCAGCAGACGGTTCAGCCGGCCGGCGATCTTGGGCGAAACGGTGACGCGGGTCTTGGCCGTCAGCGAACCGGTGTAGTTGCCCAGGTCGCGCAGGGCGCCCTTTTCCACCGGCGCCACCTCGACGGCCACGGCGACGCCCGGCCCTCCGGGACCGCCGACGCCCTTGAGCTTCTGGTAGAGCTTCCAGCCCAGGAACAGGGCGACCAGCACGGCGGCGGTGACCAGCGGCAGGCGCTTGCGGGATATTTTTGTTTTCATGCTTGCTCCACGGTCAGGCTTTCTTTGGCCTGCTCGCGGCAGGCCCGCTCCGGTGAGCGCAATAACAAGGAATTATAACAGAAAAGCGGATCCGTTCTTGCATAATATTGCTTTTCACTTCCTGTTTCCCAAGCCGTTCCCGGCCGGGAGGAAATGAGGGTTACGAAAAAGGGAGCAAAAAGGTTATACCATCGGGCGCCCCGGTTGACAAGCGCGGCCTTGTGCCCGATAATGCTCCTGAATCCAAGCCTGGGAGGTAGTCCCATGTTCCAGACCGGTCTGCACATCGCCCTGCAGGCCCACGCGTCCGACTGGCTGACCTGGCTCATGAACCAGGTGACCGCCCTGGGCTATCACGAGGTCATCATCCTGCTGGTCATCTCCGTCCTGTTCGGGGTCAGCCTGCGCCGGGGCTTCCTGCTCTTCCAGATCATCTTCTGGACCGCCGTCCTCAGCCACGCGATCAAGGAATTCTTCGGCTTGCCGCGCCCCTTTTTCGCCGATTCCCGCGTCGCCTGCCTGGAGCCGAGCTGGGACAGCGCCGGCGCCTTCCGCGCCATGGCCGGCCGCGATTTTTTCGACCTGCCGCCGTCGGGAGTGATCGACGCCTATCGCCTGAAAGGGCTCAATTTCGGCTTCCCCTCGGGCCACACGTCGGGGGCGTTCGCCGTCTGGGGCGGTCTGGCGGTGGTCTTCCGCAAGCGGGCGCTGACCTGGCTGGCGCTGGTCATGATCCCGCTCATCGCCTTTTCCCGCCTCTATCTGGGCGTCCATTTCCTGGCCGACATCCTCGGCGGCGCCTTCCTTGGCGGCGTCATGCTGCTCCTGGCCTGGCTGCTCTGGCGCGACGACGGCCGCCGCGAGGAGCTATTCGCCGCCATGCGCGGCCCGCTGAACGGATCCCCGGCCCGGGTCCTGTACCTGTTCTTCCTGTACGGCCTGCCGCTGCTGCTGGCCCTTTTCTCCCTGGCCTCGGCATCCTTCGCCGGCTTCTGCCTCGGCTTGAACGCCGCCTTCGCCCTGGCCCAGCGCCATGGGTTGCCCGAGGAGGCCGCTCCTGCCCTGAAACGGGTCGCCCGCGTCCTTTTCGGCATCCTGCTGTTCTGGGGGCTGGCCCTGGCGTTGCGCCAGCTGGCCTCGCTTCTGCCCTCCTGGGCGGCCTCCCAATGGGGCCGCTTCCTGGCTTCGGCGCTCGCAACCTTCCTCTGCCTCTGGATCGGCATGAAGCTGTTCCTGCTGCTCGGCCTCTACCGCCTGCCGTTGCGCCGGGAGGCTTGAGCCGCGCCGGGCGCGCGGCCGTTGACATTAACCGGCTTGTCCTCTAAGATGAGCCGGCGCCGATCATGAAAAAGCCCGCCCCGCTCTCCCTGCTGCTCCTGCTGGCCCTGGCGCTGGCCGGCGCCGGCGGCGAGATCGAACGGCTGCGCGCCGAGCTGGCCGCGGCCCCGCCGTCCCGGCGCCAGGCCGTCGTGGCCCGCCTGGCCCATGCCCTGACGCTGCGCGGAGAAAGCGAACAGCAAAGCCAGGACCATCAAAGCGCTCGGGAGACCTTCCGCGAGGCGCTCTCCCTGCTGGCCCGCCATGAGACCCGGCCCTCGGCGCGGCTGCTCAAGGACGCCGGGCTGACGGCGATCATCCTGGGCGATCACCACCAGGCGCTCGATCTGCTGCAGCGCGCCGAATCCCAGGCCCGGCAGCAGGGCGAAGCCGAGCTGGCCTCGGCCAGCGCCTACCTGCTCGGCTACGTTCACCGCGACCTGGAAAATTTCGAGCTGGCCTTGAAATACTTTCACGCCGCCTACGAGTCGGGACAGGCCATCGGCAACCCGCGGCGCGTGATCATGGCCCTCAACGAGATCGGCAACGTCCATATGATGCAGGAGAAGTTCGCCGCGGCCCTGCCCTACAAGGACCGGGCCCTGAAGCTCGCGCGCAAGCACGGCGACCCCGAGCTGCTGGCCAACGGCCTGAACGACATGGGCGAATTCTTGCGCCTGAGCGGCCAGCCGCGCAAGGCGCTGCCCTTTTTCCGCGAGGCGCTGACCATCGACCGCCGCATCGGCCATCAGCGCGGTACGATCATCACCCTGTACAGCATCGGCAGATCCCTGTTCGAGCTGGGCCGGATCGATGAGTCGCTGGCCGCGCTGGAGGAGGCGCGGCCGCTGGCCGAAAAAGCGGGCCAGAACCGCGACCTGGCCTTGATCCTGAGCCTGGCCTCGAAGGCTCACGAGCAAAAGGGGGATTTCCGCCGGGCATTGGCGTTCCAGCGCCTGTACCACGATCTGTGGGCGCGCCTGTTCAACGAGGAAAAGGCGCGGCAGACGATCGAGATGCAGACGCGCTACGAAGTGGAAAAGAAGGAGCGCGAGAACGAGCTCCTGCAGCGGGAAAAGCAGATCGCCGCCCTGGCCGCTTCGCGGCAGCGCGGCCAGCGCAATTTCCTTTTCTTCGTGTCCCTGCTGGTCCTGCTGCTGGCCGGCGTGCTGTACCGCGGCTTCCGCGTGAAGGCCAGGGCCAACCGCTGGCTGGAGGAGGCCAACGTGCGCATCGCCGCCCAGCAGGCCAAGCTGGAGAAGGCCTACGTGCGGATGGAGGAGCTGGCCCGCCTGGACCCCCTGACCGGCCTGCCCAACCGCCGCGCCGCCCTGGAGGAGCTGGGCCGCGAGGAGCGGCGCTTCCGGCGCGGCCGCGTCCCGTTCACGCTGGTCATGGCCGACCTGGTCGGCTTCAAGGCGGTCAACGACGCGCTGGGCCATGACGCCGGCGACGCCGTGCTGCGTGAGGCCGCGCAACTCTTCCGGCTCGCGCTGCGCGCCCAGGACACGGTGGCCCGCTGGGGCGGCGACGAGTTCCTGCTGCTGCTGCTGGAGACCGACGCCGGCGGGGCGGAGGCCCTCTGCGACGCCATCCGCGCCAAGATCGCCGCCCACGACTTCCGCTTCGAGGGCAGGCCCCTGCAGGTGTCGGTGAGCCTGGGCGCGGCCACCTTCGGGCCCGGGCTCACCGTCGAGGAGTGCCTGCGCCAGGCCGACCAGGCGATGTACCGCAGCCGCCGCGACGGCCGCGAGCGCTAACATGGCCGTCTTCCCGCGGGTCCCGGGCTACGAACTGAAGAAGTTCCTCGGCAGCGGGGGCGCCGCCGACGTTTTCCTGGCCGTCGACAGGAGCCGCTCGCGCCTGGTGGCGGTCAAGGTCCTGGCGCGGCGCCGCTTCGCCGAGACGGTGGCCGTGCGCCGCTTCATCAAGGAGGCGCAGTCCATCTCCAGCCTGCACCACCCCAACATCGTCCGCGTCTTCGCCACCGGCCGCACCCCCGAACTGCGCTTCATGGCCATGGAGTTTTTCCCCGAGAGCCTCAAGCGCCGCATCCAGGAGCGAGGCCGCCTGGCCCCCGACGAGGCGCTGACCATCGCCTCCCAGATCGCCTCGGCCCTGTATTACGCCCACGACCGCGGCTTCGTGCACCGCGACGTCAAGCCCGACAACATCATGTTCCGCCCCGACGGCACGCCGGTGCTGCTGGACTTCGGCATCGCCCGCGTCATCGAGTCGACCACCCAGCTGACGCGCTCGGGCATGGCCATGGGCACGCCGCGCTACATGAGCCCCGAGCAGCTCAACGCCAAGCGCGCCGACGGCCGCAGCGACGTGTACAGCCTGGGCGTCGTGCTCTACGAGATGCTCAGCGGCGCGCCGCCCTTCAAGGGCAGCCAGACCATGGCCGTGCTCCTGAAGCACGTGGCCGAGCCGGTGCCGCCCCTGCCCGCCGACCTGGCCCGCTTCCAGCCCCTGTTCGAGCGGCTGCTGGCCAAGGAGCGCGGCAAGCGGCCCGGGAACGAGAAGGAGTGGCGGGAGCTGGTCAAGCCGTATTTCCGTCCCTTCAGGCTGCCCAAGGCCGGCAAGCCCGAGTTCGGCCCCCTGCCCAGGGCCGACGCCGGGGAAAAGACCCGTCAGGGAGGCGCGGCCGCCACGGCGTCCCGCCGCGATTCCGGGACGCGGCCGAAGAGGCGGCAGCAGCGCAGCCGCCGCCTGTTCCTGCTGAACCTGCTCCTGGTCCTGGCCCTGGCCGCATGGCTCTTTTTCAACTACGAACGGCTGCCCGAAATGATCGCCTCCCTGGCTCGCTCCGTAGCCTCGGGGATCTCGTCCCTGCTCGCCAAGATCTAGAACGAGCTCGAGACGCCAGACGTTAGACGCCAGTGGTCAGCAAGATAAAATGCCCTGGAATTTCGGCTCATTCCTGGGCTTTGCCAACGCCAGGCGTCTGTCGTCTAACGTCTCATGCTCGTTTTAGAAAAAGACGTCAGACGGAGACGTTCGTGGATCGCAAGAGAAACCGCAATATCAGGACCTATAAAGTGGATGAAAAATGAGATCCCCCTATCTCTGCGATTTTCTTGAAACATCCGTCACCTTACGGCTCTCTTTTACTCAAGGATTGTTTTCGTCAATCGTCTAGTGCTCGTTCTTTGTTTTGCTAACGTCTTGCGTCTAACCTCCGACGTCTCGCGCTCGTTGGTAGTGTCAAGTATTTTTCGCACTTTTGATTTGAGGTAGTCCTTAAACCAAAA
>CAZVPI010000019.1:0-32776 GCA_964628035.1 uncultured Clostridia bacterium | reverse complement strand
AACTTGGAGGACTACCTCTCTTCTAAAATGTGCGAAAAATATTTTACGTTATCAGTCCTACAGATCGCCGCTGCGCATCACGAATCACGAATCACGGATCACGATAGATCGTTCCATGGCCTGGCTAACGTCTAGCGTCTCGTGCTCGTTCCAGGGCTTTGCTAACGTCTAGCGTCTGACGTCTAACGTCTCAGAAGAAGCCGACAGACGCTAGATGTTGGTGGTTAGCAAGCGAAAATGCCCTGATTTCTATGGCTTTTTCCTTTTCTTGCTAACGTCAAGTGTCTAACGTCTAACGTCTCAGAAGAAGCCGACAGACGCTAGATGTTGGTGGTTAGCAAGAGAAAACGCCCTGATTTCTATGGCTTTTTCCTTTTCTTGCTAACGTCTAGCGTCTAACGTCTAACGTCTCAGAAGAAGCCGACAGACGCTAGATGTTGGTGGTTAGCAAGAGAAAACGCCCTGATTTCTATGGCTTTTTCCTTTTCTTGCTAACGTCTAACGTCTAGCGTCTGACGTCTTCTTCTATGATACAATGATATCCTATGGTCTCCCTGGCCTTCGACGTCATCCTCGTGCAGCCCTATCCCTTCGCCGACCACCCTTCTTTCCCCGAGGGGATCCTGAAACGGGCGCTGGAAGCGGCTGGATTCCGCGTCGGCGTGATCGAGACGCCCTCCTGGCAGGAGCGCGAGCCCTTCAAGGCCCTGGGCCGCCCGGCCCTGTATTTCGCCGTGGTCTCCGGCCCGCTCGACTCGGTGGTGCTGAACTACACCGCCGCGCGGAAGCGCCGGCGCGAGGACCTCTACCAGCTCGACGGCCGGGCCTTTTTCCCGGGCCGGCCGGCCGGCATCCAGCACAAGATCCGCCCCGACCGTACCCTGATCGTCTTCTGCAACCGGCTGCGCGAGGCGTTCCCCGGCGTGCCGCTGGTCGTCGGCGGCGTCGAGGCCTCGCTGCGCTGCTTCGCCCATTACGATTTCCAGCAGGACCGGGTGCGCCGCTCGCTGCTGCTCGATTCCCGCGCCGACCTCCTGGTCCACGGCCCGGGCGAGAAACAGGCCGTGGCCATCGCCCGCGCGCTGCGCCAGGGAACCCCGGCGGGCGAGATCGACCTGGCCGGGACCGCCCGCCTCTGGACGAACCTGCCCCCTGGCAGGGATTGCCTGGAGCTGCCCGCCTGCGAACAGGCGCAGTCCGACCCGGCGAGCCTCCTCCGGGCCCAGCGGCTTTTGCAGGAAGCCGGAGGCCGCCGGGCCGTGGCCCAGCGCCACGCCAACCGCTGGGTGGTGTTGAACCCCGCCGCAGCCTACGACGGGGAGGATCTCGATTGGGTCTACGGCCTGGGCTACGAGCGCCGCCATCCGCGACGCTCCGGGTATTCGCCGGCCCTGCGCATGAACCTCTTTTCGGTCACCTCCCACCGCGGCTGCGCCGGCGGCTGCTCCTTCTGCTCCATCACCCACAGCGAGGGACGCAGGGTGGTGTCGCGCAGCCCGGAGTCGGTCCTGCGCGAGATCCGTTCCCTGGCCGGCCACCGCGACTGGCGGGGGGTGGTCTCCGACATCGGCGGGGCCAGCGCCGAGATGTACGGCGGCGATTGCGCCCAAACAACCTGCTCCCGGCCGTCCTGCCTGTTGCCCGCCATGTGCCCGCAATGGAAGCTTGGCGACGGCTACCGCGAACTGCTGCGCCAGGCGCGGTCGCTGCCGGGGGTGAAGAAGGTCCTGCTGGGATCGGGGGTGCGCCACGACCTGCTGCTGGCCAATCCCGAGCTCTTGGCCGAGATCCTGCGCGAGCATGCCGGCGGCTTCCTGCGCGTCGCCCCCGAGCACACCGAGGACGACGTCCTGGACCTGATGGGCAAGCCGCGCTTCGCCGTGTTCGCGGAGTTCGTGCGCCTGTTCCAGCGCCTGAACCGCGGCCTGCGCCGGCCCGTCGAGCTCGCCCCCTACCTGATGGTCGGCCACCCGGGCGAAACCGCGGCCATGCTGCCGGACATGAAGGGAAAGCTGCGTTCGCTGGGGGTGCGCGCCTGCGACGTGCAGGTTTTCACCCCCTCGCCCGGAACCCTGTCCACGGCCATGTACCACGCGGGGCTGTCGGTGCAGGGCGAACCCCTGGCCGTCGAAAAGGACGTGCGCGAGCTGCAGCGGCGCCAGCGCTTCTTGAGCGGGGATTGAAAGTGGGGTAGAATCGACGTTCATGACACGTCGCAGCCTGTTCCCGTCGCCCGCCCTGCTCTTGGCGATCACGGCGGCCCTTGGCGCCCAGGACGCCGCCAAGCCGGCCCAGAGTCCCTGGCACCTGCGCTCTGAGGTCTCCTATGTGCGGACGTCGGGCAACACCCGGACCGAAACCTTCGCCGGCAAGCTGGACGCCTCCCTGCAGAAGCGCATTCACAAGTTTTTTGTCATGGGGCAGTACCTCTACGGCCGCAACCGCGGCCGCGAGGATTCCAACAAGCTGGCCCTGGACGGCCGCTGGGAGGCGGCGCTGAACGAGCGCTTCTCCGGCATCGTGTCGCTGGGCTACGGGCGCGACAAGTTCTCAGGCTTCCGCTACCGCCTCTTCCTCGGTCCCGGCCTGGGTTACTTCCTGGTCAAGGAGGCCAGGCGCACGCTGCAGCTTTCCCTGGCCCTGAACTGCGCCTATGACCGCTTCTCCGTGGGCGAGCGCCGGGACTTGCGATCCCTGACGGGCAAGGCCCTGGCCAAGTTCGACTGGCAGGCGCTGGACAACCTGAAGCTGCTGCAGAACCTGGGCCATGTCGTCTCCTTCGGCGAGGCGGGCCGCTATTTCGTCGAGTCGGAGACCGGGCTCGAGGCGCGCATCAACAAGACGTTTTCCGTGGGCTTCAGCTACAGGCTCAACCACCAGAACCGCCCGCCCGCCCCCGAGATACGCAAGACCGACACCACGTTCCTGACCACGTTGATCCTCGATATCAGATAGGCCTGGGCGCGGCCCCGCCCTGGGAGCGGAGACGGCGGCGGCGCCCGGCGCCTGCGCGCCGCCGCGGGTGAGATATTTCAAACCGCGGCGTATATTAATACGGAACACAGGGAAAGACATGTGTGAGAAACCATGAAACAAACCATCGCGGCGGCGATCGTTGTTGCAGCGTTTGCGGCCTTCTTGGCCGCCCAAAGCGTGACCGTGACCTCGCCCAACGGCGGCGAGACCTGGTGGCTGGGCAGCCCCCACGCCATCACCTGGAACTTCCAGAACGCCGGCGCGCTGAAGGTGAGCCTCATCCTGCGCAACAGCGGCGGGGTGGTGGGCACCATCAAGAGCAACGTCGCCCTGGCGGCGGGCGCCTGGCAGTGGGCGAAGGCGGGCACGCTCGAGAACGGCACGGTCGTTCCGCCGGGGAATGACTACGTCGTGCGCATCCGCGACGCCGGGAACCATTTCGGCGACTCCAGCGACGGCCGCTTCTCGATCGCCCGCCAGCTGGCCGCCGGCAGGCACGTGCCCGAGCGGCCTCCCTCGCTGCTCGCTCGCCCGAGACTGGCCGTGACCGAGATCGAACTGGCGCCGAACGCCGAGGGCTTTGGCATCGTCTTCAACTACAAGAACGTCGGCAGCGGTTCCCTGCCCAAGGCCGCCGACGCCCCGGTGAAGCCGACGTACCGGGTGCTCATCGATGGCAAGGAGACGGCGAGCGGATCGCTGTTCATCCCCGCCTTCGCCGCGGCCCCGGGCTGGGAGCAGAAAGGCTATTTCGGCGGCTGGATCGTCCTGCCTGGGGCCGCCTATGCCGTGGACAACGCCTGGCATATCGGCAACCAGGTCACGGTCCACATCAATGAAAACAAGGCCCTGGGCATGGAAAGCCACTCGCTGTCCCTGCCGCTCAAGCCCATCGCCCTGAAATACAAATTCGACTTGGTACGCAACGGCGTTTCGCTCGATTGGGACAAGCGCGTCCTGACGGTGTACCTGCGGCTGGATGGCAAGGTGCCCTCCGGGCGGGAGTTGTTCGTGTACGCCGGACGATTTCCCTCCGATGCCGGCTACTTCCTTTCCAGGCAGCCCGCCAGGCCGGGAACCTGCGTGGTCAGCCGCAAGGTGGATGTCCCTGCACATGTCAATCGGGTGACCCTGTACCTGAACTCGTTCGTCACGCTTCCGAATACGAGTCAGGTTGAGGACATGGACTATCGCAACCAAGACATGGTCGAGCTGACATTCATTCGCCCAAATCCCAATCCGGAAAGGTAACCGCTGCGCAGCCGCGCCGGCCGTGCTGTCGTTCTGGTTTGCCTTTTTGCATCCAGTGCGCTACAATCGCCCCTTATGCCCAGACAAGGAGCCCGCGATGAGCCGTGAAGCGCATGTCCATCCGGCCGGGGATACCCTGGCCGCGCGCGTCCTGGAGAAGACCGGCGTCGACGTCGCCCGCTGCTACCAGTGCGGCAAGTGCTCGGCCGGCTGCCCTCTCGCGGCGGAGATGGACTTTCCGCCCAGCCAGATCATGCACCTGCTGCAGCTGTCGGGCCTGCAGGGCGATTTCGCCGAGCCGGCGCTGCGCTCGCACGCCATCTGGCTCTGCCTGACCTGCGAGATCTGCTATTGCCGCTGCCCCATGGAGCTCGACATCCCGGCGATCATGGACGCCCTGCGCCACGAGTCGCTGCGGCGGAACATGGTGAATCCCAGGGCTCGCGACATCCTGGCCTTCCACCGCGCCTTCCTCGACTCGGTGAAGTATACGGGACGGCTGTTCGAGATGGGCCAGGTGGTCGACTACAAACTGCGCAGCGGCCGCTTCCTGCAGGACCTGCTGCAGGCCCCCTGGATGGTCCTCGCCGGCAAGCTGCACCTGCTGCCCGAGCGCGTGCGCGACCGCCGCGCCCTGAAGCGCATCTTCGCCGGCGCGCGCCAGGCGCAGGAGGAGCGCCCGTGAAGACGGGCTTCTATCCCGGCTGCTCGATGAAGGGCTCGGCCCGCGAGTACAGCGAGTCGCTCCTGGCCGTGGCCTCGGCGCTGGGCGTGGCGCTGCCCGAGGTCCCCGACTGGAACTGCTGCGGAGCCACCGCCGCGCACAACCTCGACCGCGATCTGGCCCTGGCCCTGCCGGCGCGCATCCTGGCCGCCGCCGACACGGCGGGGATGGGGGAGGTGCTGGTCCCCTGCGCCGCCTGCTACAGCCGGCTCAAGGTTACGCGCCACGAGCTGCTCGCCGACGAGGCCCTGCGCCGGCGTATCTCCGGGCTGATCGGGGCCGACTACCGGGGGACGGCGCGGGTGCTCAACATCCTCGAGTGGCTGGCCGCCATCCCCGGCCTGGAGAAGCGGGTGCAGCGGCCGTTCGCCCGCAAGGTCGCCTGCTACTACGGCTGCCTGTTGGTGCGGCCGGCGGGCGTCGTGCAGTTCGACCGCCCCGAGGACCCCCAGTCGATGGACACGTTGCTGCGGGCCGTGGGAGCCGAGCCTCTGGACTGGGCCTTCAAGACCGAATGCTGCGGCGCCGGCTTCTCGGTCTCGCGCACCGACCTGGTGGCCGAGCTGAGCGGGAGAGTCCTGGACGACGCCGTGTCCCGCGGCGCCGAGGCCGTGGTCGTCGCCTGCCCCATGTGCCACCTCAACCTGGACATGCGCCGGCCGCACATCGAGAAACGGGCCGGCAGGAAGTTCACCATCCCGGTCCTCTATGTCACCCAGGCCCTGGGGCTGGCCCTGGGGCTGAAGCCGAAGCAGCTCGGCCTGCAGCGGCACAAAGTGCCTGTGCGCTTCTCGCGGCCCGCGGCCGCGGTCAACTGATCATGGCGCGCATCGGCGTCTTTGTCTGTCACTGCGGCGAGAACATCAGCGCCACCGTCGACGTGGCGCGGGTCGCGGCCGAGGCGGCCAGGATCCCCGGCGTGGCGCACAGCGTCGACTACAAGTACATGTGCTCCGATCCCGGCCAGCAACTGCTCAAGGCCGCCATCCAGGAGAAGGGGCTGACCGGCGTGGTCGTGGCCGCCTGCTCGCCGCGCATGCACGAGCCCACCTTCCGCCGCGCCTGCGCCGAGGCCGGGCTGAACCCCTTCCTCTGCGAGATGGCCAATATCCGCGAGCATTGCTCCTGGGTGCACGAGAAGGGCGAGGCCACCACCCGCAAGGCCATCGACATCGTGCGCACCCTGGTGGCCAAGGTGAAGAAGAACAAGGCCCTGCAGCCCATCAAGGTGCCGGTGACCAAGACGGCGCTGGTGCTGGGCGGGGGCATCGCCGGCATCCAGGCCAGCCTGGACATCGCCAACGCCGGGCACCGGGTCATCCTGGTGGAGAAGGGCCCCTCCATCGGCGGCCACATGGCGCAGCTGTCCGAGACCTTCCCCACCCTGGACTGCTCGCAGTGCATCCTGACGCCGCGCATGGTCGAGGTGGCCCGGCACCCGAACATCACCCTCTATTCCTACGCCGAGCTGGAGGGGCTGGACGGATTCATCGGCAATTTCAAGGCGCGCATCCGCCGCAAGGCGCGCAGCCTGGACGAAACGCTGTGCACCGGCTGCGGGCTGTGCACGCAGAGGTGCCCGACGAGGAAGATCCCCAGCGAGTTTGACGCGGGGTTGGGCCAGCGCCCGGCGATCTATGTCCCTTTCCCGCAGGCGGTGCCCAACAAGCCGGTCATCGACCGCGAACATTGCACCTATTACCGCACCGGCAAGTGCCGCCTCTGTGAGAAGGTCTGCCCGACGCAGGCCATCCGCTTCGACCAGCAGGACCAGATCGTCGAGGCCGACGTCGGCGCCGTGGTGGTGGCCACCGGCTTCGACGTCAAGCACGCCGACTTCTTCCCCGAGTACGGCTACGGGAAACATCCCGACGTCATCGACGGCCTGCAATTCGAACGGCTGGCGTCGGCGTCGGGCCCGACCCTGGGCGAGATCCGCAGGCCGTCGGACGGCCGGGTGCCCGAGACGGTCGTCTTCATCGCCTGCGCCGGCTCGCGCGATCCGGCCAAGGGCATCGAGTACTGTTCCAAGATCTGCTGCATGTACACGGCCAAGCACGCCATGCTCTACCGCCACAAGGTGCACCACGGCCGGCCGGTCGTCTTCTACATGGACATCCGCGCCGGCGGCAAGATGTACGAGGAATTCGTGCGCCGGGCCATGGAGGAGGACGGGGTGCAGTACGTGCGCGGCCGCGTCTCGCGCATCTACGAGCGCGGCGGCAGGCTGGTGGTCAAGGGCGCCGACACCCTGCTGGGCGCCCGTCCCATCGAGATCGAGGCCGACCTGGTGGTGCTGGCCACCGCCGCCGCCGCCCAGCCCGGGGCCGAGGAACTGGCCCAGAAGCTGCACGTCAGCTACGACGCCCACCGCTTCTATGCCGAGGCCCACCCCAAGCTGCGGCCGGTGGAGACCAACACCGCCGGCATTTTCCTGGCCGGCGCCTGCCAGGCGCCCAAGGACATCCCCGAGTCGGTGGCCCAGGCCTCCGGCGCCGCGGCCAAGGTCGGCGCCCTCTTCTCGCAGTCGGAGCTGGTGCGCGAGCCGCTGATCGCCGTGGTCGACCGCCAGGCACCGCCGGTCTACTCCTCCTGCGTCGGCTGCTTCCTGTGCCAGGGGTCCTGCCCCTACCAGGCCATCGAGCGCGAGGAGATCCGCGGCCGCGACGGGCAGCTGATCAAGACCGTGGCCAAGGTCAATCCCGGGCTCTGCCAGGGCTGCGGCACCTGCGTGGCCCTCTGCCGCTCCAAGTCGATCGACATCCAGGGTTATTCCAACGAGCAGGTCTACTCCGAAGTGCTGGCCTTGCTCGACCGAGGAGAGGGCGATGCCTGATTTCCATCCCAAGATCGTGGCCTTCGTCTGCAACTGGTGCACCTACGCCGGCGCCGACCTGACCGGCACCAGCCGCATGAAGTATTCGCCCCAGGTCACGGTGATCCGCTTCCCCTGCACCGGGCGCATCGATTTCATGCTGCTGCTGAAGGCCTTCGCCGGCGGCGCCGACGGCATCATCGTATCGGGCTGCCATCCCAACGACTGCCACTACAGCAGCGGCAACTTCCACGCCCGCAGGCGCTGGATCGTCTTCCGCTCCCTCCTGGAATTCCTGGGCATCGACGTGCGCCGCGTGCAGTTCTCCTGGGTGTCGGCCGCCGAGGGGGCCAAGTGGGCCGAGCTGGTCAACGAGACGAGCGAGCGCATCCGCGGCCTCGGCCCCTTCCGCGAATACCAGCGCCTTTCCGGCCTGGGAGTCGGGTAGGGGGGGCCATGGAGGAGCTGAGAAGCAGGGCGCGCGAGCTGCTGGCCTCGGGAGCGGTCCAGGTGGTGATCGGTTACGGCCGCGGCAGCGGCGGCGGCGCCCGCGCCCTGTTCCTGCGCGACCCGGGCCGGGCGCATGAACTGGTCTATGACGGCTCCTGCCTGCAGAACCTGTGCGTGTACCTGCTGAAGCCCGAGGTGCGCCGCTTGGGCAAGCCGGCGCTGGTGGCCCACGCGGCGGCGCTGCGCACGATCCTGCAGCTGGCGGCCGAGAACCAGCTGGTCGAGGGCTCGCTGCTGGCCCTGCTGCCCGGCCGCGATGGCATCGAGACCCTGGCGACCTTCGCCGCCATCGAGGAGCGCGTGGCCGCCCTGGGCGCCGGGCCGGGCGATGAGGAAAAGCGCGAACTGCAGCACCACGGGGCCCTGCCGCTGGAGCAGCGGCGCGACTTCTGGCAGGAGCAGTTCTCGCGCTGCCTGAAATGCTACGCCTGCCGCGCCGCCTGCCCGCTGTGCTACTGCACGCGCTGCACGGTCGAATGCAACCAGCCGCAGTGGATCCCGGTGCCGGCCCACGACCTGGGCAACCTGGAGTGGAACGTCCTGCGCGCCATGCACCTGGCCGGCCGCTGCGTCGACTGCGGCGACTGCAGCCGCGCCTGCCCGGTGGCCATCCCCCTGCACCTGATCAACCGCAAGCTGGCCGCCGTGGTCGAGGAGAGCTTCGCCTTCCGCGCCGGCAGGGCGGCCAGGGCGGAGAACGCCCTGTCCACCTTCAAGCCCGACGATGCCGAGGATTTCATCCAATGACCGCCATGGAGAACCCGAACCGACTCATCGACCGCCAGGGGCTGGCCCGCCTCTTCGCGCGCTGGCGCGAGGAAGGCCGCCGCATCCTGGCCCCGCGCCGGCTGGCCGAGGCCGGGCCGGTCGACTTTGCCGAGGTGGCCTCGCCCGACGAGGTCAGCTTCGACCATGTGCAGACCGTGCAGTCAGCCAAGAGCGCCGTGTTCCCCCGCGTGGAGGAGCTGTTCTCGTTCCGCCGCCGCGACGGCGGAATGGAGCTGAGGGAGCGCGACCTGGAGGCGCTGCCTTTGACGGTGGTCTTCGGCTTGCGGCCCTGCGACGCCGCCGCCTTCGCCGTCCTGGGGGCCATCCTCAACTGGGACGCCCCCGACCGGCTGTTCGCGGCCCGGCTCGCGCGCCTGTCGCTGGTCAGCCTGGCCTGCACGCGCAGCGACGAGCACTGCTTCTGCACGTCTCTGGGCGGAGGGCCCGGCGCCACGGCGGGCAGCGACCTGCTGTTGACCGACCTGGGGCAGGGGAGCTTCCTGGTCGAGACGCAGACCGGCAAGGGGAGCGCTTTGCTGGCCGGGGCAGGGGAGCTGCCGGCCGCCCCGGCGGAGACGAACAAGGAGGGGCGCCTGGCCCGGGTGGAGAAGACGTTCGACCTGCAGCGGATCGGGCCGGTGCTGGCGGCCCTGTTCGCCGACGAGGCCTTCTGGACCGAGCAGTCGCTGCGCTGCCTCGGCTGCGGCGCCTGCGCCTACGTCTGCCCGACCTGCGCCTGCTTCGACATCCAGGACGAGGAGGGCAGGCGCCTGCGCTGCTGGGATTCGTGCGGCTTCGCCCTTTTCACCCTGCACACCTCGGGGCACAACCCGCGGCCGCGGCAGAGCCAACGCTGGCGCCAGCGGCTGATGCACAAGTTCTCCTACCAGCACGAGCGGCAGGGGACGCTCGGCTGCGTGGGCTGCGGCCGCTGCTCGCGGGCCTGCCCGGTGGACATGAGCCTGCTCGAGCACCTGCGGGCCGTCGCGGAGGCCAAGCCATGAGTGCGCCCGACATCCTCAAGCCGTACCTCATGCGCATCGAGAAGGTGAAGGAGGAAGCCCCCGACGTGCGCACCCTGCGCCTGGTTTTCGCCGACGCGGCGCAGGGGGAGGCCTTCTCCTTCCGCACCGGCCAGTTCGGCGAGTACTCGGTGTTCGGCGAGGGCGAGTGCACCTTCTGCATCGCCTCGCCGCCGACGCGCCGCGGCTATATCGAGTGCACCTTCCGCAAGGCGGGACGGGTGACCTCCGCCCTGGCCGCCCTGGAGGAGGGCGAGACGGTCGGCTTCCGCGGCCCCTACGGCAACGTGTTCCCCATCGACGCCTGGCGGGGCAAGAACCTGCTGTTCATCGCCGGCGGCATCGCCCTGCCGCCCATGCGCAGCGTCATCTGGAACGTCCTCGACCTGCGCGGCGACTACCGCGACGTCGCCATCGTCTACGGCGCCCGCACCGTCGCCGACCTGGTGTACAAGGACGAGCTGGCCGAATGGCAAAGGCGGCCCGACGTGCGCCTGGTCACCACCGTCGACCCGGGAGGCGAGACCCCCGACTGGAAGGGGGAGGTCGGCTTCGTGCCCGCCGTTTTGGACAAGCTGGCCCCGGCCAGCCACGACACCGTCGCCGTGGTCTGCGGCCCGCCGGTGATGATCAAGTTCACCTTCCCGGTGCTGGCCCGGCTGGGCTTCGCCGCGGAGAACGTCTTCACCACCCTGGAGAACCGCATGAAGTGCGGGGTGGGCAAGTGCGGCCGCTGCAACACCGGCAAGTACTTCGTCTGCAAGGACGGGCCGGTCTTCACCTTCGCCCAACTGCAGGGGATGCCGCAGGAGTATTAGCCGCGTCCGGCGGGCCGGCGATCCTTGTTGCGATGGATGAACCCTGGGAGGAAAGGGGATGAACGACAGGCGTGGCCTTCGCCGCTTCTATGCCCGTATGCTGACTCCGGCGCGCAGCCTGATCTTCAGCTTCCTGCTGGTCATCCTGCTGGGGACCCTGCTGCTGCTGCTGCCGGTCTCCTCGAGCGGCCGGCCGCTTCCTTTCCTCCATGCCTTGTTCACGTCCACGTCGGCCGTCTGCATCACCGGCCTTTCGGTCCTCGATGTCGGCCGCGACCTTTCTCTTTTCGGCCAGCTCGTCACCCTGGCCCTGTTCCAGATCGGCGGCATCGGCATCATCACCTTCTCCCTGGTGCTGTTCGGGCAGATGGGGCGCAGCCTGTCGTTCCGGGGACGCGAGCTGCTGCAGGGCACGTTCCTGCACACGCCGCGGCGCGATTTCCTCCGCGTCCTGCGCTTCGTGGTCGCCTGCACCTTCGTCATCGAGGCGGCGGGCGCCCTGCTGCTGTTCCTGCGCTTCCTGGGCGATTTTTCCCCCGCGCGGGCGCTGTTGCACGCGGTGTACCATTCCGTTTCGGCGTTCAACAACTGCGGCTTCTCCCTGTTCCCCGACAGCCTGATGGCCTACCGCGACGACTGGGCGGTCCACGCGGTGGTGCTGCCGCTGGTGGTGACGGGCGGCATCGGCTTCATCGTCCTGTTCGAGCTGCTCAACCGCTGGCGGGGGGCCAGGCGCCGCCTTTCGCTGCATGCCAAGCTGGTGCTGCTGACCACCGCCGCGCTCATCGCCGGCGGCGCCCTGCTGCTCTATGTTTTCGAATCGGGAAACGCCCTGAAGGATGCCGGCGGCTGCGGGCGCTTCCTGGCCCCGCTGTTCCAGTCGATCACGGCCCGCACCTGCGGCTTCAACACGCTGGAGATCGCGTCCCTGACCAACGCCTCGCTGCTGGTGCTGATGGTGCTGATGTTCATCGGCGCCTCGCCCGGCTCCACCGGCGGCGGCATCAAGACCTCCAGCTTCGCCCTGCTGCTGCTGATCATCGTCAACCGTCTGCGCGGCCGCGACGGCGTGGACCTGTTCCATCGCACCGTGCCCGCCGAGACGCTGAGCCGCACCATCGCCATCGTCCTGGCCGCCTCGCTCTCCATCGTGGCCGTTGCCTCGGTGCTGCTGCTGGCCGCCGGCGCTCCCGGCGGCGGGGCGGCGGCCGAGCGCGGCCTCTTCGTCGAATATTTCTTTGAGACCCTGTCGGCCTTCGGGACCGTGGGGTTGTCGCTGGGGATCACGCCGGAGCTGAACCCGGTGCAGAAGCTGGCCGTCATCCTGCTGATGTTCGCCGGCCGTGTCGGGCCCCTGACCCTGGCCTTCGCCTGGTCCACGCCGCGGCGCGGGCTGGTCTACGCCGAGGAATCGGTGATGGTCGGCTAGAGGAGGAACCATGAATCGTTGCGTTGTGATCGGACTGGGAACGTTCGGCAGCAATATCGTCCGCGAGTTGTGCGGCAAGGGCTTCGACGTCATCGCCGTCGACAAGAACAAGGAGGCGGTGCAGCGGGTGCGCGACCTGGCCAGCAAGGCCATCGTTGCCGACGGCACCGACCATGAGATCATGGACCAGATCGGCATCCAGGAGGACGACACGGTCATCCTCTCCTTCGGGGAGGACCTGGCCGCGGCCACGCTGATCACGCTGCATCTCCGCCAGCGCAAGGTCAAGTCGGTCATCGTCAAGGCGCCCAACGAGGAGCACAAGATGATCCTGGAGAAGGTCGGGGCCAGCGAGGTGATCATCCCCGAGAAGGAGGTCGCCCACAAGGTGGCGCGCAGCCTTATCTCGCCCAATGTGCTCGATTACCTGCCCCTCTCCGACGAGTACATGATTTTTGAGATGGCCCCGCCCCAGGGCTTCCTGGGCAAGACCATCGCCGAACTCCAACTGCGCAGCGAATACAACGTCATGGTCATCGCCGTCAAGGACGTGCTGAGCGACCGCGTGACCACGCTGCCCGACGCGCAGTTCGTGGTGCGGGACGGCCAGGTGCTGATCCTGGTGGGCAAGGAAGGCGACATCGACCGGATCCGCTGAGACAGGTGACACGTGACAAGTGACGAGTAACGAGAAAAACCAGGGAACGATCTTCCGTGCAAGTGAAAAACGCTTCGGCACCCCTTGCGCACTCTGACTTTCCTGACGTTATAAAACCGCGCGCCGGCTGCCTGGGACTGAGTTCCGCTATAGATCCATGCGGATCGGCATCGTCATCGAGGAGATCTCGTCCCAGTGCAGATGGCGCTGGATGGCGAAGGCCGTCTCGTTGTGCAGCATCTTGTGGAAGAACTTCTCGCGGCGGAAGGTCAGCTTGCCGGTGAACACGGTCGAGCGCGGGAACTCCTTCTTGATCTCCTTGCACAGCCGGGTGGCGCTCTCCACCACATCGGTGCCCACGGCGAAGCGCCAGCCGGCGGCGAAGCCCAGGCGCCGGGCCAGGGCGGCGTACTGCTTCAGGCTGGCCCGGGTGCTGGCCTCCAAATTCTTCAGCTCCTCGGCGCCCTTGAACGTCCCCGAGTCGACCACCGCCACCGAGGCGAAGACGAAGTTGCGGTAGACGCCGGGGAAGTTGCGGATCACCGAGAGCAGGGTGTGCACGCCGAAACCGTTGTAGCCGCTGACCAGTTGGATGGCGGTCATGGCGTCGGGATCGGGCCGGGAGCGGTTGGGCTCGCGGTGGGTGGGGAAGCGCAGCAGCAGGTCGTCGAGCTGGCGCACGGCGCGGGTGACGTTGGCGTAGTGGCGGCGGATCAGCGCGCAGAGGAGGATGAGCGAGGAGGTGATGAGCAGGGTCATCCAGCCCCCCTCGCGGAACTTCTCGGTGCTGGTGACCAGCAGGATGAGGAAGCACAGGACGAAACCGACCCCGTGCACGGGAACGTGGCGACGCCACTCCCGCTCACGGCCGCGGTGGCGCAGGTAATAGCGGGTCATGCCCAGCTGGGAGATGGAGAAGGTCAAAAAGACGTTGATGGCGTACATGGTCACCAGGCTGGAGATCGATCCCCCGGTATAGAGCAGCAGCAGGATGGAGGCGCCGCCCATGAGCAGGATGCCGTTGTGCATGGTCAGCCGCTCCGAGAGGGAGGCGAAGCGGTGCGGCAGCCAGGAGTCGGTGGCCATGTTGGCCATGATGCGCGGCCCGTCGATGAAGCCGGCCTGGGCGGCGACGAACAGCAGCGCCCCCTCCGAGAGGATGGTGACCAGCGCCAGGCCGTAGCCGAGCGCGCCGTCCCCGTACAGGGCGCCGGCCAGGATGGCGTTCAGCGTCTTGCCCTGGCCGGGGGCGACCTGGAACAGCAGGTAGCAGAAGAAGAGGCCGCTGGCGGTGAAGGCCAGCGAGGCGGCCATGTAGAGCATGGTCTTCTTGCCGGTCTGCACCCTGGGCTCGCGCAGGATCTGCAGGCCGTTGGCCACGGCCTCGATGCCGGTGTAGGTGCCGCCGCCCAGCGAATAGGCGCGCAGGAACAGGGCGAGCATGCCAAGGCCGCCCAGCGAGGCCAGGCCGGCGTTGAAGTCGGTCTTGATGCCGTGGAAGACGGGGCCGATTTGCGGCAGATGCGAGAGGATGCCATAGCCGATGAGCAGGACATGGGTGACGAGAAACACGATGAAGATGGGGGCCAGGATGGTCACCGATTCCTTCACTCCGCGCAGGTTGAGGACGATCAGCAGCACGATCAGGAACAGCTCGAAGTAGATCTTGAACGGGTGCAGGTCAGGGGGCAGGAAACTGAACAGGGCGTCGCCGCAGGCGGCGATGGAGACCGTGATGGTCAGCATGTAGTCGACCAGCAGGGCGCTGCCGGAGACGATCCCGGCCTTGGGGCCCAGGGTATGGGTGGCGACCATGTAGCCGCCGCCGCCGCTGGGGAAATGCTCGATGATGCGCGAGTAGGAATAGGAGATGATGAAGACGGTCAGCGTGGTGGCCAGGGCCAGGAAAACGGCCAGATAGGTATGCGAGCCCAGGGCGCGGAACGCTTCTTCCGGGCCGTAGGAGGATGAGGAAAGGCCGTCGGCGCCCAGGCCGATCCAGGCCAGCAGCGGCACCAGCGAGAGTTTGTGGAAGATGGAGGGGTCCTTGATGTCGCGTGGCGCGCCGACCACCGTGTGGCGCACCCTCTCCAACAGGGAATCCTGTTCTTCCCTTCCGTCCTGTGCCATGGGGAATCCTCGATCTCCTGGGGATCCGGCCTGGGATGCGGCCGGCATCAAGAACACCATTTTACTCCTGTCGGCGCCGGGGTGTCAACCGTGCTGGCGGGGCGCGAGGGCCGCGGTTGACAGCCCATTTCCTTTGTGGTACTCAGGGGACGGCCCCGATGCGCAAACGGGCGGAAACAGGGGGGACCCATGGCTGATGAGCAACGCGAGACGTTGAAAAAAAAGATCCAAATTCTTTTCCAGCTGGGAAAATTTCCCGACGTGGTCAAGCTGTGCGCCACCTACGGCGAAAAATTCGGCCAGGACGCCGAGATCGACCAGATACGCTTCAAATGCCAGCGGCACATGGGCGGTGCGCCGTCCGCAGCGGCGCCGCCTTCAGCGCCGGACATGAGGGGGGGCGATCCCAGCATCCCCCTGATCTCCCCGCTCGACCAGGCGCAATTGGACGACCTTGCCGAAAACGTGCCGCCTCGCGCCCCCGACGAGCCTGCCTTCGACGACCTGGACATCGGTGACCCGTTCGCCAGCGACGACCTGGTCGTCCGCGATCCCTTCGCCGGGGATAGCGGCGAATTGCGGCTTGCTCCCGAGCCGCCGCCGGTGATCCTCCCAGGCACCGGCCGGGAACAGGACGGGGCAGGGCCGTTGCCCTTCACCGTCAAGGAGGCCCACCCGGACGCCGATGCCGCCGGACGGGACGAACACGAACTCGAGCTGGATGAGCCCGGCGATTCTGCGTCCGGGCTGCGGCTCGAGGACAGAGAACCCGTTTTCGCCGGCATGGGCGGCATGACCCTCGATGCCGAGCCTGAACTGATCCCGTCCGCGCCGACCCCGAGCGCCGAACCCGAGCCAGAACCGGAGCCGGTCGCGGAAACCCCGACCTCCCATGCCGTGCCTGAGCCCCGGCGGACAGAGGGGCCGCCGCCGTCCTACCACGGGCTGCCGGTCGGCGGCACCCTGTACCATGAGCCTGAGCGGCCGCCTCAGCGCGACATGCCCCCGGCAAGGAAAGAAGTGCCCCGGATCGAGGAGCGGCGGCTGACGCACGCCGCGATGTTTGAGCCGGCGGAGGCCAGGGAGGCCCCGCCGCCGCGCAAGCCCTTCCCGTTCAGGAAGGCGCTCTTCGTCGCCGTGCCGCTGCTGGCCGCGGCCGCGGCGGCCTGGCTGCTGCTGGCCCGCAGGTCCGAGCCCACGGTCGAGACCCTGCCCCCGCCGCGCCCGCAGACCGCGGTCCGGCCCCCGGCGCGGAAGCCCCCGCGCCCGGCCCCTGCCGCCGCCGCCGTCCCCGTCGCCAAGGCCGAGCCGCAGGGCGCCGAGGCGCAGCGCAGCGATCAGGACAAGGAATTCGCCGAAAAGCTGCAGCAGGCGGAGAACCTGTTGAACCTAGGCGACCTGGTCAGCGCCCAGGCGCGGCTGCAGGAGGCCAAGAAGATCCAGGTAACCGAGGCCTTGAAACGCCTGGAGGAGCGCCTGCAGGCCAAGGTCGCGCAGGCGCAGAACGAGCAGCCGCCCGCCCCGAGTGATCGCGAGCGCGAGAGCCAGGCATTGGCCAAGGCCCGCGAGAGCAACACCCTGTCCGCCTGGCGCGACTTCGTGCGCGATTTTCCCGCCAGCGAATCGCTGCCTCTGGCCCAGGCCCGGATCGCCTCCCTGGAAAAGGCGGCCCAGCGGGAGGAACAGCAGCGCCTGCTGCAGCGGATCCGCCAGGAGCGGAGCGTCACCCTGCGCGGCAATCCCCTGAACCTGAGCCAGGCCGAAGTCGATGCCCTGGCCGCCCCTGGCCGCCGGGTCGCCTCGCGCTTCGAGTCCCATGCCCACGGCCAGGCCACGGTGATCCTCGACCTGGCCACCGGACTGATGTGGGCCCTGTACAACCGGCCGATGGCCCTGGACAAGGCCAAGTGGTGGGCCAACCGCGTCACGGCCGGCTACAGCGGCTGGCGCCTGCCCACGGTCGAGGAGGCCCTGACGCTGAGGGAGATGGACCGCGGCCAGTATGCCGGCCTGCCCGGCTTTGCCGTCTGGACAGGGGATGCGGTCAGCGACCAGCCCCGCAGCGCCTGGGTTCTGCAGCTTCCCGCAGGACGTCTCCTGCCCATGCGCAGCGACGAATCCGGCTATGTCTGGGCCGTGCGCCAGGCCGTGAAATAGGCGGCGGCCTTGAAGTACGTCGGCGCCCACGTCAGCGCCGCTGGCGGCGTGGAGAACGCACCCCTCAACGCCAGGAACATCGGCGCCCGCGCCTTTGCCCTGTTCACCAAAAACCAAAAGCAGTGGCGTGCCAAGCCGCTGGCGGCCGAAACCGTCGCCGCCTTCCAGCGCAACCTGCGCGAGGCGGGGATCGCCCCGCGCCATGTCCTGCCCCACGACAGCTACCTGATCAACCTTGGCCACCCCGACCCGGAGAAGCGCCGGAAGTCGGAGGACGCCCTGCTGGATGAGGCGCAACGCGCCGAGCAGCTGGGCCTCGTGCTCTTGAATTTTCATCCCGGAAGCCATTTGGGCGCCCTGAGCGATGACGAGTGCCTTGACCAGATCGCCGCCGCCATGAAGCGCATCCTGTCCCAGACCGAGAGGATCGCCCTGGTCGTGGAGGGGACCTCGGGTCAGGGAAACCATGTCGGGCACCGTTTCGAGCACCTGGCGCGCATCCTGGAGCGGGTGGGCGACCACCGGCGCTGCGGCGTATGCCTCGACACCTGCCACCTGTTCGCAGCCGGCTACGACATCCGCACCCCCGAGGCCTACGAGGCGACCCTGGCCCGCTTCGACGCCCTCATCGGCATGGGGAACCTGCGCGCCCTCCATCTGAACGACGCCAAGGTGGACCTGGGCAGCCGCAAGGACCGCCACGACAGCATCGGCAAGGGAAAGCTCGGGTTGCAGGCGTTCCGCCTGCTGATGAACGACCCCCGCCTCGACGACCTGCCGCTCATCCTGGAGACCATCGACGAAAGCCTCTGGCCCGCCGAGATCAGGCTGCTCTATTCCCTGGCTGAAGCGCCCGCTGCGGCCGGGCGCGGCGTCGCGCCCTGAACCGCGGCCCCGGCCGCCGGGGAGCGGTTTGACTTCCCCCGGCCCGTTGTGCTACACCTTGCCTCTCGGAGGCGATCATGGCATCTCGCGGAAAATGGGGCTCGCGCATCGGCTTCATCCTGGCCGCCGCCGGCTCGGCGATCGGCCTGGGCAACATCTGGCGCTTCCCCTACATCACCGGCAAGAACGGCGGCGCCCTGTTCGTTCTGATCTACGTCGGCTGCGTCGCGTTGCTCGGGCTGCCGGTCCTGCTGGCCGAGCTGTCCCTGGGCCGGGCCACGAGCAAGAACCCCGTGGGCGCCTTCAGGGAGCTGCGCCCTGGCGGACGCTGGCACTACACCGGCTACCTGGGCGTAATCACGGCGGTCATGATCCTCTCCTTTTACTCGGTGATCGCCGGCTGGACCGTGGGCTATTTCTTCAAGACCCTGGCCGGACAGTTCGCCGCCGTCGGCCAGGCCGAGACGGCATCCCTTTTCGCCGGATTCATCGCCTCATCCTGGCTGCAGGTCGGCCTGACGGCGCTTTTCATCTTCCTGACCGGCTACATCGTCGTCCGCGGCGTGGCCTCGGGGCTGGAGAAGTTCTCCAAGGTGCTGATGCCGGCCCTGTTCCTGATCCTGGTCCTGCTCATGGGCTTCTCGCTCACCCTGCCCGGGGCCGGCAGGGGGCTGGCGTTCTACCTGAAGCCCGACTTTTCGGAGATCAACGGCAGGGTGTTCCTGGAGGCCATGGGCCAGGCCTTCTTCAGCCTCAGCCTGGGCATGGGCACCATGCTCACCTACGGCTCCTACCTGCGCAAAAAGGACAACCTGGTCGGCTCCGCGGCCTGGGTGGCGGTCCTGGACACCATCATCGCCGTTCTGGCCGGCTTCATCATTTTCCCGGCGCTGTTCTCGATGAACATGGCCCCCGACCAGGGGCCGGGGCTGGTCTTCGCCATCCTGCCGGCGATCTTCGCCAAGATCCCGGGAGGCATGGCCTTCGGCGCCTTTTTCTTCCTGCTGCTGGCCCTGGCGGCCCTGACCTCGACCATCTCGCTGCTGGAGGTGCCGGTGGCCTTCCTCGTCGACGAAAAGAACTGGCCGCGCCGCAGCGCCGTCTGGCTGACGGGAGCGGCGGCGTTCCTCTTCGCCATCCCCTCGGCCCTTGCCGGCGGCGGCGTGAAGTGGTTCAGCCGCCTGCCCGGGCTGCACACCGACTTCCTCTCGCTCTGGGACAAGGTCTGGGGCAACCTGTCGCTGATCGTCGGCGCCCTCCTGATCTCCCTGTTCGTGGGCCATGTCTGGAAGACAACGAACGCCTTGGAGGAGATCCGCGCCGAGGGGGGGAGGTTCCGCTGGGGACGGCTCTGGGTCGTGGCCATCCGTTTCATCTGCCCGCTTCTGATATTGCTCGTTCTATTAGGCCAATTTTTGTGACGAAACGATTTTGAACTTGAAGGGGAAGTGGTGGTGCCAGTGGTAGTAGGAGGCACGGGATGGATTTTTTCTTCGCTTTAGTTCTGTCGGCAGGGCCAGGCCATCTGTAGTTACGGGTTCTCGCGAAATTCAGGATTGGATTATTTTGATTTGGGAAGTGCTCGCTGCTGCCCCCATCACCATCACTGTTCGGGGGCACGATTCTTGCGGCTTTTCCAGAACAGATATCCGGGGATGCCCAGCGCCACGAGCAGCAGGCCGAACAGGGAGTTGATCAGCGGCGCGCGGCCGCTCAGGTAGTTGACCACGTCCGAGTAGAGGGTGAACACCACGTAGACCATGGCGAAGGCGACGAAGACCAGCGGCACGACGGGATAGCCCCAGACGCGGTAGGGGCGATCGTGGCCTGGCAGCTTGCGGCGCAGGACCAGGACGCCCAGGGCGGCGGCGGCGTAGAAGACCCAGGAGACGAAGATCAGCATGTCGGTGAGCTGGTCGAACGTGCCGCTGAGGATCAGGGCGCAGGTCCAGATGCACTGGACGACCAGCGAGGGCCCCGGGGTGTGGAAGCGGGGGTGGACGCGCTGCAGGGGGCGGAAGAAGAGCCTGTCGCGGGCCATGGCGTAATAGACGCGGGCCGACATCATCAACGTGCCGTTGGCCGTGCCGAACGTCGAGATCATGATGGCCACGGCGATCAGGGCGCCGCCCCAGCCCCCCAGGAACGAGGAGGCCACGTCGGTGGCCACAAGGTAGGACTGGCCGCTGGCCTCGGCCGCCAGGTACTTGGCGCCCATTTCCCGGGCCGGGATGATGTAAAAATAGGCCAGGTTGACCAGCAGGTACACGGAGATGAAGGTCGCGGCGGCGATCACCATGGCCCGCGGCAGGTTGCGCTGGGGGTTCTTGATCTCGCCCGCGACATAGGTGACGTTGATCCAGCCGTCGTACGACCAGAAAGCGCCGGACATGGCCATGATGATGGCCAAAAAGACCGGAGCGCTCCCGTCCTGGAAGGAGACGGCCGACTGGGTGAAGTGGGCGACATCGCCGCGGCCGAAGGCGAAGGCCAGGACGGCAATGGCCAGAATGGCGGCGACCTTGAGGGCGGTGAAGAAGATCTGCACGGCGCTGCCCAGGCGGACGCCCAGGTAGTTGATGACGGTCAGGAAAACGATGAGCAGGATGGTGCAGCCCTTGAGGCCGATGAGCTTGAAGGGGGTGATGTCGCCCACCCAGGGGATGTGCAGCGCGAAGCTCTCCCAGGCCGGGCCCAGGCGCGGGAACGCGAAGAATTGCCCCAGCGAGTCGGAGAAGACATAGGCGATGGAGGCCAGGGAGCCGGTCTGGATGACGATGAACACCGCCCAGCCGTAGAGGTAGCCGGAGAAATCGCCGAAACTCTTGCTGAAATACACGTACTGCCCCCCTGAGGCGGGGAACATGCTGGCGATCTCGGCGATGCTCAGGACGCCGAAGAGGGTCATCAGGCCGGCGATCACCCACACGGCGAGCAGCAGCAGGGGGGACTCGAGCTGCGAGGCCATCAGCCCCGGCTTCTTGAAGATCCCCGAGCCGATCACCGAGCCGATGGCGAACGCCACGGCGGCGATGAGCCCGATCTGGCGCAGCAGGCCGACCGGCTGCTTCGTTTCGTTGCTGTCCATCGTGCCCCCTGCGTTGGTGTCCCGGACCCTCCGGCTGGAGCGGAAACAGGATTATAGAAAGACGGCGACGGAAAAGCAATGCCTGATGAATCGTGAAGTGAGGTTGGCATGAGGCCAGGAGGAAACGAGGTCAAGCAACAACCTGCAAGGTACTCCTGGCTGTGGTTTGCTTTACCTCTTTATCCCTCTGTCTTTCTTTGCCCCGGTTTTAGCCGGGTGCCGGGAACGGCCGTCTTGTTTCTTCCTGCCGCACGCCGCCGGCGGCCCGCCGTCCGCCGCTTCCGTGACCTTGATCACGAGCTCGTCCCGTTCGACCCCGACGAGGGCGTCGCCGCCGCCCTGCAGGCGTCCGAAAAGGACCTCGTCGACGAAAAAGTTTTTCACCCGGTCCTGGAGCAGGCGCCCGACCTCGCGGGCGCCGAAGACGCGGGAGAACCCGCGCCGCGCCAGCCAGGCGACGGCCCCGTCGCTGACGCTCAGGCGCACCGCCTTGTCCCGGAGCTGGTCGGCGAATTCGCCCACCAGCCTGCGCACGATGCGCTTGGACACCTCCTCGTCCAGGTGACGGAAGGAGATGACGGCGTCGAGCCGGTTGCGGAACTCGGGGGAAAAGAGGCGGTCGACGGCTTGGGTGACCGTTCCGGAGCGGGGCTCGCCCTGAAAACCCAGCGCCGGCCGCCCGAGCTCCTTGGCCCCGGCGTTGGAGGTCATGATCAGCACCAGGTTGCGGAAGTCGGCCTTGCGGCCGCTGTTGTCGGTCAGGGTGGCGTAGTCCATCACCTGCAGCAGGGCGTTGAAGATGTCGGGGTGGGCCTTCTCGATCTCGTCCAGGAGCAGCACGGCATACGGGGACTTGCGCACGGCCTCGGTCAGCAGCCCGCCCTCCTCGTAGCCTACGTAGCCGGGCGGGGCGCCGACCAGGCGCGACACGGTGTGCTTTTCCTGGTACTCGCTCATGTCGAAGCGCAGCAGGGGGACGCCCAGGACCAGGGCCAGCTGCCGGGCCAGCTCGGTCTTGCCCACCCCGGTGGGTCCGGCGAAGAGGAACGTGGCCACCGGCTTGTCCGGATCGCGGAAGCCGGCGCGCGAGCGCTTGACGGCCCAGGCCACCTTCTCCACCGCCTCGTCCTGGCCGAAGACACGGGACTTGAGCTCGCTTTCCAGGAGGCGCAGGCTGCGGGTCTCGCCGGACGACACGCTGGGCCGCGGCACCTTGGCGATGCGCGCCACCACCTGCTCGATGTCCGCGATGCGGATGCGCGGCCGCCGCCCCTTTTCCGGAGACTTCATGCGCGCCAGCGCTCCGGCCTCGTCGATGACGTCGATGGCCTTGTCGGGCAGGAAGCGGTCATGGATGTGCTTGGCCGCCAGCTCGGCGGCGGCGCGCAGCGCCTCCTGCTCGTAGACCACCCCGTGGTAGCGCTCGTAGCGCCCACGCAGGCCGCGCAGGATGGCCAGCGTTTCCTCCGCAGACGGCTCGGGAATGTCGATCTTCTGGAACCGGCGCGACAGGGCCCGGTCCTTCTCGAAGTATTTCTTGTACTCCTCGTGGGTGGTGGTGCCGATGCAGCGCAGCCGGCCCTGGGCCAGCGCCGGCTTGAGCAGGTTGGCCGCGTCGAGCGAGCCGCCGGAGACGGCGCCGGCGCCGATGACGGCGTGGATCTCGTCGATGAACAGGACGGCGTTGGCTTCCTCCTCGAGGGCCGTCAGGACCTTTTTCAGCCGCTCCTCGAAATCGCCGCGGTAGCGCGTTCCGGCCAGCAGCGCCCCCAGGTCCAGGGCGAAAATGCGGATGCCCCGGAGCGCCGCCGGCACCCGCCCCGCGACCACGAGCTGCGCCAGCCCCTCGGTGATGGCGGTCTTGCCCACCCCCGGATCGCCGACGTGGACCGGATTGTTCTTGAAGCGCCGGCACAGGACCTGCAGGGTCCGCTCCAGGATCTCCTCGCGGCCGATCAGCGGCTCGCTCTCGCCGCTGCGGGCCTTCTCGGTCAGCTCCCGGGCATAGCGCTTCAGGAATTCGCGGCCCGCCACCGGGCCGGGCTCCCCGCCGGCCGGCGCCGCTTCGCCTGTTTCCGCGGCGTCGCCGTGGGAGATGACCTGCAGCAGCGTGTAGCGGCTGATCCCCTGCCTGCGCATCAGGTAGGCCGCGAAGGACTCCTTCTCCTCGAGCAGCGAGGCGTAGACGTCTCCGGTCTCCACGAGCCTCTTCTCGGAGGCCAGCGAGTGGACCACCGCCCGTTCCATCGCCTCCTGGAAGCCGAGCGAGGGGACGGGCTCGGCGCCGGCCACCCTGGGCACATTCTCGTTCAGGTAGGTCTCCAGCTCCTTCTTCATCCGCTCGATATCGGCGCCGCAGCGGCTGAGGATGCCCGCGCCGGCTGAGAAGAACAGGGAGGCATACAGCAGGTGCTCCGGGGTCATGTACTCGTGCCGGCGCTTGCGGGCATCGGCGAAGGCGACGGCCAGGATGCGGTTGAGCTCGTCCTGCATCTCGATCCTGTCCATGGCGGCGCTCAGTCACCCTCCAGGGTGCAGCGCAGGGGGAATTCCTGCTGCCGGGCGAGCTCCAGCACGCGCGCCGCCTTGGTGCGGGCGACGTCGTAGCTGTAGACGCCGCAGACGCCGTGGCCGCGGCGGTGGACGTCAAGCATGATGCGCCGGGCTTCGGCGGCTGGCTTGTGGAACACCCCGACCAGGATATCGATGACGAACTCCATGGTGGTGTAATGGTCGTTGTGCAGGATCACCCGGTATTGGCGCGGCGGGCGCAGCTCGCTTTTCTCGCCGGCCCTCTGGACCGGCGCGATGCCCGCGCTGGATTCGTCCTGATGGCCCATCGTCCTTGCCTGCCCTGGCCCGATTGTAGCGTAGACCAGGGCGGGAGTCAATGAGAACGAGCTCCTCGTGCTTGTGTTCGTGTCGGTGCTAGGAACAGCATGAGCCGCTCTCATGCCGGACCTCATCACCCCTCACTCCGATCGCATTGCGATCAATCGAAACATTGATTCTGCTGCCGCTTTTGCGGCCTCTGGTAGTCCGGAGATGTTTCGTTCTGTGGTTTTGCCACCACGAACCCTAAAACGAACCCTCAAGGGGCGCCGGCACTTGAAATAATCTTCCCCGCGCCTATAATTTCCTGTTGGTGAGGTGGCCCATGAAAAAAACTCTGGTCTTGATCCTGTGCGGCCTGCTGGCCGGCTTTGCCGCGGCCTGGGCCTGGATGAACTACGTCGTCCCGCGCTGGCAGCGCTCCGCCGCGGACAACACCTACTGGCCGGTGGTTTCACGCCTGGACCAGGGCGGAGAGGCCCTGGCCTATTTCCACGCCGAGGAGGTCGTCCGCACGGCCCGGGAGCTGCTGGCCGGCCTGATGCGCAACGTGGCGGTGCTCCCCGCGGAACGCCGCTCCCAGGCCCTGCAGGGGCTGGACATGCTGGACATGATGTTCGCCGAGTACGGGCTGGAGGAACTCAGCGGCATCGGCTTCAGTTCCATCGCCGTGCGGCCCGGGCTGCATCGCGTGCGCGCTGTCTTTCATCACCGGCCGGGCCGCGGCAAGGGGCTGGTCTGGAACATGATGGGCCCGGCCCCGCGGCCGCTGGACGAACTGGACCTGCTGCCGCAGGGCACGGCGCTGGCCTTCGCCTCCGATTACAACCTCTTTCAGCTGATCGAGTGGATGAGCCGCATCGTCCCCAAGGTCGTGGCCAAGGTCCCAGGGGCCGCGACGGGCCCGACGCCGGAGCAGGCCATGGCCATGATGAAGGCCGGCATGCAGGTGGTGGGCATCGACTACGACCGTCTGCGCAAGTCCTATGGCGGCAGCCTGGGATTCCTGCTCTCCCTGGACCCGGAAAAGAGGGTGCTCCTGCCGGGCAAGAAAAAGCCGTTGTCGATCCCCGAGCCGGCTTTCGCCCTGTTCCTCCGCGTCCATGACCCGTATCTCTTCGATACGCTCAAGGGCAAGCTGACCGTCACCGGGCACAACAAGTTCAGCGAGGCCGGCGGCATCAGGAAGATCGCCTTCCCGCGCCTCCCCGCTCCCTTTCCGATGGAGCCCGTCATCGTGCAGAAAGGCGCCTGGCTGCTGGCCGCCTCGCGGCCTGAGCTGGCCGAGAAGGTTTTCAGCAGCAGCTCGCCGCGCCTGGCCGGCAGCGACTCGTTCCGTCTCGTCCGCCACAAGGCGCCCCGCCGCGGCAACGGCTTCGGTTACGTCGACCCGCTGCTGCCGCGCCTGGCTGCCCAGGCGCTGCGCGAGAACCTGTCCGCCGTTCAGCCCCGCGAGGCGCTGGAAAGAATCCTGGCCGTGCTGGACAAATGCCCGGGGATGTACTGGGTGCTGGAGAACACCGACCAAGGCCTCGTCTATACCTTCAACCACGGGCTGGAGATCTCCTCCCTGCCGGGGGTGATCGAGGCCCTTGTCCAGATCTCCGCCCAGCGAAGGAAGTCCCACGCTCCGGCAGCACAGGGGCCGCAAACCTCGCCGGGCAGCCTGTGAGCGGGCGCAGGGCCGGTCCCGGCCGCGGCGCGCGGGCCCGACGGCGTTCCGCCCCGGGGCCGGCAGCGGCGCGGCAAGGGATGCTCGCTTTCCTGGCCTTGCTGCTGTCATCGCCACTCGCCGCTCAGGAAGGGCCGCCTCCCGGCCGCCCGGGAGACGGCGGGGCTTTCTTTCTCGAGGCGACGAGCCAGTATCTCTCTTTCCAGGCCGGCGACCTCGACGGCGCCGCCGTTCTCGGCAATGCCGACCAGGTCTTTTATGTGCCGCGGGTCAAGTCCAGCCTGGGATTCGGCATCGGCATCGGCCGCCGCTTCCGCTCGGGGCTCTGGGCCCTTTCCTACCTGGTCTCCGGGCACGACGCCTCCACGCGGGCCGGCGACGCCACGGCCGTCGCCCGCCAGGTCCAGGTCAATGCCCGCACCTTCCTGCTGCGCTCGGCGCGCCTGCGCCCCTTCTTGCACTTCGGCCTCAATTTCCCCTGGCTGCGCGTGCGCAACGGCTCCGTGGACGGAGCGGGCAAGGCCTTCGACGCCACCTACGCCGGGGTGGGGGCCAACGCCGGCGCCGGCTTCATGGCGCCGGTCTCGGGGCGCATGTTCTTCAGCGCCAGCCTGCTCTACCGCTATGCCGGCTACCTGTACGCGTTCGGCCCCGTGAAAGGGATCGATGTCACCGATCTCTTCGACGGCGTGAGCGGGCCGCGCCATCGCCGCTACCTGCGGGCCCCGGTCATCGCGCTGGAGCTGAGCTTGGGATATGAACTGTAGTGACAAGTGAGGAGTGACAAGGAAGAATGAGATCCTAAGGGATAGGTCGCACCAATGCGTTTCCTCGTCACTCGTCACTGAGGGCATTGCCATTCCATCCCGTCTTGGCTAGAATGAGACCAAGGTAACGGACTATGGCCAATTGCGTGAACTGCGGCGCGCCGCTGCGCGGGACTCTGCTGGTGTGCGACTACTGCCGCACGCGGCAGGACGTCGACCTGAAGGCCGTCCACCGCTACACGGTCGAGGCCCCCGCCTCGGACCGCATCTGTCCGCGCTGCCACATCCCCCTGCAGACGCTCGACCTGCAGCTGCAGGGAAAATTCCTGATCGAGCGCTGCCCCAAGTGCCTGGGGCTCTTTTTCGATCCCGGCGAGCTGGACGTCCTGTTGGAGAAGGTGGTGGCCAACGTCCATGCCATCGACCCCCAGCGGCTGAAGGAGGTCCAGGGCGTACGGCGCCGGGACGAGTATGCGGTCCGCTACATCGATTGCCCGGTCTGCCGCCGCTTGATGAACCGCGTCAATTTCGGTCCGCGCAGCGGCGTCATCGCCGACCAGTGCCGCGAGCACGGCATGTGGCTCGACGGCGGCGAGCTGCGCCAGATCCTGGAGTGGATGAAGGCCGGCGGCGGCCTCGTGCGCCGGGAGCGGGAGCTGGAGCTGGCGCGTCTCGAGCTTGAGCAGGAAAAGAAGAAAATGCAGTTCGCCCGCATCGACCAGGCCTTCTCCCATTCGCGCCCCGAGCCCGAGCGCCGCGACCTGGAGCTGGACCTGCTGCCCGCGATCGGAAAGCTGTTGGCGAAACTGTTTCGTTGACGGGAAAGGTCCGCCTCCCTCTTGGTGTTGGTGTTCGTGTTGGGAACTGCGTGAACAGATCTCTTCTTTCAGATCCATGAATGGCCGGAGTCCGGCTGTTGCCTTGCTAGCGTCTTGCTGGATCTCGCACTAGATCTCCCGACGCTGTTCCCCAATCCCAAATGCCTTATCACCTGAACCAGGCTCTAAGCGATAGAAAAGCCCTGTTTGCCTCGAATCACGAGAGACTATTTTATCGCTGCCGGCAACGCTGCAATTTTCCTTATTGGCTCATCGGGTTTCTTGCTAACACGAAAACGAACACTAACACGTAGAGTCCTTTGCGTTGTTCCGGTCATCTTTACAAAAAACGGCCTTGGGGCTATGCTGGGACTGTCCGAGAGGAGGGAACCATGGGCAAATCGACCGTGTATGCTTTGGCTTTTTTGATGTCTGCCGTCGCCATGCCGGCCTTGGGGCAGGCCGCCCCGGAGAAGGTCAACCTGCTTTCGCTGCACGAGGGGACGCTGCCGGTGGTCGAACCGGCCTCTTACGGAGGGTGGCCGGCGGCCAACCTGCTGGACGACAGCGCTGAATCGGGCTGGGCCTGCGAGACGGGCAAGACCAGGGACAACGTGTTCGTCCTTGAAATGATCGCCCCGGCGGTCATTGAGCGCTTTGAGTTCGATAACGCCCATGTCGATGAGGAGGGGGCCGGTGCCAAGGAGCTTACGGTGGAGGTTTCCCCCGTCTCCATGAAGGAAGGGTTCGAGCCCGTGCTGAAGGCGGTGCTGGCCGACAGAACCGACAACCAGCGCTTCCCGGCGGCCAAGGCGGTCAGGGGACGCTGGGTGCGCCTGACCCTCCACTCCAACCATGGCAGCGAATCGTGGACCGAGTTGTTCTCGATCAGGGGAATCGGCGCCAAGTCCGCGTCCGCCGCCCCGCTGGAGAGCGTTTCCGGCACCTACGAAACCACCTATTCCAAGTTTCACGTGCGCCAGCAGGGCACGGCGCTGAGCGGCTGCTACGAGTTCGACGGCGGGCTGCTGAGCGGCGCCATCGAGGGGCGGCTGATGAAGATCACCTGGCAGGAGGCGGGCGGCCCCGACGACCGAGGCCCGGCCGTCATGGTCTTCGCCCCCGACGGCAGGAGCTTTCGCGGCTACTGGTGGCGCGGCGGCCAGGAAAAAGGCGCGCCCGCCGGCGAATGGCATGGCAGGAAGCTGGGCGCCGAGGTGGGCGGCTGCCCGCACTGGAGCGGCTCGGTGGGCGGCGAGGTGCGGAAGAAGCTGCTGAGCGAAGGGCGGGCCCGGGTCTACGGCATCCTGTTCGACCTGGACTCGGCGATCCTGCGCCCCGAGTCCAAGCCCGTCCTGGAGGAAGTCCTGGGCGTGCTGAAAGGCGAAGCGGGATGGAGGGTGCTGATCGAGGGGCACACCGACTCCAGCGGCGGCGACGCCCACAACCTGGAGCTTTCGCAGAGGCGCGCCGAGTCGGTCAAGGCCTACCTTGTCGCCGGCGGCATCGACGCCGGCCGGCTGCGCACGAAAGGATTCGGCGAGAGCAAGCCGGTCGCCGACAACGCCACCGAGCTGGGGCGGGCGCAGAACCGCCGGGTGGAGCTGGTCCGAGAATAGACCGAAGTCGGCACTGGGCGTACGGCGTACGGCCCTAGAGGTCCCCGCCGAGGGGGCAGACGGCGTACGGCAAGGGCGCTGCGAAGCCAGAGGTTCGACGTCCGACGCAGCCAAAGCGCTCGGCATGGCGGTTATGGAACTCAAAAAATCCCCGGGCTTCCCTACGAATGCGATTGATGCTGCTACCATCACCATCCCCGTTACTGTCTTTGAGCTTGACTTGCCGGGGGGGATTGCCGTATGATGGGCGCTTTTCAGATGGAGGAACGCCCATGACCCGCCCGACTCTGGAGATCTTCGACCTGACCCATCCCATCTGCGAAACCATGCCCGTTTTCCCGGGCACCGAGGCCCCCCGCCTGGACGAGGCCTACACCATCGAGCGCAACGGCTTCGCCGAGAAGATGCTCCACCTGGTTTCCCATACCGGCACCCACATCGACGCCCCGGGGCACATCCTGCCGGGCGCCCTGCGCCTGGACGGCTTCCCGGCCGGCAAATTCTTCGGCCCCGGTGTGGCGCTCGATGTTACCGCAGTGCGCGGCCGCGCGGTCGAAGCCGATGACCTGAAACCCGGCGCTGCGGCGCTGCGCGGCGCCGATTTCGCACTGCTGCACACGGGCTGGGCCAGGCACTGGGGCGCAGGCGAGTATTTCGGCCGCTATCCGGTCCTGTCCGCCGCCGCCGCCCGCTGGCTGGCCGGGCTTGGGCTCAAGGGCTATGGCGTCGACACCATCTCCGTCGACGAGATCGATTCCCGCGACCTGCCTGTCCATCGCGCCCTCTTCGCCGCCGACATGGTGATCATCGAGAACCTGGGCGACCTTGCGCCGCTGGTCGGCAGGGAGTTCCTGTTCTCCTGCCTGCCGCTGAAGATCGCCGACGCCGACGGGTCGCCTATAAGAGCTGTTGCGGTCCTGAATCCAAGGAACTGAGGATCGCAACTCGGCGCGGGGCGTAAGGTTCAAGGCGCAAGGCAAACAAGACCCCCGTTGACCTCTTTTTCCCCTTGCGCCTTCCGCCAAGAATGTTTTCTTTGATTCCTGGCGGCGGAGAGCCGAGAAACGATCCATGGCCTTTTCGCACCGGGCATTGCCACTCTCTCTTCCCTCCTTTTTCCCTCAGCTTGTCCCTTGTCTTCCCTGAATGCGCTTCGTTGCGGTTGCCGTACGCCGTGGGCCGTACGCCGAGTTCACATGTTCAGGAGCGCGCCTTCATCCCCGAGAACTCGTCCTTGGCCAGCCATGACCAGGCCAGGGCGCCGCAATAACCGCTTTCGCGGGCCGCATCGACGATCGCCTGCCGAGAGAGCGAGGAGCCCCGGGTGGGGAATTCGCCCAGCAGCAGCGGCCGGTCGATGTCCCAGCCATCGACGGGCCGCTCCAGGGGAGCGATGCTTCGCCAGCGGTCGTACCAATGGACCTGGTAGAAATCCAGGCCGCAGCCTCGGACCAGGGGGATGCCGGCGGCGTTGGCCAGCCCTGACGTGACCGGCTGCGTGCCGTGACGGTGGACCAGCCGGGCGACCCTTTTGATGAAACGGCGCATCTTCAAAAAGGGGACCGCGGGGCCGATGATGCCGCCCCCCCAGCCCCGCGTGACCCACTCGGGCTCGTTGACGATGTCCCAGGCAAGAATTTGCCCTGAGCGGCCATAGCGCTCCAGCAGCGGCCGCAGCAGGCGGCGGCGAAGATGCCGCTGCTTGGCCGCGTGGGTCACGACGTGGGCGCGGCCGCCGGTCTGCACGCCGTTGACGAGCGCCGGCCTGTCAAACCACAGGAAGTCAAAGAGGACGAAGAGGACCTTCATGCGCGCGGCCGCCAGCTCCTCCAGGGCGGCGTCGAGGTCGGCAAGCAGGCGCTCGTCCGGGCCGATCGGCGTGCCGGCGCGGGTGAAGCGGATGCCGGCGCGGCCGTCGCAGAAAAGGAACCAGCGGACGACATCGAACCCGCGCGCCTTCAGGTCGTTGAGATGGAGCCTGAGTTCCTCGCGGCGCTCCGGCCTGGCCACCCCGCCTTCCGGGCTCCAGGCGCTGGCCCCGAAATCCCCGCCGTAGCGGACCCAGGGAAGATTGATGCCGACGAGAAAGGGGAGGGCTTCGCCGCCGGCGGCCAGGCGCCGGGGCGGCGCCGGCGCTGGCGGCAGGCGGAAAAATCGGGCCAGGGCCCGCCGCAGGCGGCGGCGCAGCTCGAAAAAATGCCTCAGCAGTGAGTTCACCCGCGCATTGTAGGCCAGGCGGGACGGAAGCTCAAGGGCGGCCCCGATTTCCGCCTTCGCTCCTGCCCCGGCTGGGTCACAGCCGCGGTTTGCGCCCGAATGCCCTTTCGAGATAGCACCAGCCCGTGAACTACGGGGGGTGGAAATCCGTTATTCTTGCGAACAAGGAGGCACCATGTCGGAAAGAACGGAACACAGGGCGCGGACGGCGTCACTGGCGGGCGGCATCCTGCTCGCCGCACTGGGGATCCTCTTCCTGCTGAACAACGTTCATCCTTTCCTCCATGCCGCCAGGGTCTGGCCGCTGTTCCTTTTGGTCCCGGTCATCCCCATGGCCATCCGCCTGATGGAGCAGGGACGGCGGGAAGCCGGACTCGTGGTGCCGATCACCATCCTGACCTTTTATTGCGGCCATTTCCTGTGGCTGACCCACAGCCATTGGCACAAGGCGGGGATCACCTGGCCGAACTTCCTTCTCGGCCCGGGACTGGGATTCCTGTTCCTCTATTTCATCGAGCGCCGGGGGCCGCTGCTGGCTCCGGCCTTCATCCTGATCGGACTGGCCGCCGCTTTTTACGGCGGGATCTACGACACCTCGCTGCCGCTGGGAGGATTCCTGGTCCTGGCCGGGGTCATCGTAGTGCTCGGCAGCAGAAGAAAATAGACGTTAGACGCTAGACGTTAGACGTTAGCAAGGCAAGGAATGAGCACGAGACGATAGACGTTAGACATTAGATGTCAGCAAGGCGTTCAAAGACCTCTAGCCCAAGGTCATTTTTGCTGCTAACCACTAACGTCCAACGTCTGACGTCTTTTTCTATGGACAAATGATGCATTTTATACTATACATGAAGCGAGTTCTTTGACAGGGATGACTTTGTCATGCGGAAGGTCGAGTACAACCAGCCCGACGGACCCGTGCCGTTCCGACCCTGCCCAGGGGCAGAGCGGCCGCGCCTTTCACCTGGAGGTGAAGCCATGACGGAAGTTACCTTTTTCGAGGACTTTCACTGTTACGAGTACCATTCGCCGCGCGGGGCGGCGCCGCAATTCCGGTTTTTCCTCTATGCGCCCGTCTATCAGCAGGAGAACTTCCTGTCCCGAGGATCCACTCATTGCCCGCTGCCGCGCCTGCCGGCCGCCCATTCCAGCGAGTTCGTCCCCCTGTCCCTAGCCAAGATATTCAAGTTCTAGGCAAGAAGCGATAGGGAAGAAATGAGGGATAAAGGGGTAGAGTTGTACAGAGGAAAAGAGGTAGAACAAGGCATCGGCAAGGCCAATGTGGGGAAGACCTGAAAAGGTGCCGTTCGCTAGAGTTCCTTTTTTGTGGCTGCTAGCACTGTATGTTCAGTTCGTTAAGTTTCTTGCTGACACGAACACTAACACCAATGGTTCGTTGAACCCTATTCTGCGTCCAGCACTTTCCTGACCAGCTGCAGCATCTGCGCCATGGTGTAAGGTTTGGCCAGGAACTCGCGGACGCCTCCGGCCAGGATGGACTCCTTCACCGCGGCCTCGATGAACCCCGAGATCATGATGATGCGGACGCCGGGGTCGCTGTCGAGGAGGTAGTGTCAAGTATTTTTCGCACTTTTGATTTGAGGTAGTCCTTAAACCAAA
>CAZVPI010000018.1:0-34462 GCA_964628035.1 uncultured Clostridia bacterium | reverse complement strand
AGGTCCTTTCGCGTCAGGGGGAAGCGCATTTTCATGGCTTTGCCCCGACGATGACGGAGCTCGTTCAAGAACAGGACGTCCCCGCCCTCGCGGCGCACCAGCAGGGTCTCGGCGCTGGGGCTGGGCGTGGGCCAGGACTGGATCAGGGGATAAAGGAACGTCTGCGGGTCGATGCGCAGGAGGACGAAGCCCATTACGCCGTCGGTGGAATCGAGCGGAGCGGCGATGTCTATGTGGATATCGTTCACCTGCGGGTTGGCATGCAGGTCGGAGGCCGCGGGCTCGCGCGTTCGTCGCACCCGCTCCATGAGCTCCCGCGCCTCGCGGCCGACCTCGTTGCCCTTGGGCAAGGCGGCGCGCAGGACCTCGCCCCGGCGGTCCAGGAGCAATACGTTCGAGTAATGATAATGGCGGAGCAGCATGTCCATCCAGGCGCGCAAGCCGCTTTCAGGCAGCGTCCGCGGCCGTCCGCTCAGCAGAGGCGCTAGAGCGTCTACAATGAGTGGATTGTGGGAGATGAGGTTGGCGTCGCCTAGGCGCTCCAGCAGCCAGCTCCGGATCTGCTGCACTTTCAGTCCGGCGATGGCCTGCAGTTGTTCCGATTGCTGTCGAAGCTGCTCCTTTTCCCTCGTGCGCATTGTGCGGAGCGCCGTCAGGGAGATGACGGCGGTCAGCACGACGAAGACCAGCAGCAGCGGCCGGAGGGCCTTTCGCGTTTCCCGCTTCGCGTCATCGATCTCCGTCATGCCTTCACCTCTTCCGCTCCGGGCTGCCGGGCTCCGCTGCTTTCTCCGCCAAGGAACGGGCGTCGGCGGCGTCCCCGGGTTCCTCTCTGGCGGCGCATGGCGGTTTCGGCTGGCCGTAAAGTTTCTCTGCGCACTCCGGGCAGATGCCGTGGCTGAACGCCGCTTCGGAGCGCGCCGAGATGTACTCCTCGATGGGGTGCCATTCGCCCACTTCGTTGCGGATGCTTTTGCAGGAGGCGCAAGTGGGCAGCAGCCCCTGCAGCCGCTCGATCCGGTCCATGGCGGCGCCTAGGTCGCGGCCGGTCCGTTCCAGCACCGCCCGCTGCCGGGCCTCGGCGTGGCGCCACATGAGCAGCGTCAGGGCTGCGGCGGCGATGATCAGGGCCATAGCTGCCACGAGCACGATCCGGGCGCGGAGACGCAGGGGGGCCATGATCTCCTCGCGGTCGATTTTGGCCACGACGGCCCATGAGGTTCCCGGGACGGGCTTGGTCACCGACCATACCGATTCGCCGCGGTAGTCGCGTCCGGCGAAAAAGCCGGAGCGTCCCTGCACCGCCCTGGCGGCGGGAAGGTCGGCGCGCGAGATGGGGAAGCGAAGGGTCATGGCTGTCCCCCGGCGGTGGCGCAGATCATTCAGGAACAGGACGTCGTCGCCTTCGCGGCGCACCAGCAGGGTCTCGGCGCTGTGGCTGGGTGTGGGCCAGGACTGGATCATGGGATACAGGAACGTCGCGGGCTCGATGCGCAGGAGCACGAAGCCGATGGCCCGGTCCTCGGCGATCAGCGGCGCGGCAAGGTCGAGATGAACATGCTGTACCGCGGGGTTGCGGTGCAGGTCGGAGATCTCGGCCTTCCTGCTGCGCCGCGCCCGCGCGATGAGCGCCAGCCCCTCGTGGCCGATATTGGCGTCCCGGGGCAGGCTTGCCTGCACCACCCTGCCGTTCATGTCGAGCAGCAGGATGTTCGAATACTGATAATTCCTCTGCAGCGCGTTCAGCCAGCGGCGGACGTCGGTCATGTGCTTCATGGGTTGGGGGGCCGCCAGCAAGGGGAGCAGCCCGTCGCTCAGCAGCGGATTCTGGGTGATCATGTTGGCGTCGCCTAGGCGCTCATCCAGCCAATGGCGGATCTCGCCGACCTTGAGGTCCGCGATCGCCCGCAGGGAGGCTGTCTGCACGGCGGCTTCGCGCCGCACCTGGTCGCCGTAATAGAGTTTGGCGCTGGCGGCGATGCTGGCTGCCAGAAGCAGGAAGACGGCGAACAACAGCCAGGGAATCCTCCTCCCGCCGCGATCCGTCCAAGTCGCGTGTTGCACTTACGCTCACCTCCCGATTCTCGCCTGCATTTTCGTTTTAAATTAACTATAAACCGCGGCATTCTCAATTGTCAACCGTTTCCGCGGCGGCGGTTTGGCGGTGCTCCTGGCCTGATGCGGACGGTCCGGCGCCGGGCCGACTCGCCTGGGTGGAATGCCTCTGCGGTGTATCATGCGTTCGATCATCGCCTTCTTCGGTGTGCGCGCTGTCCTAGGTGCGCGCCAGGGTTGTTGCATTTCCCATGCCAGTTGCCGGGCGGCAACCCGCTGCCGGAGAGCGTTGCCGGCGACGACTAGATCAATCCCCGCACGGGGCTGCGCTTGGAGTTCGCCGGTCCGGCCGGATGATTTCTCGAATTTCCTTCGAGCGTGGCTGGAATGGCGGGTTCAGCGGCCGCCTGCGGACCCATGCGACGGATGTTGCAGCGGCTCCTATTGTCGCTCTCTTCCGTCGTCATGCAGGCGAGGGCAAAGGCGCCTCCCGAAGCCGCAGGCCGTCAACCCCGTCGCACCCCTCTTGGCAGCGCCGGCGGAGGAACTTGTGGGCCCTTCGGTCGGAGAAAAAGCGAAAAGGGCCGAATAGAAAGGAGATATTCCAAAGAGTCGCCTCGATTCGGGGTCTGGCATTGGACTTGCTGTCGAATGGTCGGCGAGGAAAAAATGAAAGAAGAACGGAACATGGACGGTCGGCGGGTGGGGATCGGTAGCATCCTGGCCCCCGGGACCTACCAGGTCGAAGGGGAGGTGATGATGCTGCGTGTGCGCCTAAAGGGGACAGCCACCGAATGCCTGATCGACCAAGAGCGGCGGGTGATCGAGATACTCTCCGCACCGGAGGCCCATGAACCGTCCCTGGTCGAACTCCCGGCCGACAAGGCCGAAGTGGCCTTCGATGCCGGCCAGGCGGCCCAGGCGGCGCTCTGCCGCGGCAGCGAGGAGGATCTCCGTCTCTATGCCGAGACCGCCGGCCAGCTGACAGGGCGGTTCGCGGAGATCGTCCAGCGCTATGCCGCCGACAGCCGGGCGTGCCTGCGGAACATGGCCCCCGTCCTGGATCCGCGCAATCCCCGCACGGCTTGCGAGCTGCGCGACAATGGCGCCGCCGGCCTCAAGGCCTACCTGATCCGCGAGCTCTTCAAGCGCACGGTGCGCGAGGAGCGCGGCTTCAAGGTCCTGCTGCTGCTCGCCCACGCGATCGCCGCAGGCGGCGGCGGCCAGCTTGAGCGTCTGGAAGCAATGACCCTCGAGCAACAAAAGCAGCTGCTGCGCGAGTTCATGGACTTCCTGAAGGTGGTGGGGCACAAGCGCATTGATCCCCGCATTTTCCGGGAAATCCATGACAAGTTCAATGATCAAGAGCTGAGCAACCTGGTCCGTGGCGGCTCCGGCTTCTTCATCAAGCCCCTCTATATCCAGGAGATGCAGGAGATGAAGACGCAGATGCTTCGTCCCGACAACGTGAATTACATCGAGCAGTTGTTCCGCAACTCCCTACGTGATTCCCTGGATTTCCTGCATGAGAACCCCCTGGCGTACCTGAAGGCCCTGGCCATCGTGCGCCTGTACGCCAAGTCGAACCGCAAGGAGCGCGGCGGTGACAGCCGTATCGTCGAGCTGGTTCTCGGTGATCTGGTCCGTTTCCGGCCGGCCTGGGTCCGTGTGGCGGCCAAGGCGCAGGCGCTGACGGCCTGAGGAGGGAGTGATGGGCCCTGCCAAACCGAAGATTCTGTGCGTGGATGATGAGCCGGTCAACCTGAAGCTGTACGACGCCGTGCTGCTGCCCCAGGGATTCGAGGTTCTGCACGCGGCCGACGGGGCGCGGGCCCTGGAGATCGCCCGCAACGAGTCGGTCGACCTGATGCTGCTGGACGTCATGCTGCCGGGAATGAACGGCTTCGATGTCTGCCGGCAGCTCAAGGATGACCGGGGCCTGCTCTCGCTGCCGGTGGTCATGATCACCAGCCTGCAGGACCACCGGGCGCGGACCCAGGGCATCGAGGCCGGAGCCGATGATTTCATCTCCAAACCCATCGATCAGGACGAGGTGCTGGCGCGCATCCGCATGCTGCTGAAGGTGCGGGACTTGAACGAGCGGCTGGGCCGCTCGCTCGCCAGCGTCGCCGAACTCACCCGCTTCGCCAAGGAGTCGGCGGAAGACTTCGAGCCGGCCGAGTTCGAGTTGATGTCCCGGGTTGACCGCCTGGTGGACCGGGTGATTCGCGAGGGCGGCGCCGTTCCCGACCGCCCCCAGCTCATGATCGTGGGCGTCCGGGAGAACGCCGGCTGGGCGTGGCGTCAATATGAATCCCCGTTCAAGGAACTGCTTCGCCACGAACTCGAGCCGGGAGGGGAGCGGCTCTTGTCCCTGCCCGGCCCCGGTCAATCGATTTCCTTCCACGCCCGGCGTGGGGAGTTCACCTCACGTGGGCTGGACGGCTTTGTCGCCCGGCTGGAGGAGCAGCCCCAGCTGGCGGCTCAACTCCGCGACTTGCTCGCCTTCCTGAGCGATGGACTTTGCGTGTTCGCCGCCAATTTCGACCGTGATGTCCGCGACGACGACGCCACCATCCTGGACATTTTGGCCGCCGAGATCATCTCCTTGCAGCGCCTCGCCGAGCTGGCGCGGCGGAACGAGGAGGACACGGCGCGCACCGTCGCCGCCTTGCTGCGCGCCGCCGCCCTGCACGGCGGGCGGGACGAGGGCCACCCCAGGCGGGTGGGGGAGTACTCCGCCCTGCTGGCGCGGCAGCTGGGGCTGGGCGAGCGCTTCGTCGCGACCATCCGCCTGCAGGCGCAACTTCACGACGTGGGCAACCTAGGCATTCCCCACGATGTGTTGATGAAAAAAGGGACCCCCGACTTCCGTGAGTGGGAGGCCATCCGCGCCCACACGCGTTTGGGGGCCGAAATCATTGGCAACCACCCGCGTCTGGCCATGGCCATGGTCATCGCCCTCAGCCACCACGAGAACTGGGACGGCAGCGGCTACCCCAACTGGCTGCAGGGGGAGCAGATCCCCCTGGCCGCGCGCATCGCGGCCCTGGCTGACCGCTATGACGCCCTTCGCGTCGCCCGGCCTTACAAGCCGGCCATGAGCCATGACGCCGCCAGCGCGGTGATCCTGCAGGGCAGTGATCGGGTCAGGCCGGAGCACTTCGATCCCACCGTCCTGCGGGCCTTCCAGGAGCTGGCGCCGCGCTTCGCCGAGGTCTTCGCCGACATGCAGACTCCGTCCCGCGAGCGGAGGGTCGGATGAAAGCCTGCGGCGTCCCCCAGTCGCTGCATGAGATCCAGGATGACGTGCGCACGCTCAAGGCGGTCGTCACCTTCGTCATCTATGGCATGCTCTTCCTGCTGGTCAAGACCCTGTATGAAAGCGTCATCGACCTGCCCCGCGCCGCAACCTCGCTCCTGCTGGTCGGCCTCTCCTTCCTGCTGGTGATGATCGTGCTTCTGTTCAACCGATTTTCGCGCAAGGCCATCGAGCGCATCACCTCGTTCGCCGAGGCGGCGCAGGAGGCCAGCCGCGCCAAGTCGGCCTTCCTGGCTACCATGTCCCACGAGCTGCGCACGCCGTTGAACGCCGTCATCGGTTTTTCCCAGGTGCTGCGCCAGGGGCAGGCCGGTCCGATCTCGGACATGCAGCGCGACTTCTGCGACGAGATCCACGCCGCCGGCGCCCATCTGCTGGCGCTGATCAACGACATCCTCGATCTGTCCAAGATCGAGGCAGGAAAAATGACCCTGGAGCTGGAGCGGGTTGACCTGGCGCCGCTTGTGCAGGGCAGCTTGACGGTCGTCCGCGAGAAGGCCCATCATCACGGCATCATCCTGGAGGCGCGGGTCGGCGACGACCTGGGCGAGGTGAGGGTCGACTGCCGAAAGGTGAAGCAGATCCTGTTCAACCTGCTGAGCAACGCCGTCAAGTTCACTCCAGACGGCGGCCGCGTGCTCCTCGAAGCGCGGCGGCTGGCCGATGACCTCTTCGAGCTTTCGGTGAGTGACACCGGCATCGGCATTGCCGCCCGCGACCTGCCGCGGCTGTTCCGACCCTTCGAACAGCTGGAGAGCAGCGCCGGCCGCCGCTACGAGGGGACGGGTCTGGGCCTGTCCGTGGTCAAGCGCCTGGCCGAACTGCACGGCGGCGCGGTGAGCGTGAACAGCCAGCCAGGGAAAGGCAGCCGATTTTCGGTGCGCCTGCCCCTGGCGGCTGCGGCTACGGCGTAGAGGGAGAAAGGAGGAGCCATGGAAACGAGAATGCATGAACGGTTCGATCCCGAGAGGCCCATTTACGGTTACTGCGAGCTGAAAAGCGAGGTGACGGGGGAATTCCTCAACCGCGAGGAGTTCCAGCTCAAGAACATCTCCATGGGCGGGATCAACCTCATGTCGAACTACCCACCCTTGATCGGCAACGTATACCCCATCCTGATCCGCTATGGCGGCGACAAGCACCCGTTCTCCGTCAAAATCGTCCATTCGCGCATCCTGCGCTTCCAGAACCGGTCCGAAGGCATTTTCCGCCCTGGGGTCGTTTATGCAATCGGATGCCAGTTCCAGTTCGAGGACGAGTTCCAGAAAAAGCTTATCTCGGCCATCATCGAGAATGAGTGCGGCCTGGCCATGGCGGTGGTGACCGCCTGAGGGCGATCGGGGAGGCGAACGATGAAAGCGATTCGTTTCTGGCTCTGCCCGGCGGCGCGCCGGGACCGCTTGCTGAAGGAGATCGGCAGCCAGATCAGTTCCGAGCTGAACTTGGACCGGCTGTTGCGGCTGATCGTGGAGCGCATCAAGGGGATCCTCGGCTTCTCCTATTGCGCTGTGCTCCTGAAGGAGGGCGGAAACCTGGTCATCCGCGCCGTGACCGAGTATCCCGAGACGATCTTGGGCATGGAGATCCCCCTGGGCGAGGGGATCAGCGGCCGCTGCGCCCTGGCGCGCCGGGAGATGGTGATACCCGACCTGTCGCGATGCGGCTATTATATCCATCTTGGCGACAGTGTGTTCAAGTCCGAGTTCGACGTGCCGATCGTGTTCCGCGGCATCCTGCTGGGCGTGCTCAACCTGCAGAGCACGCACAGGAACGCCTTCGCTGAGCGCGATATCCGCTTCATCCGCTTGCTGAGCCTGCAGATCGGCGCGGCGATCCACAACTCCCTGGTCCTCAAGCAGATGCAACTGGTGCAGGACATCGGCTTGAAGCTCGTCTCCCTTGCCAAGCCCGATTCGCTCTTCGCCCTTATCGTCTCCGCCACGCGTGAGCGCCTGCGCTACGACTCCTGCGCCATCCTCGAGGTCCAGGGCCGCCACCTGGTGTTCAAGGCCTCCAGTGGCGATTTTCCCGGGGAGTTGATCGGAATGAAGATCGCCTTCGGCCAGGGGATCACCGGGCGCTGCGCCCTGGAGCAGCGTGTGGTCAACGTTGGCAACGTCTCCGGCGATCCCGGCTACATTTCCTCGGGGATCCCGGGCATCCACTCTGAGATCGCTTGCCCGGTGATCGCTGACGGCGAGCTGCTGGGAGTGCTGACCGTCGAGAGCCGGAGCGAGGACGCCTTCGGTGAGGACGACGTCCGCATGCTCTCCATCCTCTCGCTCCAGGTGGCGGTGGGCATGCGCAACGCCCGCATGTATGCCGAGATCGAGAAGCTGTCGGTCACCGACTCGCTGACCGGACTATACAATTACCGATACTTCCACGAGCGGTTGGGAGCGGAGATCGCTCGCACACAGCGCTACCAACACCCGCTGTCGCTGATCATGATCGATCTGGACGATTTCAAGAAGCTCAACGACCTGCATGGGCACCTTTTCGGTGACCGGGTGCTGCGCGAGGCAGCGAATGCCATCCGCTGGAGCATCCGCCGCTACGACGAGGCCCTGGTCGCTCGCGGCGGTGAGATCGACATCGTTTCGCGCTACGGCGGCGAGGAGTTTATCATCATCCAGCCCGATACGCCGCTGGAGGGGGCGCTGGCTTGTGCCGAGCGGTTGCGTGCCGTCCTGAGCGAGCGGCTCAGCCGCCAGCTCGGGTTGCCGCTGGTCGCCGGCGGCCCGGCGCGGGTCACCGGCAGCTTCGGCGTGGCGGCCTATCGCGAAGGCGAGGACATCGAGGCGTTCGTCAAAAGGGTGGATGGCGCCATGTACAGGGCCAAAACGCAGGGCAAGAACAGGGTGGTGTCGGCGGATCACCGAAACGCGGTAGTGCGGGCGGCGGTCGCGCTGACCTGAGCGGGCCGGCGAAGGTCAAGGAGAGGAATATGCTTCACGCATCAAGTGGAAGAAAGGCGGATACGGGCGCGGCGTTCCATTGCCCCCGTTGCGGCGCGGCGATCGCGCCTCCGGTTAGTGCGGCCTGGGAGGAGAAGCGGCGCCACCCGCGCGTTGAGCACCGCACCCTGGTGCGCATCGAAGGCCGGACCGCGATGCTGTTCGACGTCTCGCGGGGCGGCCTCAAGCTCTCTTCGCCCTTCGCACCGCCTGCCGGTGTTGTCGCGGTCGAGGTGGAAGCCGGAGCGGAGACGTTTCACTTGCAGGGCCTGGTGCGCTGGGTGGGCGGCAAGCGCTCCTTTTCCAACCTGCTGGACTTCGGTGTGGAGATCGTCGATCCCCCGCTCGCTTACCTGGAGTTCGTCGAGCGGCTCATGCCGCGACCCCGTGGCGCTTAGTCGCGGAACCTCTGGCGGATAGTGCGCAGTTCCGGCAGCCGCTCCAGGAACAGGTCGAGGATGTCGGGATCGAACTGGCTGCCGCGGCCCTCTTTCATGATGGCCAGGGCCTCAGCCTCCGGTAGCGCCCGGCGGTAGACACGGTCGTTGACCAGGGCATCATAGACGTCGCAGACGGCGACAATGCGGGCACTGAGCGGGATGGCTTCGCCTTTTATGCCGGCGGGATAACCGCCGCCGCTCCACTTCTCATGATGGTTCAGAGCGATCTCGCGCGCCAGCTCGATCAGCGCGATCCCCGAGCCCTCCAGAATGCGGGCTCCGATAATGGTGTGCTGTTGGATGAGGGCGAACTCTTCGGGGGTCAACCGGCCGGGCTTATTGAGGATGGTGTCGGCTACGCCCATCTTGCCGATATCGTGCATCGGCGCGGCCAGGCGGATCTCCTGGGCGGCCCGCGCGTCCCAGCCGGCTGCGCGCGCCAGCACGGCGGCGTACTCGCCCATGCGTCGGATGTGCTCTCCCGTCTCCTCGTCGCGGAACCCCGAGGCGGCCACCAGGCGCATGATGATCTGTTCCTGAGTGTCGCGGATCTCGGCGGTGCGCGCGCGCACGTCGCGCTCGAGCCGCTCCTCATAGCGGTCGCGCTGCAGTTCGAGTTCGCGGCGCCGCAGCGCGTTGCTGACGTTGATGAACAGCTCGTTGGCCTCGAAGGGCTTGACGATGTAGCCGAAGGCGCCGAGTTCCAGCGAGCGCACGGCGGTGGCGTGGTCGTCGACCCCGGTCAGCATGATGAACGCCGTGGCCGGGCTGGACTTTTTGGCCGCCGCAAGCAGATTGATGCCGGACATGCCCGGCATATTGATGTCGCTGATGACCAGATCAAACCTTTCGGCGTTGATCTTGGCCAGCGCTTCCTCGCTGCTGAAGGCCAGCGCGCAGGCATAGCCGCGGCCCGAAAGGCGTTGCACCACCAGGCGGGCGATGGTAGGCTCGTCGTCGACGACCAGGATGCGCGTTGCGGACGCTTCGTTCATGGCACCTCTCTATCCGGCCCTTCTTGAAATCCAGGGCGTCCCCCGACCGATTATACGCTTTTTGTGAATCCGGATCCACTCTCCGCTTCAGGTAGATTGTTGGATGAGGCACTATGTGGGGTCGCGATTGACTTTCGCGGCGGCTTTGGCCAGAATCGGGGGCATGCAACGAATCCTCATCGCCTTCACCCTGGCCCTGGCCTTCTACGCGGGAGTGGGCGCTTGTTCGTCCGTGCCGGAGGAGCCTCCGGCACGCCTCACCCTGGAGACGGCCGAGCGCCTGGTGCAGCTGCCGCTGCAATGTCTGCAGCGGGAATTTCCCAACAAGCCCGGGGAGACCCTGGCCGAGGCCGCCGACATCGGCTCGCCGCGCGGCCTGCACCCGGCCTTTTACGGCTGTTTCGACTGGCACTCTGCGGTGCACGGCCACTGGCTGCTTGTGCGCCTGCTGAAGGAGTTCCCGGCGCTGAAGGACGCCGCGGCGATCCGCGCCGTGCTGGCGGAGAACCTGGCGGCGGAAAACATCCTGGCCGAGGTCCGCTACTTCCGCCGCGCCGAGGAAAGGTCCTTCGAGCGCACCTACGGCTGGGCCTGGCTGCTCAAGCTGGCCGGGGAGCTGCGCGGCTGGGACGATCCGCTGGCCCGCGACCTGGAGGCGAACCTGCGGCCGCTGGCCGGGCTGATCGTGGAGCGCTGGCTGGAATTCCTGCCCAAGCTCGTCTACCCGGTGCGGGTGGGCGAGCATGCCAACACCGCCTTCGGCATGACCTTGGCCTGGGACTATGCCGTCACGGCCGGCGACGCGAAGCTGAGGGCCCTTCTGGAAAAGCGGGCGCGCGATTTCTTCCTGAAAGACCGCGGCTGCCCCCTGGACTGGGAGCCGAGCGGCTATGACTTCCTCTCCCCCTGCCTGGAGGAAGCCGGCCTGATGCGCCGCGTCCTGCCGCCAGGCGAATTCCTGCCCTGGCTCAGGAATTTTTTGCCGCGGCTTGCCGACAAGCGCTTCGCCCTGGCTCCGGGGAGCGTCTCCGACCGCTCCGACGGCAAGCTGGTCCACCTGGACGGCCTCAACTCCAGCCGCGCCTGGTGCCTCTACGGCCTGGCGACTCTGAAGGGCTACGGCCACCTGCGCGTTGTCGCCGATGCGCACCTGAGCCGTTCCCTGGAGGCGGTCACCACCGGCACCTACGAGGGGGAGCACTGGCTGGCCTCGTTCGCCCTGCTGGCCCTCGCCGCCGCCGGCGGGAGATAGAAAAAATTCTCCGGATCTCTTTTTTTCGGTCCGTGTATCCTAAGGCCAGGATAGGGCTGACCGAGTTTGCGCTTACTTGATCAGGCGCTTTTTCATGCGCGCCACGCCGACGAAGAACGCGGCCGCGCCCAGCCCCAGGATCACCGCGAAATTGAGCAGCAGTCCGCGCGTGTACTCGCCGTTGAAGACGGCGCGGGCGACGGCCACGGCGTGGGTCAGGGGCAGGAACTGCGCCAGCGCCTTCATCCAGGGCGGGAACCTGTCCAGCGGGAAGAAGACGCCGGAGAAGAAGAGCATGGGCGTGATCACCAGCTCCGAGTAGTAGTTGAAGAAGTCGAAATTGGGGGCGAACGAGGTGACCACCATGGCCAGCGAGCCGAAAAGGAGGCCGACCAGCACCATCAGCAGTACGAGCAGCAGCACGCTGGGGATCGACACCGGCAGGATGCCCATGAAAAGGGCGACGGCCATCATCAGGCCGCCGCTGACCAGGCCGCGGAAGGCGCCCCAGGCGATGTCGCCGGCGACGGCGTCCTCGGCCGACACCGGGGTGGCGATGAGCGAGTCGTAGAGCTTCTCGTGCACCATCTTGACGAAGGTGCCGTACATGCACTCGAAGCTGGCGGTCATCATCACCGCGGTGGTGAGCACGCCGGGGACGAGGAAGTACAGGTAGGGCTTGCCGCCGAAGTGGCCGATGTAGGCGCCCATGCCGATGCCGAAGGTGACCAGGTAGAAGAGCGGCTGGATGAGGCTGGCCAGAAAGGTGGTCAGCACGAAGCGCTTGTAGGAGACCATGTTGCGCCAGAAGACCCAGGCGATGCGGCGGGAGATGGTCATTCGATCAGGCTCCTGCCGGTGAGCTTGAGGAAGACGTCCTCCAGCGTGGCCGGGCGGTGGACGGTGTCGGCGAGGTCGAGCTCCAGCACTTTTTTCATCAGCGGCCGGCCGTCGTCGCAGTAGAAATACAGCGAGTCGCCGACGCGCTCGTGGCTGCGGGCCAGCGGCGCCAGGTCGGCCAGCAGCCGCGGGTCCTGGCCGGCGGCGGCGCGCACTTCCAGCACCTCGCGGCCGATCTCCTCGGCGATGAGGCGCGCCGGCGTCCCCTGGCGCAGGATCCTGCCCTGGTGCATGATCACCAGGCGGTCGCAGAGCTGCTGCGCCTCCTCCATGTACTGCGTGGTCAGCACCAGGGTGACGCCCTGCCCCTTCAGCTGGCGCAGCCGCTGCCAGATCAGGTGGCGCGCCTGCGGGTCGAGGCCGGTGGTCGGCTCGTCGGCGATGATCAGGCGCGGCGCGTTGAGCAGGGCGCGGGCGATGAGCAGGCGGCGCTTCATGCCGGTCGAGAGGTCGGCGATCTTGCTGTCGCGGCGCTTCTCGAGCTCGACGAAGCGCAACAGCTCCTCGATGCGCCGCCGCGCCTCGGCGCGGGGGATGGCGAAGAAGTGGGCGTGGACCTGCAGGTTCTCGCGCACCGTCAGGTCGTTGTCCAGGTTGATCTCCTGGGGGATGACGCCGGTGGCCTGCTTGACGGCGCGGTTGTCGATGGAGGCGGGCAGGCCCAGGACGGCCAGCGTCCCGGAGGTCACGGGCGAGACGCAATGGATCATGCGCACGGTGGAGGTCTTGCCGGCGCCGTTGGGGCCGAGGAAGCCGAAGCACTCGCCCTCGGCGATGGCGAAGGAGACGCCGGCGACGGCGACGAAGTCGCCGTACTTCTTGCGCAGCGAGTCAGCCTGGATGAGGATGCCCATGATGGTGCGAGGGGACATGATAACAGATTTCGCCCCCGCGGAGAAGGAAAAGTAATGGGCGCACGGTGGGCGGCAGGCGATTCAGGAAGGTGTCCTATGAGAGCTGAAAGGTGCGTCGTTCGGGGTCCGACGCCGGCGGCCCTGGCGAGGGCGCCGTTCCCGGGGAGGGCCACCTCCGGGGGGGGATTCGACGGTGCAAAGGCCGATTCGCTTGGCAGCCAAGGATTTCCAGTCAGGTGCTGATCGTCATGGTGAATGAAGTATCGAAGACAGCGGCAATAGAACGATCGGGCTCACGGGATGGGCTTTCCCCTATGCCGTACGCCGAATGCCAAATCCACCTCTTTCTCGTCACGTGTCACCCGTCACTGGTCACCGTAGAGGCTTGATTTCGTCGGCATGCGGTGCTACGATACCCTCATGTTTCATGACATCGAAAGGGAGCCGGTGTCATTCTTCCTCCGTGACGTCTGCCGGGAGAAGCTCTCCGGCCACTTGTTCGTCAACACCCGCGATTTCCAGATCACCCTGAACTTCCTCGACGGCAAGCTGGCCAACGGCATGAGCACGCGCTTCGAGGAGAGGCTGGCCGTCATCCTGCGCCAGATGGGGCGCATCAGCGAGGAGCAGGTCCGGGTCCTCGACGGCCTGCAGCCGCTGTCGGACGACCAGGTGGCCGGCATCCTGCTCGACCGCAACTTCGCCAAGAAGAAGGACCTCTATTACGCCCGGGTCTACCAGCTGCGGCGCATCGCCATTTCCGTCTTCGCCCTGGGGCGCGGGACGTGGATCTTCACCGCCGGCGAGCCCGAGCCGCCATTGCGCGAGGTCTTCGAGATCCCGCTGGAGGCGATCCTGGTCGAGGGGGCGCGCTCGGTCGACCAGGTGGCCCCCTACGCCGGCCGTTGGCGGTCGGCGCTGCCGCGGCTGCTGAACGAGATCCCCATGGACGCCGAGATCTATTTCACCGACGGCGAGCGCGAATTCTACGCGGCGGCGCGGGACCTGGGCCCCCTACCCTGCCGGGAGCTCCTCCCGCGATTGAAGCTGGCGCCACTCGAATTCTGGCGCGCCATGCTGGCCTTCCACCTGCTCGGCCTGGTCGAGTTCGAAGCGGGCGAGGAGGAAGCGGCCGGGGAAGAAAAAGTCGAGCAGGAGGGCGAGGCCCGGCGGGCCGCCGTGCCCGCCGAGATCGCCGCCATGCTCGATCTGTACCAGAGGCTGCAGGATGCCCCTTTCGGCGACCCGTCGCCGCTGGGCCTGCCCCTGCCCCTGGATGCCATCGCCGTGCGCCGGGCCAGCGCGGGATTCCTGGAGCGCTTCGCCCCCGAGCGCTTCGGGGCCCACGCCGCCCCGCAGGTCAAGCGCATAGCCGGCGACGTCCGCCGCTACTTGCAGGCGCTGCAGAACTGGCCCCAGCCCGCCCCGGAGATGCCGGGCGAGGCCGAATGGCGGCAGGCGGGCGAAGCGGCGCCGTCCCGGACCGCGCCCGTCCCGCCGCCTCCGGCCGCCGAGGAGGAGGAATTCGAGCTCGCGGAGGAATTCGTGGTCGCTGAAGAGGCGGAGGCGCAGCCGGAGTTCGTGCTGGAATCGCCGCTGGCCGCGGAGGTGCAAGTCCAGCCTGAGATCCTCCTGCCTCCCCTCTCAAGCGAGGAGGGAGCGGCGGCGCCCGCGGCTGTCGAGGAGATCGTCTTCGATGCCCTGGAGGAAGGGGGGCCGGCTGCGGCGCAGGCCGGCCGCGAGACCGGCGAGGTGGAATGGATCGTCGAGCCCGAGCTGGCCGGCGACACGCCGCCGCCCGTGGCGCCGGCGGCGGAGCCGCCCCCCCTGCGCATGGCCGATCCCGACCACGAGAAGGCTTGGGACCTGCTGCTGCTGGCCAAGGGGTTTTACGAGAAACGCGACTATGCCGCCGCCGTGCCGCTGCTGAAGAAAGCGATCCGGCTGGAGCCGAAAGGCGGGGATTTTTATTATTTGCTGGGACTATGCCAGAGCGAATCCGAGCTCACCAAGAACGAGGCGGAGATCCACCTGAAGAAGGCCATCGAGCTCAAGTCCTGGAGCGCCGATCCGGTCTACGCCCTCGGCGTCCTCTACCGCGGCCAGGGCAAGATGAAGCTGGCCGAGCGCTGCTTCCAGCGCGTCAAGGAGATCGCCTACGAGCACACGGGCGCCAGCCGCGCCCTGGTCGACCTGCGCCGGCAGAAGGTGGGCCGGGTGCCGTTGCCGGCGAAAAAAAGGCGCTCCTAGCCTCCGGCGGTTATAATTCCTCGTAGGGCAGGGAGAACGTATCCCCCTGGCTCAGGTCCCCGCTTTTCAGCCCCTTGGTGAACCAGCGCACCCGCTGCGCAGACGAGCCGTGGGTGAAGGCGTCGGGAACGACATAGCCCTGCTGTTGCCTCATGATGCGGTCGTCGCCCACCGATGAGGCCGCGTTCAGCCCTTCCTCGATGTCCCCCTCCTCCAGCAGGTTCTTCATGCGCTGGGCGTGGTGGGCCCAGACGCCGGCCAGGAAGTCGGCCTGCAGTTCCAGGCGCACCAGCAGGCGGTTCGCCTCGCGCGCGTCCGCCTGCTGCGATTTCCGCTGGAACTGCTCCATGACGCCGAGCTGGTTCTGCACGTGGTGGCCGACCTCGTGGGCGATGACGTAGGCCCAGGCGAAGTCGCCGCGCGCCCCCAGCCGCTGCTGCATCTCCTGGAAGAATCCCAGGTCGATGTAGACCTTCTCGTCGCCCGGGCAGTAGAAGGGGCCGGTCGCCGACTGGGCGTAGCCGCAGGCCGATTCGGTGGCGTTGGTGAACAGGACCAGTTTGGGTTCGCGGTAGCTCTCGCCGCCTTCCTGAAAGATCTTGTTCCAGACGTCCTCGGTGTCGGCCAGGATGACGCCGACGAACTCGCCGAGCTCGCGCTCCTCCCGGCTCAGGGGCTGTGCCTGCTCCTGTCCGGCGGGTGCCGGCGCCTGCAGGTTCTGCATGACCTCCTCGGGGTTGCCGCCCAACAGCATGACGATCACGGCCAGGGCGATGGCCCCCAGGCCGCCGCCCACGGCCACCTGCCGCCCGCTGAGGCCGCGGCGGTCCTCGACGTTCTCGCTCATCCTTCTTCCTCTCCAGCGCATGATGGTTCTCCTTAGACGGAATGGTTCGGATCATGGAGCATGCGGCACCGGGTGTCAAGAACACCCTGTGACCGCGCTCCCCGCGTCAGGGGCGCAGCAGCCAGCGGCCGATCCCGGTCGTCGCCGCGCAGACCGAGCCGCCCAGCACCGCACCCCAGGCCAGGTCGACGAGGGTGACCGGCAGCGGCCAGTCGCGCAGGGTGGCCAGGTTGGTCAGGTCGTAGGTGGCGTAGGCGATCAGCCCGAAGAGCGCCCCCTGCCAGAGCGCCTGCAGCGGATCGCCCGCGCGCAGCGCCGGCGCGATGACGAAAAACTGCAGCCCGGCGATGAACAGCAGGTAGAAGAGAATGGCCGCCGCCCAGTTGACCTTCGGGCTCAGCAGTTCCCCGAGCTGCCCGCGGTAAAAATTCTTGGCCACCAGCCCCAGCCACACCATGTCGATAAGGAAAAAGATGGCCAGGGCCAGCAGGTAGGTCAGGATCGTGTTCTTCAGTGCCATGGGGCCTCCATAGGGTTTTCAGCGCTCAGCGGCAAGTGACGAGCGAAAAGGAAAAAGGAGCTCGGCGCACGGCTTACGGCATATGGCGTACGGGAAAACCCGGCAAGCAAAGTGCCAGATTCCTTGCCGTTGCCCTCAGCCGTGCACCGTCTGCCGTCTGTGCCCTTGCTACTTTTTCAGCGCTTTCTTGACCGCTCCGATGACGGCCATCAGCACGCCGCCGCCGACGCCGCCGCTGAGCACCGACGAGACGATGCCGCCCAGGTCGCCGCCGCCGGCCGCCGGCGCCATGCCCAGCATGCCGAGCAGCTGGCCGCCGAGGCCGCCGCCCAGGATGCCGACGATGGAATTGCCGATGGCGCCCAGCGAGAGCTTCTTCATCAGCGCGCCGGCGCCGTTGCCGCCCAGGGCGCCGCTGACCAGTTGGATGATTAGATGCAACATGGGACCCCTCCTGAATGGATTTGCCCGTATGATGCGCTTTGGAGAAAAAAATCGCAAGATTCAGTCAGCAAGAAGCTTAAGACAGCCATTCAAGCACCCAGCGCCACACTCCAAATAAATTCAAGTTCCGGATTCCCATTGCCCAAACCAAGGCCTTCCCGAACCAACCAGTTCATGCCTTCGCTTTTTTTCGTTTGGGTCATTTCGTCCCCTTCAGGGGGCATCGTCCCCTTCAGGGGGCATCGTCCCCGTCAGGGGGCATCGTCCCCGTCAGGGGGCATCGTCCCCGTCAGGGGATTGGGCCATGGGTGCTTGTTTGGGATGTGGAGCTTGGATATGGGCGCGTGAGTCCCACCCGTTTCATAAGGTTGCCTGCAAAAGCATTGCGGAAGGATCGGCATTGTCACGAACACGGAGAGTGAGCCCGTCGGTTCTTTCGCCGCCCGGCGTCATGCGGCAATTGATTTCAACGGCCGAATGTGCTACGTTCCCCCTGGAGACGATGGCCAGATGGGCGACCCCTACGAAGAAACGATCTTTGACCGCAAGCTGATCCCGATCGCCAACCAGGCGGGCCAGAGCGAGCAGGCGATCGTGCTGACCGTGATCGCCGGCAGCGAGATCGATTTCGGCAAGCGCTTCGTCCTGGAGCGCCAGCGCAGCGGCGTCGGCCGCGAAAAGATCAACGACATCGCTCTCAGCGACGGCAAGGTCAGCAAGGCCCACTGCGAGATCTCGGTGATCCGCAGCAGCCGCGGCATCGAGCAGATCAGCATCGTCGACCTGGACTCGACCAACGGCACCTATGTCAACGGCGAGCCGGTGGTGCAGGCCACTCTGAAGTCGGGCGACAAGGTCCAGGTCGGAGGCACCGTCCTGCAGCTGAGCTACAGCGACGAGATCGAGCGCGAGTACCACGCCAAGCTCTTCGACTTCGCCGCCCGCGACGCCCTGACCGGCCTGTACAACAAGCGCTTCATCGTCAACGAGCTGGAGAACTACTGCCGCATCGCCCGCCGCAGCGGCCGCGCCTTCAGCGTCATCCTGATCGACATCGACGACTTCAAGGACATCAACGACCGCTTCGGCCACCTGGCCGGCGACGAGTACCTTAAGCGCCTGGGGGCGCTGATCCGCCAGACGCTGCGCGACCAGGACCTGGCCGGCCGCGTCGGCGGCGAGGAGTTCCTGATGGTCCTGCCCGAGACCGGCGTCGAGGGCGCCATGCAGCTGGGGGTGCGCCTGCGCCGCGCCGTCGAGGAATTCGTGCTGCCGGTGCAGGGGCGGCCGGTGCGGACCACCATCAGCGCCGGCGTCTGCCAGTATGAGCGGGGGATGCGCGACGTCCAGGAGCTGCTCGACCTGGCCGACCAGGCCCTGTACGAGGCCAAGAGATCGGAGAAAAACAAGGTCATGCGCGTCACGATCGCTCCTTCCGCCGATGAATGACGGTCCCGGGAGAGCGAACGGGCCCCGGCCGCCGGCTCCCGTTGTGCCGCCGAACGACCCGCTCGACGAGACCATCTGCGACCGCGCCGTGCCCGCCGGCCCCGGCGAGGACGGCGACGGGCGGGCCATCCTGCTGGTGGTCATCGCCGGCGCCGAGGTCGATTTCGGCCGCCATTTCGTCGTGGACAAGGAGACGGCCACGATCGGCCGCGGCGGCGGCAACGACCTGGTCCTTCACGACGGCAAGGTCAGCAAGGACCACTGCATCCTGTCGGTCGTGCGCGGACGCCGCGGCGTCGAGCGCATCGACGTGCGCGACCTGGGGACGACCAACGGCACCAGCGTCAACGGCGAGCCGGTCGACCAGGCCACGCTCAAGGCCGGCGACAAGGTGCAGGTGGGGGACACCGTGCTGCAGCTGCGCTACGGCGACGAGATCGAGCGGGAGTACCACGCGCGGCTGTTCGATCTGGCCGTGCGCGACGGCCTCACCGGACTGTACAACAAGCGCTACGTCCTCAACGAGCTGGAGAACCTGCTGCGCATCGCCCGGCGCGGCCGGCGCGCCCTCAGCGTGATCCTGCTCGACAGCGATGACTTCAAGCGGCTGAACGACCGCTTCGGCCACCTGGCCGGCGACGAGTACCTGCAGTCCCTGGCCGGGCTGATCCGCGGCGCGCTGCGCGAGCAGGACCTCGCCGGCCGCGTCGGCGGCGAGGAGTTCCTGGTCGTCCTTCCCGAGACCGGCCTGGACGGCGCCCTGCAGCTGGCCGAGCGGCTGCGTCGCGGCGCCGAGGAGTTCGTCCCGCCGCGGGGCGGGACGGAGGCGCGCGTCACCCTAAGCGCCGGCGTCTGCCCGTTCAACGAGGGCGTGCGCGACCTGACGCATTTCCTGGAGCTGGCCGACCGGGCGCTCTACCGGGCCAAGCAGGAGGGCAAGAACCGGGTCGTCGCCGCCGAAGACCCAGGGACGAGTTCCACGAGATAGTGTCCGTGTCCGTGTTAGGAAGAAACTCAAGTGACTTATGCTGGTCTTGATCGTGATGGTGGCAGTAGCGAGCAGGTTACGATCTCTTTCTCTTTTCTTTTGCCTTTTGCCTTTTCCTCTCGAGTGACCGAGTCGGTGCCGGTGTCAGCAAGAAGTACAATGAGCTTTTGGTTTCCATGGCTCGCCGCCACACGCCCTGCGCCGAAGATCTTTTTCGCGCATCGCGATGGCTCGCCCCTAGCCGCCACTATCACCACCACGGGGGGTTCGTTGATCTCCTACCGGCAGCTGCGCTCGATCTCGGCGGCGAAGCGGTCGACCTGCTCCGCGGTCGTGTTCCAGGAGCACATCCAGCGCACCTCGCACTTCTCCTCGTCCCAGGTATAGAAGAAGTACTTCTCGAGCAGACTGTCGCGCGCCGGGCGGGGAAGGGAGGCGAAGACGGCGTTGGCCTGCACCGGCTGCACGATCCTCACCTCGGGAATGGCGCGGACTTTCTCCTCGAGCCGCCGGGCCATGGCGTTGGCGTGGCGGGCGTTCTCCAGCCACAGGTCGTCGGTGAAAAACGCCGCGAACTGGGCGGCGAGAAAGCGCATCTTGCTGGCCAGCTGCATCTTCTGCTTGCGCACGAAGATCGTGTCGCGGCTGATCTCGGGGCGGAAGCAGACCACGGCCTCGCCCATCAGCAGGCCGTTCTTGGTGCCGCCGAAGGAGAGGATGTCCACCCCCAGCGCCCCCGAGGCCTCGCCCAGGCCCAGCCCCAGGGAGGCGGCGGCGTTGCACAGGCGGGCGCCGTCCATGTGCAGGAAAAGCCCGCGCTCGCGGCAGAAACCGGCGATCTCCCGCACCTCGGCCGCGGAGTACACCGTGCCCAGTTCGCTGGCCTGGGTGATGGAAACGACCGCCGGCTGCACGCGGTGCTGGTCGAGGCGTCCGCCCAGGTGACGGGCGATGAGCGCGGGGGTGAGCTTGCCGTCGGGGGCGTGGACCGCCAGCAGCTTGCAGCCGGTGGCGCTCTCGGGGGCGCCGCACTCGTCGGCGTTGATGTGGGCGTGCTCGGAGCAGATCACCGCCTGGTGCGGGCGGGCCAGGGTGGCGATGGAGACGATGTTGGCGCCCGTGCCGTTGAAGACCAGGTAGACGTCGGCCTGGGCGCCGAAGCGCTCGCGGAATTTCGCCAGCGCCGCCTCGGTGTGGCCGTCCAGGCCGTAGGCCACGGCCGGGCCGCGGTTGGCGGCGGCGATCGCCTCCAGCACCCTGGCATGGACCCCCGAATGGTTGTCGCTGCCGAACGTCGTGTCGATGGCCATGCTCGCTCCTCGCCCCGGCGCGGCGCCGGGGCATGATTCAGGTTTTCTTGATGATAACGAAGGTGACGTCGTCCTCGGGATCGGGGCGGAAGGCCAGCAGGTCCTGCCGCAGCCGGCGGCCGATCTCGCGCGCCGGAAGGTGCTTGTTGGCGCGCAGCACGTCCTCGAGCCGCCCCGGGAAATAGGGCCGGCCCTGGGCGTCCTGGTGGTCGGAGAGGCCGTCGCTGAACAGCGCCAGGATGTCGCCGCGCCCCATGAGGTTGATCTCGTTGACCGTGTACGTCTCCTTGACGCCGAGCAGCGGCACCGTCTTCTCGTGGCCCGCCGGGGAGGGCATGGTGCCGATCTGGGGAAAGATGGCCAGGCGGTCGCCGCTGACCGGGACCAGGCGGTCGAAGGCGTTGGAGAACACCACCGGCAGCGGGTGGGCCGCCGACAGGAAGCGGAACGTGCCGTTCTCCATGATCTCGCCGTAGACCAGGGTCAGGGTCTTGTGGATGCCCGAGGAGTTGTAGAAGCGCGTATTCAGGGCCTCGAAGAGGTTGGTGGTGATCTCGCCGAAGAAGCGCAGCTCGTAGTGCACGCCCAGCAGGAAGGCCTGGTGGAAGACGGCGGCGAGGAAGGCCGAGCCGTAGTCGTGGCCCTCGACGTCGATGACGGCGATGCCGGCGCGGGCGGCGGTGGCGCGGAGCTTGTCCTTCAACGCGTCGGGCGCTTCGCGGATGAGTTGGTCCATCTTGTAGCGCTTCTTGAAGTCGACGTAGATGAGGTGGTCGCCGCCCGCCTTGCCGTTGCGCGGCAGGACCTCGCCGTAGACGTCGATCCAGGGGACTTCCGGGATCTCGCCCGGCGGCGGGTCGAAGTCGCGCAGCAGCTCTTCCAGCCGCTCCAGCTCCTCCCGCGCCTCAGCTGCCATCGCGGCCTCAGAACAGGATCTCGACCGTGTCGGGGCCGGTCAGCTTCTCGATGTCCTTCTTCATGGCGGCGCTGGCGCGGATGCCGGCGCCGGGCTCGGAATTGATCACCACCCGGGCGCTGTCGGGGTGGTTGACGACGATCATGTAGGGCACCGAGTCGCGGTTCTTCTCCAGCTTCTGCTGCAGCCGCTCGTTGAAGGCCTCGTCGATCTGCTCGTAGCCGATGGTGATGACGATCTTGCGCGCCTTCCTCTTGAGCACGGCCTCGAGCTCCTGCAGGTTCTCCAGGTAGATCGTTTCCTCGCCCTCGGCGTCGCCGCCCGAGCGGCTGCGCCCCTCCAGGAAGTAGGGCACGTCGACGCGCAGCTCCTTCTCCAGGTCGCGCCAGCGGTCCTTGAAGCACAGCACCTTGATGCGCCCGGTCAGGTCCTCGAAGAAGATCTCGCCGTAGGCCTCGCCCTTCTTGGAGGTGCGGCGGGCGAACTCGGTGACCACGCCGCCCAGCTTGATCGTCTCGCCCTTGAACTCCCGGGTCTGGATGGCCATGACGCTGGTGTTGGACACCTTGCGGATCTCGCCGCTGAACTTTTCCAGGGGGTTGTGGCTGACGTAGATGCCGGCGATCTCGCGCTCGCCCTTGATCATCTCGCTCTCGGGCCATTCCTCCAGCGCCAGCAGCTCGCGCGGCAGGTACTCCTCGGCCACCGGCTCGGCGAACAGCGGTTTCTGGTTCTTCTGGCGGTTGCGGCTGACCACGGCCGCGCGGCGCAGCACCTCGCCGACCCCCTCGTACAGGGCGCGGCGGCGCAGGCCGAAGCCGTCGCAGGCGCCGGCCTTGACCAGGCTCTCCAGCACCCCCTTGTTGACCTTGGCCAGGTCGACGCGCTCGACGAAGTCGTTGAAGGAGCGGAAGGGCCCGCCCTCCTCGCGCGCCGCGAGGATGGCGGCCAGCGCGGCGCTGCCCACGTTCTTGAGGCCGATCAGGCCGAAGCGGATGGCGTGGTCGCCCTCGACGCGGAAGGTTTCGCGGCTCTTGTTGATGTCCGGGGGCAGGATCTCGATGCCCATCTTTTTGCTCTCGCTGATGTACTGGATGATCTTGGACGAGGTGCTGGTCTTGTCGGCCTCGGAGCTGAGGTGGGCCGACATGAAGTACACCGGGTAGTGGGCCTTGAGGTAGGCGGTCTGGTAGGCCAGGTAGGCGTAGGCGGTGGAGTGCGACTTGTTGAAGCCGTACTCGGCGAAGGTCTTCATCTGCCCGAACAGCTCCTCGACCTTCCTGCGCTCGTGGCCCCTCTTTCCCGCCCGCTCCAGGAACTTCTTTTCCAGCGCCGGCACCTTGGCCACGTCCTTCTTGCCCATGATCTTGCGCATCTCGTCGGCCTCGCTCATGGAGAAGCCGGCGATGCGCACCGAGATCTGCATGACCTGCTCCTGGAAGACGATGATGCCCCAGGTGTCGCGCAGGATCTCCTCCAGCTCGGGGAAGAGATAGGTCACCTTCTCCTTGCCCAGCTTGCGGTTGACGTAGACGTCGGCCATGCCCGACTGCAGCGGCCCGGGGCGGTAGAGGGCGTTGAGCACGATCAGGTCCTCGATGCGCGAGGGCTTGGACTTCTTGAGGTAGTCGCGCATGCCCGAGCTTTCGAACTGGAAGATGCCGTCGGTGTCGCCCTTCTGGAAGATGCGGAAGGTCCTGGCGTCCTGCAGCGGGATGCTCTCCAGGTCGATGCCCTTGCCCTCGCGTTCGCGCACCTCCTGCAGGATGTTGCGGATGATGGTCAGCGTCTTCAGGCCCAGGATGTCCATCTTCAGCAGGCCGATGTTCTCCACCTCCTCCTTCTCGAAGTGGGTGGTGATGTCCTCGCGCGTCTTGTACAGGGGCATGAACTCGGTCAGCTTGCGCGGCGCGATGACCACGCCGGCGGCGTGCTTGCCTGTGTTGCGGATGTTGTTCTCCAGGCGCAGGGCGTAGTGCACCAGCTTGATGAACTCGGGGTTGTGCTGGATCTCGCGCTGCAGGTCGGGGATCTTGTCGATGGCCTCCTGCAGCTCCACCTTGGGCCCCTCGGGCACCAGCTTGGCCAGGCGGTTGACGTCGGCCAGCTTGACCTCCATCACGCGGCCGATGTCGCGGATGGCCAGCTTGGCCTTCATGCGGTTGAAGGTGACGATCTGGGCCACGTTGTCCTCGCCGTACTTGGCGCGGATGTAGGCGATGATCTCCTCGCGGCGCTCGGCGTCGAAATCGATGTCGATGTCGGGCAGGCTGACGCGCTCGGGGTTGAGGAAGCGCTCGAAGATGAGGTCGTACTCCAGGGGGTCGATCTGGGTGATGCCCATGACGAAGGCCACCAGGCTGCCCACCACCGAGCCGCGCCCCGGGCCGACCGGGATGCCGGCCTCCTTGGCGAAGCGGATGATGTCCCAGACGATGAGGAAATAGCCCGGGAAGCCCATTTCGCGGATCTTCTCGATCTCGTAGAGCAGCCGCTCCTGGTACTCCTTGGGCGTGTGCCGCAGGTGCTTGGCCTTGGCCAGGTACTGGTGCTGGATGCGCTCGAAGCCCTCCAGGCAGAGCTTCTCGAAATAGTCGTCGACGCTCATCCTGCCCGGGGTGGTGAACTCGGGCAGGAAGTACTTCTTCAGCGCGAACTCGAAGTTGCAGCGCGAGGCGATCTCGAAGGTGTTCTCCAGCGCCTGCGGCAGGGCGGCAAAGAGCTGGGCCATCTCGGCCCCCGACTTGAAGTACATCTGGTCGGTCTCCTTCTTCATCGCCCGGTCGGGGTTGCTCAGCACTTCGGTGGTCTGCAGGCAGATCAGGATCTCGCGGGCGTCGGCGTCCTCGCGCGTCAGGTAGTGCACGTCGTTGCTGGCCGCCAGCGGGATGTCCAGGTCCCTGGCCAGCTCGACCAGCTGCGGCAGCACTTGGCGCTGGTCTTCCAGGCCGTGGTCCTGCAGCTCGATGAAGAAGTTGTCGCGGAAGGTCTCGCGGTACCACCGCGCCGCCGCCCGCGCCTTGTCGCCCTGGCCGCGCAGCAGGAAATGCGGCACCTCGCCCTGGATGCAGGCCGACAGCACCAGCAGGCCGTCCTTGTGCCGGGCCAGCAGCTCCTTGTCGATGCGCGGCTTGCGGTAGAAGCCCTCCAGGTAGGAGGCGGTGATCAGCTCGCACAGGTTGCGGTAGCCCTGCTCGTTGCGCACCAGCGCCAGCAAGTGGTGGTAGTTCAGCTCGTCCTCGCGCCGGTTGGGGCGGTCGAAGCGCGAGCCCGGCGCCAGGTAGAGCTCGGCGCCGATGATGGGCTTGACCTCGCACTGCTTGGCCTTCTTGTAGAAGTTCACCGCGCCCAGGATCGAGCCGTGGTCGGTCAGGGCCACGGCCGGCATGCCGCAGGCGCGCGCCTGCTTCAGCAGGTCGTCGATCTTGAGCGAGGAGTCGAGCAGGCTGTACTCCGAGTGCAGGTGCAGGTGGATGAAGGGCTTCATTCCCACTCGATGGTCGCCGGGGGCTTGGAGGTGACGTCGTAGACGACGCGGTTGACCTCGGGGATGCGGCGCACGATGCGCCGGGCGGCGGCGTCCAGCACCGCCGTGGGCAGCGGCGCCCAGTCGGCGGTCATGCCGTCGCTGGCGGTGACGGCGCGCAGGGCCACCACCTGGCCGTAGGCGCGCTCGTCGCCCATGACGCCGACCGAGCGCACGGGCAGCAGCACGGCGAAGGCCTGCCAGACCTTGTCGTACCAGCCGCTCTGCCGCAGCTCCTCGATGAACAGGGCGTCGGCCTGCTTGAGCACATCCAGCCTGGCCGGGGTGACCGCGCCCAGCACGCGCACGGCCAGGCCGGGCCCGGGGAAGGGGTGGCGGTTGAGGATGTCGGCGGGCACCTGGAGCAGCCGCGCCACCTGGCGCACCTCGTCCTTGAACAGGAAGCGGAAGGGCTCCAGGATCCGTCCCTGCCTTTCCAGTCTCTGCACCTCGCGCACGCGGTTGTGGTGGGTCTTGATGGTCTGCGAGGGGCCGGCCACGGGGTTGCTCTCGATCACGTCGGGATAGAGCGTCCCCTGGATGAGGTAGTCGAAATCCTTCAGGCCGCGGTAGAAGACGTCGAGGAAGGTGCGGCCGATGATCTTGCGCTTGCGCTCGGGGGCGGCGACCCCGCGCAGGGCGGCCAGGAAGCGCTGCGAGGCGTCGAGGTAGGTCACCTGCAGCCCCAGGCGCCGGCGCAGGCTGCGCAGCACCTCGCGCTCCTCGTTCAGGCGCAGCAGGCCGTTGTTGACGAAGATCGACGTGACGCCTCTGCCCAGCGCCTGCTTGGCCAGCACCGCCAGGGTGGTGGAGTCGACGCCGCCGCTCACGCCCAGCACCACCCGCTTGCCGCGGCAGCGCTCGCGCAGCTTGGCCGTCTCCTCGGCGACGAAGTTCTTCATGCTCCAGTTGCGCACGGCGTTGCAGACGGCGAAGAGGAAATTGGCCAGGATCGTCTTTCCCTCGCGGCTGTGGGCGACCTCGGGGTGGAACTGAACGGCGAAGAGGCGCCGGCGCCGGTCCTCGACGGCGGCGATGGCGCCGTCGTCGGAGCGGGCGGTGACCGCGAAGCCCGGCGCCAGGCCGGCCACCGAGTCGCCGTGGCTCATCCACACCGTGCTGCCGTCGCTCACCCCCGCGAACAGCGGCGAGCGGGAGCGCAGGCGCAGCCGGGCCATGCCGTACTCGCGCTGGGCCGCGCGCACGACGCGGCCGCCCAGCTCGCGGGTCAGCAGCTGCATGCCGTAGCAGATGCCCAGGATGGGGATGCCGGCGGCGAAGAGCCTGCGGTCGACGCGCGGCGCCCCCGGCGCCAGGGTGGAGGCCGGGCCGCCCGACAGGATGACGCCGGCCGGCGGCTCGGCCAGGATCTTTTCCAGGCCGAAGTGGAAGGGCTGGATCTCGGAAAAGACGCCCAGCTCGCGCACGCGCCGGGCGATGAGCTGGGTGTATTGCGAGCCGAAGTCGAGGATCAGGATCTTGCCGTTCATGGATGGCCGCATCTTAGCAGAATCTCGGCCGTCGTTCAATACGGGTTTTCCCCGATGCCCGCCGCGGGCTGGGGGGAGAATTGACAGCCTGGGGCGATGACATTATACTGGCCGGCGCCATGCCCGAGCTGCCCGAAGTGGAGACCGTCGTCCGCCAGCTGCGCCGCGAGATCGTCGGCCGCGCCTTCGCCGGCCTGCGCGTCCTGTGGCCGCGGACGGTCGAGGGCGGCGCGCCGGAGTTGCGCCGCCTGATCCGCGGCCAGGCGGTCCGGCGCGTCAGCCGCCGCGGCAAGTACATCGGCGTCGAGTGCGGCTCCGGGGCCTTCTTCACCATCCACCTGCGCATGACCGGCAAGCTGCTGCGCCGCCTCGGCGCCGACGACCGCCGCCACCTGCGCGCGGCGTTCTCCTTCGCCGACGGCTCGCGCCTCTATTTCGTCGACGCCCGCAAGTTCGGCCGCATCCGGCTGTGGCCCTGCCGCGCCGCAGCCTGTCCCGGGCTGGGGCCGGAGCCGCTGCGGCCGCAGGCGGTCGCCGCCGTCCTGCGGCGGCTGAAGACGAAGCGGCCGCTCAAGGGCGTCCTGCTCGACCAGGCGGTGCTGGCCGGCATCGGCAACATCTACGCCGACGAGGCGCTCTTCGCCGCCCGCCTCCACCCCCTGCGGCCGGCCTCCGGCCTGAGCGGCAAGGAGATCCTGCGCCTGAGCCGATGCCTGCCGCGCATCCTGTGCGCGGCGATCCGCCGCAACGGCACCACGTTGCGCAACTACCGCACGCTGGCCGACGAAGAGGGTCGCAACCAGGCGAAGCTGTTCGTCTACGGCCGCGCCAACGAGCCCTGCCTCGTCTGCGGCGCCGCCATCGAGAAGATGCGCATCGGCGGACGCTCCACTCATTTTTGCCCGCATTGTCAGAAATCATGCTCCGTGACGAGGGACAAGCGGCGAGGGAAGGGAAAAGGCAAACGAAACAAGGCAAGAGGGAAGAACACAGCCCGCCCGTCGGCGTAATCGTTCAGGCCAAGTTCCCTTCGGGGTATTGGAACTTGGAGCCTGGGAAGTTGTGATTTGGAATTTTCATTTTGCATGTCACTCGTCCAACCATCACTCCTTGTCGCTGGGTCTGATACCTCGTCCCGCCTGCCGTCAGCCGGCTGCGCGGTCCTGCAGTTGCATCCCTTCGATCGCCGGGGTACAATCAGGCCATGTAGATTCCCGATCGCAACAGCAACCGAGGCGCCGAAGCGGAATGATCGAAAGCATCAAGAACAAGGTGTGGGAGATCCTGAAGGGCAAGGAGGTTTCGCTGGCCATGCTCTTCGACCGCGAAGGGCGTATCCTCTGGCACCGCGGGCGCGCGATCAAGGGGACGACGGTCGCCGCGGGGCGGGGCTTTTCAAAAAGCTGCGCCGAGGCGGCCCTGAAACAGGGCGCGGCGCGCGAAGACGGCGTGGCGATCACGCGCACCGTCGGCGACCTTCCCGATTCGGCGCGCCTGCTCTACGTCAAGAACGTCATGGTCGTGCCGGCCGGGAAGTCGTTCTTTCTTTATGTCGACGGCGGCGTCAGGGAGGGTTTTTCCCCCGGCGACGCCGAGGTGATCTCCGCCATGGGCGACATGCTGGGCGAGACCATCGACCGCTTCAAGGCCGGCAGCGGCCCGGCCGGCAACATCGCCGGCATCAGCCCGGCGGCGCAGGGCGTCCGCGATCTGGTCGCCAAGTATGCCCTGGAGGAGGAGCCGGTCCTGCTGCTCGGCGAAACGGGGGTCGGCAAGAACCATGTCGCCGAATTGATCCACCGCCTTTCGGGGCGCGTCGGGCCGCTGGTGGTCGTGCATACGCCCAACATCCCGGCCGACCTCTTCGAAAACGAATTGTTCGGCCATGCCCGCGGCGCCTATACCCATGCCGAGGAGCGGAAAAAGGGATTGTTCGAGGAGGCTGACAAGGGGACGATCTTCCTGGATGAAATCGCCGAGATCCCCCTGGCGCTGCAGAGCAAACTGCTGCGTTTCATCGAGAGCGGCCGCTTCCGCGTGCTGGGTGGGGTGGAGGAGGTCGGCGCCGAGGTGCGCGTCATCGCCGCCAGCAACCGCGACCTGGCCGCCGAAGTGAAGCGGGGCGGATTTCGCAAGGACCTGTTCTTCCGCCTGAATGTCCTGCCGCTGCGCTTGCCCTCCCTGCGCGAGCGCCGGGACGACCTGCCCGCCCTGGTGCGGGAGAATGAGCGCCTGCTGCGCGGGAAAAAACTAGGACCCGGTGCCTGGAAAGCGCTGACCGGCCACGACTGGCCGGGGAATGTCCGCGAGCTGCTGCACGTGCTGGCCCGGGCCGGCATTGTCCTGCCGGGACCGGTCATCGGCGGCGAAATCGGCCAATTGCTGCAGGAGGGCCTGGAGCAAGGCGAAGTTTCCCGCGAGCCTGCCCTCGATGCCATGCAGGCCGAGATCGCGGCAGGGAAAAGCTTCTGGGAAACGATCTGGAGCGCCTTTCTCGGCCGCGAGCTCAACCGGGCCCAGGTGCGCCTTTTTCTCAAGGGTGTCTTCACGGAGAGCGAGGGGAATCTGAAGGTCATGGCGGCCAGGATGAACATCCGTGAGACGGAATATCCCCGCTTTGTTTCCATGCTCCACCGTTATGCCCTTCATCCCAGGAAGGGAAACTAGACTGCCCTCCACCTTTGCCGATGGGGCCGCGAATGACTCCAGGGGCATCCACCATACCCCGGCGGTCATCTCCCGGGGGGCTGGCGGACCCTGCTGCCCCTAAACACGGTCCGTTTCGGCCCTTCTCCGCCATATCAGGTTGGCATAGCTCGTGCATCCCGCTTTCCATGAGATTTCAAGGAGGACGCATGGGAAAACGAAGGAACTGTTGTTTGTGGGGAACGTTGATGACGGCGGTCCTTTTCGCTGCGTTGCCGGTGTGGGGGCTGGAAGAGGGTCCCGGCAGCCCGCCAAGCCGCTTCTCGCTCGGCGCCGGGCTGGGCGTCCCCTTCGGTGTGATCGGGCTCAGCTGCGAGATGAATCCCATACTGGGCTCCGGGCCGGATGGCATCGCGAAGTATTTCAGTGTCAATCTGGGATTGGGCGTGGCTGTCGCCGGGATAGGCTATTCGTTGGGTTTCCGCTTGTACCCTCTGGGGCGTGACCTGCCCTGGGCGCCGAAGCTGTCTCTCATGTACGGCGTCGTGGCGATCGTGAATGGGGAGGACCTTGTCCGAGGCTTCTCGGTCGGGGCGGGTGTGGTGCGGCGCCTGCGCGGTAAGCTGTCCCTTGACGGGGACTTGATCTTGATCGTCAACCGATTCGGCTTCGAGCATGTAGATTGGGACAGCGTCGGCCGGCTCAAGATCTCCTTGGGCGTGCGCTGGAACCTTGACTGAAGGGAGGGATGCCATGCGAAGAAAGAATCAGCAAATGGGAGCCGTGGTCATCGCCGCCCTATTTTTGCTCTGCCGCGGCCGCCTGACCGCAACGGAAGCCAGCCCGCCTGCAGCGGCCGTGCCCGACGCGGCCCATCTTTCCATCGGCAGCGGCTACGGCCTGAGCTATGGGGGCATCGGACTGGGTTGCGAATTCAACCCGCGGCTGCCGAGGCGTTTTGGCACGGGTTTTCACAGGTACGCCAGCCTCGTACTGGGACTTGGCATCATGCCCGACGGCGGACTGGCCTATTCCTTCGGTATCCACGCATATCCCCTGGGCCGGGGCCATTTCCTGCAACCGCGCCTCAGCGCCCAATACGGCGTCGTCGCCCTGGCTGATGAGTCTTTCTCCGGGGATGAAAGACGGGCCGAGGGTGTGGCTTTGGGCGCCGGCTTCCTATTCAGGCTGGTCGGGAGGGTCTTTCTCGATGCCGATGCCCATTTCATCATTCCCGTCGAATACGTGATGGATGAGATCGAGGGTGGACGCATGCGCTTCTCGGCCGGTGTGCGCTACCGTCTGTGATCCGGAAAAGGAGATGACGCCCATGAACGACGTACAAGACGAACCCAACGCCGCCCGGGAAAAGATCGCGGGCTGGCTGATCCTGCCCGTGGCGGTGCTGTGGCTGAACCTGATCCTGGTTGTCCGCGTCCTGCTGCAGGTGGCGAACCGGCCGGCCAACAGCCGCGTCATCTACCCGGCGCTGTTCATCGACATCGCCATCGGCTGCGGCTGCGTTTGGCTGCTGCGCCTGCTTTCGCGGCGCGACCCGCGCTTTACCGGGCATTACGCCGCCTTCAACATCCTGGTGTATTCAGCCTGGACGCTGGCCATCTTCCTGGCCGGCATCGGCGCCCACATGCAGTGGATGGCCATTGGCCTGCAGAACCTGTTCCTGACCCCCTACATCCTGAAGTCGACGCGGGTGCGGCGCACGTTTCCGCCTCCTTCCGGCCGGCGGGGAACCTGGGAAACGCTGTGCGCCCGGGCCGGCGCCCGGCCCGCCGCCGTTCTCGGCGCCGCCATGCTGGTCCTGCTGCTGCTGATCCTGGCGCTGGGGCTGCTGCTGGGCGGCATCGTCTGAGCCGGATCCGCTGGGGCCGCCCATGCTCCCGCGGCTGGCGAGGCGATGGTGGGTCGGCAAAAAGTTCATCCGCGCCCAGGTTCTTCTGCGCCACGCCGCCTGGTTCCCCGCCTACAACCGCGGCCGCGAGGCGCCGCCGGAGGCTTTGGCCGCGTGGGAGAAGAGGCTGCGCCCGCTGTCCAAGGGCCAGCTGATCCTCCTGCTGGCGGACAACCGTTCGCGCAACCGCCTGTTGGGGAAGACGTGGCTGCCCGTCAGGGGGCCAGGGGCCGGGCGCTGAGGCCCGGCCTCAGCCGGCGGCCAGAAGCTCGGCCAGCCGGGCGTCCGTCGGCCGCCGCAGCGGATCCTTGCTGAGCATGCTCAGGACCAGGGACGCCTGCGCTGCCGGCAGGTCGGGGCGGAAATGGGCCGGGCTGACGGGTTCGCCCTCCAGGATGGCGCGGATGATCTCGCCCGGATTTTCGCCCAGGAACGGTTTCTCCAGGGTGAGCATCTCGTAGAACACGACCCCCAGGGCGAAGATGTCGCTGGCGGCGCCGGCCTGGCGCCGGCTGATCAGCTCGGGGGCCATGTAGTACACGGTGCCCAGGATCTCGCCGGTCTCGGTCAGGCGGGTGAGCGAGGGCGACTGGGCCAGGCCGAAATCGAGCAGCTTGGCCGTGGGCGGCCGCGAGCCGCCGTCCGCCAGCATGACGTTGGCCGGCTTGACGTCGCGGTGCAGGATGCCGCGATCGTGAAGGGCGGCCAGGGCGTCGGCCAGCTGGCGCATGATGAGCAGGCACGTGTCCAGGGGCAGGCGCTCGCCGGCGCGGATGACATCGGCGAGCGGCCTTCCCGGCAGGAACTCCATGGCGATGAAGAGCGTCTGCTGGTGCTCGCCGCGCTCGAAGACCTTGATGATGTTGGGGTGGTCGAGCTGGTCGACCAGGTAGGCCTCGTTGAGGAAGCGCTTGCGCTGGGCGGGATCCGCCGCGTGCTCCTCGCGGATCAGCTTGAGCGCCACCGTTCCCTTTTCGCCGGTGAGGTCGGTCGCCTGCCAGACCACGCCCATGGCCCCCGATCCGATCTGGCGCTCCAGCTTGTAGTGGCTCACGTAGTTCTTCTTTTTCCAGAAGGCCAGCAAATGCAGGTAGCGGCGGAAGAGCAGGAAAAAGACGGCCAGCAGCAGGGAGATGCCCGAGACCAGCGCCCCGGTGCGGAAGCGGGCCCGCGAGAGCTGCAGCTTCTGGATCTCGAGGTTCTTGGAAAGCAGCTCGATTTCCCGCTGCCTCTTCTCCGCCTCGTACTTCTTCTCCATCTCGATCAGCTTGCCGCTCTTCTCGCGGTCGATCATGGAAGCGCGGGCCTCCGCCGCCCTGCGGAAATGCGCCAGCGCCTGCCGGTGGTCGCCCTGCTCCTCGAACAGGCGGGACAGCTTGAGGTTCACGGTCTGGACCGTTTCCAAGGCCTTGATCTGCTCGGCGATGGCCAGGGCCTGGCGGTAGTCGCCCTCGGCCTCCCGCTGCCGTCCCATCAGGAAGTGGCATTCGCCGATGTTGACCAGGCAGGTGGTGAGCGAGTCCAGGCGCTTCGTCTCCCGGTCCATCGCGGCGGCCTGCGTGAACATGGCGACGGCCTTTTCGTACTGCTTGTCCTGCATGTAGATGACCGCCATGTTGTTGATGGCCACGCTCTCCAGGTAGCGGTTGGCGATCTTGCGCGCGGCCGCCAGCGATTCCCCGTAGTAACGCAGGGCCTCGGTGCGCTTGCCCATCTCCCAGTAGCTTTTGCCCATGTTGCCCAGGCTGCTGGCGATGCCGAAGGCGTCCCCGGCCTCGGTGAACAGGCGGTTGGCCCGGCGGCTGTATTCCAGGGACCGGGCATGGTCGCCGAGCGAGTCGTGGATGTTGCCGATCGAGTTCAGGGCGTTGGCCTGGAACGTCTTGTCGCCCAAGGCCTCGGCCGTCTGCAGGGCGACCAGCTGGAACTGCAGCGCCTTGGGATAGTCGCCGAGCCGGCCATGCACGCTTCCCAGATTCTGGGCGGCGGTGGCGATCCCGCGCTGGTTCTTGATCTCCTGGAAGAACGCCAGGGCTTCCTGCAGGACCGCTGCCGCTTCCGGCAGCCGGTCCAGGTCGCCGAGGATGTTGCCGATATAGAGGCCCGAGCGGGCGACCTCGAAGCGGTCGCCGAGGCGGCGGTAGATTTCCGCGGCGGCGCGGAAATGCTCCAGCCCTTTTTCCGATTGCTCGCGGTTCATGAAGCCGTTGCCCACGATCTGGTGGGCCTTGGCCTCGCGCGGCCCATCGCCCAGCTTTTTCGCCAGCGCCAGCGCCGCCTCGCCCCGGGCCATGGATTTTTCGGCATCGGTCTGCGAATACTGGATGCCGAGATCGATCAGCAGCGCCAGGCGTTCCTCGCCCTTGGCGGCGGCGAGTTTCTTTTCCAGGACGGCGACATCGGCCTGGGCCGCGACGGCGAGGGCGCAGGAAACCAAGATGATCGTTGACAGAAGACGTTTTGTTTTCATCGTTTCTCCTGGAAAAAAGGGATGGGGCCGAAGCCACAGAGTATCGCCGGGGATTTTTTTTGTCAATGCGCCGCTGCCGCGGCATTGAGGCATCCTGCCTGCCCGGTGGATCATTTTCCGCCAGCCGGGGAACTGGTTGTTGCTTGGGACATGCCGACAGGCGAGATTATTTCTATCATGAGGCGCTTGGCATGCCGGATGCATTCGCATGGGAGATTGGAACAAGGAGGCGAAAGAGGAGCATTTTGGGAAACAGCGCCGGCGCGAATGGGGGCCATTGCAAATGCGAGATGTGCCGCACGGCGATCTACGGCGAGGAAACCGTCATCGCGAGGCAGAGGCATGCGGTGTGCGTGGATTTCAATCCCCTGGAGGCCAGGCCATCGAGCAGAAAAGCGGCTACCGCTGCACCTCCTGCGGCCGGAAGTACTGCAAGGATTGCCTGGAGAAGCACGCCCCAGGCAACGCCTGCGGCGGCAAGTCCTGTCCGCGCTGCGGCGGGCGGTTCGAGATCATGCATGGATAGACCAACATCAAGGAGAATGGCCATGATAAAGGAGGCACACGTTTTTCTCGAAAATGGTGGCGGCCATCGCCTGATGCGCGAGATCGTCCAGGCGCTGCATCCCGAGTACGTGCGCCAGCCGGGGCTGCGCCTGGTGCGCCACGATGTGCCCGACTGGCCGGCCGAGCCGTTCGCCATGGCGGCGGTCAAGCTGAGGATGCAGAAGGGCATGACGCCGACGGCCGGCACTTGCCTGGTCCAGGGCGGCAACGCCTGCGGCAAGCGCCAGTACCTGGTGATGCTGAAATGGATCATAGGCGTCAGACGCAAAACGCTTGACGTTTGCCAAGCCATAGAACGAGCGGATAACGTAAAATATTTTTCGCACATTTTAGAAGAGAGGTAGTCCTCCAAGTT
>CAZVPI010000017.1:0-38307 GCA_964628035.1 uncultured Clostridia bacterium | reverse complement strand
CCGCGCCGCCCCGCCTGCCGGGGCCGCGCCGCCGCGGCGGCCCTGCCCCGGCCTTGGAGCGCGCATTGCCATGGCGTTGCGCCTGTGCTAGAATTGCGCCGGCCCCGACCGCGGGGCCGCACCCAGGAGGCGTCATGGTCCGGAACATCGCCCTGTTGCTTTTCGCCGCGGCGCTGGCATCCTGCGCCGGCAAGCCGGCCGAGGAACAGGCCCGTCTGGCGGCGCGGGATTTCGAGGAGATCGTCGAGCGCTACGACCTGCTGAAGGAAGGGCTGAACGAGAAGATGCGCAACGCCCCGGCCCAGGAGCGCGATGGGGCGCTCGTGGCCGAGTTCAACCGCATGCAGGAGGAAAGGAAAAAGGAGCTCGAGGATCTGCTGCGCGGCAGCGACGCGTACAGGAAGAGCGACGCCCTCGAGCTGGTGCGGGCCAAGATCCTGATCGAGCTCGGCCGCCTGGCCGAAGCCGAGCCGGCCATCGACCGCCTGCGTGGACGCGCCGACGGCCTGGGCGCCGAGGCCCGCATGCAGAAAGTGGTGCTGCACATGATCCGCCGTGAACTGCCCGAGGCCGCGCGCCTGTTCCGCCAGGTCGAGTCCTCCGCCCCCCACGACGTCCAGTTCTACGACATCGCCCTGGCCCTGGCCTTCTCCTACCCCGACCCGGCCGTGCGCGCGGAGTTCGCGCAGAGGCTCCTCGACGCCCCGCAGCTTCCCGGCCGCCACCAGGCCCTGTTGCCACGGGTCCACGCCCTCATGGCCCAGCTGGCCAAGGAGGCGGGGCAGGCGGCCCTGGCCCTGGAGCACCTGGACAAGGCCCTGGCGCTGGTCTCCGATCCCGGGCTGAAGTCGATGTGGCAGGGCGAGCGCAGGCAGCTGGCCATGCTCGGCCAGGCCCCGCCGCCGCTCGACGCCGACGCGTGGATCAACTCCCCGGCCCTCTCGCTGGCCGCGCTCAAGGGCAAGGTGGTCGTGGTCGATTTCTGGGCCCCCTGGTGCGCCCCCTGCCGCAAGATCATGCCCACCCTGCAGGAGCAATACCGCAAGTACCGCGACCAGGGTCTGGTGGTGATCGGGTTCACCCGCCTGTACGGCCGCTACAGCGACGACCGGATCAACAAGCCCCGGGTGGGGGCCGAGGAGGAACTGGAGTTGATCCGAGGCTATGCCGAACGCCACCAGATCGCCTACCCGGTCGCCGTGTCCAACGAGGGGCGCGCCTTCGACGCCTACGCCGTCACGGCCATCCCCACCATGGCCTTTCTCGACCGCCGGGGCAACGTGTCCTACTTCAAGACCGGGGCCGGGACGCTGAAGCAGATCGAGGACAAGATCGCCGCCCTGGTGGCGGAGCGCTGATGGAGCCGGTGACGCTGGCCGAACTGGACGGCAAGCTCCAGGCGTCTCCCTTCGTGCTGCTCGACTTCTCCTCGCCCGGCTGCGCGCCCTGCAAGAAGGTCGCGCAGCTGCTGCCCGGTCTCCTGGCCGAAATGGCCCCGGTCGCCGTCGCGGCCTACGAGGTCGACGTGGTCCTCGAGCCGGGTATCGCTTCCCGCTACCTGGTCCTGGGCGTTCCGACGCTCATCCTGTTCAAGCAGGGCCGGGAGATCGCGCGCTTCAACTCCCTGCCCAAGGCCGACACCCTGCGCCGCCTCCTGTCCTGAATTCAGGACAGTCCGGCCGCTCCATGGGGCCGAAAGTTGGCATGCCGCATGCTTAGAAAGGATTGGAGGTTCAACATGAAACGCTTCGTCATTTGCTCCGCCGTGTTCGTACTGGCCTCGGGTCTGCTGGCTGCGCAGAGCATCAACCTGAAGATCGGCGTGTTCGTGCCGCGCCTCGAGTCCGACCTGTGGCAGATCAACATGGACAACCTGACCCTGGCCAAGTCCGACCTGGTCAATATCGTCTATGGCGGCGAGTACGAGGGCTACCTGAACCGGAATCTCTCCTTCACGCTGGAGATCGGCGGCTACACCAAGACGATCTACGCCCAGTACCGCGATTACGAGCGGGAGGACGGCAGCCCCATCTTCCAGAACGTCTCCCTGCGCATCGTCCCGGTCGAGGCCGGCCTGAAGCTCTACCCCATCGGCCACCGCGGACGCCTCAATCCGTTCGTCGGCCTGGGGGGCGGGCTCTACGTCTGGACCTACCAGCAGTTCGGCGAGTTCATCAACTTCCAGGACATGTCGGTCTCCGAAGGCTTCGCCGAGACCCGCCGTTTCGCCCTGGGCCTCCATGCCCGGGCCGGCCTGGTCTACAGATTCCAGCCGCGCCTGGGGGTCTCGCTGGAGGGGAAGTACCAGTACCTGCAGGGCCGCCTCTCGGAGAACTTCGAGGACTTCGAGCCCCTGGACATGAGCGGCTTCGCGGTCAACGCCGGCATCCTGTTCTTCTTCAGGTAGGAAGCGCCGGGCTTTCCCGGCCGGGCGGCCGTTCCCGCCGCGCCCTGGGCCCGCGGCCGCGATTGACAGCCCCTGCCGTTTGTGTTAAATTTGTTCCGGACCGGCTCGGGCCGTTAGCTCAGCTGGCAGAGCACCGCCCTTTTAAGGCGGGTGTCGTTGGTTCGAATCCAACACGGCTCAATTCGAGGCCCGTTCGTCTATCGGTTAGGACATAAGATTTTCAATCTTAGAAGAGGGGTTCGACTCCCCTACGGGCTGCATCACCTGGGAAGAACTCGGCGTACGGAAGATATCCCCGCTTTTGCTTCAAGGGCGAGCGTTTTTTTCAGGATCGCCCAGTTCCGTTCCAATCAACTATCGCTCATGGTTCATCACCAGGACGTGCTCGCCACTGCCACTATCCACGAATAGTCCGATACATTCACCAGCCTGGCTTTGCTGACATGGACACGGTCACGGACACTGAACCCCAGCTGGCCCTAATCCTGTTTTTCCTTGAACAGTTGCTGCAGCAGTATCTTGAACTCGAACTCGAAATTGGGGGTGAGGATGCCCTTGCCGAGCGCCTCGCGCACCTTGGCGATCTTCCAGAACCTGCCCTCCGTGCTTTCGGTCGGGTCGATGCGCGGCTGGCGGCCGGTGCGGGCCGCGAACAGGTAGACCAGCTCGGACTCCGCCTCGCTCTGCCACACGTAGCGGGCCAGGGGCACGGCCTTCAGCCCGCTCAGGCCCGTCTCCTCCAGGGCCTCGCGCGCCAGCGCCTCCCCGATCTTCTCGCCGCTGCGTGCGTGGCCGCCGACGGCCGTGTCCCACTTGCCCGGCTGGATCTCCTTGGCCGGCGACCGCTTCTGCAGGAACAGGCGGTCGCGGTCATCGACGAGGTGCAGGTGCACCACCGGGTGCAGCAGCCCCGGGCCCGCGTGGCAGGCGCCGCGCGGGGCGCGGCCGATCACCCGCCCCTCGGCGTCGACCAGGTCGAACCACTCCTCGCCCGGGGCGGCGGCGTAGCGGGGCCGGTTCCGGCGGCCGCGCCAGAGCTCGACCAGGAAATAGGCGGCGAAGAGGATGTAAAAGAGGCCCCCGGAGATGAACCCCCACGCCGCCCGCGACAGGGCCAAGGCGGCGTAGGCGGTGAGCGCCGCATGGGCCAGGAACAGGTAGAAAAGGGCCTTCATGCCGCGGGTCATGGCCTGCATCCGCTGCGGTGTAAGTTCGATGCCCTTCAGGTAGCGGTGCAGCATCCCCTGCATCAGGTTCGCCGGGGTGAAGACCGAGATCCCCAGGATCAGGCAGAAGACCAGCTCGATCACGGCCGGCTTGAGCCGGAAAAAGACGTCGTTGTCCAGGAGCAGCGAAACCCCGCCCATGGCGGTGATCAGCAGGGTGTCGAGCAGGACGAAGCGGTCCCAGGCCTTCTCACGGGCATAGGACACGGCCAGTTCCGCGAGCCCGAAGGCCACGGCCGCGGCCAGGCCGACCGTCGTCCCCCACAGCGCATCGGCGGCGAGGAAGACCAGCAGCGGCAGGAAGCCGGGGGCCAGGACCTTGAGGATCTGGAAGAGGCTCAACGGCGCTTGAGGATCAGGGCCATGCGCTCGAGAAGCTCGTCCGCGGTCACCTGCGAGGTGCCGACCCTCTCCACCACGATGGAGGCGGCGGCGTTGGCCAGCGACACGGCCTCGCGCAGGCTGGCGCCGGCCGTCAGGGACAGGGTCAGCACGGCGACCACCGTGTCGCCGGCGCCGGTGACATCGAATACCTCGCGGCTGTAGGCCGGCAGGTGGAACATCCGCCGCCCCGCCTCGGCGGCCGAGATGCCCAGGGGGCCGCGGGTGACCACGGTGAAGCGGCTGCCCGTGCGGCGGCGGATGCGGTTCAGGACCGCCGCCAGGTCGTCGTCGCTGCGGATCGCGCGGCCGGCCATTTCGGCGGCCTCCTTCAGGTTCGGCGTCAGGCCGGTCACGCCGCGGTACAGGGCGGCGTGCGCCGGCTTGGGGTCGACGATCAGGGGGATGCCCAGCCCGCCGGCGCGCGCCTTGAGCATGTCCATGGCCGCGGCGGTCACCGTGCCCTTGGCGTAGTCGGAGACGATGACGGCGTCGGGACGGGCCGAATCGAGGGCGGCGGCCAGGCGCCCGAGCACGTCGGCCTCCATGCGCATGCGGCCGTCGCGGTCGATGCGCACGATCTGCTGGCGCTGCGAGACGACGCGCGTCTTGACGATGGTGCGGCTTTGCGGGTCGCGCAGCGCCAGGTCGTCCTCGCCCTTGAGGCGGGCGACCTCGGCGGCGAAGGCGTCGTCGCCGCAGACGCCCAGCAGCAGGCCGCGGCCTCCCAGGCGGTCGACGTTGGCCGCGACGTTGCCGGCGCCGCCCAGGCGCGACTCGTCGAGCTCGACCGACAGCACCGGCACCGGCGCCTCGGGGGAAATGCGCTCCACCTGGCCGAAGACGTAGCGGTCGAGGATGACGTCGCCGTAGACCAGGATCCTGCGGCCGGCGAAGCGGGAGCAGATTTCAGCGGCGCGCTTCAGCAGGGGCATGCTCCTCCTCGTTCAGGGTCAGGAAAGGCAGGCTGAGGAAATAGAACAGCAGGAACTTGATCTCGCTGTCGCCGAAATTGTACTCGAACAGCCCGGCGACCAGGAAGCCGACGAAGGCGAAGAGCACCCCGGCGGCCAGCGCCCGCGCCTCTCCCCCGCCCCGCCGCAGCCGCCGCAGCAGGCCGGCGAGGATGAAGGCGCAGGCCAGCAGGAAGCTGGCCAGGGCCAGGAGGCCCCGCTCGGCCAGGATCTGCAGGAAATTGTTGTGCAGGTGCATGTTGATCTTTTCGGCCTGCGGGTGGCGGTAGCGGCCCTCGTCGGCGCGGATGGCCTTCCCGATGTTGTTGCTGCCGACGCCGGTCCAGGGGCGGTCCTGGAACAGGCGCCAGCCCGACCAGGCCATGTAGAAGCGGTCGCGGTTGGAGCGGTCCTGCAGGTCAACGATGGACAGCACCCGGCTCTTGACCGCCGCCGGGGCCAGCAGAACGGCGGCCAGGGCCAGCGGCGCCAGCCCAAGCAGGAGCTTGGGCCGGAAAAAGGCCACGAACAGTCCCAGGGCGCAGGCGATGCCGAGCCAGACGTTGCGGGTGAGGGAAAAGGCGATGGCCGCCAGCATGGCCGCCAGGACCAGGGACACGGCGGCCGTCTCGCGGCGGTCGCCGCGGCGCAGGAACAGGAGAACGGAGAAAAAGATGAACGGCAGCATCAGCAGCCCGGAATAGGTCATCCAGTGCGAGGTGAACCCGGTGAGGCGGTCGTTCAAGACGATCCCCTTGCGCCAGACGGCGAAAAGCCCTGCCAGCGAGGAGAGCAGCGCCGAGGCCAGCACCGCCGCCAGCGACAGGCGGACCCGGCGCCGGGAATCGAGAAGCCAGTGGAAGATCGGGATCAGCAGGAAGATCAGCAGTTCCTTGTTGTCGCGGATGCTGGCGGCGCGGTCGATGGAAAAGGCCGTGGCCAGAAGGGTGAAGACGATGTAAGCCGCCCAGGCCGCATCGTGCGCCGGGAGGCGCGGGAACGGCCCGCCGCGCGCCAGGTGAAGCAGGAACCAGGCCAGCAGGATCGTTCCCAGCACGTAGCAGGCGGCGATGGAGACGTCGATCAGGAACAGGAAGGCGAGGAGCAGGGCGAAGGCCGCTTCAGTGGAGGAAACGGCTGACCGCTTCATGGACCCTGTCCGTGCTGATGTCGCGCATGCAGGGGATTGTACCATATTTGCAACGCCTTTGCGAGCAGGGCCGGCAGGCCATCTCCAGCTCGATGATCTCCAAGGCCGAACTTCGCCAGGGGCCGCTGATCGCCGACAGGTTGGGGCCGTACAGGGCCACGATGGGCGTCCGCGTCAGCGAAGCCAGGTGCAGGGGCCCCGAGTCGGCGCCGACATACACGGAGGCCGACTCGACCAGCTTCAGCAGCTCGCGCACGCCAAGAGGGCCGGAGAGATCATGCACGTTGTCCAGCGCGGCCAGGCGCGCCGCCCGCTGGCGCTCCAGCTCGGAAGCGCCGACCAGCACGACCGCCGCCTGCCTGCCCAGGCGCCGGGCCAGCTCAAGGAAGCGGTCCTCGCCCCAGTCGCGGAAGCCGTTCCCGGCTCCCAGGTGCACGACCACCTTGGGGCGCAGGGCGATCGCCGCCGCCAGCCGCGGCGAGACCGGGACGTCGCCGCTGTCGACGGCCGGGTAGCCGGGGATCCTGGCGTTGACGATCCCCAGCGGCTGCAGCAGTCTGGCCTGGCTGATGACCGAATGGACCGGCCGGCCGGGCAGCGTCCGCTGCACCAGGCGGTTGTAGGCCCAGTTGCGGTTGGGCGTGCGATAGCCGATGCGCAGCCGGGCGCCGCTGGCGCGGGCGAGCAGGGCCGAGGCCGGCCCGGAGTGGAAATCAATGACCGTGGCGATCGCGGCTTCGCGCGCCTGCCTACGGAACTCCAGGACCTCGCGGAAGCCCCGGCCGGAAGGCACCGTGACCACCCTGTCTATTCCCGGGATCAACTCGGCGATTTCGCGGTAGCGCTCCTCGACCACGTAGTGAAGGCGGACGGAGGGAAAATGCTCCTTGAACAGGGAGAGCGCCGGCAGGGTGAAGACGATGTCCCCGAGCAGGCGCAGACGGATGAACATCGCCGCGCCTGAAACGAGCGTCACCTGCTTCCCGGCCAATTTCTTCTCCTGCAATCTCCGCTTTCCCGCTGCAGAGGCAACGATGTATAACGATTACACAACGCCAGGCCTGTTTTTCATTTTCTCATTCAACGCGGGACAAGTCAAATTCAAAGTGTCGGTGCCAGTGTCAGTGTCAGCAAAGCCCGGGCAGTGGACATGTCCGAACCATGAGTGGTAGTGATAGAGGTAGTGGCAGTAGCAGGCACACGAACCACTTCGAGTGAGTCGTAATTCGTGATTCGTGACTGGAACAGCAAGGGAAGATCGATCCCGAGCGATCGTGATTCGATCAGCGTCTGAATCGGTCACGGTCTTTTGGTTATGAAGATCAGCACCTTACTAGAAATCATAAGCATCCAAACGAATTGGCTTTCCCTACGCCGAGCCTTGTAGCGAAATCGGATTTTTTTTCTTAATGCGGTACGCCGCATGCCTTGCACCAGGCCCTTCCATGCCTGAAGATCTTTGTCCTGCCTGGATCTTAGGAAATTTCCTTTTGTATAGGCTATCTGAATGGGCGGGATCTATGCATTTCCAGAAAACCCGCGTCCTGAAAGGTTCTGAGCGCCCCGCAACGCAGATTTCCACATTGCCCGGCGGAAAGGGACCCGCTCATCTAAGAAAGAAGCGGAAGGTCCTGTCGCTGCAGTTGCCGCCCAGGTCCTCGATCCGCATCTGAAGCCTGTTTTCCCCTGTTGTAAGGGCCAACGGCGCCTCGATCAGCACATGCCCCCAATCGGGGTCGAACTCGACGTCGAGGCGCACGCCGTTGAGGAAGACGGCCAGGGATTCGTCGCGCACCCCCTTGCCCCGGTCGCGGATGCGCACGACCAGGCGGCGCAGCCGTCCGGCATGACGGGAATGCGGAGCCTCCAGCGAGATGTCGGGGGGAATAACGTCGCGCAGCAGGGCGTACGTCCCGCCGTTCAGGACCCGGCAGGAGAAGAAGCCGCTGCCGCTCTCGTAACGGGTCGGCAGGTACACCCAGTTGCCGCCCGCTGGCCGCTGCTTGAAGATCCCCACCTGCTCCGGCCGGGCGAGCGCGGCCGGGGCGCGGAATTTGAAGAAAACCGCGTCCAGAAAGGCAAAGTGGTCGGGATGGGCGCGCAGCGGCGTCGCCAGCAGGGGCAGGTCGGTCTGCCGCTCGACCTCTTCCAGCAGCAGCACGGTCGGCTCGCGCACGCTGGCGGCGCCGAAATCGGCGGCGAAATCGCCCAATCTTGCGGACTGCGCCAGGCGGTTCTTCAGCCAGACGGCATGCAGGGCCAGCTGCTGCGACTCGACGGCCAGGCCGCCATCGCTGCGCTCGAAAAGGAGGCGCAGGGGGGTCTCATGGTTCAGGGGCTGGAAGCTGAAAAACACCCCCCGGGAATACTCGCGGCCCGCCTTCATGCCTTCCTCGCTCCCCTGGACGATGCGCAACCTCAGCTGCGACGCCGGAGCGGGGAAGCCCCCGACCTTGACCATCACCTCGCCGCGGTTGGCCAGGGCAACGAACTCGCAGCCGCCGAGCATCCCCGCGCCCGGCGCAGGCGCGGCGGCGAGCCGCTCCGCCTCGGCGCAGCTCCCGGCCGCCTCCTTCTCGATCGGCACCAAGGCCTGGGAGCGGTTCCCCTGGCAGTCCTCGACGTCGATGCGGAGCTCGTGGCGGCCCGGCGGCAGCCGCTCCAGCTCTTCGGCCAGCCGGCCGCCGGTCTCCTCCAGGTCGAACCCCTCCTGCGAGCAGAGGTTGAAGAAGAAATCGCTCGGGCTGGAATACGACATGTCATAGAGCATGCCAAGCTGGTTGTTGTCATCCCGGCACAGGCGGTCGAAGGTGTGGCGGAACAGCGGCCGGCCGTCCAGGCGGGCCTCCAGGCGGAAGGGGGCGACCGACCGGCCCGCCCCGGTCAGGTCAACGGCGTGCAGGACGATGTCGCAGGGGCCGTTGACGCGGAGCGGCGCCGCCGGCCGGTAGATCGCCTCCCGGCGGCGCAGCTGGAAGTAGAACTCGCCGAGGTCGCCGTTGACCAGGCCGCCCGAGCGGCTGCGCAGCAGCATCCCCTTCAGCTGCGGCGGCCGGTCGTCGGCCGGCGGATCCTCGAGGAGCATCAGCGGGTTCAGGGCGTAGCCGGCCCGGTCGCGTATCTCGACATGCAGGTGAGGGAAACCGGCGCCGCTCTCGCCGCTGAAGGCGATCGTCTCGCCCCGGGAAACGGAGGGCGGCGCGGCGAGAACGTGATCGCCGAAGTACTTTTCCTTGCGTTGCGCGCGCAGGCGCCCGACCTCCGCCTCCAGGTCGGGACGGAAGCGCTCCAGGTGGGAGTAGAGCGATGTGGCGCCGCCGGCATGGCGCAGCAGCAGGGCGCGGCCGAAGCCGCGCCGGGAGACGGTGATGCGCTCGACCGTCCCGTCCGCGACGGCCCGCACGGCGAAACCGGTCCGCTTGCGGGTGCGCAGGTCGAGGCCGGCGTGGAAATGGTTGTTGCGGAACTCGCCGAAGGTGGAGCTGACGCCGTCGTCGATGGCCAGGGGGAAGCCGATCCGTTCCAGCGGCCTCTCGGCCGCCAGCAGAACGACCGCCGCCAGCAGGAACGGGATCGAGCGGCGCCGCTTGTTCATGAGAGGGGATTGTACCCCAGGGCCGAAGGAAACTCAACGAGCGATCGTGACGCGTAACCCGTGACGAGCAACAGCCATGAACCAGAGTCCCATGATTCGCCATTCGTGATTCGACCAGACTCCGCATAGGCCCCATGCATTCAGGAAGAAGGACCAGCCACGGACTGGAATTCTTCGGCTGCCAAGCGAATGGGCCTCCGCTACGTCGAATCGCCCTCGGGGACGGCGCCCTTGCCGGGGCCGCCAGCGTCGAACCTTGAAGGGCCGGCGCGCTTCTGGGTGCTGAAAAGCGCTATTTTTGCTATAATGCTGGCATGGCGACACTGACCTTCTTCCTGATCTCCCTGAGGCCCAAGCAGTGGATGAAGAACGTGTTCATTTTCGCCCCCATGATCTTCTCGCTGCACATGTTCCACGCCTCCTACATCTGGCGCAGCCTGCTGGCCTTCCTGCTCTTCAGCCTGGTCACCGGCTGCGTGTATGTCCTGAACGACGTGCTGGACCGCGAGAAGGACGGGCTGCATCCGGATAAGAAGAAGCGGCCCATCGCCGCGGGAAAGCTGGCGGCGCGCCCGGCCCTGCTGCTGGCAACGGCGCTGCTGGCAACGGTGTTGGCGGGCATCGCCTGCTTCGACAGCGGCTTCTTCCTGATCACCCTGTTCTATGTCGGGCTGAACCTGCTGTATTCGCTGTTCCTGAAGGCCGTGGTCATCATCGACATCATGGTCATCGCCCTGGGCTTCGTGCTGCGGGTGATGATCGGCGGCGCCGTGAACGACGTGCCGCTGTACCCCTGGATCCTGATCACCACCTTCCTGCTGGCCATCTTCCTGGCCCTGATCAAGCGCCGCCAGGAACTGCTCAAGATCCAGGAGCTGCATCCCGAGGCCGTCACCCGCCGGACCCTGGAAAGCTACAACGCCGGCATGCTCGACCAGATGATCAGTGTGGCCACCGCCACCACCCTCATCTCCTACATCATGTACGTCCTCTCCCCCGACGTGCAGCAGAAGTTCGGCACCGGCGACCTGTTCTACACCGTCCCCTTCGTCCTCTTCGGCATCTTTCGCTACCTGTTCCTCTCCTACGCCCGCGGCCGGGGCGAGAGCCCGTCCGACATCATCACCAGCGACCTGCCCTTCACCCTGAACCTTGTCCTCTGGGTCGGCGTCTTCATCCTGCTGGTGACCCGGTGAGGGGGCGTTGTCCAGCCTGAGCGTCATCCGGCGGCTGCAGTCCTCCGCCGTCAGCCAGGAGGAGCTCGAGGAGATCCACCGCGGGCACAAGGACGACTACCGGGTGATGGCGGCGCTGGTCCAGCACCCGAAGTTCCCCCAGGGGGCGGCCCTGGGCATCCTCAACCGCCTGTTCGCCGTCGACCTGCTGCGGGTCATCAAGAACGTCAAGACCAACCCTTTCGTGCGCAAGAAGGCCGAGCTGGAGTTCCTGCAGCGCTACAAGCGCCTGGCGCTGGGGGAAAAAATCTCATTGCTGAAGCTGGCGCCCCATTCCCTGCTGCTGGCCCTCAAGGACGAGGACCATCCCCGGCTCATCGAGGCCATCCTGCGCAACCCGAGCTGCAGCGAGGAGGTGGTCCTGCGCTTTGTCAACCACGCCGGCGACCGCAGCCGCTTCTACCAGGCCCTCGCCGAGACGCCGTGGTTCCAGAGCCCGGCCGTGGCCGAGGCGATCGCCCACGACGGAGAGGCTCCGATCCGCATGCTGCTGTTGATCATCCCCCACCTGGGCCTGGCCGGCCTGCAAAGACTCTTCCGCGACAAGGATCTCCACCAGGGGGTGCGCGAGCGGATCCGCCAGCACCTTGAGAAGCGCAGGTGACTCAGGAACGAACTTAGACGGTAGACGGTAGACGTTAGTGGTTAGCAAGAGAAATCCCCTTGTGTGATTTTTTAGCTCTTCGTAAGAATTTGTGCAAGACTCGACTTATTAGGTGCGAGTTCTGGTAAGACTAAAGCACCAATTTCCAAGCACCAAATTCCAAACAAACTCCGAATTCCAATCATTCAATGACCCAAACGAAGAAAAGATGCTTGAATTGTTTTTTCCTGCTAATGTCTAACGTCTCGGAGGAAGACGTCAGATGTTAGACGTCAGTGGTTAGCAAGAAAATTCCCTAAGAAGATTGCTTTTCTATTTTTTTCTAACGTCTAATGTCTAACGTCTAACGTCTCGAGACTATGAAATCTATCATAGCACTGGTTGAGCTGTCCTCGCCGTCGGCGGGCGCTTCGCCCTTGACCAGCGGCAGCAGGCGGCCGGCGATCTTCTTGCCCAGTTCCACCCCCCACTGGTCGAAGGGAAAGATGTTCCAGATCACCGACTGGGCGAACACCTTGTGCTCGTAGAGGGCGACCAGCTTGCCCAGGGTGGCGGGAGTCAGCTCATCGGCCAGCAGGACGGTGCTGGGACGGTTGCCGGGAAAAGCGCGGAAGGGCAGCGACGGTCCGGCGACGCCCTCGGCCTCCAGCTCCCCGCGGCAACGGCCGAAGGCCAGCGCCTGCGCCTGGGCCAGCAGGTTGGCCAGCAGCTGCTCGTGGTGGTCGCGGAAGGGATCGAGTGAACGGCGGAAGCCGATGAGGTCGCAGGGAACGGCCTGGGTCCCCTGGTGCAGGAGCTGGAAGTAGGCGTGCTGGCCGTCCGTCCCCGGGCCGCCCCACAGGACCGGCGCGGTGGCGTAGGCGACCGGGCGGCCTTCGCGGTCGGCGCTCTTGCCGTTGGATTCCATTTCCAGCTGCTGCAGGTAGTCGGGAAGAAGGCGCAGGGAGTGGCTGTAGGGCAGGACGGCGTGCGTGGCGGCGCCGAGGAACGAGGCATGCCATACCCCCAGCAGGGCCAGCAGCAGGGGCAGGTTTTCCATGGCCGGGGCCTCGCGGAAATGGCGGTCCAGCGCTTCATAGCCCGAGAGCATTTCCTGGAAGCGCTCGGGGCCGATGGCCATCATCAGCGGCAGCCCGACCGCCGAGGGCAGGGAATAGCGTCCGCCGACCCAGTCCCAGAACTCGAAAATATTGTCGGCGGCGACCCCCCAGCTCCTCGCCGCCTGGGGGTTGGCGGTCACGGCAACGACGTGGCGCTCCAGGCAGGCGCGGTCACGGAAGTGCCCGAGCAGCCAGTCGCGGGCGGCGTCGGCGTTGGCCAGGGTCTCCTGGGTGGTGAAGGTCTTGGAGGCCAGGATGAACAAGGTGCGCTCCGGCGACAGAGGCCGCAGCGTCTCGGCCAGGTGGCTGGGGTCGAGGTTGGCTACGAAATGGAGGCTCAGTCCCGGCGCCGAATAGAAGCGCAGGGCGGCGCAGGCCATGCGCGGCCCCAGATCGGAGCCGCCGATGCCGACGTGGACGACATGGTCCAGGGGCCGGCCCCCGGTGCCCAGCCAATTTCCCGAGCGGATGCGTCCGGCGGCGGCGGCCATGCGTTCGCGCACTTCGCGCAGCGCCGGCATGACGTCGCGGCCGTCCACGGCCAGCGTCCGTCCCGACGTGTCGCGCAGGGCCCAATGCAGGGCCGGACGTGCCTCGGTCTCGTTGACCGCCTCGCCGGCGAACAAGCGGGCCTTTTCCTTCTCCAGGCCGCAGGCGTCGGCCAGGGCGAGCAGCAGGCCCAGGGTTTCGCTGTTGAGCGGATTCTTGGAGTAGTCCAGGTAGAGCCCCTCGGCGCGAAGCGCGAAACGACGCCCGCGCCCGGGATCGGCGGCGAACAGCTCGCGTAGGGTTCGCCGCTTCATCTCCGCCGCGTGCCGCTCCAGGGCCCGCCATTCGGGCAATGTCGGCCGGCTCCTCCGGTTCATGATGCGCCTCCCGGCCCGTTATACCCGATGGCAGTGAAGAAAGTCAAACCGGCCGCCGCGCCGCGGCTTGACGGCGGCACGGGGATAAGGTATAAGGGCGGCATGGCGCGCGAGTTGCTTTTCCAGACCGAAAGCGGGGCCTCGGGAGACATGATCCTGGCCTCGCTCATCGACCTGCTCGACGCCGGCGGGGAGTTCAAGCGCACGTTCGAGGGCATCGGCCTCCAGGTCACGGTGTCGGTCGAGGAAACGGAACAAAGCCACCTGCGCTGCCGCAAGGTGACCGTTGCCGCCCCCACGGCCGCGCACGGCGTCTCCTGGCCCGAGATCGAGCGCTTCATCGCCTCCGTCCCCCTCTCACCGCAGGTGCGCGCCGACGCCGGCCGCGTTTTTCAGGCGCTGTTCGCCGCCGAGGCCGCCGTGCACGGCAGCGGCCTGCGGGACGTCCATTTGCACGAGGTCGGCGCCGACGACTCGCTGGTCGACATCCTGGGCTTCTGCTGGCTGTGGGAGAAACTGGGACGCCCGGCCATCGCCTTCACCACCCTGGTCACCGGCTACGGGACGGTGCGCACCCGCCACGGGGTGCTGCCGGTGCCGCCGCCGGCGGTGCTGCGCCTGGTCCAGGGCCTGACCTGCCGCGCCGGCGACATCGAGGAGGAGCGGCTGACCCCCACCGCCGCGGCCATCCTGACCTGCTTCGGGCGCCAGGCCGTTTCCTGGCCCGCCAGCCGTCTCCTGCGCGCCGGCTACGGCTGCGGCCACAAGTCCTTTCCCGGGACGCCCAACCTGCTGCGCGCGGTCCTGTGCGAGAGGGAGGACGCCGCCGCCGACGGCGTCTGGGTCCTGGAAAGCCTCCTCGACGACATCAGCCCCGAGCTCCTGGCCCATGCCGCGGAGCGCATCGTCGCCGCCGGCGCCCTGGATGTCTTCATCGCCCCGGGGCTGATGAAGAAGGGACGGCCGGGCTTTCAGCTGACCGTCCTCTGCCGTGACGCGGACCGGGAGCAGTCCGTCGCCGCCGTCTTCTCCGAGACGACGGCCATCGGCCTGCGCCAGCGGTTTTCCGAGCGCGTGGTCCTGCCGCGCGAAAGCCGCCGGCTGAGCGTCGCCGGGCGCATGGTGCGGGTGAAGGCCTCCTCCCCGCCGCGCGGCGCCGCCGGCCTCAAGCCCGAGTTCGAGGACGTCCGCCTGCTGGCCGGCGAGCTGGGCATCACGGCCAAGGAGGCCCTGGCCCTGGTGCAGGGGGCCCTGCATGAGCAAGATGGACCTGGAAAAGATTAGGCGCGGCGTGGCGTTGATCCTGGAGGGGGTCGGTGAGGACCCGGATGCCGAGCGCCTGCGCGAGACCCCGCGCCGGGCCGCGGCCATGTTCGCCGAGGTCCTCTCGGGGACGGGCCAGGAGCCCGACGATTTCCTCAAGTGCCTGACCGAGGAGAGGCACGACGAGATGGTCATCCTCAAGGACATCCCGATCTTTTCCATGTGCGAGCACCACCTGCTCCCCTTCTCCGGCCGCGCCAGCATCGCCTACATCCCCAAGAAGGGGCGCATCATCGGCCTGAACACGCTGGGCCACCTGGTCGAGTTCCTGGCCCGGCGCCTGCAGCTCCAGGAGCGGCTGACCAAGCAGATCGCCGATTCCCTGGTGCAGGCCCTCGACCCGCTGGGGGTGATGGTGGTGATCAAGGCCGAGCACCTGTGCATGACCATGCGCGGGGTGAAGAAGCCGGGGTCGCTGACCATCACCTCGGCCGTGCGCGGCGTTTTCCGCGATAACCTGGGGCCGCGCCAGGAGGCCATGTCGCTGCTGATGAACCCGGAGAGCCGCTAGGAGCTTGGAGGAAAGGAACCCTGAAGGAGGAAGCATGACCGAAGTGAAGGGAGTGATCATCGCCTCGATGCCCAAGATGATCCTGGAGAAATACGGCCAGTACGGGCTGAAAAAGTGGCTGGAGCTGATCTCCCCGACCGCCCGCCGCATCTACACCTCGGACGTCAACCCCGACGCCTGGTTCCCGCTGAAAGAGGCGCTGATCGAGCCCATGGCCAACATCGCGCAGCTGTTCTTCGACTGGGATCTCAAGAAGGCGGCCTGGGAGTTCGGGCGCATGAGCGCCGACAACCGCTTCCACGGCCTGCTCAAACTGCTGGTGAAGATCCCCAAAACCAACACCCTGGTCGAGAAGGCCGGGGAATACTTGGGCTCGTATTACCGGCCCTGCACCATCACCGTGCCCCTCAGCGACACCAACCATTGCATCGTGCGCATCAGCCATTTCCCCGAGCTGGACAAGACCACCGAGTACCGCATCTGCGGCTGGATCGAGCGCTCCCTGGAGATCTCCGGCGGCAAGAACGTGAAGGTGGAGATCACCAAATCGCTGACGAACTTCCAGCCGGTGTCGGAGTACGATTTGCGCTGGGACTAGGGCTCACGAAACAAAAAACTTCCTAGCCCGTCGAGGTACCACGTACCATGTACCATGTTGGGATCAAGCCCTTCCGTGAGCTCCATGTCCTGAATCTGTGCAAAAAGGCAACCATTTAGCAAATTTGAAGGATCGGTTAAGGGATCTCCGCTTTCTCCCTGAAGCGCTCAATCCTATACTTGTCGGCCGCTTTGAGTTCCTTTCACTTCATGCTTTTATCTTCAACTTGGTACGTGGTACCTGGTACGTGGAACCTTGAAGGACCGTCGTGCTTTAAGCTGCTGACTAGTTTCGATTCGCTTCGTATCAGCCGAGAATCCTTGACTGCCGTGCGCCGTACGCCGAGTTTTGCCCTGACGTTCAGAAGCAGTGCAGGGCAAAGGGCATGGCCATGGCCGGGAAATAGCGGCGGTAGGCCTGCAGCCGGGCCTGAACGTCCAGCGGGCTGCTGGCCCGGATCTCGGCCATCTCGAAGAGCACCTCGAGGAAGGATTTCTTCTGCGGGTAGATGCGCACGCCGAATCGTTCGTTGGCGGGGATGCGCGCCAGCTTGCGCGCCTCCTCCACGGCGTCGGCCAGGCCTCCGCAGCCGTCCACCAGTCCCAGCCTCAGCGCCGAACGTCCGCTCCACACCCGGCCGCGGCCGACCTTGTCCACGGCCTCCTTCTCCATCCTGCGGCTGCGCGCCACCTTGTCCAGGAAAACGCCGTAGATCCGTTCCATGTCGCCGAGCACCTTGCTTTTCTCCGCCTCGCTGAAGGGCTGGTAGTCGGAATACATGGCGGCATACTCGGAGGTCTTGAGGATCTCCTTGGTGACGCCGATCTTGTCATAGAGGCCCTTCAACACGAACTTTCCGGTGATGACGCCGATGGAGGCGGTGATGGTCTCCGGATGGGCCAGGATCTTGCGAGAGGCGAGCGAGATCCAGTACCCGCCCGAGGCGGCCACGTCCGACATGGAGACCACCAGGGGCTTCTTCTCGGCGAGCAGCTCCGCCTCGCGCAGGATGAGGTCGGAGGCCACGGCCGAGCCGCCGGGGCTGTCGACGCGCAGCACCACCGCCTTGACCGCGGAATTGTTGCGCGCCTGGCGCAGGTGGCCGGCCACGGTATCGGCGCCCATGATCTCGCCGCCCAGCAGCGAGCCGCCGCCGCTGCGGCCGGTGTTGATCTCGCCCGCGGCGAAGATCACGGCGATCTTCCTGGCGCCGGCGAAGGGCTGTGGGGAGCGGGTCCTGGCGTAGGCGCGGAAGGCGACCTCGGGGTGGGTGGCCGGCATCTGCTTGATCAAGTCGTCGTCGTAGCCCAGGGAATCGAACAGGCCGGCCTCGACATATTCCTTCAGGGGCAGGGGCGAGCGGTCGACGAGGGCCTTGACCTTGGCCGGGTCCAGCTTGCGGTTGGCGGCGATGCCCTCGATCACGGCCGCGTACAGGTCGTCGATGAGCGCCTGCATCGACTCGCGGTGGGCCGGCGTCATGCGCTCCTCGGTGAAGGTGTTGCTGGCGGTCTTGTAGTCGCCGATGTGGAAGAGTTCCGCCTGGATCCCGAGCTTGGACAGCGTGTTTTTCAGGAACATGGCCTCGGCGCCGATGCCGCTGAGGGTCAGGGCGCCGCCCTTGAAGGCGATGACCTTGTCGGCGAAGGAGGCCAGGTAGTACTCCTTCAGGCCGCCGTCGACGAGGATGGCCGCCACCGGCTTGCGGCTCGCGGAGAAGCGCTTGACCAGGCCGCCGATCTCCTTCACCTTGGCGAAGCCGGCGTCCAGGTAGTGGATGCGCAGCAGCACGCCCTGGATGCGGGGGTCGCGGGCGGCGCGCTCCAGGTGGAACCAGAGGTCCTGGATCGTCAGGGGGTCGGGGCCTATGGGCAGGACGCGCGCCGGGGCGGTCTCGCTGACCGCGCCGCTCAAGTCGATCATCAGGTAGGCTTTTTGCGGGACGTGGGGCTCCTGGGTGAACTGCAGGTAGATGAACCCGCCCAATAGGAATATGCCCAGCAGGATGACCACGATGACCAGCAGGGCGATCAGTGCGCCTCGTTTCATGGCGTATCTCCTTTTCTTATCCCCGTGATTGTCGAATGGCTTATACTCATTTTCATGGCAAAAAGTTTACACGATCGCGGCTACGGCAGTAGTGCAAAAAAACACCCGACCCCAGGCACCCACTGTCCGACGACAAAGCTGGAGGTTCAGCGAGGGCATAGGAAAAGGGAAACATGAAGAAACCGGGCGGCGGCGGACCCAACCCCTACATCTCGCCGGCGTTCAGGTGCAAGGCAAGGGCAATGGCCGCGCCGCCGCTGGCCAGCCGCAACAGGTCGGCGCTCTCGCCGAAGAAGACAAGGGAGACGATGACGGCCAGGGGGACCTTGAGGTTGTTCATCACCGCCAGCACCCCGGCCGGAACGCGGGAAGCGCCGATGTTCCAGAGGAAAAAGCCGACTCCCGACGCCAGCAGGCCCAGGTAGAGGAGGACGGCCGTCACGGCGCCGGAGAGCCGGGGAAGCGGGCCGGGGGCGGCCAGCAAGGAGAGGGCGGCCGCCGCCGCCCCGCCCAAATACAGCCAGGCGAAGACCTCGCGTCCGCGCCAGGAAGCGCCTGCGGCGAGGCGCTTGTACCAGACCTGGCCGGCGGCAAAGCAGGCGTTGGACGCCTGCACCAGCAGGAAACCGGCGGCCAGGGCCCCGCTCCCCCACCCCGAGTAGACGATCAGCGCCGTCCCGGCGGCCGCCAGCAGCGCCGTCCACACGTGGAGGGGCCGGAAGCGCCGCGCCAGCAGGTCGGCGATCAGGGCCACGTACAGCGGCGTGAACACGGTGAACAGGGCCACCCGGTGGGCGGGCAGGAAGCGGAAGGAATGGATGTAAAAAACGTACATCAGCCCGAACTCGACCATGCCGACGGCGGCCAGGCGCAGCGCGGTCGCCGGCGGCACCCGGCGCGGCCGCCACAGGGGGAGGAAAAGAAGCAGGGCCAGAAGCAGGCGGGCAAAGGCGACAAAGCCGGCATCGATCCCCGCCAGGTGCCTTTTGATCAGCCCGAAGGAAAAGGCCCAGATCAGCGACGTGACCAGCAACGGCAGCATGCTGCAACTATATCACAAAATGACCGGACATGATGCGTCCGCCGTCGCGGCGGCCGGCCCCTTGCAAATTCACCGGCGTTGGATTATATTGGAATTTGAGCTTTAACGATAAGGCCACCAAGGAGGCTGCCGTGATCAATTATGAACCGCTGTTCTCGAATAGCGCCAAGAGCATGAAGCGTTCCGAGATCCGCGAGCTGCTGAAGCTGACGGCCCGGCCGGGAATCATCTCCTTTGCCGGCGGCCTGCCCGCCCCCGACCTGTTCCCGGTCCAGGAGATCCTGGAGGTGACGCGGGCCGTCATGGAACGCGAGGGCAAGACGGCCCTGCAGTACGGGCCCACCGAGGGCGACACGCGCCTGCGCGAGGAGCTGGCCAAGATGATGCGCCAGGACGGCGTGAACATCTCCAGCAACAACCTGCTGATCGTCACCTCGTCGCAGCAGGGGCTTGACCTGACCGGCCGCATCTTCATCGATCCCGGCGACGTGGTCATGACCAGCCGCCCCACCTACGTCGGAGCCATCCAGGCCTTCAACTCCTACGGCGCCAAGATGATCGGCATCGACCAGGACGAGGAGGGGACGCAGACGGCCGTGCTCGAGGCGGAGATCGAAAAGCTGGCCGCCAAGGGCATCAAGCCCAAGTTCATCTACGAGGTCCCCGACTTCCAGAACCCCTCGGGCATCACCATGACCCTGAAGCGCCGCCAGGAGCTGCTGCGCATCGCCGAAACATACGACCTGATCATTGTCGAGGATTCTCCCTACCGCCAGCTGCGCTTCGAGGGCAGGACCGAGCCCTCGCTGCTGGGCATGAATTCCGAGCGCGTCCTGGGGCTCTACACCTTCAGCAAGATCCTGCTGCCCGGGTTCCGCCTGGGCTGGATGGCAGGACCCAACGACCTCATCCAGAAAGCGGTGACCGCCAAGCAGTCGGTCGACCTGTGCTCGCCGCCCTTCAACCAGGCCATCCTCTACGAATACCTGAAGCGCGGCTTGCTGACGAAGCAGATCGAGGTCATCATCAAGGCCTACCGGGAAAAGCGCGACTTCATGCTGGAGATGCTGAACCGCCACATGCCCAAGAGGCCCGGCGTGAAATGGACCCAGCCCCAGGGCGGCCTGTTCCTGTGGGTCACGCTGCCCGAAGGCATGGACACGGCCGAGATGTTCCACAGCGCCATCGAGAAGCAGGTGGCCTATGTGGTCGGCACGGCCTTCTACCCCGACGGAGGCGGCCGCAACTCGTTCCGCATGAACTTCTCCTATTCGAGCAAGGCCGAGATCGAGGAGGGGGTCAAGCGCCTGGGCGAGGTCATTTCCACCTGGAAATCGGGCCGCGAGGCGTCGATCATCACGCCATAAGAAGAAGGTGAACGGCGCAGAGCGCACGGCATAGGGCATGCCTTTGGACTCATTCAGCAACGTGAAGGCACGCCGGCCCTTCAAGGTTCCACGCACCCCGAACCACGCACCACGTTGAAAGAACATTCCCTGCAAGAGCCAGCGCTTTTTTGCTTCGGACTTGGAACGTGGTGCGTGGAGCCTCTGCCCTCGCCGTTCTAACCGATCTTGTTCTTGACCTCGGCCATGATCAGCTTGGAGATGCCCTTCAGCGTCTCGACCACGCCGTCGCCGCGGTTGGCGACCGCCTCCAGGACGGGCTCGTCCTTCTTGCGCAGGGCGCCGATCAGCTCGCTGGCCGGGGTGATGTTCGGCAGGTCGCGCTTGTTCAGCTGCAGGACGTAGGGGATGGTGGCGAACTCGATCTTGTAGTCGCGCAGGTTCTCCAGCATGTCCTGGAGGCTTTCCAGGTTGGCCTCGAAGCGCTCGGTCTGGGAGTCGGCCACGAACACCAGCCCGTCCACGCCCTTCAGGATGAGCTTGCGCGAGGCGCTGTAATAGATCTGGCCGGGGACGGTGTAGAGGTGGAAGCGCACCTTGTAGTCCTTGATGGTGCCCAGGTCCAGCGGGAAGAAGTCGAAGAACAGCGTGCGCTCGGTCTCGGTGGCCAGGCTGACCAGCTTGCCCTTGTTGTCCTTCTTGATCTTCTCGTAGATGTATTTGATGTTGGTGGTCTTGCCGCTGAGGCCCGGCCCGTAATACACGATCTTGAAGTTGATCTCGCGGGTGGAGTAGTTCAGGAAGGACAAGGTCAGTCTCCGAAAATGCGGTCGATGTCCTCGTCCGAGACGCCCTCGAAGGGCGACCCGGCCTGGGTCTTGTCGCCGGCCTTGAGTTTCTGATTGATCGTCTGGAAGACCTTGATCAGCTCCTCCAGGGCGCTGCGCACGCGGAAGCGGACCAGGCCGAGGTTGGAGGAGTTGTCGAAGATGACCACCAGCATGGTGCGGTCGTTGATCAGCGAAATGTGCAGGCACTCCTTGCTCGATTCATTGAGCACGGCGTTGAAGTTTTCGATCTTCAGCATCTGGGCGATGCTGTTGATGGCGGCGACGCTGCCGGCGATCAGGGAAGAGATGGAGTTCAGGTTGACGTCGTCCATCTCGCCCGAGGAGGCGATGCAGTGGCCTTCCGAGTCGGTGATGAAGACAACCTTGGAGTTGGTGTTGCCCTTCAGCTTGCGGAGGATCTCCTTGATCAGGACGTATTCCTCGTTGTAAATGATGAAGTTTTCTTGCATGTTATCTTCTTCCCCGTGCATTATAGCACTGGCGGAAAAGTTGCACCATCTGCCCCCCGTTCACGATCCGCTCTCCATCCCTATTTGACCTCCAGGCGCCCCTCGATGGCCTTGGCGATCGTCACCTCGTCGGCGTAGTCCAGGTCGGACCCGATCGGCAGGCCGAGGGCGATCCGCGAAATGGTGATTTTATACTGGCGCAGAATTTCTGTCAAATAATGGGCCGTGGCCGTCCCCTCCGTGGTCGGGCTGGTGGCCAGGATGACCTCGCGGGTGCCGCCGCCCTCGACCCGGCGCAGCAGGCCGGCGACGCGCAGCTCGTCGGGGCCGATGCCGCGGATGGGCGACAGGGTGCCCAGCAGCACGTGGTAGTGGCCGCGGTACAGCCCGGTGCGCTCGATGGACTGGATGTTGAAGGGCTCCTCGACCACGCAGATCGTGCCGGCGTCGCGCCCCGGATCGGAGCAGATCTCGCAGGGTTCGACCGATGTGACGTTGTTGCAGCGCGAGCAGTAGAAGGTCTTTTCGCGCGCCTCGACGATGGCCTCGGCCAGCGCCAGCGCCTGTTTCTTCTCCCCGCGCAGCAGGGTGAAGGCGATGCGCTGGGCCGACTTGCGGCCGATGCCCGGGATCTTCTTCAGCTCCTCGATCAGCCGGGCCAGGGGCGGGGTGAAGGAGGCCATGGCCGGGGGGCCGCCTACAGCGCCCCGAAGGGAAAACCGCCGGGCAGGCCGCCGGCCCCGCCCGCGAGGCCGCCCAGGCTGCTCTTCAGCTTCTCCTCGATCTGGGCGCGGGCATCGTTGACGGCCGCCAGCACCAGGTCCTGCAGCATGTCCACGTCGGCGGGATCGACCGCCTCCGGGGCGATGCGCAGCGCTTTCAGGCGCTTGTGCCCGTCCATGGTCACCGTGACCATGCCGCCCCCGGAATGGCCCTCGGCCGTCAGCGCGTCCATCTCCTCCTCCATGCGCTTGGCCATGCTCTGGGCCATGCCCATCATCTGGCTCATGTTCGGCATCTTAGCCATCCTTTCCTCCCTTGACGCTCTCGACGGCGATCACGCTGCCCTTGATGCGCTCCCTGAGGCTCTTGATCTTTTTGTCGTTCTTCAGTTCCTGGACGACGCGCTCGCCCTCGGGGCGGGCGGTTTCCTCCTTGAGGACGACCTCCAGCCCGATCTCGCGGCCGGAGAGCTTCTGGGCGAGTTCCTGCAGGTAGGCGCGCCCCTCCCTGATCATTTTCCAGGCGTTGTGCAGCGGCGGCGGGATCTCCAGCGCCAGGGTCGAGCCGCGCAGGGAGAGCTGCGAGGCGCCCAGCACCGAGGACAGGCGCGGCTTTTCCCTTTCGACGCGCCCCTTGAGCTCCTCGAGCCACTCCCCGCCCTCGCTGTGGGGCGCGGGCGCATCGGCGGGCGGGGGGGGGCCGGGCTGGCGCGCGGGGGAGGCCGGGGCCGGCGGGCGGGCCGGCGCGGCCGCCGCCGGGCGCTCGTCGCCCAGGCGCTTCAGGTATTCCTCGATGCTGACCAGGGCCGAGAAATAGCTCAGCTTCAGGAACATGTACTCCAGGATGATCGACGGGTGCTCGGTGTTGCGGATGGTCTGCTCCAGCTCCTTGACGGCGTTGAAGAAGCGCAGCAGCTCGGCCTCGCTGACGTCGCGCACCAGGTCGCGGATCACGGGGACGTTCTCGGGGTTGAGGTTGTGCAGCCGCTCCGACTCGGGGATCGACTTGACGACGATCACGTCGCGCAGGAAGCGCAGGTATTCGGTGTAAAAGAAGCGCAGGTCCGTGCCGCGCTCGATCAGGGCGTTGACCTGCTCGAGGATGCCCTTGCGGTCCTGGCTCAGGACGCAGCGGGTCAGGGCGATGAAGATCTCCTCGGCGATGATGCCCAGGATGGCCACCACGTCCTCGTCCTTGACATCGCCGCTGGAAATGGCGATGGCCTGGTCGAGGATCTTCTTGGCGTCGCGCAGGCTGCCCTCGGCCGAGCGCGAGATCAGGTACAGCGCGTAATCGGAGACGCGGATGCCCTCCTTCTGGCAGATGTCCTTGAGCACGCCCTTGATCACCTCGAAGGGGATGCGCTTGAACTCGAAGTGCTGGCAGCGCGAGACGATGGTGGCCGGGATCTTGTGGAAATCGGTGGTGGCCATGATGAAGAGGGTGTGCTCGGGCGGCTCCTCGATGGTCTTGAGCAGCGCGTTCCAGGCCGCGTTGGAGAGCATGTGCACCTCGTCGATGACCACGATGCGGAAGCGGTTCTTCAGCGGCTTGTACTTGACCGTTTCCCGCAGGCTGCGCACCTCGTTGACGCCGTTGTTGGAGGCGCCGTCGATCTCCATGTAGTCGGCCGAGTTGTCTTCGGTGATCTCCAGGCAGGTCGGGCACTCGTTGCAGGGCTCGATGGCCGGTCCCTTCTCGCAGTTCAGGGCCTTGGCCAGGATGCGCGCCGAGGAGGTCTTGCCCACCCCCTTCATTCCCGAGAAGATCATGGCGGGGTAGACCTTGTTCATGGCGATGGCGTTCTGCAGCGTCTTGCAGATGGCCGACTGGCCGATCAGGTCGGCGAACCGCTGCGGCCGGTATTTGCGGGCAAGCGCAAGGTACATGGGCCTCTCTCTTCTTTCAACAAGGCCCAGGAGGCGCCGGTCGCCTGCGGGGGCCTGCTTATTGCTGCTACCTCTCGGTCCTGACAAGGTTCACAGGTCCGCAACGCCGGTCTCCTGGGCCGTCGGTCCGCTCAAGCCGGGGCCGGGCCCGTGGAACAGGCGGCAACGGAGAGGGTGGGATTCGAACCCACGGTACCGTTTCCAGTACACACGCTTTCCAAGCGTGCTCCTTAAACCGCTCGGACACCTCTCCGGGCGCAAGGGCCATTGTATAATGATATCGCCGGGAAAGCAAGGGCCTGCGCGATCTCGGATGGAGCCCAAGGGAACAGAGCGGGAGGCCATGGGGGGAGGCGAAGCAAGGATGAAGCGATGAAGCGGGAAAAAGGCCCTGTGCCGGACCCCGGAATTGGCCGGGCGGGGCCGTTTGCGGTCCGGCCCCGCCCGTTGGGAGGGAGGAAAACCGCTAGAAGTCGAGCTTCAATCCCAAGTAGGCCATGGCGTCCTTCCTGAACAGGGCGAACTTGGCCCCGCCTTCCCTCCCCGTCGCCGGCCAGAAGGCTCCCAGCTGGACGATGAGGGAGTCGGCAAGTCGGAACTCCGCCTCGGGCAGCAGGGCCAGGGCCGTCCCGGAGCGGGTCATTTCCAGAAGGCCGCTGAGCTTCAGCCTGGCCTTTTCATCGGCGGTCTTGTAGTCGAGGCGGCCGAAAAGATAGTCGGAAATCGAGCCGAAGAAAATCCCCTGGCCCAGGCCCAGGGCTCTTTGGGCCTCGGCGGTAAAGCCCCATTCGTCGAAGAACCCGTGCAGGAACTGCAGGTTGGCGTACAAGCCTCCGCCCAGCGTGCAGTCAAGCCCGAGCACGTATTTCCAATAGTGCCCCTGAAGCAGGCGAAAGGAATTCTCCACCAGGATCGTCTGGCCGTTCACGGCCAGGGGCGAATGCAGGCGGCCGGCAACCTCCTCGGGCACGATCAGCGCCGCCTCGCCCCAGAATCCGATCCCCTGCCATTCGCCGGCCAGGTCCAGCCCCAGCACCTGCAGGTGCGGGTAATAGAAGACGGCGGCGGCGTTCAGGGCCAGGGTCAGTTCCTGCAGGGCCGGCAGGGAAGCGTTCCCGTTATAATAAGAGAGTCCGAAGTCCATGCCAGCGGCGCTTGCCGAAAGCCGCGCCGCGAAAGGAACCGCGTCCAGCCGCTGGCCCCAGTATTTCTTGACGGCGATCTCCTGGAGCCCGCCCAACCGGGCCAGGGTCCGGGAGTAGCCGAAGGGCAGCGGCGACAGGGGGTTCTGCGGCTGCCAGACCAGCTGGAGCCTGCCGCTCCTGCCGAAGTAGTACTCCAGGCTCAACGCCGTCTGCGGCCGCCGCTCGCCGAAGAAATCGGGATCGAACGTGAAGAAATTGGCCATGTCGATGGGATTGAGGTTGTCCACCACGTTCAGCTTGTCGGCGCTCCCCCACTGGATGCGCTGCTTGCCAACGGTCAGGTCCAGGCGCGGGATGAGGAAGTCCGCCACCTTGACGCTGGCCTCGTGGAGGCTCATCTCGAAATGCTCGCTGGCCACGGCCGTCCCCAGGGCACCGGCCTCGGGGAAGACGCCCTGGCCCAGGTCGCCGGGATAGGCGTAGGCGTCGAGGCGCGCCTGGTAGGAGACCCGCTCCGAGAGCTCCCCGGCGAAGCGCAGCCGCATCTCCAGCCGCTTGCAAGCAAAGTCGAGGGCTTCGTGGCGGAAGAACCCCCCCTGCGGATTGCTTGCGAGGAACGTCGAGGCGAACAGCTTGATCCGTCCCGAGAACTCGGGGGCCTGCGCCGGCGCCAGGGAAGCCAGCAGCAGCCCCAGCAGAAAAGCGATCGGCCGGTTCATGGCCCCTCCCCTCAGGAGCCCCTTTTTTTCAGGAAGCGCTCGGAAAAGGTCTCGTCGCCAAGCCCCTGGTCGGTCTTGAGGTTCTTCATCTCCAGGAGCGTCGAGGTCCCCTTCCTGACGCTGCTCATGCGGATGCGGGCCATGATCCAGTACTTGCCGACCTGCTGCGGCTCCTGCTCGGCCACCTTGGCCAGTGCTCCGGAGGCGTCGTAAAGTTCCATCCGCCTGGGCAGGGTGCGGTCTTTTTCCACGGTCAGCAGGATGCGCGGGTAGGGCTTGGAGGCGTCGGGACGCAGCCGAAGCTCGAGGCGCCACTCATCGTCGCTCTCGCCGGCCAGGCGCGCCTCGTAGTGCGGGCTCCAGGCCGAGGTGCCCATGTCCTCGTAGGAGAAGTCTGAGCCCATGAATGGGTCCTTTCGGCTCGACGAGGCGATGCGCCGCGTGCGGTGGAACTCGGGCATGTAGATGTACAGGGTGTCCTCGCCCAGAACCAGCAGGCCGACGCCGCGCACATCGGCGGGCTCAAGGAATTTCAGCAGGCGCCAGTCGTCGCGCCCCTCCAGGTTGCGTGACCAGGCGTGCAGCTTGCGCACGCGGGCGCTCGCGCCCTCGCGAATGGTCATGACCATGTCGGCCTCCAGGTCCCGCGGGGCGTTGGCGCCCTGGGTGTTCTCCTCCATGGCCTTCAGGATGGCGCCGGCGTCATCGGCCGGAAGGCACAGGGCCAGGAGACAAACGGCCGCCAGCGGCCAGAATGCCGTTTTCGCTTTCTTCATGTTTCTCCTCCGTTTCGCGCCGCCGCAGCCGGCCTCACCGGGAACGTCAGCAGGGCGGCGGGCAGCAGGGTCAGGGCGGCCAGTGCCGCCAGGAACATCGAGCAAACCATGGCCCAGGCGAAGTTGCGCAACGGCAGCAGCGAGGAGAGGAGCAGGACGGCGAATCCGGCCATCACCGACAGGGCGTTGGTCAGGATGGCCTTGCCCTTGTCGACGACCGCCCGGCGGATCGCCTCCTCGGGGCCGCGGCCGGCGTCACGCTCGCTGAAGAAGCCATGGATGAAGTGGATGGCATAGTCGATGCCCACGCCGATCGACACGCCGCCGATCATCATGGTGGCGTAATCGAGCGGCACGCCGATCAGAGCCAGCAGGCCGAACATCACCACGCCGGTGAACAGAACCGGCAGGGTGGAAAGGACGCCCAGCCGCAGGCTGCGGCGCATCAGCGTCATGAGCGACAGGATGAGGAAATAGGCCAGGAGGATGGACTGCAGCAGCGAGGCGGACAGAAAGCCCTCCATCTTGTGCAGCATCAGCGGATAGCCGGTCTGGTCGATGGCCGCGACCGCCAGCGGCGTCCCCGGCGGCAGCCCCGGGTCGCGGGCCGGGATCCCGGCCTCCCGGGTCCGTGACGCCCGGGCCGCTTGCCCTCCCTCAGCCGTCACGGCGGGCCGCCCGGGCAGGACAACGGTGTCGACGGTGAGGTCGAAGAGAACGGAGCGGGCCCGCTTCTCGAATTCGTCGCTGGCGCCGGGAAAAAGCGGAGCCAGCCGCCCCCACAGCTCGTCCAGGAGCGTCCGGCGCTCGACCTCCCCGACCTTGTACAGCAGCGTCGCGGCCAGGTCGGAGGCGGTCTGCGGGTCGTACGCGCCGGGAGGCACCCAGGCCGCCATGAGCTCCGGCAGGTCCGCGGCCCCGCGGCCTTCGTCCAGCGCGGCCATGAGCGAGTGCAGGAAGCGCTCCCGCTCCGACCGCGAGAGGTCGAAATCGAACCCCTCAGACGCCACGTAGTCCGCAAGCACGATGCGCGCCGCTTCGCGGACCTCGGCGAAGGGAGGCTTGCGCGGCGGGGAGGCGAGCAGCGCGCCGGCGACGGCCGCCGGGCCGGCGCCGGCGCGGGCGAAGCGCGTCCCCAGCCAGGAAATCTCCTGCGCCAGGAAGGAAGCCTGGGCGGCGTGGAGCCGCCGCCGCTGCTCCGGCGCCAGGGCGGCTCGGTCGTAGCGGACGTAGCCTCTCCGCCTTTCGCCGTCCAAAAAGGACTCGATGCGGGCATAGGTCGCCTTGTTGAACGAGGTCAGTGGATCGGAGATCTTGGCCACGATCACAGCCTCGCCGTCATCGGCGGTCAAGAGCTGTTTCAACTCGTCCCGCCCCTCGACGAAGAACCACAGGTTGCCCACGCCGCTGCCGCTGCCGGGGATGGCGTAGTCCCCGTTCAGCTGCAGGTTCAGCTCCTCGATGAGATCGGTGACGGCGAAAGGCTGGCTCGTGCGGGGAAGCGAGCACAGGAAGTTCTGCAGGCGGCGCAGGACGCGCAGCGCCTCCGGGGTGCGCACGCGGTCGGCCCGGAGCGAGACGGTCAGCGGGTAGGCGCCGGCGAAATGGGCGTTGGCCGCCTCCATGGAGCGGCGCGGGGGCGAGGAGGCGGGATAAAACTTGGAGAAGGAAACCTCCAGACGCAGCAGGGTCAGGGCGCAGGCGGAGCCCGCCATGGCTACCAGGCTCAGGGCCAGCAGCAGCCGGCGGCGGCGGACAATGAACCCTCCCCAGCGATCGAGGATGCGGTTGAGGCCCGGGTTCTCGCGCGCCCGCTGCAGGCGGCCGAAATCGCCGCAGGCGGCAAGCGCCGGCACCAGGGCCAGGGCGACGACCATGGCCAGCAGCAGTCCGACGGCGGTGAACACGCCGAAGTCGGCGAAGAGGCTCAACCGGGCGCTGCGGAAGGTGAGGAATCCGGCCAGGTCGGTCACACCGGCCAGCACCAGCGGCACGAAGATGAGGCGCACCCCGAGGGCGATGCTCTCGCGCGGGGGGCGGTCCTTCCCCTCCGCCACTTGCAGGATGAGCCGGTTCAGCACGTGGATGCCGTAGGCCGACCCCAGGGCGATGATCACCACCGGCATCACCGGCGAGACGATGGTCAAGGGGCTGCCCAGGAAACCGATGAAGCCGAACAGCCAGATGCTCGAGACGAGCACGACCAGGATGGGAAAGACCACGCCTTGCCAGGATCGGAAACTGAGGAACAGGATGGCCAGGATCAGCAGCAGGGCGGTCGGGACCAGGGTGGCCAGATCGCGGCCGACGAACTGGTTGACGAAATGGGTTTCGGCCGGGATGCCGGTGTAGAGGCACTCCCCTTCGCCGGCCAGGGCCTTCTCGGCCTCGGGGATGATGCGGTCGGCCAGGACGCGGATCTGGTCGCTGGCCGAGTCGATGTAGACCGACAGCGCCAGCCACTTGCCGTCACCGGAGACGATGCGGTTGCGGAAGGTGTCCTTGCCCAGCGCCTTGCCGCGAAGCTCCTCCATTCCCTGGCGGTCGTCCGGGATGACGTCCAGGAGGTCGGTCACTTCGATGCCGCCGCTGACCTGACGGATATCGGCGGCATTGGCCATTGATGTCACCATCGAGACCCCCGGCGTTTCCTTCAGCCTTTCGGTCAGGTCCTTCACCTTGCGCAGCAGGGCGGGACGGAACACGCCGCTTCGCGGCCGCAGCAGGATCAGCGCCATGTTGTTGACCGAGAATTCGTCCGATACCGCGATATGGCGGGCGATCTGCGGGTCGTCCTTGGGAAGCCAGTCCATCATGCGGTTGGAGAAACGCAGCCGGCGCACGCCCAGCAGCGCCACGACGGTCAACAGGCCGCAGAAGGCGATCACCCAGGCGCAGCGGCGGACGACCCAATCAGCCCAGCGCCCCATCACGTCTCGTCCTCCCGGCGCCGGCGCAGGGAATTCATGTACTCGGCGAAGAGCGGCTGGGCGACCTCGCTCAGCCTGCGGGCCCGCCCCTCGAATATGCTCCACAACGTGAAAGAGGTGTGGACCATTCCCAGGTACAGGATGGACCAGGTCGCCGGGTCGGCCCCGGAGCGGAAGAGCCCGGCCTCCGCACCGGAGCGGATGGCCTGCTCGGCGCGGTCCTTCAGCTCGTAGGTGACGGTCTTGAAGCGCCAGAAAAGATCGTTGTCTTCGGCGTACAAGGCGTCGCTGAACACAATGCGGTAGAGGCCGGGAAATTCTTCAAGGTAACGCACGACATAGTCAAACAGGCCTTCGAGCCATTGGTCGGGCGCAAGACGACGCTCATCCATCTCGGCGAACTTGTCCCTCAGCTGCATTTCCGCGACCTCCAGCAGCCTGTGAAAGATTTCGTGCTTGGAGTTGAAATGCTTGTACAGGGCCCCTTCGACGACGCCGACCTCGCGGGCAATGCGCTTGGTGGTTACGCCGCTTACTCCCACCTGGTCGACCAGGCGCAAGACGGCAATAATGATATCGACTTTTCTCTTTTCCAGAAATTTTTCGAATAATTTCTTCATTTTTAATCAATAGTGAACATTCACTCACTTTATTTTAAATTGTAATTCTAAAAATGTCAACTGCATAATCTATTTTTTCTGAAATTCTTTTAAAATCGATTGGAAACGTTTCACTTCATACCGGCATTCCAGGGCCAGGATCGGCAGAAATGCGAGCAGGATTCGCGCCTCCTCGGCCCCCGGGCCATCCTGGCAGTCTGCCGCCGTCATTTCCCCTTCCATCTCCTCCCGAAGCCATGCGGCCAAACGGGAGAACCGCTCCTGGTTGAAATATTCCTCCCCGGCGTAGGCGTTGACCTGCAGAAAATCCCGTACCGGTTCCTCGGACAGGATGGCCTCGACAAGCCCTGCCAAGGCCCTGGCGGCCGACTCCCCTTCCTTGGCGCATTCCCGCGCCGCGGCGCGCGTCCTGCCCTGTTCCAGGCTGAAGAAGCGGAAGAGACGCGCGGTCAGGATGATCTCGCCCTGGCCTTCTCCCCAGGCCGCCATCGCAGCCGCGACGGCGCCGTCCAGGCCCATCTCGTCCCAGCGCCGCGGCGAGCCGGCGGAGATCGCCAGCAGGGCGGCTCGCAGCAGGCGGCGGCAAAGACCCTCCCGGACCGCCAGCGGCGTCACGCCGCCCTCGCCCCCGTTTTCCGCCTGGGGTTTCAGGCCCGCGGCGCTTGCGGCAGGGGCAGCGGCCGTCCCTTCCTGGGCACGCGCCCAGCCGCCGCCCGGCTGCGACAGGGCGGCCCGGCGGCACGCGCCAAGCGCGTCCAGGATGGCCTCGGCGATCCTGCGCCCTTCTTCGCCTCCTGCCGCCGCCTCGCCGACAAGGCGCGCCTTCCCCTCATACTCGAGCCACAGGCTGTTTTCCTCGATTCCCCCCGGGGCGGTGCGCACCGCTTCCAGGAAGGACGCGGCCGGTTCCAGGGCGCACAGGCTGCGCAACGCTTCGTGAAGCGGTGCCAGGTCCATCTCCCGCGCAGCGTCGAGAAGGCTGGGGACCCCGCGGCCCTGCAGCCGGGCGGCCAGGCGCGCCAGGCGCCCGTCCCCGCCGTCGGCCACTTCGCCGATCTCCATGAAAACCACGGTCTGGTAGGCTCCCAGCTCCAGGTGCAGGCCGCGCGAACAGAGATCCTGGCTCGGATGCAGGTACTCGAGCCCCGAGACCTGGTCGCGCAGCACGGCATAAAGACCCGGCCCGCCGCTGAGTCCCAGTCCCTGCCCCAGGCTTTCCCGGGTGAGGACGCGCGGGCCGCCGAAGGGGTCCTCGGCGGCGAAGGCGGCCGAAAGGCGGATCCAGCCCGCGGTCGAGGCAAAGCGGTTATGGAACGCCACCAGGCAGCGCCTCTCCCGGTCGCCGTTCGAAAAGGCGATGACGTTCTCGTCGACCCGGCCCTCGTCGGTGAAGAAATCGTAGAGGCGGAACTCCTCCACCCCGGCCAGCATGTCCCGCCAGCGCAGCAGGGGGAAGATCTGCCTCTCATGGCGCTCGACCAGCTCAAGGTCGGCGGACTCCTGCCAGTAGGCGCGCCGGTACTCCATGCCGTATTTTTCGCGGAAGCCCTCGACCTGGCCGTGGCCGAACATCGGCAGCCCGGGCAGGGCGGCCAGCAGCGTGCAGGCGCCGAAGTACTTGTCGCCGCCGCCGAACTGGGCCCAGGCCGTCTCCTCGTCGGGGTTGTTCATGAAGTTGACGTAGCGCCTGAGGATCTCGGGGTTGAACTCCAGGGCGTTCTTCAGCGACTGGCGGAACTTGGCGTTCTCCTCCATCTTCAGGAAGTTCATGAAGGCGCTGTTGTAGACGCGGTGCATGCCCAGGGTGCGCACGAAATAGGATTCCATCAGCCAGAAGGCCTCGGCCAGCAGGAGCGTGTCGGGGTTCTCGCGCGCCATGCGGTCGACCACCTCGCGCCAGAACTCCCAGGGCATCACGCGCTGGAACTGCTCAGGGGTCAGGCCCAGCCCGGCGCGGGAGGGGATGTCGCCGCCGGCGCCGGGAGGGGGGAACCACAGCCGCTGGTAATGGCTGCGCGTCAGGGTCATGGCCGCGTCGAAGCGGACGATGGGAAACTTGCGCGCCACCTCCAGGATGGACTGCATCACCGCCTCGCGCACGTCGGCGCGCAGGTAGTTCAGCTGCGCCGTGTCGTTCCACGGCATGCGCGTGCCGTCGTTGCCGTGGTAGATGTAGCGCACGCGGCCGCTGCGGCGGTCGGTCCACTGGAAGACCACGGCGGCGTCGCTGCGGTCGTAGTAATGGTCCTCGAGGCGGATCGCCACCCGCGGGTCGCCCGACAGGTCCTCGCCCGTGAAGCGGTAGGCGGGGAAGGGGCTGTGGTCGAGCTGGACGAACCATTCGGGATGCTCGATCACCCAGGGCGAGTCGATGCCCATGTGGTTGGGAACCATGTCGGAGGCCAGGCGGATGCCCCGGGCCCAGGCGCGGGCGCGCAGGTTTTCCAGCGCCGCCTCGCCGCCCAGGTCGGCGGCGATCTCATAGCGGTAAAGGGAATAGGCCGAGGCCATGGCCTCGGGATTGCCGCAGGCCTGCTTGATGCGCCGCGAGGCCGGGCTCCGCTCCCAGACGCCGATCAGCCACAAGCCGGTGAAGCCCCAGCGCGCCAGCCGGTCCAGCTCCTCGTCGGGGATGGCATCCAGGGTGTTGATGGCGCGGCCGGTCGCGCGGCTGAGCTGGTCGAGCCAGACGTAGACGCTCTTGGCCATCAGCACCAGGCGCGGCATCCAGTCGCGGTCCGGGGTGAAGCGCTCGCCGTCGCCGCCGCCGTCCGGGCGCGCCTGGCCATCGGCCAGCCGGGCGTCGAAGACCTGCGCCGGCCCCGGCCCGGGGGGGAAGGCCTTCTCATCCTCGCGGATCAGGTCGCCGGCGACGAGCAGCCTTTCCAGGAACCTGCCCAGCAGCAGACCCCACCTCTCGCGCATGTACCGCAGCTGCCCGGCAAGGGAATCGGGAAAGGCCAGCGCCGGGCTGCGCAGCATGTCGATCAGGTTCTGGCCCTCGGGCCCGAAGCCGGGAAGGCCGGCGAAGAAGTCGCGGGCCAGCCCGGGGACTCTAGCGTACGCGGTCCCGGCCGCCAGCCGCTCGTCTGCGAACAGCTCATGGAACGGGGCGAAGGCGGGGTTGGCGTTGGCCAGCCAGAGCAGGATCAGCTCCTCCAGCGCCGTCACGCGGTTGGCCTGCCCCCCGGCCTCTCCGGCCACGTACTCCTCGGGGGACAGGCGCCCCGCGTGGACGTCCAGGGGTGGGAATTGGCGGCAGAATTCGAGCAACAGCGCGCGCATCTCGCCGGCGCCGGCCCTCTTTTCCAGCGCGGACAGCAGGTCGCGCATGGCGCTCGGCCTCACCTGGGCGGCGTACAGGGCCACGACATGGTGCAGGATCTCGTCGATCAGCCCCATGGCGTTCAGGTCGCCGGCGCGCAGCGGAGCGGCCCCGGCAGACCGCGCCTCGTTGAGCTTTTGCGCCAGGACGCGCACGGCCTGGAAGTCGGCCAGCACCACGTTCCCGGAAAGGGAGAACAGGGCCTGGTCAAACCCCAGACGGCCGCGGGAATCCCGGGAGACATGGAATTCCCTCGCGTCCGGCGCCTGAAGCCGGGAGGCGCGCGGCGTTGCCTCCAGCCTGGACAGGCGCAGCGTCAGCAACGCCGGCCGCGAGTCTTCTCCGGTCTTTTTCACCCTTTCACGATAGCACATCGGCGGGCCATTGCAAACGGAGCGCGGGCGCTCAATCCCGCCTCGGGGCGGGCCGCCAGGCTGCGAGCAGCAGCAGCGCCAGCAGGGCCATGGCCGCGCCGAAAAAGAACGGCGCCGAGGGGCCGAATCCCTGCCACGCCCCGGCTCCGCTCCACAGCAGACCGGCGATCAGCGAGGCGGGGAGGTCGGAGAGCCCCAGCACGGCGTTGTAGGTGCCGAAGGCCATGCCCCGCGACTCGGCCGGGACCAGGTCGGCCACCAGGGCCTTGGCCGTGCCGTAGCTCAAACCGTAATAGGCGCCGTAGAGCACGAACAGCAGGACGATGGCGCCTGAGCTGCGGGCGGCACCGAGGCCGAGATAGATCAGGGCGTAGAGCGCCCAGCCGGCCATGACCACGCCGCGGCGGCCGACGCGGTCGGAGCGCCTGCCGGCGAAATAAGACAGGACGGTGTAGACGAAATTGAAGGCGATCAGCATGGCCAGGATGCCGGTCACCGGCAGGCCCCGCTCCTGGGCGCGCAGGATGATGAAGGCGTCCGAGGAGTTGCCGAGCTCGAAGAGGCCGACGATGAGGATGAAGCGGCGAAAGTCCCCGCCCAGCGAGGTGAAGCCGAAGCGCGGGCGGGCGGCGGCAACCGCGGCGGCCGGCTTGGCATCCCTGGCGCCCAGGGCCAGGACGGCCACGGCCAGGAACGCCGGCAGCAGGCTGGCCAGAACGATAACGCGGAAGGTCCCGGACAGCAGCTCGCCGCCGCCCCGCTGCAGCCACCAGACGATGGCCAGGGCGATGAGCAGCCCCAGGAAGGCCCCGGCCGTGTCGGCGGCGCGATGGAAACCGAAGGCCAGGCCCCGCTGCCCGGCAGGAGTGGAGTCGGCCACCAGGGCGTCGCGGGGCGCGGTGCGGATCCCCTTGCCGACGCGGTCGCCCCAGCGGGCCACGGCCACCAGCCCCCAGGAGGAGGCGAAATAGAACAACGGCTTGAAAGCCGCCGAGATCCCGTAGCCGAGGACCGCCAGGAGCTTGCGCCGACCCAGGCGGTCGGAAAACCACCCGGAAAACAGCTTCAAAAAACTGGAAGCCGACTCGGCCACCCCCTCGATCAGGCCGATGAGGGCGGTCTTGACCCCGAGCACGTTCTTCAGGAACAGGGGCAGGGTGTTGATCACCATCTCGCTGGAGATGTCGGTGAGCAGGCTGGTGACGCTGACGACCTTTACGTTGCGCGGCAGACGGACTCTCTCCTGGCTCCGGCCCATGGCACCTCCAGGCAAAGGAAGAGGGATTATACACCGGCTCCGGCCGCAGATCCATTTGGAGGTGACCGCGGCAGTGACAGTGGTGGCAGCAAGCGATCAAAGTCATTCTGCCTGCACTTTTTCCTTCTACCTTTTCCCTTTTCGGGACCCTGGTTTGGGTCATTGGGTAACGAAGTCCCCGCCAGGGGATTGATGCTTGGCGCTTGATGGGGATTGGCTGCTTCAGTCTTTCCAGTTTCGATCTTATTCGGACAAACCTGCACTGACACAGAGAGCTCCGTTCCTGCTTGGCTGCGGGGCCCGGTTTTACTCGTTGCGGCGATTCTGATAAAATCCCGGCGTGAAGAGCCGCCGATTCTTTCTTTGCGCCGCGTCGCTTCTGGCCGCGCTGCTCCCCGCCCCCGGCCGGGCGGAGGCCCCGGTGGCGGCCGCGACCCTCTTCCCCGTGGCCGATATCGTCGGCCGCGTCGCCGGCCCGGCCTGGCGCATCGTCCAGGTCCTGCCTGCAGGCGCCTCGCCCCACACCTTCGAGCCGACGCCGGCCGTGGTCCGCTCGCTGCAGCCGGCCCGCCTCGTCTTCAAGATCGGCGGCGTCGACGACTGGATCGATCCCCTGGCCGCCAGCTTGCGCCTGGCGCGGGTCGTCCGACTCGACGCCGGCATCCCCCTGCTGCCGCACTCCCTCGCGTCCCATGGCCATCTTCACCGTCAAGAGGGGCCCGATCCCCATTACTGGCTCAGCGCCGCCAACGGCGCCCTCATGGCAGCGGCCGCGGCCGCTGCCCTGGCCGAGGCCGATCCGGGCCGCGCCGCGGCCTACCAGGCCAACGGCCGCGCCCTGGCCGCCGAGCTGCGCGAGCTCCACGCCGAGCTGCGCAGGACACTGGCCCCGGCTGCGGGCAGCCGGGTGATCGTGTTCCACGACGCGTGGCGCTATTTTGCCGACGCCTACGGCCTGGAGATCGCCGCCGTCTTCCAGAGTTCGCCGGGCCGCGAGCCGACGCCCCGCGACCTGAAGCGCCTTTACGATCAGGCGCGACTGAGCCAGGCGCGGGTCCTTTTCTCCGAGCCGCAGCTTCCCGGCGACAGTCTGGCGCCGCTGCTCGCCGACCTCGGGCTGCGCCCGGTCGTCCTCGATCCCCTCGGCGGCGCCGCGCCCGGAGACTCCTATGCCGAGATGCTGCGCCGCAACGCCCGCGCCGTGGCGGCGGCGCTGGGACGCCGGCCATGACGCCCGTCCTGGAGGTCCGCGACCTGACCGTCCGTTTTGCCGGGACAACGGCCCTGGAACGGGTTACCTTCACGATAGAAAAGCCGTCCGTGGTGGCCGTCATCGGCCCCAACGGCTCGGGCAAGACCACCCTGCTGCGGGCCATCCTGGGGCTGGTCCCCTACGAGGGGGAGATCCGCCTGTTTTCCCGGCCCGTGCGCCAGGTGCTGGAGCGGCTGGGCTACGTGCCGCAGCGCTTCGCCTTCGATCCCGCGTTCCCGCTGACGGTCGAGGAGTTCATCGCCCTGACCTGCCGCACGCCGAAGCTTCTCCCTGTCCACGGCGTCCTGGCCGAGGTGGGGATGGAGCAGTTCAAAGGCAAGCTGATCGGCGAGCTTTCCGGCGGCCAGTTGCAGCGGGTGCTGCTGGCCCACGCCCTGCTGCACAGGCCGCGCGTCCTCTTCCTGGACGAGGCGACCAGCGGCATCGACATCGAGGGCCAGGGCGACTTCTACTCGACCATCCGCCGGCTGAACCGCGAGCACGGCGTCACGATCTTCATGGTCTCCCACGAGGTGAGCATGGTCTACAAGCTCACCGATCAGATCCTGTGCCTGAACCGCGACCTGGTTTCGCACGGCGAGACCCGGCAGGCGCTCACGGCCGACGTCCTGCGCCGGCTGTACGGCGAGAACGCAGACTTCAGGGCCCACGGCCACGGGGCGGCGCCGCGCCAACCGGTCGAGACCGGCGTTGGGCAGGGCCATGATTGAGCTGTTTCAGCTCCCCTTCATGCAGCGGGCGCTGCTGGCCGGCCTCGTCCTGGGCCTGCTGCTCTCGCGCCTGGGCATTTTCGTCACCCTGCGGCGCATGGCCTTCTTCAGCGACGGCATCGCCCACGCCGCCCTGGCCGGCGCCGCCATCGGCCTGCTGCTGAGGAAGGACCCCCTGCTCACGGCGCTGCTGTTCAGTTCGCTGCTGGCGCTGCTGGTCTACGTCCTGGAGAAGAAAAGCCGGCTGCCGGTCGACTCGATCATCGGCATCCTGTTCACCAGCGGCATGGCCCTGGGCGTGGCGCTGATCAGCCTGCGCCGCGGCTACCAACCCGAATTGATCGGCTACCTCTTCGGCAACATCCTGGCCATCCGCTCCCGCGACCTGTCGCTGATCGCCGTCCTGGGAGCCGCGATCCTCGCCTTCCTCGCCCTGCGCCGCCGCCAGCTGACCCTGCTGGCGCTCGACCGCGAACTGGCCTGCATGGCCGGCGTCCGCCCCGGTCTCTACGAGCCGGTCCTCTATGTCCTGCTGGCCTGCGCCCTGGTGCTGGGCATCCGCGTCATGGGCATCGTGCTGGTCAGCGCCATCCTGATCATCCCCGTGTCGACCGCCCGCCTCTTCAGCCGCTCCTTCCGGGCCCTCGGCCTGTGGACGATGGCGATCGCCGAGTTCACGGTCCTGGCCGGCCTGTATCTTTCCTACGTCCTGGACCTGCCGGCGGGCGCCGCCATCGTGCTGACCGGAGGCGCCGTTTTCTTCCTGGTGTTTTTGCTCCGCTCTGGTATGAAGAAGACGTTAGACGTTCGACGCTAGACGTCAGCAGGTAGTGTCAAGTATTTTTCGCACTTTTGATTTGAGGTAGTCCTTAAACCAAA
>CAZVPI010000016.1:0-61296 GCA_964628035.1 uncultured Clostridia bacterium | reverse complement strand
TTGCATGTGTTAGGCACGCCGCCAGCGTTCACTCTGAGCCAGGATCAAACTCTCCAGTTAGTTATTTAAAGGGCCGAAGCCCCTTAAACCGGGATGGAAAAGTTTGAAACTTTTGATTTTGGAAATTTGGGTCTTCTAATGCTGGCTAAAACATCACTCTACTCAGTTTTCAAAGATCCTTATTTTCTTCACCGAAGGAAAAACACCGACATTATACCCATTTTTTTGGGCATGTCAACACCTAAAAATATTTTTTTTAAAATATTTTTACACGACAGTTATAGTATAAATCCGGGCCGTTTTCAACCAAATCACACTGCACACGAATGTTATTTATAAATTGCCTATAATTGAGCATTTTTTAAAATAGTCTGATTGAATTTGCCGAGGATCGGCTCGGACCGGGACTGCCGGCGCCCGGGAACGTCAGCGGCGAAAAACGACTTTTCCGTCGAGTATGGTCATGGCCACCGGCGTGACGAGGATCTCTTTTTTCGCTACCTGGAACAGGTTCTCCGCCATCACCACCAGGTCGGCGAGCTTGCCGGCCTCGACACTCCCCTTGTCACTTTCCTGGAACTCGGCATACGCCGACCCCAGCGTGTAGGCCGTGATGGCCTGCTCCAAGGAAAGCTTCTCGGCCGGATGCCATCCGCCCTGGGGGCCGCCGCCGGGCAGCTCGCGCGTGACAGCGGCGTAGAGGCCCAGGCGCGGGTCGAGGGGCTCGACGTCCCAGTCGGTGCCGAAGGCCAGCCTGACCCCGGCGTCCAGGAACGAGCGCCAGCGGTAGGCGTCGGCCGTGCGGGCGCCGATGCGCTTGGCGGCCCAGCGCATGTCGTCGATGCAGTGGCTGGGCTGGACCGAGGCGATGACTCCCAGTTCCGCGAAGCGCCTGACGTCATCCGCCCGCACCACCTGGGCATGTTCGACGCGGTGGCGGGCGCCGCGCCGGCCGTTGGCTGCGCAGGCCGAGGCGAAAGCGTCCAGGATCCAGGCGTTGGCCCGGTCGCCGATGGCGTGGGCCGCCACCTGCAGACCGGCCTTGTCGGCGGCCACGATGAGCTCCTCGAGCCGCTCCTTCTTGTGGATGGGCAGTCCCGCCGTGGCGGGATCGTCGGCATAGGGCGCGAAGAACAGCGCCGTGCCGGCTCCCATCGAGCCGTCGACGAAGACCTTGACCGTGCCCAGGCGCAGGAAGGAATCTCCGTGGGGGGCGGTGATGCCGATGCGTTCGAAGTCGCCGCTGAAGTCGATGGAACGCCAGGCAGAGACGCGCACGCCGAGCTCCCCCTTCCGGTAGAGTTCCTGGTAGATCGCCAGGTCCTCGGCCGAGCTGTTGTCCTGGATGCTGGTGACGCCCAGCTCCTGGGCGTGGCGCATGGCGGCGCGGATGGCCCGCTCGCGCTTCTCGCGCGAGAGCGGCGGGATGACCTTGTCCACCAGCGCCATGGCCGTGTCGCGCAGGATGCCGCTGGGCTCGCCGGTCTCCCTGTCCCTGACGATCTCGCCGCCTTGCGGGTCGGGAGTGTCGCGAGTGATGCCGGCCAGCTTCAGCGCCAGGGTGTTGGCCAGCGCCATGTGGCCGTCGAGGCGTGAGACCAGGACGGGATGATCGGCGCTGAAGCGATCGATCAGCTCCCGGTGCGGATGCCTCTTCGACGGCCAATTCTCGTGGTCCCAGTTGCCGCCGGTGATCCACTCCCCTTTCGGGGTCTTCCCTATATAATCTTTTAATATGCGCACAAACTCCTTCTCGTCGCCGGCCGGCCGCAGGTCGATGCCCAGCAGGTAGAGGCCGCCGTTGGCGAAGTGGACATGGGCGTCGTTGAAGCCGGGCAGGGCCAGCCTGCCCTGCAGGTCGATGACCTGCGTGCCGCTGCCGACGAGCTTCCGGGCCTGCTCGTCGCTTCCGACCAGGACGAACCTGCTGCCGCGGATGGCCACGGCCTGCGCCCAGGGCTGGGCCGCATTCACCGTGAATATTCTGCCGTTGACAAGAACCAGATCGGCCATCAAGCCCTCCTCAGCGGCGGCAGACAGGAAATCGCCAGAAAAAACGAGCAGGAACAATAACGGCAACCCCATTCTCTTCATCGTCCGACTCCTGGTCTTCCTCATGCGACCCGTCTTGGCTGAATGCAAATAGTGCAGAAATGCGGGATCGATGTCAAGCCCAGGACGTCGGACCGGTTGGAGCCGTCAGGCCTGTCGGGCACGATTCCCGGCGGCTCCTGCCCGCAGGTGCCAGCCGCATGAAAGGCTGAAGGGAAAGCGGAAGGGCCGACCGCCCGTGGCCCTCCGCACTATCTTTTTCCGTTTTATGCTATGATATGGGGAGTCGATTCCGTGGAGGTGGCTCCCATGGCCGAGAAACCCGATTGCGGCATCCTGACGTCCGAAGCCGGCGACCTGCAATCATTGAGCCGCCCGTCCGACAACGCCGAGCTGTGGGACTTCGTCCGCTCCTGGGTGCGCCGCTTCCAGAAGCCCGGAGGCGAGAAGGCGGCCGAGCGTTTCGTCTGCCTCTGGGCGGCGCTCATGGCCTGGGCGGCCAGGGGGGCCCCCGACCCGCGGCGCGCTCACGACGAGGGCTACCTGGCCCATTGCCTCGGACGCGACCAGAAGCTGTCCGGCCGCTTCGCCAACCTCTGCAAGATCGACCGCGAATTCCGCAAGAAGGCCGAGGAACTGCTGGCCATGGCTCCGGCGTTCCACCTCCTCTGGATGCAGAAGAACAACATCGCCGACTGGGACCCGTCCGGGGAGCGCCGCGCTTTCGTCGCCGCGGCGCTGGAAAAGATCCCCGCTTCCGACTCCCCGCCCCCCTTCTCCCCGGCCTGCGCCCGCGGGCACCTGCTGGCCGGCGGCACGCTGCCCCTGGACTGGCCGCACGTCTTTTCCGTGATCGCCCAGGCGCGGCGCAACCTGTTCTTGGGCGGCAAGAATTACAAGGCCGCCGGGGAGCGCCTTTTCCTGGAGCCGGCCATGGCCCTGCTCTGGGAGGTGTGGCGCTTCGAGCTCCCTGCCGGCCTGCTTCTTTCGCGCGTTTCCTGGCTGCGGGCGCTGCTGCGCAGCGGCTTCCTGGCCCAGGAGGCCGAGGGCAACCGCATCTCCCTGGCCGGCGAGACCGAGGCCAACCGCAAATACCTGCAAAAGCTGCTTTCTTTCGGCTCTTTCGGGACGCTGAAGAACGACATCTTCCTGCCCGGCGAACCCTATGTGGAGGAATCCTTCTGGCTGCGCGCTGTCGACGCCGTCCATGGCTCGGCCGAGGCGGGGCGGCCCGACGACCTGGCCATTCTGGACACCTACATGGCCGGCCTGGTGCGCTGGCTGAACCTGCTGGGCATCGCCACCCTCCTCAGCTGCGACGGCCACGGCGACAGACGCCCCTCGTTCGTCACCGCCGACGAGGAGGGGGCGCGGCTGGCCGCCTGGCTGCTCAACTTCCGCGCCCCGCAGTTCACCCAGTCGGGGCGGACGGTGAAATACGCCGGCTCGGGCCCCAATCCCGCAGCCACCAAGCCGGCCGAGCGGCAGCGCAGGATGCTCGACGTGGCCGAGTGGCTGGCCAAGAACCGCGACGACCTCAGGGCCATGGTGTCCGCCATGCGCCGCATTTCGGCGCCCAAGACGCCGCCCAAGCCCGAGCCGGCCAAGGAGAACAGCGCCAAGGCGAAATAGGAGGTGGCGGCCCGCTTAGAGCCGCGCACCGTCCCCGACGACCCGCAGGTGATCGCGGCCATCGAAAAGGCGCTGGGCGAATAATCTTTCTTAGATAAGTAACAAGCGACGAGGGACGAGGGAGAAAGATCGATCCCCTTTACGATGGAAAAACGTCGCGACGCGTGACACGAAGGAAAATCTTCCCTTCCTGCGCCGGGAGTTTTCAGACATGCGATCGCCGGAAACAGCAGGGCTTCAGGGGGCGATCCCGGCCAAGGCCTCGTCGATCTTCGCGGCCAGGGCTTCCATGGCCGCCGTCGCCTCGGCGCCGCTCTCATAGGTCGTCAGCGAGACGCACCATTCCCCGCGCCGGAACATGATCTGGAAGCCGTCCAGGACGCATTCTTCCCCGAAGCGCGCGCCCGTTTCCAGCCCGGCGTTGATCTCGGCGAACAGGGCGGCGGCGCCGGCGGCGCCGGCCATCCGGTAGACCTCGACGCGCACCTCGCGGCCCTCCCCGGCGTAATCCTGCACCGCCAGCCGCTGGAAGCCGTGCTTGTGATACAGCTCGGCGCCTCCGTTGACGTGGCGGTACAGCTCGGCGCCGGCGAAAAAGAGCGGCCCGCCCCGGCGCGCCCAGCCGGGCGGCACGTTGTCGCCAGGCAGCGGACCGGGCGTGGGCTCGACGGCGGCGGCGAGCAGCAGCGGCAGCAGCAGGAGCCCCGGCCAGGTCCGCAGGAGGCGCGCCACCGTCCTCCCCGCCCGCCTAGCCCAGCTCGACGGCGCGGACATCGATCGGCCTCCCCTTGTGGACCCCCAGGCCGAGGTTCTCGGCCACGGCCAGGCCGTAGTGGCGCCGGCGCACCGCGTCGGCCTTATCGGCCGCCAGCCGCCCGGCCTCGATCTGCTTGGCCAGGAGCGTCTCGAAACCGACGCTGTCCAGCGCCACCGGGTCGGAGGCGACGTAGAGCCGCCCCAGGGGCCAGACGAACTGCGGCGCCGGCACCGGGCCGCGGTCGTACTGGCCGCGCAGGCCGTCCATGACGTTCAGCACCACCTTGTCGCGCACCGGCGGGAAGGCGCACACCTCGGCGATGAAGCGCTCGATGAAGAAATGGCCGCGCGGGCAGTTGGTGGTCACGCCGAAGGCCAGGTTCTTCAGGGCCATGGTGATGAAGGGGGCGCCGTGGTGCTTGAAACAGGGGATGTTGATCACCTTGTCGACGCCGCCGTCGGCGCCGCTGTGCGTGAGGATGCGGGGGAAATAACTCCGCGTGCCGCCATGGAACATCTCCTCCAGGTAGTTCCGCTCGTCGGGGAGCGAGACGTCGGCCTCGTAGAACACGCCCTCATCCCAGCGCTCGAATCCGCCCGGCGTGTTCTTGCCGTCCTTGACGATGAACCAGTTCAGCAGGTAGGCCTCCACGCCGGGATGGGCCTTTTCCGGGACATAGGTCTGGGCGTGCTCGTCGTTGAAGCGGTGCCAGACCAGCATGTCGCGGCGCGGGATGCCGGCGCTCTCCAGTCCCTCGACCACGGCCTGGATCACGTCCCAGGTGACGCCGCTGACCTTGTGCCCCACCGGGTTGAACTTGATGCCGATCCGCTCGCCGGGGCTGACGAAGCGGCGCCAGGCGTCCCGGGGATCCCTGTCCCCGGTCAGCGCGCACAGTCCTGCCGCCAGCATGCGCTTGGCCGCCCCGGCAACGGGCTGCAGCCCCTGCAGCCCGCCGGGGTGCCGGACCTCGGCCACGATCCCCGGGAAGGGCCCGGGCATCGACCAGGGCTTCTTGGGCTGCACCAGGGCCGACTGGATATTGCTCTGCACCCGCAGCGGGTCGGGGCGCTCCGGCGCAGCCTGCTGGGCGCCGCCCCGCCTGGGCAGCAAGCCGATGGCCGCGGCGGCCCCGGCGGCGGCCAGGAAATCCCGGCGGGCCATTCCCCTTCTCTCCTTCCCCATCTCATGCGTTTCCTTTGTCTTCATTGGACTCCTTCGGGACAGACCCGGCCGTTCCGGCCTGCAAGACCCATATACGGGGAAGCGGCCCTCTGCGTTCACTCGCAAGGGGCGCAGGCACGGCGGCCGTCCAGGCAGGTGGGGCGCGCGCGGCCCCACATGCGGCCGTCCCGATGCCCGCCCGCCGACGGTTCGTCAGCCGCACCCGCTCACCCTGCCGGAGGTCGGGGAGATACGGCCTTTGCCGATCATTGCCATGGGCGCCGGTTTCTGCTATGATCCCCGACTTCCGGCCCGCTGGCCGAAAATCATCCTGGAGGTATTCCATGGCCCGACCCGCCTTTTCCCGTGTTCTGCTGGCGCTGCTCCCGCTCCTTGCCGGCTGCGCGACACTGCTGCCCGCCGACCCGCCAGCCGATCCCTGCTCGCTGCTCACTCCGGCCGAGATCCGGGCCGTGGCCGGCAAGCCGGTCGAGAAGGGGACCCCCAAGGCCCATGCCAACCCCATGGCCGGCTCCGACTGCACCTACGTGGTCGGCGGCTCCGGCTCGCTCAACATCCTGACCAAGCCGCTGCAGCGCGGCGAGACGCCGGCCATGTTCAAGGCCCAGTTCGCCAAGATGAAGATGACGCCGGTCGACGCCCCGGAGGCCGGCGACAGCGCCTTCTTCACCAGCCCCGGCTTCGGCATGGTCCAGATCCACGCCTTCAAGGCGGGCCGCTACGCCCTGATCACGCTGCTGGTTCCCGGCAGCGAGGAGAAGGCCGTCCGCCCCATGGCGGCGAAGCTGATGAAGACGGTGGTGAGCCGCATCAAGTGAATATCCGACCTCGGCGTACGGCATAAGGCGTAAGGCGGACGGTAGATAAAACAATCACTGACCGCAGGAAATGTCGGCCGTAAAGCCGGCCGAGAATTTTTTGCCTAGGAAACAACCTGTCGTAGCCCGTAACGCACGACAGGTGAGAAAGAAAGACCCAGCAGCAAGTTCGTCATATTGCTGTTCCGCGTCACGCGTTACGCGTTACGCGTCACGATAGTTCGATCTCTTTCCAGCCATAGATCCCGATGACCCTCGTCTCCCCCACCTGCGTCTCGCGTTCCTGGTGCTGGTGGCCGTGGAGCAGCAGCCGCGGCCGCGCCCTCCCGATATAGGCGTTCAGGGCGGTGAAGCCGGTGTGCACCTCGTCCTCGCGGTCGTGGACGCGCCGGGGGGAATTGTGGGAGAGAAAAATATCGACAGGCGGAAAGTCCCTCAGGAATTCCTCCGCCTCCTCCTGGTAATACAGGAAGCTGCCGCGCGGCTTGTACTGCCAGCAGCCGTTCAGGCCGCCGAAGCGCAGGCCGCCGAACCCGGCGGTGCCCAGGTGCAGGTCGACGATGGGCGCCGGGAACGGGGCGTCGGCGTCGTGGTTGCCCTTGACGGCGAAGATGGCGGCGCAGTTCCAGGCCGAAGCCGCCTCGAGGATCACCGCGTCGGCCAGGTCGCCCAGCGCCAGCAGCAGGTCGGCCTCCCCCCCGGGCCCGCGCCAGCGGAAGTCGTCGATGTCGGCCAAAGCCAGAATTTTCATGATCGGCAATGCCCTTGCTGAAGGGCGGACGAGTAAAGTGTTGAAGAGTTCATGGCAAAACAAACATCATGCCCCTTATGCCCGAACCCTTCTACTCTTCAGCACTTCAACGCTTCAACGTTGTTCTTTTCAACTCTTGAACACTTCCACCCGTCATCAGTTCTTTGCGCTACTTTTTCTTGAAATAACTGTTCTGTAGCTTCGTGAGCAGGTCCCTGAGCGTCTGCACGTGGGCGAGTTCGACGGTCTGCTTGGCCTTCATGGCCGTGACGATCAGCCGCTGGCAGAGTTCCAGCTGCTCCAGGTAGGCGGCGCGGCCCTCCTCCCCGGCGGCGCGGGGGATCAGGCGCTGGGCCAGGAAGTAGTAGGAAAGGATCTCGCTGAACTCCTCGGCGTGCTTCTCCTTGTTCATCACCCAGCGCACCACCTGGTTGTAGTTCACCGGCGCCTGGGCCGAGAGTGAGGAGATCTCCTTCATCGCCTTCTCGATGGTGGCGATGTGCTCGAACAGCAGCTTGAAGCGCGCCTCGTCGTCATAGATGCCGCAGGGCACCTGGCAGTGGGCCCCGAGGAACGCCGCGCCCCACGTCAGCAGCAGGACGCCCAGCGCCATGCCGGTCATGATTTTTTTCATTTTTTTCTCCTTGTTCCCATGATTGTAAAAAGAACACGGGAGAGAATCAAGTCAGGGCCGCGGATCGCCCACAGCGGCCGGAACCAGTCTGCAAGGGCGGCCACGACCCGGGAAAAGCCGTAGCCGCTGGGCTACTTGGGCAGCAGTCGCCGCAGCAGCCACGCCCAGGCGGGGGCGAAGACCACCAGGGCGACGAGGGGCAGGCGGGCGTCGGCGGGCTTGGCCGCCAGCAACGCCCAGGAAGCGGCGCCCAGGGCGATCACGACGATCAGGCCGCAGAACACCAGGTTGACGGCAAAATAGACCCGCCAAGCGGCCTGGCGCAGCGGTGAGGCAGGCAGCCGTTTCAGGACGAAGAAAGCGGCCATCAAGGAAACCATGCCGGCGAAGAGCAGGGCCAATCCGGGCTCCACTTCCCCCGCCATCCTGCCGCCGATCAGTCCGGAGGCCGCCAGGGCCAGGCCGGCGAGGGCCAACTGCAAGCCCAGGGTCCAGAAGTGCTGCAGCAATACGGCCGCCCCCAGCCAGGGGTCCGCCGCGTTGCCGTCGCGGTAAGCGCGCCACTTGACGAACAGGTAGGCCAGCGGCGCCAGCAGCACGACGGCGGCGAAATAATTCATGAAAAAAGGCATCAATCCCAATCCGATCATGGACATCCCGGCCTCCTTGGTTCAGCCAGGATTCTAGTTCATGAAGCGGAGAAATGGAACCGCAGGTTGGATTTTTGCAGTGCGAATCGTCTATGATGTCTTCAGCAGGAGGAGCCATGAACGAACTAGGGAAGAAGATCTGGAGCATTCTCGGCCGCGAGCAGACGGCGGCGCTGGCCACGATCGGCGCCGACGGCGCCCCCTGGGTGCGCTACGTGACCGTCCGCGCCGAGCGCGACTTCACCCTGCATTTCTGCACCAGCCTCGCCTCGCGCAAGGCCCGGCACATCGCCGCCGAACCCCGCGTGCACCTCACCTGCGGCAACCTGCAGCCGCCCGACGACTCGGCCTACCTGCAGATCGCCGGCCGCGCCGGGATCCGCTCCGATGCGGCGACGAAGAGGGAGCACTGGCAGGAGGGCTGGAGCCGCTACTTTTCAGGGCCCGGGGACCCCGACTACATCATGGTCTTCGTCACACCATCGGTCATCGAGTACAACGCCCCGGGGGCATCCACGCCCGAGATCTGGAAGAAATAGCCATCCCCCTTTACTTTTGCCTTTTGCCTTTCGCCATTTGCCTTTTTTTCTTCTTCTCCACCGAAAACCCGAACTTGCCGATATGCTTGCCCAGGCGGTAATAGTGGCCGTGACAGTAGCAGAGGGGCTCGGCGGCGGCCAGGTTGAAGAAGCCGGTCCGGGCGTCGAAATAGGAGGGATCGGCGTGCACGGCCAGGATCTCGGCGATGAACAGATGATGGCTGCCCAGCTCGCGCACCTCCCGCACCCTGCACTCGAGGTTGACCGGCGACTCGGCGACCAGCGGCGCGGCGACGACCTTCGCCGCCAGCGGCGTGAGCTTCACCTCCCTGAACTTGTCGAAATCGCGGCCGCTCTTGACACCGCACCAGTCGACGGCCCGGGCCATGGCCGCCGTGGTCAGGTTGACGACGAACTCGCCGCTGGCGCGCACCAGGCCGTAGGAGTGGCGCTGCGGCCGCAGGGCGATGGTGCACATGGGCGGCTCGGTGCAGGCGATACCGGTCCAGGCCACGGTGAGCAGGTTCCGTTCGCCGTTGAAATCGCCGCAGCTGACCAGCACGGCCGGCACGGGATAGAGCATGGTGCCGGGCTTCCACAGCAGCTTCTTCGCTTCGCGTTCCATGCGCAGAACTCTAGCACAGAGCAGAGCATCCGGCAACGAACTCAATCCGAGAGGGGTAGTGGTGGCGATCGAAACGGCACTGAAACGACCTTCTTGACAGAGTTCTTGAATGGCCATGGTCTGCCACTACCGCAGTCACTACCCATCGCCTGGCGTGTCCAATTTGCCTGAAAAGATTTAAGCCGCTACAATAGGCGCCGGCGCTCCCGCCAGGGAACCGGGCGCGCCGTGGAGGAATCCCTTGGTCCTGGAGGCACGACCCTACCGGCGCCAGCCCTTCGACAGAAGCGAGAAGCTCTACCTGGTCAAGGTGGCCGTCCTGGTCGCGGTCACCTACCTTTTCCGCAGCGCGCTGGCCGAGCTGCTCTCCTTTTTCTGGATCTTCATCCCCCTGCTGCTGTTCTCCTACGTCTGGTTCAAGTCGATCCAGACCGGCGAGCGGCTGGTCGACGTCGTGCGCGACCATGTCACGTTGATTCCCGTCGCCTACGCCGAGGGGGGAAGGCGGCCGTTCCTGCCCAAGGCCACCCTGGCCCTGGTCGCGGCCAATGCCGCGGTCTTCTATCTCATGCGCCTCCTGCCGCCGGCCGACCTGGCGACCCTCGAGGAATGCTTCATGTTTCTGCCTTCCACACCGGTCGGCGGCGCCTCCTTGATCAGCCCCCTGACCGCCATGTTCCTCCACGCCAGCCCCGGACACCTCTGGGGCAACCTGGTCTTCCTCTGGGCCTTCGCCCCCTCGGTCGAGGAGCGGCTGGGAAGGCGCCGCTTCCTCCTCCTCTATCTCGCCACCGGCCTGGCCGGCGGCCTGGTGGGCGTCGCCGTCTGGCGCCTGTTCTTCAACGCCCCGCTCCACGGCATGGGCGCCTCGGGAGCCGTGTCGGGGATCATGGGCCTCTTCATGGTCCGCTGCTATTTCAAGAAGCTGGTCATTCCCTTGCCCGTGTTCGGCCCGCTGAACGCCAAGCTGAGGATCAGCGCCCTGCCGCTGCTCGGCTTTTTCTTCCTGAGCGACCTGCAGGGAGGCATCGAACGCCTCTCGGGTGGCCAGTCGAACATCGGCTACTGGACCCACGTCGGCAGCATGCTGGCCGGCATGGCCGTGGCCCTTCTGCTGAAGCTGCACGCCAAGGCGGCCGAGGAAAAATTCACCACGGCCGGGCTGGAGGCCATGGAAAACCCCTATTCGCGGCGCGACAGCGTCGATTCGCTGCTGGCGGCGCTGCAGCTGAACCCCGACAACCTGGACGCGCTCGCCGGTCTGGCCCGGGAATACGCCCTTACCCGCAAGCCCGAGGGGGCTGAGCTGTTCCAGAAAGCGATCGCCCTGAAGCTGGGCGCAGCGCCCGAACAGGCCATGGAACTGTTCCGCGAGTACCGGGACCATTACGGAGACAAGATGCTGGACCCCGGGCTGCAGTACCGCCTGGCCGGGATCTTCTATCTCAAGGGCGACCACGAGCCGGCGGCGCGCCTCCTGGAAAAGCTGGTCCTCGAGCCCTCGGCCCCCGACGAGACGCGGCGCAGCTCGTTCTACCAGCTGGTGCTGCTGCTGGCCGAGAACAACATGCTCGAGGCCGCCCATTACCGCCTGGAGCAGTTCCGCGAACAGTTCCCGGGCTCGCCGCTGGTCCGGGCGGCAGAGGACAAGTTCGTGGAGATGCTGAAGAGCTAGAAGAGAAGTGAACGGCGCAAGGCGTAGGGCCTGCGGCGCACGGCGGAGGCGCTACGAAACCAGAGGTGCCCAGTGCCACGTACCGCGTTCCATGCGGACGATCGCTGGACGCGTCGATGCTTGCCGAACGCCAAGCAGATGAAAAAAAACAAGAGAACAAATAGAGATCGTTCAAGGGCTTGCTTCCTACCCCTGCCACCATCACCGATCGTTCATTGGGTTTCTTCCCGACGGCAACACTAACACCAAAAAAAAACCCCGCCCTCGCGGGCGGGGTTTTTTGTTCTTCGTTGCTAGGCTAGAAGGAGCAGCGGGTGGCCCCGTAGCCGACGCGCGAGCAGCCGTACTTGATCCACATGAATCCGCTCTCGCCCCAGCTGGTGCCCCAGGAGTTCTTCAGCCTCCAGGCGCCGCGGGCGTCGTCCCAACCGCATAAGATGATGGCGTGGTTGGGCGAGTAGCTCTGGCAGGCGCTGAAGGTGCCGCTCTTGTAGGCCTGGAAGTAGCTGTTGACGTAGACCGCGGCGGCGACGCAGCCGTAGTTGTAGATGGCGGTCTTGATGCTGGTGGTGGTGGTGCTGACGCTGCCGTAGGAATAGATCTTGTAGCGCGCCGGGTTGTAGCAGTAGCTGCAGGGGGCGTCGACCGCCTTGTAGGGGAAGCAGCTCTCCAGGATGGCTCCGGGCGACTTGACCATGCCGAAGGCGAACCAGCCGCCGTCGCAGCCGTAGCCGTAGCTGTTGCAGGAGACCAGATACTGCTCGGATAGATCGAGCGTGGTGCCGTACTTCCTCTTGTAGGCCGCCTCGGTGGCGCCGATGGTGGCGAAGGCCCAGCAGGAGCCGCAGCTGCCCTGGTTCTTGATCGGCGTGTAGTAGCCGATGTAGTACGAGGGCAGGGCCGCCTCAACGGCGCCCTCGTCGACCTCGGCCTCCAGGTCATAGTCCTCCGGCTTGAGCTCAGGCTTGAAGGTGCACAACTGGTCGATGCGGTACTGCATCGCCTCGTTGACATCGACCTCGAAGTCCCAGCCGTTGGCCCGGATCTCGGCCCGCATCTGCGCGATGTCGTTGCGGAACTTCTGGCGCCGCGCTTCCTGGTTGTACTGCTGGATCTCGGTCCCATCCTGGATGGCGGGTAGGAACGCGAAGACCATGAGCACGACCAGCACCAGTCCACCTAGAACCCATTTCCTCTTCATGGTTCTCTCTTCTCCTTTCTCCAAAAATTTTATGGAAATATCCTTTCCATAAGCGTGTCGGGGTGGGGCAATCCTGGGAATCATCGACCCGATCTTAAAAAGATGGGCGTCCTCATGCAATACAGCATTGGGATTAAAAAAGGGTGTATTTTTTAATTTTTTTTTCTACAACCAAAGTTGTATAAAACCGCCTGCAACGAGAGTGAAATTTTTCCGAAAACCCTGATGTCGCGGAACGCCTATTTGGCCAAGAGGGCGGCGATCGCTTCCAGCCCCTGCCGGTCCTCCTCGTCGAACTGCCCCACCTTGTCGCTGTCCACGTCCAGGACGGCGACGATGGCTCCATCGGCGTCGCGGACCGGGACCACGATCTCCGAGAGCGAGCGCGGGTCGCAGGGGATGTGCCCGGGAAACAGGCGCACGTCTTGAACGATCACCGTCCTGCCCTCCCTGACGGCGGCCCAGCAGACGCCGCGGCCGCGGGCCAAGACCTGGCAGGCCAGGGGGCCCTGGTAGGGGCCGACCAGCAGGTCGCCGTCGACCAGGCGATAGAAGCCGCACCAGAAATAATGGCTGAACTTGTGATGCAGCAAGGCGGCGGTTGTGGCCATGCGCGCCTGCAGGTCGCGCGTCTTGGCGAAAAGCTCCGCGAGCTGCTCTCCGATGCGCTCGTACCGCGCTAGTTTTTTCCCTTTTTCCATTCATACCTCGAAGCCGCGCGCCGCGCGGCCAGTCCCGGCCAGCGGAAATGGCGGCCGCTGGAGCGGAGCAGGGCCAGTTTCCGCACCCGCGCCGCCACCTGCCCGGCGTCGACCGGGGCGACGCTGGGGTGGCGAAGCGAGGCGCCGGCCAGTGTCGGCGGGGAAAACACGTTGAAGGCGACGCCGGGATGGGCGGCCGCCAATGAAAGGGCCAGAAGCGGCAGGGCGTTCTTGGCCAGGGCATAGGCCAGGACCCTGGCATAGGCGCGCCGCCGGCCCGTGTCCTCGAAGGCGATGAACAGGGCCGAGCGCAGCGGCGCCCGCGCCAGCAGGAAGCGGGTGATGTCCAGCGCCGGCCCGAGCTGCGCCTGGAACGCCGCCAGCAGGTCGGAGCTGGTCAGGGCGGCCGTGGCCTTCTCGCACACCGGGCCGTAGGCGTGGACCACCCGCCGGCATTCCATCAGGAGCCGGGCATGGCGTTTCAGGAATGCCTGCGTACCGGCGGCGCCGGAGAAATCGCCGGCGAGCCAGGACACCGCCTCCCTCTCCCGCCCCGGGCGCCGCCGGTGCTGGGCCAGCACGCGGAAGCCGGCGGCGGCGAACTCGTCGACCAAGGCCCGCCCCAGCAGGCCCGAGGCGCCCGTGATCAAGACAGTCTCGGCATCCGGCTGAGGGCGGACGGCGGACGGCAAAGACAATGGCTGAGCTTTTTCCCCCGACCCGATCCTGTCGCTGGTATGAAGCGAATTCTTTAAGGGCATCTTCTTGCCGTGGGCCGCACGCCGTACGCCGTACGCCGAGTTCATTCAGCCTGTCCCTTCCCAGCCAGAGATCTCTTGCAGAGTTCAACTGTATTCTGCATGAGCATGGCCACGGTCAGCGGCCCGACGCCGCCGGGCACCGGCGTGTGGTGCGCGGCCTTGGCGTAGGCATGGAAGTGGATATCACCGGCCAGGACCGCCCCCTTCCTCTTGAACTCCTCGGCGCGCGAGGCCGGGCAGCACTTCTGGAAGTCGGCCTCCTTGTCGATGCGGTTGATGCCCACGTCGACCAGCACGGCGCCGGGGCGGACCATGTCGCCGGTGATGAAGCCGGGCCGGCCCAGCGCGGCGACGATCAGCCCGGCCTCGCGCAGGATGGCGGGCAGGTTGGCGGTGCGCGAGTGGCAGAGGGTGACGGTGGCGTTGCGGTTGCTCAGCATGGCCGCCAGCGGCTTGCCCACCAGGAAGCTGCGGCCGACGACCGCGGCGTTCATGCCGGCCGGCTCGATGCCGTAGTGATCGAGGAGGCGCATGACCCCCAGCGGCGTGCAGGGGAAGACGCGGCCGCGATTTTGCAGCACCAGCCCCTGGTTGACCGGGTGGAAGGCGTCGACGTCCTTGGCGGGGTCGATGCGGTCGATGATCGCCCAGGGATCGAGGCCGCCCGGCAGCGGCATCTGCACCAGGATGGCATGGACCTGGGGATCGGCGTTCTTTTCATCCACGACGCGCAGGAGCTCGCCTGCGGCCACGTCGGCCGGGAACCTGACAAGCTCGGCGCGGATGCCGAGCTTCGCCGCCAGCTTGCTCTTGGACTGCACGTAGGCCCGCGAGCCCGGATCGTCGCCGGCCATGATCACCGCCAGCCCGGGGACCACGCCGCAATCCGTTTTCAGGCGCTCGACCTCGAGCCGCACCTGCTCCTGGATCCTCTCCGCTACCGGCTTCCCGTCGAGTACCGACATGCTGCGCCTCCTCAAGCGATCATTCTATCATATCCGCTCTTGGCCTCCGCCAAGGCCGCCGTCAGGCGAACAGCGACAGGTAGGCCGGGCCGGAGAACTCCAGGGTGCGCAGGCCGCGGAAGCCGCCGCGCTCCAGCAGCGCTCCCAACTCCGCCGGTTCGAGGCGGGCCGCCTCCAGCGAATCGCTACCCGGGCCGCAGGCGAGGTCGAGGAACTTCCCGGCGCCCGCGAGGCCCATGGCGGCGAACAGCCGCCCGGCGTCCGCCAGGGAGAAGCTGTCCTTGCCGGCGCCCTTGGGAAGCTCGGGCATGCGGGGCTTCCGTCCTAGTCGATGCGGTGCGAAACCAGGCCGTCCTTCAGCTTGGGCTCGAACCAGGTCGACTTGGGCGGCATGATCTTGCCGGCGTCGGCCACGGCGAACAGCTGCCCGATGGTGGTAGCGCGGAAGGAGAAGGCCGCGGCGAACGCTCCGCTGTCGACCTTGCGCTCCAGCTCGCCAGTGCCGCGGATGCCGCCGACGAAGTCGATGCGCTTGTCGGTGCGCGGGTCGCGGATGCCCAGCACCGGCGCCAGGAGGTTGTTCTGCAGGATGGAGACGTCGAGCGAGGCGATGGCGTCGCTGGCGTCGAAGCTGCCGGGCCTGGCCGCCAGCCGGTACCAGGCGCCGCCCAGGTACATGGCGAACTCCTGCGGGCGCCGCGGCTCCTTCTCGTCCGACGCCTCGCAGGTGAAGCGCTCGCTGACCCGGGCCAGGAACGCCTCCCGGTCCATGCCGTTCAGGTCCTTCACCAGCCGGTTGTAGGGCAGGATCTTCATCTGGTTGTCGGGAAAGATCACGGCCAGGAAGAAATTGTACTCCTCGTCGCCCGTGTGGTGGGGATTCGTTGCCTGGCGCTGGGCCTTGATCTTGGTGGCGGCGGCGGAACGGTGGTGGCCGTCGGCGACGTAAAGGACATCCAGTCTGCGGAATTCCTTTTTTATGGCCGCGATCCATTTTTCGTCATCGACGACGAAAAAGACGTGGCGCACGCCGTCGTAGGTGGAGAAGTCGCTCTCCGGCTCCCTGGCCATGGCCCTGGCGATCAGCCTGTCGATGGCCTTGACGCGCCTGTAGGTGAGGAACACCGGGCCGGTCTGTGCCTGGAGCGTCTCGATATGGCGCTGGCGGTCGCGCTCCTTGTCCTCGCGGGTCAGCTCGTGCTTCCTGATCACGTTGTCCTGGTAGTCCTGGCACGAGGCGCCGGCCACCAGGCCGACCTGCACGTGGTCGCCCCAGACCTGCTTGTACACGTAGAAGCACTTTTTCTTGTCCTGGACCAGCGCCCCCTCGGCGATGAGGCGCTCGAAGTTCTCCTTGCCCTTGGCGTAGACCGCGTCGGAGTAGAGGTCGGTGCCCGGCGGCAGGTCGATCTCGGGCTTGCCCACGTGCAGGAACGAATGGGGATTGCCCTGGGCCAGCTCGCGCGCCTCCTCGGAGCTGAGAACGTCGTAGGGCGGGGCGGCGATCTTCTCGGCCAGGTCCTTTCTGGGTCTGAGCCCCTGGAACGGTTCTATACGGGCCATGATGGGTTTCCTCCTGTAGAGTGAATGCTTATTTTATAGGATAGGACCAGCAGCGTCAACAGGAGATGTTTGGATGAGGCGATAGGCAGGAGAAAGGAGTGATCGTGGCAGGGGTAGGAAGAAATCGGGAATCATTTCGGCGAAGCAGATAGGGCCTTTCGCACCCCCTATCACCACCCCAACCGCTCAATCGCTTATCCTGGGAGCTTGATATTCCCGCTCGGGATCCAGCTTGTGCACGTACGGCCCGTTCCACAGCGAGAGAAAAAGCTCGTCAAGGACCCTGGCGATGTCGGGCGATCTCACCACGACCTCGACGTTGCGCGAACGGAAAAAATAATCGTGCCCCCAGTTGCTGGTGCCCAGCCAGCAGAGGTCGTCGTCGACGCGCATGACCTTGGAATGGACGACGCGGGCATAGGGGATGAAGCCGCGCCGCGCCGGCGGGATGACGGCGAAGCGGACCTCGATGCCCGGCACGCGGGCCAGGCCCTTCAACCCGGCGACCTGCGGGTCCCGCAGGTTCCAGTCGGAGACCAGGAGCGACACCCGCACGCCGCGGCCGGCGGCGCGGCGCAGCGCCTGGTCGATCAGGACGAACCCGCCCTCTCCTTTCCGCCCGCTTACGCTGTAGGAGAGGAGCTGGACGGCGACCCGCCGCTGGGCCCGTTCCAGGATGCCGATCAGCGTCCCCAGCGCATCCTCCACCCCGGGCGGGTTGAAGGCGGCCGGGCTGGCCACGAGAAACGCGTCGCGGGCGAAGCGCGCGGGCGGCCGTTTCGCCAGCCTGCCATAGGCCGCCTTGTCGCCGCCGCTGAACTGCCAGTCGGCCTCGAACAGGAGCCGCAGGGCCCCGGCCAGGCGGCGGTCGCGGATGACCAGGCCGGTCTCATGGATGTGCGACAGGGCGCGCCAGTCGAAGTTCTGCGAGCCGACGAAGGCCGTGCCGTCATCGACGACGAAAAATTTGGCGTGCAGGACGCCCCCGGTCATCGTCCGCCAGTCAAAGAGGCGCGTCTCGATGCCGGGCTGCCCCCGAAGCCGGGCCAGGGTCTCGGGGTAGGTCCCGGCCATGGAGGCGTCGCTCAGGACGCGCACCTGGACCCCGCGCCGCCCGGCGGCCAGGACCGCCTCGATGGCCGGCTCCAGCGCCTCCCCGGCCGCGCCCGAGAGGTAGAATTCGGCGATATCCAGGCTGCGCCTGGCGCCGCGGATCATCTCGGGCCAGACCTCGGCCGCCGCCCGCGTGCCTGCGGCGGAGACAGACGTCTCGACCGGGATGGTGGTGACGACCTCGAAGTCCGCGGAGTCGGCCGCGGGCAGGGCCAGGGCGCAGGCCAGGAACAGCAGGACGGCCGCCACGGAACGACGGCGGTCAGCGCGCATCGATGGCTTCCTCGGCGACCAGCTCGGAAACGACGACCGGGCCGCCCTTGCGGTTCCTGCCGCGGTAGCGCAGGAACAAGCCGTCGCTCCTGCGGTACCAGTAGTCGCCGTGCCAGAACATGGCCAGCAGCCCGCTCAGCGAGATGCGCACATGGACGGCCTCGACCTTGCGCCCGGCGACCTCGATCACCTCCTCGCCCTTGCGCGCCACGCTCATCTTGCCGATCTTCAGCTCACCCGGCCCCTGCGTGCCGATGGAGCGGAAGGCCGTCTCCCGGCCGTTGGCCAGCACGAAGGGGGAAAGCCCCACCTGGAAGAGCTGGTTCCAAGGCGCCCCGCCGGCAGCGAAGCGCTTGTCCACCTTCTTCCCCCTGAAGGAGCCCGAGAGGACGATCCGCCCGCCCTGGACCGAGGCGGCCAGGTCCATCTCCCGCCCAGGGTCGCTGAAGCTCCACTCGCGCGTGCTCAGGTCGGCGCCGACGCGGAACGATTGCCGGAGGGCGCCGGAGGGACGGTCGCTGCTCAGCTCGACGCGGAAGCCGTCCCCCTCGGGCTGGACGCGGATGACGTGGGTGGTCACGGCATCGCCCTCGGTCTCGCGGTAGGTCAGGGTGCCCGCGGGCAGGGAGGGCGTCGCCATCAGGGGCAAAAACGAGCCTGCCAGAAGAAAAGCGCCCAGGAGGCTTCGGAAAGGGGGACGCCACGATTCCTTCCATTTCATGATCGCATCATACCATGAAGAAGCAGGGATAACGGGGTAGAGCTGGAAAAAAGCCCAATGATCTGGAAAGTGGACGATTCCTTCCCACCCGGCCCATCTACAACTTCACTCCTCTATGCCACTCTACCCCTTCTGCTGTTTCGCCTGATAAAAAAAAGGGCCCCGCGAACGGGGCCCTTTCCTGGATGCGAACGGGTTCCTAATACATGCCGCCGCCGGGAGGCATGGCCGGGGCGGGTTCCTTCTCTTCCTTGATCTCGGCGACCAGCCCCTGCGTGGTCAGCAGCAGGCCGGCGACCGAGGAGGCGTTCTGCAGCGCCGTGCGCACGACCTTGGTCGGGTCGATGATGCCGGCCTGGATCATGTCGGTGTACTTCTCGTTCAGGGCGTCGAAACCGTAGTTCTTGTTGCGGCCCGAACGCACCTTTTCGACGACGATCGAGCCCTCGAAGCCGGCATTGCTGACGATCTGCTTCAGGGGCATCTCCAGGGCCTTGGTCAGGATGTCGACGCCGAACTGCATGTCGCCGCCCGGCTTCAGCTTCTTCAGGTTCTGGGCCGCCTTGAGCAGGGCCACGCCGCCGCCGGGGACGATGCCTTCCTCGACGGCCGCCTTGGTGGCGTGCATGGCGTCCTCGACGCGGGCCTTCTTCTCCTTCATCTCGGTCTCGGTGGCCGCGCCGACCTTGATCACCGCTACGCCGCCCGACAGCTTGGCCAGCCGCTCCTGCAGCTTCTCGCGGTCGTAGTCGGAGGTGGTCTCCTCGATCTGGCGCTTGATCTGCTGGATGCGTCCCTTGATGTCGTCGTCCTTGCCGGAGCCCTCGACGATGGTCGTGTTGTCCTTGTCCACCGTCACCTTCTTGGCCGAGCCCAGCCAGTCGAGGCCTACCGACTCCAACTTGACGCCGATCTCCTCGGAGATCACCTTGCCGCCGGTCAGGATGGCGATGTCCTCCAGCATGGCCTTGCGCCGGTCACCGAAGCCCGGGGCCTTGACGGCCACGACGTTCAGCAGGCCGCGGATCTTGTTGTAGACCAGGGTGGCCAGCGCCTCGCCCTCGACGTCCTCGGCCACGATCACCAGCGGCCGGCTCGACTTGGCGATCTGCTCCAGCAGCGGCAGCATCTCGCGCAGGTTGGAGATCTTCTTCTCGTTGAGCAGGATCAGCGGGTTCTCCAGCTCGGCGACCATCTTCTCCGAGTCGGTCACGAAGTAGGCCGAGATGTAGCCGCGGTCGAACTGCATGCCCTCGACCATGTCCATGGTGGTGTCGAGCGACTTGGCCTCCTCGACGGTGATGACGCCGTCCTTGCCCACCTTGTCCATGGCCTCGGCGATGATCTCGCCGATGGAGACGTCGTTGTTGGCCGAGATGGAGCCGACCTGGGCGATCATCTTGCCCGAGACCTTCTGGCTCATCTTCTTCAGGTCGTTGACCACCTGCTCGACCGCCTGGTCGATGCCCTTCTTGATCAGGGTGGGGTTGGCGCCGGCGGCGACCATCTTCAGGCCCTCGGTGTAGATGCTCTGGGCCAGCACGGTGGCGGTGGTGGTGCCGTCGCCGGCGATGTCCGAGGTCTTGGACGCCACTTCCTTCACCATCTGCGCGCCCATGTTCTCCAGGGGATCCTTGAGCTCGATCTCCTTGGCCACGGTGACGCCGTCCTTGGTGATGGTCGGCGAGCCGAACTTCTTCTCCAGGACGATGTTGCGGCCGCGGGGCCCCAGCGTCGCCTTCACGGTGTCGGCCAGCTGGTTGACTCCTTTCAGGAGCTGCTTGCGGGCATCCTCGCCCAAAATGATTTGTTTAGCCATTCGTTCCTCCTAATTCCTTTTCCTTACTTGACCACGGCCAGCAGGTCGGAGCGGGAGATGACCAGGTGCTTCTTGCCGCCGATCTTGATCTCCTGTCCGGAGTACTTGCCGAACAAAACCTTGTCCCCGACCTTGATGAGGTCCTTAAGCGGCTTCTTGCCCTCCAGCTCGGCGTCGTTGCCGATCGCCTTGACGATCCCCATCTGGGGCTTCTCCTTGGCTGTGTCGGGAATGACAAGAGAGCCGACTTTTTCCTCTTCCTCGATCGGTTCGACAAGAACTCGGTCATCCAAAGGCTGCAAATTCATTATAAACCTCCTTAAACTGGTTTGTTTTTCGGTAAAAATAGTATAAAACAAAAATTGATCCATGTCAACATGCTAATATATTATTTATCAAAAAAATGTGAGTGTTATATTATTAAGGCAAAATAAACCAAAATACAGTATTAAGTAATCAGCAGCAAAAAAATAAAACGGCCTAACACAAAAACAGACCTGATAAACAAGAATTCTTTTATATGTAACATAAAGAGAAGCGCTTTGACCTATCAATACCATGTTTTATTGAACAGCTATTATTAGGTTGCTTGTTCCAAGATCCATGTTACAATCCAGCGTTATTTTTATACTTTATTCTTTTTATTCTTTTTTCTTGCGGTCGCAGCGTGCCCTATCGGACTGCTCCCTAGCCCAGCCAGACGATGATGGTCAACAATGAGAATATCGTGATGGGGATCCCCGCCCGGGCGTGCTCGCGAAAGCGGATGACAACGCCGTATTCGCGGGCCCCCTCGATGACGATCAGGTTGGCGATGCTGCCGATGGTGATCAAATTGCCGGCGAAGGTGCTGGCCAGGGCCGCGATCACCCACTGCAGGGGCTGCAGGGGGTCGAGGAACTTCGCCAGCAGCATCACCGCCGGCACGTTGCTCACCAGGTTGCTCAGCAGCGCCGTCAGGCCGGTCAGGTGCCAGGCGCGGTCGAGCGACAGCCCCTGCATGGATAGGCCGGCCATCAGGTCCTGCGGCAGGCGCACGGCCTCGATCCCGGCCACGACGATGAAAAGGGCGCAGAACAGGGTGATCAGGTGCCAGTCCACCAGCCCCAGCAGCGAGCGGGTCTTCATGCGCCGGCTGCATAGAAGGAGGCCGGCCAGGGTTATGGCCGACACTTCCCGCGGCACCCGCGTGAAGAAAAGCGCCAGCAGGACCAGGACGACCACCACCCCCTTGGCGGTCTGGTGGCGGCTGAAGGCGGCGAGGGATCGCTCCCGGGGCCGGCCGGGATCGTGCCCTGCCGGCACCTGGCGGCGGAAGAGCCAGAGCAGGATGGCGAAGGCTCCGGCCAGCGAGGCCACGACCGGCACGGCGCAGGAACGGAGGAAAAAGAGGAAGTCGATCCTGCCCACCTGTCCCAGCAGCATGTTCTGCGGGTTGCCGATGATGGTCGCCGCCGAGCCGATGTTGCTGGCGACGGCCAGGCCGATCAGGAACGGGACCGGGCTCAGCCTTGCCTCCAGGATGGCGGCGCAGAGGACGGGAGTGAAGACCAGGCAGATGATGTCGTTGGTCAGCAGCGTTGAGAGCAGCGCCGCGGCGGCCATCAGCGCCGCCAGGAACAGCCGCGGCCGCGCCAGCAGGCGCGTCAGCGCCAGCGCCACCCGGGTATAGAAGCCGCTGAGCTTGAACTGGGCCGAGATGACCATCAGGGCGTAGAGCAGCAGGATGGTCGGGGTGTCGATGGCGTCGAAGGCCTGGCCGGTGCCCAGCACCTTGGCCGCGACCATGGCGATGGCCCCCAGCAGGGCGACGCCGGTGCGGTCGAGCGCCAGCCCGGGGATGCCTCCGACCGCCACCCCGGCGTAGGTGACCAGGAAGATGATCAGGGCTATTTGTTCCACGCGAATCGGCCGTGATGACGCATTTTTTCACTTGTAGCACCGACCGGGAGAGCTGTCAAGGAGCGGCATGAACTCGGAATACGGCGTGTGCCGTACGCCGTACACCGAGGACCATCTTCCATTGACAGCTCCAGCCGTTTCCTGTACATTGTCATCATGGATCCATGGCCTCTGCGACTGGGGAAATTCCTGTTCCGCTTCCGCAGCTTCACGCCGCTGCCGCTGATCCTGCTCGCGTTCCTGCTGTTCCGCCCCCTCTCCCCCTCCCCGCTCTGGACCTGGGCCGGGCTGGCCGTCGCCCTGCTGGGCGAGGGCGTGCGCGCCGCCAGCGTCGGCTTCGCCGGCAGCGGCACATCGGGAAGGGAGAGCTTCCTGAAGGCCGACAGCCTGAACACCACCGGCCTCTACTCGCTGTCGCGCAATCCCCTGTACTGGGGCAACGGGCTGATCTTCTCCGGGCTGCTGGTCGTTTTCGCCAACCCTTCAGCCCTGGCGCTGATCGTCGTTTTTCTTTCCCTGCAATACCATTTCATCGTCCTGGCCGAGGAGTCGTACCTGCTGGAGACCCACGGCCGGCCCTATGCCGTCTACTGCGGCAGGGTGAGCCGCTGGCTGCCGCGCTTCTCCCTATGGAAAAGGCCGGCGGGCCGGTTCGACGCGCGCAAGGTCCTGTTCAAGGAGAACGATTCGGCCTTCAACCTGCTGCTCGCCTTTCTGCTGATCACGGCCTGGAAGGAGCGCCTTTTCGCCGGCCGCCTGCGCCATCTGTTTCCGCTGGCCTCGGCGGCCCTCCTGCTGGCCCTCGCCTACGGGGCGATCAAAGTGCTGAAGAAGAAAAAGCCCCGGTCTAGGAATTCCTGACGATCTTTTCGATCAGTTTCGAGCTGGAATAGTCACCCGCCAGGCGGAAAATGACGAGCCGGCCGCCGCGCCCCTCGACCTCGGCGCGGCCGACGACCTGCTCCGGTGCGTAGTCGCCCCCCTTGACCAGCACGTCGACACGGCCCAGGGCGCGGATCAGCTCCAGCGGCGTGTCCTCGGCGAAGGGCACGACAAAATCGACGCACTCCAGGGCGGCCAGCACCTCCATGCGCTCGGCCACGGGGAAGACCGGGCGCTTCTCCCCCTTCAGCCGCCGCACCGAGGCGTCGTCGTTGACGCCGACCACCAGCAGGTCGCCCTGGGAGCGGGCGAATTCCAGCAGCTCGACGTGTCCGGGATGCAGCAGGTCGAAGACGCCGTTGGTGAAGACGACCTTCTCCCCGGGCCGGCCGGCGAGTTCACCGGCCAGGGCGAGGCGGTCCTCACGGATTTTCGCCTTCATCGAACTCGATGCCGCCGGAAAAGCGCCAGCGGTGCGGGATGCGGGCGATGCCCACGTCGCGGTGGCTGGAAGCGACGCGGAACGTGTACTGGAAATGGTGGTAGTCGAAGGGGTAGCCGTCGCGCTTGTGGGCGGCGACGTCGAGGAAATAGGTGCCGTTGACCAGGCCCAGCGCCGGGATCTCCAGCCGCACCGCGCCGCGGCCCGCCAGGGAGCGCGGGGCGAAGTTCTCCAGCAGGGTGTTGGAACCGTAGACCTGGATGCCCTCGCCGTTGAAGACGCCGACGCCGAACACGAAGTCGTCCTGGGGGGCGGCGGCGATGACGTCGAACTCGACGGCCAGCGGCTCGTCGGGGCGGAAGATGTACTTCTCCCCGCCGGCGGCGCCGAACATGCGCAGGTTGGCGATCTCGACCTCGCGGCTGCCCCAGCGCTTCTCGCGCTCGCGCGCCGCCTGCGCCTCCTCCTCGCCGTGCAGGGCCAGGGTCTGCGCCTGGTCCTTCTTGCCCACGTACTCCAGGTAGGCGTCGACCACGCGCTTGGGATAGCCGCGCATTTCGACCAGACCCTTCCTGATCCAGATGACCTCGTCGCAGATGCGCTCGACGGTGCCCAGGTCGTGGGAGACGAAGATGATCGTCTTGCCGAGGCGGCGGAACTCGTTGATCTTGTCCAGGCACTTGGGCACGAACGAGGCGTCGCCCACGGCCAGCACCTCGTCGATGAGCAGGATCTCGGGGTTGACGTTGATGGCGATGGAGAAGCCCAGGCGCATGAACATGCCCGAGGAGTAGCTCTTGACCGGGTTGTCGATGAACTCCTCCAGCTCGGCGAAGCGCACGATCTCGTGGTACTTCTCCTGGATCTGGCGCCGCGTCAGCCCCAGGATGACGCCGTTGATGAAGATGTTCTCGCGCCCCGAGATCTCGGGGTGGAAGCCGGCGCCGAGCTCGATCAGCGCCGAGATGCGGCCGCGGGTGAGCACCTCGCCGGCGGTGGGCTTGCTGATGCCGGCCAGGATCTTCAGCAGCGTGCTCTTGCCCGAGCCGTTCTCGCCGATCACGCCCAGGGTCTTTCCGGCCTCGAGGTCGAAGGAGACCCCGCGCAGCGCCTCGAAGCGCTCGCCCGCCTGCAGGTCGCCGAACAGCGTCTTGTTGACCAGGGCGCTCTTGATGGTCAGGAACTTGTGGCGGTCGGCGTATTTCTTGTAGTACTTGCGGACATCGCGGACCTGGACGGCATCCATCTCACACCTCTTCCACGTAGGTGTCGCGCAGGCGGTCGAAGAGCAGGTAGCCCAGGTAGAAGAAGGCCAGCCCGACCAGGATGGTGACGCCGAAGCGTTTGTAGTGCGGCAGCGAGCCGATGAAGAACGAGTAGTGGTACGACTCGATGATGTGGGTCATGGGGTTGAAATTGAGCACGATCTGCAGCGCCTTGGGCACAGAATCATAGGGATAGATGATGGGGGTGGCGAAGAACCACAGGGTGATCAGGTTGGCCAGGATGTCCTTGATGTCCTTGAAATGGACGGTCAGCGCCGAGACCAGGAAGCACAGCCCCAGGGTGAAGACGTACTGAGCCAGCAGGCTGACCGGCAGGAACAGCACCCAGGCGCTGAGCGGCTTGCCGAAGATCAGGAAGAAGGCCGCCAGCACCGGCAGGCCGAGGAGGAAGTGGACCATGTTGGTGGTCACCACCATGATCGGCAGCACCTCGACCGGGAACTTGATCTTCTTGATCAGCGCCCCCTGCACCGAGAGGACGTTGGCCGATTCCAGCAGCGAGGAGGAGAACCAGGTCCAGGGCAGGATGCCGTTGAACAGGAACAGGGCGTACATCCACTTGTTGCCCTCGAAGCCGGGGGCGCGGGCGCCGCCGATGATGAAGCCGAAGACGACGGTGTAGACGATCATCAGCAGCAGCGGGTTGACCAGGCTCCAGAGGAAGCCTAGCACGGTGCCGCGGTAGCGGGCCTTCAGCTCGCGCGAGACCAGGGTGGCGATCAGCTCGCGGTGGCGGACGATTTCCTTCAGCTTTTCTATCATGGGTTTTTTGAAAGGGTATTATACCGCAAACGGGGCCGATTCAGAAGCGCCGGCCAGAGGAGGGCCGGCGCCGGAACCCCAACAGGCAACCAGCTGGAGGGGACTCGCCTGGGCTTCTGCCTGGGCGATGTCTCGGGCAAGGGGCTGCCGGCGGCGCTGTTGCTGGCCAACCTGCAGGCGGCCATCCGCGGCCAGGCCCTGGCCGCCACCTCGCCGGTCTCGTGCCTGGAGAAGGTCAACACCCTGCTCTTCCGCAGCACCAGCCCGGAGAAGTTCGCCACCATGTTTTTCGGCTGCCTGGACGTCGATGCCCATGTCCTGCATTGCTGAAGCCGGGCACAATTACCCCCTGCTGCTGCGCGCCCCAGGCGAGCCGCTGCGCCTGAGCGCCGGCGGCCGGGCGCTGCCCCTGCACGAGGCGGCTGCGCGCGAAAGCAGCGAGCCTTACGAATGGGGGAACCTGGGCGACACCCGCCGGCAGATCCCAGGCTTGCAGGACAAAGCCGCAGACGCCTACCGCAGAACCGTTGAACTCGCCGAAAAGGCGCTGTCCGCTCGGCCGGACAATCCCGCCGAGGTCCTATCCTCGCTGGCACTGTATTATGCCCACCTGGGCTTGAAGCAGAAGGCGCTGGCGGCGATCGCCCGGGCCCGCCTGCTGGCGCCTGCCTTCCTGCCGGGCATCCAGCGCGCGATCCTGGCCTGCGAGGCGGTCGGAGAGCGTTCCCCGGCCCTGGCCGCCTTGCGCGAATTCTTCGAGCGCCTGGGCAGCATCGAGGACATCGAGCGCGAACCCGACCTGACGGCCCTGCGCTGCGACCGCCCCTTCACCGTGAGCTTCGACTGGGACGCCCCGTTCATGGTGCGCCCGATCGGGACGAGGCGGGCGACCCTGCGTTTCCTGAATGGGGCCCCGCTGCGGCCAAACCACGCCCATCCCTATGTGATCTCCGCACTCGACAAGGGAAAGGTGATCAGCGGCATCGGGATCGTCATCGTCAAGCCGCCGCGGCCCTGATCCGGTCCGCTCCCCGAGGCTATTCCCCCGCCAGGACCCGCTCCATCTCCGGGGTATAGACCCCCTTGTCCTTGAACAAGACCAGCGGCCGCTCGCGGCGGCAGCGGCCGTCGGTCTTGGCCAGGCGCACCAGCAGCCGGTCGGGTTTGGAATCGGCGAACGGCTGCACCGGGCGGTAGGAGGCGGCGTACAGGCCGCAGCCGGCGGCGGCTTCCAGAAGCTCCTCGCGCCGGGAAAAGGGAAAGACGAGGTAGAGCCGGCCGCGCGGCGCCAGGCAGGCGGCGCAGCCGCGCAGGAGCGTCGGCAGGTCGAGGGCGATCTCGAACCGGGCCAGGCGGATCGAGGGGTCGGGGCTGACCTTGCCGCGGTCGGCGCGGAAGAAGGGCGGGTTGCAGAAGATCGTCTGCACGTTGGCCAGCCCGGCGTGGATGCGGCGGAAATCGCCGCGGATGACGTGGAAGCGCGCCGCCATGCCGTTGGCTACGGCGTTTTCCAGGGCCAGCCGGTAAAGCGGCTCCTGGATCTCGATGCCGGTGACGGTCGGGAACTTGCGGCGCTTCAGGGCCAGCAGCGAGATCACCCCCACCCCGCAGCCGACCTCCAGGGCCGGCCGCGTGGAGCGCGGCAGGTAGGCGGCCAGGATCGGCGAATCGACGGCGAAGCGGTAGCCCTTCCTGGGCTGCTTGATCACCACCTGGCCGTGGTAGAAGGCGTCGGTGGTCGTTTGCGGCTCACTCATGGATGGAACTTGGCGTACGGCATGGGGCGTACGGCTCACGGCCGGAAAATCCAAATCCCAAATTCCAAATCACAAACAAGCTCCAAGTCCCGAGTTCCGATGACCCAAACAAAGGCCCTGGCGGGATTCTTCTCTTCGTTTGCGTCATGGGGCAACGGCTGTTTGTTGCCTGCTTGGAATTTTCTTCACTCTTGCCTTTTGCCCTTCGCCTTTTGCCTTACTCTTTGCCGTCCACCGTCTGCCGTGCGCCGCCTACCGAGCCCTGCTTCAGGAATTCCCTGACCAGGTTGAGGGCATAGAATGCGCTACGGCGCTTGATCACCTCGCGGCCGCCGCTGAAGATCTGGCGCATGGTGCGTTCGTGGCCCGCGGCGCTGAGGTGCATGTAGACCAGGCCGACCGGTTTCCTGTCGTTGCCGCCCCCCGGGCCGGCGATGCCGGTGACGGCCAGGCCGATGTCGGCGCCGCAGAGGCGCCGGGCGCCGGCGGCCATCTCCGCCGCCGCCGCCTCCGAGACGGCGCCATGGCGCTTGAGCGTCTCCTCGCGCACGCCGAGCACGTCGATCTTGACGCGGTCGGCGTAGGCGATCACGCCGCCGAGGAAAACCTCCGAGCTCCCGGGGACAGAGGTCACCAGGTCGCCCAGGCCGCCGCCGGTGCAGCTTTCGGCCACGGCCAGGGTGAGGCCTCGCTCGCGCAGCAGGTCAACGACGACCTCGGGCAGTCCGGCGTCGCCCTCGGCGAAGATGAAGTCCTTCAGCCGTCCGCGCACCTTTTCCGCCAGCTCGTCGGTCAGCCGCCGCGCCTCGGCATCGGAGTCCTTCGAGCGGCCGAGCAGGTGGATCTCGATGATGCCCGGCGAGGCCAGGATGGTGGTGACCGGGTTGCGGTACTTGCGGTAGATGTCGGCGATGCGCGAGTCGGCGTCCGATTCGCCGATGCCGGTCAGCTTGAAGGAGCGCGAGTGGATGTGGTAATGGGCCGCTGGGGCGATGAACCTCTCGAAGGCGGCCTCGAAGACCGGCTGCATCTCGTTGGGCGGCCCCGGCAGCAGCAGCACCTTGCAGCCGCCGGCCTCGCAGAAGAGGCCGGGGGCGGTGCCCACCGGGTTGGGAAGCACTTCGGCGCCCTCGAGGACGAAGGCCTGGCGGGCGTTGATCTCGGGCATGGCCGTGCCCCGGCTACGGAAGATCTCGCGCAGCCCGGCGACGATCTCCTCGCGGAAGACCAGCTCTTTCTTCAGGGCCGTGGCCACCGCCTCGCGGGTGACGTCGTCCTCGGTGGGGCCCAGGCCGCCGCTGATCACCACCAGTTGCGCCCGCCCGCAGGCCTTCTTGACGATCCAGGAGAGGTTGTCCAGGTGGTCGCCGACGACGACCTTCATGTCGGTGAGGATCCCCTTCTGGCGCAGCCGGCGGGCGACGTAGGTGGAGTTGGTGTCGAGGCGGTCCAGGTCGAGCATTTCGCTGCCGACGGCGATGAAGATGGCGCGCATGGAATCACCCCCGGAGCGTTATAACGGAAATGCGTCTTGAAGTCAACGAGACCAGACGATGGACATGGGCAAGGCGCAATGCGAGAAAGAGAAGCTCGACGTGGGCAGTTAGCAGGAAAAGGGCGATTTCCTCCCTCCGGTCGAAACCTCTTGGCTGACGTCGAACTCCTGACGTCTAACGTCTCAGAAAAAAAGGCACCCGGGAAACCCGATTCGCTGAGTGCCCTGCTCTTGCTACCGTCTAGGGCCTGGCGTCTAACGTCTTCTTCAACAGCCCTGGAAGCGCTTCTCCAGCTCGGCGTAGCGCGCGTCGACGATCCTCTGGATCTCGGCCACGTCCTCCTCCTTCAGGTGCTTGAAGCGCCCTTGCAGCTTGAGGTAGTCCAGCACCGGCTTGCGGCTGGGGGTCTTGACCGTCTGCGCGTAGCGTCCGCCGTCGACCTCGTAGATCGGGAAGACGCCGGTCTGCACGGCCAGCCGTCCCAGCTTCACCGTGTCCTCGGGGCGGGCCTTCCAGCCCGGGGGGCAGGGAGCCAGGATGTGGATGAACTTGAAGCCGCGGATCTCCTTGGCCTTGACCAGCTTCTTGTACAGGTCCTCGGGATAGGCGATCGAGGCCGTGGCCTGGTAGGGCACCTTGTGGGCGGCCACGATGTCGTCGATGCTCTTCTTCACCTCTTTCTTGAAGTGCTTGACCGGCGTGGTGGTGGTCCAGGCGCCCCAGGGAGTGGCGCCGCTGCGCTGGATGCCGGTGTTCATGTAGGCCTCGTTGTCGTAGCAGAAGTAGAAGATGTCGTCGTTGCGCTCGGCGGCTCCCGAGAGGGCCTGGATGCCGATGTCGAAGGTGCCGCCGTCGCCGGCCCAGCCGCAGATGGTGGTCTTGTCCTTGCCCAACGCCTTCATGGCCGCCTTGATGCCCGAGGCGGTCGCCGCCGTGGCCTCGAAGGCCATGTGCAGCAGGGGCACCTCCAGGCAGGAATAGGGGAAGGGGCCGTCGATCACCGTCCAGCAGCAGGCGGGGAAGGTGAACATCGTGTCGCGCCCCAGGGCCTTGAGGCTGGTGCGCATGGCGATGCCGGCGCCGCAGCCCTGGCAGGCCAGGTGGCCGGGGCTCATCAGTTCTTCGAGGGGCAGTGTCGGTTTCACTTTTTCACCTCCACCCAGTACAGCTCCTGGTCGGGTTTCTTCATCTTTTTCACCTGGTTGACGATGGTGACGAAGGTCTCGGGGAAGATGTCGCGGCCGCCCAGGCCGGCGATGAAGTTGAACACCGGCACCTTGGAGTGGCCGTAGAGGGCCGACTTGATCTCCTGCGCCCAGATGCCGTGGTAACCGTAGGAGATGTTGCGGTCGACGATGACCACCTTCTTGGCGTTCTTCAGGTGCTCGCGCACATCGGCGAAGGGGAAGGGACGCAGCAGGCGCATGCGCAGGTTGCCCACTTTCTTGCCCTTGGCGCGCATCTGGTCGACGGCGAAGCGCGCCGTCGAGGCGGCCGTGCCCGAGGTGACCAGCACGATGTCGGCATCCTCGACGCGGTAGGGCTCGACCGGGTCGTAGCGCCGGCCGAACAGTTTCTCGAACTCGGCGGCGTCCTTCTTGATCTCCCCCAGCGCCTGGTCCATGGCCTCGTGCATCTTGATGCGGAACTCCATGTACCAGTCGGGGGTGGTCAGGCCGCCGTAGGTGTGCGGGTCGTTGACGTCGAGCCGGAACTTGTAGTCCAGGGGCGGCAGGAACCGGTCGACCAGGGCCTGGTCGGGAATGTCGACCGTTTCGTAGGTGTGGGAGAGGGAGAAGGCGTCGAGCACGATCATCACCGGCATCAGCACCTTCTCGGCGACCTTGTAGGCCAGGATGACGCTGTCGAGCACCTCCTGGTTGGACTGGCAGTAGAACTGCAGCCAGCCGGTGTCGCGCTGCGACAGCGAGTCGTTCTGGTCGGTCCAGATGGTCCACGGCGGAGCCATGGCGCGGTTGATGTCGGCCATGACGATGGGCAGGCGGGCGCCGGCGGCCCAGTGCAGCAGCTCGTGCATCAGCGCCAGCCCCTGCGCCGAGGTGGCGGTGAAGGCGCGGGCGCCGCTCGAGGAGGCGCCGATGCAGGCGGCCATGGCCGAGTGCTCCGACTCCACCTTGATGAACTCGGCCTGCAGCTTGCCGTCGGCGACGATCTCCGAGAGCAGCTCCACCACCTGGGTCTGCGGGGTGATGGGATAGGCGGAGATGACCTGGACGCGGGACAGCGTGGCGCCATGGGAGATGGCGTGGTTGCCCATGATCACTTTTTTCATTTGCCCTCCTTCACCATGGCGATGCACTTCTTGGGGCATTCCTCGGCGCAGATGCCGCAGCCCTTGCAGAAGTCGAGGTTGATCACCGGACTGTCGTCGACCCAGTCGATGGCGGCGTCGGGGCAGAACTTCCAGCAGATGGTGCAGTGGATGCAGTTGGCCAGGTCGATCACCGGCTTCAGGTTGCGCCAGGAACCGGTGGGATTGGCGGCCATGGATCGCTGGCTCTGCACCATGGGCGGCAGTTCCCCCATTTTCTGGAAATCGATCTTGTTCCTGTCTTTGGCCATGTCAGACTCCTTTGACCGATTCGTATGCTTCCCGGGCCGCGGCGGCGTTGTCGTCGGGATTGACCGGCACGCCCTCGCGCACGGCCTGCAGGATGGAATCGAGGCGCACGAAATCGAAGATGCGCGGCACCGCCCCCAGGATGGCGGTGTTGACGATGGGCGCGGCCTTGGAGCCGAGCCTGTACTTGACGGCGATCTCGGTGGCGTCGATGGTGAAGATTTGGAATTTCCTGCCCAGGTGCCTGAACTCGCCCGGCTTGCGCCCCGAGTTGATCAGGATCTTGGCCCCCTTCTTGAGGCCGTCGGTCACGTCGATGGCGTCGATCAGCGAGGGATCGACGACGATGATGTGGTCGGGGGCGATGATCTTGGAGCGGTTGTAGATGGGCCGGTCATCGATGCGGATGAAGGCGAAGACCGGGGCGCCGCGGCGCTCCACCCCGAACTGGGGGAAGGCCTGCACGTACTTGTCCTCCTTGGAGACGGCGTCGGCCAGGATCTTGGAGGCGATGACCGTCCCCTGGCCGCCGCGGCCGTGGAACCTGATTTCGACCATGATATCCTCCTACATTTCAATTTCGACGATGCGGTGCGAATGGCAGTTGACGTTGACCGCCACCGGGAACGAGGCGATGTGGCAGGGGTGGCTGACGATGTGCACGGCCAGCGAGGTGGTGCGGCCGCCCAGCCCCATGGGCCCGATCCCCAGCTTGTTGATGCGCTCGAGGATGCGCTTCTCCATCTCGGCGTAGGCGGGGTCGGCGTGCGGCGCGCCGACCGGCTTGCGCAGCAGCGCCTTCTTGGCCAGCAGCGCCGAGGTGTCGAAGTTGCCGCCGATGCCCACGCCCACCACCGTCGGCGGGCAGGGGTTGGGCCCGGCCTTGGAAACGGTCTCGACGACGAAGTCCTCGATGCCCTTGGCGCCGGCCGAGGGCGGCATCATCTTCAAGGCGCTCATGTTCTCGGCGCCGCCGCCCTTGGCCATGAAGGTCATGCGGAAGGCGTCGCCGGGGACGACGTCCCAGTGGATGAACACCGGCGTGTTGTCGCCAGTGTTCTTGCGGCTGAGCGGGTCGCAGACCGACTTGCGCAGGTAGCCTTCCTGGTAGCCCTCGGCCGTCCCCTGGCGGATGGCGTCGGCCAGGCTCTCGAAGCCGTCGTACTGGATCTTGACCTTCTCGCCCAGCTCCACGAAGAAGACGGCCAGCCCGGTGTCCTGGCACAGGGCCAGCTTCTCCGCGGCGGCGATGTCGGCGTTCTTCAGGATCTGGTCGAGGACCTCACGGCCGGCCGGGGATTCCTCCGCGGCCCGGCCATCCTGGATGCGCTTCCGCAAATCCTTGTCGATGATGAAATTGGCTTCCTGGACGGCCTGCCTGACCTTCTCCTTGACTTGCGTAAGGCTGATCTTGCGCATGTTCACCTCGATCGAGTCCGATTCGATGCCGGAAGGGCTACTGTATATTTTTTTCCTTGATTAGTCAAGGCGCTTCCGCACGTTTTCGCCGCTTTTCCCTCCCCGCGCGGTCCGGCCGGGACCGTGGCGGGACGCTCGGCGCCGGCCCTATTTCACCGCATCGACGGCCTTCTTGACCGCTTCCTCCAGGAGCTTGATGTCGGGCTCGGGAATGAATCCCTCCTTCATCAGCAGGCCCATGGCGTCGCGCGCCTCCTGGATATCGGCCATCGTTTTCTTGAAGACCTCGTCCCAGGTCCTTGCGCTGCGGGCCACCCCGTCCTTGACGGCCTGCATGGCCACGTCGGCCGCCTCCTTGGCGAAGACCTCGGTCTCGTCCATGGTGGGCATGATGTAGTCGGGGCTGATCCCCTTCTTCTGGGCGAAGTCGGCCATGGAGTAGGCGGCGGCGATGGCCATTTCGTCCGTGATCTTGCGCGCCCGCACCACCAGCGCCCCCTTGAGGATGCCGGGGAAGCCCAGCGAGTTGTTCACCTGGTTGGGAAAGTCGCCGCGGCCGGTGGCCACGATGTAGGCCCCGGCCTCCTTGGCCGCGTAGGGATAGATCTCGGGGACCGGGTTGGCGCACGCGAAGACGATCGCCTTGGCGGCCATCTTCCGGATCCAGGCCGGCTTGATGGTGTCGGGGCCGGGCTTGCTCAGGGCGATGAGCACGTCGGCGCCGGTCAGGGCCTGCTCGATGTTTTCAACGCGGCCGGGGTTCGTCTTCTGGCACAGCTCCCACTTGCGGTAGAAGGCGGGGTCGCGCTGGATGTCGTCGCGGCCGGGGTGCAGGGTGCCGTGGGTGTCGAACAGGATCATCCTGGCCGGGTCGCCGCCGGCCTGGATGATCAGGCGGGCGATGGTGGTGTTGGAGGCGCCGGCGCCGTAGAAGACGATGCGCACCTGGCCCAGCTCCTTGCCGGCCACGCGCAGGGCATTGATCAGGCCGGCCAGGGTGACCGAGCCGGTCCCCTGGGCGTCGTCGTGCCACACCGGGATGTCGCACTCCTCGCGCAGGGTGTCGAGGACCTTGTAGCAGTTGGGCTGGGAAATGTCCTCCAGGTTGACGGCGCCGAAGCTGGGCTCGGCCATCTTGACGAACTCGATGATCTTGTCGGGATCGTGCTTGCCCTGCCGGTTGTAGCTGTTGACGCACAGGGCCACGCCGTCGACCCCGCCCAGGTACTTCATCAGGAAGGCCTTGCCCTCCATGACGCCCAGGCCGCCCGGCGGGGTGCAGTCGCCGTCGCCGAGGACGCGGGTCGAGTCGGATACGACGGCGACCAGGTTGCCGCGGTTGGAGAGCTCGAACGAGGCGTCGTTGTCGTCGCGGATGGTGGTCGACACCTTGGATACGCCCGGGGTGTACCAGACGTTGAACCAGTTGAAGCCGTAGACGCCGGCCTTGGGCATGGTGGCGATCTTGCCGCCGTAGAACTTGTGGCTCAGGAAGGCCAGCTCCTTCAGGAACACCGTCTTGGCCTTGGCCAGCTGCTCCTGGCTGAAGTGGTCGGGGAACAGTTCGTTCAGGTTGGCGAGCTTCAGGTTGGGCTTTTTCATCTCTTCCTCCTTTGCCTCGTTAACGGCTTAACTTATTTTTTTCCCGGAAGGCCCACTGTAATTCCATCGAAACAAATAGTCAAGTGGTAGAAGCAGGATGCAAAACGATCTGCCGGTGTCAGTGTTGGTGTTGGTGTCAGCAGGAAACTCGCCGAACTTCAAGTGGCCGTGATCGTGATAGCGTTAGCAGCCGCAAAGACGGGAGCCATCGTGATTCGTGATTCGACAAACAATGGCAGGACAAGGGCTCGGCATAAGACGCAGGGCGTGCGGTCAGAAAAAAGCCCGCTCTCTTTCCTTTCATTCTCTTGCTTTTGCCTTGCGCGCGGAGCGCGCGCCTCGTCGATCGTTTCTTGTCACTCGTCGCTGGCTTTGCCAGCTGATGAATCCGTCCCGCTGCAGCATGGCGAAGAACCTGGCCAGTCTTTCCTCGGCCTGGTCGATGGGACCGGCCGTCCTCATGCCGGAGGCGATCTCCAGGACGGTGCGCCGGCCGTCGGCGGCCAGCCAGGCGGCCGTGCCCAGCTCGTCGAGGTGGATGTGGAACTCCTGGCTGCGGCCCAGCGCCGCGATGACCTTCTTCAGCAGCCTGTTCCTCGTCTTCTCCTTGATGAGATAGATCCTGCCTTTTTCATCCGTGCCGTGCGGGCAATTCCGCTCTGGAACGTATTCAAGAATATTGTCTGAGTTCTTCATGAAAATAAGGGGCGGCCGCAAGGGCCGCCCAAGTTATTCCTTCTCTTGCCGTGAACCGTGCGCCGTACGCCTTCTTCTTACATCACCGCCGGCGCCGCCGGCTCGTTCGGATCGCCGGCATTGCCCAGGGGCAGCTTGACCAGCAGGTAGCCCAGGGCCACGAAGACGAGGATGCTGATCAGGAAGGTGGGGTTCTTCCCCAGCATGGGCACGCGGCCGTCGTTGAAGAAGGCGATGGAGGCGAACACCAGGCCCACCAGCGCCTCGCCGGCAATCAGCCCCGAGGCCAGCAGCACGCCGCGGTTCTCGACGCGCGACTTCTGGTTGTCGTTGTAGCGGCGGCGGGCGACGAAGGCGTCGACGATCCAGCGGATGATGCCGCCGACGAAGATGGCGGCCACGGTCTCGAACGAGAGGTACATGCCGACGCAGACCAGCATCGGGCTCTTGACCTGCACCAGGATGAAGCCCACGGCCATCAGGATGCCGACCACGATCAGCGGCCAGACCATCTCGCCGCCGACGATGCCCTGCGACAGGTTGGCCATCAGCCCGGCCTGTGGCGCGGCCAGCACCTCGCCGCCGAAGCCGCCCTTGTAGCCCTTCAGGGCGGCCATCTTCAGGTCGCCGGCGTTGAGGATGAACAGCGGGATCCACATGACCAGCGCCGAGACGATGACGCCGACCAGGTCGCCCACCTGCATCTTCCACGGCGTGCCGCCGAGGATGTGGCCGACCTTCAGGTCCTGCAGCATCTCGCCGGCCACGGCGGCGGCGACGCAGATGACGCCGGCCACGGCCAGGGTGGCGGTCACCCCCGGCAGGCCCTTGGCGCCCAGCAGGACCATCAGCACGGCGGCGACCACCAGGGTGGAGAGGGTCAGGCCCGAGATCGGGTTGTTGGAGGAGCCGATCAGCCCGACCAGGTAGCCCGAGACGGCGGCGAAGAAGAAGCCGGCGACCAGCATGACCAGCGCCGCCACCAGGGCCGGCGCCAGGGTCGAGGGGCTGAAGCCCATGAACCACCAGTAGACGACGAAGGTGACCGCGGCCAGGCCGAGCAGCGAGGCGAAGACCACCTTGATGTTGATGTCCTTGTCGGTGCGCAGCGTCGGCGCCTCGCTGCTGGCCGCCTTCTTGACGTCGTTGACCGAGCGCTTGATGCCGCCGATCAGGCTCTTGCGCATGCGGAACAGGGTGAAGGCGGCGCTCATCAGCATGCCGCCGATGGCCACCGTCTTGACGATGTTCTGGAAGACCGAGTTGGCCACGTCGGCCCAGCTCAGCAGACCGGCGTCGACCGCCGGCGCGTACTGCGGCGCCAGCAGCAGGGTCAGCAGCGGCACGAACAGCCCCCAGGAGAGGACGCCGCCCGCGAAGTTCAGCGCCGCCAGGCGCGGGCCGATGATGTAGCCGACACCCAGGAAGGCCGGGCTGAGGGCCGGGGTCTTGAGCAGGAAGCCGCCGCCTGTGGCCACGCCCTGGAAGCCCTCGCCGGCGCCGGTGCGCGGGATGAGCTTGGCGGCGAAGGCCGAAAACTTCGTCCACTTGGAGGCCAGCAGGTTGAAGCCCTTGAGCAGCTCGATGAAGCCGCCGATGCCCATGGCGTAGAAAAGGTACTTGGCGCCGGTCTGGCCGCCGCGCCCCGCCTTGTGGATCTCCGAGGCGGCGACCGACTCGGGGAATTTCAGCTCCGGGTCCTCGACCATGACACGGCGCAGCAGGGTGACGAACAGGATGCCCACCACGCCGCCGACCATCATGATCACGGTCGACTTCAGCCATCCGCCGGGGCTGCCGAAGAACTCGGGCGACCAGACGCCGGCGATGAGGAAGGCCGGCAGGGTGAAGATGGCGCCGGCGGCGACCGACTCGCCGATGGAGCCGACGGTGCGGGTGAAGTTCTCCTCGATGATGTTGTGGTCGCGGAACAGGCGCAGCAGGGCCATGCCCAGGACCGCGGCCGGGTAGGTGGCGGCGATGGTCATGCCGGCCTTCAGGCCGAGGTAGGCGTTGGCCGCGCCGAGCAGGACGGCCAGCACCAGGCCGATCAGCAGGGCGCGCAGCGTGAACTCCTTCAGGTTCTTGTCGGCGGAAACGAACGGTTTGAACTCGTTGCTCATGGGCTTCTCCTACGGAGATTTCGAAGGGGAATTATACCGGCGTCCCCGGGGCAAAGTCAATCGCGGCCGATGCGCACGATCTGCAGGTCCATGACGTTGGTGCCGCTGGGGCCGGTCTTCAGGTGGCGGCGGCCGCCGCCGCGGCGCTCCAATTCCTCGAAGAACGTGTAGGAGTCGTTGCGCGCCAGAAAGTCGGCGGCGTCGAGCCCCAGCCTGGCCGCAGCGGCAACGGTGCCGCCGTCCACAAGGGCGCCGGCGGCGTCGGTGGGGCCGTCGATGCCGTCGCTGCCGGCCGCAAGCAGGGTGACGCCCTGGCAGCCGGCGATCTCCAGGGCGAAGGCCAGCGCCAGCTCCTGGTTGCGGCCGCCGCGGCCGCTTCCGCGCACGGTCACCGTGGTCTCGCCCCCGCAGAGCAGGCAGCGGCGCCCGCCCGCGGCCTGGCGCCCGAGTTCCGCGCGCGCGCGTTGCGCCAGAAAGCGGGCGGCCTGCCGCGCCTCCCCTTGCAGCTCGCGGCTGACGATCTCGGCGGCGAAGCCGAGCCGGGCCGCCTCGGCGGCGGCGGCCTCCAGGGCCAGCCCCAGGCTGCCCACCACCAGGTGCGAAGCGGAGGCGAAGCAGGGGTCGCCGTCCTTGACCGTCTCGGCTTCCTCCCCGGCCAGCCCCCGGCGCAGGTGGGCGGCCACCGCAGCCGGCAGGCGCGGCCAGAGCCGGTAGCGCTCGATCACCGCCGCGGCGTCGGCGAAGGTGGTGGGGTCGGGGGCCGTCGGCCCCGAGGCGATGACGTCGAGCCGGTCGCCGATCACGTCGGAGAGGATCAGGGTCAGCAGCGCGGCCGGATGCGCCGCCCGCGCCAGCCGCCCGCCCTTGACCGCCGACAGGTGCTTGCGCACGGCGTTCAGCTCGTCGATGGCCGCGCCGGCGCCGAGCAGCAGGGAGGTGGCCTGCTGCTTGTCCTCCAGGCTCAGCCCGGGCGCAGGGGCGGCCAACAGCGCCGAGGCTCCTCCCGAGAGCAGGCACAGCACCAGAGCCCGCGGGCCGGCCGCCTCGAGCAGGGCCAGGATCTTCCGGGCCGCGGCCGCTCCCGCAGCGTCCGGAAGCGGGTGCGAGGCGCGGGCCAGGGGGATACGCCGCAGCGACGCAGGACCGCCGGGAACGGTCACCAGCAGGCCGGAGCCGATCCGCTCGCCGAGGACTTCCTCGACCGCCCGACCCATGGCCGCCGCCGCCTTGCCGCCGCCGACGACCAGCAGCTCGTCGATCCCGTCCAGGGCATAGGTCAGCTCCCCGGCCCGCAGGCAATCGCCGGCGAGGGTGAGGAAGCGCCGCACCGCCTTATAGGGGTCGGCCGCCGCCAGGGCGGCGTCGTAGATCCTCCGCTCCGGCCCGTTCATGGATGCGGCCAGTCGCGGCCCGGCGCCGCCGCGGGGCCCAGCTCGTCGAGCAGGGCCAGCAGCGCCTCGTTCCAGCCAGCCGGTCCGACGCCCCGGGTCCGGGCCAGGCCGGGAAAATCGACTCCCGGCGCGAAGCCGCCGGGGCGCCGCACCAGGAACGGCCGCTCCACCACGCGCAGCATGGGCAGGTCGTTGAGGCCGTCGCCCAGGGCGGCGCTCAACACCGGCCCCAGCCGGCGGTAGCGCGCGAGCAGCAGCGAGACGGCGCGCCCCTTGTCGTGGCCGGCCATCAGGTGATAGAGCTCGCCGCGGGTCCAACTCCGCCCCGTCGCCTCGATGGCCCGCAGGAAGCGCCGGTCCTCGCCGCAGGCGAACAGGAACGGTTCGCTGAAATCGCGCTGCAGCGCCAGGCGCGCCTGGTGGCGGGTCAGCCCGGTCAGCGCCGCCACTTCGGACACGGACATGTCGCCGAAGCCGCGGGCGTCGGCGCCCAGCCGCTGCCGCAGGGCGGAGAATTCCCGGCGCAGCCGCGCGTAGGGGACGCCGAGGGGCAGGGCGGCAAGCCCGTCGGCGCGCGGCCGGCGATCCCGGCCCGGGAAATAGCCGGCGGGGATGAAAACGCCGCCGCCGTTCTCGGAGACGAAGGGATGGCGGTTGCGCAGGCGCCGGCGCCAGAACAGCAGTTCGGCCCTCGTCTTGCTGGAACAGAAGACCAGCGGCACCCGCAGGCGGGCCAGGCGGCGCAGGGCCGGCCGCGCCGCCTGGTGCGAGCCGTTTCCCGCCTCCAGCAGCGTGCCGTCCAGGTCGGTGAAGACGACGAGCATGGGAGCGGGCGCCGCGCTCAGCGGTTGTCCTCGTCGACGGCCTGGACCAGCCGCTCGCTGATGTCGGGGATCGCCGCCAGCACCCGGTTCCAGTTGGGGATGAGCGGGGTGCCCATCGGGTTTTCCAGGAAGGCATCGGCGGCCATGACGATGCCGCGGGCGAAGGCCTCCACCGCCTTGGCCTCCACGTGGCGGTCGAAGGAGAGGCCGTTGAGGGTGGCGTCTGCCTCGTACTTGACCAGGGTGTCCTCGGCGTTGCGCAGGTAGGTGACGGCCAGCGACTTGAAGAAGGAGGGGGAAAAGAGCGCCCCCTCCGAGGCCAGGGTGCGGAACAGCGACTTGCAGATGTCGACCGTCATCCGCAGCAGCCCGCGCTCGGGGTTGTGCGCCGACAGGCTCTGGTGCTTGTGCTCGTAGTTGTCCGACAGGTCGACCTGGCAGACGCGGCGCGCCGAGTAGTTGCGGTAGACCTCGGCCAGCGAGCCCACCTCCAGGCCCCAGTCCCAGGGGATGCGGTTGACGCGCGCCATGTCGGCGACCATGCAGAACTCGCCCGACAGCGGGTAGCGGAAGCTGTCCAGGAAATCGATGAAGCCGTGGCGCCCCAGCAGCGTGTCCAGCGAGCGCAGCAGCGGCGTGACCAGCAGGCGGGTGACGCGGCCGTGCATGCGGTCGGTGACGCGGCTGTAATAGCCCTTGCAGAAGACGAAGTCCAGGTTGGGGCTGACCACCGGGTAGCACAGCCGGGCCAGCATGTCGCGGCTGTAGGTGACGATGTCGCAGTCGTGCAGGGCGATGACCTGCGAGCGGTTGCGGCCGATGACATAGCCGTAGCCCAGCCAGGCCGAGCGCCCCTTGCCGCGGTGGCCCACGCCCAGGCCGTTCTCGTCCAGCAGCCGGTAGATGCGGCCGACGCGCCGGCCGTCGTTGTGGATGACCTTCACCTCGGCCGGCAGCGGCTCCAGGATGCGGCGCACGCGCATGAATTCGCGCTCCGTGGCCTTGTCCAGGACCAGGATGACCTCGTTGAGGTAGCGCACCTTGGACAGCTCGGAGACGATGCGCGGCATGGCCGGGCCCTCGAACTCGGAATAGAGGGCGGGCAGGACCAGCGCCGTGGAGCGCTGCCGTGAATACTCAAGCAGCTCCCGCTCCAGCCGCTCCAGGTTGGGGCGGCCCAGCCGGTGCAGAGTGGTGATGATGCCGTTCTGGAAGAAATCGGACATGGCTCCTCCCGGACACGGCCGTTCCGCTGCCGCGGGGCGGCCGCCTCGGGTTCATTGTAGCGTGACGGGGAACGGGATGCAACCGAGAAAACAGATGGAAGATGAACTTTTGGTGTCAGTGTTCGTGCAGATCCAGATCTGTCCAAAACAACTTTAAAAGAGACCTTATGAGGCCAGTAGGACTAAAGCACCCATTCCCAAGGGCCCAATGACCAAAACGAAGAAACATGCAACTAGAAGGACGGATGGGACTAAAGCACCAAAATTCCAGGCAGAGGCCCTTGAAAGGCAAAAGGTCAAAGGAAAAAGCAAGAAGATAGGCCCTGCAAGTCCTATCACTCTTTGCCTTGTTTTGGGCATTGGAATGTGGAACTTGGAAAGGGTTCGGGATTTGGTGCTTGGTGCTTGGAATGTATCCCTGTGAATGAAAATTGCTCGCGCTTGTCCCTCCACCATCACTCCCCTTTCTTGCGGGGCAGGGAGAAAGCGTCAGCCGGGCCGGTTCAGATCGTCCAGGTCGGTCTGGATCTTGCGTTCCAGGATCTTGTCGAGGGTGAACTCGCGGATGCCCAGGTAATAGAAGGCCGATTCGATGAAGGCCGTCTCCGGCACCAGGCCGATCATCTCCACCTGGCGCACGCCCACGCCGAAGCGCCGCGCCTCGGAGCGCAGCATCTCCAGGGCGCGGTACATGGGCATGGCGCGGTAGTTGGCGATGGTCACCGTGATCTGCGCCGCCCCGTGCTCGCTGTCCAGGCCGGCGTAGGCGTTGACATGGGCCAGGCCGCCGTGCGAGTGCTGGAGCAGCCGGGCCACGTGCTCGGCCACCGACTCGTCGGGGGTGTCCAGCACCGCCTTGAAGCTGATCATCGGATAGCGGGCGCCGATGATCGTGGCCCCGGCAGCGGGCTGGAAGACGCTGGGGCCGAAATCGGGCTTCCAGCGCGGGTCCTTGAGCTTGGCCTCCAGCCCCTCGTACTCGCCCTCGCGGATGTTCTCGATGTAATGGCGCATGGGAAAGCGCGCCGACTCGCCGTAGAGGAACACCGGGAGCTTGAACTCGGCGGCCACCTTCTCGGCAAAGGCCGTCGACAGCGCCACCGTCTCCTCGATCGACGCCTCCTTCAGCGGCACGAAGGGGAAGACGTCGACGGCGCCGATGCGCGGGTACTCGCCCTGGTGCTGGCGCATGTCGACATGGGCCAGGGTCTCGCGGTAGAGCAGCAGGCCGCCCTCGAACAGGGCCTCCTGGGCGCCGGTGAAGGAGAAGACCGTGCGGTTGCGCACGCTGTCACGCGACACGTCGAGCAGGGCCAGACCGGGGATCGTCTTCAGCTTCTCGACCAGGGCGTCGATGAATTTCTGGTCCTTGCCCTCGCAGATGTTGGGCACGCAGGAAATGATCTTGTTCATGGCTTCTCCTCCAGGTTAGAAGATTCCCATCAGGATGCCGGCGGCGATGGCCGAGCCGATCACTCCGGCCACGTTGGGCCCCATGGCGTGCATCAGCAGGTGGTTGTCCGGGTCGTACTGGCGCCCGACAATCTCCGAGACGCGCGCCGAATCGGGGACGGCCGAGACGCCGGCCGAGCCGATCAGCGGGTTGACCTTGCGCCCGGCGGGCAGGAACACGTTCATCAGCTTGGCGAACAGCACGCCGCCGGCGGTGGCCACGGCGAACGAGGCGCAGCCCAGGGTGAAGATCAGGATCGAGCGCGTGTTGAGAAAGACTTGGGCCGTGGTCGAGGCGCCGACCACCAGGCCCAGCAGCATGGTGCTGATGTCGATCAGCGCCGAGGAGGCGGTCCGGGCCAGGCGGCCGGTGACCCCCGACTCCTTCAGCAGGTTGCCGAAGAAGAGCATGCCCAGCAGCGGGATGGCGCCGGGGGCGATGAAGGTGGTGACCAGGAAGGCGACGATGGGGAAGATGATCTTCTCGGCCTGCGTCACCTTGCGGCTGGGCTTCATGCGGATGCGCCGCTCCTTGTCCGTGGTCAGCAGCTTCATGATCGGCGGCTGGATGATCGGCACCAGGCCCATGTAGGAATAGGCGGCGATGGCGATGGGGCCGATCAGCGCCGGCGCCAGCTTGGAGGTGAGGAAGATGGCCGTGGGGCCGTCGGCGCCGCCGATGATGCCGATGGAGGCGGCCTGAGCCGGGGTGAACGTGAGCAGCAGCGCCCCCAGGAAGGTGGCGAAGATGCCGATCTGGGCGGCGGCGCCCAGCAGGACGGTCTTGGGGTTGGACAGCAGCGTGGAAAAGTCGGTCATGGCGCCGATGCCCAGGAAGATCAGCGGCGGGAAGACGCCCGAGGTGACGAACCGGTAGATGATGCCCAGCACCGAGTTGGAGGTGGTGTTGAACACGAACTGCCGCGTCACCGGGTCGATCATGTAGACCGACAGGCTGTTGAACAGCGGCACCGGCAGGGGGATGTTGCCCACCAGGATGCCGAAGCCGATCGGCACGAGCAGCAGCGGCTCGTAGTCCTTGCGGATGGCGATGGTGATGAACAGCAGCCCGATCAGGATCATGATCAGGTTCTTGTAGGAGAAATTGAAGACGCCGCTGGAGCCGGCGATCTGCTCGACATAGCCCTGGAACTTCGCCGCCGCCGCATTCTCCGGCCCCATGCCCACCGCCAGCGAGGTGACGGCGGCCACGGCCCGCCCCCCTTCCACGGCCACGACCTTGAAAAATCCCACCAGCCTGCCCTGGGCGTCGTCGAGCCGCCCCTTCATGCCGACGCGCGCGCTGCGGCCCCGCGGCAGGCTCAAGGAAACATAGGCCCCGGCCGGCTCGATGCGGAAGGGAACGGAGCCGATGTCGGGGCTTTGCAGGCGCACCGCGTCCAGTTCCAGCAGGCGCCGCCCCGGCTGGAGGCGGACCTCGGCCAGCGACAGGGACAGCTCGCTTGCCAGCACGCGGCAGGAGCCGATCTCCCGGCCCAGGCTGTCCAGCAGCAGGCCGCGGCTGCCCACCGCGACGCCGCTTTCCTCTCCCTTGAGCAGCTGCAGCACCGGCAGGTCGAAGGGGGCGACGCGGGCCCGGGAGGCGCCGGCGGCCGAAAGGGGCAGCGCCAGCAGCAGCAGCGACACCAGCCATGGTTTCATCTTCACCTCGCGGGACGGCATCGGCGCCTACAGGGTGGTCAGGACCGGGCGGGAGATCTCGACCAGCTTGTCGCCCTCGCTGATGTTGGCCCCCTTCTGCACGAAGACCTTCCTGACCTTGCCGTCGAAGGGCGCCTGGATCTGGTTCTCCATTTTCATGGCCTCCATCACCAGCAGCGCCTGCCCGGCCTTGACCGCGTCGCCCTCCTTGACGTGGACCTCCAGCACCAGCCCCGGCAGCGGCGCCGGCAGGATGCTCGATCCCTCCTGCGCGGCGGCGGCCGGCGGCGGCGGCGGGGCCATGACGGGGGCCGCTTCGCGGCCGGCGACCGGCGCCGGAGCGGCGGCGACGGCGGCGGCCGGGGCCGCGGCGGTGCGGGCCAGGCCGCTGAAGGCGCTCACGCCGCTTCCCAGCTGCTTGAGCACCACCTTGTATTCCTTGTCGTCGACCTGGACCAGGGCGTAGTCGGGGGTGACTTCCTTGATGCCGGCGCGGTATTCCTTGCCGCCGACGGCCATCACGTATTCGCGCATTATCGTGCTCCTTGGATGGGTTTTCCCGAACGCAGGGCCGCGTCGCCTCGCCAGTCGGCGGCGGCGGCATCGCGGCGGAAGGTGAAGCGCCCGCCGCCCAACCCGCCGAAGAGCCGCATTTCCACGTCCAGCAGGGCGGCGATCACGGCCGCGGTGTCGGGATCGGGGACCGGCGGGACGGCAGGCCGCGGCGGCCCGGCCGAGGCGGGCGGCGGCGGGGACGGCGCGGCCGCCGGCTCCTGGCGGCGGCGGCCCAGCCACGACGGGACCAGGGCGATGGCCGAGATCAGCCAGCTGGTCAGCAGCAGGCCGATGAAGACCACCCCCATGCCGACCAGCGAAACGATGAGTGCGTCGCGGATGGACACCGGTTCCCCCTTCAGAGCGGAATGTTGCCGTGCTTCTTGGCCGGGTTGGCGTCGCGCTTGGCGCTCAGCATCTCCAGGGCCTTGGCCAGGCGCAGCCGGGTGCCGGCCGGCTCGATGACGTCGTCGATGTAGCCCTTGCGCGCGGCGCTGTAGGGGTTGGCGAAAAGGTCGCGGTAGAGCTCCTTCAACTCCTCCTTCTTGGCCCCGGCGTTCCCGGCCTTTTTCAGCTCCTCGCTGTAGATGATCTCCACGGCGCCGTCGGGCCCCATGACGGCGATCTCGGCGCTGGGCCAGGCCAGGTTGACGTCGCCGCGGATGTGCTTGGAGCTCATGACGCAGTAGGCGCCGCCGTAGGCCTTGCGCACGATGACCGTCACCTTGGGCACGGTGGCCTCGGCGAAGGCGTAGAGCAGCTTGGCGCCGTTGCGGATGATGCCGTTGTACTCCTGGCCCGTCCCGGGCATGAAGCCGGGCACGTCCTCGAACACGACCAGCGGGATGTTGAAGGCGTCGCAGAAGCGGACGAAGCGCGCCGCCTTGATCGAGGCGGCGTTGTCCAGCACCCCGGCCATGACCTTGGGCTGGTTGGCCACGACGCCGACCGGCCGGCCGTTGAGGCGGGCGAAGCCGGTCAGGATGTTGGCGGCGTAGAGCGGCTGGATCTCGAAGAAATCGCCGTCGTCGACGACGCGGGTGACGACCTCGCGCATGTCGTAGGGCTTGTTGGGGTTGTCGGGGATGAGGTCGTTGAGCGTTGCGTCCAGGCGGTCGACCGGGTCGGCGCACTCCAGCTGCGGCGGGTTGGCGGCGTTGTTCTGCGGCAGGAAGGAGAACAGCCGGCGCAGGCCCTCGAAGCAGGCGTCCTCGCTGGCGTAGACCAGGTGGGCCACGCCGCTCTTGCTGGCGTGGACGCCGCTGCCGCCCAGTTGCTCGGTGGTCACGTCCTCCTGGGTCACCTGTTTGACCACCTTGGGGCCGGTGAGGAACATGTAGGAGGTCTTTTCCACCATCAGCACGAAGTCGGTGATGGCCGGCGAGTACACGGCGCCGCCGGCGCAGGGGCCGAGGATAAGCGAGATCTGGGGCACCACCCCGGAATACAGGACGTTGCGCAGGAAGATGTCGGCGTAGCCGGCCAGCGAGTCGACCCCCTCCTGGATGCGGGCGCCGCCCGAGTCGTTGATGCCGATGAGCGGGGCGCCGACCTTGGCCGCCATCTCCATGACCTTGACGATCTTCTCGGCGTAGGCCTTGGAGAGCGAGCCGCCGAAGATGGTGAAGTCCTGGGAGAAGACGAACACCAGCCGGCCCTGGATCGTGCCGTAGCCGGTGATGACGCCGTCGGTCGCCGGCTGGTTCTTCTGCATGTCGAAGTCGTGGCAGCGGTGGGTGACGAACAGGTCGAACTCCTCGAAGCTGCCGGCGTCGAGGATCTTTTCGATGCGTTCGCGCGCCGTGTACTTGCCCTTCTCGTGCTGGCTGGCGATGCGTTTCTCGCCGCCGCCCAGCCGGGCCTTCTCCTTGCGCGTCACCAGGTCGAGCAGTTTTTTGTCGAGCGCCATCGTGCCTCCGTTTCCTTCATGGGGGTCCATGCGTCTACCGGGCTTTGACCAGAAGCGGTGGAAGGCTTCAGGCACCCGGAGCCGGCGGGAGGTGATTCCTGCGGGTCCCGGGGTCCATTAGTTGACATTCTAACATTTTTTTTTGCGGTTGGCAATTGTGCGCTTGCACGAAGGGGCTAGGGCTTCAGAAGCGGCAGGGAGCTGACCATCCACGTCGCCAGCCTGGCGCGGGTCCGGCTCGGGCGCAGCGATCCCGCCTGGAAATCGACGATCCAGGACTCGGATTCCGAGAGCCGGTCCGCGGTCCAGACGGCTGCGGCATCCGCGCTGAAGGGCTCGGCCAGGTAGCGCGAAGGCAGCCCCGCCGGCGGCCGCAGCAGCGTCGCCGCCTCCTCGGCCGTGGGCAGCCGCCAGGTGCCGATGCCGCCGTAGCGGATGCGGTTCAGCGACTCGATCCATTGCCGCGAGCGCGACAGGCTCATCTTGACCGCATGCGGCCGCTTCGTCCAGACGAGGCCGGAGGCGGGATCGGCCACCAGGGCCAGCCCGGAGGACGGTCGTTCCTCGAACTCCGGGCGCCGGCCGCCTGCGGGATTTCTCAGCGCATCGTACAGGCCCTTGGCCGCCAGCGCCTCGGCCAGCTCTTTTTCGTCCAGGACCCCGGGGGCGCTGCGCAGGGGCGGCGGCGCCGGCGCGCCGGCGACCGCGGCGGCGGGCGTCGACGGCGCCTGCGTCTGGGATTTCCGTTCGCCGGGGCGCGGCTTGACTTCGACGGGAGGCGGCAGCAGTTCATCGGGGGGCGGCCCGGGGACCTGCGGCTTGGGCGGGGCGTAGGCGCCCGCTGGCGGCAGGACGACGGCCGGGGCAGGACCGCTCCCCTGCCCCCGGGGCAGCTTGACGGCGAGCAGGGCGATCAGCAGCAGGAGCGAACCCACGGCCGGGAGCAGGAACGGCTTCAGGAGTCGCCGGCCGGGCGTGCAAGCCGGCCGCGCTTCCGGGGGCGCGACCCGCTTGTTTCGCGCCGCTCCGCCCGGCGGAAGCTTCGCGTCGGTCCCGGCCGCGGCGGCAGGGGCGACGTTCGTTTCCGGAGCCGGGCCGGCTTTCGCCGCGTCCCGACGCGCCGCCGCAGGCAGGGGCCGGGTGGCGGCGCCGCCCCGCTTCTGCCTCAGCTTAAGCCATTCTCCCTTCGCATAGGCGTCGCCGCCGGCCGCCGCCCGCTCGTAATGCTTCAGGGCCATCTCGAGGTCCTGGGCCACGACCCGGCCGTCGCGGTACAGGTCGCCCAGGGCGCTGTCCGCCTGGGCCCCGCTCTTGCCCGTCGATTTCTGCAGCCAGTATTGTGCCTTCTTGTGGTCGCGGGCCACTCCCTGTCCGTCGCGGTACATGGCCCCGACGCGGCGCTGAGCCTCGGCATGGCCCTGCTGCGCCGCCTTGAGGTAGAAGGCGAAACCCTGGCGCAGGTTCTTCTGCACCCCGCGCCCCTGGCAGTGGATGTCGCCCAACCGCACCAGGGCCAGGGCCGCGCTGCGCGGGTCGCGCGTCTGTTCGGCCGCCTGCAGGTAGCGGGCGAAGGCCTTGCGATAGCTCTGGTCGATCCCCAGCCCCGCCAGGTAGAGATCCCCCATGCGCACCAAACCCAGGGGATGGCTCTGCGCGGCCGACCGCTCGTACCAGGCCAGCGCCTGCTGCAGGTCGGCCTCGACGCCCACCCCCTTCTCATAGAGGAATCCCAGCTCGGCCTGGGCGCCGCCGTCTCCCTGCTCGGCCGCCCGGCGCAGCCAGTCGCAGGCCTGCCGCGGGTCACGGACCACGCCCTCGCCGTTCAGCAGCATGCGGGCGAGCCGGACCTGGGCGCCGGCGTCCCCCTCTTCGGCCGCGCGCCTGAGCCGGGCCGGATCCTCCGGCCCTTCTCGTTCTTCCCCAGTCGCCATCGCTCGTGCCTCTCCCTCAGGCCTCTATAGTATCAACCAGGAATTGGAGAATGTAAAGAGGGCGCTGCCGGCGACCTCAAGCGGCAGGGAACAAGGTGAAACGTGAAAGGGGAAGAATCGCGCACGGCGCACGTCGGCCCTGAAAAGGGACAAGCAAGCAGAGAGCCCCTGCTAGAGCTCGCTACTGCCACCCTCACTATGCCAACCCCTTAGAGTTCGCTTGGATGGTCGGTTCGTTCCCTTTCTTGCTGACACCGGCACTGACACGGACACGAAGAGATTGTTGAGTTGTCCTAGTCCGCCAGCGACTTCTCCATCTCCTCGCGCACCCTGGCCACCGTTTCCAGCACGCAGGCGCACAGCTGGCGCGCCTGGGCGCGCGTCTCGCTGCGGTAGGAATCCGCGGGCAGCTCCTGGGTGTTGATCAGCACGTTGTAGAGCGCCCCCTCGGCGCACAGGGCGGCGGCCAGGCCGGCGACCCCTGCGTCCGAGAGCGAGTTGCGGTTGCCCTTCTTGGCCACGGCCAGCGCCAGCTCGGCCGCGGTGCGCGAGCGCTCCAGAACGGTGAACGGCACCCGCGTCGCCTCGCGGGTCGCCTCGTCGATGGCGCGCTGGCGGGCCTGCTTCTCCTCCTCGCTGGCCTTGGGCAGGGCGAAGGCGGCCATCAGCCCGTTGAAGGCCTCGGTGTCGCGGTCGATGGCCTCGAGGAAAAAATCCTTCAGCGGCTGGGCCTTCTCGGCCACGATCTCCATCTCGCCGCGCACCTCCTCGTAGCCCTTCTTGGCGAAGGTCAGGTTGCCGACCATGGCGCTCAGGCCGGACGAAAGGGCGCCGTTGAGGGCGGCGATGCTGCCGCCGCCGGGCGCGGGCGAGTCGGAGGCCAGCTCGGCGCAGAACGCGGCCAGGTCCATTTGCACCAGGGGCCCAGGCTTGCGGAAGCGGTACTCGATGACCTTGTGCTCGGGCTTGAAGGGAGCGAGCTCGGCCAGGCCCAGGCTCTGCACGGCGACGCGCACCAGCTCCTTCTCGTCGACGCCGCGGCTGCTCCCCTGCTTGTGCAGGAAATGGCGGCCGACCTGCAGCAGCGCCTCCAGCGGGATGAGCCCGACCAGCTCGCTGCCGGTCACGCGCACGCCGAACTCGGCGGCCAGGCGTTCCGCCTCCTCGAAGACGCGGTACAGGGGCGTGACGTTGTAATTGAGCAGGTTGACCGAGATCTGCGCCATCTGGTACTCGGGGATGTACCAGCCCACGGCGCGCACGGCCGGCAGGGTGCCGGGGATCGTCTCCTTGGCACCGGTCTCGGGGTTCTTCACCGTGTAGCCCTTCTCGCGCATGCGGTTGGCGATGGCCCGCGCCAGCTTGACGTTGCGCGTGTTGAGGTTGACGTTGTAGGCGATGAGGAACTCGCGGGCGCCGATGACGGTGGCTCCGGCGCGGGGATGGAACGCGGCCTTGCCGAAGTCGGGCTTGAACTCCTTCTTCTTCAGCTTCTCCGGCAGCGCCTCGTACTCGCCCTCGCGGATGTAGGCCAGGCTTTTCCTTTCCGGCGTGCTGGCCGCCTCCTCATACAGGTAGACCGGGATGCCGAGCTCCTCGCCGACGCGCCGGCCCACCCGCCTGGCGATCTCGACGCAATCGGCCATGGTCACGCCGGCGACCGGGACGAAGGGGCAGACGTCGGTGGCCCCCATGCGCGGGTGGGCCCCCTTGTGCTTGGACATGTCGATGACCTCGGCCGCCTTGCGCACGGCCTGGAACGCCGCCTCCTCGACCGCCTCGGGGCTGCCGGCGAAGGTGACCACCGTGCGGTTGGTGTCGCGGCCGGGATCGACGTCGAGTAGCTCGACGCCGGCCACTTTCTTGATCTCCGAGGTGATGCGCTCGATGACGGCCGGGTCCCGGCCCTCCGAGAAGTTGGGGACGCACTCCACGATGGGTTTCATACTGCTTTCTCCTTTTTTTTCCGGTGCCGCGCGCGCCAGGCCTCGATCTGGCCGTGGTTGCCCTCGAGCAGCACCGCCGGCACCTCGAGGCCGCGGTAGGAGCGCGGCTGGGTGTATTGCGGGAAGGCGACCTGGTCGCTGCGGTAGAACGAGTCGGCCTGGACCGAGTCGGGGTTGCCGACCACGCCGGGCAGCATGCGGCTGACCGCCTCGAGGAGCGCTTCGGCCGCCACCTCGCCGCCCATCAGGACATACTCGCCCAGCGAGATCTCTTCGTCGACCTTCTCGTCGATGAAGCGCTGGTCGACCCCCTCGTAGCGGCCGCAGACCAGGATCAGGTGCTCCAGGGCGGCCAGCTCCTTGACCCGCTGCTGGCTCAGGACGCGGCCATAGGCCGAAAAGAGGATGACGCGGCCCGGGCGGCGGGCCTGCACGTGCTCGACGGCGCGGAACAGCGGGTCGGGCATCAGCACCATGCCCGGGCCGCCGCCGAAAGGCCGGTCGTCCACCTTGCGGTGGCGGTCGCGGCTGAAGGCGCGCAGGTCGTGCACGTCGACCTGCAGCAGGCCGCTGCGCTGGGCCTTTTCCAGCAGTCCGAAGCGCAGGAAGCCGTGCAGCAAATCGGGGAAGATCGTCAGGACCGAGACGATCACGGGTTCAGCTCCCGCAGCCCGGCGGGCGGGTCGATGACCAGTACGCGGGCCTCGCGGTCGACGCGGACCACCAGGCTCGGATGCCAGGGGACGAGAATCAGGCGGCCGTCGCCGGCGTCGATCTCCAGCACCCGGTTCAGCGAATGGTCGGCCAGGGAAGCGACTGTGCCCCACAGGTCGCCGCCGCGGTCATAGACGCGGAATCCGGTCACATCGGGGGCGTCGGCGGCCGCGGCTGCGGGAGCTCCCGCCCAGAGCGTGCATCCGACCAGGGGCAGCGCGGCCGTGATCGAGCCCACGCCGTGAAAAGCCAGGACGGCGCCCTCGTCGCCGGCGCCCGGGGCGGCGCTCTCGATCACATGGTGGAACACGCGCTTGCTGGAGCGCAGCTGGACGGGGCTTCCCGGTTCGGGGACGACGGCCCCCGGGAAAAAACGGACGACAACTTCCCCTTTATTTCCTCTCGTGCGCGTGATTTTTCCGATCCGGAGCAACGAAGGTCAATGCGGCTGCTGCTCGTAACTCTCGATGATTTCCAGGTTGTACCGCCGCTTCTGCTTCATGCCGGCGGCGGCCAGGATGGTACGGATGGCGCGGGCGGTCCGGCCTTGCTTGCCGATCACCTTGCCCAGGTCGGACTGGTGCACGCGGAGTTCCAGGATGGTGGTCTGCTCGCCGTCGATCTGAGTCACCGTGACCTGTTCGGGATTGTCAACCAGAGACTTGCACACCATTTCCACGAGTTGCTTCACGTTGCCCTCCTACTTCCCTGTATTTAGTTTCTTCACGAGCGACTGCACCGTCACCGAAGGCTGGGCTCCCTTGCGGATCCACCGGGCGTATTTTTCCATGTCGATCTTGATCTGGGCGGGATCGGCCAGGGGGCAGTACTGGCCGAGCAAGTCGATATATCTCGATTCCCTGGGCTTTTCCCTGTCCACGGCGACGATGCGGTAATGGGGCTTCTTTTTGCCTCCGATTCTTGTCAGGCGGATGACGACCATGAATGTTGCTCCTCGTTGAACTTGCGAAACACCAATTTACCTTATTTTCCCGGCCTTGTCAAATTTTTTAAGCATCCTGCGGAAGAAGGGCTTCTTGAAATTTTTCCTCATCTCCAGGTAGCTCTTCAGCACCTGGTTGACCTCCGAGACCGGCCGCCCCGAGCCGCGGGCGATGCGCAGGCGGCGGCGGCCGTCGATGAGCCTGGGGTTCTCGCGCTCGCGGCGGGTCATCGATTCGATGACGGCCCTCAGGTGGCGCAGCCGCTTCCCGTCGAGGCGGACGCCGGCGGGCAGGGCCCCGGGCAGCAGGCCGGCGATCTCCTCCAGCGGCCCGAGCTTCTCCACCTGCCTCAGCTGGGCCAGGAAGTCGTCCATGCCGAATTCATTCTCCAGCATGCGCCGCGACACCGCCTCGGCCTGCTTTTCGTCGAACTCCTTTTGCGCCTTCTCGATCAGGGTCAGGACATCGCCCATGCCCAGGATGCGGGCCGCCAGGCGCTCGGGGTGGAATGGCTGCAGGTCGCCCGGCTTTTCGCCGGTGCCGACGAACTTGATCGGCCGGCCGGTGGCGCGGACGATGGAGAGGGCGGCGCCGCCGCGGGCGTCGGCGTCGAGCTTGGTGAGCAGGATGGAGTCGACGCCGACGGTTTCGGCGAAGCGCTGGGCCGAGCGCACCGCGTCCTGGCCGGTGAGGGCGTCGGCCACGTAGAGGGTCTCGGCGGGCTGCAGCGCCTCCTTGACCCGGCGCAGCTCGTCCATCAGCTCGTCGTCGACGTGCAGGCGGCCGGCCGTGTCGGCGATCACGTAGTCGTAGCCGGTGGCCTGCGCCGCCTGGCGCAGCTCCCGCGCCCGCTCGCCCGGCTCGCGGCCGCGGCCGCGGAAGAAGGCGATGCCGCTGTCGCGGGCCACCGCCTCCAGCTGCTCGCCGGCGGCCAGGCGCTTCAGGTCGAAGGAGCAGAGCAGGCAGGTTTTGTCCAATCCCTTCAGGTGCAGGGCCAGCTTGCCGGCGCTGGTGGTCTTGCCCGAGCCCTGCAGCCCGGCCAGCATGAGGACGGTGGGCTTCAGCGGGCTGCGGCTCAGCTCGCGGTTCTCGCCGCCGAGAAGGGCCGTCAGCTCCTGGCGCACGATCTGGATCACCTGCTGGGTGGGGTTGAGGCTCTCGTGCACCTCGCGCCCGAGCGATTTCTGGCGCACGGCCTCGATGAACTCCTTGACCACCTTGAAGTTGACGTCGGCCTCGAGCAGCGCGAGGCGGATCTCGCGCAGGGCCTCGCGCATGTTCTCTTCCGTGACCTGCACCTCGCCGCGCAGGCGGCGCAGGACCTTGGCCAGGCGTTCGCTCAGGCTCTCCAGCACCGGCGCCTCAGTCGACCCACATGGCCGCGGCGGGGCGCCTGGCCAGGCGCCGCACCGGGTAGGGACCCAGGGCGTTGCTCCACTGCTGGACGATGGTCCGGTTGAAGAATCCCCAAGTGGACAGGCCGTCGCTTGATTCGGGCTCGAGCAGCACCGGCACCAGGCGCGCCAGCGGCTGGTCCAGCCCGATGTAATAGGAGCCGGCCGGGATGTCGGCTCCGGAGGTTTCCCACTCCCCCCTCAGGGTATTGAGCGCATGGCCCTGGAACAGCCCCTGCGCCACCTCCAGGGCCGTGATCTTGAAGCTTTGGCAATCGACGGCGGCAACGCTCTCCAGCAAGCGCTCGACGCGGACGCCGTGGCGTTTCAGGACGGCCAGGGCCTCCGGCTGGCCGGCCGCCAGGACGTACCCGGCCGGCAGCGGCAGAGTCCGCGTCGGCACGGCCAGGGAAAAGTACGGCACCCTGTAGTCGCGCAGGGCGTCGGTCTTCTTCATGATGAAGTCTCCGGCCCAGGGCGGGTACTTGGCGCGCTCCTCGGGCTTGATCGCTTCCTTGACGAACTCGTAGCTCTTGACCGTGACGTCAAACAGCTTCTCGATCCCGAAATTCAGGACAAAAGGCCCGGCGGCGAAGGCCTCGGCCGTCTCGCGGTCCGCCCGGCGCACCATCTCGGCCATGGCGCCGATGTTCCGGGAGGTGTAGCCCAGAATGGCCTCGACGAAGGCACGCGAGGCGAGGACGCGGGTCCGGAAGTCGGCATAGGAGTAGTTTTCGTCCAGGATGCTGAAGCGGTTGCGCAGGCCCACGTAGTTGGAGCCGTAACGGGGCTCGAAACCCTCGTTTTCCCAGCCCTTTTCCGGGCACTCACGGTCCTTGAAATTGCCGTAGGGGACGCTGTCGTAGCCGAAGACGGCCTTGAGCGTCCGGGTCACCTGCGGAAAAAGTTTTTCCCACATGTAGTCGCTCAGCTTTTTGTCGCAGTTGGGATTGAGCAGGGTCGAGTAGGTCACCGGCTCGCGGTGGTAGGAGCCGTTGGTGGTGTGCATGTCCACGGTCAGCACCGGGTCCCATTCATTGAACAGGCCGACCAGGGCCTGGACCTCGGGAGACTCCAGCTTCATGTAGTCGCGGTTCAGGTCGAGGTTCTGGCCGTTGGCACGCACGCCGGCCAGCTCCGGCCCAAGGTCCCGGCGGTTGCGCCCCAGCTTCTCGTTGCCGTCGGCGTTGAAGATCGGCAGGAAGAGCAGGGTTTGCGTCTCGAGCATCCCCTTGAGCCGGCCCAAAGCGATGTCGCGGATGAGCATCAACGAAGCTTCCTTGCCCTCGACCTCGCCGGCGTGGATGTTGGCCATCACCAGCACGGCCGGCTTTCCCGACGACCGCAGGTCGCCGGGACGGCTGACCTTGTCCTTGCTCAGCACCACCAGCGGGATCATCCGGCCCTCGGTGGACGTCGCCAAGGGCAGGATCTTCAGCTGATCGCTGGCCCGCTGCACCTGGTGCAGGAAATCGATGACGTCGGCATACAGCGAGGTTTTCGTATAATCGGACCTTTCGGCGACGGTCAGCATGTCTTCCTGCGCCGCCAGCGTCTGCGGCAGGCACAAGGCCAGGAACAACAAGAATCGCTTCATGGGACCTCCGCATGTCATTATATCCGAAGATCGGGGCTTTGCCAAAGCGAAGCCGGCGCCGATGCCATCCGGCTTTTCCCGTGCTCTCGCGAAGGGCGCGGCCTGCGGGCAAAACGACCGGGACGGCGGGTGAAATCGCCTTGCCAGTTGAGCGGCCTTCCACACCCCATCGCCCTCGGCGATCGTTTTCGCCCGTCCCGGCTTGGTTTTTCGGCAAAAATAATTTTTTTCCCTTTTGCTATGGGACACTTGACATTTTTTTTTCGACTTTTTATACTAATATCCGCTACAACTGAAGATTTTTTGGAGGCAACATGGAAAAAAAGCCCTACGCGCTCCCGCCGTTGCGTTTTGGTTACAAGGACCTGGAGCCATACATGTCCGAGGCGCAACTGCAGCTGCATCACCAGAAGCACCACGCGGCCTATGTCAACGGCGCCAACGCCATTCTGGAAACGCTGGACAAGAACCGCCGCGAGGGGGTTGACGGCGACTTGAAGGCCTTGAGCAAGGCTTTCTCCTTCAATGCCGCCGGCCACCTGCTGCACTCCCTCTTCTGGGAGAACCTGGCTCCAGCGGCCAAGGCCGCACCCAGGCCCGAAGGGCAGCTGGCCAAGGCCCTCGATGCCGAGTTCGGCTCCTTCGAGCGCTTCAAGAAGGAGTTCAGCCAGGCCGCCGTCAGCGCCGAGGGCTCGGGCTGGGCCGCCCTGGTGTACTGCCGGCAGACGAACCGTCCGCTGCTTATGCAAGTCGAGAAGCACAACACCAATGTCATCCCCATGTTCCGCGTCCTGCTCGTTCTCGACGTCTGGGAGCATGCGTATTATTTGGACTACAAGAACGACCGCCCCAAGTTCGTCGATTCCTTCTGGAACATCATCCATTGGGACGCGGTGAGCGAACGGTTCGCCGCCGTTCTCAAGTGATGCCCGCCAGGACCGCAGAGAAGGCCTCGCGCCGTGGTCCCACGGCCTATGTCGAGTCCCCCATCGGCTGCCTGCGCATCAGCGGCACCGAGAAATGGGTGCAGGCGGTCGAATTTTGTGACAAGCCGGAGGCTGTGAACGGGCCCGTTCCCGAATGCCTGCGCCTGGCCTGCCGCCAGCTGCAGGAGTATTTCCAGGGCCAGCGGCAGAAATTCGACGTTCCGCTGAGCCTGCGCGGCACTCCGTTCCAGAAGCGGGTCTGGGCGGCGCTGCGCAAGGTTCCCTACGGCCGCACCCTCTCCTACGGCGGCATCGCCCGCGCCATCGGCCGTCCCTATTCGGGACGGGCCGTCGGCGGGGCCAACCATCACAACCCGGTGGCGATCATCGTCCCCTGCCACCGTATCATCGGCCACAACGGCCGCCTGGTGGGCTACGGCGGCGGATTGTGGCGCAAGCAGTGGCTGCTCGACCACGAGAAAAAGGTGTCGGGCCGCTGACGCGGCGCATCGGCCTCCTGCTTGACTTTTCCTCCCCGCCGGCTACAATGAGCGGGGCAATGCCCCGCGGCGGACGGGCCTGAGCTCGCGCCCGGCGGAGGAACGATGATCCCGGACCAAGGCACGCTTCAGGAAACGACGCCGGTCAGGCTGCTGATCTCCTTGCATGAGTCGAGCCAGACCGGCATCCTCTATTTCCGCCAGAACGAGATCCTGAAGGTCTTTTACCTGAACCGCGGCCGGATCAGCTGGGCCATCTCCTCCGACGAGACGGACCGCATCGACCATGTCCTGCTGGCCAAGAAGCTCGTCTTGCCGGAAATCCTCGCTCCCTACCAGGCCGGCAACCAGATCGCCGAGACCTTCGGCAAGATCCTGGTGGAGAACGGCGTCATTTCCCTCGACACCCTGATCCAGGCGACGCGCGAGCAGGTGCGCAGGATCGCCTTCAGCGTCATGCGCTGGAGTTCGGGCAGCTTCCAGATGGTCCCCGAAGCCCCGCCCAACCGCCTGGTCAGCCTCGACCTCGACATCGCCGTCCTGGTGTCCGAATACGTTCTGGGGCAGATGGACGTGAACATCGCCTGGGAGGAGCTCGGATCCCTTTCGGGAGAGCTGCAGCACGATTCCGCCTCCGACCGGGAGCGACTGTACACGCTGGACGCCGAGCAGCAGGAGGTCCTTTCCCGCTTCAGCGAGCCCCGGCGCCTGGAAGCGGTCCTGCTCGACTTTCCAGCGGAGCGCAAGCACCGCGTCCTCAAAGTCCTGTATTTCCTGCTGCTGGCCGGCCTGCTCAAGAAGAGGGAGCCGGAAAAATCCTCGCACATCGACTTCAAGGAATTGGACAGCCTGTTCGGCCAGGATCTGGGCGGTGCCCCAGCCGAAGTCGACATCGAGATGCCCGCCATCATCGACGAGAGCGCCATCCAGGACATCCCCGCCATCGGGGCGCCCGAAGCCGACGGGGAAAAGCGGGATGAAAAACCGCAGCCTCTTCTTCCCGAACTCCCCGACCTTCTGCCCGACGAACCGGCAAAACCGCCTCCGGCCGTCCGCGCCCAACATCCCGCATCCGCGGCCAGGCCCCAGCCGCCCCTGTTCCTGAAGCCGGAAAAGCAGAAATCGCGGCTGCTCAGCATCCCTTCCCTGACGATCATGCTGGTCGCCGCCGTGGTCGGCGGATTCTTGTGGTTCAGCGGCGACAACGGCCGGCCCGACCCCCGGGAAACGGCCCAAGCGCGGACGCCGGAGCGGGCGCGGCCGGACAAGGCGGCCAAGCCAGGCCCGGCCCGGCCGGCTGGCGGCGTCACGGAGCCACAGGCAAAACCGCCTGCCGCGGCCCGGGAGGAAATCCCGCGGCCTGAGCCGGGGCCGGAGGCTGCCCGGCCCGCCGGGGAAATCCCGACCCCCGCCGGCCAGGCGCCCATCACCCGCCCCGACATCGAGCCGGCCGTGGACGAGGCCGGTGCGCGGAAAGCGTTCGCCGCCGGTGATTTCCGGGCCGCCGCTGAGATCTGGCGGCGCGTCATCCTGGACTCGCGGGTGACATTCAGCATTCTGCTGGAGATGGACTGCCAGAAAGCCTCGGTGCGCGGCGCCTACCGCCAGGTGACGGACAAGGAGGGGTTCTTTCTCCTGAACCGCGAGCGCGGCGGCCGCACCTGCTGGCTGGTGCTGTGGGGCCGCTTCCGCACCGCCGCCGAGGCGGGCCTGGCCATGAAGCTCGTTCCCGACTACTTCCTGAAGCAGAGCAACCCGCCGTCGGTCATCGAGCTGGCGCCTTATCTGCAGTGACTCAGACGTCAGACGTTAGACGTTAGTGGTCAGCAAGAAAAAATCACGAAAAAGATTTTGGAAGGATTCTTCTCCTGGGACCATCGTCAATTGTTTTAGCTTGTCTTTTGCCTGGCTAACGTCTAACGTCTAACGTCTGAGCTTCGGCTCTCATTGGATGAAAAAGGCCAGCAGATCTTCCAGGATCGAGATCTTGGGCGTTTCCACGATGCGCCCTTTCTCCTTGCCGTCGGGTGTGAGGACGATGAACGTGGGCACGCGCTCGACCCCCGCCTCTGGGGCATAATGCTTCTGTTCCGGCGACGACTTGCGCTCCACGGCATAATACGCCGCCTTCAGCCCGGGGGACGCGAGCGCGTCCATGATCTTCAGGAACACCGGGACATGATCCCTGGAATCGCCGCACCAGAGGCCCAGGTAGACGTCGATCCTCACCTGCGAAGCCAGGCTTCTCAGGCTCGCGATCAGGTCGGGATCGGGCGCATAGGCCTCGTGGACGCTCCTCCACTCGGGATCGCGAAGGATCTCCTCGCGGTCGATCAGGCGCTGGCCCCAGGCCATGACGGCCAGGACCAGCAAGAGCGCGAAAGTCAAACAGCGTTTCATGGTCTCCTCTCAGCGGCGGTACAGGATCCGCACGGTCCCCTTCTTGCCCAGATAGATCACGTCCCCGTCCTCCAGCCGTTGCTCCTCCACCTTCACCTCGTTCACGTAGACGCCGTTGGTGGACTGGAGGTCCTTGACGAAGACCTCGCCGCCGCGGTGGAAGATCTGGCAATGGAGCTTGGAGACGATCGGCTCCTGGATGATGACCAGGGCCTGCCCGGGATCGCGGCCGATCGGCAGCGGGTTGTCGGTTACCAGGAACGAGCTGATCGTCTGGCCGCCCACGCTCACCTCGATCCTGCCATGGAGGCCGGGGGAGGAGGCCGGCCGGCGTTCCGGCCGCTCCGGCGCCTCCCCCTCCGCCAGGGTGGCTCCGAAATCGGCGCTCGGCGGGTCGGCGGAGAGCGCGTCCGGCAGGAGCGAGTCGGGTTCCTGGCGGCGGCGGCGGCGGACAAGCCAGACCAGCAGCGCGACCGCGGTCAGGGCGACCACGGCCACCAGCAGCGTATCCTTGTGGCCTTGCCAGAGACCGGCAAGCGGGAACCCGGCGCTGATCCGTCCCAGCTGGGACGGCGCCGGCGATAACTCTGTTTTCATCGGCGCCTCCTATAACACGTGTCGGTTGAGAAAATCGATCAGGAACTTCTGCCTCTGGGCCTGGCGCAGCCGCCCCGCCACCAAAAAGCTTTCCTGGATCTCCTGGCCGCCGGCGACGCCGCGGACGCGGATCGCCCCTTCCGGGGCCAGGGAGAGCGGGAAAATGCCTTCGCCGGTCAGGGCGAAGCTGTGGTCGCCTTGCGAGTCGGAATTGAAAAGCAGCAGTTTCCTCTTGAAACGCAGCTGACCGAGGCAGACGCCGCCCCCGGCGTGGACATGGGCGACTTCCACCGAGACCAAAAGATTTTCCCGCAACGCTCGGGCCCAGATCGTCTCGACGGCGGCGAAATGGCCGGCCAGGAACTTGACCTTGCCGAGCAGCGGCAGGGCCCGGCTGTCCGGGTCCGAGCGCAGCAGGGCGCTGGCCAGGCGATCGGCAACGGCCAGATCGCGCTGGGCCAGCAGGGTCCGCAGGCGGCCCAGTTCATCGTCCAGGCTGCCCAGTTTTTTCCCCGGCAACCCGGGCTCCTCACGGGGCCGAAGGGCCGGCGCGTCCGTTTCGGCCGCTGCAGCCCTCGTTGCCGGCGCTTCCGCGCTTCCGCCGCCTGCGGCAGCCGGATCACCGGAAGAAGGGCCGCCGGGCGCCTGCGCGTCGGAGCCGGGCGACCCATCCCGGGAGAGGTCGTCGGCCGGAGGCGCCGCGACGGCGTCAGCTTCGGGGGCCGGCGCCGAATCGCCTTCCGCGGTCGCGGCCGCCGGCTCCCGGGCCGCGGAGGCCGCCGCACCCTCCCGGGGCGGCGGCTGGGGAATCTCGTCCATCCCCTTCTTGCCCGTGAAGAAGAGGAATGCGCCGACGGCGGCCAGCAGCACCGCCAGCAAGGCCAAGGCCCTGAGGGCCCGCGCCGGCCAGCGACGCATCCCGCCGGCGGCCCCATCCAGGCGCTGCGTGGCCCCGGGAACGAAGGTCCGGCCGGACCGCACCAGGTCGAGGCGGATGCGGTTGAGGTCGTCGATCATGTCGCGGGCGCTCTGGAACCGCTTTTCCGCCTTTTTCTGCAAGGCCTTCAGGATGAAATTCTCCAGCTTGATGCCGATCTCGGGATTGTAAATGGAGGGGCGCGGCGGCGGCGTCTCCAGGTGCGCCTTCTGGATCTGGAACTCGGAATTGGTCTCGGAGTCGAAGGGCACCCGGCCGGTGAGCACCTCGTAAAAGGTGACGCCGAGCGAATACAGGTCGCTGCGAAAGTCGATCTCCCTGCCGATGATCTGCTCGGGCGACGTGTACCAGGGGGTTCCGATCAGCATGCCGGTCTTGGTCAGCCCCTGGGCGCCCAGGATCTTGGCGATGCCGAAGTCGGAGATCTTCACCCGGCCCTCGCGGTCGACCAGGATGTTCGCCGGCTTGATGTCGCGATGGATGACGTTGCGGGCGTGGGCGTAGCGCAGCCCCTCGGCGACCTGGACGATGAGGTCCACGGCCTCCTCGGGCTGCAGATGCTTCCGCTCCTGCAGCATTTCCTTCAGGCTGCGGCCGGCCACGTACTCCATGGCGATGACGTACTCGTCCTCGATACGGTGGAAGCTGAAGATGGTGACGATGTTCGGGTGGCTCAGCCGCGCCTGGGTCATGGCCTCGATCTTGAAGCGCTCCATCAGCTGCGGATTGTCGGCCAGCTGCGGATGGACGACCTTCAGCGCCACGTCGCGGCCCAGCGTGGTGTCGGTGGCGAAATAAATGGTCCCCATGCCGCCGCGGCCGATCTCGGCGCGGATGAGGAAATGGCCCAGCCGTTCGCCGACGCGGATCATGAGGCGCAGTCCAGGCGGAAAAAGCGGTTGCCGTCGTCGATGACGATCTTGCCGCCGCCCTCCAGGTCGAGGAGCACCTTGACCAGGCGCAGTTGGAAGTTCTCGAAGAAATAGCGATGGCTCGCCGTCTGGCGGC
>CAZVPI010000015.1:21858-73472 GCA_964628035.1 uncultured Clostridia bacterium | reverse complement strand
TTTGGTTTAAGGACTACCTCAAATCAAAAGTGCGAAAAATACTTGACACTACCCACAAATGTCTGATGTCGCGTGCTCGTTTTGACGCTAGACGCCAGCAAGGCCAGAACCAGAAAGTGCACATTGGAACTCGGCAAAGACCTAAACAGGAAATCTTGAAATTGCCTTTCTCTTGCTAACCACTGACGTCTAACGTCTGGCGTCTTCTTTACATGCCCTTGGACATCATGTTGATGAACTCGGCGTTGGACTTGGTCTTGGAGAGCTTGTCCACCAGCAGCTCCATGGCCTCGATCTCGGACATCTGCGCCAGGACCTTGCGCAGCACCCAGATCTTGCTCAGCTCCTCGCGCTCGATCAGCAGCTCTTCCTTGCGCGTGCCGGAGCGGAACAGGTCGATGGCCGGGAAGACGCGCTTGTCCACCAGGCGGCGGTCGAGGTTGATCTCCATGTTGCCCGTGCCCTTGAACTCCTCGAAGATGACCTCGTCCATGCGGCTGCCGGTGTCGACCAGCGCCGTGGCCAGGATGGTCAGGCTGCCGCCGCCTTCGATGTTGCGGGCGGCGCCGAAGAACTTCTTGGGCTTGTTCAGGGCGTTGGCGTCGATGCCGCCCGAGAGCACCTTGCCCGACGCCGGGGTGACGGCGTTGTGGGCGCGGGCCAGGCGGGTGATGGAGTCGAGCAGGATGACCACGTCCTTGCCCATCTCGACCATGCGCTTGGCCTTCTCCAGGACGATGTCGGCCACCTTGGTGTGGCGCAGCGGGATCTCGTCGAAGGTGGAGGCGATGACCTCGCCCTTGACGTTGCGGCTCATGTCGGTGACTTCCTCGGGCCGCTCGTCGATGAGCAGGACGATGAGGTTGATCTCCGGGTGGTTGACCTCGATCGACTTGGCGATGCTCTGCAGGATCATGGTCTTGCCGGTGCGCGGAGCGGCGACGATCAGCCCGCGCTGCCCCTTGCCGATGGGCGTGAGCAGGTTCATCACCCGGCCGGTGATGTTCTCGGTCACCGTCTCCATGTTGATCTTCTCGTCGGGATAGAGCGGGGTGAGCTTCTCGAAGCGCACGTTGCGGCGCTTGTCGCTGACCGCTTCGGGGTCCTCGTTGTTGACGGCTTCCACGCTGAGCAGGGCGAAGTATTTCTCGCCCGTCTTGGGGGGGCGGACCGAGCCGGATACGGTGTCGCCGGTGCGCAGGTCGAACTTGTTCACCTGCGAGGGGGAGACGTAGATGTCCTCGGGGCTGGTCAGGTAGGCGTATTCCTGGAAGCGCAGGAAGCCGTAGCCTTCCTGGTGCACCTCGATGACCCCCTCGGCGAACAGCTTGCCGTTGGCCCGGGCCTGGGCGTCCAGCACCTTGAAGAACAGGGTGTTCTTGTCGCTGACGTCCTTGTCGTCGATCTGCATTTCCTTGACCAGCTTCTTGAGCTCCAGGGCCTTCATTCCCTGCAGGTCCTTCAATGAATACATGGTTGCTCCTTGTGGATGGCCTCTTGGATGCGCCGCCAGACCTCGTCGCGCGCCTGCGGCGAGCGGATCGAGAAGGAAATGGCGAGCAGGCCGAAATTGTTCTTGAGTTGCGCGATGAGATGCCGCTGTTGTGAAAGAGATATCTTATCACTCTTGGTCAGGATTGTCAAGATGGGGAAGCCCTGGTCCACGATCTGCCCCAGCATCTCCAGGTCGGCGGGCAGGAAGCCGCGGCGCGAATCGACCAGCAGCAGCGCCAGGCGCACGTTCTCCACCCGCTGCAGGAAGCCGGCGATGAGCGTGCGCACCCGGGCGTTCTCGCCCTTGGAAACGCGGGCGTAGCCGTAGCCGGGCAGGTCGGCGAGGAGCACTTCCTGGGGGGGGCGGGCGGCCGCGCCGCGGCCGACGACCCGGAAATAGTTGACGCTGAGCGTCTTGCCGGGCAGGGAACTGGTGCGCGCCAGGCGCCGGCCCAGCAGAGCATTGAGCAGCGAGGACTTGCCCACGTTGGAGCGCCCCAGGAACAGGACCTTGGGGCGGCCGTCGGCGGGCAGCTGCCCGGCATGGAAGTACGTGCCGGCGAGTTCGGCTCGTTGTATGATCATGGGCGACGATCGGCTGCGCTTACTGCAGGCTGGCTTCCTGGAGGGGGCGGATCACCTTGCTGCGGATGTTCTGCAGCTTGATCGGGTGCTCGAGCACGACCGCCAGCAGCTCGTCCATGGTCTCGACGGCATGGACGCGCAGGTCGCCCTTGAGCTCCTCGGGGATGTCCTCGCGGTAGTCCTTCATGTTCTCGGCGGGAATGAGGATGTTGCGGATGCCATAGCGGTGCGCGGCGATGACCTTCTCCTTGATGCCGCCCACGGGGAGGATCCTGCCGCGCAGGGTGATCTCCCCGGTCATGGCGTAGTCGGGGCGCACCGGGATGCCGGTCAGCAGCGAGAGCAGCGACACGGCCAGGGTGACGCCGGCCGAGGGCCCCTCCTTGGGCACGGACCCCTCGGGGATGTGCAGGTGGATGTCGTAGCGGCGCAGCTCCTCGGTGTCCAGTTCCAGCTCGAACAGCTTCAGCTTGGTGTAGCTGAAGGCCGCCGAGGAGGATTCCTTCATCACCTCGCCCAGGCGCCCGGTGAGGATCAGGTCGCCCTTGCCCTTGAGCATGCGCGCCTCGACCACCAGGATGTCGCCGCCGGCCGCCGTCCAGGCCAGGCCGATGGCCACGCCGATCTCGCTGCGCTGGCCGGTCTTCTGGCTGGTGTACTTGGGGATGCCCAGGTATTTTTCCAGGCGCGGGCGGTCGATGACCTGGACCTGCGGGCCGCCTTCCCGGCGCCCCGACTCGACGATGCCGCGGGCGGTCTTGCGCATGATGACCGCGATCTCGCGCTCCAGGTTGCGCACGCCGGCCTCGCGCGTGTACTCGTTGATCACGCTCAGCAGGATGTCGTCGGCGATGCGCACCTGGTCGGGGCTGAAGCCGTTCTTTTCCGCCTGCTTCTTCAGCAGGAAGCTGCGGGCGATCTCCAGCTTCTCGCGCTCGGTGTACCCGGGCAGCTCGATGACCTCCATGCGGTCCAGGAGCGCCGGCGGGATGTTCTCGGCGAAGTTGGCGGTGGTGATGAAGAAGACCTGCGACAGGTCCAGCTCCAGGTCCAGGTAATGGTCGGTGAACTCGCGGTTCTGCTCGGGGTCGAGGGCCTCGAGCAGGGCCGAGGCCGGGTCGCCGCGGAAATCGGAGTTGAGCTTGTCGATCTCGTCGAGCAGGAAGACGGGATTCATGCTGCCGGCCTTCTTCAGCCCCTTGACGATCTGGCCGGGATAGGAACCGATGTAGGTGCGGCGGTGGCCGCGGATCTCGGCCTCGTCCTTGACGCCGCCCAGCGAGACGCGCACGAACTTGCGGTCCAGGGCGCGGGCGATGGACTTGGACAGCGAGCTCTTGCCCACCCCCGGCGGCCCGACGAAGCAGAGGATCTCGCCTTCGGCCCTCTTCACCAGCAGGCGCACGGCCAGATAGTCCAGGATGCGCTCCTTGACCTTGCGCAGGCCGTAGTGGTCCTCGTCGAGGATCTCCGCCGCCCGGCGGATGTCCTTGTTCTCCTTGCGCACCTTCTTCCAGGGGATGGCCAGCAGCCAGTCCAGGTAGTAGCGCGAGACGGTGCCCTCGGCCGAGAACGGGGGCATGGCCGCCAGGCGCTCGAGCTCCTCGTCGGCGCGGGCCTTGACGTGCTCGGGCAGCTGCGCCGCCTCGATCTTGCGCCGGTACTCGTCGTAGTCGGTTTCCGGCCCCTCCTCGCGCCCCGGCTTGGGCTCCGGGCCGCGCTGGCCGCGCAGCTGCAGCACCTCCTTCTTGAGGATGTTGAAGACGCGCACGCCGCGGGCATAGGCATCGACCTCTTCCAGCAGCGATTGCTTGACCTTCAGGGGCAGGCCGACGATGGAGACGATGATGTCGGCGGCGTCGGCCAGGCTGCTGGGCCGCAGCCGGGTCAGGATGCCCGGCAGGCGCACGCGCTTCAGGGTGACGTATTCCTCGAAGAGGGCGATCAGGTTGCGCGACAGCTCGGCCAGATCCTTGCCGGCGGCGGCGCGCTCCTGCAGCACTTCGACGCGCACCAGGTGGTGGTCGTGGCCCTCCTGGTAGGCGAGGATGCGGCCGCGCTTCAACCCCTGGATGACGATGCGGAAGCTGCCGTTGCTCTGCTCCGCCGATTTCTCGATGCGGGCGATGGTGCCGGTCTCGTAGATCTCGTCGGGCCGGGGCGTCTCCGTGACCTGGTTCTTCTGCGCGGCCAGGAACAGCAGGCCGGAGTGCTCGGCCAGCGCCGCCTTCAGGGCGTTCACCGAACCGTCGCGGCCGACCAGAATGGGCACGATGACGGTGGGGAAGGCCACGAGTTCGCGCAGGGGGATCAGGGGCAGGGAGAGCTCTTGGGCGTTCAGGCGATCCATTTCTTGTCCTTGAGGAACTGGCCGTCGATCAGCACCCGGCCGGCCGCCTCCTTGCGCGAGGGGATCTCGAACATCAGGTCGAGCATGATCTCCTCGAAGATGGCGCGCAGGCCCCGCGCGCCGACGCCGCGCTGGATGGCCTGGGCGGTGATCATCTCCAGCGCCTCCCTGGAGAACTCCAGGTCGACGCCGTCCATCTTGAGCAGCGCCTTGAACTGCTTGGTCAGGGCGTCCTTGGGCTCCAGCAGGATGCGGTACAGCTGCTCCTTGTCGAGCTCGTTGAGGACGCCGGTGACCGAGAAGCGCCCGACCAGCTCGGGGATGAGCCCGTAGCGGATCAGGTCGTCGGGCTGCACGCGCTCGAAGATGTCGGCGCGGTGGGCGCGCCCCTTGTCGCGGCCGGCGGGGGCGAAGCCGATGACGTTCTTCTTCAGGCGCCGTTGGATGATCTTGTCCAGGCCGACGAAGGCGCCGCCGGCGATGAACAGGATGTTCTTGGTGTCGATCTTGAGGAACTCCTGGTAGGGGTGCTTGCGGCCGCCGAGGGGCGGCACGTTGGCCACCGTGCCCTCGACGATCTTGAGCAGCGCCTGCTGCACGCCCTCGCCGGACACGTCGCGGGTGATGGAGGGATTCTCGCTCTTGCGCGAGATCTTGTCGAGCTCGTCGATGTAGATGATGCCCTTTTCGGCCAGCTCGCGGTTCTCGCCGGCGGCCTGGTAGAGCTTGAGCAGGATGTTCTCCACGTCCTCGCCCACGTACCCGGCCTCGGTCAGGGTGGTGGCGTCGGCCATGGCGAAGGGCACGTCCAGGATGCGGGCCAGCGTCTCGGCCAGCAGCGTCTTGCCGGTGCCGGTCGGGCCGATGAGCAGCACGTTGCTCTTGCGGATGTCGACCTTGTTGGCCAGGTTCTGGCCGTGCTGGATGCGCTTGTAGTGGTTGTAGACGGCCACGGCCAGCTTCTTCTTGGCGGCATCCTGCGAGATGATGTACTCGTCCAGCTTGTTCTTGATCTCGGCCGGGGTGAGCAGCTTGAGCTTCTTGGCGCTGGCGGCGGCCTTGGGGGCCTCACCGCCGCTGAAGATCAGGGTGTAGGCCGTCTTGGTGCACTCGTCGCAGATGTAGACCCCGGGGCCGGCGATCAGCTTGACCGCCCGCGACTGGGGGATGCCGCAGAAGCTGCAGCGGGCCTCCTTCTCTTCCTTCATTTGCCCCCTTTCCTCTCTTTCTTGCGGTCGGCGACCACGGCGTCGATCAGGCCGTATTTCAGGGCTTCCTCGGGGGTCATGATGAAGTCGCGTTCGATGTCCTGGCTCACCTTCTCGGGCTTCTGGCCGGTGTGCAGCGACAGGATCTCGATGGTCTTCTCCTTCACGCGGCGCATCTCCTCGGCCTGGATCAGGATGTCGGTGGCCTGGCCCTCGAAGCCGCCCAGAGGCTGGTGGATGATGACCTTGGCGTTGGGCAGGGCGAAGCGCTTGCCCTTGCTGCCGCCGGCCAGCAGGATGGCGGCCATGGAGGCGGCCTGGCCGATGCAGATGGTCACCACGTCGTTCTTGATGAAGCGCATGGTGTCGTAGATGGCCAGGCCGGCGCTGATGATGCCCCCGGGCGAGTTGATGTAGATCGAGACGTCCTTTTCCGGGTCCTCGGCCTCGAGAAACAGCAGCTGGGCGATGGTGACGTTGGCCACGGTGTCGTCGATGGGCGAGCCCAGGAAGATGATCGAGTCCTTCAGCAGGCGGGAATAGATGTCGTAGGCGCGCTCGACGTTGCCCGACTGCTCGATGACCATGGGGATGAGTGCCATGCTACACCTCGCTGACCTTGACGTTTTCCAGCAGCCAGCCGTTGATCCGCGCCTGCAGCACATGGTGCTTCAGCTCGGCGGCCCGCTTCTCGTCGCTGTAGTAGCGGCGGATCTCCGCCTCGCCGGCCCCGTGCTCGCGGGCCAGGCGGGCGTACTCCTTCTCCAGGTCGGCGTCGCCGACCTCCAGCCGCTGCTGTTGCCGCACCTTCTCCAGGATCAGCGACAAGCGCACCGATTTCTCCGCCTGCTCCAGGAGCGTTTCCCGGAAGCGGTTCTTCTCTTCCTCGCTGGCGAAGCGCAGCGGCTGGCGCGCCTGGCTCAGGCGCTGCGCCAGCTCCTGCTCCTGCAGGGCGCGCGGCACCGGGAAGCGGCAGGCCTCGAGGAGCTTGTCGAAGATGGCCGACAGCAGGGCCTCTTCCCGGCGCTTCTGCCGGCGGCGCTCGTACTCCTCCTGCAGCCGGCCCTTGAACTCCTCTAGGCTCTTCATGCCCAGGGAAGCGAGGAATTCCGCGTCCAGGTCGGGCTTCTTCATCTCGAACACCGTCTTGACCTCGATCTGGTGCTCGATCTCCTTTCCGGCCCAGGCTTTCTTGGCGGCGCCATCGGGGTAGGCGACGCGCAGGGCGAGCGCCTCGCCCGCCCTCTTTCCCAGCAGCGCCTCGTACAGCCCCGAGATCTCGGACGGCGCCCCGGCGTCCATCAGGAAGTAGGTCTGCTGGCGCGGCCACTTGCGGCGGCTGGCCGTGTCGCTGGATTGGATCGCCAGCAGCACCAGGTCGCCGGCGGCGGCGGCGCGATCCGGCGCCGGCTGCGAGCGCTTGTGCGCCTCGAGCACGCGCTCCACCTGCTGCGCCTCGTCGTACGCCTCCCCCTGCAGGGCGGCGGCCTGGACCTCGACGCGCAAGGCCGGCAGGTCGGGCAGCTCGAATTCGGGGAAGACCTCGACGGCGATGTCGGCCTGAAAGCCGCCCTCGCCCGGGTCGTCCAGCTTCTCCAGGGCGGGCTCGCCGGCGATGGCCAGGCGCTCGCGCTCGATGTGGGCATAGGCCAGCCGGCCCACCGCCTTGTGGATGACCTCCTCGCGCAGCGCCGGCAGGTGCACCTTCTTGACCACGTCGACCGGCACCTTGCCCTGGCGGAAGCCGGGCATCTTCACCGTGCGGCTGGTCTCCTCGGCCAGGCGGTCGATTTCGCGCGCCATTTCGTCGGCGGCGAGGGCGACGCGGAAGCGCCGGATCAGCGGCGAGTCGGCTTCCTCGGCTTCGGGGGCGGGGTTCGCCGAAACGGGCTTGTCATGGCCGGCAGGATCATGGTTCATGATGGGAACTCCTGGTTCAATGCGGTTGAGAAACGTAGGGAAACTGTAACAAAAAAGCCGGTCCTTGTCAAATGCCCAGGGCGGCGACGTCGCGGGCGATCTGGGCCGCCAGCGCCTCCGCCCCGGCGAACTTCCTCTCGCGGCGCAGGCGCGAGACGAAGTGCAGGCGCACGCGGCGGCCGTAGACCTGGCCGCGGAAGCCGGGCACGTGGGTCTCCACGCGTGGGGCGCCCGGGGCCTCTCCGGGGCGGGCGAAGGTGGGGGCGCTGCCGATGAAGGTGGCCGATGTGTAGCGGCGTCCGCCCAGCTCCAGCAGCGTGTGGAAGACCCCGGGCGGCAGGAGGGCGTTGTCGCTGGCGATGTTCATGGTGGGGAAGCCCAGGCGCGTGCCGCGGCCGGCGCCGCGCACCACGACGCCGTCGATGAAATAGGGGCGCGTCAGCATGCGCCCGGCCGCGGCCACGTCGCCGGCCGCCAGCAGGCGGCGGATGCGCGAGCTGGCGACCCGCCGGCCGCCGCGCCGCGCCTCGGGGGCGCGCAGGACAACGCAGCGGCCGGCCGTCTCGCGCCGCAGCCGGGCCAGGTCGCCTTCGCGCCCGCGCCCGAAGCGGAAGTCGCCGCCCACCACCAGCAGCCGCGCCTGCAGCTTCGCCAGCAGGACGTCGCGGACAAAGGCGGCGGCCGGCAGCGCGGCCACGGCGGCGAAGTCGATGAAGTAGAGGCGGTCCAGGTCCTGCGCCTGCAGCGCCTGCAGGCGCTGGGCGTCGGTGCTGATCAGGGGCACCCGCTGCCCCAGGGCGATGCGCGGGTGGGGGCGGAAGGTCAGGACGACCGACAGCAACCGGCGGCGGCGGGCCTCGGCCGCCAGCAGGGCCAGGATGCGGCGGTGGCCGGCATGCAGGCCGTCGAAGTTGCCGATGGCCACGGCGCTGGGGCTGGAGAGCCTCTCCAGGCGCGTGCGCAGTCTCATGCTCTTCAGCGCGCGGGCAGGGGCAGGTAGGCGCGGTAGAGCGGCGCCTTGAGCAGCATGTTGCCGCCCTGGACGGGGCGCAGCGGGGTGAAGAAGGTCAGCAGCAGGATCGCGGCCAGGGCCGCCAGCAGCCAGCGCTCCAGCAGGCCGAGACGGCGGACGTTCTCGCGCTCGCGGTCCTCGCTGAGCTTGCGCTCCTGGATCTCCTGCGTCTCCGTCTTGAGCTTCTTCTTCATCAGCCCCTTGTTGAACAGGTTGTACAGCGTCTTGTAGACCTTGTACTCGGTGAACTGCCCCAGCTCGACGATGTCCTTGACCGTGTTGCGGCCGTTGATGTGCTTGAGCAGGTTGACCTCGGCCTCCGTCATCAGCAGGGTGTTCTCGTCGGCGGGCTTGGCCTCGTCGTCGTATTCGGAGACCAGGACGATCTTCCTGCTGCCCAGGTACACCGGCTCGAACACGATCTCCTCGGAGGGGATGGCCTTCTTGATCAGCGGCCACTCGTCGAGCATCTGCACCCCTTCCATGATGAGGTTGTCGACGGCGATGGGGGTGAACAGGCGCAGCTCCTTGTCGACGAAATCCAGGACCTTGAAGTTGTACTCGCCCTTCTTCCAGTTGAACAGCGACAGCACGATCTGCGTGGCCTGGATCTTGAGCACTTCGGGGATGATCTTTTCATCGATCAGCCCCATGCCGATCAGGATCTCGCCGACCTTCTGGTTCGTGCGCTTCTGGATGGCCAGCGCCCGCTGCAGCATCTCCTCGCTGATGATCTCCTGCTTGACGAAGACGTTGCCGACGCGCATTTCCAGCTTCTTGGGGAAGGCGTCGATGCCGATGATGGACCCGTCCTCGAAGATGAGGGTGATGAACCCCTCCTGGCTGTTGAAGGTCAGGATGCCGGTCTTCTTCTGCAGGGAGATCAACTGCAGGATGTCGGGGACCTTGAACTCGCGCAGCGTGCCCTTAAAGGCCATCGTTGCCTCCCGCGCGCAGGGTCAGCGCGGCGATGACGAGATACAGGGCCAGGGCGGCGAGGCCGACCAGGTTCAGGAACATCGGCGCCGTCCCGAAGACGCCGCGGAAGTTCACCGCGTTGACCCAGAACAGCCCGAAGACCGAGGCGAACAGGAAGAACAGCGTGGCGAAGGTCCTGATCTGGCCGCGGAACGTGAGGAGGAACCCGGGGAGAAGCAGCGAGGCGCCGAGCAGCAGGGCCTGGCGGACGTGCGCCTGGCGGCCGATCTCCTTCTCCTTGATCAGCTTGGCCTCCAGGAAGATGGGGTCCTTGATCAGGAAGAGCTGGTAGCATTCCTCGCACAGCGCGTGCGACTGCACCTGCTCGATGGCCAGCTTGCGGATGATCTTGCTGCAGCGGCTGCAGAAGACGCTTTGCCCCAGGGTCGGCGCGAACCGGCGCAGCAGGAAGGCGTACGCGGCCAGCAGCAGCAGCGCCGGCAGGACCGGGAAGCGCAGGAATTCCACGCCGACCACCTCCAGGAAATGCCAGGGGTGGAAGCGCTGCCAGGAGAAGTTCAGCAGCCGCCGCCAGAGCAGCTTCTGCGGCGGCCGGTTCCGCTGCAGGGAGGACGCCTTGTCCTTGAGGCGGTTGATCTGCGGGTAGCTCTTGCCGTACAGCAGGAACAGGTCGGGGTTGTCGTTCTGCAGCAGGGCGTAGGTGAAGTTGGCCAGCGTGACCGGATCGCGGTCATCGAGGCTGAGCGACTGGCGGTAGAACTGGATGGCCTGGGGCAGGTTCCCCTTTTCGGCGTGCAGGTCGCCCAGCAGGGTGAACTTCAGGGGCGTGGCGTAGGCGCTGCCGGTGTCCAGCAGGATGTCCATGGCGTCGTCGGGTTTGCCGGCGTTGCGGTAGGCGTAGGCCTGCATGACCTTCAGCTCGTTGTCGAAGCGGCCGTAGGCCGAGGCGGGGAAGAGCCGGCCGGCATGGACCTGTTGAACGGTCTGGAAGCCGGGGCTGGCCAGGCTGCGTTCCAGATAGCGGCCGACGGCATGGAACAGGGCCAGCGCCAGCAGCAGCAGCTGCAGGCGGCGGATGATCTGGCGTTCGTCGTGGCTGAAATAGCCCCACAGCAGGCCGCAGAGCAGGAAGGGATAGAAAGCCCAGCCGCCGGCCAGCAGCAGCGGCCAGAAGAGCAGCAGCAGGAGCAGCAGCAGCCGCCCCATGCGGAAGCGGCTGCCTCCCTCGAGGATGAAATCGTGGGCGGCCAGCTTCACGGTGCGGACGGCCAGGGCGGCGGCCAGCAGGAAAAAGAGCAGCAGTCCGGAGAACGGCAGCACGTTGAACAGGCCGCCTAGAAGCAGCACGGCGCCGCTGAAGTCCCGCACCACCCGTCCCAGCTGCCGCCCGATGTTGGCCAGCGACCAGGTGATGCGGCCCTGGCGCCGCCCGATGCGCTCCAGCTTGTTGTAGACCGGCCAGGCCTCCGCGGGAGAGATCGTCAGCGCCTTGAGGTAGAGATCCCTGGCCAGGGCGTCGTCCTGAGCCTGCAGGCGGCGGTCGCCCATGGCGATCAATTGGCCGACGAGCTCGGCCTTGTCGCCTGGGGCGAGCCCCTGGGCGTCCAGCCGCGCCAGGCTGCGGCGCACCTCGGGCCGGTTGCCGTTGGCCTCGTGGAAATAGATCTTTTTCAGGTCGCCCCAGGGATTGGCCGCGGCCGGCAGCAGCCAGCCCAGCAGGAGCAGGCCCGCCGTGATCGGCAGCTTCCTAGCGGCCATGGGCTTCCCCGGTCTTGCGGGCGAGGGCCTGGCGCAGGTTCGCCAGCACGTCGTCCAGGAAGGCCGCCTCGCCGGGCTGGAGGTTGTTCTTTGTCTTGCGCTGGAGCTCCTGGAGCAGGTCCAGGTAAAAACGGGCCCCCTCGGCGTCCAGCGCGGTCTTGCCGCTCAGCGGGTCGGGGACTTCGCCCAGGCGGATCATGCCCTGGGTGGCCAGCAGGACGACGATGGCGCGGATGTCCCGTTCGCCCGGATAGGCTTTCCCTTGTCCCATGCCCCTCACTATACCACAAGCCGGCGCGCCGTTCAAAGTCAAGGGTGGCGCGCTTGCCAGGTCCTGCCGGGCGCGGTATGATAGGCTTTGCCGCCGTCGGAGGCGGAGACGCCATGAAGCAATTCAGCCGGTTGCTGGCCATCATGAGAAAGCTGCGCCACAAGAAGCGCGGCTGCCCCTGGGATTTGAAACAGACCCCGGCCTCGCTCAAGGAGTACGTGCTGGAGGAGGCCCACGAGCTGATCGAGGCCATCGACAACGGCGATGCCGGGGCCGTGCGCGAGGAGCTGGGCGACCTGCTGCTGCAGATCGTGTTCCTGGCCCAGATCGCCGCCGAGGAGGGGAGTTTCACCATCGCCGACGTCGTCGAGGGCATCGCCGACAAGCTGGTGCGGCGCCACCCGCACATCTTCGCCGGGACGCGGGTCGCAGGCGCCGACGAGGTCAGGGCCAACTGGGAGCAGATCAAGATCGCCGAGAAGAACAAGCGCAGCGTGATCTCCGACTACCCGGCCTCCATGCCGGCGCTGCTGCTGGCCAAGCGCATCGCCTCCCAGGCGTCCGGCGTGGGCTTCGATTGGGACGACGCCTCCCAGGCCCTGGAGAAGGTGGCCGAGGAGGCCGCCGAGCTGCGGGCCGAGATCGCCGCCGGCCGCCGCCACCAGGCCGGCGAGGAAGTGGGCGACCTGCTGTTCGCCGTGGCCAACGTGGCCCGGCTGCTGGACGTCAATCCCGAGTTCGCCCTGGCCCGCGCCAACCGCAAGTTCACCCGCCGCTTCCGTTTCATCGAGGAGGAGCTGCGCCGGCGCGGCAAGGAGATCGCCGCCGCCTCCCTGCCCGAGATGGAAGAGTTGTGGCAGAGGGCCAAGGCGGAGATCGAAGAACAGAAGTGAAAAGTGAACAGTGAGCGAGCACTAGAAAAAAACTCGGCGAAAAGTGAATCGTGAAAAGTTGAAAAGTTGGAAGCCATTGGGCGAATAAAAGTAAGCCTGGCGAAGAAGGACCGGCAAGAGAACGAAGCGCGGAATGGCTGGGGCCCATCGCCCGTTACGGAAAGGCTCTTTCCCTTTTTACTTTTTTCTTTTCACGAATGAAAGGTCGCGGTTTTGCATCGAGACTCTTTCACTTTTCTCTTTTTCACTTTTTACTGAGCTGGGACGCTGCTACTGCTCTACGCCGCCGAAGTCGTCGTCCGACAGCGAGTCGAACCAGCGGTCGATCTTGAAGTCTCCGTCGGGGAAGCCGCTGAACACGTCGGCCAGCACCGAGGTGTCCAGCACCTGGCGGGAGACGAAAATCCTGGCGTGGTTCTTCAGGGCCAGGGCCACGGCGTCGGAGGGGCGGCAGTCGATGACCTTCTGGCGGCCGTCCTGCTCGATGTGCAGCTCGGCGTAGTAGGTGTTCTCTACGATGTCGGTGATGATCACCTTGTCCAGGAAGGCCTGCAGGTCGCAGAGGATGTTCTTCAGCAGGTCGTGGGTCATGGGCCGGGGCGAGCAGATGTTCTCCAGCTCCATGGCGATGGCGTTGGCCTCGTTCATGCCGATCCAGATGGGGATGACCTTCGTGCCGTCGAGGGCCTTGAGCACCATCACCGGGGACTTGGACACCTGGTCCATGATCAGGCCGACGAGGTTCACTTCAACGAACGGTTCCATGCTCGAGACTTATATAGTATCAAAAAGGGGATTTGTCAATTCACGTGCCAACGACCTGTCGTGACGCGTCACGTGTGGCCTCGGGCTTGCTTGTCACGGGTCACTTGCTAGGTGTCACTGGTTTCGGCCGGTCTCCGGACGATCACGGTCTGCTTGTCGTCGCCCTGCACGCGGGCCTCGGCGAAGCGGACGCTGAAATAGCCCTCGACCTGGAAGGGCAGGGGGTAGCCCGGCTCCTTGAACAGCCCGATCAAATCGCTGCCGCCGCCGCGTGGCAGGCGCCGGCAGCCGCTGCTGTTGGCCGGCACCGGCAGCTCGACGGGCTCGATGAAGGTCACCACGTTGCGGCGCCCGTCCAGGTGGCGCTTCAGGGCCTCGGCCTCGTCGCGGCGGAACAGCTCGTCGACATACTCGCGGGGGAACGTTCTCTCCCGCTCCGAAAGCTGGCCGTATTCCTGGATCACCTGCTCGTACGGCGCCGGCGGCGCCTGGCGCTCCACCACGAACCAGGCGACCTTGACCTCTTCGTAGATCTGCCCCTGGTAGGCGAAGCCGCGGACCAGCGAGTGGACGCTGTACAGTCCGTTCATGTTATCCTCCTAAGACCTCGGATGCTTGGCGTACGGCATACGCCAGGAAGAAGACTCAAAGGAAGAAGAAAGGGAGAGGGAGGGGAAAACAGGGGAAAATCAAATTTGCTGCGTCCGCTCCAACGCGGAACATGGATCTTGGAACGGGGAACCTTGAATCTCAAGGCGGGAATTTTCTTCCGTCCGCCGTCCGCCGTCCGCCGTGTGCCGAGTCCCGTCGGTCGCGAGCCCATGTTCATTGCGAGCGAGCCAGTTCCTTGAGGAATTCCACGAGCAAGCGGACTCCGAAGCCGGTGGCGCCTTCGCTGACGTAGAAGGCGTTGGGCTTGGACAGGAAGGCCGTGCCGGCGATGTCGATATGGGCGAAGGGGACGCGGCCGGCGAACTCGGCGAGGAACAAACCGGCCTTGACCGGGGAGCCGCCGCCGTACTTGGCGTTCTTCAGGTCGGCCACCTTGGAGGCGATGGCCTCGCGGTACTCCTCGGGCTGGGGCATCTGCCACAGCCGCTCGCCGCTGCGCTCCCCGGCCTGCAGCAGGTCGGCGGCCAGCCGGCGCTGGCGGCAGAACAGCCCGGCGTAGGAGTCGCCCAGGGCGGTGACGATGGCCCCGGTCAGCGTGGACAGCTCGACGATCATGTCGGGCTTGAGCCGGGCGGCGGCGATCAGGGCGTCGGCCACGATCAGCCGGCCCTCGGCGTCGGTGTCGACGATCTCCACCGTCTTGCCGTTGGCGAAGCGGACCACGTCGCCCGGCTTGTAGGCGCGACGGCCGGGCAGGTTCTCGGCCAGGGGCGCCAGGCCCAGCACCTTGACCGGCAGGCCCAGCCGGGCCACGGCGTTCAGCGCCCCCAGCACGGCGGCCGCCCCGGCCATGTCGCTCTTCATCTCCTCCATGCTGTTGCCGGGCTTGAGGTTCAGGCCGCCGGCGTCGAAGGTGATCCCCTTGCCGACCAGGGCCACGCAGCGGCGGAAGGCGGGAGGCTCGTAGGTCAGGGTGAGCAGGGCCGGCTCGCAGCAGGAGGAGGCGCCGACGGCCAGCAGGCCGTTCATGCCCTGGGCCTGCAGCTCCGGCCGCCGCCAGGTTTCCAGGCGCAGGCCGTGCCGGCGCGCGCTTTCCGCGAAGACGGCAGCCATGGCGTCGGGATGGATCTCGGCCGGGATCTCGTTGACCAAGTCGCGGCAGTGCGCGGCTTCCGCCAGCACCTGCTCGCGCTCGCCGATGGCGGCGTTCGCAAGCTGGGCCCGGCCGCGGCAAACCAGGACGATGCGCTCGAGGCCCCGGTCCTTCTTTTTCTTGTAGCGGTCGAAGCGGTAGTGGTTGAGGTGCAGGGAGTCGACCCAGGCGCCCAGGATTTCGGCCGACCAGGGGCCGGGAGCGGGGAAAAGGATCCAGGCCCGGTGGACGCGATTCTCGCGCAGCAGGCTCATGGCGCGGGCGGCGGCGCGGCGGGCGTCGGCCAACGCGCCGGGCCGGCCCGCGCCCAGCAGCAGGTACAGGCGCTTTTCCTCCAGGGACTGGCAGGACAGCGCTTCGTTGAGCTCGCCCTTCATGCGCCGGCGGCGGGCAGCGGCCTCCAGGGCCGGGAACTCGCGCCACAGGGGGGCCGGATCGGCCCCCTTGAAGAGGGGGATGAGGACGGCGTCGCGCGCGCCGGGGCGCAGCTGGTTCTTGCGGATGATCTTCATGGCGTGCCCTCCCTGGCGGCGGTGAAATGGTCGAAGCCCAGGACGCCCAGCGGCAGGTCGCGCCCGCCCGCGCGCAGGCGCAGGCGCCTGGCGGCCGTCACCCGGCCGATGAGATGATAGCCCGTGCCGCTGCGGCGCAGGAGCCGCTCGCGGCCGGGCGCCACGGTGAACAGGAGCTCGTAGTCCTCGCCGCCGGCCAGGGCCAGCCGCCACTCGTCCCAGCCGCGGCGGCGGCATTCGCGGCTCAGGCCCGGGGGCAGCGGCAGCCGCTCGCGCTCGATCACCGCCCCGACGCCCGAGGCGCGCAGCAGGCGCGACAGGTCCAGGAGCAGGCCGTCGGAGACGTCGATCATGGCGCTGGCGTAGCGGGAGAGCGCCAGCCCCTTGGCCACCTGCGGCCGCGGCCGCTGGTGGCAACGGATGAACGGCGAGCGCTTCACGCCGGCCAGGAGCAGCCGCAGCCCCAGGGCCGAGCCGCCGGTGGCGCCGGTGAGGCCCACCCAGTCGCCGGGCCGGGCGCCGTCGCGGCGCACGGGGCGGCGGCACTCGCCGACGATGGTGACGGCGACCAGCAGCTTTTCGGCCCGGGTGGTGTCGCCTCCGGCCAGCTGCACCCCGAAACCGCGGGCGGCGCGGTCCAGGCCGGCCAGGAAGCGGCGCAGGTCGGCGGCGGCGAAGTCGGCGGGCAGCCCCAGGCCCAGGTAGAAGTACTGCGGCCGGCCGCCCATGGCGGCGATGTCGGACACGTTCACCGCCAGCGCTTTCTCGGCCAGCGTCGCCGGCGCAACGTCGCGGCGGCGGAAGTGCACGTCCTCGACCAGCAGGTCGGTGGAGATCAGCTGCCAGCGGCGGCCGCGACGGACCGCCGAGGCGTCGTCGCCGATGCCCAGGCCGGAGCGGAAGGGGAAGCGCCGGCGCAGGAGGGCGACGAAGCGCGGTTCGTCCATCAGAAGATCTTCTCGACCAGGGCGGCGTTGACCGCTTCCTTGAATTCGCGGACGAACTGGAAGGTCATGCCCCGGCGGTGCCCTTCCTTCAGCTCGCTGAGGTCCTTCTTGTTCTTCTCGGGCAGGATGACGTGGCGGATGCCGGCGCGGCGCGCCGCCAGCACCTTCTCCTTGACGCCGCCGACGGGCAGGACCTTGCCGCGCAGGGTGATCTCGCCGGTCATGGCCAGCTCGCGCCGCACCGCCTTGCCGGTGAAAGCCGAGACCAGGGCCGTGGCCAGGGCGATGCCCGCCGAGGGGCCGTCCTTGGGGATGCCGCCCTCGGGGATGTGGATGTGGACGTCGTTCTTCTCGAATGTTTCGCCGGCCAGGCGCAGCTCGGGAGCCGAGACCTTGATCAGGCTCAGGGCGGCGCTGGCCGACTCCTTCATGACCTCGCCCAGCGAGCCGGTCAGGATGAGCGTCCCCTTGCCCGGCACCAGGCGCACCTCGATGAACAGGATGTCGCCGCCGCTGGGGGTCCAGGCCAGGCCGGTGGCCACGCCCACGGTGTCCTCCTCCAGCAGCTGGTCGCGGAACAGCTTGGGCACGCCGGCAACCTTCTCCAGGCCGCGGGCGGTGATGCGGTGCATGCGGCGCTCGCCCAGGGCCACGCGGCGGGCCACCTTGCGGCAGATGCCGCCGATCTCGCGCTCGAGGTTGCGCACGCCCGCCTCGCGCGTGTAGAGGGCGATGAGGTTCTTCAGCGCCCCGGGGGTGAACTCGATCCAGCGCGGGCCGAGGCCGTTGGCCTCCAGCTGGCGCGGGATCAGGTGGCGGCGGGCGATCTCCGCCTTCTCCTCCTCGTTGTAGCCGTGGATCTCGATGACCTCCATGCGGTCGCGGAAAGCGGGCTGGATCGGCTCCAGCAGGTTGGCGGTGGTGATGAACAGCACCTTGGAGAGGTCGAAGGGCACTCCCAGGTAGTGGTCGGTGAAAGTGTTGTTCTGCTCGGGATCGAGCACTTCCAGCAGGGCCGAGGAGGGATCGCCGCGGAAATCCATGCCGATCTTGTCCACCTCATCCATCATGAACACCGGGTTGTTCGTGCCGGCGTTCTTCAGCTCCTGGATGATCTTGCCGGGCAGGGCGCCGACGTAGGTGCGGCGGTGGCCGCGGATCTCGGCCTCGTCGCGCACCCCGCCCAGGGAGATGCGCACGAACTTCTTGTTCAGGGCGCGGGCGATCGACCGGCCCAGCGAGGTCTTGCCCACCCCCGGCGGGCCGACGAAGCAGAGGATGGGGCCGCGGCCCTTGTGGGTCAGCTTGAGCACGCTCAGGTACTCCAGGATGCGCTCCTTGACCTTCTCCAGGCCGTAGTGGTCGCGGTTGAGGACGGCGCGCGCCCGCTTCAGGTTCAGGTTGTCCCGGCTGGCCGCGTTCCAGGGCAGCTCGAGCATCCAGTCGAGGTAGGTGCGGATGACGCCGCTCTCGGCCGACTCGGGGTGCATCTTCTTGAGGCGCTCGATGTTCTTCTCGCTCTCCTTGCGCGCCGCCTCGGGCAGCCGGGCCTCCTGCAGCTTCTTGAGGTAGGCGTTGACCTCCTCCATGATCTCCGACTCCTCGCCGAGCTCCTTGCGGATGGCCTTCATCTGCTGGCGCAGGAAGTACTCCTTCTGGTTCTTGTCCATCTCCCCCTGGGCCTTGAGGTTGATCTGGTTCTGCATGTTCAGCATCTCGATCTCGTAGTTCAGGAAGTCGTGGACGCGGCCCAGGCGTTTCAGCGAGTCGGCCTCCTCCAGGATGGCCTGCGAATCGGCGATCTTCAGGTCCAGGTTGGAGGCGATGATGTCGGCCAGCTTGCCGGGCTCCTCGATGTTCTCGGCGATGACCTGGATCTCGTTGGAGATGGGCTTGCCCAGTTTGCCGGCCTGCTCGAACTTCTGGCGCACCGTCTTGATCAGCGCCTTGCTCTCCAGGGTCAGCTCGGCCGGCTCCCGGTCCTCGACGACGGCCGCCTCGGCCGTCAGCAGCTTGCCGTCGTCGTGCAGCGCCTCGAGGCGTGCGCGCGAGACGCCCTGCACCAGCACGCGCATGCGGCCGTCGGGCAGCTTGAGCATGCGCACGATGAGGGCCACGGTGCCGAAAGTGTATAGCTGGTCGCGTCCCGGGTCCTCGACGTTCATGTCCTTCTGGGTGAGCAGCAGGATCAGGCGGTCGCCGCTGAGGGCGGTGTCGACGGCCTTCTTGGACTTGGGGCGGCCGACGTACAGGGGCACGATCATGTAGGGGAAGACCACGATGTCGCGCAGGACCAGCACCGGCAGGCGCTCGGGGATCTTGATCTTGTCGAGCTTCCCCTCGTTCTCGGCGGCGTTGTTTTTTTCCTCGGCCATGGCCCCCTCCTACTTGATCTCCACGGCGATCTTCGACTCGATGCGCTTGCGCACCTCGATGGTCAGCACGCCGCCCTCCATGAGCGACTTGACGGTGCTGGTCTCCAGGGGGAAGTCGATGACGATCTTCTTGTAGAAGGCGCCGAACTCGCGCTCGAACAGGTAGTAGGTCACCGGCTCCAGGCGCGGCTGCGGCTTGAAGCCCTTGATGATCAGCTCCTGGTTGTTGACCAGGGTGATGGAGACGTCCTCCTTGGCCACGCCCGGCAGCTCCATCTCGATGACCAGCGAATCGCGCGTCTCCACGATGTTGGTGCTGGGCTTCCAGTCGGTGTGGGTGCTGATGCCCGAAGGGTAATTCTTGCTGATCTCCACCTCGAAATACGGGAAATTCTTCTTGCCCATCTCAATCCTCCTTCTTCAACAGGCCCTGCAGCTCGGCGAGGAACTCCTCCAGGCTCTTGAACTCCAGGTAGACCGAGGCGAAGCGCACGTAGGCCACCTTGTCCAGCTTCTTCAGCTTCTCCATGATCATGCCGCCGATCTTGGAGGTCGGCACCTCGCGGTCGGAGCGCGAGAAGAACTCCTCGACCTGCCGGGCCAGCTGCTCGATCTGCTTGGTCTGCACCGGCCGCTTCTCCAGGGCGCGGTACAGCCCCTTGCGGATCTTGTCGATGTCGAAGGGCTCGCGCCGCCCGTCCTTCTTGACCACCATCAGCGGCACGTCCTCGATCTTCTCGTAGGTGGTGAAGCGCTTGCCGCAGTGCAGGCACTCGCGGCGGCGGCGGATGTAGTGGCCGTCCCGGCTCTCGCGGGTCTCGATGACGCGGTCGGCGATCTCAGCGCATTGCGGGCAGTTCATCGTCACCTCGCAGGCGGCCGAGGATCCGGAAGCTCAGGCCCTCGCGCCACAGGGCCGCCAGGCCCAGGGCGATGGGCACGGCCAGCACCAGGAAATGGAACAGCAGGGTGAAGGCGGCCGCCGTGCGGCCGTCCATGCCGTACAGCCCCGACAGGGCGTAGGCCGCGGCCAGGTCCAGGCTGCCGGCCATGCCGGGCGTGGGTACGGCCGCCGACACGAAGATCACGGCCAGGAAGGGGATGACCTGCGCCGGAGCGATGCCGGCGGCGAAGGCGTTGAGCAGCAGCCAATAGGAGAAGGCGATCAGCCCCCAGTGCAGCAGGGACAGCAGGGACACCGTGGCCAGGGCCGGAGCACTCAGGTCGAGGCGCAGGGCGCGGATGAAGTGCAGCAGGAAGCCGGCCGCCGGCTCGCGCCAGCGCCGGGGCAGCAGGCGCGTGCCGCCGCGCAGCAGCCGCTCGGTCCAGGGGAAGACGCGGGGATGGTTGGCCAGGAAGATCAGCAGGAAGGCCGCGAACACCAGCGGCAGCAGCCACAGGGCGGCCGCCCGCAGCCGGCCAAGCAGCGGCGAAGGCGCGCCGGCGGCCGCGAGCAGGTAGCCGGCGAAAAGGACCAGGATGGTCAGCAGGTCGAGCAGCCGCTCGTTGACGATGGTGGCGATGGCCTGGCTTTTCTTGATCCCCTCCTTCTCGGCCAGCAGCAGCGGGCGCACGACCTCGCCCAGGCGCCCCGGCAGCACGTAGGAGATCAGGAAGCCGATCAGGGAGAAGTTCCACAGGCTGCGGAAGGGGATGGCCGGCTTGAAGGGGCGCAGCAGCACGCCCCAGCGCAGGGCGCGCAGCGCGTACTGCGGCGCCATGAGCAGCGCGAACAGCAGCGGCGCCTGCCAGGGCAGGGTCCGCCAGGTCGCCAGCAGCGAGGGAAAATCGACGCGGCGCAGGAAAAGCCAGACGAAGAACGCCGACAGGAGGGTGAAAAAGATGCTCTTCCAGCCTTTCATCTACAGCGCATGGTACCGGTTTCACGGGGCAAAGTCAATTTTCGGCCCCTGGACGAATCTCCCGTGACCCTTGACGCGTCACGCGGGATTACAGCGCATGCTCGGGCAGGAACAGGATGAAGGAGGTGCCGATCCCCTTCTTGGCCTCGATCTCGATCCAGCCCGAGTTCTCCTCGACGATCTCCTTGACCGTGGTCAGCCCCTGGCCGGTCCCCTTCTGGCCCTTGGTGGTGAAGTAGGGCTCGAAGATCCTGCCGAGGATCTTGTCGTCGATGCCGTTGCCGTTGTCGCTGATGCGGATGCGCACGTAGTTGCGCTGCGTGCGATGCTCGAAGACGCGGTCGGCGCTGATGCGGATCAGCCCCTGTTCGCGCCCGGCCTCGAGGATGGCGTCCTTGGCGTTGATGAGGATGTTGAACAGCGCCAGCAGGAGCTTCTCGCGGTTCATCAGCACGGTCAGGTCGCCGCCGGCGACGGTGTTCTCCACCTCGATGCGCTTGAGCACGGTCTTGCCCAGCAGGTTGAGCACCGTCTCGACCGAGTCGCGGACGTTCAGCGCCTCCCGTTTCAGCTTTTCACGGCGCGAAAAATCCAAGATGTCCTTGCCCAGGGCGTGGGCGCGCAGGGCCACGTCCTCGATCAGCTGGGCGCGCTTGGCCAGGGGATGCCGCTCGCCCATGTCGCGCTTGAGCAGGTTCAGGTGTCCCAGCAGGCTGGTCATCAGGTTGTTGAACTCATGGGTGAAGCGGCTGAGGAGCTCGCCGAGGGTGCCGAGCTTCTGGGCGTGGACCAGGCGCTCCTCGAGCTCGAACTTTTCGCTGATGTCCTCGAACTGCAGCACCGCCGCCTGGGTGTTGGCCAGCGGGATCTTGTACAGGGTCAGGCGCAGGGTTCTTTCCCCCTCGCTCTCGCTGACCAGCGAATAGTTGTCATGGAAGCGGGGCGTGCCGCTGAGCAGGACCTTGACGTAGTCGTCCTTCAGCGGCGCGAAGGCCGGCAGCGCCTCGAACAGCGGCCGGCCCTTGATCTCCTCCAGGGAACGCCCCAGCAGCTTCTCGGCCGCGGGGTTCATGGCGATGCCCTCGGCGCTCTCGTTGCCGATGACGATGGCCGACGGCGAGTGCTCGACGATGCTGGCGAAGAACTGCTGCAGCTCGCGGATCTCGTCGCGCTGGACCTTCAGCGATTCCGACATCTTGTTGAAGGCGTTGGCCAGCCCGCCGATCTCGTCCCGGGAGTGCAGCGGCATGTGCACGTCGTAATTGCCGGCGGCGATGGCCTCGGCGCCGCGGGCCAGGGTGTCGATCGGGGAGGCCAGGCGGCGCCCCAGCAGGAAGCTGGTCACGATGACGATCAGGCCGATCAGCAGCGACAGGTACAGCAGGCTGGCGATGCTGACCTGCTTGGCGGCCAGGATGTTCTCGATGTCGACGCCGATGAAGATCTCGCCCACCGGCTTCTTGTGGAAGTCCTCCACGGCGAAGGACTCGATCAGGTAACGGTCGCCGCCGGGCAGGAGGCGCACCGCCTCGTGCGCGCGCAGCAGGGCCGGCGCCGGGAAGACCATGTCGCCGTCCTCGTCGGTGAGGGTGGAGGTGAAGGGGCGGCCCTCGACGTAGAGCAGGATCTCGGCCTTGCTCTTCTCCTTGATCTGGTCGGCGAACTCCAGGTTGAAGGGGATCTCCAGCAGGGTGAAGCCCTTCAGGCCGAAGGTTTCCTGGTCGATGATGGGGGAAATGGCGGCCAGGCACAGGCGGCCATCGACCAGGAAGACGCCGGCGTCGCGTATGAGCGGGTCGCGGCGGCTGTTCAGCAGCGGCACCTTGTCCTGGTTGGTCGGCGAGATGGTGCTGGACGAGGCGTTGTCGTGGCTGAGCGAGATGCGGTTGGCGGGATTGAGGATCTTGATGTTGGTGTTGGAGAAAAAGAAGTTCTTGAACTCCAGCGCCATGGCCAGCTCGTCCAGGTTCTCCGTGTTCTCGATGACCTCCTTCAACTCCGACAGGAACAGGGCCTTGCGCACCAGATCGCCCAGGTTCTCCAGGAACACGTTCTCGGCCGCCTTGCGGGCGCCGGCGGCCTGCTCGCGGGCGGTCCGCTCGTAGCGCTTGGAGATGGACAGGATCGCGAAGTTGAGCGAGAGGACGATCGACACGACGGCGACGAAGATCAGCGACAGCAGCAGCTTGGTGCGGATCTTCATGGCGCCTGCAGGTCATAGAGCAGCAGCTTGCCCAGGGGGTTGGGCCCGATGCCGCCCAGCTTGCGGTTGAAGAGGATGACGCGCTTGGCCTGGTAGACGGGCAGGACCAGGCCGTCGTTGACCAGGGCGCGGTCGATCTCCAGGTAGGTGCGCAGGCGCCGGCGGGGATCGCTTTCGCGGCGGGCGCCGACCAGCCGCTGCTGCAGGTCGCGGCGCCGGCTGCTGGCGGCGGTGGCGAAGCCCTGCTGCTCGAGCTCGCTGGACAGGATCGGGTAGAGCATGCTGTCGGGATCGGGATAGTCGGCGATCCAGCTCGAGTAGGCCAGGTCGTAGTCGTTGGCCGCCACGCGCCGGGCGTATTCGCCTGCATCGAGGCGGGTGAGGCGCAGCTGCACGCCGGCCTGCTTCAGGTTGCGCGCGTACATGGTGAGCACCTGGAAGAAGAGGCCTTCCTGGCGGTTCACCAGCATCTCCAGCGGCCGATCGGCCTTCCAGCCCTCCTGGCGGAGCAGTTGGCGGGTCTTGTCCAGGGAGAAGCCCAGGGCCGGCTTGGCCGCGGCGTCGGAGGGGACCAGGCCGGGCGGCAGCAGCGTCTGGATGGGCAACACGTGGTCCTGGAAAACCAGCTTCAGGAAGCGCGGATCCCAGGCGTGGGCCAGGGCCTGGCGCACGGCCCGGCTGCCCAGGGCCGGCCGCGAGGAGTTGATCACCAGGAAGGTCACCGAGTACAGGGGCTCGGAACTGATGCGCACCCAGTCCTTCTTGCGGTAGGAAGCCATTCTGGAGATGGAGTAGGTGGTCAGGATGTCGATCCTTCCCTCCTCGAAATGCCTGCCCAGCAGCTCGGCCTGGGTTTCGACGGTGTCGACGTACTCGTCGATCTTCGGCCGGCCGCGCCAGTAGCCGGGGTTCGCCGCCAGCACCAGGCGCTTGCCCGGCAGCCAGGAGTCCAGCTTGTAGGGGCCGGTGCCCACCGGCCGGCGGGCGAAGTCGGCGCCGTGCCTGGCGACGGCGGCGGGCGAGACGATGGCGGCGCAATCGGAGGTCAGCGCGGCCAGGAAGGGAAAGAAGGGCTCCTGCAGGACGAACTGCACGCGCTGGGCGTCGAGCCGGCGCACCTCGGCCAGCAGGGTGAAAATCTCGTGGAAGAGCGGGAATTCCTCGCGGCGCTTGGGGTTGGCCGGGTCCATCTGCCGCCGGAAGCTGAAGACCACGGCGTCGGCATCGAAGGGCGTGCCGTCGTGGAAGCGCACGTTGCGGCGCAGATGGAAGGTCCAGGTCAGGCCGTCGGGACTGGTCTGCCAGCGGCTGGCCAGGTGCGGCTCGATGCGCAGGCTGCGCGGGTTGAAGCGCACCAGGGTGTCGTACAGGTTGGCGACGTAGAAGGCGGAGGTGTCGTCCCAGGCGCGGGCCGGGTCCAGGGTGAGGGGCTCGGCGATGCTGCCGCCGCGCACCGTGTTGGCGGCGGCCAGGGGCGCCGCCAGGCACAGCAGCAGGGCCGGAAGCGTCCGGCCGATGCGGAATAGTTTCATTTCACGGGCTCCTTTTTGGCTTCGCGGAAGATCACCTGCCCCAGGGGCGTGAAGAAAAGGCCGGTGACGCTGCGGCGGCAGGCGAGGTTGTCGATCAGATGGAAGAGCGGCACCCAGGGGACGTCCTTGCGCAGGATGTCCAGCGCCTCCAGATAGATGCGCTGGCGCTCGGGTCCTTCGCGCGTGACCTGGCCGCGGTCGAGCAGGCGGGCCAGCTCCGGGTTGTCGTAGAAAAAGCGGTTGCGGTTGCCCGGGGTCAGGGTGAACAGCGGAGTGAGGAAAAAATCGGGGTCAGGGCCGGAGGACCAGCCCAGGATCAGCATGTCGTGCTCGCCGCGGCTGGCGGCCTTGACCAGTTCGGAGAACGGCATGCGCACCTTGCGCACGGTGATGCCGGAGTTGCGGGCCATGAGCGCCAGCAGGTCGACGAGCTCCTGGATGCCGGGCTGGCCCTCGGCGAAATAGAGCGAGCAGGAGAAGCCTCTGCCCAGGCCGGCCGCTCGCAGCAGCTGGCGGGCGGCGGCCGGGTCGAAGCGCTCCTCGATCTCTTCCTGGGGCAGCATGGACGGCGGCAGGGGCGCAAGCGCCGGCTGCGCCAGGTTCTGGAAGATCTTCTTGACCATGTTCCCCTTGGGGATGAGGTGGCGCACGGCCGAGCGCACCGCCACGCGGTCGAAAGGAGGGCGGCGGGTGTTGAAGCCAAGGTAATGGGTGGACAGGGAGGGGTTGCTGAGGATGCGGATATCGCCGCGCAGGGAGAGCTCGGAGTATTCCTTCCCCGACTGGATGGCGGTCAGGTCGGCGCTGCCGTTGCGGATCTGCAGCAGCCGGCCCAGGGAATCGGGCATCCTCTTGAAGATCACCTTCTCCACCCCGGGTTTCTCGCCCCAGTAGGCCTCGAAGCGGGTCAGGATCAGCGAGCGGTTCCTGGACCAACCGGCCAGGCGGAAGGGCCCGGTGCCGACGGGCTTGAACGACGGCTGGGTCGAGGCCGGCGGCTGGATGAAGGCGGCCGAGTCGGCCAGGGCGACGAGGAAGGGGGCGTAGGGGCGGTCGAGGAGGATCTCCACCTGGTGCGATCCCAGCGCACGCACGCTCTTGATGTAGGAAAAGAGAACGCTCAGGCGCTGGTAGGCCGTCTGCCCCAACCGCAGGCGGCATTGGAAGGAATGGACCACCGCCTGGGCGTCGAAGGGCGTGCCGTCGTGGAAGCGCACGCCGTGGCGCAGGGTGAACTGCCAGAGGCGGCCCTGGTCGCCGATCTTCCAGGAGACGGCCAGGCAGGGTTCGACGGCGACGGAGTTCCTCTGGAAGCGCACCAGCCCCTCGAACAGGTTGGCGGCGACCTCGTTGGAGTAGAAGTCGTCGGCCTGCCAGGGGTTAAGGTTGATGGCGTCGGCGGGCCTCAGGTAGATGAGGATGTCGTCGGCGCCGGGGGCGGGCAGGGCCGCCAGCAGCACCATCGTCAGCAGCGCCGTCAATCTCATTACCCAAGATGATAGTGCAAGAAGCGGCGCTTTTCAACACGCAGCGGGAACTGTCCGGGTTTTCAGCCCAGGGGCAGACGGACGGTGAAGAGGGTGCCCGCGCCGGGCCTGCTCTGCACGGCGATCTCGCCGCCGTGGAGCCGGACGATGTGCTTGACGATGGCCAGGCCCAGCCCGGTGCCGCCCGTCTGCCGCGAACGGGCCGGGTCGGCGACATAGAAGCGCTCGAAGATGCGCTCCAGGTGCTCGGAGGCGATGCCGGCGCCGCTGTCGCGGACTTCCAGCACCAGCCGTTCCGCCTCGACGGCGACGCGCACGGCGATGGCGCCCTTTTCGGTGTACTTGACGGCGTTGTCCAGCAGGTTGACCAGCATCTGCTCGAGACGGAAGCGGTCGCCGCGGAAGCGGGCCGCCTCGCCGGCCGGCGGAGGCTGCAGGCGCAGCTCGAGCCCCTTTTCGCGCACCCGCTTCTCGAACAGGGCCGCCACGTCCTGCAGCAGGCCGGCCCAGTCGATCGGCCCGAGCTCCAGGCGCCTGCCCCGCTCCTCCAGCTCGGAGAGTGTCAGCAGGTCGCCGACCATCTCGATGAGGCGGTCGGTGTTGCGCGCGATCACCTCCAGGTAGCGGCGCTCGTCGCCGGCGGCCCCCTCCAGCAGCGTTTCGGCATAGCCCTTGATGGCCGTCAGCGGCGTACGCAGCTCGTGGGAGACGGAAGCCACCAAGTCCTTCTTCTGCCGGGCCAGGCGCCGCGAGTCGGACAGGTCGTGGAAGGTGACGACCGTGCCCCGGCCGTCGGGCAGCGGCGCCAGCGTGACGAAATAGCCGCGGCCGCCGATCTCCAGTTCGGCGTGCAGGCTGGCGGCGGCGGCGCGACGCACCAGATCGGCGAACTCGGCATGGCGCAGGACCTCCCAGAACGGCTTGCCCACGGGGTTATCGTCGCCGGCCAGGCGGCAGAAGCTCGGCCCGGCGCGCACGATCCGCTCCCGGCCGTCGAGGACCAGCAGCCCGTCCGCCAGCGACGCCAGGACGGTCTCCAGTTCCTGGCGGCCGAGGCGCATCTCCTCGAGCAGGCGCGCCTGCTCCTCGACCATGCGGTTGAAGTCGCGGGCCAGCTGGCCGATCTCATCGCGGCGGCGCGGGTCGATGCGGGCATCCAGCCGCCCCGAGGCGACGCCCCGGGCGGCCGCGGCCAGCTCGTTCAGCGGCCGGGCCAGGTTGCGGGACAGCAGCAGCGAGAGCAGGAGCGCCATCCCCAGCAGCAGCCCCAGCACCAGGGTGACCCGGCCGCGCCAGGGGGCGAACTCGCGGTCGAAGTCGCGGACGAAGAAGCTCAGGCGCAGGGCGGCCACCCGCCGGCCGCCGCTGCTCAAGGGCAGGGCGTGGTACATCATGCGCTCGCGCAGGGTGAAGCTGAAATGGGTTTCGGATCGTGATTTTCCCGACAGGGCGGCGGCGATCTCCGGCCGGTCGGCGTGGTTCTGCATGGCAACGGGGTCGGTGAGGGAGTCGGCCAGGACGACGCCGCGGGGATCGATGACGGTGAGGCGCACCCCTGCTTGCCGGCCCTTCGTCGCCACCAGGGCCTGCAATGCGGCCGCATCGAGTCGCGGCCAGCCGGCGGCCAGCTCGGAGCCGACCAGGCTCCCCAGCTTGGCCAGGGACTCCTCCTTGGCCTGCAGGTAGAAGCCCCGGGCCTGGCCCATGACCAGGCCGTAGAAGGCCAGGGCCATGACGACGCTGAAGAGCGAGAAGCCGATGAACAACTTCCAGAACAGCCTGGTTCTCATGATTCGATCTTGTAGCCCACGCCGCGGATGTTCTTGATCAGCGATCCGGCGTCGCCCAGCTTTTCGCGCAGGTGGCGGATGTGCACGTCGACGGTGCGGTCGATGACGTCCTTCTCGTCGCCCCACAGGGAGTCGAGGATCTGCTCGCGGGTGAAGACCCAGCCCGGGCGGCGGCTCAGGATGAGCAGCAGGGAGAACTCGGTGGAGGTCAGGGAGACGGTGCGGCCGTGGACGCGGGCTTCGTGGCGGCCGGGATCGAGGGACAGCTTGTCGCCCAGGCGCACGATGCCGCCCTCCGGGGAGCCGGGGCGGGCGCTGCGGCGCAGGATGGCCTTGACGCGGGCCACCAGCTCCGAGGGCGAAAAGGGCTTGACCAGGTAGTCGTCGGCGCCGAATTCCAGTCCCAGGACGATGTCGGGCTTCTCCGCCTTGGCGGTCAGGATGAGGATGGGCAGGGCGGCGCTGCGCGGCTCGCGCTTCAGCGCCTGGCAGATCTCCAGGCCGTCGCCGTCGGGAAGCATCAGGTCCAGGACCAGCAGGTCGGGCAGGTGCTTGTCCAGGTAGCGCAGCAGGGGCCGGGCGGCGGCGAAGGGACGGACGGCGAAGCCCGCCCGTTCCAGATGCAGGCGCACGAGCTCGAGAATGTCGGTTTCGTCGTCGACGACGGCCACGACCGCCTTGGTCCTGGCCGCGGCTTCCCGGGCTCCCGCGCCGGCGGGCCTCTGCCGCCCTTCGCTCACGGCGTCTCCTGGCGGTGGCGGACGATGCTGCCCTCGACCATGTAGATCACGTCCTCGGCGATGTTGGTGGCATGGTCGGCGATGCGCTCCAGGTGGCGGCAGATGCGCAGGTACTCGACCAGCTGGTCGGTGTCGCCGGGGTGCTTCTTGATCTCCTCCTTCAGGCGCGTGAACAGGGCGTGGACGCGTTCGTCGATCTCGTCGTCGGACTGGCGCACGCGGTGGGCCAGCGGCGCGTCCAGGCGCACCAGGGAGTCGAGCGAGGAGCGCAGCGCCTCCTGGACCTGGCGGCACAGGGGGGCGAAGTCGACGGCCTCGCCCGGCAGCGTCAGCGGCGAGACGCGCAGCGAGCGTTCGGCGATGTTGACCGCCTCGTCGCCGATGCGCTCCAGGTCGTTGTTGATCTTGAGCACGGCGATGATGAAGCGCAGGTCGACGGCCACCGGCTGGTGCAGGGCCAGGATCTTGAGGCACTCTTCCTCGGTGTCGACCTCCCACTGGTCGGCCTCGTCGTCGGTCTCCAGGACACGGCGCGCCAGCTCGGCGTCCTTGTCCTGGATGGAGCGGATGGCGCTCTCCAGGTTCTTCTCGATCATGCCGCCGTAGAGGATGATGCGCTTCTTCAGCTTATCGATCTCTTTCTGCAGATGCACGGCCATGGATGCCTCCTTCAGCCGAAGCGTCCGGTCATGTAATCCTCGGTCCGCTTCTGGCCCGGCTTGGTGAACATGCGCGCCGTCGGCCCCCATTCTATCAGGTCGCCCTCGTAAAGAAAAGCGGTGTGGTCGGATACGCGCGCCGCCTGCTGCATGTTGTGGGTGACGATGATGATGGTGTAGCGGCCGCGCAGCTCGGCGATCAGGTCCTCGATGCGCGCCGTGGCCCGCGGGTCAAGGGCCGAGGTCGGCTCGTCCATCAGCAGCACCTCGGGCTCGACGGCCAGGGCGCGGGCGATGCACAGGCGTTGCTGCTGGCCCCCCGACAGGCTCAGGGCGTTGTCCTCCAGCCGGTCCTTCACCTCCTCCCACAGCCCGGCGCGCTGCAGGCTGGCCTCGACGATCTCCCGGACTTTCGCCTTGTCCTGGCTTTCATGCAACCGGCGGCCGTAGGCGACGTTGTTGAAGATCGACTTGGGAAAGGGGTTTGGCTTCTGGAAGACCATGCCGATGCGCCGGCGCAGGGCGACAACGTCCAGGCGCGGGCCGTAGATGTCCTGGCCGTCGAAGAGCAGCTTGCCGGCGGTGCGGCCGCCGGGGATCAGGTCGTTCATGCGGTTGATCGAACGCAGCAGCGTGCTCTTGCCGCAGCCGCTGGGCCCGATGATGGCCGTGACCTGGAAGGAGGGGACGTCCAGGGTGACGTTTTTCACCGCCGGGTTGTCCCCGTAGAAGAAGGAAAAATCCTGGCAGGCGACGTGGGCCGCGGTGCTTGCCGCGACGGCGGGATGCTCGTGGACCGATGCGAGTTGGATCATGGGCTAGCCTCTCATTTTCTTGCTGATGCGCGCGCGCAGGAGGATGGCCGCCAGGTTGAGCAGCAGCACCAGCAGCACCAGGGTCAGGACCATGCCGAACTGCACGTGGCGGATCTCGTCGACCGCCTGGTGTTCGGTGGCCAGATTGTAGATGTTCCACGGCAGGGCCGGGGTGGGCTGGCTCAGCGTCTCCCACAGCTTCAGGGGCTGGCCGACGCTGACGGCGGCGGTGAAGATGATCGGCGCCGTCTCGCCGGCGGCCCGGCCCATGCTGAGGATGATGCCGGTCAGGATGCCGGGCAGGGCGGCGGGCAGCAGCACGGTCAGCACCATGCGCAGCGGGCTGGCGCCCAGGCTCAGGGCCGCCTCCTTGTACGCCTGCGGCACGGCCTTCAGCGCCTCCTCGGCGGCGCGGATGATGGTGGGCAGGATCAGCAGGGCCAGGGTGGCCGATCCGGCCAGGACGCTCTTGGAGCGCGACAGGTGCAGGGTGTTGATGAAGAAGGCCAGGCCGAACAGGCCGAAGACGATGCTGGGAACGCCGGCCAGGGTGCTGATGCACACGCGCAGCAGGCTGATGACGCGGCCGCTGCCGGCGAACTCACTGAGATACACGGCGGCGATGACGCCGAAGGGGATGGCCAGCAGCATGGCGCCGAGGGTCAAGTAGATCGTGCCCAGGATCTCGGGCCAGATGCCGCCGAAGATGTGCGAGTCCAGCGAGCGGTCGGTCAGGAAGCGCCAGTAGAAGGTGAAACGCGGCCGCAGCATCGCCCGCAGGTTCTGCTCCACATAGTGGAAGAGCGGCTCCAAGCGCGTGCCGGCGAAGGCCAGCCGGCGCGGCCGCAGCACCTTCCTGCCCATGCGGCTGGCGTCGGAGTAGTCCCACTCCTCGCGCTGCAGGATGCGCTGCAGCTTGACCTGCGCCCGGTCCCAGCGCGTCTGGCCGTACTGCTGGCGCAGCATCACCGTCTCGATCTCCCCGGGCAGGGGGCCGAGCAGGTCGCGCAGCAGCTCCTTTACCTCGCGCAGCTGCGGGCGCAGCTCCCGCCGCCGCGAGGCGTCCATTTCCTCCAGCTCGTCCTCGAAGGCGGCCAGCATGTCGAAGACCGGCCGCCGCGCCGCGGCGGCGGCGCGCGTCTCGGCGGCCACGGCCCGGGCGTCGCCGCGATTGAACTGCTCCAGGTTGAGGCGGCGAAACTCGATGGTGGCGCGAAACAGGAAGGCCCCGGCGCCGCGGGCGAAGATGGGGGCGAGCAGCACCAGCAGCGCCAGCGACATGAGCACGATGGCCAGGACGCTCACGCCGGTCAGCGACCCGTCCAGCACTTTTCGCGATCGCAGGTCCATGCTACTTCAGCCCTCCCAGCCGGCGCTGCTGGCGGCGCAGGATCCACTCGCTGGCCAGGTTGGCGGCGAACGAGATGAGCAGCAGGCTCAGGGCCAGGGCGAACAGCACGTGGTAGCGGCCGGAGCCGAGCACGTGGTCGGCCTCGCCCATGTCGCCGGCGATGGTGGCGGTCAGGGTGCGCACGGGCTGGAGGAAGTTGTACCAGGGGGCGGGGATCTGGGCGGCGTTGCCCGAGGCCATCCACACCACCATGGTCTCGCCGACGGCGCGCATCACGCCCAGGATGACGGCGGCGACGATGCCGCTGCCGGCGGCGGGGATGACCACCTTGAACAGGGTCTCGGCGCGGGTGGCGCCCAGTGCGTAGCTGCCCTCGCGCAGCTCGCGGCCGGCCGCCTGCAGCGAATCCTCGGAGACGCTGACAATGGTGGGCAGGGCCATGATGCCCAGAATGACCGACACGTTCAGGGCGTTGGTGCCGCTGGCGATGGCCAGCGAGTCAAGCAGGCCGCCCAAGGACGTTAGGGCGCGCAGCAGGACGATGGCCAGCAGGCCGGCGAGGATCCATCGCGCCGCCGGCGCCACGTCCTCGCGGATGCGGCGCGTGGCCAGGGCGCTGGCCAGATAGATGGCCAGAAGCCCCAGGGGCAACAGGATCACCCAGGCGGCGGCGGCCAGCAGTGTCCCGCCGCGGTCCTGCAGCAGGGGCGCGAAAATCACCAGGGCGAAGAAGCCGTAGGCCACCGAGGGCAGGGCGGCCAGCACTTCGATGACCGGCTTGGCCGCCTGGCGCAGGCGGTAGGGCAGGATGTCGCTGAGGGCGATGGCCGCGGACACGCCCAGGGGGACGGCCACGGCGACGGCGCCAAGGGTGACCAGGCCGCTGCCGATGAAAATCGCCAGGGCGCCGAATTCGGGCGGATTGCCGCTGGGGAACCAGGCCGTGCCGGCGACGAGCTCTTTCAGGCCGCGCAGCTGGAAGAAGGGGATGGCGTCGCGGGCGATGTACAGGATGATCAGCAGGACGGCCACCAGCGACAGGGCGGTGATCAGGAACAGGAGACCCTTGGAAAAAAAGGCGGCCAGCCGCCGCAGGCGGCTGGCCGCGTCGCTCAGGATCAGTCCGTGTCGGTTCGGGTTCACGCTGGGCGGGGGGCTCAGTAGCTGGTGACCGGGATGAAGCCGATCTCCTCGATCATGGTCTGGCCCTTCTTGCTCAGGTAGAGCGTGATGAAGCGGTAGAGGTGCGAGCCCATCCTGGGGTAATCGTTGGTGATCATGTACAGGGGGCGGGCGATGGGGTAGCTGCCGTCCTTGACCGTCTCGGGCGTGGGCTGGACGCCGTTAATGGACAGGGCCTTGACCGTGCGATCCAGGAAGCCGATGCCTACGTAGCCGATGGCCGTCTGCGTGCTCTGCACCCGCTGGCGGATGGCGCCGTTGGAGCCGACATACTCGCAGTTCTTGGCGATCTTCTCGCCCTTCATCACCTTGCCCTCGAAGGTCTCGTAGGTGCCGCTGTTGGTGTCGCGGGAGATGATGACGATGGGGGCGTTGGGGCCGCCGATCTGGTTCCAGTTCTTGATGTTGCCCAGGTAGATGTCCTTGACCTGGGCCAGGGAGAGCTTGGCCACGGGATTGCTGGGGTGGACGACCATGGCGATGCCGTCCAGGGCCACGACGTGGACCACGGGCAGCACCTCGGAGTGCACGGCCGCCTCGTACTCGTTCAGCTTCAGCAGCCGCGACATGTTGGCCACCTGGCAGGACTTGTTGACCAGGCTCTTGGCGCCGTTGCCCGAGCCCGACTCGGAGACGGTGATGTTGACGCCTGGGTTCTGCTTCATGTAGTACTCGGCGAAAGCCTTGGCGATGGGGCCCACGGTGGTCGAGCCGTCGCAGACGATCTTGTTGGCATCGGCGGCAAAGCCGCTGCCGGCCAGCAGGAACAGGGCGGTCAGAATCGATAGGACTTTCATGTTTCCTCCTTAGGGTTGTTGCCTTGTCGACATTAGAACTGGTAAAACCAGGTCAGGTTGAAATAGGTGTCGCTGCCGGGCTTCATGCCGTTGTTTTCCTTGTACGACACCATCTTGATGTTGGGCATGATCTGGAACTTGGGGTGGATGTTCCAGGCCAGGCCGAGAATGGCCAGGTTGGACTTGTAGCCCTTTTCGATGGGCAGGTAGTCGCCCTGGCCATAAAGCTGCGGATCGAGGCTCATGTCGTAGCGGGCGACGGCTTCCAGCTTGCTGCCGAGCTTGGCGACCACGAAGGCCGAGAAGACGCCGAAATTCACATCGTCCTTGCCGTCTTCCTTGATCATTTCCTGGCCGTAGTTCACGCCCAGGCGGCCCCAGTCGTCCTTGTAGCCGACGAAGCCCTGGACCAGGGTGGAGGTCTTCACGCCGGACAGGGTGCTGATGTCGCCGTTGACCTCGACCAGCAGCTTGGGGGTGACGTTGACGAAAAAGCGGGCGCCGACCTGCTTGTACTTGTCGGTCTCGTTCTTGTTGCCCGAGTAGTTGCCGTACTGCAGGCTGTAGTTGAACTTCTTCTCCTTGTCGAAGGCGCCGCTGAAGTCGATGGCGAATTCGCGCGAGGAACGGACCTTGTACAGGTCCAACATGGTCTTTTCCAGATGGCGGTAGCCGTAGAACTTTTCGATGTTGCCGTAGGCCAGGCTGTCCTGGATGCCGGCGGTCACCTTGTGCAGCGGGGCATACTGGAAGGAGATGTAGGCGTCCTTGAGATAGGGAGTGATGTTCGCCGTCGAGGTCGAGAAGTTTCCGGTGCTGTTCATTTCCAGGCGGGCGCGGGCCTTGAGCTTGTCGGAGAGATCCGACTCGTAGGTGAGGTAGACGCGGCGCAGCCACAGGCCGTGCTGGTTCTCGACCGCCTCCTTGTGGTTCTGGAGCACGAAGTAGTAGTCGCCGAAGGCGTAGGCCGAGATGGCCGCAGGCAGCTTTGCGGCGCTCAGGACGAACAGGGCCAGCAGGGTAAGCAGAAAGATGCGTTTCATTTTTTCCTCCGGGAAAAATTTTCGTTTCCGCCGCTAGCATCGCCGGGCGCGATTAAGCGGAAATGAAATCGGCGTTAATTCTCGGTTAAAACGGCGGCGGCGGGCCTTAACCGAATCGTAACCCCGGCGTAAACCAAACCTAACAGGCAACGGCTAGGCTGTCCGGCGAGGTGGCAAACATGGACAAGATCAAGGTGCTTTTCATCTGCGTGCACAACTCGGCCCGCAGCCAGATGGCCGAGGCCTTCCTGAACCGGCTGGGCGGCGACCGCTTTGCGGCCGAGAGCGCCGGCCTGGAGCCCGGCGCGCTCAACCCGCTCGTGGTCAGGGCCCTGGCCGAGGTCGGCATCGACATCGCCGGCAAGCCGACGCGCGGCGTCTTCGAGCTGCTGCGCCAGGGCAGGCGGTTCGGCTGGGTGATCACCGTCTGCGACGAGAGCCAGGCCGAGCGCTGCCCGATCTTTCCCGGCGTCAGCTTCCGCGAGCACTGGAGCTTTCCCGATCCGGCCGCCTTCACCGGCAGCGAGCAGGAGAAGCTGGAGCGGGTGCGCGCCCTGCGCGACGGCGTCGAGGCCAAGGTGCGCCTTTGGCTGGAGCAGCAGGGAGCGCAGTGAGCTTTTGGTGCTCGTGTCAATACGAAGCGCAACGCATCTGCCGCGGACGGGAAAGATAGAGGGGTACAGAGGCCAAGTAAGAAAAGCAAACAGAGACGAGTTCTTGTTTTTTCCTTTCCTTCCTCTCTTTATCCCTTTACCTCTCTGCCTCTCTTTTGGCCAACGCCTAATGTTCGCCCGTTTCCCCCGCGATTTGCCAAGCGGGCGCAACTAACGTATAATCATCCTACGGTGATCTGGCAACGAAATCAGGGCACGGTTTCGCCATAGAAAGCCGCGATCGTGCGGCGGTTCCTTTTCCTGGAAAGGATCGGCGCCAGGAGGTCCCATGGTATTCTTCAAGATGCCGCCGCTGGCCATCGGCAGGCGGACCGCCTCCCTGCCCGTCGTCCAGGGCGGCATGGGAGTCGGCATTTCCCTGTCGGGCCTGGCCTCGGCCGTCGCCCGTCGCGGCGGCGTCGGCGTCATCGCCGCCAACGGCATCGGCATGATCGAGCCCGATTATTTCGCCGACGGCCGCGCCGCCAACATCCGCGCCATGCGCAGCGAGCTGCGCCGGGCCAGGGAGCGGACCAGCGGCCTGGTCGGCGTCAACATCATGGTGGCGGCCAACGATTTCCAGCAGCTGCTCGACGTCTGCATCGAGGAAAGGGCCGACGCCGTGTTTCTGGGCGCCGGGCTGCCGATCAAGAACATCCCCGTGGCCCGCCTCCGCGCCGCCGGCGTCGCGGTCGTCCCCATCGTCTCCTCGGGACGGGCCGCCGAGCTGATCTTCAAGTACTGGCAGAAAGCCTATGCCGATGTCCCTGACGCCGTGGTGGTCGAGGGCCCGTTGGCCGGCGGCCACCTGGGTTTCCGCGTCGAGAGCCTGCAGGACGCCGGACAGAGGCTGGAGGTCCTGGTGCCGCAGGTCATCGCCGCCCTGGCTCCTTTCACGGCGGCCTTTCGCAAGAGGATCCCGGTCATCGCGGCGGGGGGCGTCTACGACGGCGCCGACATCCTGAAATTCCTGCAGCTGGGCGCCCAGGGCGTGCAGATGGCCACCCGTTTCGTGGCCACCGATGAATGCGACGCCGACCGCCGCTTCAAGGAGGCGTATGTCGCCTGCCGCCCGGAGGACATCATCATCATCAAGAGCCCGGTGGGGCTGCCCGGGCGCGCCATCCGCAACCGCTTCCTGGAGAACGCCGCCGCCGGCGTGCGCAACGTCAAGAGCTGCGCCTGGCGCTGCCTGGAGCAGTGCGACATCCGCCACGCCGACTACTGCATCTCGGTGGCCCTGGACAACGCCCGCCGCGGCCGTCTGGACCAGGGCTTCGCCTTCTGCGGCGCCAACGCCCACCGCGTCGAGCGCATCGTCCCGGTGGCGGAGCTTCTGGAAGGGTTGAAGCAGGAATATGAGGCGGCCTTCATCCGCGGGCTCTCCGCGCTGAAGGACGACGCCATGAAGAGGATCGAGGGCAGGTTCTCAGGCCTGCGCCGCGAGTACCTGCAGGCGCGCAGGCGGTTCGTCCTGCTGCGCGAGCGGGCCGGACTGGCCTGGATGGCGCGCCGGAATTCCTTGGAGGAGGACCTGCAGCGGGCCCAGCGGCTGGTCGAAAAGCTGAAGCAAGAGCACGAGGCGGCGCTGAACAAGCTGCAGCTTCTCCGCGAGCGTTTCCCGGAGAGGCTGGCCGAGCTGCAGGCCATCGCCCGCGGCCTGCGGGTGACTCCGGGCTGCTGAAGCCGGAGCGGCCGCTCAGGAAGAGGCGGGCTGCCAGCAGCGGCCGCGCACCAGCTGGGCCAGCAGGAACATGAAGATGTCGCTGCGCCGGGTGCGGCGCAGGTCCTGGCGGCGGACTTCGAACCAGAACAGGGAGAGCTGCTCCAGGGCGCGGCACTGGTTGGAGAGGGCCAGGGCCGGGCTGGACTCGGTCTTGGCCAGGATGTTTTTCAGGGCGCGGTTGGTGGCCAGGACCCGCTCCTGGAAGTCCCAGACGCTGCCGGCGCGGGGCAGGTCGCGGTGGTTGGCTTCGGCGAACACGGCGTTCTGCACGTCTTCCTCCAGCAGCAGGTCGGCCTGGTAGGCGATGAAGTCGCGGAACTGCTCGCTGGGATTGACCGGCTCGCGGCGGAGGTCTTCATGGCTGGGGATGCGCTCCAGGAAGGAGAGCAGGTACTGCAGGGTGCGGCAGGCCTTCTCGTTGCGCTCGTGGTGGCGGAAAAAGCGCAGCAGCGACTCAGGGGATACTCCCTGGCCCAGGCGCTCGGCCAGGGTGAAGTTCGGGTCGGCCTCCATGACCTTCAGGATGTATTCCGCTTCCTGGCGGGCCCAGTCCACCTTGGCCGGATCGCGGAAGTTTTCGGCGGCGAAGATCTGTCCGATTTTCACTGGAGCTCGGGCTGGGTCGCGGCGGAGCCGGGGTGGAGCTCCTCGATGGCGATGCAGTCCTTTTTGTAGAGGATCTGCCCGCATTTGCGGCAGACGCGGGGCATTTCATGCAAAGGCTGGTAGGCGAAGTCGAGGCGTTCGTCGTAGACTTCCTCGAACATCAGCACGTCCTCGTCCCTGGGGCAGTAATACAGGGTCTTGGTTTTCATGCCGCAGGCAAAGCAATCGGCGTGCCATCCGCGCCAAGAATAAAAATGCTTGGATATAGGGGTTTTTTGACTTCAACCCTGACCGCTCAACGGTCGGGTGTTGCAAATTGGTACAATTCGGGACAGGTTGCGCCACAAAGCCTTGCGCAGACAGGGTTTCCCATCGGATGCGCCTGTAGCATTATTGGACAAGGGGCAAGAACATCTTGAACCATCTCTCCGTGTCCGTGACCATGTCAGTGCCAGCAGGAAACTCAACGCAACTCCAGTGGTAGAGAAAGAGAATGGGGTAGAGTGGTACCGTAAGACAAGCAAACAGAGGCGAGTTCCCGATTTTGCCTTTGCTCTCTCTCTTTACCCCTTTCTTCTGGTGGGAGTGGTGGTGGCGGCAAAAATGCTGTCGTGATTCGTGATTCGATAAACCAAGGGCCTCTCACTTTTTCCCTTTGCCTTTTACCTTTTTGGTATCCATTGGATCGAGACGCCATAAATCGAACAGCGGCGCGAAGCCGTCGGCCAGCAGGTCGGGAACAGCGGCCTCGAGGTTTTCCCGCGCCTCGAAGCCGGAGGCTACGGCCACGGTGAAGGCCCCGATGGCTTGGCCGCAGGCGATGTCGGCGGTGGTGTCGCCGATGACGAAGACATCGCGGGCGACGGCGCCGTTGTCGCGGGAGCGGATGTGCCGCCAGGCTTCGCGGGCGAGGTCGGCACGCTCCTCGGAGTGGTTGCCGAAGACCCCCCAGGAGAAATGCCGCCACAGGCCGGCCGAGGCCAGTTTGAGGCGGGCGCCGGCAGGGATGTTGCCGGTGAGCAGGGCCAGTTCCAGGTCGTCGCGGCCGGAACAGGCCTGCAGCAGCTCGTGGGCCAGAGGGTAAGCACGGGCCGGCGAACGTCCCAGCTCGGCCTCCAGGTGCTCCAGGTAGGAGGCGAAGATCCGCTCGAGCAGTTCCGGCATCTCGGCAACGGGAAAGGCCGCCTGGCGCAGGGCGGCCAGGACGATCTGGCGGTCGGTCTTGCCGGCGAAGGAGTAGTGCTCCAGAAAATGCGGTCCGCAGCCGGCTTCGGCGAGGGCGCGGAGCAGGGCCCGGCGGCCGGAGCCGCCGGCGTGGACCAAAGTGCCGTCGATGTCGAACAGGAGAAATTTCATGCTCATGCCGCCTTCCCGGGCATTGTACGCGAGATTTCCGGCCCGAGCAAGGAAACTTGCAAAATGGAACCGACTCGGGTAGTATTCCAGCGGAGGCCGATCATGAAAAAGCTATTAATTATTTTATCCTTTATATGGGCCGCCGTTTTTTATGCCGCGCTATTGCCGGCCCAGGGCGCTGACCGGCGCTGGACCGCCGACGTGGAGGGGGGCTGGGTCTTTTCGGGCTACAACGATGTGCGCATCCCCAAGTCCACCGGCACCCTGTTTTCACTGTCCGAGGATCTCGACGTGCGATCCAAAGCGTTTTTCCGCCTGCGCCTTTCCTACGCCCTTTCCCGAAGGCACGAGTTCTCGCTCCTCTACGCTCCGCTGAGCCTGAAGGCGGCGGGCGTGATTCCCGGGCCGGTCTTTTTCGAGGGCGTGCAGTTCCCGGCCGGCACCGAGATCGACGGCCTGTACACGTTCAACTCCTACCGCCTCACCTACCGCTACCGTCTCGTGGACAAACCCCGCCTGGGGCTCGACGTCGGCTTCACCGCCAAGATCCGCGACGCCGAGATCGCCCTCGAGTCCCCTGACCTGTTCTCGAGCAAGACCAACGTCGGCTTCGTCCCCCTGCTGCACGCGCGGCTGCTGTGGGACTGGAGCGAGCGCCTGGGGATGATCCTGGAAGCCGACGGTTCCGCCGCCAAGCAGGGGCGGGCCGAGGACGTGCTCCTGGCGCTGACCTGGCGCCCGGCGCCGGGCTGGCGCCTGCGCGCCGGCTACCGCATGGTCGAGGGCGGCGCCGACGTCGACGAGGTCTACAACTTCGCCTGGATCCATTACCTGGCGGCGGGGGCGTCTTATTCGTTCTAAAAGAGAAGCGAAGGGAAAAAGGAAAAGTAAGAGACCCTTGGTTTTCGAATCAGAGTCAAGATGGCTCTGTCCTTGCCGCTGCCATCCTGGCCACCAGAAGAAAGGGGTAAAGAGGTAAAGGGATAAAGAGACAAAGCAAGGGCCATATCGGGAACCCGTCTCTGTTTGTTTTTCTTTCTGTACCTCTCTACCCATCTATCTTCCTCAACCAGCGGAGTTTCGTTGAGCTTCTTCCTGACACGGATACTGAGTGTTCGCTTGGGTTATCGCTATCGACTCTCGGGAATGATGATGTCGACCGTCTCGAAGCCCAGAAGACGGAAGAATTTCTCCAGCGTCTCGCGCCCCTGGGCGGCGCTGTTCCTGAGGATGCCCTTGCGCAGGGCGTTCTGCTCGAAGATGCGCCGGGCGTCCTCGCGGTACTTCTTGCTCTCCTCGAAGGTGATCTCCCCCTTCTCCAGGAAGGTCTCGAAGCCGCTGGGGTTGATCACCACCTCCAGGACCCGCGCCGGCGGCAGCTTGACCACGATCGACTTGCCGCGGCGGATGATGGCGCTTTCGTTCAGGCCGGAGAGGTCGAAGCCGGCGACCACCTCGCCCTTGGCGATGAAGATCAGCCGCTTGTTCTGGCTGAAGGGCGGAGTGCGCAGCAGGCCGGTGTCGTAGACGTACTCGTCGTAGAAGGTCTGGGTGAACAGTTGGGCGATGTTCTTCACCTGCTGCACGATGACCGGCGTCTCCTCGATGCGCGCCGCGCCGCCGCCGAACAGGGTGCGCAGCGAGGGGACGAAGCCCAGCCTGGCCAGCGGGTTGTAGAGCAGCGCCAGGATGGCCAGCAGGGCCACGGCCTGCAGGGCGGCCAGCAGGCGCTTCACCGGCCGCCTCCGGCAGGGCGGAACTCGACGCGCGCCCGGGCGAAGCCCGAGCGTTGCAGCCAGGACTCGACCAGGGTACGGGCGTTGCGCGCCGCCCGCTCGAGGATGTCCATCGACTCCACCTTGGTGCGGATGTCCTTCTCGCCCAGGCTCAGCAGCGCGTCCTTCTCCTCGTTGGAGAAGTCGTCGCGCAGGATCCCCGATTCGTTGAAGATCTCGCGCATGTGCTCGGGCTTCATGTTGAACAGCAGGATGCGCGGCCGCGGCAGGGTGACGGCCACGCCGCCGCCTTCCTCGAGGCGGATGTCCCGGTCGCTCAGCTCGTCGAGGTCGATTCCGGCCTTGACGCGGGCCGCCGTCTCGATGAGGATCTTGCGGTCGCCGAACCAGGCGCTGTCCTTGTGCGACACGATCTTGGTCACGGTATATTCGACGGTGGCCAGCTCGGCCAGGTCCTTGAGGGTGCGGGCGCTGAGCAGAGGCGCCGGCCGGCGCCGCGGCACGAGGGCATTGGCCAGCAGCAGGAGGGCGATCACGGCGCCCAGGATCAGCAGGCGCCGCTTCCGATTCGGCGCGGCGTTCATGGTCATCTCCGCCCGATTATAGGCAAGAAGGAAAAAAATTGCAACCGGGCGGCTCAGGGCTTGCAGAAGCGCCCAGTTGTGGTATAATAAAAACGATGTACCGCACCGCGGAACTCTCCCGCCTGCACCGCCATTTCCTCCATGGGCGCCCCCACGCCCAGAAATAAGTAAACCCCCACCCCCATTTTTTTTCATTTTGCAGGGAGGTTTCCATCCATGGCGGAACATGATTTTCCTTTCTTTCCAGCGCAAGCGGCGGCCGCTCCGGGAGCGGCGCGGCTCCTGAAGCTGATCCTGCCCAAGGGGCGGCTGCACGGCAAGGTGGTCGCCCTGCTCAACGACTGCGGTGTGGGTGTCGAGTCCGACGAGCGGGTCTACGTGCCGCGCGTGACCGACCCGGGCATCCGCGCCAAGCTGCTCAAGCCGCAGAACATCCCGCGCCTGGTCGAGCTGGGCGCCCACGACGCCGGCTTCTGCGGCCGCGACTGGATCGTGGAGAGCGGCGCCCGCGTCGCCGAGGTCCTGGACCTGGGCTTCGACCCGGTGACCATCGTGGCGGCCGCCCCCCGCGGCTTCCGCGGCGAACCGGGCCTGCGCGGCCGGCCGCTGGTCGTGGCCTCGGAGTACGAGCGGCTGGCGCGGCGCTTCATCCGCGGCCACTTCCGGCGCGCCCTCTTCTTGCGCACCTACGGCGCCACCGAGGTCTTCCCCCCCGACGACGCCGACGTCATCGTCGACAACACGGCCAGCGGCCGCACGCTGAGCGTCCACGGCCTGCGCGTCATCGCCGTGCTGCTGCGCTCTTCCACCGTCTTCATCGCCAACCGCCGGGCGCTGCGCGACCCGTTCAAGCGGGAAAAGATCGCTGAGCTGAAGACCCTATTCCGCTCCGTGCTCGACGCCCGCGAGCGGGTGATGCTGGAGATGAACGTCGAGGCCGGGCGGCTCGAGCGCATCGTCCGTTGCCTGCCCTGCATGCGGGCGCCCACGGTGGCGCCGCTGTTCGCCGGGCGGGGGTACGCCGTCAAGGCGGCGGTGCCCAGGCGCGAGGCGGCGGCGCTGATCACGCGGCTGAAGCGCATGGGGGCGCGCGACATCCTGGAGACCGAGTTCCGCAAGGTGGTGGTGTGACATGGGCCGTCGCGCCTGCAACGCCGCCCCCGTCGCCTATGTCAAGGCGCGCGCGTCGCGGCGGCCCTTCATCCGCCTCGACCTGAACGAGAACCGCTTCGCCGCCGCGCCCCAGGTGCGGAGGGCGCTGCGGCGGCTGAACGGCGACGAGCTGGCCATGTACCCGGAAGACGGGCCGCTGCGCCGCAGCCTGGCGCGCCTGCACGGCGTCGACGCCGCGAGCGTCCTGCTGGCCAACGGCGGCGACCAGGCCATCCGTCTGGTCTTCGACGCCTTCCTGGGCGCGGGTGACGAGGTGGTCTGGGCCTCGCCCACCTTCTCTGTGTACCCCCTGGCCGCCGCCCTGCGCCAGGCCCGGGTGCGCGCCGTCCCCTTCGGGCCTGGGTTCGCCTTTCCCCAACAGGGCATCCTGAAGGCGTTGCAGCGCCGCCCGGCGCTGCTGGTGCTGGTCAGCCCCAACAACCCCACGGGAACGGTCATCGGCGACGGGGAGCTCGCGGAGATCCTGGAGCGGGCCGGCAGGACGCCGGTGCTCCTCGACGAGGCCTATGGCTTCTTTTCCGGGAGCGACCACGGCGCCTGGATCCGCAGGTTTCCCAGCCTGGTCGTGCTGAACTCCTTCTCCAAAGCGTTCGCCCTGGCCGGCGTGCGCCTGGGGTACCTGCTGGCGGCGCCAAGCTTGCGCCAACGGCTGGAAGCGGTCGCCCTGCCCTTCCCGCTGGGAACGCCGGCCATCGTGGCCGGCCTGGCCGCTCTCGGCAACCTGGAACACGCCCGGAGCCGGGCGCGGCGCCTGCGGCGGCAGCAGCGGGCGCTCGTCGCAGGCCTGGGAAAGCTGGGGATCACCTGCCGCGCCACCGCGGCCAATTTCGTGCTCGCCGGCGTCGGCAACGCGAAGCGGGTGCAGGCGGGGCTGCGGCGGGCCGGCATCCTCGTCAAGCGCTTCCCCGGTGAGCCGCGGCTGGCCGGATGTCTGCGCATCACCGTCGGCACGGCAACGGACACGCGGGCGTTGCTGCGGGCGCTGGCCGGGCAGTTGCCGCCGCAGGCGTTGCTGTTCGACCTGGACGGCGTCCTGGTCGACTCCCGCCCTTCCTGCGACGGGGCGATCCGGGCCACGGTCGCCCATTTTTCCGGGCAAAGGCCTTCGCAGCGCGAGCTGGAGGACATGCGCCTGAGCGGCGGCTGCAACAACGACTGGGACGCGGCCGCGGCCTTGCTGCGGCGGCGCGGCGTGCGCGTTCCGTTCGTCGAGCTGCGGCGCCGCTTCCAGGAGATCTACCTGGGAGACGATGGCGTGGGGCTGCGCAACCGCGAGCGCTGGCTGGCCACCCGGCCGCTGCTGCGGCGCCTGGGCAGGCGCTGGGCGCTGGGCATCGTCACCGGGCGGCCGCGCGCCGAGGCGCTATGGACCCTGGGACGCTCCGGCTGCGCCTCCCTGTTCCGGGTCGTGGTCGCAGCCGAGGACACGGGGGCCAGGCCCAAGCCCGACCCGCTGGGCATCCGTCTCGCACTGCGGCGGCTGGGCATGCGCCGGGCCGCCTATTTCGGCGACCAGGTCGACGACATGCAGGCCGCGCGCGCGGCCGGCTGCCGGGCCGTGGCCGTGGTCCTGCAGCAAGGGCAGGCCGCTGCCCGCCGCGGCATGGCCTTGCGCCGCGCGGGCGCCGAGTGCGTCATCGGCGGCATGGAAGAAATTTGGGAGGTGTTGCATGAGACAAGCGCGCATTGAACGGGAGACCCGGGAGACGAAAATCGAGCTGGCCGTGGCCCTGGAAGGGACAGGGCGCAGGCAGGGCGACTGCCCGGTCGCCTTCCTCGGCCACCTGCTGGACGCGTTCTGCTGCCACGGCCTCTTCGACATCGAGATGAGCGCCTGCGGCGACCTGGAGGTCGACCCGCACCACCTGGTCGAGGACATCGGCCTGGTCCTGGGCCAGGGCATCGCCGCGGCTCTGGGCGACCGCTCGGGGATCGTCCGCGCCGGCTTTTTCCGCATGGCCATGGACGAGGCGCTGGCCGAGGCCGTCGTCGACCTGGGCGGCCGGCCCGTTTTCGTTTTCCGCGGTTGCCTGGGAGATGCGCCGCTGGGGAGCTTCGCGCCGGGACTGGCCCTCGATTTCCTCGCCGCCCTGAGCCGGGGGCTGGGGGCCGCGATCCACGCGGCCGTGGCCTACGGCCGCAGCGACCACCACAAGCTCGAAGCTCTGTTCAAGGCCCTGGGCCGGGCGCTCGATGGGGCCGTGCGGCCCGACCCCCGCAGCCAGGGGCTGCTCCCCTCGAGCAAGGGGGCCCTGTGATCGGCATCGTCGATTATGGCGCCGGCAACCTCTTTTCGGTGCGCCGGGCCCTGGACCAGGTGGGCCTGCCCAGCGCTTGGGTGCGCGACAGCGGGGACCTGAAAGACTGCGACAAACTGCTGCTTCCCGGGGTCGGCCACTTTGGCCACGCCGCCGAGCGGCTGCGGCGCCTGGGGCTGTTCGAGCCGCTGCGGCGCTGGCTGCGCCAGGACCGGCCTTTCCTGGGCATCTGCCTGGGGATGCAGCTCCTCTATGAAGGGAGCGAGGAAGCTCCGGGGACCCGGGGGCTGGCCTTCCTGCCCGGCATGGTGCGCCGTTTCCCCGGGCGGCCCAGGCTGCAGATCGGCTGGAACCGGGTGCGCGCCCTGCGCATGTCGCCCCTCTGGGAAAAGGACGGGGGCGGATTCTACTATTTTGTCAACGGTTATTACGTCCCCGCGGCTTTGCGCCGGCACCTGGTCGCCGTTGCCGAGTTCCAGCGTCGCTTCGCGGCGGCGGTGGCCCGCGGCCGGGCCTGGGGAGTGCAGTTCCACCCGGAAAAGAGCGGGGAAGAGGGGCTGCGGCTGCTGCGCCTTTGGGGGGGGTCATGATCGCCGTCCGCGTCATTCCCTGCCTGGACATCGACAACGGCCGCGTGGTCAAGGGCGTCGGCTTTGCCGACCTGCGCCAGGTCGGCGACCCGGCCGGACTGGCCCGCGCCTACTGGCTGCAGGGGGCCGACGAGCTGGCGCTGCTCGACGTGGGCGCCACCTGGCGCAGCCGCGGCACTATGGCCGGCGTGGTCGAGCGTGTCGCCCGCGAGGTGTTCATCCCGCTGACCGTCGGCGGCGGCCTGCGCTCGGTCCGCGACATCGGCCGGGTGCTGCGCGCCGGGGCCGACAAGGTTTCGCTCGGCAGCGCCGCCCTGGCCGATCCGCGCCTGATCGCGCGCGCCGCCGCCCGCTTCGGTTCGCAGTGCGTCGTCCTTTCCATTGACGCCCGGCGCGAGGGGCAGGGCTGGCGCGTCTACAGCCACGGCGGCCGCCTGCCGACGCGCTGGGAGGCCGTCGCCTGGGCGCGGCGCGGCGAAGCCCTCGGCGCCGGCGAAATCCTGCTCAACTCGATCGACCGCGACGGCGGCGGCCGCGGCTACGACCTGGAATTGCTGGCGCGCGTGTCCGCAGCGGTCTCCGTCCCGGTCATCGCCTCGGGGGGCGCCGGTTCGTTGCGCCACCTGGAGCAGGCCGTGCGCCGCGGCGGCGCGGCGGCGCTGCTGCTGGCCTCGCTGCTTCACGACCGGCGCTTGACGATACAACAAGTCAAAGGCCATCTACGCATGAAAGGAGTGAACGTCCGATGATCATCGCATCCATCGATCTGCAGGCGGGAAAGGCGGTGCAGCTGCGCCGCGGAATGAGGAAAATGCTCGAGCGCGACGACCCGGCCGCGCTGGCCGCCGGGTTCGACCGCCTGGCCGAGGTGGCGCTCATCGACCTGGACGCCGCCATGGGCCGGGGCGACAACCGCGCCCTGGCGGAACGGCTGCTGCCCCTGGCGCGCTGCCGCGTGGGCGGCGGGGTGCGCTCGCCGGAGACGGCCCGGCGCTGGCTGGAGCTCGGCGCCGCCAAGGTGATCGTCGGCTCGGCCGCCTTCCGCGGCAACGGCGTCGACCGCCCTTTCCTGCAGGAACTGGCCGTTGCCGTCGGCCGCGAGCGGCTCATCCTGGCCGTCGACGCCGTCAACGGCAGGGTCGTCGTCGACGGCTGGCGCCGGGCCGCGGGGCTGGGCGCGCTGGAAGCGCTGCGGGAACTGGAGCCTTATTGCGGCGAGTTCCTCTGCACCTGCGTGGAGCGGGAAGGAAGCCTGCGCGGCATCGACCTGCAGCAGGTGAAACGGCTGCGGCGGGCGACAAGCAGGCGGCTGACCGTGGCCGGCGGCGTCGCGTCCCTGCGCCAGGTGGAGCGGCTGTCGGCGCTCGGCGCCGACGTGCAGCTGGGCATGGCCCTCTACGCCGGACGCCTGAAACTGGAGGACGCCTTCGCCGCCTCGCTCGACTGGAACAAGGGGCTGCTGCCGACCGTGGTCCAGGACGAGGCCGGCCGCGTGCTGATGCTGGCCTACAGCAGCCGCGAGTCGCTGCGGCGCACCCTGCACGAGGGGCGCATGAGCTACTATTCGCGCTCGCGGCGGGCCCTGTGGCGCAAGGGCGACACCTCGGGCCATGTCCAGGAGCTCGTGCGCCTGCGCGCCGACTGCGACGCCGACGCCCTGCTGGCCACGGTGCGCCAGCGGGGCGCGGCCTGCCACGAAGGCCGCACCTCCTGCTTCGGCGAGGAGCGCTTCGCCTGGCAGGACCTGTTCGCCGTGGTCAACGAGCGCCTGCGCCGCGGCGGCCGCGGCTCCTACACCCGCTCGCTCAACGCCACGGGCGCCAGGCAGAAGCTGATCGAGGAGGCCGGGGAACTGGCGTTGGCGCGAAGCCGCGATGACTTGGTGTGGGAGGCCGCCGACCTGATGTATTTCCTGACCGTGGTGCTGGCGCGCCGCGGCATCGGTCCCGAGGCGGTGCTGCGGGAGCTGCGCCGCCGGAGGCGGGCATGAGGATCCTGCCGCTCGCATCCTACCGGCCGCCGCGGGCAGCCGCCGATCTCGGGGCGGCGCGCCGGGCGGTTGCGGCGATCGTCGACGCCGTGCAGGCCGAGGGCGGCGCCGCCCTGCGCCGCTTCAGCCTGCGCTTCGACGGCTGCGCGCCGCGGCGCCTGCGCGCGACCCGCCGCGAGCTCGCCGCGGCCCGGGCCTCCTGCCCGCCCGGTCTCCGTGAAGCCATCGCCGCGGCGGCCGCCAACCTCGAGCGCTTCGCCCGCAGGCAGATGGCCGACTGCCGCGGGTTCAGTCTGGAGGTCGTTCCCGGGGTGAGGGCCGGCCAGCGGCTGCTGCCCATCGATCGGGTGGGGATCTACGTTCCCGGCGGCCGCCACCCCTTGGTCTCCTCGTTGCTGATGGCCGCCGTTCCGGCCCGGATCGCCGGCGTCTCGCGCATCGTCGTCTGCTCGCCCCCGGGGGGCGACGGCCGCGCGGCGCCGGCCGTGCTGGCCGCGGCCGGGATCCTGGGCCTGGACGAGGTGTACGCCCTGGGAGGGGCCCAGGCCGTGGCCGCCATGGCCTATGGCGCCGGCGGCGTGCCCCGGGTCGACAAGATCGTGGGTCCGGGCAATCTCTATGTCACCCTGGCCAAGCAGCTGGTCTTTGGCCGTGTGGGGATCGACCTGCCCGCCGGGCCCAGCGAGATCGCCATTTTGGCCGACGCCTCGGCCCGGCCCGAATGGGTCGCCGCTGACCTGCTGGCCCAGGCCGAGCACGATCCGCTGGCCGTGCCGCTGCTGGTGACGACCTCCAGGAGGCTGGCCCTGGCCGTCGCGGCGTCGTTGCGCCGGCAATTGCCGGCGCTTACGACGGCCGGGACGGCGCGGCGCAGCCTGGAGGCCAACGGCATGATCCTGCTGGCTCCCAGCCTGGAGCGGGCGGTCGCCTTCCTGAACCGGCTGGCGCCCGAGCACCTGGAACTGCAGGTGGCCGAGCCGGAGCGCTGGGCAGCGCGCTGCCGCGCTTTCGGCTCCCTTTTCGTGGGCCCGTTGGCCGCCGAGGCGCTGGGCGACTACAGCAGCGGCCTGAACCACGTGCTGCCGACGGCCGGGGCGGCCCGCTTCAGCGGCGGCCTCTCGGTTCGCGATTTTCTGCGCTTCGCCACCACCCTGCGGATCGACCGGGGGGGGCTACGGCGCATCGCGCCAACGGCGCGCACGCTGGCCCAGGCCGAAGGGCTCGCCGGCCATGACCTCTCCCTGGCCCTCCGCCTCTCCGGCGCCTGATCCCCACTTGCCACTTGGGGACGGACTTTGGCCACTTGGGGACGGACTTTGGAAATTTGGAAATTTATTTTGCAGAAAGATCGATCGGCTATAAGGAGTTCCCGTTTCGTGTTATGTTGCCTTCATGAGACATGCGCGCTTGACATGGCCTGGAGCCTTCCACCACATGATGAATCGCGGACATGGCGGAGAAGCAATCTTCCGCACAGACGGTCTGAAAAGTAAATACTTGGCTTTGATCGGGAAGGCGAGTAAAAACTATGGCATTCCAGTTTATGCCTACTGCCTCATGGAAAATCATTTTCATTTGGTCGTGCAGAACGCAAGCGGGCAATTGTCGAGGTTCATGAAAACGGTGCATTCCAGCTTTGCATCCTTTTATCGCTGCCTGAATGGAGGAAGGGGATATGTCTTCCAGGACCGTTTCAAATCGACCGTCATTCAAGGGGATTCTTACCTGCTCAAGGCAATTTTGTATGTTCTCAACAATCCGGTCCGTGCCGGACTCGTTTCCGCAGCGGTGGAGTACAAATGGAGCAGCGCCAATGAATATTTCAATAAAAAGGGATTGCAATGGCTTGACTGTGACCTGATCCAAGGCATATTCGTAAAAAAACGTGCTTATTTATCCGCCCTGTGTGCAAGCAGGGATGCAAAACTGCATGAGGTCAAGAACCGCTTCGGCGCCATTTTGGGGGGGGAGGAGTTCGCAAAAGAGGCCGAGTGCCGTTATGATCGCCGGCGTGAGCCCGGATTGCCCAGAAGCGGCCGGGAAGAAGACAAGTATTTTGAACCAGTCAAGAAGGTCATTTGGGAGTATGAACGCAAAATCGGCAAGCCGGTCGAGGAAATTGATTTATCCAGCCACCAAGGAAGACGCCAGCGGGCAGAACTTTTGAGGTTGTTGAAAGACCTTGCCGGATTGACCTATCGCGAGATCAAGGAGATTGAACTATTTCATGGGCTTGCTTTTTCTTCTCTAGGCAGCATCTACGTGAATGCGGTGAGAAATAGTACTCGGCGTTGTGTGTGAGGGCGGGAGATAGACTCCGCCAGGGCATCTATCAGAGGGGGAAAATTTCCAAAAATACAAAGACCGTCCCCGGGTCCGGGTTCCCGGGTTGGAAGTCAGTCGGAATCGAGGCCGGAGCGCAGGACGGCGAGGGCGGTGGCAACGCTGGTCGCCCCGAGCAGCGCCTCGCGGAACTCCTCGTCGATCAGCCGGCGCGACAGGCGGGCGATCAACTGCAGGTGCTCCTGGCCGTCGCCGCGCTCGGGGACGGCGATCAGCAGCACGCCCCGCACCGCGGTCCCCGAGGCGCCCCAGCGGAACGGCCGCTTGGGGCGCAGGAAGGCGACCGAGGCCGCCCGCACCGCCGGCGACTGGGCGTGGGGCAGGGCGAAGCCGAGCCCGAGGTCGGTGGAATAGGTCTCCTCGCGCCGCCAGACCGCCTGTTCCAGGGCCGAGGCGTCGCTTGTCCGCCCCTCATCAGCGAGCAGCAGGCAGAGCTCCTTGACGGCCGCCAGCGGCGAGCGGCAGGGGGAGTCGAGGCGAACCAGCCCCGGCGCGGCTGCCGGCAGCCGCCCCAGAGAGAGGGAGTTGAACTCCGCCAGCAGGGCGGCGACCTCGCCGGCGTCGGCGCAGCGCAGGCAGCGGGCGAGGAGGCCGCGGCACTCGCCGCGATCGAGCTGGGCCAGGCGCTCCTTCACGGCCGGGATGCGGAAAGGGGCCATGCTGAGCTCGTCGAAACCGATCGCCAGCAACAGCGGCAACAGCTCGACGCGGCCTGCCATTTCGCCGCACAGCCCCAGCCAGCGGCGGCTGCGGCGCGCCTGGTTGGCGGCCTGGCGCAGCAGGCGCAGGAAGGCGGGTTGGAGCGGGTCGATGAGGGGAGACAGCGAAGGGTCGCCGCGGTCGGCGGCGGCGGCGTACTGCAGCAGGTCGTTGCTGCCGACGCTGAAGAAATCGGCCTCCACGGCCAGCAGGTCGAGCGACAGGGCGGCGGCCGGCGTCTCGACCATGATCCCCAGTTCGACGTCATCCCGGAAGGCGGCCCGGCGCCGGCGCAGCGCGTCGGCCGCCTCGCCGAGCAGCCGGCGCACCAGGCGCACTTCGCCGGCGTGGACCACCATCGGCACCATCAGCTTCAGGCGACCGAAACGGGCGGCGCGCAGGGCGGCGCGCAGCTGGCAGCCGATCAGCTCCGCCTGCTCCCCGTAAAAGCGGACGGCGCGCCGGCCCAGGAAGGGATTCTCGCCGCGCGCCAGCGGCAGGTAGGGCAGCGGCTTGTCGCCGCCCACGTCAAGGGTGCGCAGGATCACCGGCCGGCCGCGGGCCGAACGCGCCGCCCTGGCGTAGGCTTGGAACTGCTCCTCCTCGCCCGGAGGCGCGCCGCGGTCGAGGAACAGGAACTCGCTGCGGAAGAGGCCGATCCCCTCGGCGCCCTGGCGCCAGGCCGCGTCCAGCTCGGCCGGGTCGCCGATGTTGGCCGCCAGCTCGACGCGGGCGCCGTCGCGCGTCCGCCCGGCCAGCGCCGCCAGCCGCGCCCGGCGCTGCTCGACCCGGCGCCTGTGCCCCTCCTCCAGGGCGGCGGCGCTGCGCCAGGCCGGTCCCGGGGAGGCCACCAGCAGGCCGCGGTTGCCGTCGACGATGGCCTCCCGTCCGGCCGGCAGGCGCGGCAGCTGCGCCGCGGACAGCGAGACGGCAGGGAAGGCCAGCGAGCGGGCCAGGATGGCCACGTGGGAAGTCGCCCCCGCCCCGGCCAGGACCAGGCCGCGCAGCCGGCGCCGGTCCAGGCGCAGGAGCTCGGACGGGGTCAGCGCCGCGGCAACCAGGATGAAAGGGCTGCGCCCCTTGTCCAGCAACGCAGGGCGGGCCCGGCCGTACAACTTCTCGGCCAGCAGGGAGGCGACGGCCTGCAGGTCCGCGGCGCGCTCGCGCAGGTAGGCGCTGGGCGCGCGGCGCAGGACATCGGCGTGGCGGGCGGCGACGCGGGCGATGGCCGCGCCGGCGGAGAGCTTCTCCCTGCGTATCAGCGCGGCGATGCGGCCGCCGAACCCGGGGTCAACGAGGATGGCCGCCAGCGCCCTGAGGATGGCGGCCCCAGGCCCCGCTTCCCGGCGCGCCAGCTGCTCCAGCTCGGCGACGGCCTTGCCCAGTGCCTTCTCGAAAAGACGCCCCTCCCCGGCCGGGTCGCGGCGGCCGCAGGCGAAGCGTTTGGGCCAGTGGGGTCCCCCGGCGACGGTCAGCAGGCGGCCGCGGCCGATGCCTGCCGCCAGCGCATCGCCGGCGAAACGCGTGCCCGGGTCGTTGCGCAGGGCGGGCGGCAGCCAGGGCTCGGCGGCGGCCGGGGGAGGCGGCGGCGCTCCGTCGTCGGCCCGGATGGCGGCGGCGTCCAGCCGGTTCTCGATCCCCATAG
>CAZVPI010000015.1:0-21848 GCA_964628035.1 uncultured Clostridia bacterium | reverse complement strand
CCGTCGTCGGCCCGCGGCAGCTCGCACGCGATGAAACGGCGCAGCGCCGCGGCGGCCTCCCGCTCCCGGGGGCCGCGGATCTCCAGCCTGCAGGGATCGCCCTGCGCCGTGCCGCTGGCGACGAGCTCCAGCACGCTGGCGGCAGCGGCGCTCCGCCGCCGCTTCAGGTTGCGGAAGACGACCATGGCGGCGAAAGGCCGGCAGACGTCGCGCAGCAGGCTGGCCGGCCGGGCGTGCAGGCCTGCGGCCAGGGGAAAGGCGAAGTCGATCGCGGTCAAGGCGCTCCCTTATCCGCCCAGCCGGGCGAACAGGGTCTCGGGCCTCTTGATGGCCTCTTGGACGCCGGCCTCGACGACCTTCTTGCCTGCGAAGCGATCCCTGTCCTGCACGGCGATGTCGGCGGCCAGGATGACCGCGTCGGCGGCGCGGATGGCGGCGGCGTCCAGCCGGTTCTCGATCCCCATAGAACCCTGGGTCTCGACACGGATCTCGTGCCCGAGCTTGCGGGCCGCCTTCTCCAGCTGGGCGGCGGCCATGTAGGTATGGGCGATGCCGGTGGGGCAGGCGGTGACGGCGACGATCTTCATCGGCTCCTCCTTCAGCTCCCGTGCGCCGGGGACAATCCGCCCCAGCGCCGCCAGGCGTTGGCCAGGGCCGCCACCAGCAGCGTGCCGGCGAGGATGGCCACGACGTACATCAGGCGGTTGTCGACGACCGGCAGCACGATGGGCCCGCCGTGGGGGGCGTGGTTGCCCACGCCGCCGAGCATGGCGACCACCGAGGCCAGCATGGAGCCCAGCATGATGACCGGGATGGTGCGCAAGGGCTCGGCGGCGGCGAAGGGGATGGCCCCCTCGGTGATGCCGATCATGCCCATGGCCAGGCTGGCGTAGCCCGCCTCGCGCTCCTGCTGCGTCCAGCGCTTCCGCGCCAGCAGCGTGGCCAGCCCCATGCCCAGCGGCGGCACGCAGATGGCCGCGGCGCAGGCGCCCATGGGGGCGAAGTTGCCCTCCTTGATCATGGCGGCACTGAAGAAGAAGGCCACCTTGTTCACCGGCCCGCCCATGTCGAAGGCGATCATGGCGCCGAGCACCGCCGCCAGCACCGCGCGGTTGCCGGTTTCCATCATCTGCAGCCAGGCCGACAGCGAGGCCATCAGGTCGCGGATGGGAGCGCCCAGGAAGCGGTACATGACGAAGCCCACGACCAGCGAGGCGACGACCGGGATGACCAGGATGGGCATCACCGGCCGGAAATAGACGGGGATCCTCACTTTCTTGATCGCCATGACCACCAGGCCGGCCAGCAGGCCGGCGGCCAGGCCGCCCAGGAAGCCGGCGCCGACCTGGTTGGCGATGGCGCCGCCGACGAAGCCCGGCACCAGTCCCGGCCGGTCGGCCATGCCGAAGGCGATGTAGCCGGCCAGCACCGGCACCAGCAGCGAGAAGGCCATGGAGCCGATGTCCATCAGCATCTTCAGAAAGGGCGCCTGGGAGAAATCGGGCCCCCCGGGTCCCATGGGGGCGAAGGCGACGGCCAAGGCGATGAGGATGCCGCCGCAGGCGACGAAGGGGATGGCGTAAGAGACTCCCGACAGCAGGTACTTCTTGACGCTGGCCAGGTGGCGTTTCATGGCGTCGCTCCCGCGGCCCCTATTCGGGGCGTTGCGCCGTCCCGGGGACGAGTGCGCCGCCGGCCGGGGCATTGGAACCGCCGGCGAATTCGATCCGCACGGTCTTGATCTCGAACGGGCGGAAATCCAGCTCCAGGCGGCCCTCCTTCAGCGGCAGCGGGGCGGTCTCCTTTTCCAGCAGGTCGGCCAGAACGGCCGTCTGGGGAGGGCGGTGGAAGCGCAAGACCGCCCTTTCCGCGTTGCCGTTCGCCTCGTAGATCCGGAGCACCAGCCCCCGGCCCTCCTCGGCCAGCTTGACCGCGTCGAGGATCACGCCGTTGCCGCCGATCGCGAAAAAGCTGTGGACGGCAGGGAGCGGCCCTTGGTGCGGGTCAAGGACGCGGGCCACGAGCGGCTGGTTGAGCTCCTGGCCGCGGCGCACGACCTGCCCCTTGCTCCAGGAGCCGGCGTGCGGGTAGAGGGAATAGGTAAACTCGTGGCGGCCGCGGTCGGCCGTAGGATCGGGCCAGGTCGGCGAACGCAGCAAGGACAGCTTCATGACGCCGCCGTGGATGTCGTGGCCGTACTTGCCGTCGTTGAGCAGGGCCAGGCCGCCCTTTTCGTCGGCCAGGTCGGCCCAGCGCAGGGCCGGCACCTCGTAGCGCGCCTTCTCCCACAGCGTCTCGGAGCGGGTGGTGCGGCCGATGGCGGCGAAGGGGATCTCGTAATAGGCCTTCTCGGCCTCCACGTCGACGGGGAAGCAGGCCTTCAGCGACAGGTGGTCCTCCCACCAGTCGGCCTCGGTGCGGATGTCGACGCGGTCCAGCTCCTTGTAGAGGGTGACATGCTGGGTGAAGAAGGAGGAGGGGAAATCCTCGCTGGGGTATTCGCGCGACTTGGTCAGGCCGAGGAAGCTCTTGTCGATGCGAACGACGGTCCGCAGCGGGCCGTCCTCGACGAGCTGCACCCGGTCGGCCCGGTTCAGCTCCCAACCGCGGCCGGTATAGCCGATGTTCCAGGCGTCCCAGTCCTCGGGGCGGTCCTCGTAGACCCAGAGCTTGTTGGCCTGCTCGCCAGCGGCCACGAACTCGCGCCCCTGCCGCTTGTCGAAGAGGCTGCGGATGTTGCCGCTCTCGCGGTCGATGACCACGCGCAGCGCGGCGTTCTCCAAAACGGGATCGAACGCCGGAGCCGCGGGCCGGCCCGTGCCGGGCACGATCTCCCCGCCGCTGACCCGGCCGGCGCCGGCAACGGCCGGCTCCGCGATCAGGTCGTAGATGCGGTAGCCCAGGGCAGGCACGTTCCTGGCCACGAAGGTGAACTCGGCCGGGCGGCGCGTCCCGCCTGCAACGAACTCGCCGCCGGAATGGGCATGCGGGATCTCGCGCCCCTGGTCATCGAACAGCCGCGCGCCGCCGGGCGGCAGCTGGACCACGACGGTCACTGCGTCGTCGCGCTCCCAGGAGAGGGGGTTGAACACGAGCAGCGGCGTCCCCTTCACCCATGAGGTGTCGATGCCGGCGGCGATGCGCGCCAGGGCGTTCTCCTGCAGGAACATCAGCTCCCGGCGCACCTTCTTGTACGTCTCGAGCGCGTCGCGGATCACCGGGGTGATGGAGGAGCCGGGCAGGATGTCGTGGAACTGCAGGGTGAGGGCGCTCTTCCAGCATTGTTCCAGCTCGTTTCCCGGGTAGGAGCCGTCCAGCAGCCAGGCGATGGAAGCGAGCTTCTCGGTCGTGGCCAGCAGAGCCTCGGTGCGGCGGTTGTTCTTCTTGATCGCTCCTTGGGTAGTGAAAGTCCCCTGGTGGTACTCCAGGTAGAGCTCGTCCTGCCACAGCGGCAGGTCGAGCTTCTCGCTCCGTTTTTTCTGCAGGAAGGGGCTCGGGGTGGTGTGGACAAAGCGCGGCGCCAGCGAGAGCTTCCCGTAGCCGCGCACGCGGTCGAGGATCTCGCGATTGGGGCCGCCGCCGTGGTCGCCCAGGCCGTAGAGGATCAGGCTCTCCTTCAGGCCGGTGGTGGCCTCGTACTTGGAGACGCCGTTGGCCACCTCCTGCAGCTGCAGCCGGCTGGCGTAGCTCAGCGGCGGCATGTAGGTGAGGATCGTCGTGCCGTCCACTCCCTGCCAGTTGAAGAGGAAGTGGGGGAAGACGGTGGTGTCGTTCCACCACAGCTTCTGGGTGATGAAACTGTCGATGCCGCCCAGCTTGTAGAGCTGCGGCATGTTCCAGTTGTAGCCGAACGAGTCGGGGTTCCAGCCGATGCGCACGTCGACGCCGAACTTCTCATGGAAGTATTTCTTGCCGTAGAGGATCTGGCGCGCCCAGCTCTCGCCGGCGATCAGGTTGCAGTCGGGCTCGACCCACATGCCGCCGACGATCTCCCAGCGCCCGGCCTGCACCTTTTCCTTGATGGCCTTGAAGAGGTCGGGATGCTTCTTTTCGATCCAGTCGTAGGTGACGGCCTGGCTCTGGGCGTAGGTGAGCTCGGGGTATTCGCCCATGTTCTGGATGACCGTCTCGTAGGTGTTCTTGGCCAGGGCCATGGTCTCGGCCATGCGCCACAGCCAGGCGATGTCGATGTGGGCGTTGCCCACCAGGTGGATGCGGAACTCCTTCAGGTAGGAGCGGACCGGCGCCGCCAGGCGCAGCGAGCGCCGCAGCGAGGCGCGCGCCCGCGGCCAGTCGCCCGCGGCCAGCGCCCCGAGGTCGAGGGCGGCCGCCGCCCGGTCCAGGGCGGCGTTGATCCTCGCCAGCCTCGCCGCGTCCACGCGGCGCTTGTCGGGGATGTCGTAGGGCTTGCCGGTGAAGGTGTAGCGCTTCAGCTCGGGGTTGACCAGGATGTCGGCGAACTGAAAGGAGTCCAGCCATTCTTTCAGTGCTGCCAGGTTCTTCTCGGCGTTGGCGTAGACCAACTCGGCCGACTGCAGGTTGAACCAGCTTCCCTCTTCGGCCGGGGCGCCGCGCCGGCGCTCGGGCCAAGACTCGCCGCGGGCCGGAACGAAGCCGCGGTTCTCCACCGCGATCTCCAGAACATGGGGCGCCTGGTCGGCCTTTTCCATGAGCAGGACGTCGCGTGTCTCCTCGACCGCGGTGCCGCTCTCGCCGTGCAGCGTCGCCTGCTCCAGCTCCCTGCCGTCGAGGAGGAAGTTCGCCAGGACCAGGCCGCGGCCCTGCAGGCGGGCGTGGAGCCGCAGCGGCGCGCCGGCCACGCGGGCGCCGGCGAAGAACTCCGCGGCGCGGACCGTGGCCCGCAGCCGGAAAGCGGCCGCCTTGACGGTCCGGCCGGGCTGCAAGGGCTCCCAGCGCGAGCCGTCGAGCGACAGCTCCCAGTCCAGGACGCGGGTGTCGATGGCCTTGCCCAGTCCGGCGATGCGTTCGCGCGCCGTCGCCGCCCGGCAGGGGATGGCCAGGGTGGCCGTCAGCAGCGGCGTCAGGACGATCGCCGCCAGGATAGTGCGCTGCCTTGTTTTCATGGTGTGCTCCTCCGGGCCCGGTGGTTCCGGCCGCATCGGGCAAAACCTATTTTAGGGGGAAAAGCCGCGATTTACAATCCCCGCCACTTTGGTGTATAATCACAACTGACGGAAAGGCCCGTTTCCGCTCTCCCACTGCTCCCCCCGATGCAGGATTCGTGATCGCATGGCGGACCAGCGGCCGGCGCGTCCGCAGCACATGAAGAAATTCAAGAACATCGCCATCATCGCCCACGTCGACCACGGCAAGACGACGCTGGTCGACGCCATGCTGAAGCAGGCCGGCGTCTTCCGCGACAACCAGGCCGTGGCCGAGCGCGTCCTGGACTCCGACGACCTGGAGCGCGAGCGCGGCATCACCATCTTCTCCAAGAACGCCGCCCTGAACTACGGCGGCTTCAAGATCAACATCGTCGACACGCCGGGCCACGCCGACTTCGGCGGCGAGGTGCAGCGGATCATGAAGATGGTCGACTCGGCGCTGCTGCTGGTCGACGCCTTCGAGGGGCCCATGCCCCAGACCAAGTACGTGCTGAAGAAGTCGCTGGAGCAGGGGCACCGCCCGATCGTGGTCATCAACAAGATCGACCGGCCCAACGCCCGCCCCGACGACGTCCTCACCGCCGTCTTCGACCTGTTCGTCGAGCTGGGCGCCGACGAGAAGCAGCTTGACTTCCCGGTGCTCTACGCCTCGGCCAAGGAGGGGCTGGCCCGGCGCGAGCTGCACGACCGCAGCAAGGACCTGAAACCCCTGTTCGAGGCCATCCTGGCCCACGTGCCCGAGCCCGGCGGCGACCGCGACGCCCCCTTCCAGTTCCTGGCCTCGGCGGTGAGCTACGACAACTACCTGGGCAAGATCGGCACCGGCCGCATCCACAACGGCTCGGTGTCCCAGGGCGAGGAGGTCATGCTGGTCAAGCGCGACGGCGAGCGCAGGCCCTTCAGGGTGACGCGCATCTTCACCTACGACGGCATCCGCCGCGTGAGCGTGCCCGAGGCCGGGGCCGGCGACATCGTCTCGCTGGCCGGCATCGAGGCCCTCGACCTGGGCGAGACGGTGGCCGACTTCGACCAGCCGCAGGCCCTGCCGGCCATGGACATCGACGAGCCGACCCTGGCCATGACCTTCGGGGTCAACGATTCGCCCTTCGCCGGCCGGGAAGGCCGCTTCGTCACCTCGACCCAGCTGCACGAGCGCCTGCGCCGCGAGATGCTCAACAACGCCAGCCTGCGCCTGGAGGAGACCGCCTCCAAGAAGGCCTTCGTGGTCAAGGGGCGCGGCACGCTGCAGCTGTCGATCCTGATCGAGAACATGCGCCGCGAGGGCTACGAGTTCCAGGTTTCCCGGCCCGAGGTGATCTGCCGCACCGTCAAGGGCGTGCGCTGCGAGCCCATGGAGCTGGCCGTCATCGACGTGGCCGACGCCTACTCGGGGGTGGTCATCGAGATGCTGGGCCAGCGGAAAGGGGAGCTCATGCAGCTCGTGCCCGGCAGCGACGGCTACACGCGCCTGGAGTTCCGCATCCCGGCGCGCGGCCTGATCGGCGTCAACAACGACTTTCTGACCGCCACCCGCGGCACCGGCATCCTGCACCACACCTTCAGCGGCTACGAGCCGCACAAGGGCGAGATGAACCGCAAAACCAAGGGGGTGCTGATCGCCCACGAGCCGGGGGTCACGGTGGCCTACGGCCTCTACGGTCTGCAGGAGCGCGGCATCCTGTTCCTCGGCGCCGGCGTCCCGGTCTACGAGGGGATGATCGTCGGCGAGCACAGCAAGAACAACGACCTGGTGGTCAACGTCTCGCGCGGCAAGAAGCTGACCAACATGCGCTCGGTGCAGTCGGACGAGGCCATCCGCCTGACTCCGCCGCGGCAGTTCTCCCTGGAGCAGGCCCTGGACTACATCGAGGACGACGAGCTGCTCGAGGTCACGCCGAAGAGCGTGCGCATGCGCAAGAAGATCCTGGACGCCAACGGCCGCAAGCAGGACGACCGCCAGCGCCAGGCCGGCTGACGTCTTTTTTCTTTATTCTCGTCCGTGTCCTTCCGTGTCCGTCCGTGTCCGTCCGTGTGGTCTTCTCCCCAGCAGGCTGAACAGCGGCGTGGCGGCCAGCGAGACCATCATGCCCACGGTGCCGGCCTCGGGCGAGGGGCGGCCGCCCAGGTAGAGGACCAGGCATACGGCCAGCGCCAGCAGCGAGGCGGCGATGGCCCCGAAGCGGTTCGCCCGCTTCGTGAACAAGCCCCAGATGAAGGGCCCGAGGAACAAGGCGCCGATGGCGCCCCAGGAGATGCCCAGGATGGAGACGATGGTCGCCGGCCGCGTGTAGGCCAGGATGACCGAGAGCAGGATGAAGAAGGCGCTGAAGGATCGCATCATGCGCGTCAGCGTGCGGTCGGAGACGCGGGGGTTGACGAAGCCGGCGTAGAGGTCCTTGGCCAGCGACGAACTGGAGATGAGCACCAGCGCCGCCAGCGTCGACATCGACGCCGACAGGATCAGCAGCATGATGAAGATGATCAGCGAATTCGGCACCGACCTGGCCAGGAGCTCGGGGACCAGGGCGTCGAAGACGGGCTTGCCGCCTGCGAAGGCGCCGGGGGCGTTCTCGGGATTGAGCAGCAGCCGCGAGAAGCTGCCCGAGAAGTAGGCGATGGCCGTGAGGATCAGGGCGAAGGCGGTCGAGATCCACATGCCGGCGCGGACGGCGCGGCGGTCGCGCACGGCGTAGAATTTCTGCACCAGCTGCGGCATGGCGAACGGCGCCACCGAGGTCAGGAACACCAGGCAGAACAGGGGCCACCAGCCGGGCGGGCCGACGGCGGCGGTCAGCCTGGGATCGATGGCCGCCAGCCGCTCCGTCGCCGCGGCCAGGCCGCCGGCCTTGGCCAGGACGCTGACGATCACCACGCCGCCGCCGATCAGCATCAGGACGCCGAAAAAAACGTCCATCATGGTCATCGACTTGTAGCCGCCCAGCACCATGTAGACGGCGGTGAACAGGCCCATGAAGGCCAGGGCGTGCCAGAACTCGGTGCCGAAGTTCAGCTGGAAGAGGTAGGAGAGGCCGATGAAGACGGCGGCCGAGTAGGGGATGAAGAAGACGAAGACGGCCAGCGCCGCGAAGAGCTTCAGGAAGCGGCTCTGGTAGCGCTTCTCGAAGTACTCGGCCATGGTGGCCACCTGGTACTCCTGGGCCATCTTCTTGACCCGCCAGCCCAGCAGCGCCCAGACCAGGAGCACGCCGACCAGGGTGTTGCCCACGGCGATCCACACCCCCGAGTAGCCGAACTGCCAGCCGATCTTGCCCGAGAAGCCGATGAAGATCACCGCCGAGAAATAGGCGGCGCCGTAGGTGAAGGCGGTCATCCAGGGGCCGATGTTGCCGCCGCCGAGGAAAAAGTCGTGGAACGTCTCGGTCTTCCTGCCGCGCAGGACGCCGATGGCCACGATGGCCAATACGTACAGCGCCAGGACCGTGATTTTCAGGATCATCTCTCCCTCCTCCTTGGCCCGCTTAGAAACGGAAGAACATCTCGAACTGCACCCAGTGATAGGGGTCGGCGCCGGCGCGGTAGAAGCCGCCGGGGCGGAAATACTCCCAGATCAGGCGCCCGGAAAGGTGCCGGGACACGTCGTAGGCGGCCCGGGCGATCGCCAGCCAGCCTCGGTCGCCCCCGGCGCCGCTGAGCAGGGCCGAGGGGGCGGTCTTTTCCGGGGCCGACAGCCTGTGCCAGGTCAGGTGGACCTTCACGCGCTCGGCGGGCTCGAACACCGCTCCGGCGTACAGCGAGGCGAAGTTGACCCAGTCGGCGACGCGCGTCTCCCGCGCCTGCAGGTAGATGAGCGAGTCGCTCCAATTGGGCCAGCGGCTGAAGGCCGCGTCCCAGCCCTCGTAGCGCGGCGTGGCCGGGTCGTCGCCGCTCAGCCAGATGCCGCCCAGGGTCAGCTGCGCCGGCACGGGAAAGCGCCGGCCCGGCCGGTGGTCGAGGTGGAAATAGCCGCCCAAGCCGCGGCGGCTCCTGTCGCCGAGCGTCCCGAGCTGGAGGGCGGCCTCGGCGGTCAGGGACAGCTTTTCCGAGAAGGGGTGGGCGACGCGGCCGCCGGCCACGTGCAGGGCGCCGGCGGGCAGGGCGGCGAAGGCGAAAGTATCCTTGCGGAACAGGTAGGCTTCCAGGCCGGTGCGCTTCGCCTGGCTCGTGAAATACAGCCCGACCCCCTGCTCCTCCTGCTCGATCATGGCCTGTTCCCTGTCGTTGACCACCGGCAGCAGGGTGTCGGTCCGGGGCTGGCGCACGAAGAAAAATGTCAGGCTGTTTTTGTTCTTCAGGGGGCAGTCGAGGCGCAGGCCGTTGAAGTAGCCCGAGCGCGAGCCGTCGAGCGGCCCGCCGTCCATGAGCAGGAAGCCCTCGCCGAGCATCATGTCAAAGCGGCCGGCGGTGACGGTCAGCGGCCGGCTGCCCTTGCCGCGCCAGCGCAGGCTCAATTGATCGAAAAAGACCTCGTGGATGTTGAAGTCGCTCTTGAACCTGGGGTCAAGCTTGGGAGCCATGTAAACGCGATTTTCGTTTGTCAGGCGCAGGTGGAACTCCCAAGCCTTTCCCGGGCGCCAATAAGCGCCCAGGCCGGTGCGCAGTCGCAGGTAGGCGCTGGTGTCGGCGGCAGACTCGTCGAGGCTCAGGGTGTTGTCCCAGCTCTCCTGGCGCACGCGCTCCCAGAAATAGACGTCGAGCTTGCTGTTGTCGGCTTCGGCAGGCGCCGGCAGGGCCGCGCCTACGGCGATAATGGCAACCACGAACAGGGCCTTGAATGCACGGAGCATTTTTCCTCCACTTGCGGGCGCTGGGCCGGCCCTCCTTGAAGCGGCAGGGGAGGGCGGCGGTCGGCGAAGGTCATACATAGCGCAAAACAGGCGAAAAAGCAATCTGCGCCGCCGACACCCGCCTGGAGAGGGCGTGCGGTTTACGCGCCGGTGCCGGCGCGCTGCAAGGGCGGCGCGAGATGGAACGAGAATGCCCTGGAAGCGGATCACCCTGTTCGCGCTCGGCATGGCCGAGCTGTGGGCGGCGGCGCCGGCCGGCGCGGCCATGGGACTCGACCCGCTGCTGGCGCCGCTGCTGGTCGGCTCGCCGCTCGGCGCCGCCTTCGGCCTGTTCCTGGGCGCGCCGCCAAGGCGGCTGTTGCCCTGGCTGGCAGCGGGGTCGGTGCCGTGGACCATGGTTTTTTCACTATTGGCCTTTTTGGGGAAGCAGTTGATATAAAAATAGATCTCGAGACGTTAGACGTTAGACGTCAGCAAGGCATGGAACAAGCAAAAGACGCCAGATGTGAGCAAGTTATTAAGGACAAACAATAGATATATGGAATCTTTCGTGCCATTGCTGTCCAAAATTAATTGTTTTTTAAGCAGACAACTAGCGCTGTAAAGGGTTTCGGGGCTAGCCCAAGCGGTTTTTGTGGCTAGGCCTGATGCTCGTAAGACAAAAATTCCAAGCACCAAATCCCAAACAAATTCCAAGTTCCAAATTCCAATCCCCTGGCGGGGACGTTGTGGCCCAAACGAAGACCAAAATGCACTGTAGGTGTGTAGAACCTGATCCTAATATGGCTTTTTGTTTTGGTCATTGGGTTATTGGTGCTTCGTGCTTATTTGGGATTTGGTGCTTGGAACTTGGTGCTTTCGTCTTCCCGGGTTCAAAGCCATTTTGGGCAGATATGCTTTCTTGCTAACCACGAACGTCTAACGTCTAACGTCTCGAGCTTGGTTTATTTAAGCGCCTCTACTCCCTTGAACTCCCTGGTGGGCAGGAAGCTCTGCAGGATGCGGCGGTCGTCCTCCGTCTCCTCGTTGCGGACGATGCGCGCCAGCAGCTCGCCCAGGCCCGGCCCCAGCATGAAGCCCTGGCCGCACATGCCCACGGCGTGGATGTAATTGGCGACCGTCGCGTCGCGGCCGACGATGGGGAAGCCGTCGGGGGTCATCGGGTACTGGCCGCGCCAGGAGCGGCGCACGCGCAGCGACGCCAGGCGCGAGTAGAGCTGCACCATGCGCCTCGCCACCTGCGGGAAGAAGACCGAGGTCGACTCGTTGAGCACGCCCAGGATGGGCGGGTCGGGGGTGATGCAGAAGACCACCTGCCCCTCGTGGTTCTGGTAGAAGTAGTAGTTGGCCGATCCCGGCTCGGGGCGGATATCGACCACCATCGGCCCGAAGAAACGCTTCACCGGCTCGGTGATCGCTCCCTCGTGGTTGTCGGGGACCACCGGCACGTCGAGGCCGGCCAGGCGGGCGATCGCGCGGGCGCTGTTGCCGGCGGCGTTGATCAGTTGGCCGCAGCCGTATTCGCCCCTGTCGCTGGCGACGGCAACGACCTTTCCCCCTTCCAGGCGCAGGGCGGTGGCCTTCTCCTGGAAGCGGTACTCGGCGCCCGCCTGCAGGCTCTTGAAGTAGAAGGCGTTCACCGCCAGCAGCGGCGAGGCGCTGCCGTCTTCGGGCGAGTAGGTGGAACCGCGCAAGCCCTCGCGGTTGATCCCCGGCACCAGCTCGTCGTACTCGTCGGGCGAGACCCAGCCGATGTTCAGGCCGAACGAGTGCTGGACCTGCATCAGCTCCTTGAGCTTCCTCTCCATGTCGTCCGAGTAGGCGGGGTAGCTGTAGCCGTTGCTCAGCCAGCCGATCTCGTCGCCCTCGTTCTCCCTCCAGCCGGCGAAGATCTCGATGCTGCGCTGGCAGACCTTGATCTTGCCGAAATCGGAGTGGGTGGCGCGGATGCCGCCGATGGCCTTCTTGTTGCTCAGCTGCCCGGGCGAGGCCAGCTCGTCGAGGATCAGGACCGAGAGGCCGGCCCGCGCCAGCGAGAGGGCGGCGGGAACGCCCACCGAGCCGGCGCCGATGACGATGACGTCGTAGTTTTTGGCCATGGTCATTCCCCCTCGTTCCCCGCCCCGAGAGCGCCGGCCAGGGTGCCCAGCGGCACCTCGACGTAGAGCGGCCGCTTGGTTCCCGGAATGACGCGGCCGGGGTCGATCCCCTCCTGGCGGAAGATGGAGCGGATCAGCGTGTCGCACGACTTGCCGCCGCAGGCGCCCATGCCGGCGCGGGTGACGGCCTTGATCTGGTTGATGTCGGTGATTCCCTGGCGGATCAGGCGCCGCACCTCGTCGGCCGACACGCGCTCGCACAGGCAGGCCATGGCCTGGCCGGCAACGGCCTCGGCCTCGGGCAGCGGCTCGGTCGCCGCGCTTTCCTGCAGGCGGAAGGCCACCACGCGCTTGGCCAGGGCGCGGGGCACGCGCAGGCGAACCAGGCGCGTCAGGTTCTGGCGGTTCTGCTGCAGCGCCGCCACCTCGAACTCGCCCAGGACGTTGCCGTCGATGTCGACCCCCCGCACCTTGTCGCCGACGGCCAGCCTGACGTGCGACATCTCGTAGGGCACGGTGACGATGGGCATCTCCCGGTCGCGGCGATAGTCGACCAGGGTGATGGCCAGCCCCGGGCAGACCAGCACGCACTTGGCGCAGCCGATGCAGCGGCCGTCGTAGCGCGGCAGCCCCAGCAGCGGGTCGCCCTCCATGCCGATCGACTCGGTGGGGCAGACGGTGGTGCAGGGATTGCAGGGGATCTCCTGCAGGCAGTGGATGACCGGCATCACCCCCTCCTCGCCCTCGGGGAAGACCTGCGTCTCGACCTTGCCGGGATGCGACTTGAGCAGCTCGGCCTTGGCCTGCCAGTCGGCGGGGACCTCCTCCACCTTGGCCCCCAGCTCGCGGGCCACGGCCAGCCCGGCGATGCGGCCGTTGAACATGGCCGACGAGGCCTCGGCGATCTCGGCGGCGTCGCCGGCGGCGAAGACGGGGATGCCGGCCGTCTGCGCCTGGGCGGTGAACTCGGCGATGGGGTCGAGGCCGACGGCCACCAGAAGCGTGTCGCAGGCGAAGGTGCGCTCCGTGCCGGCGAGCGGGCGGAAGCGCTCGTCGACGCGGGCGATGGTCACCGACTCCACGCGCTCCCGGCCGTTGGCCGCCAGCACGGTGTGCGAGGTGTGGAGGGGCACGCCCAGCCGCTTCAGCTTGTCGGCGTGCACCTTGTAGCCGCCGCACTGCGGCAGCGCCTCGGCCAGGCCGACCACGGTGATGCCGGCCTGGATGGCGTGATAGCCGGCGATCAGGCCCACGTTGCCCCCGCCGACGATGAACAGGCGGCTGGAGGGGCGGACCAGGTCGCGGTTGACCAGGGTCTGGAAGGCGCCGGCGCCGTAGACGCCGATCAGGTGGTTGCCGGGGAAAACGAGCGACTTCTCGCGGGCGCCGGCGGCGTTCAGGACCACCCTGGGGCGCACCAGCACGTATCGCCCCTCGCGCAGGACGCCGACCTTGCGGTCGGAATAGACATAGAGCACGGTGCTGTCGGGCCAGACGGTCACGTGCGGGTCGGCGGCGACCGCCTCCGCCAGCGCGCGGCCGATGCGGATGCCGCGCGTGCCGGCCTGCGAGTCCTCGACCGAGCCGAAGAACTTGTGGGTTTGCAGCACCAGCTTGCCGCCCGGCTCGTGCTTGTCATCGACCAGCAGCGTGGCGATGCCCAGGCGGCCGAGTTCGACGGCGGCCGAAAGCCCGGCCGGGCCGGCGCCGATGATGAGCGCGTCGGTCTCGACCTCGGGCACTTCGGGCAGGGCGGGGGCCTTGGCGGCTGCGGGCAGCTCGGGCAGCTCGTCGGCGGCGTTCACCTTCATGCCGGCCCGGAGCGGGGTCATGCACGACTTGACCGGCTTGCCGTCGACGATCACCAGGCACTTGGAGCACTGGCCGTTGGCGCAGAAGATCCCCTGCGGCGCATGGTCGTGGGCGTTGCGGCCGAAGGCGTCGACGCCGGCGGCGATGAGCGCCGAGGAGAGGGCCTCGCCCTTTTTCCCCAGCACCGGTTCGTTGTTCCAATAGAACGTGATAGTTTCGCCAGGCTCCACCGGCAGTACCGGGTGTTCCTGGATGCGATTCGCTTCCTGCATGGACGCCGACCTCCGATCCTCAGAGTTGAATTCTCGGAATGCTTACCACAAACATATAGCACAGGTTTTGCCTGAAGAAATGTATTTTAAAAATATTTTATAATTTTATTACTTTTATTCATTTATAAAGGTTTTTATTTGATATTATAAAAAATATATGGTAATAATTTGTAATAATGATAGATAAAGCACAAGCCGATGAAGACGATCTGGCCCTGTTGCGCGAGCTGAGCCTCAACGGCCGCGAGAGCCTCACCCGACTGTCCCGGAAGCTTGGCCTGTCCAAGCAGCGGCTCGGCTACCGCCTGCGCAGCCTGGAGCGCCGCGGCCTGCTCACCGGCTTTTTCGCCATCCCCAACATCTTCCGTTTGGGCTTCGACCATTTTCGCGTTTTCGTCCGCTTCCAGCGCCTCACCGAGATGGGGGAGAAGGAGCTCCTCGACCACCTGCTCAACCGCTCCGACGTCTCCTGGCTCACCCAACTCGATGGCGACTTCGATCTGGAGTTCGTGGTCTGGGCCCAGGGGGTGCCGGCCTTCGAGTCGGCCTACGACGACATCCTGGGCCAGTTCGGGGGACTCTTCCAGGAAAAATATTTCTCGCTGGCCACGCGCATCGAGTTTTTGCCCTGGCGCTTCCTCACCCCCGCCGTGGCAGCCTCAGAGGCATTGTCGGCGGGGGCTTCCGGGGTGACGTTGGAGAGCCTTCCCGGCCCGCTGGAGGTCGACGCCATCGACCGCCGGCTGCTGGCCGAGCTCAGCCGCAACGGCCGCCTGTCCTTGGCCTCCCTGTCGCGGCGCTGCCGCGTGTCGCCTGCGGCGGCGGCCCAGCACCTGCGCGCCCTGAAGAGCCGCGGCGCCATCGCCGGCTTCGCGGCCAAGATCGACCATGCCCGCCTGGGCTTCGTCTACCGCAAGGTCTTCCTGCGCCTGGAGGGGCCGGCCGGCGAGGCGCTGGCCCGCCTCTGCGCCTGGCTGCGCTCGCGGCCGGAGGTGATCTTCCTGGTCAAGACCATCGGCAGCTGGGACCTGGAGGTGGAGCTGATGACCGGCCCGGGCGACGAGTTCCTGGCCTTCATGCGCCGGCTGCGCACCGGGTTCGCCGCCGACGTCGCCGCCTTCCGCAGCGTCATCGTGTTGAGGGAACTGAAGTACGGGCAGTACCCGGCTTAGTACCAGATCCAAGAACTCGATATCGTAGTGTTAGTGGTAGTGCCAGCAAGAGACCGGACGAAACTCCAGTGGCAGAGAAAGATTGGGGGCTAGAGAGGCGCAGTAAGAAAAACAAGCAGAGGCGAGTTCTCGATTTTGCCTTACCTTTATCTCTTTACCACTTTTTCCCTTTACCCCTTTTTTCTGGTGGCAGTGGTGCCAGCGGGCACTTGCAGGGATTCTTTCCTTACTTTTGCCTTTTCCCTTACACCTTTTGGAGCCCTTACTCCGCCGAAAGGCGCAGGATCTCCACAATCATCTTCAGCGCCTTCTCCATGTCGGCGGCATGGATGTGCTCGCAGGTGGCATGCTCGTCGCGGGCGCCGATGCCCACCACCGCCATCTCGATCCCCTTGTTGTTGTAGAGGGAGGCGTCGGTGAAGCCGGTGATGAAGGTCGTCTTGGCCTTGACGCCGACGGTCGCTAAGGCTTTCTGGGCCGTGACCACGGTCCAGGCGTCGGCTGGGATGGCCACCGCCTTGCACAGGTTGTTCGTCTTGACCGCCGCCTTGGCGCCGGCCCTGGCTGCTTCGCGCCGGATCGTCTTCTCCATGGCCGTGGCCAGGGCCTGGGCCTTCCTGTGGTTCAGGCTGCGGCACTCGGCCAGGAAGCAGGCCTGGGCCGGCACGCCGTTGCGGATGAGGCCGCCGCTGATCACCCCGACGTTGGCCGTCGTCTCCTTGTCCAGGCGGCCCTGCACCTCGCCGTTGGATTTCTGTTCATTGTACAAGGGAAAAGGGAAAAGGAAAAAGTGAAGATGTGTATCATGCCCGTGCCCGGCAATGACATGACTGCTATGGACACGATTTCGCGGGGTTCCTTGCTAACACTACGAGTTCGTCACTTCTCTCGTCGCCCTGTCCTGACTCGGAACAGGCGCTCCGTGAACCCGCCCTCTTTTTCGAACGCAGCGGCCTGGGCCGCGACTTCCGCGTGATCGGCCATCTGAAGAGCGACGGCGCCGTCCAGGTCGCCCCGTTCAGGGTCGTGGGTTAGTTCCGGGAAGACGGCCGGGTCCTCGGTGCGAGCTTCCGCACCTTGGGCCATGTGAAAGAGGACGGCCGCGTCCTGGACGGCAACTTTTGCCTGCTGGGTCGTGCCCGCGGCGTCCGCCGCGACTGGGCAGCCGTGCCGTTTTTCTTCTTCCGCTTCGATAGTTGACGCGGCCTTCTCCCCCAGAGTTTCTTCTTGGCGCCGGCTCACCACCCGGAGGTTGCTTTGTTACTTCCTCCGGAAAGCCGTCACGAAGGCCTTGGGCAGGCTGTAGACGGGATCGATCGCGTTCTGCATGGGGAAATCGGAGGAAAAGGTTTCGCCGGTCATGTAGATCGTCCCGCCCGGGCCCAGGCACAGGCTGTTGCCCCAGTCGGCGCCGACCTCGGAGTGGTTGGATGTCAGTGAGCCGCCGAAGTAGCTCATCGCTTCCCAACGGCTGCCGTCGGCAGACAGCAGGGCGATGAAGGCGTCCTTCACGCCGGCCAGCCCGTCCTGGAAGGAGCCGGTCACCGGCAAATCGTGGCTGGTGGTCAGGCCGGCGACCCAGACGCCTCCACCGACGGCCAGCGCCAGGCCGGCGCCGCGGTCCTCCCAGTCCCCGCCCACATAGGTGGCGTAGACGACGCGCGGGGTCGCCGGGTCGATCTTGAGCAGTAGGCCGTCATAATCCCCTCCCCAGCCGGGGGTGGCGGCCTTCTTCACAGGGAAGTCCCCCGAGTTGGTGCAGCCGGCGACGCAGACCGCGCCGTCGGGGCCGAGATCGATGCCGGTTCCATAGTCATGGCCGGCGCCGCCCAGCAGGGTGGAAAAGTCGAGGGCGCTGCCGTCGGCGTTCACCTGCGCCAGCAGCAGGTCGGAACCGTGGAGGCCTCCCGAAGGCTGCAGGGGATTCAGCAGGGGAGAAAATTCGTAGTCGGCGCTGCCGGTGACCCAGGCCCGGCCGCTGTCGTCGATGGCGATGGCGGAGAGGGTGGTCCCGGCGCCTCCGCCGGAGACCAGGAAATCGTAGAGCAGCCGGCTGCCGTCGGCGGCCACCTTGAGCACGTGGGTGCCGCAGGCCACGAAGATCGCTCCGTCGGGTCCCACGGCCACAGCCGCCGGTGTTCCCTGGGGGATTAGGGTGGAGAAATTCAGGCTTCCGCCCTGAGGCGGGATCGAGCACAGAAAGCCGCAGTCCTTGCCGTCGCTGAAATCGAATTCGGCGAAGAGCGGGTTCTTGAGCGGAAAGCCCTCGCCGCTCACATGCCCCACCACGAGGGCGTTGCCGCCGGCGTCGATTGCCACGCCGATGCACCATTCATAGCCGCCGCTCGAGCCGATGCGGGTGGAGTAGATCACGTCCTGGCCGTTGGCCGCGAAGCGGGTGACAAAGCCCTTGGAGGCGCGCTGGGGATTCGCCTGCACCGGGTTCTTCACGAAGAAGGAAGGGCTCTGGCTCTCGCCCACGACCACGACGTCGCCGTTGGCCGCGACGGCCAGGGCGTTGCCGCGGGTGGCGCCGTCGCCGCCCGAGCCGCCCCAATAGGTCGACCAGTCCAGGGCCAGCCGCACAATCGTTTCGTCGTCATCCGGGACGGAGTCCTCTCGGGAGCAGCCGCCGCTCAGCAGGAGCAGCGGCAAAAGGATCGTTGGCAAAAGCCGGGCGCGGCCGATGACGGGCATTTTCCCTCCCTGCCTCGAGGCGAAGCTTCTCATTGCGAAAAGCTTGTCAAGGACGACCTGTCTTGACGCGTCATGTGCCGCGTGCCACGGCAGGCAGTATGTTTTTTGTCACCATCTCGATCACTCCAGTACTCGTTGCCGCCACTGCCAACCGATGAATGGAGTAAAGGGATAAAGCAAAGGCAACATCGAGAACTCGTCTCTGTTCGTTTTTCTCACTGTCCCTCAATGCCCCTCTGTCTTTTTCCACCACTGGAGTTTGGTTGAGCTTCTTGCTGACACGGGCGTTCCCCACCTCGGGTGCCTTCAGGGTGTCACTGGCACTTTTTCGCGCTACTCGATCATCAGCAGCTGCGAGCGGATCTCGTCGGGCAGGACCTGGAACACGGCGTACTTTTTCAGCCTGGCCAGGGCTGCCGCCTTCTTTTCGGGTCCCATCCTGCCCAGCTTGAAGTTCTTCTTGCCGACCAGGAGTCCGACCAGCCCGCCGGCGGTCGACGTGACCAGGGCGATGACGGCGCCGCCCACGACGGCCGCGGCAAGGACCAGGGGCACGACCAGGATGGCGGCGAAGACGTTGTCGCCGTCCTTCTTGACCGATCCCACCAGCAGCGCCGCCAGGCCGACGCCGACCCCCAGCCCGACCAGCACGCCGATGCCGGCCTTGCTTTTCTTGATGGAGACCTTGTCAACCTCCTCAAAGGCGAAGCCGAGCATCTTGCCGCTCTCCCGTTCCTTGAGGACCAGCAGGTCTTTCGCCACATAGAGCATGGCGCCCTTGTACGCCGATCCCCCGGCGGTCACCGTGGCCTTGTTGCTGCGGACTTTCCCGGCGCCGGCGAAGGCCGAGCCCGGGAACAGCAGCGCCAGCGCCAGGGCCAGGCTGACGCCTTTCAAGAGAAACCCTTTGCCGGAATGGTTCATGATCATCCCTCCATAACGAATGGTCATTCGTGTTGATAAAATAATATCGCCTGGAACGAGATCATGCAACCATGAAAAATGTGATTTGCGAAAATGGATGGAACCGCGGAAACAATGGGCATATACTTCATCGTGTTCCGGACAACCGTATGCATGAGAGGACTCATGAAGATTCTACGCCATTCCTGGGGCTTGGCCATGGGGCTGGCGCTGGCGGCCGCGCTGCTCCTGGCCTGGCTGAGCCTGGGCGTCGGCATCATCGGCGCCGACGGCGACCCGGCCAACCGCATGTATTTCGGGGTTCTGGCCGTGGGCGCGGCCGGCGCCCTGGCCGCCCGCTTCCGTCCCTGCGGCATGGCCTGGGCGCTGCTGGCCATGGCCCTGGCCCAGGCGCTGGTGGGCGTCTACGCGCTGGCCGCCGGGCTGGGCCGGCCCTGGAGCGGCCCGCTGGAGCTTGCCCTGCTGAACGGTTTCTTCGTCGTCCTGTTCCTGGCGGCGGCGTGGCTGTTCAAACAGGCGACACAGTGCGACGCGAAAGGTGAACGGTGAAATGGTGAAGCAAGCGATGCTGGCCGGCGGCGCCGGGCTGCAGATCCGCCTGGCGCCCGGCTCGCCGGCGTATTTTGACCTGGCCAAGTGAGAATTGGGGTCAGGTCTTGAAAAAGCAGTTTTATTGTATTAGATAAAATTCATATCGGGGACCGAATGGGATGAGATATTCCAGAACGGGGCGCGCAAGAAAGAGAGGCGGGAAGCCGTTGTTTACCGGGCCTATGCGGAGGGAGGATACACCATGCGTGAAATCGGCGATTGTCTGGGGATGCATTATTCGAGCATCAGCTTGGCCCTGCGAAAGCATGAAAAAGGACAATGACCAACCTGTCATTTCAAGACCTGACCCTCATTTCTCATTCCCTTGGAAAAGACCGGATGATGGACCATGGGCCCACATCCCTTGGAAAAGGCTTCGCCTTTTCCACTTTCCCACATTCTCGTCTTGGTTTAAGGACTACCTCAAATCAAAAGTGCGAAAGATACTTGACACTACCCCAAATTCCCTCCTAGCTGTAAACAGTTCAAGGTATCAAAGTAATGGTGCCGTCGCTGGTACTTGCCACCGCGGTGCTGATCTCCTTGATTTTGATCTTATAGTTGCCGGGAGCAACCATGCTGCCATCGTCCAACCTGCCAACCGTCCAGGAAAATGAACTGGCAGCCGGATCGAGATCGTAGGCAATAATTCCTCTAAACTCGTTATCCTGCCAAAGGGTGATCTTGACATTATGGGTAAGACAAAGGGCACTCCAGGTGATTTGTTTGACATCACCTGTTTTCCAGGTCTCGCCGCCGATGGGGGCCTCAACCGTAATGCCAGGAGAGAGCGTAAAATTGGCATCACTGCTATCTGCTTCCACTGTGCCGATTTCCTTGATCTTGATTCTATAATCGTTGCCGCAGCTCGCCAGGCCGCCATCGATTAGTTGGCCCGCCTTCCAGGCAAAGGAACCTGCTGCCGGGTCGACATTGTAGGCAATAAGACCAACTTTCAAGCCGCTTTTCCAAAGCGTGATCTTCAACAATCCGGACATGCAATCTGCATTCCAGGTTATGGTTTTACTCGAAGTGGCTTTCCAGTTTTCACCGCCATTGGGAGAGGTGACTGTTAGCGATTTCGAGACAACCTCGATTACGACAGAATCCGATGCATCACCGGGTGTGGGATCGTTGAATCCAGGTCCGGTATCCGCCGACACATCATGGCCCAGGCTGCCGAAGAAATTGAGGGCGACGTCCCCGGAAACCGTAAAGGTAGCGATCTCGCCACTGTCCAGGTCCAGCGTCGGCTCGATGATGTTGCCGGTGCCGCTGTCGCTGTCTCCCAGATTCGTGGTGTAATTCCATGCCACATTCTCAAGCCCGGCGGGAACCTTGTCGCTTACCTGGATGGAATTGGAGCCATTGGGCCCGTTGTTGGCAACTGTGAATTGATACGAGACATTTTCGCCGGGGCAAAAGGGTCCGTCGGGTTGCTGGGTCACGTCAACCACTACATCAACCGGTACACTCACATTCACATTGTCAATCAAGTGAAAATTGGTTAAAGCTCCCGTCGATGCCGAAAAACCGAGCTTGAAAGTGGCGGGCAGGGGGGCCTGTCCGGGCGCAGCGCTTAAATCATAATCTGTAATGAGCGGAACCCAGGTGGTCCCGTTGTTCCAACTCATCTGAACGGAAACAAGCGTCCCTTGGGTGACGGTGATACGGGCGCGGCGCCAACCGCCGTCAATGCCGCCGTATGGGTTTGTCAACGCATGAGTCAGGTAGTTATAGCCAACTATACCGTTTCCTGATCCGCGCATAGTCACTGTATCAGGAATATATTCCGGAAGCCCCATGGGCCCGGCATATTGGGTTAAAAAACCGCCGATTTCATCAAAACCTATGCCCACATAGCCATGAGAAACGCCCGCTAATGGCAACATCTCATACTCAAAATTGGATGAATATCCCAATGAACATCCATAAGCTCCGGGGATTACGGGATCGGTCGTGCCATCTACCAGGAAAAAAGCTATGCCGTCTGCGCCCGTACCGCCGCCGGAGAAAAAGTCAAATTCCACTGTGATCCCGTAGGTCGAGGAGAAGGGGGCATTGAGAACGATTAGTCCCTTTTTAAATGTGGTGCTGTTGGTTAACTGCACCCGGCCGTTAACGGCATCATGAACCGCATTGTCATGCAACGTCCACTCCGATACTTCGGTGAAATCCTCGACAATGGGAAATCCCGGCGGGGGGTCGTTTTGCGCCAACCCGGGCACAGCCAGAACCAACATTACTACCGCAGCCATGCACAGCATTCTATTTCGCTTCATTTTTTCCTCCTTTTATTAAAATTTTTATATTATAAGTGAAGGGGGGCAGGAGATTTGGGACTAGGATATTTTGGTTGAAAAAGGCCCGT
>CAZVPI010000014.1:0-80679 GCA_964628035.1 uncultured Clostridia bacterium | reverse complement strand
CAAGGCCGCCCAGGCGCAGGCGACCGTCGCCGGGGTAAGCGCGGAAGGGGAAGCCGGCGCCGGTCGTGCCTGCCGCCAGCGAGCGATCGGAGGGGTGGAGGAAGGCGGGAACGGCCAGTTCCATGGCCAGGAACTCGACTCCGCCGACATGGTCGACGTGGCCGTGGGTGAGCAGAACGGCCAGGACGTTCAGCCTCCTGGCGCGGATGAATTCGACCACCTCGGGGGCGGGGACTCCCGGATCGATGACCAGCGCCTCGCTCGTTGCCGGGTCCCAGGCCAGATAGGCGTTCATCGTCGCTTCGCGATCCAGGGCGAGGACGAACGTTTCCACTTCCAGGCCGAGGGGATCCTCCGCGAAGAATCCCAGGTCGTCTTCGACCTGGGCTGCAGCGCGGGAGGGCAGAATGGCCAGCAGGAAGATCAGCCATCCGAAACGGCGCATGTCACGCCTTGTACCACGACGGGGCGCGCTTGTCAAAGCCGGGGAATACGGGGGGGCAGGCGGCGCGATTCGGCAGGGGGCGGAAGGGAGCCGCGCGGGCAGGGGCGCAGGCTCCTGCTCGCCTTGGCCGCCGCAGGCGGAGGTTGGCGGACCGGGCTTGCCGCCGGTTTTCATGCTATAATAAAGGTGAGATCATGAACCAGCGAAACAAAAACGTCAGCCTGTTCCTGGGGCTGTGCCTGCTTCTGCCGGCGCTGCTGCCGGGCCAGAAAAGCACCAGCCTGGAGCAGGACATGGAACTTTTGCGCAAGTACCATTCGACCCTGCCCTCGGCGAACAAGGGGCTCGAGCGCGTCGCCGTGAGGGACTGGCAGGGCGCCGAGAGCGAACTGCAGCGCTGCCTGGCGATCCTGCCCGGCCACCCCAACGCCTGCTACGGCAAGGCGGTGATCGCCAGCCAGGCCGGCGACCTGCCGGCTGCCCTTTCCTGGATCGAGCGCGCCGAGGCGGGCTGCCTGGAGCTGCAGCGGGTCTGGGAGAACCAGAAGCCCAACTGGCTTTCCATGTCGCGGGAGGACGAGAAGCGGCTGCGGGAGCTCGCCGCCCAGGACATCGGCGGCAGTACCAGCAGCCTGGCCTGCGTTTCCGTCGACCGCGCCTATGAGAGCAAGAAGACCGGGCGGGCCACCGCCGATGTCCTCCAGGATGGAGCATCGCCGTTCGCCATCCCTGCGGAGTTCCATGCGTTGCACGGCAACCTGCTGTTCAAACTGCGGCGCCCCGGCGAAGCCGAGGCCCAGTACCTGAAGGCGCTGGCCATCGAGCCCGGCCACGAACGCTGCCTCAACAACCTGGTCAACCTCTATTTCGTCGGCCGCCGCCTCGACCAGGCCCGGGAGTGGCTGGAGCAGGCCAGGAAACGAAAGGCACGGATCCATCCCAGATTGGCGCAGGCAGTCGAAAAGGCCCAGCAGAAAAGCGAGCCATAGTATCTGTGGCTGCCATGGAATCCACCGCCGACGAGGACCGCCCGCTGCAGCGCACGACCCTGCTGGTCACGACGCTGAGCTCGCTGCTGACGCCGCTGATGGCTTCGGCCATCAGCGTGGCCCTTCCGGCGATCGGCGGAGAATTCGCCATGAGCGCCGTGACCATGGGCTGGGTGGCCAGCTCCTATCTGCTGGCCGCCGCCGTCTTCCTCCTGCCTTTCGGCCGGTTCGCCGACATCCACGGCCGCAAGAAGGTGTTCGCCGCCGGGACGGCGCTGTTCAGCGCGGCCTCGCTGCTGGCAGCCCTGGCCCCCGGCACCCGGCTCTTGCTCCTGGCCCGGTTGCTGCAGGGGACGGGCGGGGCCATGATCTTCGGCACCGGCGTGGCCATCCTCACGTCGGTGTTCCCGCCGCGGCGGCGCGGCTGGGTGCTGGGCATCAACGTGGGGGCGACCTACGTGGGCCTGTCGCTGGGACCCTTCCTCGGCGGCCTGCTCACCCAGCACCTGGGGTGGCGCTGGGTGTTCCTGCTCAACGTGCCGGTGGGGCTGCTGGTCCTGGCGGTCGTGCGCCTGAAACTGAGGCGGGAGTGGGCCGACAGCCGCGGCGAACCCTTCGACTGGCAGGGCTCGCTGCTCTACAGCGCCATGCTGACCTTCTTCATGCTCGGGTTCACCTGGCTGCCGGGCTGGCGCGGCGCGGCCATGCTGCTGGCGGCTGCCGCGGCCCTGCCGCTGTTCCTGGTCCGTGAGGCGCGCTGCGCCCATCCCGTCTTCCAGGCGCGCCTGGTCCGCGGCAACACCGTTTTCGCCTTCTCCAACCTGGCGGCGCTGGTCAACTACAGCGCCACCTTCGCCATCGGCTTCCTGCTCAGCCTCTTCCTGCAGTACATCAAGGGGTTCACGGCCGGCGCCGCCGGCCTGGTGCTGATCGCCCAGCCCCTGGTGATGGCCCTGTTTTCTCCCCTGGCCGGACGGATCTCCGACCGGCACGAGCCGCGGCGGATCGCCTCGCTGGGCATGGGGCTGAGCGCTCTGGGCCTGCTCTTTTTTTCTGGCCTCGGGCCGTCCAGCCCCCTGGCGGCCATCGTGGCCAACCTGATGCTGGTCGGCTTCGGCTTCGCCCTGTTCTCCTCTCCCAACACCAACGCCGTCATGAGCTCGGTGGAGCGCCGCCACTTCGGGGTGGCTTCGGCGACCCTGGGCACCATGCGCATGGTCGGCCAGATGCTGAGCATGGGCATCGCCACGCTCGTCTTTTCGCTGTTCCTCGGCAAGGCCAGCATCGTCCCCGCGCGCTTCCCCCTTTTCCTGCGCAGCCTGCGCGTCTCCTTCATCGTGTTCGCGGCGCTGTGCGCCGCCGGTGTCCTGTTCTCGCTGGCGCGCGGCCGGGTGCGCTGAGGCGGACCGGCCGTGCGCGTCGTGCCGCGGCTGGAGCTGGGGTTCGCAGCCCTGTACTCGCTGCTGATCCTGCTGGCCGGCCTTGGCGGCTGGGTCGCATCCGGCCGGCCCCTGCCTTTGGCCGCCTCCTTGGCCCTGCTGGCCGTTTACCTGCCCCTGGCCCTGCGCCGTCCACTGCGCCGCAGGCGGGCGGCGCGCGCCCCTTTCCCAGAGCCTTGGCGGCGCTGGCTGCAGGAAAGTTCCCCATATTACCGCGCGCTGGACCCGGAAGGCCGCCTCGACTTCGAGCGCGATGTGCGCCTGGTTTTGGCCGAGACGCGCATCGCCGCCGCCGGCGGCGCCGCGGCCGGCGAACGGACGCGTCTGTTGATCGCCGCCGGCGTCGCCACCATGCTCCACGGCCGCCCCGACTGGGAGCCGCCGCTGCGCGACGGGGTGACCGTCTACCCCGGCTTCGCCTTCGACAAGAATTACCGTCCCGGCCGGGGGAACATCGCCGGGCAGGCGCCGGCGGGCGGACCGCTGCTGGTGGCCGAAAAGAGCCTATGGCAGGGATTCGCCGGCGAAGGCGACGGCGTCAACGTCGTCTTCCACGAGCTGGCCCATTATCTCGACTTCGAGGCGCGGCGGGGGGGCATGCGCGTGGCTTCCGACCAGGCCCGTCCCGTCCCCTGGGCCGAGGCGATCGCCCAAGCCTACGAGCGGCACGATTTTTCCCGCTCCCCCCTCCCGGCCTACGCGTCCCAGAACGAGGCCGAGTTCTTCGCCTGCGCCAGCGAGCTGTTCTTCGAGAACCCGCGGCGCCTATCCGCCGCCTCGCCGCGGCTGTACTCGCTGCTGGCCGAGTTCTACGGCCAGGATCCGGCGCTCCTGCCGGCGCCTCCTCCCGCCTAGGGGTTCCCCGTTTTTTTTCGCTCCCGCCTGTGCTATGATCTTTTCCGACCCATGCGAGGAGGACCCGATGTTCGCGAAACGATCGTTCCTGCTCCTGGCGGCTTTTTTTCTGCTGCCGGCGCTCTGGGCGGCGCCGGAAGCCGACTGGCGGGAGGATGCCCGCCGGGGAATGGCCGAAGAGAGCGATTTCCCGCGGCTGATCGAGGCGCTGCAGAGGCGGTTTCCCGAACTGCCTGACAAGGACAAGGCGGCCGTGAGCCTGATCATCGGCTACAGCCAGTCCCGGGTCGGCAATGCGCAGGCCGAGTTGTTCTGGATGGACAAGTACCTCGGCGAATTCCGCGCCGCCCCGGTCAGCCTGGCCTTCCTGCCCGCGGCCGTGCGCAAGAAGATCGCCGAGTTCCGCCTGTCCTGGCAGCGGGAGTTTCCCGTCCTATGGGAACTCTCCATGGCAGAGACCGATGCCGAGATTGCCTATTTCGATCCGCCGGCCGAGCTGCGGCTGCGGCTGCAGGCCTCGCTGCCCTGCGATTTCCAGCTCCTGTCCCGGGAGGGAACGCTTCTGGCCAAGGGCACCCTGGGGACAAAGGTCGAGACGGTGGCGCTGCCTGCCGGCCCCGACTTTGTCCGCACCGCCGGCCACTCCTACCGATTGCTGCTGATCCCGCGCAACGCGCCCGAGCGGACGATCGAGAAGTACTTCGCCCTCGAGGCCGAGGCCGTTGCCCCGGCCGAAGCCGAGTTCGATCCCCAGAGCGGCGCGCTGGCGCTGAAAGGGAGGGCCTTGCAGCCCGAGCAGGAGACGGAGACGAAAGTCCTTTCGCAGACCACCCGTTTCGACAAGGAACGGTTCAAGAAAACGGTGCTGAAGGACCTGCTGATCGGCGCCGCATTCTTCGTGGTCAACGCCACCCTGATCTCCTCGACGATCGACAGCGCCGACGCCTCGCTGTCCGCCAAGGCCACGCTGTACGGCACCCGGCGGGTCTTCACCCTGGCCGGAGTGGGCTTCAGCCTGTCGGCGTTGAGCAAGCTGCCCAAGGTTTTCAAGCGCGAGCGGGTGGTCGAGGAGAAAAAGCGCGACCTGCCCGAGGCGCGGGCGGCCAACCAGGAGCTGCAACGAGAGCTGGAGCAGATGCGCGGCCGCATCCGCCTGCGGCTGGTCGTGCGGGCGCTGTGAGGCGCGGGAGGAGTCCATGAGCAAGAAAGCCGTTTTTTGGGCCTGGATGCTGGGGCTGGCCGCGTCGCTGCCGGCCGACATCAGCTTTTCCTTCTCGCTCCTGTCCAGCGAGAAGGTCACGGTCTTCACCCAGGACGCGATCTGGAACAAGGAGCCGCAGCCCTCTTTCCGCGACACGCTGCTGGTCCTCTCCTCCTTCCACGCCAACCGTCACGAGTTCCTCGTCTTCGGCAACCTCATCTCCGGCAAGGGGCTGGCGATCGAGAACGGCCTGTGGGACACGAAGAAGACCACGCTGGGCATGGCCTTCGGCAAGGTGCTGACGATTCCCCTGCCGCTGCCCAGGCGGTCGCTGTCGCTGGCCCTCGACTTTTCCGCCGGGCCGTTCGCCTACCTGTTCCTGAGCAACCGCTACACCCACCTCTCAGGGACGTACAAAAAGGAAGTCGAGAAGGCCAGCATCCTGAACCGGATTCAGTACGGGTTGTATGCCGCCGCGCGCCTGCGGCTGCTGGAGTTCAAGAAATACCTGCGCCACGTGGACGCCGGCCTGGGGCTGCATTGTTTCATGCCCTTCAGCAACCACGAGCGCAACGACGATCCCAAGGCCCGCTATCATCTCTTCAAGACGTTCGTCACCCTCGGCTTTTCCTTCTGACCGCAGTCTGCCGGCATGCGGCGAAGGGATCCCCGGCGCTCAGGAACGGGGACGGGGAATGGCCCGCAGCAGGAAACGTTCGAGCGCCGTGGCGGCGGCCAGGCCCAGCAAGCCGATGAGAAACGGCTTGGCCGCGCCGTCCAGCAGGGAGAAGAGATAGCCCAGCGGCGCCGACAGCGAGCGGAAAGCCAGCCCCAGGCCCAGCGGGATTCTCAGGGCGTTTTGGGCCAGCGGGTCGAGATCCGCCAGCTGCGCCAGTCCCAGGACGGCGGCCAGGCCGAGGGCCGCGAACGCGAAGGCGAGAAGGAAGCGGCGTCCCCTCGGCAGGGGCAGGGGGGAGGCGCGCTTCGCCAGCAGCGCGGCGGTGAAGACGGGGGAAAGGGCGAAGCCGGGATCGGCGGCGAGGCCGCCGTAGAGGCGGCGGTTTTCCCCGAGCCGCCTGGCGCAAGCCGGGCCATTGCGCAGATGCCAGGGGAGGAAAGCGTCCGCGCCCTGAAGCCGGGCGTCGGGGAATTCCCGGATGCGCTCATCGCTCCAATGTTCGTCGCTCATGTCTCCTCCTGCAGCGCGGGCGCCAGACGCTCGCGCAGCTTGCCGCGGGCGCGATAAAGATGGCTCTTGATCGCTCCCACAGGCAGGTTCATCGCCCGGCCGATCTCGTCGTAGTTCATTCCGGCGCAAAGGAAGAGGGTCAGCGCCAGGCGATGCGGCGCCGGGAGCCGTTCGATCTCCGCCCGCAGCAGCGCCGGCAGGTCCTCCCTACAGGGGCGGCCGTTGCCGCCCGGAAGATCGCCACTGGAGGTGAAACATGTTGGATGATCTGGCTCCGGTTTTGATCCTGTTCGCGATCGGGTATTTCACGCTGGAACTCGTCAAGGTGGTTTCGGAGAACCGTCTGCGGCACAAGCTGATCGAAAAGGGGATGGTGGATGAGAAGGCGCAACTCCTCTTCAGCAAACGGCTCCCGGCCCCGTCGGCCTCTTCCCTGAAGTGGGGCATCGTCCTGATCGCCGTAGGTCCGGCGTTCATGTTCGCCTATGCGATCCATGCCTGGGTGCCGCCAGTCGTCCGCGAGGAGATCATGGCCGGCGCCGTCTTTTTCATGGCCGGTCTGGGCATGATCGTTGATCACGCCATCGCCCGCCGCCAGGACCGGGACGAATAGCCCGTCACGGCGCTTGACCTTTCGCCTGCGCCCGGGAGCCGACGCGGCCCCGGGCGCGTTTTTGCCGCCGGCCGGGGTCGCGGGCTTCAGCCGCCGTGGGGTTTCCTGCCTCCCCCCTGCTTGCTGCGGTACAGCGCCTGGTCGGCGTGGGCGATGAACTGGTTGGCCTCGGTGGTGGGGGGCGGCACGATGGAAACCACGCCCAGGCTGACCGTGACCACCGGCGCTTTCGGTGACGCCGGGTGGGGGATGGCCAGGTCGGCCAAGGCGGCGCGGATGCCCTCGGCGATGGCCTCGGCCCCCTCGCCGGGCGTTCCCGGCAGCAGCAGGAAGAACTCGTCGCCGCCGGTGCGGGCGGCCAGGTCGGCGGGGCGCTTGGCGTGGGCGCGCAGGACGGACGCCACCTTGCGCAGGCACTCGTCTCCCTGCTGGTGCCCCAGCGAGTCGTTGTAGGGCTTGAAGTGGTCGATGTCGGCGGCGATCAGAGAAAGCGGCTTTTTCTCGCGGCCGGCCACCGCCCACTCCTTGTGGAAGGTCTCGTAAAACGTGCGGTGGTTGGCCAGGTCGGTCAGCCCGTCGTAGCGCGCCAGGTGCTGCAACTGGGCCGTGCGTTCGCCGACGATCCGCTCCAGTTTGCGTTCGCGCGCCCTGGCCCGGCGCAGGAGCAGGAGGAAAAAACCGGCCACGAGCAGGAGAAGGCCCAGGATGACCAGGACCCGGAACAGGGCGGTCTCGGTGAAGAAGGGCTTCAGCGTGAAGGAGAAGGACGCTCCCTCGCGGTTCCACACATCGTCGCCGTTGCCGGCGATGACGCGGAAGGTGTAGCTGCCCGGCGGCAGGTTGGTGTAGAAGGCGGAGCGCCGGCCGCCGGCCTGGACCCAGTCGGAGTCAAAGCCTTCCAGGCGGTAGGCGAAGCGCATCTTGTCCACCTGGAGGAAGCTGACGGCCGTGTAGTCGATCTCGATGTTGCCCGGACCCGGGGGCACCAGCGCCGGGGCGGAGATGGGCCGCGCCTGGCCGTTGATGCGCACGCTCTCGATCGCCACCGGGGGTTCGACGCGGTTGATGTGCTGGCGGTCGGGATCGAAGCGGACCAGCCCGCGGATGGTGGGGAACCAGACGCGGCCCCGGTGGTCGATGCAGCCGGCGGGAGAGGCCGGGCCGCTGCTCTCGGTCACCCTGATCCCCTCCGATTTGCCGTAGGCGATGCAGGGGATGCGCCGGATGCGGCCGGCGGCGAAGGCGATCAGGTCCTCCTTGGCAACGTGGTAGACCCCCTTGTTGCCGTTCAGCCACAGGCGGCCGCGGGAGTCCTCCAGGATCTGGAAGGCCTGGTCGCTGTACAGGCCGTCGTGGCTGGTGAAGCGCTGCACGGTCTCGCCCCGGATCCACACCAGCCCGGCGTGGTCGGTGCCGGCCCAGACGTCGCCCTCGTTGTCGACGTGGATGGCCCAAACCGGCTGGCTGGAAAGGTCCTTACCGCCGAAAGCTCGGAAGCGCCCGTTCTCGAGCACGGCCAGGCCGCCGTTGAACACGCCGGCCCAGATGCGGCCGCGCCGATCCTCGGCCAGCGAGTAGACGTAGGGGTCGGGGAGGCCCTGGCTGCTGGTGAAGGTGGTGACGCGGCCGTTCTCGATGCAGAACAGGCCGCCGCCGTTGCTGCCGGCCCAGATGCGTCCCCGGGAATCGGCCAGCAGCGAGCGGATGATGTCGTTGTCAAGGCCGGGAACGCGTACGAAGCGCGACGGGCGCGACGGGTCGTCCAGGCGGAACAGGCCGCCCCCGTAGGTTCCCACCCAAAGCGCGCCGTCCTTGCCCTGGGCGATCGACCAGACGTGTTCGCTGGCCAGTCCCTGCCCGCGGCTGAACGCCTGCCATTCGCCCTGAAGGTAGCGGGCCAGGCCGCCGCCGACGGTTCCCGCCCAGATGGCTCCCTGGCGGTCCTGGAAGACGGCCCGCATGGGGTCGACCGGCAGGCCGTTGCGGGAGCTGAAGCGGATGAACTTGTCCTCGCGCAGCTGGATCAGGCCGTCGCGGGTGCCGACCCAAACGCTGCCCTCGCGGTCTTCCAGGATGGCCCGCCCCGATGTCGGCCCGGCCAGCTTCTGGCCGAGGACCGAGACTTCGCCCCCGTGCAGGCGGTTGACCGGCTCTTGGTTGGTGCCGATCCACATCACGCCATGGCTGTCGCGGTAGATGGCGCGAATGTCGTCCGAGGAGAGAGCTGCGGCCGGCGGCGCGAAGCCGCCGTCCTTCCAGGTGACCAGGCCGCCGCCGCTGGTGCCGACCCACAGGGTGCCCTGCGGGTCCAGGTAGAGGGCGCGGACGTCATCATGGGGCAGCCCGCCGTTGGCGTGGAACACGTCCACCTTGCCGTCGGCCCGCAGGTGGTTCAAGCCGAGGCCGGTGCCGACCCAGAGGCCTCCGGCGCCGTCCTCGGCTAGGGCGGCGATGTAATCGGAGGAGAAGCCCTGCGAGGCCGCGACCGGCCGGAAGCGGCTCCCCTGCCAGCGGTGCAGCCCGGCGGCCGTGCCCACCCACAGGGAGCCGGCCCGGTCCTGGAGCAGGCAGAGGATGGAGGTACTGCGCAGTCCGTGCTCCTGGTCGAAGCGTTCGAACCCGGCTGAGCCCAGGCGCAGCAGGCCGGCGGTGGTGCCCACCCAGAGGTTGCCGTCGCGGTCTTCCAGCAGCGCCTTGACGCCGTTGCTCTCCATCTGCGGCGTGTTGCCCTTGTCGTAGATGACGAACTCATGGCCGTCATAGCGCGCCAGCCCCTCGTAGGTTCCCAGCCACAAATAGCCGTCGCGCGTCTGCACCAGCGCCATGACCGAGCTCTGCGGCAGGCCGTTCTCGGCCGTGAAGATCTCGATGGAGTATTCGCCAAGCTTCAGGCCGGGGTCGAGGGCGGGCAGGGGCGACAGGCAGGCGGACAGGGCCAGCGTGAGGAGAAGCAGCCTCCGCGGCAGCAATGGTTTCGGCATGGGCATCCCCCTTGAAAACCCTAAATATACCAGAAGGGCGACGATTTTCAAGTCAGGAAATGCCCTGGCACAGCTGAAACGGCGGGTAGCGGATCGGCGTGTCCTGTTTTCAGGACAACAGGGGTCTTCATTCATGGCATTAAAAATGCATAGTTTTTGAGGATGATGTCGTAGGCAGAGGCGGCGCTATTTAGGAGGTGCCATGACAAGAAAAATCGCTCCCCTGGGTTTCCTTCTGGCAGCCATCGCCCTTTCCTCCGCAGCGCTGTTGGCTTCCGAAGCGTCGGTATATGGACACATATCGTTCGTGGAAAACGGCGCCATGGTCCTGCGCCAGGACGGGGAAAGGGACCAGGCCGGGGTCAACCTGCCCCTGGCTCCCGGCGACACGGTGATCACCTCGGGCGGCGGCCGCTGCGAGCTGCAGTTCGACAACGGCACCGTCATCCGCCTCGACAAGGGGTCACGGCTGCGCCTGGCCACGGTGCTGGCACCCAGCCTGACCTCCAATTGGAAGATCACGACGCTGGAGCTGGAGCGGGGCCAGTTGTACGCCCTGCCGCAGACCTACGGACTGGAGCTCTTCCAGGTGGTCACGCCGCTCGCGGCCGTGAACCTGAAGAGCCGGGTGCGCGCCACCATCCGCCTGGACGACGGCGGCGGCGTTTCGTTCTTCTCCGACGGCGGCAGGTTCGAGCTGCTGTACGGCGCCGACAGCCGCTCGCTGAAGAGGGCCGCCGTGCGCAGCGGCATGCCTGTGGCCGTGAGCGCCGGCCACGCGTTGAGCGCAAAGGTGGAACCGCGCGGCCTGGAGTTTACGGCCTGGAACGAGTTCGTCGACCGCCATTTCCAGGAACTGCACCGCGGCATCAGCAAGGTGCCGCCCAAGCTGAAGTTCGGCAACCCGGCGCTGACCTACTGGGCCGAGAAATGGTCCTCGCTGTACGGTGAGTGGATCTATGACGAGCTGTTCGGCTATGTCTGGCGGCCGGCCGACGAGCGCTTCGCCCACTCGGCGCGGCCGTTCTTCCACGCCGGCTTCACCCGCGTCGGCGGCCAGCTGTTCCTGGTGCCGCAGCAGCCCTGGGGCTGGGTGCCGGCCCACATGGGCACCTGGGTATGGATGAAGCGCGGCTGGACCTGGGTGCCGGGAGACTGGTTCCACAGCGGCTGCGTCGATTACCGGGGGCTCTATGCGCAGGCCATCGACGGCCCCTATTACGGGTTCCCCACCTTCGACTATTTCTGGCGTCACTACTTCCATTTCCAGCCCGGGCTGGGCAACCAGGCCGGCGAGCCGGGCTGGCCCAACCGGCCGCCCAAAAAGCCCGAGCTGCCGGGGCAGGTGGTCACCCTGATCAAGAGGGTCTTGAAGGCCCCTGACAGCAGCGAGAGCAGGCGGCTGGCCACGGGCAGGGAGACCGGCCCCATCGAGGGGGTGAGGCTGCCCACGGTGCCCAAGGCGATCCTGACGGTGCCGCGGCCCGGCATCCCGGCAACCGACCGCAGCGGCAACCGCGCCGGCGAACCCGACCGCTTCGTGCTGGGTCGCGACTGGAATCCCGACAGCCGCTGGGCTTTGCGGCGCCGGGTGACGATCCACTATGACGGCAATGCCGTGAAGTGCCCCGAGCTGGGGGCCTCTTCGGATGACCGGGCGAGCATCGGCCGCGCCCGCATCCGCGAAGCGGTCTTCCTCCCCTCCTCCGGCCAGTCATCGGGGAGCCAGGGCGGCCAGGGCGCCGGCGACAGCGCCGGGGCGCGGGCCGGCGACGGCGGCCAGGGCCATGCCGGAGAGCGCGTCCGCAAGGACGACGGGAAATAAGGGACGATCCGCCAGCCCGGCGCTCCCGCAGGGCGCCGGGTTTTTTCTTGCCTGCTGTTTTTTCAGCTTTCGTGCCCAGGGCTTTTCTTGGGCAGGGCGATCGTCGCCGCCACGGCAACGGCGCCGGCGACGAAAAAAGTCAGCAGGCGCGAGGTAAGACGGGCGTTCATGCCGCTGACGCTCCACAACACGGTGAACAGCAGGCCGCTGACGATGGTGGCGATCACCGCCCGGCCGTGGTAGCGTTTCCAGAATAGGGTCAGCAGGATGACGACCGAAAACGTGCCTCCGACTCCGGCCCAAACATAGCCCACGATGCTGAAGATGAGGCGGGTGGGAATGGTGTAGGCCACGGCCAGGGCCACGGCGGCCAGCAGGGCGGTGATCAGGCGCGAACGGCGCAGGCAGGCGGCGGCATCCTTCTCCCGGCCGCGGAGGCGGGTCAGGTTCTCCGCAAGCTCCGATGCCGACAGCACCAACAGCGAGTCGGCGGTGGAGACCATGGCGGCGATGGCGCCGGTGCTGAGCACGGCTGCCAGCGCCGGCGGAAAAAGCTTCAGCAGCACGGCGGGGAACACGTGCTCCTGGTCGGCCAGCCCGTGGGGCCCGAAGAGGGCGATGCCGATCCAGCCGATGGCCAGGGCGCCGATGTAGGCGACCAGGGTCCAGGCGATGCCGATGTTGCGGGCCTTCCGCGCCTGGGTGGCGTCGCGGATGGCCATGAAGCGTATGCTGAGCTGTGGCTGCCCGCCCAGGTAGCCGAAAAACCAGGAGAAGCCGGCCAGGATCATCACGCCGGCGGCAAATCCCGAAGCCGCCCCGCTCAGAGATGCATAGGTCGGGCCCGCCGCCTTCAGCGCCGCCGGAATGGAGGCGGCGAACAGGCCCGGGGTGCGGGCGATGTACAGCATGCCGGCGACCGGCGTGACGACCAGGGCCAGGATCATGAGCGCGGCCTGGATGCAGTCGGTGTAAACCACGCTGCGGAATCCGCCGTAGATGGTGTAGGGGACGATGATCAGGGCCGTGGCCAGCATGCCCCATCGTTCCGGCAGCCCGAAAAGAGTGAACAGTGTCTTGCCGCCGCCCAAAAACTGGGCGCCGACATAGAAGAAAAAGAAGAATACGATGGTCAGGCTGGCCACGACGCGGATCGCCGCTTCCATCTCCCCATGCTTGCGGGCGATGTACTCGCTGAAGGTGTTCGCCTGGTACTTTTCCGCCTCGTCGCGCAGGCGCCAGGCCAACCCGGCCCAGGCGGTGACGATGCCGGCCACGCATCCCAGCGCCGTCCAGATCTCCATCAAACCGGTGGCGTAGGCCATGCCCGGCAATCCCAGCAGCGCCCAGGAAGACTCGCCGGTGGCCCGCTCGGAGAGGGCGGCCGCCCATCCGGGCAGGGTGCGCCCGGCAATGGCATAGTCGCAGTTGTTCTTGACCTTGCGGCCCTGGTGGAGCCCCCACAGGATGAGCAGCGAGAAATAACCGATCACGACCAACAGAATTTGCGTTTGCTGTTCCATGAATTGCTCCTCGCCTTCGGCCCGGCGACATGGCCGGACGGCAGGGATGGCTGGCGCCTATTTGTACAGGCAGAGGTAGGCGCTCTCCTCGGCTACCTTCAGCTGGAATTTCTTCCGCGCCGGCACGGCGAACGACTTGCCGGGCCCGTACGACCGCCAGGTCTTGCGGCCGGGCAGCTTCACCGTCAGCTTGCCGCTGACCACCTGCATGATCTCCAGGGTCGAGGTGGCGAACTCGTACTCGCCCGGGGCCATGACGCCGATGGTGGCCGGGCCGGCCGGGCTCTCGAAGGCCAGCGACTTGACCTTGCCGTCAAAATATTCGTTCACCTTGAACATGGCGGAAACCTCCCGCGCGTGGATTGCAGGGGGATTATAGCACAACGAAAGAGAGTGAAAAGGGAAAGGGGGAAGAGAGTGAAACATGAAAGGTGAAAAGTGAAAGAGTCTGAAAAGGAACAAAGAAAAGGCGGGAACAGCAAGCCACTAGGGTGTTTTTCCAGACTCTTTCACTGGGCTCTGCCGGCCCTTGAAAACCCTTTCACTTTTCACTGCGTTGCAAGGAATATTTTTGTCTCCTGGCGCGTCGTTAGGGTGTGATGCAGGCGACAGCGATGGCGATCGGGGAGGCGACAATGGCCGAGGCGTTCGACCTGCAGGCGGAAGCCAGGGTGCGCGAGGGTCTGCTGGCGATGCGGGACAGGATTTTCTGCCTGTGCCTGGGCTTCGCGGGCAATGCCGCCGACGCCCGCGACCTGGCCCAGGAGACCTTCGCCAAGGCCCTGGCCCACAAGCATGAGGTGCGCCTGGAGACGCTGCCGGCCTGGGTGATGCGCATCGCCCGCAACACCTGCCTTGACCAGGCGCGGCGGCGCAAGGTGCGCGGCCCGCAGGAAGCGGTGAGCGAGGGCTGCGCGGTCGAGCGCGACACGCCGGAGGACCAGGCCGAGCGCCAGGAGCAGATCGCCCTCGTGCGCCGGGCCATCGCCGCCCTGCCGGCGAAGCTGCGCGACGTGCTGGTCCTGCGCGAGTACGGCGAGATGCCCTATGGGGAGATCGCCGCCGTCCTGCGCATCCGCCGCGGCACGGTCATGTCGCGCCTGAACCGGGCGCGGGCGGCGGTGCTGCATCGCTATCAGGAGGAAAACCATGGACGAGAGGGATAAGGCCTGGCGCGAGATCCAGGCGCTGATCGGGCGCGACAAGGCGGCGGCGCTGGAGGAATTCCGCCTGCGGCCGCTGAGGCCTGCCGAGGGTCCCCTCCCGCGCAGGGAGCCGCGGCTCGACTTCAGGACGGCCGCGCTGGCCGCCGCCTCGCTGCTGCTGGTCGCGGCCCTGGCCGCCTTCTTGCTGCTGCACGCCGGCTGGCGGAACGTCCCCGCGCGGACGGCCGGAAGCGAGCTTCTGGCCGAGTCCCTGTTCTATGCCGCCGCCGGACAGGAGCCAGCCGCCTCCGGCCACGAGGCGCAGGGGCAGGCGTCCCCCTTTTTTACCGCCCTGGCGGGAGCCGCCTTGAGGCCGCGGGCCGCCCGGCAGGCGGACACGGAGGCGGATTCTGCTTCGCAAAGGGTCGTTGAGCGCGGCGACCCGGATGCGGTGCGTCGCGCCATCGGGAATGCGATCCGCGAGAACGCGTTCGAGCGGGCGCTGTCACAAATCCAGCACATTCATGCTCAGGAGGCATAAGATGAAACCTACGCTACTGGTCCTCTTCGTGTTGCTGTGCGGCCTTGCGCTGCCGGCCGAGGAATGTGCGGTCACGGCCGCCGCCCCGGACGTAATGCCGGCCGTTGCGCCGTCCGCGGCCGGCGAGACGGCCGTGATCAAGGACGGCTACAGCCTGCTCAGCTCGTTGCTCACCCTCTTCGACAACCTGACCCCTGAAAAGAAGGAGGCGGCGGGCGAGCAGAAGGTCCCGTTGGGCGGGCTGGCGCTCGTCGACAGCCGGCTGTCGCTGTTGGCCAAGGACGCCAATCTCGCCCTGGAGGCCGGCGTGATCGACAAGATCTTTTACAACCGCTACCAGCGCATGCTGACGATCTTCAAGCTGGTCACCATGCCCATCATCCGCAACGAGATGCTGAAGAACCTCTTCATGGAGGCGTTCGCGGAGTTCGTTTGGGACACCACCTACGAGCGCTGGGCCTGGGAGGACAAGGACGCCGTCGCCAAGATGGCGGCGGCCATGGAGGAGGAGTATGTGCAGATGATGACCTATCTCGACACGCGCCAGAAGCGCCAGGAGCTCAAGGCCAGGATCGGCAGGCGCATCCTGCCGCCGCCGCCTCCGCCGCCCTCGGCCAAGAAGAAGGCCGAGGAGAAGAAACCCGAATAGAAAAACCATCCATCCCCTTTTCGTGAAGGCCCGCCGCTCCACCAGGAGCGGCGGGCCTTCTGTTTCGCGGGGTCAGAGGCTCAGGAAGTAGACGTGGCTGACCGCCTTGACGGCGCGGTCGGAGAAGAAGTCGGGGCCGGGAAAGATGGAGTAGCGGCCGCCGTCGGCGTTCCTGCCGCGGTCGACCAGCAGAAACTCGGCCTGGTCGTTGCGGTTGAACAGCTCGCTGCAGCTCATGGCGACGCGGTAGCCGTCGACGGCGGCGGCGACCAGGTAGCCGCGGCGCAGCGTTTCCGGATTGAGCGGCACGGAGCCCTGCAGCGCCTCGGCAAGCAGCGCGCCGCTGAAGCGCTGGATGCCGTGGAAGCCCTTGCCGCGGCCGTAGAAGACGGCGGGGAAGACGCGGCGCTCGGCCTTGGCGGCGATGCCCTTGAAGGGGGATACGCGGCCGTCGGCTCCGACCAGCTGGATGGCGGCGGCATACAGGGGCTTCTGGCCCTTTTTGCCGGCGGGATGGACCGGGGCCGAGAACACGGTGATGCGCGTCGGCGCCTCCAGGACGCGTTCGCTGATCAGGTCGTTGCCGCAGACCAGGCGCATGGCCCCTGGCAGCGGCCAGTTCTCCTTCGTCTCGCTGGGGATGATCGGCGCCACGCGGTCGGCGATGAGGATGCGGTGCAGCGCCGTCGGGTAGTAGATCTCGCCCCAGCTCAGGACGACCTTGTCGCCCCGGTCGTTCTCCACCGCAACCAGCAGGTCGATGAGCGAGCGCATCTCGGCCTCGTTCTTCTTGGCCACGACCTTCTCCTTGAGGATGTCGAAGAGCGAGGCGCCGTCGTAGCGGTAGGAGCCGACGAAGGCCAATCCCTCCTGGCCGGTCCGCGCCTCGCGCACGATGAGCGAATGGCGGGGAAGGGAGGCGAGGTCGACGGGCCCGGGATCGGCCACCTCGCCCAGCACCTCGACGCTCAGCGTGCCGGCCAGGTTCTTCAGCGGCGTGTTGTCGTAGAAGTCGTTGTTCTCCTGGGCCGGGGAAACCAACGCCAGGGCCAGCAGCAGGGAAGCGAGCAGGATCGATCTTTTCATGATGACTGTCTCCTTGATTGGTTTACGGTTTTCTTTTTCCTTCCAGTCCGAAGCGGGCGCCCAGGGTGAGGGTGCGGGCCTTCATGGGCCAGCCGGGCTCGGTCCAATACTCGTTGTTCAGCAGGTTTTCCGCCTTGAGATAGATGCGGACCGGCCCGAAGGCGCGTTCCAGCGTGGCGTTGACCACGGCGTAGGGGGCGACCTCGACGATGCCCGTGCCCGAGTGGTAGATGGAGTCGGAGGCGTACAGCAGCCAGACGGCCAGCGAGAACAGCTCGGGGCGGTGGAAGCGCGCGGAAACGTTCAGCTGCGAGGCGGGGATCAGGTCCAGGCGGTCGCCGGTCTCCTCGTTCTCGGTGTCCAACCAGGTATAGCTGGCCGCCAGCGCGACCGGGCCGAGGGCCTTGCGCGCCTCGAGCTCGAAGCCGGTGATGCGCGCCCTGGCCACATTCAGGTACTGCTTGACGAATTCGGCGCTGATGCGGCTCTCGATCATGTCGCGGATGCGGTTGCTGAAAACGGCGCCGCTGAGGAACCAGCCGCGCTCGTAGGTGAAGCCCAGCTCCAGGTTGGTGCCGATCTCGTCGCGCAGGTCGGGATTGCCGCCGTTCTCCGGCAGGCTGTAGAGCTGGCGCATCGAGGGAAAGCGGGACTTCTGCGAGAGGGCCAGGCGCAGGTCGGTCCACTCGTTGGGATTGAACTTGACGCCCAGGATGGGGTTGAGGGTGGTCTTGCTCCCGCCGTCCTGCTTGCCCAGGTGGTCGAGGCTGGCCCCGGCCATGAGCTTGACCTTGCCGCTGACGCGGAAGTGGTCCTCGACGCCGAGCGACAGGGTCTTGTGCTCGTAGTGCTCCCAGGGGTCGCCCGCGTCCCCCTGCTGCCTGACGTCGTCGTCGCGGTAGGATAGGCTGGCGTGCAGCTCGTGCCGCTCGCCCAGCGGCGCCATGCCCAGCACGAAGGCGCCCAGGGCGTAGTTGTCGTAGGTCGACTCCCAGGTCAGCTGCGAGAACTGGTCGTTGCGGTAGGCGTCCAGCACGTTGTAATGCTTGACGTAGTAGGCGCGCGCCTTGACGTAGCCGCCGTCAAGAACAGGGAAGCTGCCGCCCAGGTTGGCCATGACGCGCTGCCAGTCCTTGAAGCGCCAGTATTGTTTCTTGTAGTAATCGGTGGCCGTGGGGATGCCGTACTCCGACTGGTAGTAGGTGACTTCGGCCATGAGCTCGGCGCCGCCGCCGGGATAATAATACAACTTGCCGCCGAGCTGGGTGCGCTCGTAGTCGCTGTTCTTGCGCAGCTCGGTCGCGCCGTTGTTCACCCAGTTGAAGCCGTCGGAGCCCTCGCGCGCCGCCGAGCCGGTGAAAAGCAGGGCGCGGCTGCGTAGGGCGCCGGAGGCGTAGGCGCCGTAGGTCTGGCGCGTGCCGAAGTCCAGGCGCAGGGTGAACTGGTCGCCGGCCGGCCGCTTGCTCAGCACGTCGACGACGCCGCCCATGGCGTTGGGGCCGTAGAGGACCGACGAGGCGCCCTTGACCACCTTGACCGACTCGATCTGGTCGGCGGCGATGGCCTTGAGGTCGAAGGAGTTGAAATAGGGCTCGTAGATCGGGATGCCGTCGTACAGCAGGGTGATGCGGTTCGTGCCCAGGCCGCGCAGCTTGACCCCCCATTCGTTCTTGGCGCCGGTGGAGACGTAGGCGCCCGGGGCGCTGGGCAGGATCTCGGTCAGGTCCTTGGCCTTGAGCGGCTCGATCTTGGGCAGCTTCAGCTCCGTGAGCGAGGCGTAGGGCAGTTCGCGGGGGGCCGTGGCCGTCACGGTCACCGACTCGGTGACCATGGGCAGGGCCGGTTCCTTCTCTTTCTTGTCCGCGCTCTCCTCCTCGGCGGCCGGGAGCAACCCGAACAGGAAGAGGCACAGGGCGGCGATGAACCATTGTTTCATTGGCGGACAACCTCCATTTTTGATTTGTGCGGGATGGAGGCCTGGATCGCGGCCGCTGGGTGCAAGCGTTTTCATGCAGACCTCCTTTTCAACGATGGAAGGCGCGACCGTTTCCGGTCGTACCCTGGCGGCCGGCAGGCATGGCCCGAAGGCGGTAGCCCGAGCGGCTCGGAGTCAGCGTGGAGTATACAAAAAAATAATCTCTAAGTCAACGATATCTTAGCTCGGCGTACGGCGGAGGGCATACGGCGTACGGGTACAGCGATAACAGGCTCTTGGTGTTTTTGCCGTTTATGCAATCGGGCTGCCGTGCTGCGTGTTGAGAATGGATGCATGCGAAACAGCGAGAGATCGATCCTGTGCGCTTGCCGTATGCCTTACGCCCTATGCCGCATGCCGAGTTCCTGTCAGTCCACCGCCACCATCACCGAGCTCGCCTTGATCACGGCATAGGCGGGCTTGCCTTTGCGGAGCTCCAGGTTTGCGGCCGACTCCTTCGAGATCATGGCCACGATCTGCAGGCCTCCGGCGACGGCCAGGACCACCTCGGTGTTGACCTTGCCTTCCCGCACCTCGGCCACCTTGCCCTTGAAAACGTTCCTGGCGCTGATCTTCATCTTGCCCTCCCTCGGCCACGATGGTAGCACCCGGGGACGGCGAAGGGAAGCGCTGGCTTGTGAGCAATGGCCTCGCATCTCCGATGTTCAGCGGGTTATGGCGTTGATGGCCAGCACCCACAATGGCAGGGTGACGAAGGAGAGCAGGGTGGAGACGGCGATGATCCCCGACAGCAGCTTCTCGTCCAGGGGGACGTACTCGCCGAAGAAGGTGGCCATGGTGGCGGTGGGCATCACCGCTTGCAGCAGGATCACCCGCCGGCTCAAGTCGTCGACATCGAACAGCAGGCAGATGGCGGCCACGGCCGCCAGGCCCAGGGCGAAGCCGCCGGCCAGGCGGAAGAACGAGGCGGCCAGCACCAGCCGCAGCTGCTCGGCCGGCATGAGCAGGACCAGGTTCTGGCCGATGGCGAAGAGGATCAGCGGGATGGCCAGGGCGGCGAACTGGTGGATGAAATCGTTTAGGAACCCCGGCAGGTTGACGCCGGCGACGTTCAGCGCCAGGGCGGCGGCGGCCGTGCCGATGGGCACGCCGGCGTTGCGCACCAGCACCTTGATGAAGCCCGCCGTGGGCTCGCGTCCGCAGACGAGGCAGAAGCGGCGGCGCAGCAGGAAGCCGCTAACCAGGAACACCGGCCAGAAAAACATGGAGAAGAAGACGGCGCGGGTCAGGGCGGCGGCGCCGAAAAAGGCGGCGATCACCCCCCAGCCCAGGAAGGCGTAGTTGCCGGCGAACACCGCGAAGGCGAAGGTCAGCTTCTGCCCGTCGTCGGCCTTCAGCAGCGGCGACAGCAGCAGGGCGGCGGCGGTGTACAGCGCGGTCAGGACGACGAAGCCGGCGATCACCGGCAGCGCCTGGCGCAGGCTCGCGACGTCGGCGCGATACAGGTTCTGGAAGATCAGGAAGGGCAGGGCCACGCGCACCACGAACTTGCGCAGGGCGGCCACCTCGTTCTCGCGAAAGACCTGGGCCTTCTTCAGCAGCCAGCCGAAGGCGATGGGCAGCAGGATGGCCAGCATGGTGCGCAGCAGGTCGTGGTTCATGGGCGGGGGTTGCTCACTTGCCGCAGATTATACTCCAGGCTGGCTGTCGTGAGCAATTGCAGGGAGTGAAAAGTCAAAGGTGAAAAGTGAAGGGGTCTGAAGAGCGAAGCGCAAGAAAAACGGCAATGGCCTATGGGCCGCATTCTCCAATGCAGGCTTCAGCATTCTCTTGCGACGTGCCCGTTTCCCATGGCCCTGTCTCCGCTCCTACTTGGCGGCAGAGCCCGTGCGCAGGGCATGGGCCCAGTCGGGGCGGCCGTTGCGCAGCGCCGCCACGGCCGCGCTCTCATGGTCGTACTCGACGGCGATGAATTCAGCCTGCCATCCCGCCGGCGAACGGCGGACGATGGCATAGCGGGCGCAAGGCGAACCCGCCTCCATGGCGTGGGGGAACGGCTTGTCGTCGCGGTAGGCCGGCAGGCCGACGCTGCCCGGGTCGATCACGCACCGCCCGTCGGGCAGGTCCAGCCGCGCCGACAGGTGGTCGTGGCCGCACAGGACCAGCAGCGGGTCGACTCCCGTTAGCAATCCGGCTACGGCAGCGGGCAAGCGCCGGCGCAGCCCGTCTTCCCGCACATCCCACAGGAGATACTCCGTGTCGTTTCGCGGCGTGCCGTGGCAGAGGAAAAGGTCCCCGCAGGCGACGGTGCTTTCAGGCAGATCCCGCAGCCAGCGGACGTGTTCCGCCTCCAGCTCGGCCTGGACGAACGGCAGCGAGGGCGATCCGGGATGAAGGAGCGGATCCTCAAGAAGGAGACGATCCTCGTTGCCGCGCACGGTCGGCATGCCCAGTTGCAGCAGGATTCTGGCCGTGCCGGCCGGGTCCAGCGGTCCGTAGAAGCAGTCGCCGAGGTTGACCATCTTGCTGATGCCGCGGCTGCGGACATCCTCCAGGACGGCCTCCAAGGCCCAGCGGTTGCCATGGATATCGGACAGGACGGCCATGGGCGAGGTGGGCATGGAATCGCTCCTTTTCAGCCCTTGGCGCCGGAGCCGATGGCATAGAGCGCCGGGTGGTCGCCAAGAAGCCCCTGCAGGCCGGCGGCGTCGCCGTCGCGGCGCACCATGCGCCAGGAGTGGATCCCCTCCTGCAAGCCGGGCCAGGCGCGCAGCAGGCGCACCGCCTCGGAATTGGTATCCAGAACGCCGACGCGCAGCGCCTCGGTGCCGTGCTCGCTGGCCAGGTGCTCCAGGAGCGGGGCGGCCTCCTCGGGCGCGAGCGCCGCCCAGGGGCCGACGGCCAGCAGCCCGTCGCCGGGCCGGGCCATGATCCAGCCGCGGATCTCCCCGCCGCGTTCGGCGACCAGGCAGTTCCTGGGAAAGGTCGCCAGCCGGCGGCGCAGGAAGAAGGAGCGGTCGTCGCCGAAGAGCTCCCGGTCCAGCGCGCACAGGCGGTCCATGTCCCCGGGGCGCAGGAAACGGATGTGGTCGTGCTTGCGCCCCTTGAACTTGCCGCGAAAGCGCAGCGAGCGGCAGAGCTTGCGGAAGCCCATCTTTTCATAGTAGGAGACGGCGTTCAGGTCGCCATCGAGATAGAGCGTCTCCAGCCCGGCGGCGAGCAGGTAATCGAGCGCCCGCTGGAAAAGAAGCTGGCCGATGCCCAGCAGGCGCAGGGGACGGCTGACGACCAGCTCGCCGATGAAGCCGCTGCGCTCGTACCTGGTGGCGATGCAGACGCCCGCCTTTTCGCCGCTGGCCTCGGCCAGGAAGCATCCGGCAGGGTCGTGCTCCAGGAAGGCCGCGAACGAGTCCATGCTCTCGCTGGCCCAGCCGGCGGCGCGGGTGAGGGCCGTGGCGAAGTCGATGTCTTCGCCGGTCATCTGGCGGAGGATCACGGCCGGGGCGCCGCCCATGCCGTTCCTCAGTAGCCCAGGTCCTGGTTGACCAGGACCACGCGGATGCGGCCGGGGGTCATGCAGGCCTCGGTGATCACCAGCTGGCAGCAGATGCGCCGCGGCGGCCGGCAGTGGGGGTCCTGGCAGAAGCCGGTATGGGAGCAGGGCGTATCGGCGCCGACGCGCAGGCTGTTGGCCGCAGCGGCGACATGGCGGGCGCGGCCGATGGCCGCCTCCAGGTCCGGGGCGACCTTGTTCATGCCCGCCAGCACGATCACCCGCTTGGGGCCGAAGGCCAGGGCGGCCACGCGGTTGCCGGTGCCGTCGATGTTGACCAGCCGGCCGTCGGCCGTGACGGCGTTGCTGCTCATGATGTAGACATCGCAGAGCATCCCCTGGCGGCGCATCTCGTCGACCTCCGCCTTGCCGACCCCCTCGCGGTAGCGGTCCAGGAGGCGGATGTCGAGACGCCGCAGGGCATCGAGCAGGCCCGACTCGATCAGGGTCTCCGAGCCGCCCAGGCCGACCACGGCGCCGGCCGGGATCGCAGCGCAGATTTCCTCCGCCGCCTCGGCGGCGGTCTCGACGAAAACTCCCTCGATCCCCCTCTTGCCGAGATTCTTGATGAGAGTCGCTGCCTGCCGCTGCCGGCTCTCTCTCTTGTGGTCCTTTTGGCTCATGGTGGCGCTCCCGCCGGGGGTCAGCCCCTGCCGAACGATTGTACCCGATGGGCGAACAAATTGGAACCGGAGATCCTGACAAGTCGCCGCCCCGGCATGGGGACGGTCTTCATTTCCAAAAAAACAAAGACCGTCCCTGTCAATCTTTCTAAAAAAACAAAGACCGTCCCTGTCAATCGTCAGTTGTCGAACTCGTCGCCGCCGATGTCGTAGCGGCCGCTGCGGGCGCGGCGGTCGATGTCGTAGCGCACGACCGTGTTGTCCAGCCCCTTGTCGATCGCCGGGCTGGAGGCGGTCAGCTTCCTTTCTCCGTCCAGCAGGGGATCGCCCTGCAGGGAGCCGTCATCGCCGCTGATGTGCGCCTGCCATTGCGGCAGGCCGAGGCCCTGGGCGTAAGAGCCCGGCCGCTGGTCGTAGAACAGGCAGGCGCCGCCGCCGATGCGGAAATACAGGTTGTGGCTCATGGCCGGCATGCCGCTCAGCGCCGAAAGCCCGCCCAGCTCGTCGGCGTGGCGGATGCGCACCACGTGCTCGTCGCCGCCGGCGGCCTGGGCGAAGATGTTGTTGCGGATCTCGGGCTCGACGGTGGGCGGCCGTTTGGCCGTTGGCTCCCAGTCCTGGAACGTCAGCCCGAAGTGAAGGGCGTTCTGCCCGCCCAGGGCGGCGTTGTAGACGGTGTTGTTGTAGATCCTCGGCTTGCTCGAGGCATAGACGCCGATGCCGGCGTAGCGGCAGTCGTAGACGAGGTTGTTGCGCACGGTGCCGTCCAGGCTCTCGTAATAGCCGGGATTGGCCTGCAGGTCGAAGAACTCGGGGCTGGTGTCGAAGCCCACCAGGATGCCGCCGCCGCCGCAGCCGTGGACGACATTCCGCTGCACCACGCAGCCCTGGGCCCCGCCTTTGAAGTAGAGGCCGTTGGTGGCGGTGTCGTGGATGCGGCAGTCCTCGACCGTCATGCGGTCGCCGTTGACGTTGTCGATCCCCTCGGCGTTGCCGGCGTCGCGCCGGCCGCTGCGGTAGATCTCGCAGCGGCGGATGACGATGTCGTCGCAGCCGGGGGTGATCTTGACGCAATCGCGGCCGGTGTCGTGGATGCGGCAGTCCTCCACGAGCATGCGCGATGCCCCGGAGCGGTCGCTGGCGTCGCCCCAGTCCCACTTGGTCTGGAACATCACGCCGTAATAATAGCCGCCGACGATCTCCAGCCGCTGCAGCTTGCCGCCGGAGGCCTCGACGTCGAACAGCACCGTCACGTCGAGGTTGGGATCCTGGATGGGGCACTGGATGACGGCCCATTCGCCGGCAAAGGAGCGCAGGGTGATGTTCGCGAGACGCACCCGGACGGCTTCCTTATAGGTGCCGCCGCGCAGGACGATCGATTGGCCTGCTTCGGCCCGCTCCAGGGCGCAGCCGATCGTCCGGAAAGGGGAGCCCTGGGAGCCGTCACCGCCTGAATCACTGCCCGTCGTCGACACGTACAGGACGTTCGTCTCGTCGTACACGGGATCGGGCGGCAGTGTCTCCTCATAGGCGGCGGGGTCCTGCGGATCGGCCGGATCGTCGGGGAGCACTCCATCCTCGCGGGCGCAGCCGGATAATAGCAGCAGTGCAACCACGGTCGACAGCAGGAAGAGAGCGGTCAACGTGCGGCGGGGCATGGCTTTTCCTCCGGGCTTGTTTTCGTTTTCGAGCGTCGGCATGATAGGAAATAACGCCGCGACGAGAAATATCTCATTCCAACCGGAGGGGGGATGAAAAATATTTCCCCGCTGCCGGGCTATTTCATCCCCAGCCGCCGTCGGGCGCGGGGGGCAGACCCTCATTTCAGCCAGGCGGCAAAAACAGAGATCGTACCCGGAGTTATCTCTTCAGCGTCCGCAGGAAGCCGGCGTCGATGCGATGGATGTCGCCGCTCTCTTCGCCGCTCTCGGTCTTGTGATGGCGGAAGAAGTGGAGGCGCCGGCCTCCGGGCGCCAGCAGCGGGAAGTCCTCGCTGGCGGAGGCGTTGACCTCGTCGTCCAGGTTGATCGAGGGCGGCCAGTTCCCCTTGTCGTCCCGTAAGCTGCTGGAGATGTCCCAGCTGCCCCGATGGCCCGGGCCCTGGCGAAAGGCGAAGACGGCCTCGTTCCCATCGGGGCTGAGCGCCGGGCACGACTCGATGCGCCCGGGCAGGCTGATGCCGCCAGGGGCGAAGATTTCAGCCTCCTCCGCTCGTTCCTGTTCCGGGGCGGGATTGCGGAGTCCGGGAAGAGTTTTTTCTGGAACGCCATGGCCACAGTGGCCGCGGCCAATGACACCCGAGATAACAACTTTCTCGTGCTGGCCATCCTCTTGGCTGTCACCACGCGCTGCGCCTGCGACTATTTCGCTTCCTTCTTCTCGAACAGGTTCGAGTAGAAGTGGCGGATGTAGTTCTCCGGCACCTTGTCCACGGGGTAGGAGCCGTGCATCAGCGCGTGCACCCAGCGGCCGTCGCGCTTCTCCAGCACGCCGGTCTGGAAGACGTCCTTCAGGCACGATTCCTTGCCCTTGAGGGAGCCGCAGTCGTCGAGATAGCAGGAATACCAGGCCACGTCGCCCGAGCGCGAGAAGCGGATGCGCAGGTCGCGGAACTCGAAGCGCGTGCCGCGGAAATCGGGGTCGCGCCACTGCGCGGCGAATTTCCTGAAGTTCTCCAGCCCCACCACGATGCTGTCGGAGAAGAGCCAGAAGTGGAACAGGTCGTCGGCCCACAGGCGGAACATGGCCTCGAAATCCTTCTCGATGGCCCAGCCGATCGACTGCTCGATGGCCTTCTGCACCGCCTCGCGCTCGGCCGCGGGCTCCGCGACGGCGGCGTTCAGGCCGACCCCGGCGCAGGAAACGATCAAGGCCAGGGCGCAGACAATACTATTTCCCTTCATTGTATCCTCCATCCCCAGTGGGGGGAATCATCGCCGCGTTCGCCCCCCACTCACTCCTTGGCAAAGGAGAAGTGCTGGGAGACGACGACCCACTTGCCGTCGCGCTTCTCCACCACGCCCGTCCAGCGGGCGTTCCCCCACGAGGCCGGCTCGCCCTTGAAGGTGTTGATGTCGTCCAGGACGCAGTAGAACCAGGCCACCGTGCCGCAGCGGGCGAAGGTGATCTCCAGGTCTTTGAGTTCATGCCGGACGTACTTGAAATCGGGGCTCATCCAGAACGGGACATTCTGCTTCACGTCCTCGAAGCGCTTGATCACCCGCTTCCCCGGCGTGACGCTGACGTAGTCCTCGTCGTTGGCGATCAAGCCGTAGAACAGGTCCAGGTCCTTCGTCCTGGCCCAGCCGATCACGTTGCTGATCACGCGTTCGATCTCCGCCCTGTCCGCCTCCCGGTCGTGGGCTGGTGCCAGCGGCAGGCCTGTCAGCAGCAACATTGCCAGTCCCATCACGGTTGTCTTCATGATTCACCTCTTGCGTCTTTCCCCGGGCTTGAACCGGGTCGCCCGGTCAACGGGCGGGCGTTGCCTCACTTTTTCAGCTCGTTCTCGATCCTCTCGATGTACTTCTTGCCGTTCTCGTTGCCCGGGTTGAGCCCCAGGGATTTGCGGTACAGCTCGAGCGCCTTCTTCTTGTCGCCCTTGGTGTAATAGCCCTCGGCCAGGCTGTCGTAGGCGTTCCAGTCCCCGGGGAAGAGCTCCGCGTAGAGCTCGAACATGGCGATGGCGTTGTCGGCCTGCTTCAGCTGCTGCAGCAGGAAGTAGCCCAGTCCGGTCAGGTCGGCGGCCGTGCAAAAGTATTTCTCCCTGTTCTTGCGCAGGTCGGCCCTCAGTTCCGCGAATTTCGCCGAAAAGTCCCCGTGGCCGAAGAGGCCCTGCAGGGCGCCGCTCAACGAGAGCTTGCCGGAAAAGGTCTGATACAGGTGCTGCAGGGACATGAGGTGGCTGCGGTTGTCGATGCCCGGGCTGCCGACCAAGGCGGGGAGCTTGTCTTTCAGGGCGTAGCCGGCCACGAACTGGTTGAAGTCGCCCCCCGACTTGGCCATGGCCGCCACGTCGGCCAGCAGGGCCTTGGAGTATTCGAACCGGGCCTTGAATCCCTCGTGGGAGAGCTCGCCGTTCCAGTGGCCGGGGATGTAGTGCTTGATCTCGCCCTGGCGTTCGAGCAGGACCTGCCAATTTTTCATCAGCACCGGGAAGTCGGCGGCCCGGCCGGTGCGCAGGGCGAAGGTGGCCAGGCAGCCGGGGGTGTCGGTGAGCCACTTGTCGGCCATCATGTCGCCGGTGAAGAGCAGCCCTTTCTGGGGAACGAGGATGAAGATGTCGCTGGGAGTGTGGGTGCCGCCGGCCTGGTACAGCTCCAAGGTGACGTCGCCGCAGTCCAGCGCCAGCTTGTCGCGGAATGTCCTGGTGGGGAAGGTGGGCTGTGGGGATGATCTAAGGAATTCGCTCACCAGGGAGTTGAAGGCCAGCTGCTCTTGGGCGGCGGCCTTCCCTTCATCCTTGATCGTGCCGGCGGCGATCCGTTCTTTCTGCTCCCGGATCGCTTCGTCCATCCGCTGGATGCGCCGGGGGATGTCGCTGAACATCTCCTCCATCATGCCCTTGACGGCCTCATGGGAGATGATCTCGCAGTCGGCATAGACGCCGTTGCCGCTGACGTGGTCAATGTGGCCGTGGGTGTTGATCAGGTATGTGAAGTCGCTGCGGCCCAGTTCGCGGGCGATGACCTTGCGGAAGGCCTCGTCCAGTTTGGGGATGTTGGTGGTGTCGATCACCACGATCCCTTTCGTGGTGGCCACGGCGCACACGGCGGTCGAGGAGACGTAATCGCCGATCCAGACGCGGACCGCGCCCGGCGCCAGCGTCTTCACATGCAGGGGGAGTCCCAGCACGGTTTCGCCGGCGCAGAGCGGCGCGGCCAGGACGAGCAGCAGGGCCGGGAAAAGAAATTTCTTGATCATGGCGGATCTCCTTGGTATGCGAATTTTTCTTGTATTTCCGGGAAACGCCAGGACCGGTCTCTCCGGTTCTGCCCTCATTTTTGCTTTCCGGCGGCGTGAAAGTCGCTGTAGACCCTGGCCAGCCAGGACTTGAGTGGTGCGCCGGCAGGAACACGCCCCAGCCACTCCGGGTCCTGTTGCCAGGCGCGGTCGAAGATCACCACCGAGATGCCGTCCAGGGAAGCGGCCTTTTTCCCTTCGGGCAGCCGGTCGTGCTGGCTGAAGGGATAGCCGCTGGACAGCCGCAGCGCCCGGATCCGTCCCGCATCCACCCTGGCCGTGATCACGGCGCTCAGAACCGCCTGGTGCAGGAACAGCCTGCGCAGGAACGTTGTGCAGGCCGTTTCTTGATAGTTCGCGTCCTTCAGCAGGGAGGCCAGCAGGCGGGCCCACTCGCCGGCGAGGCCCAGGCGTGGAGAGAACGAAAACACTTCGCAGTTGTAGTACGGCTGTACCGGGACGTTGTCGGCGATGGTCGTCAGGGCGGGCAGGGACCGGTACTCCAGGCCGCAGGCCGCGTAGATCGGCTGCCAGTACTCGTTCGGCTCGCTTCCCGGCTCGAGGCCGATGGTGTTGGCCAGGGTGACGGGCCGCACGGCGACGTCGGCGCCTGCGCCCAGGACCAGGTCGGCGGGCGGCGCCAGCACCAGCACTCCCGGATCGAGCCAGGCCAGGGTCGCCGCCCGCTCCCGGACCCGGCTCTCGACCTGGGCGGCGGCGAACGCCTTCAGGGCCAGCGGATAATCCAGAAAGGCGGTTTCCATCTCCAGGGGGAGGATTTCGACGTTTTCCCGGGGCAGCGAGGCGCAGGGCAGCTCCGCCGGGTCGCTGGTCACGACATAAACGCGGCCGCCGCTCCAGGGCCCCCCGCGCTCGCGGATGCTGCGGACCAGGGCCGAGACCGCCCGCTCCTGCCCCGGATCGGAGACGAAGGTGGCGAAGGCGACCTCCTCGCTCGCCGGACAGACGGACGGGACGAAGGCGGCCCAACCGTCCCAGGAGGGATCGTCGGTCAGGCGCACGGGATCGCCGCCGTCGCGATTCATGCGGTACACCTCGAAGTTGCCGTCGCGCACGCTCTGAAAGACGATGAAGCGGCCGTCGGGAGACCACAGGGCGTTCTCGTCACGGGTCCCGACCGCGGTGATCGCCCGGTCATCGCTGCCGTCGGCGTTCATGACGCGGATCATCCCCTGCATGCGGCCCTCGGCCCGGAACTTTCGTGAATAGGCGATCTCGCTGCCGTCGGGCGACCAAGCGGGGAAGATCTCCCACTCCGGCGTGTTTGTCAATCGCCGCTCGTCGCCGCCGTCGGCGGCCATGGTGTAGATTTCGTAGTTGCCGTCGCGGTTGGACATGAAGACGATGCGCGAGCCGTCGGGCGACATGAAAGGCCGCTCGTCGCGGGCGTCATTGCCCGTCAGGCGGCGCGGATGGGTCCCGTCGGCGTCCATGATCCAGATCTCGGTCCGCTTCTCGAAGTCCCTGACGAACAGGATGCGCCCGCCGTCGGGAGTGAATTCGGGATGCTCCTCGTTCTCGGGAGTGGACGTGAGCCGGTGCAGGTCGCCCCCCTTGAGGTCCATGGAGTAGATGTCGATGTTCCCGCCGCGGTCGCTCAGGAAGGCGATGCGCCTGCCGTCCGGTGAGGGGGCCGGGCAGAGGTCGGCGGCCGGGTGGTCGGTCAGGCGGCGCGGCTCCATCTCGCCCGGCCGCAGCAGGTAGATGTCCTTGTTGCCGTTTCTTCCGGAATAGAAGACAACGGGATAGGGGAAAGCGGATGCCGCTCCGGCCGGCAGGGCCGCGCCCGGGGCCAGGAAGAACAGCGCCGCTCCCAGCATGAAGGCAGCCTTCGTGTTCATCTTCGTTTCTTCCTTCCTCATATCTTGAAGCGATAGGTGAACTTCACCATGAAGATGTTGTCGCCGGGGGCGCGCAGCATGCTGCCGAGGTCGCGGCCCAAGGAGAGATCGCCTGGGTCCCGGTAGTCTGCGCGGCTCTGCGTCCACACCAGGTACAGGGTCGAACCCAGCCGGTATTCCCAGCGCAGCACGACCGTACCCCGCAGCGACTTGTAGTTGAAGTCGGGATCGGCCAGGACGATCGGCTCGCCGCCGTCGCCGGGGTCGATGACGCAGCGCCCCTGCTCGCGCACCAGGGTCGAGGCGCCGCTGCCGTACTCAAGGAAGTCCCAGCTCCGCGGCCGCAGAAGCTCCTTGAAGCCGTCGTAGGCGCCCACGGCGATGAAGGGCTGGATGTAGGCCTGCAGGCTGAGCTGTGGCGAGAAGATCCAGTTCAGGCGGACAGAGCAGGAGATCGTCTTCTGGTCCAGGCGGCCGAAGAGGTGGCGCGTGCCGTAGGTGGCCGACTGGGCAGGGTCGGCGACGTTGGCCAGCCACTGGGCGGGATTCCGGTCGACCTCGTAGGCGGGGGAGAGCGACAGGTTGAAGTTCGTGTTGGGCTTCCATTGCAGGGAAAGCGAGCCGCTGTGGTTTGACAGGCCCCACCCGCTCCACAGATGGTAGCCGCCGAAGCTGAGCACCAGCGGCTTGTTGCCGTTGCTCCAGACCCCCCAGTCGATCCAGTCGTACGGCAGCCTGCGCATCAGCGGACCGCCGCGGCTCTGGGTGCCGCTCCAGCAGGCCGGGTTGCGGCTCCACTGCCAGTAGGCCGACCAGAAGTTGGTGAAGGTCAGGTCGTTGATCAGGATGACGCGCTGCTCGCCGACGAGGTCGCCGCCGAAGTTGTAGTTCCTCTGGGTGAAGAGCAGCAGGTCCCACTCCTTGATGAACTTCCATTTCTTGAACGAACGGTAGCCCAGCATCACGTGGCCGTTGATCAGGTCGCCCTGGGACTGGTAGCCCAGGTCGCGGGAGTCGAAGCCCGGCGAGATGAAGCCCAGCGCGGCATTGAACAGGAGGTTGCCCTTCTCCTTGTTCAGCGTGAAGCGGCCGGCCAGTCCCGACAGCGACGTCGCCTCCCCGTCCAGCTGCAGATAGTCGGCGTCGGGCCGCTGGTAGTAGTGCGGGTAGGATCGCTGCAGCCCCGCGATCTGTTCCGGGCTCCCGGACACGCTGGTCCCCGCCAGCCAGCCGGTCGCCGCCCAGACCTTCTTCCGGTCCAGGAATGCCCAGCCGTCGACGCCGAAGCTGAACGCCCGCCTGCTCATCAGGGAGGACAGGTCGGCCGCCCGCAGGTCGCGCAGGACCGAGGTGGCGATGAATCCCAGCCCCTGGCGGCCCTGGGCGAACTCCTTCTGCAGGCGCAGGACCGAGAGCCCGGCGAAGGGCTCGACCTCCCAGCCGGAGCGGGCGCCGTCCAGGTCGATTTCGGCGTATTCCCTCTGGGTCAGGGCCGTCAGCAGCCCCAGCTTCCAGCCGTCGCCGATCGTGCCGCTCAACTTGCCGGCGGCCAGGATCGTGGTCCAGTCCGGATAGCGCGAGTAGCCGTCGTTGCCGGCGCGGCCCTGCGGCGGCCGGCCGATGCGGCGGCTGTAGAACAGGGTGGGGCTGCTCCAGTTGGCGCCGATGGAATTGCTGGCGCCGCCGGAGCCGAAGCGGAAGATCTGCCCCCCCTCCAGGAAGAAGGGGCGCTTCTCGGAGTAGTAGCTCTCGGCCGCCGACAGGTTGATCACGGCCGGGTCGACCTCCACCTGCCCGAAATCGGGATTCAGCGACAGGTCCAGGGTCAGGCTGCTGGAGAGCCCCAGCTTGAAGTCGGCGCCGCCGTTGGCTAGGAATTCATGGCCGGTGCGGAAGGGATTGCCGGGCTCCGCCTGGATAAAGTTCGCCTTACCGATGACGTAGGGGGTCGCTTCCCGCAGCGGCCGGGGATCGATGTCGCGCACCCCCTCCATGCGGGCGAAGCGCGAGACGAACACGTTCTCGGTCTTGGGGATCCAGACCAGCGAGGCCCGCTCGTTCTTGCGCTTGATGTCGCGCCGGAAGTTCATCCCCCAAACGTATTCTTCTCCCTTGCCCTTGCTCTTGAAGCGGAGCTGATCGAAGGGGATGCGCATCTCCACCGCCCAGCCCTGGCCGTCGATGCGGGCCGCCGCTTCCCAGTCGCCGTCCCAGGCCACGTCGTCCCAGGTGTCGTTGTACATGATGCAGTCGGTCAGCGAGCCGGAGGGATTGACCATGAACTTGAAGCCGCTGCGCCGGTCGTAGAGGGGGTCCACGTAGAACATGAAATAGTCGGCCTCCACGAAGTCGTCCCGGCGCGAGAGCAGGCGGATGATCTTGTCGGGCTCGGAGTCGTGGAGACGGGCGGCCACGTAGATGGCGTCGTTGTCGTAGGCCAGCCAGACGTCGGTCTTCTCGGAGCAGGGCCGCCCGTCGTCGGGGTCCCGCTGGATGAAGTCTCCGAACGGCTGCCGTTGCCAGTCTGGTTCCTCCAGGCGGCCGTCGATGCGCACTTTTCCGGTCAGGCGCTCCGCCCGCACCACCCGCTGCGGCGGCGCCTCGGGGTCGCCGGCCTTTCCCGGCAGCGAGGCGGCCGCCAGCAAGGCCAGGCACAGGATCGTCAGGGGGATGCTCTTCATGGCCGCTCCAGCGAGTAGGCCGTGACGGAATGGGCGTCGAAAGTGGGGATGAGCAGCAGCCTGTGTTTGGGGAGATAGGCGAAGTCGGCGATCTTTTCGTCCGGGGTGGAGGTGTCGAGCAGCAGGATTTTCTGGCCGCCGGCCGCTACCTGGAAGAGCCTGCCGTTGTGGTCTCCGGCCAGGTAGCCGCCGTTGCCGTCGGGCTCGATGCCGTCGATGTTCGCGCCGGGCTCGAAGCGGGCCAGGACCTGCTGGGCGCCGGTTTCCAGGTCGGCGGCGAGCAGCTTGCCGTTCTGGCCCACCAGCAGCCGGTTTGTTTCGCAAAACAGGGCGTTCGGACGTTCGAGGCCCTGCAGCCAGGGCTCGAACCCTCGCTTGCCCAGGCGATGGACGATGCCCGCGGGCGTGTCGGAAATGTAGATGTTCCCTGCCCGGTCGAGGGCCACGTCGTTGGCCATGCGCACGCCGGGCAGCGGAATGGTCTTCACGATCTTTTTCCCGCGGATGTCGATCAGGTTCAGGCCGGAACGGTCGACGGCGTACAGCGTGTTCCCCTTCACCAGCAGCCCGGTGGGCATGCGCAGCCCCTTGAGCCATTCCTTTTCGACGATCTCTCCGGCAGGGGAGATCTTGGAGATGTATTCCTTCCCCTCGTTGAAGTAGTTGGACACGTAGCAGGCGCCGGTTTTCGGATCATAGGCCACGGCTTCGGGCAGCGCCAGGCCCTCCTTCAAGCTCCACTCCCTCTTGAGCAAGGCGCGCAGGAATACCGCCTCGCTGCGGCGAAAGCAGAAGCCCCAGCCGCCAGAGGTCTCGCCCAGCAGCAGCAGGAGTTCGTTGTCCCCTTTGCGCAGCGGCAGGTACAGCTGGTCGTTGTAGCCGACGATGCCCAGGAAGGAGCGGTCGCGCGACTGGTAGACGGCGCTTCCCGCATAGAGGGGCCGGCCGTTCAGGAAGACGGTGATGATGTCGCTGTAGCCGAAATCCACCTCGAGCAGGGAGTCCTCATCCGCGCTCAGCGTGGTGCGGGCCAGGACGCAGTCGCCGGCTCCGGACTGGCGCGGGAAATGGCGGGAGAGGTCGACCAAGCCGCGCCGATCGGCTGCGGCAGGCTTCCAAGCAGCGGCGGCGACCGCCTCCTGGGGGTATTTCGTGAAGTCGACGCCGTGGGCGCGAAACGGCGCGGAGATCTCCCAGGCGGAGACGATGCCCGGCATCGCCTCGCGCGGCGCCGACGGCGGCAGGGCCGGGCCGTCGTCGGCCTCAACACGCAGGTTGGAGAAAAATGCCGTGCCGTCCATGGGTCCGGCCAGGCCGATGCCTCCTCCCGCGTTGCCGCGGGCGAGCTCGTCGACGGCCAGGACCGGCTCGGGCAGGTCGTTCCAGAAGACCTGTGCCTGGCCCCCGGCGACGACGATCCTGAAACGGTTCCAGCGGTCGGGCAGGACGTCCAAGGCGGCGGTCAGGCCGGGGCCGTTGTAGAGTTGCCAGCTGTCGACGCCGTTGAAGGTCGGGCCGTACTGCAGCACGTCGTCGTAGAAAGGCGAGCGGTGCGGCCGGATGTAGAAGCGTTCGTAGTTGGCGGCGTCCTGCACCCGGAAGAGTACGCCCGGATAGGAACGCGTGCGCGCCGTGGTGGCGATGTCGACCTCGATGACGCCGTTTTGCAGCGTCACGCCCTTCAGGAATGCCGTTCCCATCAGGGCCGTGCGGCCGAGGTGCTCGACCGTCCTGGCCCGGCTCAGGTCCCATGAGTCCGGGGAGAATTCCGTTGCCCCCGGCCGGTCGGCCGCGGCCGCTGTCGCAGCCAGCAGCAGCAAAAGCCAAACCGCCAGAATGGTTCTTTTGTTCATGATGCCCTCATCTCGTTGCCTTTTTCCGTGATGATGAAAGGGACGGTCTTTTGATGAAAGGGACGGTCTTTGGAAATTTGGAAATTTCATTTAAAATTCCTGATGGGAAATGGACTGTCTTCAAGAGCAAAATTTCCAAAAAAACAAAGACCGTCCCCTTCTTCTTTATGTCTGTCCGGCGGCGAGGAAATCGCCGTCGACGATCAGCAGGATCGCCCCATGCTCGGTGCGCGAGCGGTGCGAACTGGCCCCGTCGGAGACGACGTAGGTCATCCCCTCGCGTAGGACAGAGGCGCTGCCGTCGGCGAGCTCGCTGGTGAATTCCCCCTTCAGGCAGTGGACGATGTGCCCCTTGCGGCACCAGTGATCGGCCAGGTAGCCCGGGGAGTATTCGACGAGGCGGATGCGCAGCCCGGGCAGCTGCAGCGTCCGCCGCCAGGCGCTGCCGCTCTCGCCCCTGTGCTCTTCGCGCGCGAGCCCGGACCAGTCCAGGACCTGGTAGGGAATCAAGCTGTGGTTCATGCGCCCTGTCTCCTCCGGGCCGCGTCATGGCCTGACGCGCCCGTCTTCGTAAACGAACCGCTGGCCCATCCTCGTGGGAGCGAAAAAGCCCAGCGCCGGGAACTCGGCCGAGAAGGCCTTCTGGAAATCGAGGTACAGCGGGTCGCCGGCCGTTGCGTGCATGGGGAAAACCGCGGCCGGGGAGAGCCTGCGGAACAGGTCGCGGTTCTGCGCCGCGTACTTCCATTTCGCCTCGTGCAGCGGCGGCACGAACGCCAGGTCGATGCGCTCGGTTCTGGCGCGCAGATGGTCGTGGGCTGCGGCGGCATCCGCGGGCTGGCAGTCGCCGTTGTGATAGACGACCAGGCCGTCGACCTTGACCAGCCAGGCCACTTCCGGCACCCCCGAGTGCTGCGAGTTGACGGTGAAGATCTCCATGCCGTCGACGGCCAGCTCGCCCAGCGGCCCGGGGAGCTCGTGATCGGCGGGATCGTGCCCGGCCCGCCAGCCGAAGAAATAGGCGATGTCGGGAATCTGGCGCCGCCAGGTCAGGATGACCGGGTCGTAGTGGTCCTGATGCTCGTGCGAGACGAATACCCGGACCTTCAGGCCGCGGACTTCGCCGGGATCGATCCAGCCGTTGTCCAACGCTGGCGCCTCGGGGCGGACCTTGGGCTTGGGGCCGTCGCGCCGCTCCTGATAGTCGAAAATGAGCAGATGACCCGTCGTGCGCACGGCCCAGCCGCAGTGGCCGAGGTAATGGATGACCGCGCCGGCCGGCCGGTGCGGGACCGGTCGGACGCCTTCGCCGCCGGCAGAGGCCCTGGCAGAGCCGGTTGAGAGGGTAAGGGCGGCGATCACGATCCAAGCCTTGTTCATGATTTCCCCCTCCTGTCCACTATTACGCGCGAAAGCCCGAAAAAGATCCATCCCCCCTTCGGTCAGGCGGGAACATCGGCCAGGAAATTGTCCAGCAGCCGGTCGGCCAGCTCGGCCATCTGCGCCTTGTGCTCCTGCCATTCCTGGACGATCCGCGCCCTGCTCTTGCGGGCGGCCGACAGTTCCTCGGGGGGGAGGTCGCCCAGGAAACCGGCATCCTCGTCGGTCATTTCCAGGTGGAAGTGCAGTCCCACGGCGCGGCCCAAGCGGAAGCCCTGGTTCGGCGATTCCCAGCCGCTGGCCAGCCGCAGGCCCCAGGGCGGGATGCCGAACGCCTCGCGCTGTCGGCGGAAGGCGGGGAAGATCTTGGGAAAACCCCGGAACAGGGGGTCGGTCAGGCCGGCCGCCGTCAGGCGCACCGGGAAGGCGCCGATCTCGGCAGCCGGGATGGCCCTCACCTCGCCGCCCAGCAGCCGCGCCAGCAGCAGGGCGCCGGAGCGGATCCCCAGCACCGGCTTGTCCCGGTCAAGGGCGCTTTTCAAATAACGCGCTTCCTCCAGGAGGAACTCGTGATAGAGGTTTCCCTCGGCTGGCGCCGGCGTGCCGCCGACGAGGATCGCCGCGCACTCGGGCAAGGGGGGCAGGGCCTGGCCGGCATGCACCTGGATGGTGTCATGGGCGACGCCGAGCCGTAGCAGCCGCTGGCCGTAGCGGCCGATCCCTTCGCCGGGAAAGTTCTGCAGGACCAGGACCCGCATTCCGGTGCTCGCTCTCCGCTTCACTCTTGCGCCGGAACCGGCCGCAGCCGGCGCGACAGCTTGATCTGCCTGCCGTTGATGCAGTGCTTGCGCATCTTTTCGAAGAGGGCCGTGTACTTGAGGCCCAGGATGCCGGCGGCGTTGCGCTGGTGCCCCTGGGTCAGGGTGAGGCAGGAGTGCAGGATGCGCCGCTCGAGATCATCCATGAATTCCTTCAGCGGCGTCCGCCGGCCGTCCAGGTTGGCGGCGAGATAGGCGGAGACCAGCGTCTCCACGCAGGCTTCGACCGAAGGGGTGCGCACGGACTGCGGCCACCGCGGGCGGTCCAGCCCGGGCTGCTCCAGAGCCCAGGAAGGCTCGTCCATGGGGATCGGGACAGGCTCTTGCCAGAGGCTGGCGCCTCCGCTGATGGCCGGTTCGGCATTCATTCTTTCGTTCATGGCATCACCTCGCATTCACACCCCCTTTACGCTGGAAATGCCCCTTTCAGAATCGGGCTTGAGATTGATTCTTTGAAATAGATCCAAGGGTGTAGTGCGGGGGCGGAGACGGACCGAGGAATCGTGGAAGGGGCAGGAGCAGCCAGGAAAACGAATTCTTTTCTTGACGTTTTTCTTATTGCGATCCAGAAGTGGGTTTCCAGGACATGGTTTATGAAAAGGCAGTAGCTCGAACCAGACCGTTCACACGCTGTTGCCCTCTGGCGAGTTCATTTCCTTGTCACGGGTCATTTGTCACGATTGATCTTTGCCTTGCGGGGTGTCCGGACGGCTATTTCGCGATCTTCAACGCCCGGTCGACGGCCCGCAGCAGCGGCTTGACCGAGATCTCCGCCCCCACCGCGTTCTTCATCCACTCCTGGGGCAGGATGTTGCCCGCGGCGCACATGCGCTCCATCTCCGGTCCCAGCGCCTTGCCCCTGAGGTAATCCTCGAGCTGGAACTGGATGATGTTGCCCAGCGCGTAATGCGGCAGGTACAGGGTGTAATCGATCATATGCGAATAGACGGCCAGGAGCACCTGGTCGCGGACGCCGAAGACAGGCGCGAAGTATTGGTTCCACACCCCGCGGGCGATGGCCAGGACCGCCTCCTTGAGCTGGGCCGGCGTGGCGTCGGGATGGTCATACAGCCAGTGCCAGGCCTGCATGTCGACCAGCGAGACGCCCATGATCTCGTAGGCGCCCCAGAAGGTGTCGAGCGCCTTCAGCTCGGCCTGGCGCGGATCGGGCTCCTGGACGCCCAGCAGCTCCAGGTCGCGCTCCTGGAAGATGCAGGCGAAGGCCTCGGTGAAGGCCCCGTTGGGCACGCCGGCCAGCGCCGGGTGGTCGATGAGGTGCAGGTCGAGGACGTTCTCCACCGCGTGGCCGAACTCGTGCAGGGCGATGTTGTAGCCCTTGTAGTTCATGCCGCCGGTGGCGATGCGCGTGCGCAGGCGCGACTTGAACCTGCGGGACTGGGCCTGGGCGTTGTGGCCCGAGCCGCGCGCCGGGTCGACCTGGACGCGGGCGGCGATGTACGCGCTGCGCTCGGGGCCGAAGCCGAGCTTGGCCAGGATGGCGGGCAGGTCCTTTTCGAAGGCGGCGGCGTCGGGGTACCGCCCCCTGACGATGCGGTCGAGGTCCTCCTCGGGCACGGCGCTTCCCGTACGCAGCCCAGGGTACCAGAGGTCGAATGGCTGCAGCTTGCGGCCCAGGCGCCTGGCGATGAGGGCGGCCACCCTCTTTACCTGCGGCGACGAGAGAAGTTCCCGGAACATCGCCTCCACTTCCCTTTCGGGGATCTCGCGGCCGACGTCGAAGGAGCGGCGGATATGGTCGGGGTAGAGCGGGCTGTAGGGATCCATCCGGCGCATGGCCCGGAAGGTGTCCAGGAATACCTTGTAGCGGGTGTTCGGCTCGGGGGCCGCCTCGACCGGCCGGCCGTTGTCGGACACGGCGTTGCTGAACGGGTTCCACTGGTAGCGGTTGGAATTGATCATCACCTCGGGGATCTCCTGGCGGACGATGCGCTCCAGCAGGCGGTAGAGGGTGTGCTGCTTGACCAGCGGTTGCGGGTCGGCGTAGCGGGCCTTGAGTTCGTCGCGGACGCCCCAGTGGCAGATCAACTTCATGTCATCGGGAAAGAGCTTCTGGTTGTCGGGGCCCAGGATGCTGCCCATGAAGATGTTGTATGCGGAAATGTAGCGGCCGGCGGCGGCCATAAGCGCCGAAATCTCCTGGCCCACGGCTGCGGGCAAACGGGTGGTGTTGCTGCCGGCGATGCGGGCGTAGGCCCATTGCCGGCGGTCCCAGCCCGGCCCCAGGGCCAGCTTCTCCGCCAAGGTGTAGACGGGGAAGTTCAGCAGCGAAACAAAGGCCGTTTTGTTCTGGAACAGGTCGTCGGAGAGGTGTGCGGCCGGGTCATAGCCGTTCATGGCGATGTCCAGCGGCGTGATCTCCCCCCAGTCGAGGTCGACCGGCTGGTTCTTGTCCATGGCCATCTCGGCGAACATTCCGCCGATGGACTCGCTGTAGAACTCCAGCCTGCGGAACAGCGCTTCCTGCGGCGCCCCGGAGGCGACGAAGTTCTCCCGGCAGAAGGCGGCGAATTCAGCCGGCGTGCCGTCCTCCTGGCGCCACAGGGACGCGACCTGCCCGACGCCGCGCTCGACGCGGAAGGTCTCCGCTTCGCCGTACTTCTGCAGCAGCTCGGCCTTCACCCGGTCAGCGGCGGCCTGGTCGATGAAGCGCGCGGGGGTGCTCGCCGCGAGGATGGCCGCCAGGGCCAGGACCAGCGTCAGGGCGCAACGTCTTTTCATGGGGCACCTCCGATGGGGATTGTCTGAAGCCCTTGCAGGGTAACAGAACAGGTTTCTTTTGGCAAGGCGGCGGCCGGTGGGGGCGAAGGCTGCGGGCGGGGCCGCCGCCGGGCTCACCAGATGCCGGGAAGGAGGCGGTACCTAACCTGGCGCATGTAATCGCTGTAGCCCGCAAGCTCGCGGCACAGCACCTGCTCCTCGTTGAGGATGCGCAGGACGATGATGAACGGGATGGCCGCGGCAGGGACCAGGGCCCAGTACGATCCGAGGGCCAGGGGGCCGGCGAGGTACAGGGGGATGATCGCCGCGTACATGGGATGGCGCACGATCGCGTAGGGGCCGGTGCGCACGACCTCCTGCCTGCGGTCGACCTCGACGGTCCGTGACAGGAAGCGGTTCTCGCGCATGACGCGGACGAAGCCCAGGTACGAGGCCAGCACGACGGCGTCGGCGGCGAGGACCAGCCAGGCCGGGACCGACGACCAGCCGAAGCGGCGGTCGAGGCCCGGGAGCAGGAAAACCGCCAGAAAGAACGGATAGGACCAGAGAATGATGGCTTTCTGCTCCGGCTCCTTCTCCCTCCATTTCATCCGCCGCTGCAGCACCTCCGGGCCCCGCTGCAGGAAGTGGAGGACGGTCAGGAGCATGGGGAGGAGCAGGACGGCCAGGAACACCCAGGCCTGCCAGAAGCGCAGCGTTCCGGCGGGGAGGAAAAGCATCGCCGCCAGGAGGAGGGAGCCCAGGCCGAAACGCGCCGCGAGCGTGCGCCGCAGGCGGCTGCCATCCGCCTCTTGAACCGGAATGTCCGTCATGGAGGGTTCTCCTCGCGCAAGGACGCGGGGGCGCTTGCGCGCCCCCCGCCTCATTTATGGGAACGGATTCGTCGTCGTCATCGCCCGTCCCTCAGAACTGGTAGCGGTAGCTGACCTTGAAGAACAGGCTCTGGCGGGTCTGGTAGAAGCGGTCCCCGGTGACGCCGCGCTGCCAGCCGCCCTCGCTCCAGGAGCGGCTCTCGTTCAGCGAACCGTAGCCCAGGTAGAGCACCGTGCCGGGGATATAGGTGAACGAGGCCAGGAAATCCCCCAGCACGCGGCGGTAGAAGCTGTCGTACTGCAGGAGGCCGCGCAGGAAAAACTTGGCGTTGAACTGGTAGGTCAGGCGGCCGCGCCAGATCCCCTGGTCGTAGACCTTCTCGCGGGTGTCGAGGCGGCGGAAGCGGCTGATGACGTGCTCGCCGAACAGGTTCAGGCTCTTCGTGGGCTGAAGGGTGAAGCTGGCGTGCAGCTGCGTGCGGTCGCCCAGGAAGGGGTCGACCGGGTCGTAGTAGATGGTGTTGCCGAAGCTGTAGCAGCTGTGAAGGTTCAGCCACTTGCACGGCTGCAGGTTGGCGCTCAGCTGCGCCCTGCGGCGCTGGAAGGCCTGCCCGGCCCAGCACTCCTGTCCCAGGTAGACATAGCCGCCGATCTGGCCCTTGAGGATGAAGTTGGCGTAGACCTCGAGCATCAGCTCGCGGTCGTCCAGGCCTGAGACCTTGTCGTGGATGATGGCGCCGTACAGGGAGGGGGTGACGCCCAGCAGCCAGGGGAGCCGCTTCTTGTCGGGGACGAAGCGCTGCTGCAGGTAGAGCTTGGCGGAAGCGATGCCGCTGCGCTGGTAGTAGGCGCTGTCCATTTGAAATCCGGGATCGATGTTCTCCACCAGGGCCAGCAGGAAGGAGTTGCCCCTGGCGTATCCGTATTCGGCGGTCAGGCAGCCGCCGCGAACCTCCCCCGCCGCCCCCGGGCGGTTGGAAAGGGTCTGGATGTAGTGGCCCACCAGCTGGTGCCTCTTGGCGAAGCGCAAAGAGAAGTCGGCGGCCAGGGCGCGGTTGTACTCGCCGCCGAACTCGCGGCCGCTGTACAGCAGGCCGAGATAGTTGTCGCGGCCCAGCCCCAGTTTGCCGCGGCCGATCCAGAAGGTCGCCTGGCGCCCCAGGTCGGGATTGGCGTCCTCTTCCCAGGGGTTGCCGGGCGAGCGGTCGGCCGAGGCCAGCAGGGCGAACGAAGCCCGGCCCTGCTCACCGGTCAGGCGCACCCCCCAGCGCGGATCGACGATCAGGCGGGTGTTCACCGGCATGACCATGTTGCCCAGGCCGTCGCCCACGGCGGCCAGGTCGAACAGGTTGCCCGCTTCCATGAAGAAGGGGCGTTTTTCCGAGTAGAGCACGGGGTAGCGCTGGTTGACCGTCACCTGCAGGGCGTCGCTCTCCACCTGGCTGAAGTCGGGGTTGACGGTGGCCTCGGCCACGATCGACGAGGTGATGCCGTACTTCAGGCCGAAGCCCAGATCGCGGGTTTGCTCGGCGCCCGACCAGGAGGCGGGCGAGAGGCGGTCCCAGCCCGAGGTGAAGGTGAAGGAGGGCAGGGCCTCCAGCACCAGCGGCCGGGGCAGTTCGGAGAGACGCACCTCGACCTGGCAGAGGCCGATGCCCTGGCCGGGGCGCAGGTGCGGCCAGGAGCCGCTCATGCCCAGCCGGCTGATGCGGCGCCAGAAAACGACCCCCATGCGCACGTCCTTGCCGCTGGCGAAGCGGATGCTCTTCAGGGGCTGGCGGATCTCGACCACGTAGCCGTCGGAGACGATCTTGCCGGCGCTGTGCCACACCCAGTCGCTGGAGGAATCCTCGATGTCGCCGGTGCGGAAGATGTCGGCCTGGGCGCCGCTGGGATTGACGAACATCTCATAGCCGTACTTGCGGCCGCCCACGGTGTCGAGCGAGAGGCCGACCCAGTCGTCGTCGAAGATGCCGTCGCGCCTGGTCAGCGAGGTCTTGATCAGCTCGGGCTGGCTGTCCAGGCAGTGGAAGGCGAAATAGAGGTTTTCCGCGTCGTAGGTGACGTAGGCGCGGGTGCGCTGGGGCAGCTCGCTGCCGTTGACCGGGTTGTAGGTGATCCAGACGTCGTCGATGACCTCGGCGCTCTTCCAGGCCTCGTCGTCGAGCACGCCGTCCAGGACCGGCGGCGCCGAGGCCCTGGTTGGCTGCAGCGGCCGGACGCTCTGGCGCAGGGTGCCGGACTCCAGGCCTTGCCTGCTGGCGGCCGCCTGGGCCGCTCCGTTCCACACAAGGATCAGGAGAATCCAAAAAATCAACTTTTTCATGTTCCCGCTCGCTCCTTACCTGTTAGACGCGGCAGACGCCGCCAAGGTTACTCGTCGGCCTCGCGCGGGCGACTTTTTCTGGCGTCCTGATCTGGTACGCGCGGGGCCTCGGAAATGTTCGCTTGCGATCCGGGGGGCACACGGGCGTCCGCGCGCGCACGGCGCGCAGCGGGATCTTTGACATTTGGCCGGCAATCTGTTACAGGAAAAAGGTTCGCGAGAAGGAGGTGGAGTTGGGCTTCTGGGATGAAAGGCGGGTTTGGCTGACCGGGGGCAGCGGTTTCCTGGGGCGCGTCATTGCGGCCAAGCTGCGGGAACGGGGCTGCGGGCATGTCCTGGCCACCGGCATCGAGGATGGTGACCTGGTCGACCCGGCCGTGATCCGCCGGCACCTGCAGTTCCGTCCCGACCTGGTGATCCACCTGGCGGCGGTCGTCGGCGGCATCGGCGCCAACCGCGAGCGGCCGGCCGATTTTTTCTACGACAACCTGATGATGGGCGTCCAGCTCATGCACGAGAGCTGGAGGGCCGGGGTGGGCAAGTTCGTGGCCATCGGCACCATCTGCGCCTACCCGAAGTTCACCCCCGTCCCTTTCCGCGAGGAAGACCTCTGGAACGGCTACCCGGAGGAGACGAACGCCCCCTACGGCCTGGCGAAAAAGATGCTCCTGGTGCAGTCGCAGGCCTACCGCCAGCAGCACGGCTGGAACTCGATCTTCCTGCTGCCGGTGAACCTGTACGGCCCGGGAGACAATTTCAATCCGGCCAGCAGCCACGTGATCCCGGCCTTGATCAAGAAGTTCGTCGAGGCCCGCGAGTCGGGCGCCGGCTTTGTGACGGCCTGGGGCGACGGCTCGCCCACGCGGGAGTTTCTTCACGTGGACGACGCGGCCGAGGGCATCCTGCTGGCCGCCGAACGATACGACAAGCCCGAGCCCGTGAACCTGGGGTCGGGCATGGAGATCAGCATCAGGGAGCTGACCGAAAGGATCGCCGGGCTGGTCGGGTACAAGGGCGAGATCCGCTGGGATACGACCCAGCCCAACGGCCAGCCGCGCCGACGCCTGGACGTGAGCCGCGCCGAGCGCGAGTTCGGCTTCCGCGCCAGGATGGGCTTCCAGGAGGGACTGCGCGGGGTCGTCGACTGGTATTTGCGGCAACGAGAACTAAAGGTGTGAAGGGGTAAAGGGGTAGAGCAAGAGAGAAAAAGTTCCAGAGTGATAGAGGGGGAAAGTGGATAAGGGGTTAAGGGGTAAAGCGACCAAGTTGTAAAGTGGAAAGTAAAGGCGCACCGGCGCTATTTGTTTCTTTTTTGGCTTTTTTCTGGCCGGTTTTTTTCTTGCTTCACCCCTCTGCCACTTTGCACCTTTACCTCTCTACCACGTTGTCCATCCACCCCTCTACCACTTTTCCCCTTATTAGATCGAGAGGAATCAGCGTTTCCTCCGTTTCTGCAGGCGGGCGGCGATCGTCTCCATCTCGCCGACCAGGCTGTCGAAGCGCTTCAGGGCCGCGACATAAGGCTCGGGACGGCTCATGTCCACTCCAGCCCTTTTCAGGATGTTCAGCGGGTAGTCGCTGCCCCCGGCTTTCAGAAGCTCGAGATAGCGGTCGCGGGCCCCGGCGTCGCCCTTGGCCACGCGGTCGCTGAGGGCCATGGAGGCGATGAGGCCGGTGCTGTACTGGAACACGTAATAATCCAGGTAGAAATGGGGGATGCCGCTCCACTCCGACTGGATGTACTCGTCGACGCGGCACACCCCCTTCTCATGGCCGTAGTACTTGCGGGTCAGTTCCAGGTAGGTGGCGTTGAGCCAGTCGGCGGTCAGGGTCTGGCCGGCCTCCACGCGCTGGTGCATGGCCAGCTCGAACTCGGCGAACAGCGTCTGGCGGAAGAGCGTGCCGCGGAAGCCGTCTAGGTAGTTGTCCAGGATGTAGAGCTTGAACAGGTCGTCCTTTTCCTTTTTCAGCAGGTGGTGCATCAGCAGGTGCTCGTTGAAGGTCGAGGCGATCTCGGCCAGGAAGGTGGTGTAGTCGGCGGTGGGGAAGGGCTGGGTCTTGTCGGAGAAATAGGAGTGCAGGGCGTGGCCGAGCTCGTGGGCGGTGGTGGCCACGGCGTCGTAGTCGCCGTTGTAGTTGAGCTTGATGTAGGGGTGGACGCCGTAGACGCCGCCCGAGTAGGCGCCGCTCTCCTTGCCCCGGTTGGGATAGAGGTCCATCCAGCGCTCCTCGAAGGCGCGGCGCAGGGCGCCGGCATACTCGGGACCCAGCGGCTTCAGCGCCTCGCTGATCAGCCGGCGCGCCTCGGCGAAGGGGAAGGTTTTTTCGACCGCCCGGGCCGACTGGGCGTACACGTCCTCGTAGCGGAACTCGGGCAGGCCGAGCAGCCTCTGCTTGAGGGCCAGATAGCGGTGCAGCGCCGGCAGGAAGGCGTGGACCTGGCGGATGAGCTGGTGGTAGACCTCCGGCGAGATGTCCTCGGCAAAGAGGCGGGCGGAGAGGCAGTCGGGATGGTTGCGGATGCGGGCGTTGAAGAAATGGCTCTTGACGGCCCCGTCCTGCAGGATGGCCAGGGTGTTCTCGAACTTCTTCTGGTTCTCCCAGAACGACCGCATGACCCGGCCGCGGTCGGCCGCCTCCCTGGAGCCGCGCAGGCGCTGGTAGGCCGCCTGGTCCAGAAGCACCTTCGTGCCGTCAGCCAGTGTGACCTCGGCGCGCGGCAGCTCGACGTTGTTGAGCATGCCCGCGGCGTCGGCCGGCACGCCGCTGAACAGGCCGGTCAGCGAGGCGATGCGCTGCTGGTCGCCGGGCAGCACGTGCTCCCTCTCGCGCAGGATGCTCTCGACGCCGAAGCGGTAGGGGGCCAGGCCGGGCTCGGCCTGCAGATAGGCCGCAAACCGGTCGGCGCCCAAGGCCAGGATGTCGGGGCGCATGAAGGAGAGCTTGGCGCCCAGCTGCACGAAGCCGCTGCGGATCTCGCCCAGCATGGCCTGGAAGCGGGTGTTGCCCAGGTCGGTGTTGGACTGGTGGCTGGCGTAGGAATAGAGCCGCGCGCCGCGCAGCTGGATCGAACTCACCAGGTCGAGCAGCCTCTTCATGTCAACGGCCGAATCGGTCCAGCCCGCGGACGCCGCGTCGATGCGGGCGATGTCTTCGGTCACGGCCTGCTTCTCGGCCTGCCAGTCGGCCTCGGAGGCGTAGAGGTCCTCGATCTTCCAGGTGTGCTCCAGCGGCACCTCGGAGCGGCTCTGCCGCGAATAATCGGGGATTTTTTTCATCTCAGCGTCCGCGTCCGCAGGCAGGGAAGAGCCCAGCAGGGCGCAAAGGGACAGGATCGCCAGGGACATCCTGAAGTTCATGCATGCTTCTCCTTTCGTCTTGGATTCGAGATTGACTATACGAAAAAAGGGCCGCCGGGTTTTGCGCTCCCCGCCCTGGACGCGCTCCGCCCGCCGGGAACGTCAGTTGACATTCCGCAGCCCACTCGGTACGCTGTTGCCTTGAAAATGAAAGGGAGTGAAGCCAGGAGCCACGCTACGGCCCAAGCCAAGGCCCGCCCGGCCCCGTGCCGCGTGGATATGATTGCATGAAGGTCGCCATCATCGGTTCCCGGGGCTATCCGATCGTGTACAGCGGCTACGAAACGTTCGTGCGCGAGCTGGCGGAGAGGCTCGTCTGCCAGGGGGTCGATGTCACCGTCTACTGCCACCGCGGCCTTTTCCCGGAGCGGCCCCGCGATGTCAACGGCGTGCGCCTGGTCTATCTGCCCACCGTCGAAAAAAAGAACCTGAGCCAGTTCCTCCACTCCCTGCAGGCCTTCCTGCACGCCAGCCGGCGGCGCTACGATGCGGTCCTGGCGGTCAATTCGGCCAACGGCCCTTTCGGCCTGCTGACGCGGCTGCGCCGCCTGCCCAGCGCCATCAACGTCGACGGGCTCGAGTGGCTGCGGCCGAAATGGCGCGGCCTGGGGGCGCGGTATTTCCGCTGGGCCTCGCGTCAGGCCACCCGCTTTTTCGACCGGGTGATCACCGACTCCCGCGAGATGCAGCTCATCTACCGCCGCGAATTCGGGGCCGAGTCGACGATGATCGCCTACGGCGCCGATATTCCGCCGCCGGCCGACCCGCGCCGGCTGGTGCGCTGGGGGCTCGAGAGCCGGGGCTACTACCTGATCGTCGGCCGCATGGTCCCGGACAACAACGCCGGCCTGCTGGTGCGCGAGTTCCTCGCCTCGGCCAGCCGGCGCAGGCTGGTCGTGGTCGGGGGAGACCCCTACGGCGGCCGCTACGAACGGGCCCTGCGTTCCCTGGACGATCCGCGCCTGACCTGGACCGGCTACGTGACCGGCGCCGCCGAGCTGGCCGCCCTGACCCAGCACTGCTTCGCCTACCTGCACGGCCACGAGTTCGGCGGCACCAACCCTTCCCTGCTGCAGGCGCTGGCTGCGGGCTGCGCCGTCCTCGCCCTGGACACGGTCTTCAACCGCGAAGTGCTTGCCGACGGGCGGTACGGCTTGTTTTTTTCCAAGGAAACTGGTAATTTAAGCGCCTTGATCGCCGACGCGGAGAGGCGGGAAGCGGCGCTCGAGGAACTTCGCGGACGGGCCCGGGAGAGGGTCCGCGAAGCCTATTCGTGGGAGGAAATCGCCGGCCGCTACCGGCGGCTGTTCGAGGAGCTGACGGAAAAGAAGGATGCACGGAAAAAGCAGGGACAGGAAGATTCTTAGGAATGCCGGCGACCTTCTTCTGCTGATCGCCGCGTACCTGGCGGCCCTCTTCCTGGCCAAGGACCACGCCGGCCTGCCCGGGGCGTTCCTGGCCCTCAGCGCCAGGGAGTGGCTGCTGCTGATCCTGCTGTGCATGTTCTGGAACTTCGGAGCCCGCGTTTCCGGCCTGTACGACGAGTTCCGCATCCGCACGGCCGCCGCCGAGATCTCCATGCTGGCGGGCAGCGTCCTGCTCCATCTCTTCCTGGCCGTCATGGTCCTTTTCGCCGTCAAGTCGCAGGTCCTTTCGCGCTTTTTCGTTTTCGTCTACGGCGTCCTGCTGCTCGTCGCCCTCGCCCTCTGGCGGGCGGCGCTGCGGCTCATGCTCCGGCGCTACCTGAAGAACGGCCATCACCACTGCCGCATCCTCGTCGTCGGCAACGGGAACAACGCGGGGAAATTCTGCGCCACCCTGGCCGAGAATCCCCACATGGGCCTGCGCGTGGTCGGCCATGTCGCGGATAAGCCGGGGGATGGGCTCGCCTGCGAGCGGCTCGGCGCGATCGGCGATCTTCCCCGGCTGCTGGAGAACAACTCCATCGACGAGGTGGTCATCATCCTGCCCAACGGCGAGAACGCCCTGGTGGACCGGGTGGTCGGCCTGTGCGAAAATCACCCGGTGCGCGTGCGCATCATTCCCGATTATTTCCGCCATCTGAGCACGTGTTACAGCGTTTCCCGCTTCGGGCTGTTCCCGGTCATCACCCTGCGCGCCCATCCCCTGGAGGGGATCGGGCGCCGCATCGCCAAGCGCCTTTTCGACCTGGCCTTTTCCGCTTTCCTGTTCCTGGCCGTGTTCACCTGGCTCTGGCCGCTGCTGGCCCTGCTGATCAAGCGCTCGTCGCCGGGGCCCGTGTTCTTCAAGCAGGAGCGCTGGGGGATCAAGAACAAGCGCATCGAATGCTACAAGTTCCGCTCGATGGTCTGGGAGAGCAGGGATGTGGACGAGAAGGGGCGCTATCAGCAGGCGAAGATCGGCGATCCGCGCATCACCCGCCTCGGACGCTTCCTGCGCCGCAACAACCTGGACGAGCTGCCGCAATTCCTCAACGTGCTGAAGGGCGAGATGTCGGTCGTCGGCCCCCGCCCGCACCCCACGCCGATGAACCTGGAGGCGAAGGACTCCATCCAGCATTACCAGATGCGCCACCTGATCAAGCCCGGCATCACCGGCTGGGCCCAGGTCAACGGCCTGCGCGGCGAGACCCGCAACCCGGAGCTGCTGCGCAAGCGGGTCGAGGCTGACATCTGGTACATCGAGAACTGGTCGTTCTGGCTTGACCTGAAGATCATCTGGCGCTCGCTTTGGGTCATGCTCAGGGGCGATCCCCATGCCTACTGAGCCGCCGGCGGGCAGCAGCGGGGAAGCGCGCCCCGACCTGCTGCTCGCCGTCCTTGCCCTGGCCGCCGCGGCGCTGCTGTTCTACGCCGCCGCCTTCCACCTGGGCGCGCCGCTCCTGCCTCTCCTCTCCCTGGCCCTGGGATGCGCCACCTACCTGTGGGACGGCCGCCGGGCGCTGCAGCTGTTCCTTTTCCTGCTGCCCCTGGTCAATGCGACGCCCGACCTTGTCCTGAAGGGGGTTCCCTTCAATTACCTGGGCGTCTCCCTCTTCCAGCTGGCGGGCATGCTCCTCGCTGCCCTGGGCAGGAGGGAGCCGCTGGCGGCCGGCTTTCCCGGCCGCGGCCCCTACCGGCTTTTTCTGGGCCTGCTCTGGATCTCGGCGGCCTTCGTTTTCCTGCGCTGGTCGAACCTGGGCCTGCCGGCGTTGGCCCTGCTTCGCGACACGCCGGTGGCTCCCAGCATGGACCGGGTCTCCTTTGCCGTCGTCTTCCCGGCCATCACCCTGGCGCTGTTCTCCCTGGCCCCTTGGGCGGCCGTCCTGCTCCGGCGCTGGCGCCTTGGCGGAGCTGACGCCTTCGTCCCGCTCAAGGCGGGATTCGTACTCTCCTTCCTGCTGGCCCTGGCGCAGAAGTGGATTGATCCCGACTTCCTGGCCCAAAGCTGGTGGGGCATCAGGATGAAGCAGCTGAACGGAGGTTTCTCCGACTTCAACGCCTTCGGCTTCTTCGCGGGCGCCATGTTCCTCTGGCAGGCGCTGGACCTGATGGGGCGGGCGGACGGATCCGGGCCAACGGGCACGAGGGCCGGAGGCAGGCCCCGTTTCACGCGACTCCTATCCGGCCGCGGAGCCGGTTTCGCCTTTCTCGCCGTAGCCCTGGCCGCGGTCTCCGTTTCCGGCTGCCGCACGGCCTTCCTGTTCGTGCTGGCGGCTCTGCTGCGCTTTTTCGCCTGGCGCCGGCCCGGCCTCAGGGCCAAGGCCGTCGTCGCGCTGCTGCTGGCCGCGGCGCTGCTGGTCGGGGGCGGAACCCTGGGGCGGCGCCTGTGGGATTCGCTGGTCCAGGCGGCCCGCCTGCCCTCGGCCGGCGACCGCTTCCAGGCCATCGACCGCATCAGCAACGGCCGGTTGGCCATGCTGCGCGACGGCGCCGGCATGGTCCTGCGCTTTCCCGCAAGCGGTGTCGGCGCCGGCAACTTCTATTTCCACCTGAAGCACCTGCGGCACGGCGAAGACCATTGGCTCGATCTGCCCCTGAACCAGTACCTGCTTTTTTTCACCGAGACCGGCCTGGCGGGCGGACTGGTCTTCCTGCTCTTCCTGGCGGCGCTGCTGCGCGGGCTGGGGGCCGGCACGCCCCGCGCCCTGCTTGCGGCGATGGCTGTGGCCCTGCTGTTCAACAATTTTTTCTGGTTTCCCGAGGCCCTGCTGCTGTTCTGGATCGTAACCGCCTCCGCCGCCTGGCCGCCGGCGCCGAAACCGCCAGGCGGCCGCGCCTGGGCGGCGGCTGTCCTCTTCCTTTTCTCGGCCATGAACGCCGTGCATGTCCGGGATCTCCATCCCCGTACCCTGGCGCGGCAGGCCGGCACGGCCTACGATTATGGCTTCTCCTACCGCGAGGCGAATGCCGGCCGCTCCTTCCGCTGGACCGGCGGCAAAGCGGGCCTCTATGTGTACACGGACGAAGGGGACGGCGTCTACCGCCTGTTCTGCGGCGCCCCCCTGCCGCGCCTGCCGGGTCAGCGGCAGGTCGTGGATGTCTATTGGCGGGGGAAACTGCTGAGCACGTTCGTCTTCCGGTCGAACAGGTCGTTCCGCCTGCGGCTTGCTGGAGCCGGCGAAGGGTTCCTGGAATTCCGCGTGCGCCCCACCTTCAACCTGGAGCGCATGGGGCTGGGCGACGAATCGCGAGACCTGGGCGTGCAGGTGAGCGGGCCGGGGATTTAGCCTCCGCGCGGCTCTCCGGCGTACGGCATGTCTCGCAGGCGGCCCGAGGTGCCGAACGTCTTGGCCTGCCGCTTCCATCCCCAGCCTGCGGCCAGGTTGTAGAACCAGCGCGGCATCATCGCCCGGCCCATGCGGCCGATGACCTCGGCGGGAATCTCCCGGTTCTCGGCCAGGCGGGCGGCCGCCTCGTTCAGGGCGCGGAGCTGGTGGCGGACGACAGGGCCGGCTTCGGACAGGGGGCGGCGGCGGTCCACGGCGCCGCCCATGCCGAAGGCCAGGCAGCCCAGGAAGCGGAAACCCGATTGAGCCGCGAAGAGGCGCACGATGTCGGCGGCGGTCCGGCAATGAAGGGTCTCGGGAAAGCCGCACTGGACCAGGGCGGCCAGCGACTGCCGGGGCTCGTTGCGCTCGCCGTTGCGCCCTTGGCGGCGGTCGGCCACCTGGCGCAACAGGTCGACGAGCGGCGCCGGCAGCTGGTCGACATAGAGGGGAAACGCGACCAGCAGCAGCGAGCACTGGTCGATCGCGGCCAGCAGTTCGTTCAGCCGTCTGTCATCGTCCAGGGCCGGGAGCAGCATCAGCGTCTTGATCGCCATGCCGCGCTTCTCCAGGAGGGCCAGCAGGTGGTCGCCGATGCGGCTCGATACGCTGGCCTGCCCGCGCGGGCTGGCGACCAGCAGCAGCACCTTGCGGCCGCTCATCGGGCCGCCTCGGCGAAGAAGGGCTCGGCGCCCAGCCGCCGTTCCATCTCCACCAGGGGGACATCGCCGCGAAACACGGCCGTCGCCGCTTCGGCGTCGCCCATGTTCAGGGCGTTGCGCCCGGCCAGCAGCCGGAACGCCGCCTCGCCCTCGTCGTCCTCCTCGCGCCCTGTGCCCACGACCAGCAGCCGCCGCCGCATTGGCGGGTAGCGCAGCGGGTGATGGGTCTCGCCCCGCACGCGGGTGAAGAACGGCAACAGAAGAGGAATGATGCGGTCAAGGGCCTTTTTCAGCTCGGGAGAGTAGCCGCCGAAGGTGATCGGCGTCAGCCAGATGAAGCGCTCGCAGCCCGCGGCGGCGCGCAGGATGGGCTCCTCATCATCCTGGATGACGCAGCGCCCCGGCGTTTTGAGCCAGCAGGAGAAGCAGCCGCGGCAGGGGCGGATGTCCAGGCTGGCCAGGGCGAAGGACTTGGTCTCCCAGCCGCGCTTGCGCAACACCGCCGTGACCGCGGCCGCCGCCCGGTTGCACATCGGGTCGCGGCCGGCGGGCGGGGTTCCCTTCAAAAACACTGCTTGCATCGCACCTCCGCGAGCCGTTCAGGATTGCATTATCCGCCGGGAGAGCCCCGGCTGTCAAGCGGCGGGACCGCACCCCCCATCTGGCCTTGTCCAGCAATCTTCCTGAGGCCCACTGGCGCGGGCTCCCGCCTGCGGGTATAATGAAAGCGCTTCGATTATCCGGCAAGGAGGATTCGCAAAGTGAAAAAGCATGGTATCCTGTACGCCCTGACCCCGGTGCTGCTGCTGGCAGCCGCGTGCCTGCCCCTGGCCGCCGAGGACAACCCATTCTTCAAGCCTTTCGGCACACCTTTCGAGACGCCGCCTTTCGACCGCATCGAGCTGGCCCACTACAAGCCGGCCCTGCTGGAGGCGATGAAGCGCCAACAGGCGGAGATCGACGCCATCGTCGCCAATCCCAGGCCGCCGACGTTCGAAAACACCCTCGTGGCCCTCGACCTCTCGGGGCAGATGCTGGGCGAGGTGAGCAACATCTTTTACTCGCTCCTGAGCGCGGCCACGAGCCAGGAAATGCAGGACCTGGCCAGCGAGCTGGCGCCGCTGCTTTCGGCGCACCAGGACAACATCAGCCTCAACGACAAGCTCTTCGCCCGCGTCAAGGCCGTCTACGACCGCCGCGCCCGGCTGAAGCTCGACGGCGTCCAGCGCTACCTGCTGGAGAACACCTACAAGGGCTTCGTGCGCGGCGGCGCCCTGCTCGACGCCAGGCAGAAGGAGCGCCTGCGCGAGATCAACAAGGAGCACTCGCTGCTGGCGCTCAAGTTCAGCGACAACGTCCTGTCCGAGACCAATTCCTCGTTCATCGTCCTGGACAAGCCGGAGGACTTGGCCGGACTGCCTGACGGCGTCGTCGCCGAGGCGGCCGTGACGGCCAAGGCGCTGGGCCAGGAGGGCAAGTGGGCCTTCACCGCCCAGAAGACCTCCTGGATCCCCTTCCTGCAGTACTCGCCGCGGCGCGACCTGCGCCAGGCGCTCTTCGCCTGCTTCTTCATGCGCGGCGACCGTGACAACGACAAGGACAACAAGGCCGTGCTGCAGAGGCTGATGGTGCTGCGCCAGGAACGCGCCCACCTGCTGGGCTACGCCACGCCAGCCGACTACTACATTGAGCCGCGCATGGCCGGCACCCCGGCGCGGGTCGACGCCTTCCTGCGGCAGCTCTGGACGCCGGCGCTGGCCCGGGCCCAGGCCGAGCGCGACGAGATGCAGGGGATCATCGACCAGGAGGGCGGCGGCTTCCGGCTGCAGCCCTGGGACTGGTGGTACTACGCCGAGAAGCTGCGCAAGGCCAAGTACGACCTCGACGACTCGGCGCTGCGCCCCTACTTCAAGCTGGAGAACGTCCAGCAGGGCATGTTCACCCTGGCCGAAAAGCTCTGGGGGCTGCGCTTCGTCGAGCGCAAGGACATCCCGGTCTATCACCCCGACGTGCGCGTGGCCGAGGTCCATGACCGCGACGGCTCGCTGCTGGGCATCCTGTACATGGACTTCTTCCCGCGCGACAACAAGCAGGGCGGCGCCTGGTCGGGCGCCTTCCGCGGCACGTTCTACCGGGACGGCAGGCGCGTCGTCCCCTTCGCCACCCTGGTCGGCAACTTCACCAAGCCGACGGCCGGCACGCCGTCGCTGCTGAGCCTCGACGAGGTGAGCACCTCCTTCCACGAGTTCGGCCACGCCCTGAACACCCTGTTCACCGACAGCCGCTATCGCTCCAATTTCGCGCCCCAGGATTCGGTGGAGCTGCCGTCGCAGATGATGGAGCACTGGGTGCTCGAGCCCGAGATGCTCAAGCTCTACGCCCGCCACTACCAGACCGGTGCGGTCATCCCCGAGGAGCTGGTGGCCAAGATCCGCAAGAGCTCCCTGTTCAACCAGGGTTTCGAGACGGTGGAGTTCCTGGCCTCCTGCTTCCTGGACCTGGCCTGGCATACGCTGGCCGACGCGCGCAACGTCAACGTGACCCTGTTCGAGAAGAGGGTCATGGACGGCCTGGGCCTGATGCCCGAGATCCTGCCGCGCTGGAAATCGACCTACTTCACCCATATCCACGGCGGCTACGAGGCGGGTTACTACAGCTACATCTGGTCGGAGCAGCTCGACTGCGACGCCTTCGAGGCCTTCCAGGAAACCTCGCTGTTCGACCGGCGCACGGCCGAGTCGTTCCGGCGCAACATCCTGGCGCGGCTGGGGATCGAGGATGCCATGGTCCTCTACAAGCGCTTCCGCGGCCGCGAGCCGAGGATCGAGCCGTTGTTGAAAAAGAGGGGATTGCTGTAAACCGGAACGATGGAACCGGCGAGGGCGGTCTTTGGGGCCGCCCTTTTTTACATCGGCCAGTGACAAGGAGTCTATTGGAAGCGATCAAGGGAGGGCATAGGCCAGAGAGATCGGGAAAGGCCATTGAAGGCCACTCGCTTGTTCGGCGAACAGAAGGAAATTTCCAAATTTCCCAAGACCGTCCCCATCGTCATCGTATTCTGCCGCTGCTCCTCTCCGCCCTGTGTCTGCTGCCGGCGGCGGCTCGAGCCGGGGAAAGGATCCGTGAGGAAAGCAAGGCGCTGCTGGTCGTCGAGTACGGCCTCGACTCGCTGGAGCGGCGCTATTACCGCCCGCGCTTCCGCTTTGATTTCCCCGTTTCGCGCCATGCCGGGCTTTTCGCCGAGGTGCAGTACCACTCGCTGATGAACGGCCGCCTGCAGGGGGCGATCGATTACTGGGTGAACGCCGGGGCTCGGCGGCGGCTGGGTCCTGGGTTCAACCTGGAGCTGAGGCTGAACCACTTCTGCCGCCACAGCGCGGCCCGAGAAACCCCCTATGTCTGGAACCTGAACGAGCTCCTGGGCCGGGCCGTCCTGGAGCGGGATGGCTTCACCCTGGTCCTGGGCGCAGGGCCCTTCGTCGGCGGCAGCGCCGGCTACCGCAGCCTGGCGACCGCCGGCGGCCAATGGCGCGGCGTCCTGATCCCCGAGCTTTCCCTGGAGGCCGAGTTCAAACTGGTCGACTTCCGCCGCCTGTATCATGAGGCCGGCTTCTCCCTGGCCCTGAGTCCCAACCTGGAGCTTTTTTTCCGCAACGCCCGGCGTTACGAGATGGATGCCGCCTCCTTCATCGGCGCCCGCCTGCGCTCCGGCGCCAACCACGACTCCTTCCTCGAGTCGCTGAAGGTCCTGGTCGGCGCCTCGCCCTTCGACGAGCGCCTCAAGCTGGAGGTCGAGGGCGGGTTCAAGATGGAGTTCTTCCGCCGTCCCGAGCGCCGCATCGCCCTCGATGTAGGCTTCGAGGCCCCGATCCTCAACGGCGACTCGTTCTTCGCCCAGTTCTGGCCCTGGAAGATGCTCTACGACATCGGCCTCGATTACGAGCTCCGCGTCGCCCGGTCGCTTTTCGCCGCCTGGAGGGTCCGTTACCGGCTCGACCTGCCGGTCGACGACGACCGTCCCTTCCTGGCCAGCCTGTTCGCCGGCCTGGCCCTGCGCAACCAGCCCGATTTCGACGCGCTGGACAGCGGCCTGCGCTATGAAGTGACGGCCGGCTGCGACTTCAAGCACGGCCTGGAGGCGCAGGGCCGGCTCGGCCTGCAGGTCTGGCAGGGGCGGGCCGTGAAACTGGCCGCTGAGGCCAGGGTCGAGGCCCGCGGCGACCGCCTGCGCCTCGACCTGCGCCTGCTGGCCGCCGGCGGCCGGGCGGTCGAATGGCGGCCGTACGTGGGCTGGAAAAAGGACATCTGCCGGGAGCCGCAGAAGGAACTGCCGGGCAAGTTCCTGCTCGGTCTGGGCTTCTTCAAGACATTCTAACGCCACGAAGCATGTGGAGGATGGGATGAATAAAATCAAGCACCAAGCAGCAAATCACGAACAAGCACCGCATGCCAATCCCCTGACGGGAACGATGCGTCCGCATGACCCAAACCCATGCACTTTTGGTGCTTTTTCCCGTTTTGTTCAGTGGGGCATTGGTGCGTGGAACCTATTTGGAATGGGCGCTTGAGATTTGGAATGTGAAGGGCGGAGGCGGCCCCGAGGCCGCCTTTCCCCCAAACAAGGAAAAAGGGAGAAGGCAAAAGCAGGGAACTCAGGCGATTGTCCGCCTCTTCACTTTTACCTTTTACCTTTTTCCTTTTCCCTTTGCATTATTTCTTTGCCTCTGGCACCTTGAACCTGTCCCCGGTCTCCTTGATGATGCGCTCGTACCACGCCCTGGGATACGGCGGGTGGGTGACCTTGCCCTGGCTGTCGCGGACGTTGCCGTCCAGGTACTTCCAGACCAGGAACTCGCCCAGCTGCCGCCAGCGCTTGACCAGCGCCTCGCCCTCGTCCACGCTGTAGGCGGTGAGGCGGTCGCGGGCCAGCTCGGGCGAGCGCTTGTACAGCTCCAGGGCCGCCGCCTCGAGCTCGGGCTGGACGGCGAGGTACTTGCCCTCGATCTCGCGCTGCACGGCCTGGATGTCCTGGATCATGTCCTGGTAGCGGGAATAGGCCCAGTTGGACACGAAGTTGAACACCCAGAAGGCCGAGTCCCAGCTGAAGCGGTCGAAGGTGCCGGTCCCGCGGGCATAGCTGGGCGGCACGCGGCGGATGCCGCAGTACATGGGGGCGTAGACGGTGCTGAAGGTGTCGTCCATGCCCACCCAGAAGATGCCGCCGATGGCGCCCGGCAGCCAGGAGCGCGACTGGGCGACGAACGAGTAGGCGGTCTGCTGGGTCGAAGTGGCGCGCTCGAAAAAATAGCCCTCCTTGGCCTCCTTGTCGAGCTTCCAGGTCATCGGCCGCCAGCGGTAGGGGAGGGCGAAGGGGCCGGCGCCGATGTCGTGGTTCATGTCCATGGCGCTGCCCTCGTAATGGTCGCGCATGAGCTCCATCACGTCGCGCAGGGAGAGCTTGCGGTCGGGCTTGACGAACAGGGGCATGGGGGCGGCGTCGGCCTTGATGCCCAGCGCCCAGTCCTCGTAGGCGTCCATTTGCCTGGAGTCGGGGGTGACGCGGCGGAAGAACTGCCAGACGCGGGCGTCGCAGAAGCGGCGGCCGCCGAAGTCGGGCGGGCAGTAGGCGTTGGCGAAGCTGAACTCGGCGTCGGAGCCCTGGAAATAGCCCTTCTCGCGGGCGAAGGAGACGACGTCGGCCGAATGGAAGGTCGTCTGCCTCTTGTCGAAGAAGGAGTTGCCCTTCTGCAGGGGGAACTGGTGGATGCGCGCCTGGTTGGCGTGGCCGCAGACGTAGCCGTCGGGCACCTGGCGCGCCACCCAGACGGCTCCCTTGCGCTCGGGCCCCTTGGAGATCATCTCCAGGATCCACGCCTCGTCGGGGTCGGAGACGGAGAAGGACTCGCCGCTGGAGGCGTAGCCGTACTCCTCGACCAGCGAGGTCATCACCTGCAGCGCCTCGCGGGCGGTGCGCGAACGCTGCAGCGCCAGGTTCATCAGGCTGCCGTAGTCGACGACGCCCTTGGGATCCATCAGCTCCTCGCGGCCGCCGAAGGTGGTCTCGCCGATGGCCACCTGGTGCTCGTTGATCAGCCCGACCACCTGCCAGGTGCGGCGCGCCTGGCGCACCTTGCCCAGGTACTTGCCGCTGTCGCCGTCGAAGACGTCGATCCAGGTGCCCTCGATGTGCTCGCCGGCTGGTATGAAGTTCAGGTCGCCGTACAGCGCGTGCGAGTCGGCCGAGTAGGTGATCAGGATCGAGCGGTCGGCCGAGGCGCCCTTGCTGACCAGGAAGTTGGTGCAGCCGGACGCCGCCGGCGCCAGGGCCAGCAGCAGCGCCAAGGTTATGGTCCAGGTGCGGATGTTCATCGGATCGAGATCCTTCTGTTTCGGATTCTGCTTACGGGGGAACGAGAGCCTTCCATCCCGTCGCGTAAATCAAGGGGCAAGAATACCGGATTCGGGGCTGAAATGCAAGTCAGTCAGGGGTGAAATCGGTTGACGGTGGACGGTTTACGGTTTACGGAAAGAGAAGATGCAATCGGAAGACTTAAATCCCAAATTCCAATTTCCAAAACGAAGGCCCAAGGCAATTGTCAGTGACAGTAAAAAAGCAAAAGAACTGTCAGCCATGGCAGCGGACAGATGAGAGGTCTTTTCTTCACTTTTGCCTTTGCCTTGCGCTTTCATCCCTGAACCTTACGCCCTGCACTTTACGCCGAGTTCATTGACTTTGCTTCAGCAACATGCTGAGCGGCGGCTCGAGCTTGTGCGCGCGCAGCAGCCCCGCGTCCGCCAAAATGGCGTCGCGCGCTCCGTCGGCGGCGACGCGCCCTCCGTCCATGACCGCCAGGCGCGGGCACAGCTCCCGGGCCAGCTCCATGTCGTGGGTGGCGATGACCTTGGTCTGCGGCAGGGCGCGCACGATCTCGATGAAGTCGCGGCGGCCGGCCGGGTCCAGGCCCGCCGAGGGCTCATCGAAGGCCAGCAGCTCGGGCTGCAGCACCAGGACCGTGGCCAGCGCCGCCCGCTTCTGCTCGCCGGCGCTCAGGCGCAGCGGCGAATCGCCGGCATGGGCGGCCAGCCCCAGTCGCTCCAGGACCCGGGCCACGCGCCGGCGCGCCTCGGCCTCGCTGCAGCCGGCGTTGAGCGGGCCGAAGGCGACGTCCTCCTCGAGGCTGGGCAGGAAGAGCTGCTGGCGCGGGTCCTGGAACAGGAGGCCGACGCGGCGGCGGATCTCCTTCAGGTTGGCCCGCTTCATCTCCATCCCCAGGACGCGCACCTCGCCCCTGCCGCGCAACACGCCGTTGAGGTGCAGCAGCAGGGTCGACTTGCCGGCGCCGTTGGGGCCGAGCAACCCCAGGCATTCGCCGCGGCGGACCGTCAGGTCGACGGCACGCAGGACCGGGCGGCCGGGCTCGTAAGCGAAGTCGAGGCCGCGGATCTCGACAGCCGCCTCGCTCATGGCAACAGGGCGGCGAGCGTGGCCGCCAGGGCGACGAGCGCCAGGAAGACCGCGTCGCGGCCGGAGAAGGCCAGGCGCCGCCAGGCAGGCAATGGGCCGTGGAAACCACGGCCGACCATGGCGTCGTGGACGCCGACCGCGCCTGCGAACAAGCGCTCGAAGAAGAGGGGCAGCATCCGGCCGGCCAGGCGGGCGCGGCGCAGCAGGGGCAGGGCGGCGGCGTTGCGTCCGGTCCAGGCGCGGCGCAGCGCTTCCAGCTCGATGCGCCACTGGCCGGCGAAGCGCAGGCCGAGGGCCATCACTGTGACCGCCGGGAGGGGCAGCCCCAGCTGGCGCAGGGCCTGCAGCGTGCGCCCCGGTTCCTCGCCCAAGATAAAGACGGACAGGGATAACAGGACAAGAACGGCCTTGGCCGCCATCCGCAGCCCCAGGCGCGCGGCGGCCGCCGGGGCGGCCGGGCCGAGCAGGGCGCTGAGGGCGAGAAACGCCAGCAGCGGCGCCGAGATCGCCAGAAGCCGCAGCCAGCGCCTGCAGGCGCCCGGCGCCAGCGGAAGCAGCGCCAGCAGCGGAACGGCGACGGCCAGGAGGCGGAGTTGCGGCGGCTGCGGCGAGGGGATGAACAGCAGGGCCTGGACGGCCAGGAAGGCCGCCAGCTTGGCGCGGGGATCGACGGCGGCGAGAGGTCCGGTCTTCATGGCTCAACCCCGCGCCCAGGCCAGGTAGCGGTCGGGCTCGTCGACGATTTCGACGGCGGAGTACCCGGCGGCATCCAGCAGCCGGGCCAGGACCCCTTTTTCCGGGAGGCGGTCGCGGCGCACGGGCTCGCTGCTGTCGCCGTGCAGGCGGTCGAGGGCTTCGCGGCCCAGCTGGTGGGCGATGATCAGCAGTCCTCCTGGCTTGAGGACGCGGCGGAACTCGCGAAGCGCCTTTCCGCGGTTGTCCAGATGGGGGAGAAGGGCCAGGGCGATCACGGTGTCGAAGTCGCTGTCCGGGAAAGGCAGGTCGTGGGCGTCGCCCACCCGGAACGTCACCCGGGGGTCGCCGGTCTTGCGCCGGGCCAGATCGACCATCCCCGGCGCGAAGTCGAGCTCGACCAGGCTGCCGCCGGCGCCGACCGCCTCCAGGATCAGCGGGACGAGGCGGCCGCTGCCGCAGCCAACGTCGAGCACGCGCGCGCCGGGCCGCAGGCGGAAGTGAACGGCGAAACGGCGCAGGCGCTCCACCTCCTCTGGGCGCGAGTGCTGCTCGTCCCACGAGGCCGCCAGGCCGGAGAAGAAGTCACTCTTGGTCATGGCGTTGCAGCACGCGCTCCCGGCGCGCGCGCAGAAGCGGGATGATCCAGGGCAGCACGGCCAGCATCAGCGCCAGCCCGGGCAGGCCGCGCACGACCGCCGCGAAGCCCAGCAGGCGCGGCGGCAGCTCCATGAAGGCGGCCATGGCCTGGATCAGTACGAAGAGCAGGACGCGGTCGAGCAGCACTACGGCCAGCAGGGCCGGCCGGTCTCCCAGGGGCAGGATCTTTTTCAACGGCTGGGGCAGGGCGGTGAACAGCAGCCCCTCGGCCGTCATGATGAAGGCGATGGGCGGGTAGAAGGGGGGCATGCCGGTCAGCAGGGCTGAAAGCAGCGGCGCCGAGACGCCCACGATCATGGCCAGCGCCGGCGCCACCAGGAAGCCGGCCAGGGCCAGCGGGTAGAACATGGGCATGAAGGCGCTGCCCAGGCCCAGGACGTGGAAGAAGACGGGCAGCACCAGGGCGGCCGCGAGCAGCATCCCGGCCAGCACGTAATCGAAACTGGGATGCCTCAACGCGTCCAGCGCAGGCCAAGCGAGACGTTGCGGCCGGGCATGGCGAAGGTGCCGGCGGACATTCCCGGGAACTCACCGTAGAGGACATAGTCCTCGTCCAGGACATTGTTGAGGTCGACGATCACGTCGAGGTTGCGCATGAACTTGGCCACCAGGCGGGCGTTCACGACAAGGTAGGAGGGGATGGGCTTCTGGGAGTTCGCCGCGGCGAAGTAGGTGTTGACCTGCTGTCCCTGCAGCGAGGCGTCGAGCCGGCGCGAGCGGAAGCGCAGGGACAGGTCCCACTTGTGCCCCGGCCGGCCGGCGGTCTGCTCGCCGGGATCGAGGAAGGCATGGCTGCATTCCAGTTCCAATGGGTCGAAGGGATTAGCGCGCAGCCCCGCCTCGAATCCGATGAACTGAAAGCGGCCGGTGTTGAGAAATAGGTAGCGGTTGCCTGGGTCGGGATTGGGCTGGGTCTCGATCAGGTTGCTGCCGCGCATCTGGAATGCGCTGGCCAGCAGGGCCCAGCGCGGTGCCAAGCGCCAGTCGATGCCGATCTCGTAGTTCCAGGTACGCTCGGGCTTTAGGCCGGGGTTGGCCGCCGGGAACATGTACAGCTCGTTGAGCTGCGGCGAGCGGAAGCCCTTGCTGGCCTGCAGGCGCGCCGAGAGCACCGGCGTCGCGTGCCAGACCAGCCCGGCCTGGGGGCAGAACTCGCCGCCGTAGAGGGAATCGAGCTGCAGGCGGGCGCCGGCGCTGACCACGAGCGAGGCCGACGGCAGCCAGTCGTCATGGAAGAACAGCGATCCCTCGCTCTTGTGCCATGTTCCCCTGGGGAAGTTGTTGCTTTGGCCGCCGAAGCGGCGGAAATCCCCGCCGACCAGGAGGGAGTGGCTCTTGAGCCGGCGGGTCGTCCAGCGGGCCAGGGCGCCCTGGGTGGCATCCATCGAATCCCAGCCGTCGGAGAAGCGGTGCTTGCCGAAGTTGTGATACAGGCGCAGGCTCCATTCGTCGCGGGCGCCCTTGCCGGTCAACGAGAGGTCGACGGCGCCGCGGCGGTAGTCGTTCCAGGCATCGGCCAACGGCTTCTCCACCGTGCCGGGCTCGTGCTTGTCGCCGCTGAAGTACTTGCCCTGCAGGGAGAGTTCCAGGGATGGCGCCAGCTCCCAGTCGAAGCGAGAGGTCAGCGCGTCTCCTTGGTATTCGGAGTGCTCCAGGTGACCGTCGCTCCGGCGCCGGTCGTAGGTGACCATGTATCGCAGAACCCCGGCTTTTCCCCCCTGTTGCAGGTTCAACTGGCTGGTGTGGTAGCTTCCGTAGGAGAATTGCAGCCGGCTTTCCGATTTTCTCTCGGGCCGGCGGGTGAGGATGTTCACCGCCCCGCCCATGGCCTCGCCGCCGTAGAGCACCGAGGCCGGCCCCTTGATCACCTCGATGCGCTCGACGTTGTCCAGGGGAAAGGCGTGGGTCACGGCGCAGCCGTAGAGGCCCATCTTTTCCGGGCGGCCGTTGACCAGCACGGCGATGCGCCGGCCGTTCTGCCCCAGACCGCGGATGTCGAGGTCGGAGCGGCCGAAGTCGCCGCTGCGCTGCACGAACAGCCCCGGCTCGCCGGCCAGGGCCGACAAGGCGCTGGCGGCGGCGGTGAACTCCAGCTTCGGCTTGTCCAGCAGGAGCAGCGAATCGCTGCAGTTCTTCAGCTCCTTGGGCGACATCTTGGCTGTCACCACCACGAACTCCTGGAAAAGGGGACTGGCGGTCTCCTCGTTCTCCGCCGTCTTGGCAGCGACCTCTTCGGCGGGCAGGGCGGCCAGCGGCACGGCCAAGGTCAGGAAAAGGGCACAGGCGATGCGGCGCTTCATGCGGCCTCCTCGTTGGTGTTACGGAATGCAAAAACGTAACACAAGGATGGCCGCCTGTCAAGCCGCGGCGGCGGCACCGCCCCTCCTGCGCCGCTCCCGCCGCCAGGGCAAAAGCAGGCCGCGGCCCTCCTTCAGCCGGATGCTTCGCCGCTCTTTTTCCGTCCCACTCCTGTCGCGATCAGGGCGGCCAGGGCATTGCAGAACACGATGGTGTAGCCGGTGGGGAAATCGAAGCGGTAGGACAGGGTGATGGCGGCCACGTTGATCAAGGTGCCGATGATCCAGGCGTTGATCAGGGGGATGCCGCGGCGGATGACGGTGGCGATCAGCGCCGGGCCCACCAGCAGCGAAAACAGCACCAGCACGCCGGCCAGGCGCACGGCGCTGGTGACGGTGATGGCGAAGGTCACGAAGAACAGGATGTCGCGCAGCACGCCGCCGGCGCGGCGATGAAAGAACCAGATGACGAGGCCCAGGACGGCATACAGCGCGGCCGTGCGCAGGATTTCCTGCATGGGGGTGAAGAGGATGTCGGCGGCCATCAGCTTTTGGAACTCCTCCATGCCGTGGTAGGACTTGGACAGGAGGATGTAGACGCCGGCGAAGCCGAAGGCGTACATCAGGCCGATGAAGGCCTCGAGGTGCCCGCAGCGCCTGGCGACGAAGGCGATCAGCAGGCCGGCCAGCAGGGCGGCCGCCAGCGAGATGGGGTACATCAGCCGGCCGTCGAAAAAGAACAGGGAGACGGCGGCTCCCAGGGCAGCGGTTTGGCCGATGGCCAGGTCGGTGAAGATGATGCCGCGGCGGATGATCTCCAGACCGAAATAAGAGTTGATCCCCAGCAGCACCGCCGAGAGCAGCAGGGCGGAAAACAGGATGTCATTCATGAGATAGCCTCCGGACGATTTCGTCGAACAGCGAAAAGACCCCCTCGGCCTCGCGCACGGCACCCACGTCGTGGGGCAGCTTGACCAGGGGAATGCCGTGCTTGGACGACAGGTGGCGGGAGGCTTCGTCGGGGTTGTAAATGTCCTGCAGGATGAAACGCACCCGGGCGGAGGCGATTTTTCCCTCCAGCTCCACGATATGCTTGGAGGTAGGGGGAATGCCCGGCAGCAGTTCCACCGTGCCCAGCAGCTGCAGCTGGTAGCGGCGCAACAGGTAGTCGTAGTTCTTGTGATACTCGATGACCAGGGCTCCCGTCAGCGGCGCCAGGCGCTTCTCCCATTCCCCGAGCTTGGCGCTCCAGCGGGATTGGAAATCGGCCAAGGCGCGGCGGTAGGCCTCGGCTCCGCCGGCGTCCAGTTCACAGAGCTTTTCGGCGATGGCCGCGGCCAGGGGGGGCATGTTGTGCGGATCGAGGTAGTAATGGGGATTGCCGTCGGGATGGATGTCGCCGTGGGCGCGCGATACGCTGTCGGGCACGTCGATCAGTTTCACCACCCGCGACAGGTCGAGCAGCCCCCGGGCGCCGACGTTCACCTTGGCGTTGTTGGCCTGGCTCAGCAGCGGCGGCAGCCAGCCGATCTCCAGCTGGGCGCCGTTGATGACCAGAAGGTCGGCCCGGCGCAGCTTGGCGATGAACGAGGGCTTGGCCATGATCGTGTGCGGGTCCCACTGGCCTCCGGCCAGGGCGTACACGTTGACCCGTTCGCCGCCGACCTGCTTGGCCAGGTCGGCGATATATGGATAGGTGGTCACCACCTGCAGCCGGGCCGCCGCCAATGGCGAGGCCAGGACCAGGGCGGTCAGGAGCAAAATCAGGCGCTTGCTGTTCATGGGTTGTTCTCCTTGGTTGTCAGAATGCATGGGCCCCGTGGGCGCCAATGGTGATGTTCACTTGCAGGGCGAGTTCATGGACCGGTTCCCGCTGCCAGAGGCCGTACACTTGGGCGTGGCGGCTGCGGTCGTAAGTGTATTGCAGGCGCAGACGCGAGAATTCCGTGGGGTTCCATTCGCCCATGGCTGTGCAGCGCGCCAGGTTTTCCGGCAGGTGCTGGCTGACTCCCGCCAGGCGCACGTCGTTCTGCCAGATCAGGTCGTAGCGTGCGCCCAGGCGCAGGCGCTTGTTCAGCCGGGCCACGGCCTGGGCGTACAGGCCCGCCTGGCGGCCGCGCTGTTCCCGGCGCGACCAGCCGCAGAGGGCGTCGAGCTCCCAGCGGTCGCCGCGGTCCCGTCGGCCCATCGCCTCCACCTGCAGCGACAGGTAGCGGATCGAATCGAGCAGGACCTTGAGGGTGAGATCGGCTCCGAACACCTGGGCGCGGCCGGCAAAGGCCGTCTTGGACTCCCAGCCCGCCGGGTCTGGAGCGATCCTGGAGCCGCCGCTGGCCGCGGAAAGCCCGGCCAGGACCGTCAGGTTGCCCGTGTCGAACGAGCTCTTCGCCGTGGCTACGAGCAGGCCGGGAGCCCGAATGTCCGCGACGGCAACCAGGGGCAATGCAAAGCCCTTGCGGCCGAAGCTCATCTCGTTGTCCCCTTGCAGCACTTCCACGGCCAGCTGCAGGTACAGGTCCAGCGGTGCCACCCAGGAAAGGCGGGCGCCCAGTTCGTCCAGGCCGCCGCCGCCGAAAAAGGCCGATTGCACCAGCGGGGCCGAGGCGAAATCCCAGTAATGGGCGTGCTGGCCGTTGCTGCGGCCGAACTGGCTGAGGAACTTGCCGCCGCGCAGCTGCAGTCCAAGCGGCAGGCGCCGGGTGGTGAAGTACGCTTCCTCGATGTCGATGCCCTCCTGGGTTAGATGGAAGACGGCAAAGAGGTCGAAGTAGGGATCGACCACCGAGGCCAGGCTGAGCTCGGCGTAATTGAGGTTGAAGCCCTTTTCCAGGTTGGCTTCGTCAAGCTCCGCCGCCCGGCCGGCGGCGGTGGAACGCGAGAACCCCGGCATCCACAGCATGTTGAACCAAGGGTCGTCGAGGTTGCGGCAGACGAACGATGTGTCGAGGATGAGCGAGATGTCGGGAACGAACTTTGCCTGGGCAAAGGGATTTCCGCCGCCCTCCTGGCCGGGCAGGTGCGCCGTCGTGGCCAGGGCAGCCAACAAAAGGGTCAATAGCACATGTTTTGATTTCATCACTTTCTCCTGATCGTTGAGATCGACCGACGCCGGTTGCGGCGCCGGTCAGGTTGACAGGCTGAGACTCAGGAGAACCGCCGGGGCGGTGCCCGGGATCGTTCCCGGGAAAGCGGCGCGAAATGGTTGGGAACGAAGTCCTTGCCCGGAAGCAGCCGCAGGCAGTCGAAGATGACCAGGAAGAGGAACAGGATGAGCGCCAGCGCGACGTTGGCTTGCTGGAACTGGCAGGCCGGGCAAGTGGGTTCCTTTTCCAGGATGGAATCGCTGTGAAAAAAATTGATGAAGGCGACGAAAGCGAAGAAGAAAACAAGATAGGCGAAGAAAAGCTTTCCGGAATCGGAGGGCTTCATGAGAAATCAGAATAGCAAACGGCACGACGCTTGTCAAGCTCCGAGCGGGGTGCCGCCGCCGGATCCGGCGTGCCGGCTGCGGACCTCGACGTACGACCGCTCGCCGGTTTCGGCTGTCTCAGTGGTCGCAGGCGTTTGCGCCTGACTGCAGTGTGCCGGCCAGCCAGGCGGCGACCAGGGTTTCCGGGGTCTCGGCCGGGGCGCCGACGATCACCTCGATGCCGTGCTGGCAGAAGAGGGCCTGGGCGCGCTGGCCCATGCCGCCGGCGATGATCAGGTTCGCGCCGCGCTCGGCGAGCCAGCGCGGCAGCAGGCCGGGCTCGTGGGGAGGCGCCTGCAGGTCCTCGCGCTTGACGATTCTCTTTTCCTTTTCCTCGGCCTCGACCAGGGCGAAACTGGTGCAATGGCCGAAATGCATCGACAGTTTGCCTTCAGCCAGGGGGATGGCGATCTTCATGTTGGGTTTCTCCTTGGGTTTATTTTTTTTTGCGGTTCTCCGCGTCGGCCTCGAGGGCCAGCAGCGGGGTGATGACGCCGTGCAGGACCGCAGCCGTGGGCGAAGCGGCGAAGGCGCGCACGTACGGCCGGCCGTCGTCACCCGAGGCGGCGATGGCCGGGTCGATGGGGATGGCGCCCAGGAAGGGCACCTTCATGCCTTCGGCGATGCGGCGGCCGCCGCCGCTGCTGAAGACGTTCGAGATTTCGCCGCACTTAGGGCAGGCGAAGCCGCTCATGTTCTCGACCACGCCGAGCACGGGAACGCCGAGTCGGCGGCAGAAGGTGATCGACTTGCGCACGTCGACGGCCGCCACCTTCTGCGGCGTGGTGACAATCACGGCGCCGGTGATGCCGGGGATCAGCTGGCAGACCGAGAGCGGCTCGTCGCCGGTTCCCGGCGGCGAGTCGATGACCAGCCAGTCCAGGTCGCCCCAGGCCACGTCCATGAGGAACTGCTTGATGGCCCCCATCTTCAGCGGGCCGCGCCAGATGACGGCCTCGTCGGGATCGGGCAGCAGGAAGCCCAGCGACATGACGGCGATGCCGCCGGCGTCGGCCGGCAGCAGCCCTTCCGGCCCGTTGTCCAGGGTCATGCCCTCCAGGCCCAGCATGGTGGGGACGCTCGGGCCGTGGATGTCGATGTCGAGCAGGCCGACGCGCCGGCCGGCCGCCTGCAGGGCGGCGGCGAGGTTCACCGCCACCGTGCTCTTGCCGACGCCGCCCTTGCCCGAGAGGACCACGATCTTGCGGCGGATGCGGCAGAGGCGCGACTCGAGCCGGCGCCGCTCGGCGAACTCGCGGTCGTTCTCGTCGCCGCGGCGGCTGGCGGCCGAGCACTCCTTGTTGCCGCAGGCATCGCAGGCGGATTGGTCCTGCCCTTCGGCTAGCGGCGGCTTTTCCCGGTTCCTGAATACCATGGGGTTCTCCTAAAGCTGCAGATTATTCCATATTTCGCGGATGTCGTCCACGCAGGGCGACGCGGTCTCGACCACGGCCCGCTCGCGCAGCTGGGCCGCCGTCACGCCGGGGTCGTAGCGCACGCGGCCGGCGAGGCGCGCCCCGGCGGCGGCCGCCCACGCCTCGATGCGCTCGCTCATCCCCGGATTCAGGTCCCACTTGTTCACGCACACGGCCGCCGGGATCTGGAAGTGGCGGGCCAGGGACAGCACCCGCTCCAGGTCATGCTCTCCGGAGACGGTCGGCTCGGTCACGGCCAGCACCAACGAGGCGCCGCTGAGCGAGGCGATCACCGGGCAGCCGATCCCCGGCGGCCCGTCGACGATGATGCGCTGCCGGTTCTCCTCTCCGGCCAGGCGCCTGGCCTCGCGGCGCACCAGCGCCACCAGCTTGCCCGAGTTCTCGGCGGCCGCCTTCAGCCGGGCGTGGACCATGGGGCCGCAGCGGGTGTCGGAGATCATCCACTCGCCGCAGAGGCTCTCGGGGAAGTCAATGGCCCGTTCCGGGCAGAAACGGACGCACACGCCGCAGCCCTCGCAGCCGATGGGATCGACGCGGAAGACCGCGGCGCCGTCTCCCCGGGTTTCGCGGCCGATGGCGTCGAAGCGGCAGAGCTCGGCGCATCGGCCGCAGCCGGTGCAGTCGTGGGGCCGGATGACCGCGACACGGCCGCTGGTGAAATCGTGGCGCCGGCGCGGGCGCGGCGCCAGCACCAGGTGCAGATCGGCGGCGTCGACGTCGCAGTCGGCGATCACGGCGACGCCGGCCAGCACGGCGAACGAGGCGGCGAGGCTGGTCTTGCCCGTGCCGCCCTTGCCGCTGAGGATGACCAGTTCCTTCATCTGTCCTCCCCGCAGGCGGGTTCGCCGCAGGGCTGGACGCGGCCGCAGCAGGTCCTGCCTGTCCGTTGCAGCGAGCAATCCGAACCGCCCCGCGCCTGCGCGTCCCTTTCCCCTCCCTTCACGATGAAACCGGCTCCGCCGCTGACGACGCGGCGCACCCGGCCCCGGCACGCAGGGCACTGTTCCAGCGGCGCGGCGGACATCGGTTGCTGGCGCTCGAACTTCAGGCCGCAGGCCTCGCATTCGTATTCATAGGTCGGCATGGTTCGGACTCCTTTCCTCCCCCGCGGGCGCGAACAATCTGCGCGCCAGCGCGGCGAAGCGCTCGCGATACTCGGGGAGATCCTCCACGACCAAACGGCCGCGTGAGTAGGACTCGGCGATGCGCCGGTCGTCGGGGATCTCCAGCAGGATGGGGATGCCGGCGTCCCGGCAATAGCGCTGCACGCGGTCGTCGCCGCTGCCGGCGCGGTTGAGCGCCACGGCGAAGGGCGCGGCGAGCTCGCGCACCGTTTCCACCGCCAGCTGCAAGTCGTGCAGCCCGAAGGGGGTGGGCTCGGTGACCAGCAGGACGAAGTCGGCGCCGCGCACGGCGGTGACAACCGGGCAGGAGGTCCCGGGCGGGGCGTCGATGATGACGGGGAGCGAGGGATCGAGGCGGCGCTTGACGGCACGGATCAGCGGCGGCGCCAGCACCGAGCCGACGTCCAGCCTGCCGGTGACCAGGGAAATATGTCCCGCCTGCCGCCGCTCCACCAGGCCGATGCGCCGCGGGACTTCGCGGATCGCCCCGCGCGGGCAGACCTTCAGGCAGCCGCCGCAGCCGTGGCACATTTCGGGAAACACCAGCGCCCTGGCGCCGGCGGCGACGATCGCGTGGTAGGCGCAGAAGCGGCTGCACTCGCCGCAGCCGTCGCAGAGCGACTCGTCCACCTCGGGCACCAGGATGGTGGCGGTTTCAGCCGCGGCCTCGGTCCCGGGGAGGAACAAGTGGGCGTTGGGCTCCTCGACGTCGCAGTCGAGAAGCTGCAGGGGGCGGCCGCAGGCGCGGGCCAGGTTCACGGCCAGGGTGGTCTTGCCGGTGCCGCCCTTGCCCGAGGCGATGGCCAGGATCATGAGCCTCCCTCCTGGCCCGCGGTGCCGGAGCGCCGGGACCGGCGGTTCTCCGCCGGTCGCCGCTTCTCGCCGCCGCGGCCGCTGCCGGGGTTCAGCCTGTTGAGGCGTGAGAGCACATCGTCCAGTTCGACCTGGAGCTGTCGCAGCCGCTTCCGCAGGTTGTCGATTTCCCCTGGGCGCGAATCGTCTTGGACCTGGACGGGTCTGCCGTTCTTGCCGGCGAAACCGGTCCGGGCCTGGCCCGGATCGTCGGGAACGCTCATCAGGCAGAAACCGCCCCCCTTGCCGCTCATCGGCCCCTTGCCGCGGGGCCCGGTCCCGTCAAATCCCGGCATGGCCTTACCTCCTTGCCTTGAATTCCCGCTTTCCCCTTTTCTTCGCCGTTGCCTCGTCGACTTCTTCCTGCCAGCCGTCGCGGCTTTCGTTGACGCCGTCAAAGCGCGCGACATAAGGCTTTATGTCGAGCAAGGGCGTCCCGTCCAGGATATCGGTGCCCTCGATGTGCAGCACCGGACCGTCGCGGCCGAGGAGCCTGACCAGGCTCAAGCCGATGGGATTGGGGCGGCGCGGGGAGCGGGTGGCGAACACACCCCGCTCCACGTCCTGGAGAAAGGGGCGGACCGATAGGGCGGCGGTTCCGGCGCGGTGGAAGTGATAAATCAGGAACACGTGCGAAAACCCTTCCAGGTCGCGCAGGCCGGCGGCGAATTCCGCGAACACCTCGACCTGCCCCCGGCAGCCTCCGGCATAGACCGGCTGGATGGGGGGTGTTTTCAGGGGCCTGGTGCCGGCTGTGGATGACGCCGATCGGGCGCAGGGCGATGACGGCTTTGCCGGGCGTGAGCCGTGCTTTCGCGGCGCTCACCAGTGGCCCTGGACGTCGGCGCCGGAGGCCTCCTGGAGCCGGCCGGCCTTGAAATCATCGAGGGCGGCGGCCACCGTCGCCGCGCCGCTGGTGTATACCTTGATCCCGGCGGCGGCGAGCACGCGGAAGGCGTTGGGACCGCAGTGGCCGCTGACCAGGACCTTGGCGCCCGAGCGCGCCACGTTTTGGGCCGACTGGATGCCGGCCCCTTGGGAGGCGTTCAAGTTCTGCTCGTTGTCGATGACGGTGAAACTCCCGTCGTCCAGCTCAAGGACCAGGAACTTGGGGGCCCGGCCGAAGCGGATGTCGAGCGGGGCCTCAAGATTGTCTCCGGAAGTCGAAAAGGCGATTTTCATGTCTTCTCCTTGAAACGGGTTCAGTTGTAGGCGGTCTTGATCTTGGCGTCTTCCCGCATCAGGGGCCCGGCCAGCTCCTCCATCGCGGTCTCTTTCCAGAAGGGCAGCTTGGCGTGGACATCCATGTACTTCTGGGGGATGGGGTGGGTGCCGATGACGACCGGCAGGCCGTGGGCCGCCTCGATGTAGGCCTGGAAGCGGCGGATGTAGGGGCAGGGGGGGTAGCCGACCACCAGGCCGGTGGCCAGGTGGATTGCGGTGGCGCCGTTTTTCTTGAACTCGGCCGGCACGTATTCCACGTTGCCGCCCGGGCAGCCGCCGCAGGTCGAATAACCGACGACCTCCACCTCCTCGCCCTGGGGGTAGATGGAGAAGGCGCCGACACGCTCGCGCAACGCCCGGAAGCACTTGCCGCCGCCGCAATCCTTGTAGCGGGCGCAGATGATGATCCCGATCCGCGTCATGATGGTCCTCCTTCGTTGTCGACAGCACCTTGGCCCGGCGCGGGGAAGCGCCCCGGGCCGCCGGCTATTTGCCGCCCTCTTCTTTTTCCAGACCCTCGAGCCTCCTGCGTATGGCCTCCATCTCGGCCTGCAGGGCATCGGCCTGCGCTTTCAGGTATTGCTTTTCGCTCTCGGCGCTGGTGAAACGGTCGGGCGCCGCGCCGGCGAAGCGCGCCCATCCGGGCATGCCCGTTGCATAATACGCATGGCGCCAGCCGCGGCCCCAGGCGCCGCCCCCTCTGCCGAACCCGAAGCCCCAGCCACGGCCGAAAGCCGGATTGGCGAAGCCGGGCATGCCGTAACCCGCGCAAAAACCGGCCGCGCGGCCGGTCATGGACCCCATTCCCTTGGGGCCCGTCCTGTCTCCTCTAGGCATGGTACCTCCTTGATTCCCTTATTTTGCGATTTCCCGAACCATGGCCGTGCCGCACTGCGGGCACTGACGCTGCACGCAGGGGAGCCCGCGCTCATGGGCCAGCCTGTGGCCGCACTTCGGACAGACGCAGCTGCCGACGGCTCCGGCTGCCATGGGGCCGCCCATGCGGCCGCGTCCCTGCCCGCTGCATCCCGATCCCATGCCGCGGCCCAAACCACGGCCCTGGCCGCGGCCGCCGCCGAATCCCCCTCCCTGTCCTCTGCCATTCATGAATCGATCCTCCTTGAAAGGCGCCGCGATTCCGGCCCGGCGGCCCCCCGGTCGCCGGCAGCCGGGCATGAAAAAGCGGTCGGCCGGTAGCTTTCCTCGGTTCCAGGCCTGGATGACCTCAGCAAGGTCGCCGGAAACGAAGGGAATGACCCGGATCCCCGCCGCGGCGATCATCGCCTGCAGCGGCCTGGAGATGGCTCCGCAGACCAGCACGCCGACGCCCAGCTCCCTCAGGCGCATGACGGTCTGCACCGGCAGGGAGAGGCCGAGCTCTTGCTCGGTTTGGCGCACGATGATTCCTGCTTCCGCTTCGGCCACCAGAACATGGCGGGCCGAGTCGAAGACCGGGGCGATGCGACCGTCCCAGGTCGAGAATGCCGCTTTCATGCTTGCCAAGGGTGCTCCTTCAAATCAACCAAAGCAATCACGGTGCCAATTTCCCGATGCGGTGTAAACATAGGGAAGAAGCCCATCCATAAAAGGGAATGAGCGGAAAGCCCTGCCGGCATTCCGTAGAAATAGTAGCAGCAATGCATTTTTTTAGGTTCATATTGTAGCAATATCGCTACTTTAATTTGGAGGTTTTCCGCCGCTCCGGGAGGGAGATCCCCAGCTTGCGGATGCGGCGGAAAAGGGTGGTCTTGTGGATGCCCAGCTCGCGGGCGGCGGCGGCGCGGCTGCCGTGGTGGCGCGCGAGGGCGGCGCCGATGGCCTGGGCGTCGAGCAGGTCGTGGGCCGAACGCAGGCCGGGGCGGTCGCTTGCGGCATGCAGGGCCGTCAGTTCCGCGGGCAGGTGCTCGACGCCGATCTCTCCGGAGGAGCAGAGGATGAAGGCGCGCTCGACCGCGTTTTCCAGCTCGCGGATGTTCCCCGGCCAGTCGTGGGCCATGAGCAGGGCCAGCGCCCCGGCCGACAGCCCCTGCACCGCCTTGCCCTGCAGGCGGTTGAAACGTTCGATGAACTGCCCGGCCAGCAGCGGGATGTCCTCCTTGCGCCGGCGCAGCGGCGGCAGTTCGACGCGCACGATGTTCACCCGGTAGTAGAGGTCCTCGCGGAACTCGCCCGAGCGCGTGCGCTCGGCCAAGTCGCGGTTGGTGGCGACGATGACGCGCGAATCCGTGGTCTCGGAACGCGTCGCCCCCAGCGGCTCGAAAGCGCGCTCCTGCAGGACGCGCAGCAGCTTCACCTGCAGCGGGGGGCCGATTTCGGCGATCTCGTCGAGAAAGATCGTGCCGCCGCGGGCCAGGGCGAAGCGGCCGGGCTTGTCACGGCCGGCTCCGGTGAAGGCGCCGGCCTTGTAGCCGAACAGCTCCGATTCCAGGAGCGTCTCGGGCAGGGCGCCGCAGTTGACGGCCACGAACGGGCCGCGGTTGCGCGGGCTGAGGGCATGGAGCGTGCGCGCCACCAGTTCCTTGCCCGTGCCGGTCTCGCCCAGGATCAGCACCGTGCTGGGGCTGGAGGCCACGGCGGGAAGAACCTCGAAGATCCTCTGCATCAGGGGGCTGCGCGAGGCCAGATCGCCGACGCGGTATTTGCCCTGCAGCTCCTGGCGCAGCGCCTCGACCTCGGACAGGTCGCGGAAGGTCTCGGCCCCCCCGACCACCCGTCCCGCGGCATCGCGCAGCAGGGCGGTCGAAACGCTGATCGGGATGCGCTCGCCGCGGGCGTTGATGATGTAGCCCGAACGGTTGGTGAGCGGTTTGCGGTTTTTCAGTGTCCAGCGCAGCGGGCATTCCGCCTCGCACATGGTGGAGCGGAACACGTCGCAGCAAGGGCGGCCGATGGCCTCGCGGCGCGGCACACCGGTGATCTCCTCGGCCGCCCGGTTGAAGGAGGTGATGCGCCATCCGTTGTCCACGGTGAAGACGCCGTCGGAGATGCTCTCCAGGATGGAGTCGGTCGTCGCCTTGGGCGCCGGCCGCGCTTTGCCGTCCTTCTTTTTCATGAGCGCCTATTATACACCAAAACCTCCACCGCCGCCCCCGGGGCCGGAGTGTTGACATCGGCGCCGCCGCGCCTTAGGATGGGGAGGTGAGAGTCCCGAGGAGGAAACCATGAAGAAAGCAACCGCCTGGCTGTGCGCCTGGATCGCCTGCGCCGCCTTCCTGCCGGCCGCCGCCGGCAGCCACCCGTTCTCCGTCCACGACATGCTGGCCATGGAACGCATCTCGGAGCCGGCCGTTTCGCCCGACGGCAGGACCGTCGTCTTTACGCTGAGGACGACCGACCTGGAGGCCAACCGCGGCCGCAGCGACCTGTGGTGCGTCGACAGCGCGGGCGGTTTGCCGCGGCGCCTGACGAGCCATGCCGCCGCCGACTTCAACCCCTGCTGGTCGGCCGACGGCCGGGAGATCTATTTCCTGTCGACGCGCTCGGGCTCCAGCCAAGTGTGGCGCATCCGCCGCGACGGCGGCGAGGCCGAGCCGGTTAGCCGGCTGCCCCTGGACGCGGCCAACCTCGTGGTTTCGCCGGACGGCCGGTTCCTGGCCTTCAGCCTGGAGGTCTTTCCCGGCCTCGGCGCGGACGAGTCCAGGAAAAAACTTGACGAGATCGCCGCGGCCAAGGCCTCGGGCCGGATCTACGACCGCCTGTTCATCCGCCATTGGGACACCTGGAAGGACGGCCGCCGCTCGCATGTCTTCGTCATGCCCGCCTCCGGGGGCGAGGCGCGCGACCTCATGCCGGCCATGGACGCCGACGCCCCTTCCAAGCCCTTCGGGGGCTCAGAGGAATTCGCCTTCACCCGCGACGGCCGGGGCCTGGTCTTCGCCGCCCGCGACGCCGGGCGCGAGGAGGCCTGGTCGACCGACCTCGACCTTTTCTACGCCCCGCTCGACGGCTCGGCCGCGCCCCGCAACCTGACGCCCGACAACCCGGCCCTCGACACGCAGCCCCGCTTCTCCCCCGACGGCCGCACCCTGGCCTACCTGGCCATGTCGCGGCCGGGGTACGAGGCCGACCGCTGCCGAATCATGCTCCGCTCCTGGCCCGACGGCCGCGGCCGCGAGCTGGCGCCGGGCTGGGACCGCTCGCCTTCGTCGCTGTGCTGGTCGCCCGACGGCCGCACGCTCTACGTGACGGCGGAAAACGTCGGCCAGCACTCGCTGTTCGCCATCGACGCCCACAGCGGCGCCGCGCGCGTCCTGGTGCGCGACGGCAGCGTGTCGTCGCCGGCCCCGGTCGCCGGCAGGAGGCTGGTCTTCGGCCTCGACCACCTGCAGTCGCCGCTCGAGCTGTGGACAGTCGGCGCCGGCGGCGGCGACCCGCGCCCGCTGACGCGCGTCAACGCCGGCCGGGTCGCGGCGGCGCGCATGGGCGCGTTCGAGCAGTTCTCCTTCCCGGGCTGGAACCAGGAAACGGTCCACGGCTATGTCCTCAAGCCGGCCGATTTCGAGACCGGCAAGAAATACCCGGTGGCCTTCCTCATCCACGGCGGGCCGCAGGGCTCGTTCGGCAACCATTTCCACTACCGCTGGAACCCGCAGGCCTACGCCGGCGCCGGCTACGGGGTGGTGATGGTCGATTTCCACGGCTCGACCGGCTACGGCCAGGCCTTCACCGACTCCATCCGCGGCGACTGGGGCGGCAAGCCGCTCGAGGACCTGCAGAAGGGCCTGGCCGCCGCCCTGGCGCGCTATCCCTGGCTCGACGGCGAGCGGGTCGGCGCCCTGGGCGCCTCCTACGGCGGCTACATGATCAACTGGATCGCCGGCGCCTGGCCCGACGGCTTCCGCTGCCTGGTCTGCCACGACGGCAACCTCGACGAGCGGCTGGCCTATTTCGACACCGAGGAGCTCTGGTTCCCCGAGTGGGACCACATGGGCACCCCCTGGGAGAACCCCGAGGGCTACGACGAGCACAACCCGGTGAATCTGGTCAAGAACTGGCAGACCCCCACGCTCGTCATCCACGGCGCCCTTGATTTCCGCGTGGTGGAGACGCAGGGCATGTCCACCTTCACCGCCCTGCAGCGCCGGGGCATCCCCAGCAAGTTCCTGTACTTCCCCGACGAGAACCACTGGGTGCTCAAGCCGCACAACTCCATCCTCTGGCACGAGACGGTCATCGGCTGGCTGGACCAGTGGCTCAAGAAGAAATAGGGATCAAAGAAAGCAGCCCAATATTCGGCGTACGGCATGCGGCGCAGGGCAGACGGCCACAGCCACAAAAATAGAGTTTATAGAAGGCGGCTACAAACTCGGCGTGCGGTGTACGGCAGCCGCGATATATCGGACTCCAGTGACAAGTGACGAGACGCGCGCTCCGTGTGCAAGGCATGAGTAAAAAATAGTTCCGAATCCCAAGCAGCAGATCTCAAAAGGGAAAAGGTAAAAAGTGGAAGAAAAGGTGCTAAGAAAATTATCCAGCGCTTGGACCGGGCGAATGCTCAAGGCAAAAGGCAAAAGTAAAAAGGCAAAAGTGAACAACCCTGGGGCTTTTGAATCACGAATCACGAATCACGCCGGATCGCTTCTGCGCCGCCACCAACACTTCTGGTTCGTTGAGGCTCCCGCTGACACTTAGAAAGGGAAAAGGGAAAAGGTAAAAGTGAAGAAAAGAGGCCCTTCATGTGCTCGCCACCGCCACTACTAGATCGGCTCTTCACTCCAAATGCCGTCCGGTGGTGGTGGTGATCAGCTTGCCGTGCTTGACCCCCTTGGCGCTCAGCAGCCGGCCGGCGACCTCCTGGATCTCGCGCGCCGAGCCCTTGAGGATGACCACCTCCAGGCAGTTGTGCTCGTCCATGTGGATGTGGGTGGTCGAGAGGATGACCCCCAGGTGGTGGTGCTGGATGTCGGTGAGTTTTTTCGAAAGCTCGCGCACCTCGTGGCTGTAGACCAGGCTGAGCACGCCCATGGCCGGGCCCCTTGCGCTTTTCCACTCTTCGGCGACCAGCCGCTCGCGGATCAGGTCGCGGATGGCCTCGGAGCGGCTCTTGTAGCCCAGCCGCTCGATGAACGGGTCGAACTGTTCCAGCAGTCCCTCGTCCAGCGAAACCCCGAATCTGACCAGCTTGCCCATGAGAGCCTTCCTTGGAGATGGAATAGGATGATTGTATATTAGGAAGACTCAATTTCCAAATCACCAGCACCCAATCCCAAACCCATCCGGTCCAGTGTCAGGGGCCGTGACAGAGTCAGCAGGAGCCTTGCCACAAGTTCCTGCCGTTTCGCTGCAACGTCTCAAGGCGGCAACGCCTCGACCATTTCCGTCCCATGGACTCTTCATTTCATCGCCGAGCTCGGGATCTTCGTTTGGGTCATGGGGTGATTGGAAGGTGGGATTGGTTTGGATGTTGGTGCTTGGATTATTCTCTTACCCGTCACGCGTTATGCGTCACGAAGGAACGTTTTCCAGAAGTTCCTCGACGGCCCTGACCATGGCCTGGGCATCGACCTTCAACAGCGCCAGAAGCTCCGGCCCGCTCCCCGAGCGCGGTATTCCGCGCACGCACAGGCTGGTCACGCGGCCGACCGACCGCGCCACGCGGCCGGCGACCGCGCCGCCGTAATGGTCCTCGGCGACCACCACGCGCTGGCCGCACTCGGCGGCATGGCGCGCCAGGTCCGACTCCGCAAGCGGCTGCAGCGAATAGAGGTCGACGACGCGGACGGCGATCCCTCTCGCTGCCAGGACCTCGTGCGCCTTGAGCGCCTCGTGGACGGTGATGCCGCAGCCGGCGACCAGCGCCCGGTCGGCGAGCGAACGGCGCAGCACTTTCAAGCCGCCGGCGGGGAACTCCTCGCCGCTGCCGTACAGGACCGGCGTCTTGTCGCGGGTGGTGCGCAGGTAGGAGATGCCCGCGTGGCGGGCCATTTCGCGCACCAGCGCGGCGCAGGACACGGCGTCAGCGGGATAGAGGACCAGGGCCTCGGGCATGTCCAGGAACAGCGAGAGGTCCTCCAGCCCCATCTGCGAGGGACCGTCGGGGCCGATGCTGACCCCGGCGTGCGAGCCGACGAATTTGATGTTCGCTCCCGAGTACTGGGCCATGCGGATGAAGTCGTGGGCGCGGGTCAGGAAGGCGGCGAAGGTGGCCACCCACGGCGTCCAGCCCATGGCCGAGAGCCCCATGGCCAGGCCGGCCATGTTCTGCTCGGCGATGAAGGCCTCGACGGCACGGCCGGGAAAAGCATGGAAGAACTCCTCGCTCATCGTCGAGTTCTTCACGTCGCCGTCGATCACCAGCGCCCGCTCGTCGGCCCGGCCCAGCGCCAGCAGCGCCCTGCCGAAGGCGGCGCGCGTGGCGACCGCTTCGCCCGGGGCGAACGCTGGGGGCGGAAAGTCGCGAAAGGCGAACCCGGGGCGTGAAGGGGCGTAGGCCGAGGGCAGCTCGATCTCGGCCGGGCCGATCTCCTGCAGGGCCTGCGCCAGCTCGCCGGCGGCCAGCGGCCTGCCGTGCCAGCCTTCGCGGTCCTCCAGGAAGGAGACGCCGCGCCCCTTGAACGTCCGGGCGATGACCGCCAGCGGCCGCTCGCCCGCGGGATCGGCGTCGAGGACCCCGGCCAGCGCCGCCACGTCGTGGCCGTCGACCAGGGCCGTGCGCCAGCCGAAGGCGGCGAACTTCCTTTCGTAAGCCGCCAGGTCGTGGCCGTGCCGTGTCGGTCCCGACTGGCCCAGGCGGTTGGCGTCGACGACCAACACCAGGTTGCCGAGCCGGCGTTCGGCGGCAAAGTCGGCCGCCTCCCAGACGCTCCCTTCTGCGGTCTCGCCGTCGCCCTGCAGGACAAAGACACGGCCGTCCGTAGCGGAGAGCTTCTGGGCCAGGGCCATGCCGGCGCCGGCGCTCAGGCCCTGCCCCAGGCTGCCGGTGGCGACCCGGACCAGCGGCATGCGCGCCGTCGGGTGCCCTTCGAGGACGCTGTCGACGCGGCGCAGGGTCGCCAGTTGCTCGCGGGGGATCAGCCCGGCCTCGGCCAGCGCCGCCCAGAGGAGCGGCGCCGCGTGCCCCTTGGACAGGACGAACTCGTCGCGGCCGGTCAGCACGGAGAAGAACAGGACGCTGGCGATCTCGGCGGCCGACAGGCAGGTCGTGGGATGACCCGAGCCCGCGGCCGTGGTCATGCGCAGCGAATGGATCCTGAGCTTGTTGGCCATGGTTTGCAGCTGTTTCACGGAGGGCATGTCCTCTCCTCCCGTCTTCACTGCGCCTCCGTGAAACGGCCGTTGGCCAGGCCCAGGCGGGCCAGGACCGCCTCGCGGCCGCATATCGCTTCCTGGCTGACCAGGAGGATATCGGTGCCCCGGCGCGGCAGCCGGTACAGCACGGGCGGGTCGTCGGCGGACTCGTCACCGGGGAACTCCCGGTGGTAGAGCGCCCGCACCCGGTTTTCGCTCAGGGGCGAGAACACCCGGCCTGTGATTTCCTCCCATTCCCCCCCCACCCAGCTCAAAAAAAGCAGGCGCTGCTCGCAGCGCGGCCCGCAATGGTTCACGGCCACGCCCAGCATGGGGCCGCCCGGGCCGCGCCGAAAGAGGGCGAGCTCGATCCAGCCCTCGAAGGCGTTCCGGCCGCGGCCGGACAGGCGCAGCCAGCCGTTGGCGCTGTCGTCGATCTCGATCATCGCCAGGCGCTCCGCCGCAGGCAGCGTCGTACCGGCAAGGCCCAGGTATTTCTCCGGAAGGAGCCGCAGACAGTCCTTGATGTTTTTCGGGCCCGCGGCCAGGAGGGACGCGGCACAATAGATCAGCAGGAGCCGGAGAACGGGTTTCCTCTTCATGGGGACATTGTAGCCTCTTTGGCGGCGAACCTCAACGAACTTGAAGGGGTAGTGATCGTGGAAGTGGTAGGAGCAGCGTAGAAGCGACCCAACGTGATTCGTGATGCGAATAGTCCCCGGGCTCTTCACGTTTGCCTTTTTGCTTTTGCCTTGAGCCTTCTCTCCGTCCAGGCGGCAGATGATTTTTTAGCGCTTTTCTTCTGCTTTTACCTTTTTCCCATTGCCTATTGAGCCCTGCTGCTTGGGATGTGGAGCTCTTGGCTGCCTTTGCCTTGCGCGCGAAGCGCGCGCCTCGTCACGCGTTGCGCGTCACGATCACCCGAAAAGTTCCAGTATGGCGGGGGTCACGTCGCTGATGCTTTGGATCCGCCTGCGCAGGCGGGCGCCGTGCCGGCCCCAGGCGATCAGCGGCACCGGGTTGCGGTTGTGGCCGCGGAGCGCATGCTGCTCCAGGTTGCCGTGGTCGCTGGTCAGCACGAGCGTGTCCACGGCGGGGTCCAGAAGCCCGACCAGCGCTCCGACCAGCGCGTCGAGGTCGCGCACCAGGCTTATGCATTCCTCGAGGGTGCGGCGGTGGGCGCAGAAATCGGTCTGGAAGTACTCGTAGAGGACAAAATCGTGGCGCCGTGCGGCGCCATACAAAACGCGCGCCGCCTGCGCCGGGACGATTGGGGGCAGGTCCAGGCCGGCCTCGATCAGCGAGCGGTTGGAATAATCCTGGTACAGGGCCCGGCCCCGGCGGATGTCGGCGGCGGAAAATGGCCGCTGGCCGCTGGCCAGCAGCATGCAGGAGGTCACGGAAACCCGGCGGCGGAATGGCTCGGGGAAATCGCGGGAGAACCAGAGCCGGCCGTCGGGCTCGATGCGCACGTGGGCGGAGGTGAACAGCTCCTCGTGCCCGGGATAGGCGTTGAGATAGCGCGCGCTGGCCCCCCGCTGCAGCAGTCTGGAAAGCAGATTGCCCGCCGCGATGACCTGGCGCAGCGGGCGGTCGGGATAGCCGTTGACGTGGCGGTTGCCGAGGGCGGCGGCCGTGACGCCGCAGAACAGGGCCGTCTGGCCGCTGGCGCTCTGGGGTGTGCCGGCGATGCCCAGCGTGGCGTCGATGGCTACGACCGCCGTGGCGTCGGGGAGGCGCATGCCTCCCTGCCAGAAGGGGAGGAAGCGGCATCCCGCCCGCAGGAACGGGTTGTCGGCGCCGGCCGGGCCCACGCCGCAGCCGTCCAGGAAAAGAAAGAGCAGGCGCTCCATGCGCCGGCCATTATACCCGCAACCGGGGAAAATGAAAAAAAATCGCTGCGGCATCTTGCCTTTTCCCGGAGTCGGAGGTATAATCCAAATCCCTGCGTAGTCCGGTGAGTCTATCAATGATTGACAAAACAGGTATAGTCGTGGTATGCTCTTTTTTTTCCAGCGCTGGCGTAGCTCAGGTGGTAGAGCAGCTGATTTGTAATCAGCCGGTCGGGGGTTCAAATCCCTTCGCCAGCTTGCTGTGAGCGGATGATGAGACGAGAGGGCAGGTTCCAGAGCGGTCAAATGGGACGGGCTGTAAACCCGTTGGCGCAAGTCTTCGGAGGTTCGAATCCTTCCCTGCCCAATCCGGACGCGGGAGTAGCTCAGCTGGCTAGAGCTATAGCCTTCCAAGCTATAGGCCGCGGGTTCGAATCCCGTCTCCCGCTCTTGATCGCCCTCGTAGCTCAGTTGGCAGAGCGCATCCTTGGTAAGGATGAGGTCATCAGTTCAATTCTGATCGAGGGCTTTGGGTCCCGTGCTGGCTTGATCATGAAATATTCATTTAATTAGGAGGCAACGATGGCAAAGGAGAAATTCGATCGCACGAAGGCGCATTTGAATA
>CAZVPI010000013.1:0-85017 GCA_964628035.1 uncultured Clostridia bacterium | reverse complement strand
CGACCCTAACATGACGCTTAACCGAAACAACCCCTGACAGCCGATTAGAGTATACCTTATATGTGCAATTGCTCCCTTATTCGCTGATCTTGAAGAAGCGCAAGGCCAGGAGGGTGAAGGCGGCGGCGAAAGCCAGCAGCACGAGGAGGTTGGGCCAGATCGTCTCCAGCCCCTTGCCGAAGAAGATGACCTGGTGGAAGGTGTCCATGGCCCACCAGCCGGGCGAGACCATGCCGGCGGCGCGAAAGGCGGGCGGCACGATCTCGATCGGCCACCAGCAGCCGCCCAGGCCGGCGAACAGGTTGGCCGCCAGCACCGCGACGCCGACGATCACCTCCTCCTTGCGCAGCACCGAGCCGACGAAGATGCTCAGAGCCGCCATGGCCAGGGCGAACACGGCGATGTTCAGCGCCGACAGCCAGACGTTGCCCAGGTTCAGGCGGAAGAACAGCAGCCCGGCGGCGACCAGGACGGCCGACTGCAGCAGCCCCATCAGCAGCCGCCCCAGCAGCTTGCCGCCGAAGAGCTCGGCGTGGGAGGCCGGCGAATACAGGATGCGCGCCAGCACCCGTCGCTGGCGGTCCTCCATCACCGAGATGCCGCCGTAGATCAGCACCATCATCATCACGAACTGCACCAGGATGCCGGGGATGGCGTGGTCAAACCCCGACGGGATCTTGGCGATCGTCCCCCGAGGGAGGCGCGAGTGCACCTCGACCAGGTCGCGCCAGGGGCTTCGCGCGGCAAAGAACGCCTTGAGATCGCCGTCGCCATAAAGCACCAGTTCCGCGATCATCTTGACGATGGCCTGGGCGATTTTGGTGTCGGCCACGGCGCCGGCCTTCAGGTTGGCCTCGGAGTCCTTCTTGAAGACAAGCTTCTGGGCCGCCTTGCGCTCGATCTTGGCCGAGAAGTCGGGGGGGATGACCAGCAGGCGGGTATACGTTTGCGGAGCGCGTTCCACGACCGACAGCTCAACCTTGGGCGATTGGAGCTTCTCGATGAAATGGGCCCCCCAGCGCCCCTGGTCCAGGTTGAGGACGGTCAGCGCAGCCTTGGCCTCGCCCCTGTCCCCGCGGTAAAGGTTGCCGAAGATGAGGATGAACACCAGAGGGAAGGCCAGGATCCAGAAAAAGAAGGCCTTGTCCTTGGCCATCCGCTTCAGGTCCAGCCTGCCGAGGTGGAGGATTTTCTTCATGGTTCCTCTCCGCGCCTCACGCCGTCAGCCGCCGCGGCAGGACGGCCATGGCCGCCGCGGCGAAGGCCAGGCCGGCGAGCGTCAGCACGGCCAGCGACGCCCAGGGCGCCCGACCGTCCAGGATGCGCGTGCTGCCGGAGATGAACCAGTGGTTGACCGTCAGCCGGCCGACCCAGCGCATGGCGGCGGGAAGCTGCTCCAGGGGCAGCATGCTGCCGCCGAAGGCGGAGAAGACCAGGATGATGGGGCTGGCGAAGGCCCCGGCCTGGTTCTTGTTCTTGAAGAATGCGTTGAGCATGGCGAACAGCGCCGAGCAGCAGAAACAGGCGGCCGCGGCCAGCGCCAGCTGCCGCGGCAGGCTCACCCAGTCGATGGCGAACAGCAGCGTCGCCGCCGCCATGGCCAGCAGCGCGACCAGCATGCCGATGAGCCAGCCGCTGAAGATGCGGGCGGCGACCAGCTCCAGGGCGGAAAGGGGCGAAAACATCATGCGCCGGATCTTGCCGTCGGCGCGCTCGTTCTGGATCTCGCGCAGGCCGGGCTCGATGATGAAGAGCAGGAACATGATCAGCATGCCCGGAAAGATGTAGGCGAAGATGTTGAAACCGGCGGCCGGTTTTTCCCGGCCCGGCTTCTTGGTGGTTTCCGCCTTCACCTGCAGCAGCAGCGGCGAAAGGGTCGACTTAAGGGCGATAAACTTGGCCCGGGCCTTTTCCAGGAACGGCGTCATGTCGGCGACAGTGACGTCTTCCAGCGACAGGCTGCGCATGCTGCGGATGACCCTGAGCTCGTCGGCGAACACCTGGGCGATGGCCGAGAAGCCGACGGCCAGAATGGCGGTGAACTCCTCGGCCACCCCCGGCAGGAACGCCTCGCTCGGGTTCTTGACCACCTCCAGCGCGCAGGGCCTCTGCTCGGCCAGGTCGTCGCTGAAATTCCTGGGAATGACCAGCATGGCCGAAGCCTTGCCTCTCTGCATCAGCGCCTCGCCCGTCGCCGCGTCGGTCAGGGTCACCTGGAACAGGTCCTTGAGCTCCTTCTGGTCCAGGGCGCCGAGCAGGAACTTGGCGGCGATGCCCTTGTCGTTGTCGACCACCAGCAGCCGGATCGGCGGAAGCGTCATGCCGTTCTCCGCTCCGGGATCGAAGATCGCGCCGATCAGGGCGGTCATGGCCAGGGGAATGACCAGGAAGAGGAGGGTGGACATGGGCGAGCGCAGGCGGCGCCTGAGGTCGTTGCCGATGATCAGCGCCAGGCGGCTCAATCGCGGAGGCTCCTGCCGGTCATCTTGAGGAACACCGCTTCCAGGTTGGGCGACTTGATCTTCAGGTCGGAAACGGCGACGCGGGCCTGAAACAGGTGCTGCATCATGGCCGGGATGCGCCGCGAATCCGCGAAGGCCAGATGGGCCAGGCCGTCGGCCACCGACAGGATCTCCATGCCGTCGCCGCCAAAGCCGCGCATCGCTTCCGCGAAGGCGGCGGCCGTGAACGGGCCGCCGACTTCGGCGATTTCCTTTTCGCCGACGATGCGGATGAGCTCGGCCAGGGTGCCCTGGGCCAGGATCGTCCCCTGGTCCATGATGGCGATGCGCGTGCAGGTCTGCTCCACCTCGGCCAGCTGGTGGGTGGTGAAGATCACCGACGTTCCCTGGCGGCCGACGTTGCGGATGATCTCCAGGATGCTGACCTTGGCCTGGACGTCGATGCCCACCGTGGGCTCATCGAGCAGCAGCAGCTCCGGGCGGTGGATCAGGCCGATGGCGATGTTCAGCCGCCGCTTCATGCCGCCGGAGAATTTTTTGATCGGCTCCCTGGCGCGGGCGCTCAGCTCCACTGTGGCCAGGAGTTCCCGGGCCCTCTCCTTCAGGTCCGCCTTGGCGATGTCGTAGAGCCCGCCCCAGAACATCAGGTTCTCCATGGCGCTCAGGTCTTCGTAAAAGGCCATCTCCTGGGGGACGATGCCGATGGCGTTCTTCAGCTGGCGGTCACGGAACAGGTCCTGGCCCTTGAAGCGGACCCCGCCACCGAAACCGCCCAGGGTTCCCGACAGGATCGAAATCAGGGTGGTCTTGCCGGCGCCGTTGGGCCCGAGCAGGCCGAGCACTTCGCCGCGGCGCAGGTCGAGGCTGAAGTTGGCCAGGGCCACGGTATCGCCGTAGCTCTTGCTCAAGTTCTTGATCTCCAGGATGGGCTGCTGCATGAAGCAGATTGTACCATAATGCGGGCCCGAGCGGCAGTTTTGACCGGCGGCAGCGATCCGTGTACACTCAGTCGCGTAGGCGGCCGCCTCCGGCCTGGGCGCAAGGATTCCCGGCCGGAGCTGTCCAATCAATATGGACTTTGCGCCGGGACAATCCCTTTGCGGCGGACTAGCGCCGGAGAACCGCCTGTGAGCGATGCGGGCGACGACCGCGCCCTCATCGCCCGGGCGGCCCGGGGCGACGAGAGGGCGTTCTCCGAGTTGGTGCGGCGCCATCAGCGCTGGGTGCGGCAGCTGGCCTACCGTTACGCCCGCCATGACCAGGACGCCGAGGAACTGGCACAAGAGATCTTCCTGCGCGCCTGGCGCCATGCCGCCTCCTTCCGCGGCGAGGCGGCCTTCGCCACCTGGCTCTACCGCCTGGCAGTCAACTCCTGCCTGAACTTCCGTGCGGGGCGCCGGGCGCGGCCCGAACCTCTGCCCCTTCCCGACGGTCTGGAGTCGGGAGGGCCGGCCGCCGGCGCGGAGCTGGCCGCCGCAGAGCTCGAAGCGCGGCTGCGCGAGGCCCTGGCCTCCCTGCCGCCGCGGCAGCGCCTGGCACTGGTCCTGGCCAGCTTCGAGGACAAGTCCTACGAGGAGATCGCCGCCGCCATGGGCACCTCGCTCTCCTCGGTCGAGTCGCTCCTGTTCCGCGCCCGGCGCGGCCTGGCCGATGTCCTGCGTTCCCTGCGCGACCGGGGGGAAATATGAACGCAAGTTTTGGGCCGGGCGCCTGTCCAACGAGGAGGAATTGACATGCGCTGCAGACAAGCGAGGTTATCCGTTTCCCTGGCCCAGGACGGCCGGCTGAAGCCGGCCGGCGCTGGACGGCTCCAGGCCCACCTCGACCGCTGCCCCTCCTGCCGGCAATGGCAGCAGGAGCAGGTCTGGCTGCGCGGCCTGTTGCGCCGCCTCGAGGCGCCTCCCGCCGGCTCCGGCTTTCAGGAGGCGTTGATGGCGCGGGTCGCCTCCGGCGCGGCGCACCGGAACTGGCCGGCGCTGCCGCCGGTCACGCTTCTGCGGCCGGCCCTGCTGCGCGCGGCCGCTGTCCTGGCCTGGGTCGTTTCGGCGCTGCTCGGGTTTGCCATCGGCGGCCGGTTGGACAAGCCGTCCCCGGCGACGGTGGCAGCGGCGTTCGACAGGACGCTGAACCTCGACGCCTTCGCCGACCTGCCGGGGGGCTCGTTCGGCGCGGTGCACGAGGAGCTGCTGCGGGAGGATGCCCGATGAGGCGCTGGCTGCTGCCCCTGATGCTCGTGGTGTCGGCGGGGCTGAATGCCGGCCTGTTGCTGCACCGGGTCCTGCCGCCGCGCGGCGCCCGTGCCGGCATCACCCCGACGCCCGGCTGGCATGCCGGTCCCATGCGCCGTCACCTGGGCCTCAAGGCGGCTCAGGCGCGGCAGCTGGACGATTGGCACCGCGAGGTGCTGGCCGGCATCCGGCCCCTGCAGGAGGAGTTGGCCGCCAAGCGCGTCGAGCTGGTCGCCCTGCTGAAGGAGCCCGCCGCCGACCCGGTCCGCTCCGACGCCGTCATCGACGAGATCTCCCGCCTGCAGGCGGCGATCGAGAAGGTTTTCGCCCGCCACGCGCTGAAGGTGCGCGGCGTCCTCTCGCCGGCGCAACGACGCAAGTACGAAGGCTGCCTGGAGCGCGGCCTCTGTCCGGCGACGATGGCCGGCTCCCGCTGCCCTTCCGCGGCCGATGCCGGCGGCGAAGGCCCGGCGTACGCCCCCGGCCGGCAGGAACACAGAGACTGAAACGACATGGACAATACAACAAGGAGGCATTTCCCATGAAGCGCAAACAGATCGTGACCGTTATGGCCATGGCCTTTTTCGCGGCCGTCGTCGTTGCCGCGCCGCTGGCGGCCGCCCCCGGCTGCGGCGGGCCCGGCTGCCCGGAAGAGGTCGAAGCCAAGGCCAAGGGCTGCGGCATGGAGCAGGGCTGCATGATGCTGCAGAAGCTGCCCAACCTCAGCGCGGAACAGAGGACCAAGCAGGAGACGATGCACGCCGAGCAGAAGCAGGCGATGGCCGTTGCCAAGGCCGCCTGGGAGAAGCTGGCCGGGGAGATGCAGGCGCTGCTGCAGGAACCGGTCGACGTCAAGAAGGCCGAGGCCAAGATCGACGAACTGGCCGAGTTCCGCGCCGCCATGCAGAAAAAACATCTGGCTCATTTCCTGGCCGTGCGCGCGCTGCTCACCGACGAGCAGAAGGCAAAAGTGCCGGCCATGGCCGGCTGCCTGACGGGCGGCGGCATGGCCGGAACCATGGCCGGCGGCTGCGGGCACATGGCGAAGACGGCCGGCTGCGGCAAGGGTGAAAGGAAGAAGGAGTGCTGCAGCAAAGACGAGATGAAGAAAGAGGGCTGGGGCATGAAGCATGGCCAGGAGCAGGCCGGTTGCGCGGCCAGGCCCGAGTGCCAGAAGGAAGCCGAGCCGAAGACTCCCTGACCCGTTCTCTCTTCTCCTTCCCTTCGGGGCGGCGCCGTCGCCGCCCCTTTTTTCCTCTCGACAACGGCCGGAAATGCTGCTATAATAAGCCATTGCTGGCTTTTCCCGCTGTGGCGGACGTCAAGGTCGGCGGCGATCTCCAGGCATGGGAGGTGGCGGCATGGTGAGAAGGTACGAGCTGGCCGGCGGCAAGATCGTCGAAAGCCAGAACGAGAGCAGCCCGATCCGGGTGTACGTCAATCCCGTCGAGGCCGAAAAAAGATATCTGATCAACGAACTCAAGCTCGACGAGCACACCCTCAACTCGTCCCTCGACCCCGATGAGCTTTCGCGCCTCGAGTTCGAGCCCGAGCACGTCGCCCTGATCTACAAGCGGCCCAAGAATTACGCCGCCTGCGACAACTTCCTGTTCCGGGTCTCCTCGCTCGGCCTCTTCCTGTTCAAGGACAAGCTGGTCATCCTCCTGGCCGAGGACATCCCGCTGTTCGAGGGCAAGCCTTTCGTGCGCAGCCACTCCCTGCCCAAGGCCATGCTATCGCTGCTGTACCGCTCGGTCTTCCATTTCGTCGAGCACCTGAAGGTCATCAACATGCTGTCCGATTCCCTGGAGCAGAAGATCAACGCCTCCATGGAAAACAAGTACCTGCTCAACCTGTTTGTCCTGGAAAAGAGCCTGGTCTATTACCTGAACGCCATCAACTCCAACACCATGGTGATCGAGAAGATCCGCAACAACGCCGCCAGGATCGGCATCGACGCCGACACCCAGGAATTCCTCGACGACCTGATCATCGAGAACAACCAGTGCTACAAGCAGGCCGAGATCTACTCCAACATCCTCTCCAGCCTTATGGACGCCCGCGCCGGCATCGTGGGCAACAACCTGAACGTGCTGATGAAGACGCTGAACATCATCACCATCACCATCATGATGCCGACACTGGTGGTCAGCATCTTCTCCATGAACGTCAGCCTGCCCCTGGCGCACGCCCACCCGCTCTCCTTCTGGCTGGTGGTGGGGCTGGCGGCGCTGTCGGGGATCGGTTTCCTGGTCTTCTGGAAACGGAGGAAGTGGTAGCCGGCGTCCCCTGCGCCTGACCGCGGCGCTTGGGGCGTGGTCAGCCTGCGGCCGCGTTCCCGAGTTCGGGAGGGTTTTCCGGCTTCAGGTCGCAGAGCATGCGCTCGGCGATCTCGTCGATGACCAGCGCCGGCCGTTCGCGCTCGACGATGCCGGGGAAGAAGTGCAGCCCCCAGTCCCAGACGTAGACGACGCGGCGGAAGCGGGTTTCCAGGAAAGGCTTCAGCTGGTGGATGAAGGAGTCGTGGACCACCAGCAGCGGCGGCAGTTCGGCCTCCGGCGCCTCGCTGATCGCTTCGTGAATGTAGGGGCCGATGGCCTTGCGCGCCTGCCGGGTGCGCACCTCGATCCGTTGCCGCGGCTGCAGGCGGACCCGCTGCTCGCGGTAGTAGCGCTTCTGCAGGCCGAGCATCTGCGCCAGGTCGCCGCCGGCTCGGTCCTGGATGCGCAGCGCATACTGGTCGAGGGCCGGGGGCCGCAGCCCGGTAAAGCGGGGCGCCAGCTTTTCCAGGATGGCCGCGAAGGCATGGAAGGCGCCCAAATCGTTCCAGTGCGAGTCGGTCTTGCTGTAGAGCGGCCGGCCGTCCTTGGAGGCTTGGAAGCGGCCGCGCAGGTCGACGACCGGGAAATCCCCCTCGCGGCCGAGTTCGGCCAGGAGCTGGTCCAGTCGGCTCGGCCGCCCCAGGGGCCGCAAACGCGTTGGCACGAATTCGGGGTACACCGTGCTCTTGTTGGGGACGACCAGGAACAGGTAGGCGATGCCGCGGGCTTGCAGCCACTCCCGGCGCTGGCGCAGCACGCGCCGCCAGCGCTGGAGCTCGGCCGGCGTAAACGGCCGCAGGCGGCGGAAGTACTCCCTCTCGTCCCGGCTTTTCGTTTCCCGGCCCATGAACAGCCATCCCCGGCGGCCGACGACGACCTTGTCGCTGGGCGAGGACTTGAGGCTGCCGGCGACGATGCGGTTGTGGCCCTGTACGAGCAGGCCGCGGAAGCCGAAATGGTCGCGGAGATAGGCGTCGCCCTGGCGCAGGAACTCCAGGGGCCGCCGCCACTCGAGGCGCGGCGGCGCGGCCAGCCGCCGCTTCTCGCGCACCGGCGCCGCAGGGGCGAAGCGCAGGAACATGTCGGCCAGGGGCAGAAGGATCAGCAGCAGGAACAGGAGGGGCAGGGGCCGCAGCCAGGATGTCCAGCCCGCACGGGGCACGACGTTGCTCATGGTCAGAACCTGAAATAGATGAAGGGATTATGGGTGGAAACGGCCAGGCGCATGGCGCTGGCCAGGAGCACGAGGAGCAGCAGCAGGACGGCGGCGGCGCGGCCCCCGGCTTCCAGCCAGGCGCGCGGCCGGGCGCCGGCCCGGCTCAGCCAGCCCCGCGCCCGCGCCGCCAGGAAGCGGCCGGTGGGCAGGGACAGGGGGAGGGCCGCGCCCAGCGCCAGCAGGGTCACGTTGTCCAGGAATAAAGCGGGGTAGTATTCACGGCCGTCGCCAGCGCCGAAGCCGGACAGGGCGCGCCAGAAGCCGGCCGCCTGGGCGAAGCTGCCGGAGCGGAACAGCACCCAGCCCAGAGAGACCGCCAGCAGCGCATAGGCATGGCTCAGGGGCGGCCAGGCGCGGCGCAGCAGCCTCTTCAGCGCCCGGCGCTCCAGCAGGATCAGGGCCCCGTGGTACCCTCCCCAGGCGACGAACGTCCAGGCGGCTCCGTGCCACAGGCCGCACAGCAACATGGTCAGGAGCATGGCCGGGTAATAGCACCAGTCGTCGGCGCGGATGCCCAGCCAGCGATCGCCGCGGATGCGGCGCGAGATGGCGTAGGCCAGGGGCAGAAAAAGGAAATCGCGCAGCCAGGTGGAGAGGGAGATATGCCAGCGGGTCCAGAACTCGGTGACGGAGCGCGACAGGTACGGGAAATTGAAATTCTCGGCGAAGCGGAAGCCGAACATGCGCCCGAGGCCGACGGCCATGTCGGTGTAGGCGGAAAAGTCGAGGAAGATCTGCAGGCTGTAGGCCACGGCGCCCAGCCAGGCCACGGTGGCTGTGAGCCCGCCGGCGGGGATGGCGAAGACCGGGTCGGCGACGCGGCCAAGCACGTCGGCCACCAGGACCTTCTTGCCCAGGCCGATGATGAAGCGCCGCACGCCCTGGGAGACGAGCTCCGGCGTCGCCTGGCGCTCGCGCATCTGCGCGCCGAGGAGGGTAAAGCGGTTGATCGGGCCGGAGAGGACGGTGGGAAAAAAGCACAGATACAGGGCCGTGTGCACGAAGTTCCTTTCGGCGGCCACGGCGCGGCGGTGCACTTCGACTTGGTAGGCGATGGCCATGAAGGTGTAGAAAGAGACGCCCAGGGGCGGATGCCAGAACCAGGAAGCGGCCTCGGCCGGGGCGCCCAGTCCCAGGCTGGAGAGAAGGAAGGCGGGGTACTTGCAGGCCGCCAGCAGCGCCGCATTGGCCGCGATCGCCGCGGCCAGGACGGCCCCGCGCGCCCGCGGCGCCTCGGTCCGTCCCAGGGCCAGCGCCAGCAGGTGGTTGGCCAGGGCCGAGCCCAGCAGCAGCATCACGAAAGCGCCCTCGCCCCAGGCGTAGAAAAGCAGGCTGGCCAGCAGGAGGAAGACGTTCTGGGCCCTTCGTTTCAGGAGGAGTCCCGTCAGCAGCACGGGCGGCAGGAAGAAGAACAGGAATGTCGGCGTGCTGAAGCTCATGGCGCGTCGCGGTTCAAGCCCCGATTATACCACAGGTCGGCGGAACCGGGGCTCAGCGCAGGGAGAGGCCCAGTCCCCAGGAAGGGGGCCGGCGGCCTTCGCCTTCGACGCGCAGGGTGAGCTGGTAGGCTTGGCGCGCCTTGAGGCGCCTGCCGCGCGGGGCGGAAAGGAGGACGCTGCGGCGGCCGCCCGGAGGGATGTCCACGCGCCTGGGCGCCTCGTCAAAAAGGGCAATGGAGACCGCCAGCGGGCGCCGCGGGTCGCGGTTGGCCAGGTCCAGCTCGATCGCCTGCAGCCGCGCCAGCGACTCGATGCGCACGCGGCTGACCCCGCCGCTGCGCAGCCAGCCGGGCCCGTCGGGCGCGGGGACGACCGGGGCCGGGGGATCGAGATAAACCCGGGCGGGAACGCCGCGGGGCCCGGGAAGGAACCGGGGATCGGCGTCGTTCAGACGGGGGAACAGGCTGGCCAGGGCGAAGACGGCCAGGAAAACGATCCAGGGAGCGGCGGCGGCCGTCCGCGACCGGCGCGGGCGGCGGGTCAGCGCCAGCAGGACCAGAAGCGCGAAGAGCGACAGGGCCAGCGCGTTGGGAAGATAGCCGCGGTTGTCGGTCTTGATGAAGGAGGGGAGCAGCTTCGGCAGGTCGAGGAAGCGGCTGCTCCAGCTCTGGAACAGGGCGCCGGCGCGCACCAGGGTGTCGTGGGTGGTCGGCTGGTAGAGGGTCAGCGGCGCCAGGGCCTGGGCGGCGCTGACGAACAGCGAATAGGCAGGCAGGGCCAGGAAGGCCCCGCGCCAGCGGCGGCCGCGCCCCTCGCGGTAATAGACCACGGCCAGCAGCATCAGGGCCCAGGCCGCCGGCGCCAGGTAGCGCCCTTGCGGGCAGTAGCCGGCGCGGATGGTCGAGAAGGCGTGGTTGGCGATGAACAGGGCGGCCGGGGCGCTGAGCAGCAGGTGGGTGCGGTAGCGACGGAAATTCTTCAGCGCCAGGATGAGCCCGGGAAAGGCCAGGAAATAGAAGGGGTTGTAAAGGAGCAGGCCGTCGCGCTGGTCGAAAAAATAGTCGAGCAGCGTTTCCCAGCGCATGAGCGGCGTGATGCGCTTGAGAAGGGTCTCGTAGAAGGCCGCCGTCTGCTCGGGGCTGAGCATGCCGTAATAGACGGCGTTGGGCGAAAACGTGCCGTAGGCGGAGTGCAGGTAAAAAAAGAACAGCCCCTGGAACAGGAGCGGGGACGCGGCCAGCAGCAGGGCCGGACGCCACTGCCGGCGCCACAGCCAGCGGGCGGCGAACCCCAGGGTCAGCGGGTAGATGAAGAGGGCGTACTTCACCCCCCAGAACATGGCGGCGCCCAGCAGCAGCCCGGCCCACAGAGCGTGACGGTCGCCGCCCTTGTACAGGAGCAGGTACAGCGCCCCCAGAACCAGCAGCATGGCCTGCACCTCGGGGAAGGCGTGGAAGGAGTAGAAGAAAACCGGCGCCGTCAGGGTGAACACGAAGGTGACCACGAAGGCCAGGCTGCGCGCGCGCCAAAGGCGCAGGGCGAACAGGTAGACCAGCACGGCCAGCCCGGCGCCGAACAGCCCCAGGGTGCAGCGTATCAGGAAATAGAGGAGCGGCGGCTGGATGCGGAAGAAAAAGAACGGCGTCAGGGTGAGGGAGAGTCCGGGAAGGTGATAGGAATAGATCTTCTTGTGCCCCCGGCCCCAGGTGCCGTGGGCCGGCAGGTTCTCCACGTCGAGGAACTCGCGGGTGCCGCCGCGGAAATGCTGGTTGAAGATGTTGAGGTCGCCGTCACGGGCGATCGACTGGCTGATGGCCAGGTAATGGGGCTCGTCGCCCACCAGGGCCACGCCGCGCAGGGTCAGCAGGGCGGCGGCGCCGGCGAACAGCAGCTCGGCGGCGAGGAAGACCGACAGCAGGCGCCGGCGCAGGCTCAGGGCGTTGAAGAAGCGCAGGAAGCGCCGCGGCCAGCGCCGTTCGCGGGCCAGGAGCCAAACGGCGAACAGCAGGGCCAGCAGCAGCAGGTGGCGCAGGCGCAGGTCGTAGTCGCCGCGGTCCCAGTAGAAGAGGAAACGCATGGGCCAGGCCAGCAGGCCGGAGGCGAAAGGAAGGAAGGTGGCGGCGGCGACCGGCGGCAAGGGACGCGGGCGGCGGCACCCGGGGCGGGAAAGCAGGAAGTACAGGAGCGGCGGCAGCAGCCAGGGGGCCGATTGGGGAAGCAGGGCCAGGAACGAGGCGAAACCGGCCAGGATCAGGCCGATCGTCACCGCCTCCCGCTGCGCCTGCGGCATGGAACGCCTGCCGTCAGACGAGCGCTTCCTCGATGAGCTGGGCCAGATCGAGGGACGTCATCCCCTCGCGCCCGGTCTCGGCGATGGCGTCGTGGAACATGATGGCGCAGTAGGGGCAGGTGGTGACCACGGAGGCGGCTCCGGCCGCCTGCGCCTGCTCCAGCCGGCAGTGGCTGATGCGCTTGCCGGTCTTTTCCTCCTTCCACATGCCGCCGCCGCCGGCTCCGCAGCAGAAGCTCGTTTCGCGGCTGCGGGCCATCTCGCGCGGCCGGATCCCCAGCCGCTCCAGCGCCCGGCGGGGAGCCTCGTAGACGCCGTTGTAGCGGCCCAGGTAGCAGGGATCGTGGTAGGCAAAGGCGCCGCCCCCGGCCGGGCGCACGCGGATCCTTCCTTCCTGCAGAAGCTCCAGCAGCAGCTCGCTGTGGTGCAGCACCGGGAAGCTCCCGCCCAGCTTGGGGTATTCGTTCTTCAGCACATGGTAGCCGTGGGGGCAGGCGGTGACGATGCGGCGGAACGTGTATCGGGACAGCGTCTCGATGTTCTGCCGCGCCTGCATCTGGTACAGGTACTCCATGCCGCTGCGCCGCGCCGGGTCGCCGCAGCAGGTCTCCTCCGCGCCCAGGATGGCGACATCGAGGCCGGCGCGCTGCAGGATGCGCGCCAGCGAGCGCGAGGTCTTCTGCGACTGCTGGTCGAAGCTGCCTGCGCAGCCGACCCAGAACAGCAGGTCGCACTCGCCCTTCTCGGCCAGCAGCGGGATGCCCAGCTCCCTGGCCCAATCTCCGCGGCTGTCGGCGTTGATGCCCCAGGGGTTGCCCTGGTTCTCCAGGCCGCGGTAGAGGGTTTGGAACTCCTCGGGGAAGCGCGACTCCATCAACACCGCGAACTGGCGCAGGCCCATGATCTTGGCGATGTGCTCGTTGAGCATAGGACAGACCCGCATGCAGGCGCCGCAGGTGGTGCAATCCCAGACTTCCTCTTCGCTGACCACTTCTCCCAGCAGTTTCTGCAGCGCACCGGGGTCGCGCCGCGCGGCGGCGGAGGACGCCAGCAGATGCTCCTTGATCTTGTCCAGCAGGGTGCGCGGCGAGAGGGCCTTGCCGGACTGGAAGGCCGGGCAGACGTCGTCGCAGCGGCCGCACTCGGCGCAGGAGAAAAGGTCGAGCAGGTCCTTGCGCGACAGGTCGGTCACCTGCGGCGTGCCGAATGTATCCTGCGCCTCCAGGTCGACGACCGGGATTTCGGCCAGGATCCCCAGGTTGCGGAAGAACAGGTTGACCGGGCCGGCCAGCAGGTGCAGGTGCTTGGAATGCAGGATGAACACGCCGAAGGCCATGATGACCAGGATGTGCAGCCACCACAGGAGCTTGACCCATCCCCACTGCGGCGCCGCCGCCAGCGCGGCGGGCAGGCCGGAGAAGGCCAGGTTGGCCAGGAAATTGGCCGCGAGCCTTTCGCCGCCCGGCAGGGTGATCTTGAACGCCTCGTAATAGAGGAAGCTGACCATCAGCGCCAGGATGAAGGACAGGACGATCAGGGACTGCCAGGAAGGGCGCTCCAGGCTCTTGACGCGGACGATGTAGCGGCGCACGAAGAAATAGAGGACGGCGAGGAGGATCAGCCCGGCGAAGAGATTGGCCAGGAAGAGCAGGACGGAATAGAGCGCGCCGTGCCCGAACAGGCTGAACCCCCAGGCGAAGCCCTCGGCGACATGGTTGAGGGTGACGCCGAGGAAGACGAGGAAGCCCCAGAAGATGAAGGCGTGAAAGACGCCGGTGAGCGGCCGCTGGGCGATGACCGGAGTCTGGAAGAGCACCTGCAGGGCGGTGCGGCGCAGGCGTTCCCAGGGACGGTCGTTGCGGGCGGCCGGACGGCCGCTGGCGATCAGCCGGTATTTTCTGAGGAACTCCGCCAGGGCCAGGCCGAGGGCCAGCGCCGCGGCGGCGGCGAACAAGATCCGTTCGATCGTGGACAGCATCACTACCTCCTCGGGTGGGGCTTAGCGCCGGAGACGGGCCGGCGCGGTCATTCGCCCTCAAGCCAGGAAAAATCGGGGAAAAACGGCCGCTCCAGGTCGATGTGGCCGGCCAGGGACTTGATTTCGTTGCCGCCGATGAGAAATTTGACCTTCTTGATCTCGGGGAAATTGTAGCAGAGATTGTTCACCATGAAATAAACGAACTCCAGCTCTGCCGCCGTGCCGCCGGGAAAGGCCGCGGCCAGCGACTCGTTGAAGTCGAGCAGCAGCAGCCCTCCTTCCAGCTGGTGCAGGCTGCGCAGCTCGGTCCCGGCCGGGGCCGGCGTGGCCAAGCCGTCTTCGCCGGCCAGCAGCAGGGAAATGAGCCGCCGGTACAGATCGCTGCGGAACTCGGGAACCTCGATCTCGCGTTCGACCGGCCGCAGGGTGCGCGGCGACTCACCCAGAAAGAACAGGCGCACCTTGATGAACTCGACGGCGCGGCCCTGCTGGGCGCCACGGTCCTCCGCGCCGGCGGCCGTTGTTCCTGGCCCGGAGGGCGGCCTGCGCAGCAGACAGAAGGCCGCCAGGGCGACCGCGGCAACGGCCGCCGAGGCCAGGAGCGTCCTCGTCCCCTTGCTCATTTCAGCCTGCTGTTGTACTGGGTGATGAACTTGCTGACGCCGTTGTAGAGGGCGAGGGCGATCTTGTCCAGGAAATCGTCATTCTGCAGTTTTTTCTCCTCGCTGGGGTTGGAGATGAACAGGCTTTCGACCAGTACGGCGGGCATGGCGGCGCGCATCAGCACGCGGAAGGGGGCCTGCTTGACGCCGCGGTTGCGGGTGCCCAGCAGCGCGTTCAGCTCGCTCTGGATGAACTCGGCCAGCAGGCTCGACTCGCGGATGTGCTCGGTCTGGGCCATGTTCCACAGGATCATCTTCAGCTCGTCGTTCTGGATGTCCGCCCCCGGGTCCTCGGCGTTCTGGTTCTCCTTTTGCGCCAATTCCAGCGATTCGGGATCGGTGGCCTGCAGGCTGACGAAATAGGTCTCGGAGCCGAAGGCCGACTTGCGGAAGGAGGAGTTGGCGTGGAGGGAGACGAACAGCTGCGCCAGCTGGTTGTTGGCGATGGAGGCGCGGGTGTTGAGCGAAACCTCGATGTCCTTGTCGCGGGTGAGAATGACGCGCAGACCCGTCCTGGACTCGATCAGTTTCTTCAGCTTGAGGCCGATCTTCAGGGTGACGTCCTTTTCCTTCAGCTTGGAGCGGCCGACGGCGCCGAAATCCTCGCCGCCGTGCCCGGGGTCGATGCAGATCGTCTCGATCGGGCGGGGCCGGGGCGCGGGCGGCGGCTCCTCCTGGGCCGGCGGCGCGCTTCCCTGGGCAACGGGCGCGGGCGCCGGTACGGAGGGCGGCTTGGCCGAAGGGCTGTCGTCGCGTACCAGGTCGAAGACGAGGCGGAAGGGATTCTCCAGCACGAAGCTTTTGCCCACGGCGGCAGCGCGCCGGAAATGGACGGTCAGCACGCTGGCGCCGCCGCGCGGCTCGCAGGTCACGCGCTCGAGCAGAGGCGAGTCGGGGATGGCCTGGGCGCGCGGCAGGAGGCTGGCGCGGTCGTTCAGGCTCACCTCCAGCCGGTCGGGCCGGGCCTGCACCTCGTAGCGGAAGGGGCGCTCGCCCTGGAATACGACGCGGGTGTATCCCTCGTGGTCGAACGAGCGGAAATCGATGGCGATGGCGGCGGGGAGAGCCGGCGCGGCCAGCAGCGCGGCGCACAGCATGCCTGCCTGTATGTTCTTTTTCATGGGGCGGGTTGGCGGGGCACGTGGAGGCGGCGGGAATCGAACCCGCGTCCAATCAAGAATCCATTGAAGAGCCTACGAACGTAGTTTGTTTCGCGTACGGCCGGCCGCCGTCAAAACAAACAAAATAGGCGGCCGTCGGCCCCCTTTAGGTTTCGCTCCCCGGGACAGAAGGCGCTTCCCGAGGCGCTAGCCCGCAAGGTGACGCCCCTGGTCCCCCGCGGGCGGGGAGGACCGGAACGGCAACGTGTTACTTACGCTGCGAGTGCAAAGTTGTTTGCGGTTCTTTGGTTGAGCGTTTTAATGAGGTGCTCGGCTCAGTCCGCCTCTTCAACTTCATCAAGACTGTCGAAACCTTTACGCCCCCAGCCTGGGGAATGGCGGGGCCGACGAGACTCGAACTCGCGACCTCATGCGTGACAGGCATGCGTTCTAACCAGCTGAACTACGACCCCGCGCCATGTATGGTCAGCCTGGGCGGTAGAGGGTTTGAACCTCTGACACCCGGCGTGTAAAACCGATGCTCTACCAGCTGAGCTAACCGCCCAACGTCCAGGCATAGGATACCCGAAAAGCGCTTTCCTGTCAAGCGGCCGCGGCGGGATGAGCCCCGCCGCGGCCGCGTCGGCTCAGTCGTCCAGGTCGATGGCGCCCTTGGTCTTCTCGCGGCGCTTGTTGTCCATCTTGTCCCATTTCTTCATGCAGCTGTGGTCCTTGCCCTTGGCCAGCGAGCATTCCAGGTACTCGGAGATGTAGACGATGCAGGCGCGGATGGCCTTGCCGGTGGGGGTGTTCTTGTAATCCTCGCCGCCGATCGAGAAGTTGCGCAGGCTGAGCCCGGCGCCCAGGGCCGAGCCCTTGGCGTTGGCCTCGATGGTGCGCGCGTCCACGATCTCGCCCGTCTCGGAGTCGATGACCTTCAGGTCCACGGCGATGTAGGCCTTGTTCTTGGCGCCGCCCACCGAGATGCCCTTGAAGCGCACGCCCCCCTTCTGGCCGGAGACGTCCTCCTCGTAGGCCGAGACGGTGCCGGCGATCAGGTACTGGGCGCCCTTCAGCTTCTTCATCTTGACCATGGTGCTGGGGCTGACGCGGTCGGAAGCGCTCAGGTCCTGCTCGCCCAGGACGGCGTCGATCTCCTTGCGCTCCAGCACGCTGAAGGCCTTGGTGCTGACCAGCTCGGAAGCCAGCATGTCCTGCAGCTCGGTCCCCACCGAGCCCCGCCACCATCCGGCGGCGGTATGATTGGTGAAGCGCAGCACGCCCACGCGGACCTTCCCGTCCTGGGCGGCCAGCGGCTGGGCGATCACAGCCGGCAGCAGCGAGATCATCAGTGCAAACAACAGCGTCTTCTTCATGGTTCCTCCTTGGTGATTCCGGACCATCTTACCCGTTTGCCGGGAAAATTTCAACCTTCGCCGCGGCCGGCGCCCCTTCCTGGACGCGTTCGGCCGCCTGGCGGACAAGCCGGGCGGCGCGGCAGACCCAGCCGGGGAGAAGTCCCAGCACGCCGCCCCTCCAGGCGGCCGTGGCCGGACAGACCGCGCAGCGCTCGAGCTCGGGACACAGGCCGCACATCCTTCCGCCCGAGGCGAGAAAGAAGTCCTGGCTCGGCGGCAGGGCGCGGGCTGCGGCGGCCAGCGCCCTTTCCGGGCCGGCTGCGAATTCATCGAGCCCGCCGAAACGGAAGCGGGCGATGTCGCGGCTTCCGGGATGGCGGGCCGCCAGGGCGGCGATGCGCTCGCAGCCCCAGACCGAACGGTCGGGAAGCAGCGCCAGCCGCCCGCGCCCGGCGGCGCAGGCGAACACGCCCTGTCCGCTCCCGGGCAGGAAATTCTCCACGGGCATGACGCCGCGGCGCCGGTGCCGGCGCGCGGCCTCTGCCAGCCGTTCAAGCTGGCCGGCGAAAACGGCCAGGTCGCTCCGGCTCCAGGAGGCGCCGGCGTCGAGCGCGAAGCGCAGCCGGGCATGGCCGCGGCGCATGAGCGAGCCCACGCTGGCGGCCAGCAGCGGCACGGTGGCCGGGGTGAAGACGCTCAGGACCGTGTAGCCGCCGGGATAAAGGCGGCGCAGCTCCTCCAGCGCCCTCTCGACGGCAGCGACGCTGCCGGCGTCGCGCTGCGCCTGGGCCAGGCCGTCGCAGCTGATCCCCAGGTCGAAGCCGTGCCGGCGGAAGAAGCGGATGTGCTCGCGGCCGAGCCGCGAGCCGTTGCTGGTCAGGGCGAAGCGGAAGCGCACGCCGCCGGCCCGGGCCGCGTGCCGCGTCACGCGCTCGATCAGCGGCCACTGCAGCAGGGGCTCGCCGCCGTGGAACCCCAGCCAGACCTCGTCGGCCAGGTGCGGCTTCAGGCAGTCGAGGAACCGCGCGATGTCGGCGAAGCGCAGCCGCTTCGCGTCCCGCCTCTGCAGGCAGTACGGGCAGGAAAAATTGCAGGCCGTGCCCGTGACCAGGGACAGGGAGGAGAGGCGGTTCATGCCGCCGCCATTGTAGCCGTCCACGCCGCCGCGGGCAAGAGGGCCGCGCGTTGAGTTCGCTCTTCTTTTCGCGTACAATTCGGGCACATGCTGTTCGAGGAGGTAATGGATGGATATCAAGAAAGCCAATGTCAATCTGCTCCTGGCCAAGATGCGCGCCTATCTCGATTCCGTTCCAGCGGAGAAGCGCAAGGGCAAGAAGTACGCCGAAGCCTCCCGGGCCCTGGCCAGGCTGGAGAAGATCTTCGCCGGCGAGGAGGGCATGCTCGAGCTGAGGGTCTGCCGTTCCACGATCCCGGCCATGTAAGGCATCGCCTGCCATGAGGCGGAACGGGGCGGTCCCGGCGCTGGCTCTTGCCTGGCTGCTGCTGCAGGCGGGGACGCTGGCAGGGCTGGATCCCGAAAAAAGGATCACCCAGTACGCCGTCAACGTCTGGAAGAGCGAGAGGGGACTGCCCAACAGCTCGGTCATGGCGATCGCCCAGGACCGTTCCGGCTTCCTGTGGCTGGGCACGGCCGAGGGGCTGGTGCGCTTCGACGGGGCGAACTTCGACATTTTCCACAGCGGCAACACTCCCGTTTTCCAGGACAATCTTGTCGGCAACCTCTACTTCGACCGCCGCGGTGTCCTCTGGATCGGCACCATGCGCGGAAAGCTGCTCAGCCTGGAGCAGGGCGTCTTTCGCTCGCATGCGCTTGCCCCGGAGGTTTCGCGCATCTCGTTCTCCTGCATCACCGAGGACGGCCGCGGAGATCTTTGGGTCGGGACCTCGGCCGGGCTCTTCCGCCGCCTTGCCGGCGCTGGCGGCGAGCTGGCCCGGGATCCCGGCTTGGGCGGCGCTGCGATTCTGACCCTGGCCAAGGACCGCTCCGGTCGGCTCCTGGCCAGTGTGGCCGGGGATGGGCTGTTGCGGCTGGAAGGCGACGAATGGAACCGCGTCCTGCCCGCCTCCGGGCTGAAGGGCGGCGACATCTATGCCATCCTCCCCGGCCGTGACGGCTGGCTGTGGCTGGGCTGTGAGGACGGGCTGGCCCGCACCCGCGAAGGAAGCTGGCAGGAGATCGCGCCTCCGGGAGGTTTCCGCTCCCTGGTTACTTCGCTGGTCGAGGACCGCGACGGCAACCTTTGGGTGGGCAGCGAAAGCGGGCTGTACCGCTGGAACCGGAGCGACTGGCAGGCCATCGGCAAAAACCGGGGGCTGGGGAGCGACTGGGTGTACGCCCTGTGCGAGGACGCCGAGGGCTCGCTGTGGGTGGGGGCCCTGGACGGGGGATTGATCCAGATCCGCGACGAGAAGATCACCTCCTTCACCGACCGCGAAGGATTGGTCGGCAACAAGTTCCGCTGCCTCCATGGCGACGGGAACGGGATGCTCTGGGTGGGCGGCAGCGGCGGGACCCTGAACCGGATCCGCGGCGGGCGCTGCGACGGGCTGCGGCTGCCGGGGGCGGACCGCGACCACGCGGTCTACGCCCTGGAGGCCGGCCCCGGCGGCGCGCTGTGGCTGGGAACCTCCGCGGGACTGATGCGCCTGCGCCGCGGGCGCGTCGAGCGGCGGGGGCTTCCCGGCGTCGCCCACGATGTCGAGGTGCGCTGCCTCGCCAGCGACCGGCAGGGAAGGCTGTGGATCGGCACCTGGGGCATGGGCGTGCACTGCCTGAGCGGCGGAAACGTCACCGCCTACTCCGCGGCCGACGGTCTGCCCGGGAACTTCGTCTCGGCGCTGCACGCCGGCCCCGGCGGCGGCATCTGGGCCGGTTGCGAGAACGGCATGGCGGTGATGGCGCCCGGGCCCGGGGCCCGGTTCGTCGCCGAGCCCTTCCTTGCCGGTTGTCATGTGACGTCTTTTTTCGATGATGGCGGAGGCGGCCTCTGGATCGGCACGCATCAGGGGATCAAGGTCCTCCGCCAGGGCCGCTGGGGTTCGGTGTCGGCCGGGCAGGGGCTGTTCGACAGCCGGATCTACGCCATCCTCGCCGACGGCCTGGGCCACTTGTGGCTGAGCAGCGAGCGCGGCCTGTTCCGCGTCGCGGCCGGCGATCTTGAGGCGGCGGCTTTCGGCCGCAGACCCAGGGTGAGCGGCCGCCTTTTTGACGAGACCGACGGCATGGCCAGCCGGATCTGCAACTACGGCGACCCGGCCGGCTGGCGCGACGAGCAGGGGAGGTTGTGGTTCGCCAACCTCGCCGGCGTGGCCGGCATCGATCCCGCCCGCATCCGCCGCAATGGGCGCGTGCCGGCGGTGCGCATCGAGCGGGCCCTGGCCGACGGCCGCAGCCTGCCCCTGCCGGGCGCCGGCGCGGCCGGCCCCTGTTCGCTTCCTGCCGGCCGCCGCAAGCTCGAGTTCGCCTACACCGCCCTGAGCCTCGTCCGCTCCGACAAGATCGTCTTCCGCTACAAGCTGGAGGGCTATGAACGGGACTGGGTCGACGCCGGCAACCGGCGCCAGGCCTTCTACAACGACCTGCGGCCCGGCCGCTACCGCTTCCGCGTCATCGCCGCCAACGCCGACGGCGTGTGGAACCGGTCCGGCGCCGAGTTCCTCTTCGTCCTGCGGCCCTTCGTTCACCAGACCTGGTGGTTCCTCTCCCTGGCCGCCCTGGCCTTCGCCGCGCTGTCGGCCTTCTCCTGGCAGCTGCTGCGGAAATACCTGCGCGCCGTGAAATTCTGGAAAAAGAAGACGCAGGTCGGCCACTACAAGATCCTGGAAACGATCGGCAGCGGCGGCATGGCCACGGTCTACAAGGCCCAGGACCTGCTGGGCGAGAAACGGGTGGTGGCCCTCAAGCTGCTGAAGGAGGAGAATTTCCACGACGAGGCCCAGAAGCGCCGCTTCCGCCACGAGTCGCAGATCACCGCCGGCCTGGACCACCCGCACATCGTGCGCGTCTTCGAGCGCGGCGAGAGCGACGACTGCTTCTACATCGCCATGGAGCTGCTGTCGGGCGCCACGCTGGCCCGCCTCATACGCGAGCGCGGGCGCTTCCGGCCGCAGGAGGCCGTCGTGGTCATGCGCCAGGTCGTAGAGGCCCTGAAGGCCATCCACGGCCGGGAGATCCTGCACCGCGACCTGAAGCCCGAAAACATCATGGTTCTGGACGGCGGCGGCGGCCGGCCGCTCGTCAAGCTCCTCGACTTCGGACTGGCCATCACCCCTGCCCAGTCGCGGCTGACGATGTCGGGAGTGGTCATGGGCACCGTCCGCTACCTGCCTCCCGAGCGCATCCAGCGGGGCGTCTCGTCGGTCGCCGGCGACATCTATTCGGCCGGCATCATCCTCTACGAGATGCTGACCGCGGCCAAGCCGTTCTGGTCCGAGGCGACCGGCGAGGTGATCCACCGCATCCTCGAGACCTACCCGGTGCCGGCGCGGGAGATCAACCCGGAGACGCCGCCGGCGCTGGAGGCGTTGATCGCGGCCATGATCGACAAGGATCCGGCGAAGAGGCCGACGCTGGCCGAGATCGCGGCCGAGCTGGACAAGCTCTATCCGAACTCAGACGGTAGACGTTAGACGTTAGACATTAGCAAGAAAAAAAGCCCTGTACGGGGATCGGCATGCCTTTTTGCCTTGCATCCATCCCGCATTTGGCATCTAATGTGCGGGTTCGTGGAGGTGCGACATGAAGCGCAACATGGGAAGTACGGACCGCATCGTCCGGGGCGTCATCGGCCTCGCCGGCATCGCCCTGGGCATCTATTTCCAGACCTGGTGGGGGCTTTTCGCGCTGATCCCGCTGGTCACGGCCCTGCTCGGCTTTTGCCCGCTGTACGTGCCGTTCAAGATCTCAACGATCAAAAAGAAGTAGTCAGACGTTAGCAAGAAAAAGGGCAATTCAAGCTCCTAAGGGATTCTTCTTGCTCATTGCTGTCCAAAATAAATTGCCTTTTTGACAGACAACTAGCACTGTAAAGGGTTTCGGGGCTAGCCACAGTATTTTTTGCGGCGAGGTCTGATGCTGGTAAGACTAACATTCCAAGCACCAAGCATCAAATCCCAAAAAAATTCCAAGTTCCAAATTCCAATCCCCTGGCGGGGACGTTGTGACCCAAAAGGAGGCCAAAACGCACTTTAGGTGTATAGAACTTGAACCTATATGGCCTTTGTTTTGGTCATTGGGTCATTGGGGCTTGGTGCTTGTTTGGAATTTGGTGCTTGGAACTTGGTGCTTCAGTCTTCCCAGGTTTGAAGTTATTTTGGACAGATATGCTTCTTGCTATCCACTAACGTCTAACGTCTAGCGTCTAACGTCTGATCTCATTTCGTTTCCGGCTAACGTCTGACGTCTGGCGACTGATGTCGGATGTTTGTTTTCCGGCATCCGTCGTCCTCAGCCAGCGCCTCAGATCTTTCACCCGAGTTCTCTTAAAGGGCTTTTTCCTGCTAACGTCTGACGTCTAACGTCTGATCTCATTGAGTTTCCTGCTAACGTCTGACGTCTAACGTCTAGGTCCTTTTGTAATGCGGCATCTCCGCGGGCAGGACGATGGAAAACTCCACCAGCCCGCCCAGCTCGCCGTTCTCGAACCAGGGCGCCTGGTGGATGAGCTTCCTCACCCCGTTCTTCTCGATGGTGTAGGTGTTGGCCCGCCGCGTGGCCAGGATCTCCTGGATCCTGCGCCGCGCCGGCTCGGGGTGGCAGGGCATCAGGCATGTCCCCACCAGAGCCTTGCCCCCCTCGGGGGCGAAGGCGGCCGCGGCCCTGTCATTCATGTACAGGACGATCCCCTCGCGGTCGCAGACGGTCATGGCCACATCCACGCTTTCCGCCCAAAGCAGTTGGTTCATGGGTTCTTCCCCTTCCAGAAATGTCAGGCGTCAGGCCGGAGCAAGAGAAACAAGCATCCCCGATGCATGCCCGCCCCCCGCCCGTGAACAGGCACGATGCGCCGCCTTGGGAATGGAAAAAGGCGCGGGAGCCGTCAACGGCCCCCGCGCCGCAGGGGACGCGGGAAGAGGGGAGGCCGGGGCTTATTCCGCGGCGCCGGCCTCTTCCGCGGGCTGGATCTTCAGGATGATGTAGCGGTTGGAGTGGACCTTGTTGGTCACGGGATTGATCAGCTCGTACTTGCGGAGCGTGAACACGTATTCCTTGGAACCCTCGGCGCCGTCGATGGTGACGTGGGCCTTGGTGGTGACGGTCTTGCCGTTGAGCAGTTCCTGGTTCTGCTCGATGTTGGTGGAGAGGGCGACCATCTTTTTCTCGTTCTCCACCTGGGTCTTCACCTGGGTGTAGTTGGCCTGGTCGCGCTTGTAGTTGGCGGTCTCGGTCTCCACCTCGGCCTCCATGGCGGCGATCTCCTTCTGCACGTCCGCCTTGGCCCGGCTTCCCCGCGTTTCGCTCAGCTTGGTCTTCAGCTGGTCCAGCAGGTCTCTCTTGTCGCGCACCATCAGCACCTGGTCGTCCTTCTTTTTGCGGGCGGCGTTCATCTCCTCGATCATCTTGGGCAGGCCGAACTCCTCGCTGACCGGCTCGTCGCTGGAAAGAAGCTTCCAGGACTTGAACTCCACGGCGAAGGGCTCGGCGGCCATGGCGGCCATGGTGTCGCGGTCCTTGGCCTTCATGGCCTGGAAGTATTTGGAGATCGTGATTTCCTCCGGCTTCTGGCAGGACGTGGTGATGACGATCAGGAACAGCAAGGCGGCTAGAACCAATGCTTTTTTCATGAAACTCCTCCTAAAAATATTGTCTGCGTGGCCGCTGGCGGCGGCGAATTTCTTCGCGCGCATCGTGGAAACGTGCCCGGCAGCGTGTAGCTCATCGCCTGCGATTATAAGGAATCCAAAACGGAAAATCAAGTCAAGGCGCAGGGGAAAATTCGCCGGCTGCCGGTCAGTCGTCCAGGATGAAGTCGATGGGGTTCACCGGCTTGTCGTAATAGCGGACCTCGTAGTGCAGGTGGGGGCCGTTGCTGCGGCCGGTGGTGCCCACGAAGCCGATGACGTCGAAGCGCTTGATGCGCTGGCCCTCCCTGACGTTGTAGCCGGAGAGGTGGCCGTAGCGGGTGGTGTAGCCGAAGCCGTGGTCGAGGATGATCATCTTGCCGTAATAATCGCGCGTTTCGGCCACCAGCACGACGCCGTCGGCAGGGGCGATGACCTTGTTGCCCAGCTGGGTGGCGATGTCGATGGCGCCGTGGAACTCGTTGCGCCCGGTGAAGGGATGGATGCGGTTGCCGAAGGCCCCGGACAGGTAGCCGCGCGTGGGCCAGATGGCCGGGGTGGCGGCCAGCTGCAGCTTCTGCTGGTTGACGTATTTCTCCACCGTCTTGAGGGATTCCTCGATCTTCAGCGCCTTGTCGCGGACGTCGGCCGGAGAGGGCCGCCCGTCTTTCAGGGATGGGGCGCCGGGGAGAACGGGCGCCGGGGCGGCGAAGCCGCCTTCCACACTGACGGCCGGCCCGCCGCTGCCGACTTCACGCAGGGCCAGCGGCGAGGTCAGCCCGGTGGCCACCATGATCCTCTCCTTGTAGATTTCCATCTTGCGCAGGCGGTCGTTGAGCAGCTCGATGGTGGAGGACATCTCGCTGATCTGCCGGTGCTTCTGCCGGGAGTCGAGCTCCAGGCGCCGCATCTTCTGCTCGTCCAGGGTCATGCTCAGGTAGGAGAACAGGATGAAGCCGAAGAAGACCATCAGCGAGGAGAATCCCAGCAGGGCGTTGCGGATCAGCTTGGAGGAGACGGTGAATTCCTTGTTCGTCGCGGTGGCGTCGGACACGATGATGACCGAGTACTTGCGGACCTTCTTGTCGTGTTTCAGCGCCATGATGCTGTCCGGATCACCCCATTGTATGCCAGGCGGCGCGGCTTGTCAACCCGGGCGTCCATTCAGCCGGCGATTTCGCGCACGCTGGCGGCGATGCGCTCCAGGGGCGTGCCCGGGGGGAACACTTCGCGGATGCCGATCTGTTTCAGCTCGGCGAGGTCGGCGGCGGGAATGATGCCGCCCAGGAACATCGGCGGCGGCGCGACATCCTTCTCGCGGTAAACGGCCATGATCTTGCGGCACAGCTGGAGGTGGGCCCCGGAGAGGATGCTCAGGCCGATGATGGAAACGTCCTCCTGGATCGCGGTATTGACGATCGTCTCGGGGGACTGGCGCAGGCCGGTGTAGATGACCTCCATGCCGGCGTCGCGGAGGTACTTGGCCACGATCTTGGCGCCACGGTCGTGCCCGTCCAGCCCGGGTTTGGCGATTAAGACCTTTATCCTGTGCATGTTGGCCCCATTTTCGCCCAAAAAAAACGATTTGTCAATGAGGACGCTTGACATTATCATTGAAAAAGTGATAAAAAGTAGCGGAGATGGGACGATTCGAGGAGGGCTAGCATGAGCAAAAAAGTGATTGTTCTGGCTGACAACAGCTATACAATCCGCCGCATCATCGAGCTGTCGTTCTCGGAAATCGACACCATCGAGGTGCGCAGCTTCGAGAACGGCTCCGGCATCAAGGAAAAGCTGCTGCAGCTCAATCCCGCCGTGGTGATCGTCGACGTCAAGCTGCCCGAGACCAGCGGCTACGACGTCTGCCGCTTCGTCAACGAGACGCCCTCCCTGCGTTCCTGCCGGGTATTCCTGATGAAAGGCAGCTTCGAGCCCGTGGACAGCGAGATGATCAAGGGCCTGCGCTACGAGGACCTCGTCACCAAGCCCTTCGACTCCAACGCCCTGGTCGCCGCCGTCATGAGGATCATCAACCAGGAGGCGGCGCCGGCCGAAACCGCCGGCGAGGGGCCGACGACCTTCCCGGAGGATTTCCCGGAGATCGAGACGGAAATGCCCGAAAGCGAGGACATCAGCTTCTCGGACATCCGCAGCGAGATGGAGGCGCCGCCCGCCTTCGAGCGCCCGGCGGCCGCGGCCGTCCCCGATCGCGACGAGATCCTGCCCTCGGAGGAGATCACCCAGACCCAGCCCGCCAAGGACAACCTGATGCCCCAGGAAAGCGAGGAGCCGCTCAAGAATCCCTTCGATGAGGAGCCGCCCTTCGAGGAGATCCGCTCCGCTCCGCCGGCCAGCGAGCCTGCGTCCCCGCTCGAGTACGAGCTGGAGCCCCCGGCGCCGGCCGCAGCCGCGGCGGTGGCCTCCGCGCCCCGCGACGTGTCCGACGAGTTCCACGACCGCTTCCTGGAGATGGCCGGCGAAGACGCCGCGGATGACCTTTTGAAGCCGCCGCTGGAAATGCCCGCCACCGACAAGCTCTCCCTGGAATTCGAGCAGACCGACCTGGGGGCCCCGGCGTCGACCGTCTTCGCCGGTCCGGGGGGGCGCCCCGCCGGCGACCTTTTCCCGCCGTCGCCCGTGGGCGAGATGGAGATCAGCCTGGACCTGCCCGCGGACAAGACCCAGGAGAAGGACCGGCACCGGGGCGATGTCCTCTCGCCCCAGGACGAACTGGCGCGCCTCAGCCACCTGACCAAGCGGGAGAGCCGCCCGGAACCGCCGGCCAAGCCGCCGGCGCCCCAGCGCTTCGAGATGACCGACAAGCTGGAGAGCCGGCTGAACCAGTCCATCCGCGAGCTGCTGTGGGAGATCGTGCCGCCCCTGGCCGAAAAGATCATCAAGGAAGAAATAGACAAGATCAAGTCCCAGCTGGACGACAGCGTCCTGTAATTAATTTCCGGGAGCCCCGACGTGCTGGAAACGGACATGGAAAAAGCTTACGATCATCTGCGTACCGAGAGCGACTGGTACCGCCGCTGGGAGGAGCGGGGCCTGTTCACCCCCGCCGCCGAGGCCAAGGGCATCCCCTTTTCGATCATCCTGCCGCCGCCGAACGTCACCGGCTCACTGCATATCGGCCACGCCCTGACCCTTTCGCTCCCCGACATCCTGGTGCGCCGCAAGATGATGCAGGGTTTCCACGTGCTGTGGCTGCCCGGCGTCGACCATGCCGGCATCGCCACGCAGATGATGGTGGAGAAGAACCTCAAGAGGGAGACGGGCCAGTCCAAGGAGGACCTGGGCCGGGAAAAGTTCCTGGAGCTGGTGTGGCGCTGGAAGGACGTCTCGGAGAAGCAGATCGTCGGCCAGATCAAGAAGCTCGGCCTGGCCCTGGACTGGAGCCGGATGAAGTTCACCCTCAGCGAGGAGATGCAGCGGGCGGTGCGCCGCGTCTTCGTCGCGCTGTACCGCGAGGGCAAGATCTACCAGGGCACCTACATGGTGAACCGCTGCCCCAGCTGCAAGACGGTGCTCTCCGACCTGGAGGTCGAGCACAAGGAGGTGCGCGGACGCCTGACGCACATCCGCTACCCGCTGCGCCAGGACCCCAAGCGCGGCGTGGTGGTCGCCACCACCCGCCCCGAGACCCTGCTCGGCGACGTGGCCGTGGCCGTGCATCCCAAGGATCGCCGCTACCGCAAGCTGATCGGGCAGGAGCTGCTGCTGCCCCTGACCGGGCGCGCCATCCCCATCGTCGGCGACGAAGACGTCGATCGCGAGTTCGGCAGCGGGGCGGTCAAGGTCACGCCTGCCCATGACCCCGTCGACTTCCAGATCGCCCTGAAGCACGGCTTGGAGAGGATCGTGGTCATCGACGATCAGGCGCGCATGACCGGCCCGATCCCCGAAGCCTACCTCGGCCTGGACCGCTTCGCCTGCCGGCAGGCGGTGCTGGAGGACCTGCGGGCGCAGGGCCTGGTCGTGAAGGAAGAGGAATACGTCCACAACGTCGGCCACTGCCAGCGCTGCGAGACCATCGTCGAGCCCAACGTCTCGCGTCAATGGTTCCTGCGCACGGCCGAGCTGGCTGCGCCCGCCATCCAGGCCGTCCGCGACGGCGACATCGTCTTCATCCCCGAAAAATGGAAGAAGGTCTACTTCAACTGGATGGAGAACATCCAGGACTGGTGCATCTCGCGCCAGCTGTGGTGGGGGCACCGCATCCCGGCCTTCACCTGCCAGGACTGCCAGGAGGTGATCGTCGCCGAAGAGGACCCGCGGCAATGCCCCCGCTGCAACGGTTCGCGCCTGGTCCAGGACGAGGACGTTCTCGACACCTGGTTTTCCTCCTCCCTCTGGCCTTTCACCACCCTGGGCTGGCAGGACAACAGCCGCGATTTCCACACCTTCTACCCGACCTCGATCATGATCACCGCCTTCGACATCATCTTCTTCTGGGTGGCGCGCATGATCATGATGGGCATCCATTTCGGTCGGGCGGTCCCCTTCCGCGAGGTGCTGATCAACGGCCTGATCCGCGACGAGAAGGGGCAGAAGATGAGCAAGACCAGGGGCAACGCCGTCGACCCGCTGGACATCATCCGCGAGTACGGCGCCGACGCGCTGCGCTTCACCCTGGCCATCCAGGCGGTCCCGGGCATGGACCTCTCCCTCTCGGTCCAGCGCGTCAAGGGCTACAAAGCCTTTGCCAACAAGATTTGGAACGCCTCGCGCTATGTGATCATGAACCTGCGCGGCGATGAGCCCGCCGCCTTCCGCGCCGCCGCCCTCGGTGACGCCGACCGCTGGATCCTGCACCGCCTGAACGCGACGGTGGAAAAGGTGAACGCCAGCTTCGACGGCTACCGCCTGTACGAGGCCGCCGACCTGATCTACCACTTCGTCTGGGACGAATACTGCGACTGGTACCTGGAGTTCTCCAAGAGCGACCTGGAGAATCCCGATACGCGGGCGGTGCTGAAGCTGACCCTGCTGCGCATCCTGCAGCTGCTGCACCCCTTCATGCCCTTCCTCAGCGAGGAGATCTACCAGCGCCTCAAGGGCGAACGGGAATTCCTGGTCGAGACCGAGTTTCCCTGCTTCCGCGGGGAGCTCGTCTTCCCCGAAGCCCATGCGGCGATCGAGACGCTGCGCAAGGTCGTGGCCGAAACGCGCAAGACCCGCACCGAAAACCGCATCGAGCCCAACAAGCGCATCCCCATCTACCTCAAGTGCGACGCGGCCGACGAGCGCCGGCAGCTGGAAGGGCACCTGCGCTATTTCGATTTCCTGAGCCGCAGCCTGAAGACGGAGATCGTCGACGATTTCGCGGCGCTGCCCAAGGGCTTCCGCGGCGTGAGCCAGAACTGGGAGATCCTGCTGCCCTTCGTCGACGACCGCGACCGCCAGCGCGAGCTGGAGCGGCTGCGTCACGAGCATGACAAGCTGGCGAAGCTCATCGAGGGCATGGAGGCCAAGCTGGGCGGAGGCTTCGCCGAAAAGGCCCCGGCCGAAGTCGTCGTGAACTTCAAGAAAAACCTGCAGGAAGCCCTTGAGAAAAAGGCCAAGATCGGGCGCACCCTTGCCGACCTCAGCTGAGCCTTTCCGCCACCTGCGCCTGGAATCCTGCCGTTCCACCAACGACTACGTGCGCGAGAACTTTTCCCGCCTCCAGGCCGAGCTGCCGCTTCTGGTCAGCGCCGTCGAGCAGACGGCGGGCCGGGGCCGCGACGGCCGCGGCTGGTTCTCGGCGCCCGGACTGAGCCTGGCCCTCACCTTCGCCTTCCGCCTGAACGACGCGCGCCGGCTGTCGCTGCTGGCCGTCGCGTCCGGCGTCGCCGTCTGCGAGGCGCTTTCCGGCTGGACGCGGCGGGACTTCGTCCTGAAATGGCCCAACGACGTTCTGGCGGCGGGCGGCAAGGTCGCCGGCATCCTGTGCGAGAACCGGGTCGGCGGCGGCGGCGCCGCCTGCCTGGTGGGCATCGGCGTCAACCTGAACCAGCGTCCCGAGGATTTCCCCCCTGAGCTGCGCGGGCGGGCCGCCTCGCTGTTCATGCTCAGCGGCCGCACCTGGCCGCCCGAGGAAGGTCGCGGGCGCCTGGCCGCCGCCATGGGCCTCGCGCTGCGGCGCTTGGCCGCCGCCGACCCGGCCCCGCTCCTGGAGCGGGCCCGGCACTGGAGCCGCTCCTTCCTGGGGCGCCGGGTGCGTTTCCACCAAGGCCGGCAACTGCGCGAAGGGATCTTCCGCGGCCTGGCCGACGACGGCGGGCTGCGCCTGGAAACGCCCGGCGGCGAGGAGACGGTTTTCTACGGCGGGGAAATCGGCCTCTGAAATCGTCCGGGCTCAGACCTTGAAGATGATGTTCAGGTGGCAGAGGGTGATCTCGTCCTCGGCCTTCAGTTCGTGCTTGACCCCGGTCTGCAGCTTGTTGCCGTTGAGGAAGGTGCCGTTGATGGCGCCCGGCTCCTCGGAGAGGTAGAACTTGCCGTCGCGGAACTGGATCTTGGCGTGCTTGCGCGAGATGTATTTTTCCTCGTCCTCGTCGGTAAGGTCGATATCGGGGACAAAGCCTGTGGTGTAGTCGCGGCGGCCCAGGAAGGTCTGTGTCTTGGTCAGCTGCACCAGGCGGTTGGAGCGCTGGATGATCAGGTAGGCCTTGACCTCGCCGCCGATCTTCTCCGAGGTCGAGTCCTCGCGGCGCGGTTCCTTGCCGGCCCCTTTTTCCTTCGCCGCCGGCGCGGCGGCGGCCGACATCAAGACCGTCTGGATCTTGATGTGCTTTTCGCTCAGTTTCTTGAGGATCTTGAGGGCGATGTCGGGCGTCTGCTTGAGCATGTCGGTCAGGGAGGTATAGGGGATCTTGATGAGGAAGCTTTCCTCGACGGCCTCGACGGTGTAGATGGCGGTCTGTTCGCTGTTGAGCGATTCTTCGCCGAAGAAGTCGCCCTTGCTGAGGGTGGCCAGGATCTGGCCCTGGCCGTCGTGCTTCAGCTGCACCTTGCCCTTGTTGATGATGAAGAAGTCGCTCTGCATGTCGCCCTGCTTGTAGATGACGTCGCCGGCGGCGTACTTGCTGATGAACTTCTTCAATAGGTCCATGTTCGCTTCGCCATCCATTCTACCGCAAGAGATTTCCCAATGTCAATTTGCCAGGGCCCGATCCGCGGCGGCGCCCGGGCCGGCGCTCAGCCGCTCACACGCCGTTGCACTTGGACCAGCCGCAGTTGGCGCAGGTGGGGCACTTCTCGTCGCTGACGCTGCCGCCGCAGATCGGGCAGGAGGGCAGGTTGAGGTCCTGGTGGCGGGTGTTGACCTTGCCGACATGGGTTTCCAGCACCTTGGCGATGGCGTCGGGAATGGACTGGATGAGCTGGCCGTTGGAGAAGATCGGCTCGGCGCCGCCGATGCCCTTGAGCTGGTTGACCAGCTCCTCGGCCGGGATGCCGCTGCGCAGGGCCAGCGAGATCAGGCGGCCGATGGCCTCGGCGTCGGCCATGGTCGAATAGCCGCTCTTGCCAATGGAGGCGAAGACCTCGAAGGGCTTCTGGTTGAAATAGGTGACCGTGATGTACAGGTTGCCCAGCCCGGTGGAGATCTTGTGGGTGGTGGAGGGGATGGCGTCAGGGCGGCCCAGCGGCTTGGGCTTGTCCTCGCCGGCCTTGTTCAGCACCTGCACGGCGCGGCAGCCGTCGCGGTAGACGGTGATGCCCTTGATGTTCATGGCGAAGGCCTGCAGGTAGGCCGAGGCGATGTCCTCGCGCGTGGCCGAATGGGGAAAGTTGATGGTCTTGGAAACGGCGCTGTCCACGTGCTCCTGGAACACCTCCTGCATCTTCAGGTGGTCGAGGGGCGAGATCTCCTGGGCGGTGACGAAATGCGCGGGCGGCGCCTCGCCGGGGTGGCGCTCCCGCCACTCGCGGTACAGGGGGTGGATGTCGATGATCTCGCCGTCGAGGATCTTGGAGATCACCTCGAAGGCGAAGATGGGCTCGATGCTGGAGGAGCAGCCGGCAATGCGGGAAATGGTGCCGGTGGGGGCGATGGTCAGGACGGCGGCGTTGCGCATGGTCTGCCCGCGGTAGACCGATTTCTCGATGTTCGGGAAGTTCCCGCGCTCCTCGCCCAGGCGGCGCGACGCGGCGACCGCCTCCTGCTTCAGGAAGGAGATGATCTTGCGACCCAGGGCGCGGGCCTCCTCGCTGGCATAGGGAATGGCGCAGCGGATGAGCAGGTCGGCGAAACCCATCACCCCCAGGCCGATGCGGCGGTTGGCCTTGGCCATGCGGTCGATCTTTTCCAGCGGGTAGAGGTTGACGTCGATGACGTCGTCGAGGAAGCGGATGCCCAGCTGGATGATCTCTCGGAAGCGGTTCCAGTCCAGGCCGTCCGGGTCCTTCTCGTCGTAGAGGTTCAGCAGGTTGATCGAGCCCAGGTTGCAGGCCTCGTAGTCGTGCAGCGGCTGCTCGCCGCAGGGGTTGGTGGCGCGGATGGGGCCCTGGGGGGCGGTCGGATTCAGGCGGTTGACCTTGTCGATGAAGATCAGGCCGGGGTCGCCGTTGCTCCAGGCCGAGTCGACGATCAGGTCGAAGATCTCCTGGGCGCTGGCCTGGCCTGCGGGCGCGCCGTCCATGGGGTTGATCAGGTCGTAGGGGGCCCGGTTTTGGATGGCCTCGATGAAGGCGTCGGTGATGGTCACCGAGATGTTGAAGTTCTGTGCGGTGACGCCGTCGTGCTTCATGGTGATGAAATGGCGGATGTCGGGGTGGTCGACGCGCAGCACGCCCATGTTGGCGCCGCGGCGCGTGCCGCCCTGCTTGACCGCCTCGGTGCCGGCGTCGATGACCTTCAGGAAGGAGACCGGCCCCGATGCGATGCCCTGGGTCTTGCGCACGAAGCTGCCCGCCGGGCGGATGCGCGAGAAGTCGAAGCCGGTGCCGCCCCCCTCCTTGTGGACCAGGGCGGCGTTCTTGACCGTCTCGAAGATGCCGTCGAGAGAATCCTCGATGGGCAGGACGAAGCAGGCGGAAAGGCACATCTGCCGGCCGGCGCCGGTGAGGGTGGGCGAATTGGGCATGAAGTCCTTGCGCATCATGGCCTGGAAGAACTTCTCCTCCCAGCGCTTCCTGTCGGCGGGATCCTTCTCGGCCTGGGCGACGAAGCGGGTGACGCGGCGGAACAGTTCGGAGGGCTTGTTCTCGATCAGGTTTCCCTTCTCGTCCTTCTTGAAATAACGGGCGCGCAGAATTTTCATCGCATTTTCGGGAAAGTTCTCCATTCGGCTCTCCTTGAGCGGCAAATCTAGTTGACACCCGATTATAAGGCGCTAAATATAGCGTGTCAATACGGTTTTTCGGAATTTTTTTTTGCTAAAAATTTCTTGACAAGGCATATTTGTATATATTATTATGTGGGCGAAAATGGGACAAAGTGGGATAATTGAGCGTTTCCGCGGCAGCTATATCGCCACGATCGACGATCGCGGCCGGGTGAAGATCCCCGCCAAATACCTGTCGGTCCTGGAGCAGGGATTCGGCCGCGAGGTCTACCTGACCTCGCTCAACGGAGACCACGTCCTTTTCTATCCCATGCAAGTGTGGCTGGAGATCGAGAGAAAGATCGCCGCCATCCCCATGCGCGATCCCGACATGGAGGAGTTCGTCAGCCGCAGCAGCTACTGGGGGTCCGAGAGCGAGATCGATTCCAAGGGGCGCATCCTGATCCCCGCCGACCTGCGCGCCTCCAGCCAGCTTCAGGGCTCGCTGCTGATCCTGGGCAAGATCGACACCCTGGTGATCTGGAACAAGGAGGTCTTCGAGACGCGCTACATGGGCGGCCAGTTCAGCGACGAGAAGCTGCACCGGGTCTCGAGGTTGCTCAATGAATCCGCGGCACTACCCCGTCATGAGTAGGGAGGTCCTGGAGATCTTCGCGGGCGCGCCGCAGGATGGGGTCTTCGTCGACGGCACGGTCGGCGCCGGCGGCCACAGCCGGCTCATCCTGGAGGCCTTTCCCCGGGCGAGCCTGATCGCCATGGACCTGGACGAGGCCAGCCTGGAGCAGGCCCGCGAGGCGCTGCGCCCGTTCGCCGGCCGCGTCCGCTTCCACCGCGGCTCCTACCTGGACCTGTTCGAGGAGTTCGACTGCCGCAGCCTGGCCGTCGCCGGGATCCTGATCGACCCGGGGATCTCCACCCCGCAGCTGAAGGACGGCCGCCGCGGCTTTTCCCACAGCGTGGACGGCCCCCTCGACATGCGCAAGGATCCCGGCGGAAAAGGCCCGACCGCGGCCGATCTGCTCAACACCTGGAGCGAGGAGCGGCTGGCCGGCCTTTTTTCCCGCTTCGGCGAGGTGGGCTATGCGCGGCGCCTGGCCAAGGCGGTGATCGAGAAGCGCCTGTTCGCGCCCTGGAGCACGACCGGTCCGCTGCGCCTGCTGGTGGAACGGCTGACCCGCTGGCACCCCCGCCCGGGGCGGGTCCACCCTGCGGCGCAGGTCTTCCAGGCGCTGCGCATCGAGGTCAACCAGGAGCTGGAGGGGCTGGAGTCCTGGCTGGAGCGCATCCCCGACCACCTGCCCGCCGGGGCGCGCGTGGCGTTCCTCACCTACCATTCGCTGGAGGACCGGCTGGTCAAGCGCGGCTTCCTGGGACTGGAGCGGCGGCAGCGGGTGCGGCTGCTGCGCCCCTTCCCCGCCCGGCCGCGCAGCGACGAGATCGCCGAGAACCTGGCGTCGCGTTCGGCCAGGCTGCGGGCCCTGGAGGTGGCATGAGCCGGCTCGGCCCTTCCCGCTCCGCCGTGCGCCTAGCCGTGCTGGCCTTTTTCATCTTCCTTGTCCTGTTCATCTACTCCAGCCTGAACCTGGCCACCGTCGACCTGGGCTACCGCCAGCACGGGCTGCTGCGGGAGGAGGCCCGCCTGCGCCGCGAGATCGACGCGCTGCGGGCGCGCCGCGCCGCGCTCCTCAGCCTGGAACGCATCGAGCGCGTCGCCCGCGAGGAGCTTGGCTACCAGTACCCCGAGCCGGGACAGATCATCAAGGTCGTGGAGGCTGCCCATGAACGCTAGCCGCCTCGGCAAACAGCGTTTCTTCTCCCTCTGCCTTTTCCTCTTTGCCTGGATCCTGGCCATCGTCTTCCGCCTCTTCGGGCTGCAGGTGCTCGAGTACACCACCTATACGGCGAAGATCAAGGCCCAGACCCACCGCGTGGAGGAGCTCCATTCCAAGCGCGGCACCATCACCGACCGCCACGGCGAGATCCTGGCCATCTCCCTGCAGTCGAAGTCGGCGTACATCCGCAACAAGGACGAGGCGCACTCGCTGTCGGTCCTGCGCGGGTTCTGCGCCGCGCTGCCCCTGTCGCCGCTGCAGAGAACGGCCATCGCCAGGCGCATCCGCCGCGGCGAGAAGTTCGTCTGGCTGAAGCGCAAGCTGAGCGACGAGGAGTACGCCCGGGTGAAACCGCTGGCCGCCGACCCGGCCACGGCCGGGGCCATCGATTTCCTGGACGAGTACCGCCGCGTGTACCCGCAGGGACCGCTTGCCGCCCACGTGCTCGGCGGCGTGGGCATCGATGAGCAGGCGCTGGGGGGGATCGAGACGGGGCTCGACTCCGAGATCAAGGGGCGCGGCGGCCGGCTGAAGGTTCTCATCGACGCGCGCCGGCGCATTTTCGATTTCAAGGTCCTGGAGCCGCCGGTGCCGGGCCGGGACATCCACCTGAGCCTCGACGCCGCGCTGCAGTTTTTCGTGGAGCGCGAGCTGGAGGCCGCCGTCGGCCGCAGCCGCGCCGGCGGCGGTGCGGTCGTCGTCCTCGACAGCCGCAGCGGCCAGGTCCTGGCCCTGGCCTCCTGCCCCGGCTACAACCCGGAAACCATATGGAGCACGCCGCCGCCGCGCCTGAAAAACAGGGCTCTCTCCTTCCTCTACGACCCCGGCTCCACCTTCAAGGTGGTGCTGGCGGCATCGGCCTTGGAGAACCGCGCCTGCGGCCGCCAGGAGACGTTCGACTGCCACAACGGCGTTTTCACTTTCCACGACCGGCAGATCACCGACGTTCACCCCTTCGCCCGCCTCAGCTTCGACGATATCTTCGTGCAGTCGAGCAACATCGGCGCCACTCAGGTCGGCCTGCGGCTGGGCGGCGACCGCTATTTCGCCACCATCCGCCGCTTCGGCTTCGGCCGCCGCACCGGCATCGGCCTGCCCGCCGAGGAGCGCGGCATCCTCCATCCGCCCGAGCGCTGGAGCGGCGTCTCGCTGGCCTACCTCTCCTTCGGCTACGAGATCGCCGTGACGCCGCTGCAGATGGCGGTGGCCTTCAACGTGGCCGCCTCGGGAGGGTTCCGCGTAACGCCGCAGATCCTGCGCGACGCCGGGCCGGCGGGCGAGCGCGAGCGCGTGCTCTCTCCCGGCAGCAGCGAGCAGCTGGCCGAGATCCTGACCGAGGTCGTCCGCCGCGGCACCGGGCGCAGGGCCGCCATCGCCGGGCTGGACATCGCCGGCAAGACCGGGACGGCCCACAAGATCAAGGGCGGGCGCTACGCCGGCGCCTATGTCGCTTCCTTCGGGGGCTTCTTCCCGGTCCGCGACCCGCGCGTGACCGTCTTCGTCGTCCTCGACGAGCCGCAGGGGGAGTATTTCGGCGGCGACGTCGCCGCCCCCTTGTTCAAGGCCATCGCCGAGAAGATCATGCTGCAGCTGGGCATCCTGCCCGCCCAGCCGGCCATCCGCGAGATCCGCCTATGAAGCGCCTGGACGAACTGCTGAGCCGACACGAATCGCTGGCCTGGCGCGGCGACCTGGGCGTGGCGGTGAGCGGCGTGGCCTACGATTCGCGCCAGGTCGTCCCGGGATCCTGCTACGTGGCCATCAAGGGCTTCCGCGAGGACGGGGTGCGCTTCGCCGGGGACGCGGTGGAGCGGGGAGCCGTCGCCGTCGTGTCGGTGCATCCGCCGCCCGACGGCTTCCCCGGCATCACCTGGGTGCAGGTCAAGAACGACCGCCGGGCGCTCAGCGCCATGGCCAGCCGTTTCTACGGCGACCCCTCGCGCAGCCTGAACGTGATCGGCGTCACGGGCACCAATGGCAAGACGACCACCGTGAGCCTGGTCCAGGCCCTGCTCGGCCCCGGCACCGCCGCCGTCGGCACCCTGGGCATGAACTTTTCCGGCCTCGACCGGCCCACGAAGCTCACCACTCCCGAGGCGCCCGAGCTGTTCGCCTTCATGGCCGAGACGCTGCGCGCCGGAGGCACCCACCTGGCCATGGAGGTCTCCTCGGCTTCGCTCAGCCTGCATCGCGTCGACGACGTCCACTTCACGCAGGCCGTTTTCACCTCCTTTTCCGGCGATCACCTGGACTTCCACGGCACGATGGAGAACTATTTCGAGGCCAAGCTCTCGCTGTTCAAGCGCCTCGGCAGCGACCAGTGGGCGATCCTGAATGGCGACGACCCGGCCGGGGCGCGCATCATCCGCGAACTCAACTGCCGCTACGTCACCTTCGGCTTCTCGGAGCAGGCCGATATCCGGCCGCTGAAGGCCGCCTTCGGCCCCGAAGGCATCCGCGGAACGCTGCAGACGCCTCGCGGCCGGCTGGAGTTCCAGTGCCCGTTGCTGGGCCGCTTCAACCTGCTGAACATCATGGCCGCGGTCAGCTCGGCCCTGGTCAACGGCGTCGCCGCCGAGCGCATCGCCGCCGCCCTGTCCTCCTTGCGGCCGGTCAAGGGGCGGGCCAGCATCGCCCACGCCGGCGACTTCCTGGTCGTGGTCGACTATGCCCACACCGACGACGCCCTGGAAAACCTGCTGCGCTCGTTCCGCGAGATCGCCCGCGGCCGTTTGATCCTGGTCTTCGGCGCCGGCGGCTCGCGCGACAAGACCAAGCGGCCGCGCATGGGACGCGTCGCCAGCCGGCTGGCGGATTGGGTGGTTCTGACCAGCGACAACCCGCGCCAGGAAGACCCGCTGGCCATCCTGGCCGACGTCCGGTCCGGCTTCGAGCCCGGCTTCGCCTCCTGGCGCAGCGAACCCGACCGCCGGTCGGCCATCGGCCTGGCCCTGGACCTGGCCGCCCCCGGCGACGTGGTGCTGATCGCCGGCAAGGGTCACGAGGACTACCAGATCTTCCGGGACCGCACCGTCCATTTCGACGATTTGGAAGTGGTGCGCGAGCTGCTGGGGGAGCGCCGTGCCTGAGCTGTCCCTGGTCGAGATCGCCCGCGCCGTCAACGGCCGCGCCGAGGGCGTCCCGCGCGGCGCACGCTTCCGCGGTTTCCGCTTCGACTCGCGCGCCATGGAGCCCGGCATGCTGTTCTTCGCCCTGCGTTCGGCCACGGGCGACGGGCACGACCATGTCCGCGACCTCCGGGGTCTGCCCGGCGCCGCCGCCGTCGTGCGCCGCGATTTCGCCGCCTCCGGGCCGGGCCTGCCGCTGCTGCGCGTCGCCGATCCGCTGCGCGCCGCCCAAGACCTGGCCGCCCACGTGCGCTCGCGCTTCGCCGCGGTCCGCTACGTGGGGATCACCGGCAGCGCCGGCAAGACGACCACCAAGGAGTTCCTGCACCAGATCCTGTCGGCGCGCATGGCCTGTTTCCGCGCCCCGCGCAACTGGAACAACTGGATCGGCGTCCCCTTCTCCCTGCTGGAGATGGGCGGAAACGAGGGGGCGGCCGTCTTCGAGCTGGCCATGAGCGACCCGGGCATCGGCGAGATCGACCGCCTGGCAACCATCCTGCGCCCCGACGTCGCCCTGCTGCTCAACGCCTTCCCGGCCCACCTCGAGTTCCTCAAGACGGTGGAGAACGTGGCCCGGGCCAAGGGCGAGATCCTCAACCATTTGGCGGCCGACTCCTGCGCCTTCGTCAACGGCGACGGGCCGCTGTTGCGCCGGGTGGTTCAGGGCCGCCGCGGGCGCATCGTCTTTTTCGGCTGCCGCGAACGCGGCAACGACGTCGTGCTGCGGCGCGTGGAGCGGCAGGGGCAGGGCAGCCGCCTGGTCATCCGCTTTTTCGGCATCGAGGACGAATTTTTCGCGCCGGTGGTCAGCCGCTCCCATGTCGAGAACCTGTTCGCCGCCATCCTGGCCGCCCAGCACCTGGGGATGAAGAACGACGAGATCCGCCGCGCCGCGGCCAGGCTGCGCCCCTTGGCCGGGCGGGGCGAGTTCCGGCGCCTGGGCCGCGTCACCCTCATCGACGAGACCTACAACTCCAACCCCAAGGCGCTGCGCCTGGCGCTGTCCTGGGTCGACCGTGAGTTCACAGGCGACAAGGTCGCGGTGCTCGGCGACATGCTCGAGCTCGGGGAGAAGGCCGCGGCGTTCCACCGCCAGGCCGGCCGCTACTTCGCCCGCCTGTCCTTCCGCCGGCTGCTGGCCGTCGGCCCCCTGGCCGCCGAACTCGCCGCCGCCGCGCGCGCTGCCGGCTTCCCGGCCGGGCGCATCTCCTGCTTCGCCGACGCCGCCGCCGCCGGCCGCCATCTGAGCCGGGAACTGGATCGCCGCCGGCCGGCCGCCGTCCTGCTCAAGGGATCGCGCGGCATGGCCCTGGAACAAGCCCTCGCGGAGCTCTGCCATGGATAAGCGGCCGGTCGCGGTGCTGGGCTTCGGCAAGACCGGCCGCGCCGTGCTGGAGCACCTGCTTGCGCGCGACCCCGGGTCGCCGCTTCTGCTGTTCACCGACGAGCCGGTGAACGACGCCGCGGCGCGCCTGGCCTTCGAGCGCCGCGGCGTGCGCTTCCTGGACGGGGCCGCCGCCTTCGCCGGCCTCGCCGCCTGCCGGCAGGCGATCGTCAGCCCCGGCTTTGACGGCCGCAGCCCGCGCTTCGCCGCCCTGCGCCGCGCCGGCGTCGAGATCGTCTCCGAGATCGAATTCGCCTTCCGCCAGCTGCGCGGGCGCGTCATCGCCGTCAGCGGCAGCAACGGCAAGTCGACCACGGTCAGCCTGATCCACCACCTGCTGGAGCGCGCCGGCCGGGCCAGCCGCCTGGCCGGCAACATCGGCGTGCCGCTGATCGCCGAGGTCAACGAGGTCGCCGCCGGATCGTGGGCGGTGCTGGAGCTGTCCAGCTTCCAGCTGGAGGAGATCGAAAGCTTCCGGCCCGAGGTTGCCGCGCTGCTCAACATCACCCCCGACCACCTCGACCGCTATGCCTCGATGGAGGAATACGCCGCCGCCAAGTTCAACCTCTTCCGCAACCAGCGCCCCGAGGATTGGATGGTGCTCAACGCCGACGATCCGCGCCTGGCCGATGCCGGGCGCCTGGGGCGCGGCCGGCCGCTGTGGTTCTCCTCGAGCCGCCGGCTGGAGCGCGGAGCCTGCGCCGACGGCGGGGACCTCGTCCTGGCCTTGGACGGGGGCGAGGAGCGGATCCCGCTGAGCCGCAACCCGTTGCGCGGGGGCCACAACCTGGAGAACGTGATGGCCGCCGCCCTGGCCTGCCGCGCCGCCGGTCTGGACGCCGGGGCCATCGCCGCCGGGCTGCCGTCCTTCCGCGGCCTGCCCCACCGCATGGAGGCGGCGGGGCGGGTCGGAGCCGTCGAGTTCATCAACGACTCCAAGGCCACCAACGTCGACGCGGCGTTGAAGTCGGTGGCCGGACTGGACGGTGAACTGGTCGTCATCCTGGGCGGCAAGGACAAGGGAAGCGACTTCACCCCGCTGGTCGAGCCGCTGCGCCGGCGCGCACGCCGCGTGCTGCTGCTGGGGGCGGCGGCGCCGCGGATCGCCGCGCAGCTGCAGGACCTGCGCGAGCGGCTGGCGCCCGTCCGCGACCTGGAGGAGGCCGTGTCGCGGGGCTACGCCGAGCTGCGGTCCGGCGGCGGCACGGTGCTGCTGGCGCCGGCCTGCGCCAGCTTCGACATGTTCGACAACTTCGAGCATCGCGGCGACACGTTCAAGCGCGAAGTGGCGCGGCTCGGCGAGCGGGAGGCCCGGCATGGTTAAGCCCAGCGGCATCGACCGCACGCTGCTCGCCGTCTCGCTGCTGCTGATCGCCATCGGCTTCCTCATGATCTTCAGCACCACGCCGGTGATCGCCCGCGAAAAGTACGGCGACAGCCTGCACTTCCTCAACAAGCAGCTGCTTTTCCTTGTCCTGGGCCTGCTGGTGCTCGCCTCGCTGGTCCTGTTCCGCGCCCCGTTCTACCTCAATCCGCGCCTGGTCCTGCTGGCCATGGCCCTGGCCTTCACCGGCCTGTCGCTGGTCTTCTTCTTCGAGAAGGTCAACAACACCAGCCGCTGGATCCGCATCGGCTCCCTTTCCCTGCAGCCCTCGGAGTTCGCCAAGATCGCCCTGGTGCTCTACCTGGCCATGATGCTCAGCCGGCGCGACGTCGACGTCAACCAGCCCAGGAGCCTGGGGCTGCTGCTGCTGCCGGTGGCCTTCATGGAGGGGCTGGTGCTCAAGGAACCCGACTTCGGCAACTTCGTGATCATCGCCGTCGTCACCCTGGTCCTGCTGTTCCTCGCCGGCCTGCGCCTGCGCTACTTCGCCGCCGTCTTCCTGGTGCTGGCGCCGCTGCTGGCGCTGCTGATCCAGAGCAGCCCCATGCGCCAGGACCGCATCCGCAGTTTCCTGAACCCGGAAAGCTACGCCAGCACCCACGGCTTCCAGGCCACGCAGTCGACCTACGCCATCGGCTCGGGGGGGCTGTTCGGCCAGGGCATCGGCAACTCCACCCAGAAACTTTTCTACCTGCCCTACGCCTACTCCGACTTCATCTTCGCCATCATCGCCGAGGAGCTGGGATTCTTCGGCGCCCTGGCGGTGATCGCCCTCTTCGCCCTCTATTTCCTGCGCGGCATGGCCATCGCCCGCCAGTCGGACAACCCGCACACCTACCTGCTGGTCGCCGGCCTGGTGACGCTGCTCGTGTTCCAGGCGCTGATGAACGTCTCGGTGGCCGTCGGCCTGTTTCCCACCAAGGGCATCCCGCTGCCCTTCATCTCCTCGGGCGGCACGTCGCTGCTCGGCAGCCTGATCATCACCGGCATCATCCTGAACGTCTCGCGCCAGCGCAAGGTGGTCTTCACCCATGATTGAGAGCAGCCGCATCCAGAAGATCCACTTCGCCGGCATCGGCGGCTCGGGTATGTCGGGCATCGCCGAGGTGCTGCACAACATGGGCTTCCGCGTCAGCGGCTCGGACCTGGCCGAGAGCGAGGCCGTGCGCCGCCTGCGCGCCCTGGGCCTGCGCATCGCCATCGGCCACGACGCGGCCAACCTCGGCGACGCCGAGGTGCTGGTCTATTCCAGCGCCGTCACCGAGGAGAACGTCGAGGTCGCCGAGGCGCTGCGGCGCAAGCTGCCGGTCATCCCGCGGGCCGAGATGCTGGCCGAGCTCATGCGCATGAAGTTCTCCCTGGCGGTGGCCGGCACCCACGGCAAGACCACCACCACCTCGATGCTGGCCACGATCCTCACCCAGGCCGGCCTGGATCCCACCTACGTGGTCGGCGGGCGTCTGCACACCGCCGGCAGCGGCGCCAAGCTGGGCTCCTCGCGCTACCTGGTGGCGGAGGCCGACGAGTCGGACGGCAGCTTCCTGGAACTGTTCCCGACCATCGCCGTGGTGACCAACATCGAGAACGACCACCTGGAATTCTACGGGAACATGAAAAACCTGCGCCAGGCCTTCCGGCGCTTCGCCGACAAGGTCCCCTTCTACGGGGCGGTGATCCTCAACCATGACAGCGCCCAGGTGCGGCGCATCCTGCCGCAGATCCGCAAAAAGGTGGTCACCTACGGCTTCGCCCCCGGCGCCGACCTTCGGGCGGTGCGGGTGCGGACGCGGGGCCTCGCCGCCGCCTACGAGCTCGTGCGCGACGGCTGCGCGCTGGGCCCGGTGCGCCTCGCCATCGGCGGCCGGCACAACGCCTCCAACTCGCTGGCCGCCATCGCCGCCGCCCTGGAGGTGGGCGTCGGCCTGGAGACCATCCTGGAGAGCCTGGCGCGCTTCGCCCTGCCCGAGCGGCGCTTCCAGGTCCTGTTCTCCTCGCCCGAGCTGCTGATCGTCGACGACTACGCCCATCATCCCAGCGAGATCAAGGCCACACTGCGCACGCTCGCCGCCTGCAAACGCCGGCGCATCGTCGCCGTGTTCCAGCCACACCGCTACACGCGCCTGAGACTGCTGATGAAGCCGCTGGCCGCCGCCTTCCGCCGCGCCGACGTGCTGGTCGTCGCTCCGCTGTACACGGCCAACCAGCCTGAAATCGCCGGCGTCAGCAGCCGCGCCCTGGCCGACGCCGTCCGCGCCGGCGGGCAGGAAAACGTCCATTGCCTGGAGAGCTTCCCGGCCATCGCCGATTTCCTGCGCCGCGAGCTGCGCCCGGGGGACGGGCTGGTGTTCCTCTCGGCCGGCAACCTCACCCGCCTGGGCCACGAGTTCGCCGCGGCGTGGAAGGAGGGGGCGCCATGAGACCCGCCATGGAGGGGCCGCTGCGCTTCGAGGCCGACTTCTTCCGCAAGAGCAACAACCTGACGGTGAGCCGCGAGAAGAAGATCCATTCGATCCAGATGCGCAGCGTACACCTGCTGCTGCTGCTGGCCCTGGCGCTGGCGTCGGCGCTGGCGGTCTCGCGGGCGGCCGATTTTCTCCTGGGCTGCGAGGCCCTGCAGGTGCGGCGCTTCCGCCTGCAGCGCCCGCCGCGCTACGCCCGCGGCCAGGTCGAGGCCGTTCTGCGCCGGCACACCGGCAGCATCCTCGCCCTGGACCTCAAGCGCATCCAGGCCCGGCTGCTCGAGATCCCCGAGGTGGCCGCGGTCTCGCTGCGCCGGGTCCTGCCCGACACGGTCGAGATCGCCTTCTCCCTGCGCCGACCCTTCTTCCTCCAGGAGCGCGAGGGCTCGTTCCGCCTTCTGGACGAGAGCGGGCGCGAGCTGGGACGCGAAGCGACGGCGCCGCCCGGGCTGGTGGCGGTTCGCGGCGGCGACGAGAACGTGGCCGCCGTCGCCCCGTTTGCCGGCCAGCTGCGGCCGCTCGCCGGGCGCATCGAGTACGTGGCCTGGGACGAGCCCCGCGGCATCGAGTTGAAGCTGCGCGGCCTGCCCGAGGTCTTCCACCCTGGGGACAGCGATTTTTCCGGCCGCATCGGACATTACCTGCGCCTCCGCGACCTCCTGGCGCCTGGAGCCGCCATCGCCCGCGTCGACCTGCGCATTCCCGGGCGCATCTACTTTGAGCTGCATGAGGAACTACGGGGGGAGACATGAAGAGCAATTATCTGGTCGGCATTGACATCGGCACCAAGAAGATCTGCACGCTGATCGCCCAGATCAAGAACGAGGGCGACAAGGAGGACGTGGAGATCATCGGCTACGGCGTGGCCGAGTCGCGCGGCCTGCGCAAGGGCAACATCGTCAACATGGAGGGGACGGTCGAGGACATCAAGAAATCGATCAAGGACGCCGAGCTGACCGCCGGCGTGATGATCGAGCAGGCCTACGTGAACATCTCCGGCAAGCACGTCCAGAGCATCAACGCCAAGGGCAGCATCAACATCACCGGCCGCAGCAAGGAGATCAGCCGCGAGGACCTGGAGCGGGCCATCACCCACGCCAGCGCCATCATGCTGCCGGCCGACCGCGCCGTGCTGCACGTGCTGCCCCAGGAATACATCGTCGACTCGCAGGACGGCATCAAGAACCCGGTGGGCATGGTCGGCAGCAATCTCGACGTCTACATCCACATCATCACCGGCTCGCTGACCGCCACCAAGAACCTGCTGCTCTGCCTGAAAAAGGCCAAGGTCAGCGTGCTGGGCACGGTGCTGTCGCATATCGCCACCGCCGAGGCGGTGCTCACCCCGGATGAAAAGGAGCTCGGCGTGCTCTCCATCGACATCGGCGGCGGCACCACCGACATCGCCGTCTTCGAGAAGGGCTCCATCAGCTACTCGGGCACCATCCCCCTGGGCGGCGACAACTTCACCACCGACCTGTCGATCGGCATCCGCACCGCCATCGACCGCGCCGAGAAGATCAAGCGCCGCTACGGCTGCGCCATGGACCCCAACCTCAAGGACGAGACCATCGAGGTGCCCTCGATCAGCAGCAAGAAGCCGCGGCAGATCTCCACCTCGATCCTGATGAACATCCTCAAGCCGCGGGCCTATGAGATCTTCGAGATGGTCAAGATGGAGATCGAGAAGGAGGGGCTGCAGAACTCGATCAACGCCGGGGTGGTGATCAGCGGCGGCACGGCCCTGCTCGACGGCATCCTCGAGGTGGCCGACGGCATCTTCTCCATCCCGGTGCGCATCGGCTATCCCCACGGGGTCGGCGGCCTGATCGACAAGGTCAACACCCCCGACTTCGCCACGGCCGTGGGGCTGATCAAGTACGGCTTCGCCGACATGAAGGACAAGGGCTACATTCGCCATACGCCGAAGAACGTCCTGCAGCGCGTCAAGGACTACTTCGGAATCTAGGAGGGGAACATGGAAGACGACATCAAGATCACGTTCGGGCGCGAGCGCCAGCGCGGAGCCGTGCTCAAGGTTCTCGGCGTCGGCGGCGCCGGCGGCAACGCCGTCAACCGCATGATCGAGGAGGACCTCAAGGGGGTCGAGTTCGTGGCCGTGAACACCGACCTGCAGGTGCTGTCGACCATCGCCCCCCCCGCCCTGCGCCTGCAGATCGGCGACAAGATCACCAAGGGGCTGGGCGCCGGCTCGAATCCCGAGATCGGGGAGCAGGCGGCCCTGGAGGACACCGGGCAGATCATCGAGGTGCTGGAGGGGGCGCACATGGTCTTCATCACCGCCGGCATGGGCGGCGGCACCGGCACCGGCGCCGCGCCGGTCATCGCCAACCACGCCTCGACCATGGGCATCCTCACCGTGGCCGTGGTCAGCAAGCCCTTCCACTTCGAGAAGGAAAAGCGCATGCGCGTGGCCGAGGAGGGGATCCGCAAGCTGAAGGAGAACGTCGACGCCATCATCGTCATCCCCAACCAGAAGCTGCTCGAGCTGGGCGACGCCAACCTCACCTACCGCCAGGCCTACAAGAAGGCCGACGAGGTTCTGCTGCAGGCGGTGCGCGGCATCGCCGACATCATTTCCTCCACCGGCGTGCAGAACGTCGACTTCGCCGACGTCAAGGCCACGATGGCCGTGCGCGGCGTCACCCTGATGGGCACCGGCGAGGCCAAGGGCGACAACCGGGCCGAGGAGGCCACGATGCGCGCGTTGAACTCGCCGCTGCTGGACAACCAGTCGATCAGCGGCGCCACCGGCATCCTGTACAACATCACCGCCTCCTCCACGCTGACCATGGCCGAGATCGAGAAGATCTCGGCGCTGATCACCGAGAATGCCGATCCCGACGCCACCATCAAGTTCGGCGTCATCGAGGACGCCGACGCCGGCGACATGCTGCGCGTGACGGTGATCGCCACCGGCTTCCCGCAGGGGCGGCGCGAGAACACGCCGCGGGCCAAGACGCCCACCCCGGCCTTCGCGCCCGTCGAGCCGGCCTATCGCCAGCCGACGCCGCAGGCCCAGCTCTTCCTGGGGCAGGGACGAGGCGCCGGCGCCGCGGCCGACCTGCGCCATTACGTCAACGACGGCACCATGCCCAACATGACCCATGGTCCGGAAAGCTTCGACGATCCGCTGGATGTGCCCACCTTCCAGCGCCTGAACCCGATCAAGAAGAAATGACCGTCGCCGACGTCGTCGTCCGCCGCATCGGCCAGCTGGTCAATCCCGCCTCCGACCGCGTGGCCCGGGGGCGCGAGGCCGACGCCCTGCGCCTGGAGCGCGATGTCTGCATCGCCGCCCGCCAGGGGCGGATCTGCTACATCGGCCCCGAGCGCGGCCTGAAGGAGCGCTGCCACCCGGCGCCGGACGCCGTGGAGATCGACGCGGGCGGGGCGGTGGCCCTGCCCGGGCTGGTCGATCCCCACACCCACCTGCCGTTCGCCGGTACGCGCCAGGACGAGTTCCAGCAGAAGCTGCAGGGAGTGAGCTACCAGGAGATCGCCGCCCGCGGCGGCGGCATCCGCAGCACGGTGCGGCGCACGCGTGAGATCCCGGCGGCCGACCTGGCCGCGGCCTGCCGCTGGCGCATGGACCGCATGCTGCTGGCCGGCACCACCACCGCCGAGGCCAAGAGCGGCTACGGCCTCGACCTGGAGAGCGAGCTCAAGCAGCTGCGGGTGGTGCGGGAATTGGCGGGCCGCCATCCCCTGGCCACCGTTCCCACCTTCATGGGCGCCCACGAGGTGCCCGACGAGTTCCGCGGCCGCAGCCGCGACTTCCTCGATCACCTGGCCGCCGATGTCCTGCCCCGCGTGCGCGCGGAGAACCTGGCCGAGTTCGTCGACATTTTCTGCGAGGAGGGCTACTTTTCCTACGGCGAGGCGGAGGCCTACCTGAGCCAGGCCGCCGCCCTGGGCTTCCGCCTCAAGATGCACGCCGACGAGTTCACCGCCAACGGCGCCGGCGAGCTGGCGGCGCGCCTGGGGGCGGTATCGGCCGAGCACCTGATCGCGGTCGGCGACGACGAGATCGCCGCCCTGGCCGCTTCCGGCACCGCCTGCGTGCTGCTGCCGGGGGTTTCCTTCTTCCTGCGCCTCGGGCGCTACGCCCCGGCGCGCCGCCTGCTGGACGCGGGGGCGATCGTGGCCCTGGGCAGCGATTTCAACCCCGGCAGCTCCATGGTCTCCTCGCAGCTGTTCGTCTTCCAGCTGGGGATTTTCCACCTGGGGCTGACCATCGAGCAGGCGCTGAACGCGGTGACCATCAACGCCGCCTATGCCATCGACCGCCAGGACCGCGTCGGCTCGCTGGCGCTGGGCAAGGAGCTCGACCTGCTGCTGCTCGACGTTCCCGATTACCCGTACCTGGCCTACCACCTGGGCATCGACCCGCTGCGGGCGGTGATCAAGTCGGGGAGGGTGGTGGTGCGAGAGCGGCGGCTGGCGGAGGAGGCATGAGCGGCGGCGGAGTGCGGCCGCCGGCGGTGGCCGGCCATTTCTATCCGGCCGGCTCGCGCCCGCTGAAGCGGGAACTGGCCGAGCTTGTGCCCGTGACGGCACGCGCGTCGCGCCGCCGCGTGCTGGGCATGCTGGCGCCGCACGCCGGATATGTTTATTCGGGCGGCTGCGCCGGCCAGGCCTATGCCCGGGTGGCGCTGACGCCGACGGTCGTCGTGCTGGGGGTCAACCATCGCGGCGCCGGGGCCGAGATGGCCGTCGACGGCCACGACTTTTGGCGCACACCGCTGGGCATGATCGAAGTGGACTCCGGGCTGCGCCAACGCCTGCTCGCCGCCTCGCCGCTGTTCCGCCTCGACAGCGAGGCCGGGCTCCAGGAGCATTCGCTGGAGGTGCAGGTGCCCTTCATCCAGCATGTCCGCCCCGGCGCCCGCATCCTGCCGGTCACCGTCGCCGCCTGGAGGCTGGAGGACCTGCTGGCGGCCGGCGCCGCTCTCTCCTCCCTGCTCGCCGGGGAGGAACTGACGGTCGTCGCCTCCAGCGACATGAGCCACTACATCCCGGCCCCCCGGGCGCGGGAACTCGACTTCTTGGCCATCGAGCGCATGTTGCAGATCGATCCCGAGGGGCTGTACCGCGTCGTCCGCGACCGGCGCATCTCCATGTGCGGCGTGGCCCCGGCCGTGATCATGCTCCAGGCGGCGCGCCATGCCGGCGCCTCCCATTCCGAGCTGGTCTGCTACAGCCACTCGGGCGAGGCCAGCGGCGACCTGGACCAGGTCGTCGGCTATGCCAGCCTGGTCGTCTGGTGAGCGGCGCATGAGCGGGCAGGAGATCGCCGCGGGCAACGAGGCGCGGTTGCCGCGCATCCTGCCGCGCGCCGAGCACTCGGTCTCGCGCCGCGACATCGACGCCGACGCCCTCAAGATCCTGTTCCGTCTGCAGCGTCTCGGCTTCACCGCCTATCTGACCGGCGGCGCCGTGCGCGACCTGCTGCTCGGGCGCCGGCCGAAGGACTTCGACGTCGCCACCGACGCCCGGCCCAACCAGATCCGCAAGTACTTCGCCAACGCCTTCATCATCGGCCGCCGCTTCCGCTTGGCCCACATCCGCTTCCGCGGCGGCAAGGTCGTCGAGGTGGCCACCTTCCGCCGCGATCCGGGCCCGCCCGCCGCCGGGGAAGAGCCGGCCGGGCCGGCGCGCGAGACGGCGCACGGCTACGCCTTCGGCACGCCGGCAGAGGACGCCCGGCGCCGCGACATCACCGTCAACGCCCTGTTCTACGATCCGGCCGCGGCCTCGATCCTCGACTACGTGGGCGGCGTGGACGACCTGCGCGAAGGGCGCATCCGCGTCATCGGCAACGCCGGCGAGCGCTTCGGCGAGGACCCGGTGCGCATCTGGCGGGTCATCCGCTACGCGGCCCGCCTCGGCTTCGCCATCGACGAGGACCTCGCCGCAGCCATCCGCAGGCAGCGCAGCCTGCTCAGCGGCTGCTCCCAGGCCCGGCTCTACGAGGAGTTCTCCAAGGACCTGCTGGGGGCGCGTTCGCGCGAGGTCTTCGCCGGCCATCGCGATTTCGGCGTGCTGCGGCTGCTGCTCGGGCGCATCGGCGAGGCGCTGGAGGAGGACGGGGCGCTGTTTGCCGCCAGCGCCTCGCTGCTGGCCGTGGCCGACGGCGAGAAGGAGGCCGGCCGCGCCCCGGGCCTGGACGAGATGATGACGCTGCTGCTCTGGCCCTGGGCGGAGCCCCAGCTGGGCGCCGGCGGCGCCGATCCCTTCCCGCTGCTGAAGAAGGCTTTCCTGGCCGCGGGCATGCTGGTGCCGCTGCCCAAGGGGATGCGCGCCCAGGTCATCGACCTGCTGGCCCTGACCGCCCGCCTGCGGCGGGCTTTGCGCGACGGCGCCTGGCGCGGCTCGCTGCGCCAGCGCCCCAACTTCGCCCAGGCCTCGCGCCTGTGCGCGGCGATCGCCCTGGGGCGGGCGCCGCTGGCGGAGGAATCCTTCGAATCCCTCTTCCAGCAGGCGTTCCCCGGCAAGCCCCTGGAAGGAGGCGGACGCAGGCGCCGGCGGCGCCGCAGGCGGAACTCCCAACCGCCGGTCGCGACCGACTGACTTTTTCGGTGTCAATGTCAGTGTCAGCAAGAAGCTCGGCGCATGCATCGCAGGAGAGATCGTCGCGGATATCGGATTTGACGGCCCTCGGCCTTTTCCCTATAATTCAACCCTAGCAATGAGATTCAAAGCGCTCCTTCTGTCGTTGCTCCTGGCCCTTGCCGGCGCCTGCCGCCGCCCGCATCCGCGGCTGCTGCCCGAGATCAGCCCGCCGCTGGCCCAGGAGGAGGTCTGCGCCTGGAAGGGCGCGCCGGCCTGGAACGTCCTTTTCCCCTGCGCCGGCGGGATCGGCTGGATCGACCCCAGGGGCCGGGTCGTCGCCTGCGACGCACCCGGAGCCGCCATCCGCGAGATCTTCGCCCCTGCGCTCGCTCCCTCGCTCCCGTCCCTGCACGGCCGTTTCCTGGTGTGGCGTGAAGAGGCTTCGGGGCGGTTCCTGGCCTTCGACCTGGAGGAAGGCCAAGTGAAGATGGACGCGATCGTTCCCGGTGCCGGGCCGCTTTTGGGCGCCGGGGCCGAGGGGCTGGTCTGCCTGGAGGAGGGAAGCCCGGCGCTGCGCCCCTGGGCCTCCCCCCAGGAGGCCGTCCGCGCCGATGAGCGCGACGAGCGGTTCCTCAGCTGCCATTTCCTGCCCGAACGCGTCGTGGTCCTCGGCCAGAACCGGCTTTTTTATCTGCCGGCGGGCGGCCGTCGTTTCGCATCGCGTCCGCTCCCCGTCCCGGCCGCCTCTCCGGGGCTGTGCGACGAGGGCGCCTTGTATTACGGCTCCGGCCGGCGCACGCTGGTGAAACTGGCCAGGGACTGGACGCGAGCCGAGTGGGAGCTGTCGCTGGGGCAGGCCCTGGAGCGGCGCCCCCTGGCTTTCGCAGGCGCCGTGGTGGCCAGCCCCGCCGATCATACCGTGCTGCGCGTCAACCGCCGCGGCACCATCCTGTGGTGGCGGCCGCTGGGGGCGACGCTGGACTTCGATCTCGTTGCCATGGAGGAGAACTTGGCGGCGGTGCTGCTGAACCGCACGATCCGCTTCCTGGACCCGCGCCAAGGGCGTTCGACCGTTTTCGCCGACGCCCCACGGCTCTTCGGGCCGCCGCTGAGCCGTGAGGGCTCCTTGTATTATCTGTCCGGCGAAGGGGAGGACTTCCGGCTGCTGCGCTTGGGCAACCGCTACGGCGTCGACGTCGAGCTCGAGCCGGCTGCGGCCTACTGGGCCGGAAAATCGCTGCGCTTCACCCTGCGCGCCCACAACCTGGTGGCGCCGAGCTGGGAGTGCACGGTGCTCGACGCCGAGGGCAAGGCGGTGTTCCAGCGCCGCCTGACTGCCGCAGACAACGTGGACCTGGCCTGGGTGCCGCCGCGGCCCGGCGCGTACCGCATCCGCGCCCGGGCGCAGGGACGCAACCGCGAGGGCCAGGCGGAGGCCACGGTGCAGGTGCACGATCCCCTGCGCGCCGCGCCCTTCCTTTTCCTGCAGTTTTGAGAGAGGACCAAGGAAAACCATGGCAACGGGACGGTCGTTCGTCGCCGGCATCCGCGGCTGGCTGCGCGGGGAGGGCATCCCCTTCCGCGAGAACGCCCCCATTTCGCCGCACCTGCTCCTGCGCATCGGCGGCCCGGTGCGGCTGCTGGTCGCGCCCGCCGACGCTGGCCAGCGCCTTGCCGTCCTGCAACGGCTGACCGCCGAAAGCGACGGGGAGCGGCTTCCTCTCCTGGTCCTCGGCGGCGGCTCCAATATCGCCTTTCCCGACGAACCGGTGCGCGCCGCGGTGGTGCTGCCGGTTCCGGCGCCGCCGCCGCCGGCGCTGGCGGCCGGGGCCCGGACCGTGGAGGTGGACGCCGGCACGCGCAACCAGTCGTTCCTGGCCTGGTGCGCCGACCACGGCGCCGGCGGCTTCGAGTTCCTGTCGGGCATCCCCGGCACCCTGGGGGGGGCCGCCGCCGTCAATGCCGGCGCCTTCGGCCGTTCCATCTCCGACGTGCTGCTCGAGGCCGAAATCGTCGACGGGCAGGGAGCGCGCCGTTGCGTGGACGCCGGGTACTTCGATTTCCGCTACCGCGATTCGCGCTTCAAGATGGGGGGCGGGACGGCGCTGGCGTTGCGCCTGCGCTTCGAGGCCGATGACCCGGAGGCCATCTCCCGCCGCAGCCGCGAGCACCTGGAATACCGCCGCCAGCGCCATCCCAGCTACCGGCTGGCATCGGCCGGCTGTTTTTTCAAGAACCCGCTGGTCAACGGGACGAAGCAATCGGCCGGCAGGATCCTCGAAGAATGCGGGCTGAAGGAGACGGCCCTGGGCCCGCTGTACCTGGCCCGCGAGCACGCCAATTTCGTGATCAACCGCGGCGGCGCCACCTTCGCCGAACTGCAGCGGCTGGAGGAGGAGATCCGTGCCGCCGTGGCCGCGCGAACGGGGATCGAATTGGAGCGGGAAGTCATCTTTGTGACCACAGACGGGAGGAAATATTAACCCGATCACTTGGTGTCCGTGTTCGTCTTGGGAAGAGACTCAGCGAACCAACAGGGACAACATCCGTGTCACAAAGCGGCTCCATGAGCTGCTAGTGGCAGGGGCGGTGACGGGCACTGCAGCGAACTCTTTTCCTTGCTTTTGCCTTTTTCCTTTTACCTTTCGATGGCTTTTCTCAGCGCGAAAGCCGGTGAGCTTCATGGGTCACTGCAGATCGGAATTTTTTCTCTAAAAAAAAAGAGGGGCTTTCGCCCCTCCCCTGCAGATCGATTCGGGTTCGCTCGCTCAGGCGGCGCTTATTTCTGGGCCTTGCGGTCGCCCGAGGAGGCGCCGGCGAGGTTCCCGGGCCGCAGCGAGCCGCCGGAGGCGACGCGGGCGGCGGTCCAGGTGGCGGTGGTGATCTCCTTGCCGCCGATGGTCAGCCCGGAGAAGGTGGCGCTGCCCGACATCTTGTCCTTGTCGTCGAACTGGCCGGTCAGCTTGATGTTCCATTCATCGTAGGTGAGGGTCACGCTCTTGTCGTTGACCGTGTATTTGCCCTTGTCTCCCGAGTCGTCGAAGGTGCCGCTCTTCCTGTCGCCGCTGAAGACCAGCGTCCAGCTCCAGGTGTGCGCCGGCGAGGTGGAGACGAAGTCGAACTCCCAGGTGCCGGTGATGTCGTACTTGGTCTTCAGCACCACCAGGGCCAGGACGGCGGCGATGGCGCCCACGGCGAGCACGCCGATGACGATGGGCAGGATGCTTTTCTTCCTGGCCGGCGCGGCGGCGGTCCCTTCCTCCTCAATGACGACAGGACCCTGGTCGGCGTTCTCCAACACGGCCTCCGCCTCCCCCGGCGCCTCCCCGGCGCGCAGCGGCGCGGCCGAGATCTGCAGCAGGGAAAGGAAGGCAACGGCCACGAACAAGGCGATCATTCTCTTGGCTGTGTTCATGATGCGGTTCCTCCTCAGCCTCCCATATAAAGGAAAAGAAAACGAAAGTCAAACGCGGGGCGGCAGCGCCGCCCGGGTCAGGGCTGCGCCTGCGCCAGGGTGAGGGCCGTCACCCTGGCGCCGCCCCGCTCGAGAACAGAGGCGCAGCGGCGCAGGGTGGTGCCGGTGGTGGTCACGTCGTCGATCAGGAGCACGCGGCGGCCCTTGACCTGGGCGCCCGGCGCCAGCGCGAAGGCGCCGTCGAGATTGGCCAGGCGCCGGGCCCGGGTCAGGCCGACCTGCGGCGGCGTGCTTTTCGTCTTGCGCAGCCAGGCGGGGCGGTAAGGGGTGCGCAGGCTCCGCGCCAGCAGCCGGCCGGCGTCGCCCAGGGGGCTGAAGCCGCCCCGCCGCCCGCGGTCGGCCGGCACCGGGACCACGACGTCATAGGGGCCGGGCAGCTCCCGCCGGAGGGTCTCCAGCCAGAGACCGGCCAGCAGGCGCTTCAGCGGCTCGACCTGGCCGAACTTGTACAGCAGGATGACCTCACGCAGCGTCCCCTCGTAGGCGGCGTAGGAGCGGTGGCGCTCGAAGGGCGGCGGCGCCAGGCGGCAGAGTCCGCAGAGCGGGTCGGCCGCGGGCAGAAAGGCGCCGCAGACGCGGCAGCGGTTCGAGCGGGACGGCCGGATGCGGCCCCGACATTCGCGGCAGATCACCGTCTCGCCGGCAAGGACCAGGTCGGCGGCGCACAGGGGGCAGCGGGGCCGGAACAGGCCGCAACGGAGGAGGCGCAGAGCCCAGGAACCGGGACCGGGCCAACGCCAGCCTTGCCATGCATTCATGCTTCCTCCCTGCCGCCGGGCTTCATTGTAAGGCCGTGACGCCTTGCCTGCAAGCGCCAGGCACGGCTTGGCGCGGCGACGGCGAGTGTGATAGAATTCCCCTGTCGCGACCGCCAGGAGGGGAATCCATGTCCAAGAGCGCCTATGAGAGGTCCGGGGTCAGCATCGACCGCGGCAACCAGGCCGTCGAACGCATCAAGTCCATGGTCAGGAAGATGGGCGTGCAGGAGATCGGCAAGTTCGGCGGCTTTTTCCCGCTGCGCGGCGGCCCGCGCCAGCCGATCCTGGTCTCCTCGGCCGACGGCGTCGGCACCAAGCTCAAGGTCGCCTTCATGATGAACGTCCACGACACCGTCGGCCGCGACCTGGTCAACCACTGCGTCAACGACATCCTGGTCTACGGGGCCAGGCCCCTTTTCTTCCTCGATTACCTGGCCGCCGGCCGCGTCGATCCCGAGACGGTGGGCCGGGTCGTATCCGGCGTCCTCGACGGCTGCCTGGACAACGGCATGGTGCTGCTGGGCGGCGAAACGGCCGAAATGCCAGGCTTCTACCAGGAAGGCGAATACGACATCGCCGGCTTCATCGTTGGGCTGGTGGGCAAGTCCGAGGTCGTGGACGGCACGTCGATCCGCAAGGGCGACCTGCTCATCGGCCTGCCCTCGAGCGGCCTGCACACCAACGGCTATTCGCTGGCGCGGCGCATCGTGTTCGAGGGGCTGCACCTGAAGCCCAGCAGCAGGGTGAGCGGGCTGGATCTGCCCATCGGCGAGGAGCTGCTGCGCGTCCACCGCTCCTACCTGGCCGCGGTCCGCCCCCTTCTGGACGACAGGCTGCTCAAGGGCATGGCGCACATCACCGGCGGCGGCCTGCTGGAGAACGTGCCGCGCATCCTTCCCGACGGCGCGGCGGTGGTGATCGAGAGGACCTGGCCGCTGCCGCCGTTGTTCTCCTTCCTGGTCCAGGCCGGGAACGTTTCCGAGGGCGAGCGCTACCGCGTTTTCAACATGGGCATCGGCATGGTCCTGGTCATCGACCCGCGCAAGCTGAGCCGGGTCGAGGCGGCCCTTGACCGGGCCGGCGAGGAGCATTTCCTCATCGGCCAGGTGACCGACCACAAGGGCGGGGAGCGGGTGCGCATCCAATGAGGGGGCCGGCGGCAGCGCTCCTGCTGGCGCTGGCGGCCGCGCCGCTGGCGGCCGCCGAGGTCTGCACCGTCGAGGTCGAGAGCCGGGCCGATGTCAAGGTTTTCGTGGTCCGCTACGAAAGCCAGGCCGACTTGTGCGTGCGCCGCGTGCGCCACGGCAGCCAGGCCCGCGGCCGCGACGAGCTCTGGCACTTCGTGAAAACCGAGAGCGAGGCCGATGTCCGGGTTTTTTTCGTCCCCTACGAGAGCCAGGCCGACCTGCGGGTCCATTTTGTCCGCCATGACAGCCAGGCCGGTTGGCGGCACGAGCATCCCTGGCAGGGGCGGCTGGCGGAAAGGAGTTCTTGATGCGCCTGACTTCTCTCATTCTAGGCACCCTGCTGGGGATCGTTGCGGCCGCGCCGCTCGGCGCCGCCGGGACGCTGACCCTGGCCTCGACCACGTCCACCCTGGATTCGGGCCTGTTCGACGCCCTGATCCCTCCCTTTGAGAGAATGCACGGCTGCGCCGTCAAGATCATCGCCGTCGGCACCGGCCAGGCCATGCGCCTGGCCCGCGACGGCAACGCCGACGTGCTGCTGGTCCACGACCGGGAGGCCGAGGAGACATTCGTGGCCGAGGGCTACGGGCTGGAACGGCTCGACGTGATGCACAACGATTTCCTGCTCGTCGGGCCGGCAGGCGATCCGGCCGCGGCCAGGGGGCAGAAGGCGGCCGTTGCCCTGGGGCGCATCGCCGCCGTTGCCGCGCCCTTCGTCTCCCGGGGCGACGACTCGGGCACGCACAAGAAGGAGCTGCGGTTGTGGCGGCAGGCGGGCGTCGCCCCCGGCGGCCCCTGGTACCTGGAGAGCGGCGGCGGCATGGAATCCACCCTGCGCATCGCCGTCGAAAAGCTGGCCTATTGCCTGGTCGACCGCGCCACCTGGCTGTCGCACCGCAAGGAGAGCGCGCCCCTGGCGGCCGTGGTCGAGGGCGATGCCGATCTCTTCAATCCCTATTCGGTGATCGTGGTCTCGCCGCGGCGCTTCCCCTGGGTGAAGGCGGAGCTGGCCAAGAAATTCGCCGCCTACATCCGCTCGGCCGCCGGGCAGGCCATCATCCGTGATTTCGGCCGCGAGCGCTTCGGCGCCCCGCTCTTCTTCCCCGACGTGGTCCGCTGAGGGAAGAAGGCACCGCGGCGAGGCCGGAGATGGATTACATCCTGGAGGGGCTGCGCCAGGGGGTGAGGCTGCTGCTGCCTCCCGGGAGGGAGATCCTGGAGATCATCGGCCTGTCGCTGGCCGTCTCGGGAGCGGCGACGGCGCTGGCGGCGCTGGCGGCCATCCCCTCGGCCCTGTTCCTGGCCCTGAAGGAGTTCCGCGGCAAGCGCCTGCTGGTCGGCCTGGCCAATACCGCCATGGCCGTGCCGGCCGTGCTCATCGGCCTTCTGGTCTACGGCCTGGTCAGCCGCCGCGGTCCCCTCGGCCCGCTGGGGCTGCTGTTCACCCCCGGGGCCATGATCCTGGCCCAGGCGCTGCTGGCCTTCCCGTTGATGACGGCCTTGGCCCTGGCGGCCCTGAAAGGGGTGGCGCGCGAGGCCCGCGACCTGGCGCTGTCGCTCGGCGCCGACCGCCGCCAGCTGGCGGTCGCCGTGATCCGCCAGGGGCGGTTCGCCTTCCTCACCGCCCTCATCGCCGGATTCTCCCGCGTCATCGGCGAGACCGGCATGACGCTGATGGTCGGCGGCAACATCAAGGGCCAGACGCGGGTGCTGACCACGGCCATCTCCCTGGAAACCATGAAGGGCAATTTCGAGATCGGCATCGCCCTGGGCATCGTGCTGCTGCTTGCGGCGCTGGCCATCAACGTCGCCCTGCAGGCGCTGCAGGGCAAGTGATGCGGGTCCGCGCCGAGAATCTGGGGCGCATGGCGGGCCGGCGCCCCATCCTCGACGGCGTCAGCCTCGACCTCGAGCCCGGCTGCGTCCATGTCGTGCTCGGAGCCAACGGCGCCGGCAAGTCGACCCTGCTGCGGCTGCTGGGTCTCCTTGATCGCCCCGACCGCGGCGAGCTCTTCTACGACGGGCTGCGGTTGGGCTCGCTGGGGCGCGGCGAGCGTACGCGGCTGCGCCGGCGCTGCGGTTTCGTGTTCCAGGCGCCGCTGCTGCTGGGGGCGAGCGTCGAGGCCAACCTGCGTTTCGGCCTGCGGCTGCGCGGCCTGCCCCGCTCCGCGGCCGCCGTCGGCCAGGTCCTGGAGCGGACCGGCCTGGCCGGCCGCGAGCACCAGGACGCCCGCCTGCTGTCGGGCGGGGAGAAGCAGCGGCTGCAGCTGGCGCGGGTGATGCTCCTCGATCCCGAGCTCATCCTGCTCGACGAGCCCACGGCCAACCTCGACCCGCTGAGCGTGAAGAACATCGAGACGGCGATCGCCCGCCTGGCGCGGGAGGGACGGACGGTCGTCCTGGCCACCCACAACCTCACCCAGGCGCGGCTGCTGGCGGGGAGGGTCTTCTTTCTCAAGGATGGGCGCCTGGCCCAGGCCGGCGGGGCTGCCGAGGTGCTCAACCGCCCACTTTCCCTGGACATGGCCGAGTTTTCCGCCGCCGAGAACATCCTGCCCGGAGAGCTGTCCAGCCGCGAGGGCCGGGTTTTCCTCGACTGCGGCGGGCTGTCCATCGAGGTGGTCAGCGAGCGCGGCGCGGGCCGGGCGGCCGCCGCCATCCGCCCAGAGGACATCCTCGTTTCCCTGCAACCGCTCGCCTCTTCGGCACGCAACTCCTTTCGCGGGGTGGTGCGTTCCCTGACCGACCTGGGCCCCGTGACGGCCCTGAACGTCGGTTGCTCCGGGGTCGCCTTCACCGTGTTCGTCACCCGCGTCTCCTGCGAGGCGATGCGCCTGGCAACAGACAGCGAGGTCTCCCTTTCCTTCAAGGCCACGGCGGTCAGCCTCCTCCCCCTCGACTGATTCTTTCCCAGCCGCCTCCGGATCCCTTATTTGTTGAAAAACATAACCAAAAATGTTATATATAAGCCATGAAAGAGAAGCCCGCCATGCCGTCCAGACGAAGGTTCCTTCATGCCCTTGGCGCCGGAAGCCTGGCCCTGCTGCTGCCTCGTCCTGCCAACCGACTCCAGGCGGTTGATCCCCTCTCCAGCATTTTTCACGTCAGCGGCATTCCCGACGCTCCCTTCGGCGCCGGCGGCAACCGCCATGCCGGCGTGGACTGCCTCCTGGAACTGATGGCCGGCCAGGGTCTCCCGTTCTACCGCTCGAGTGCCGGTCTGGGGCTGGCCGGGCCGCAGGGGATGATCGCGGCCGACGACGTGGTGCTCATCAAGATCAACGCCCAGTGGAAGTACCGCGGCTGCACCAACAGCGACGTTGTGCGCGGCCTGGTCCAGCGCGTCCTGGAGCACCCTGACGGCTTCCGCGGCGAGGTGGTTCTGATCGAGAACGGCCAGGGGCGGGGCAGCCTGGACTGCGACAACGCCGCGGGCTATCCCGACGCCCAGGTCCACGCCAATGCCGTCGACGAGAGCCATTCCTTCCGCTTCCTCGTCGAGCGCGTCTTTGCCGACGCGCGCGTCTCGGCCTTCCTGCTCGATCCGCTGCGCTCCGTGTTCATCGGCGCCGCCGACCACGAGACCGACGGTTACCGCCGCTTCGAGAACGTCTCGTATCCCTGTTTCACGACCGCCGGCGGCCGCCGCATCGAACTGCGCGAGGGGGTGTGGGACGGCCGCCGCCACAACCAGAAGCTGAAGCTGATCAACCTGCCGGTCCTCAAGCACCACGACACCGGCGGCTCGGAGATCACCGCCTCCCTCAAGCACATGTACGGCCTGCTGTCGATGAGCGACGGCCACCGCACCGTCCGCCACTATTCAGGTCTGGGCGAGGCCTGCGCCAAGATGATGGTCTCGGTCCGCCCGCCGGTGCTGAATGTCATCGACGCCATCTGGGTCTCGCACCTGGCGCTCTCGGGATACCCGGAAAGAAAGACCCGCAAGCTGAACGTCCTGACCGCCTCCCAGGACCCGGTGGCCCTCGATCATTGGACCGCCCGCCACGTGCTGTTCCCCATCGACGGCAATCGCCGCCACGATCCCGGCCACGACAACATCCAGGCCTGGCTGGAGCCGGCCGAGCGGCTGATCAACGCCCGCGGCGGCCTGGCGCATCCCGAATGGGGGCTCCACGCCGGGCAGGTCACGCGCGACGAGTCGCGCATGCTGGTCTTTTCTGCCCTGGCCTCGGCGCCGGCGCGCCTGACCCTGATCGCGCCCAACGGCGGTGAGTACTGGGCCCCGGGAACGTTCCAGGAGATCGCCTGGGAGCATATGGGGGCCGTTGGGGAGCGGGTGGAGGTGCTGCTGCTGGCGGGAGCGCGGATCCAGGCGGTGGTGGCGCCCACCTATGACCTCGCCCGCGGCGCCCTGCGCTGGCGGGTCCCGGCGGGCACGCCCGCGGGCGGCGACTACCGCGTGCGCGTCCGCTCGCTGCAGCGCCCGGACCTGCACGACGAAAGCGACCTGCCCTTCGCCATCGGGCCGCGGGCTCCGCGGATAGGCCCCGACCGCGGCCCGCGCTGACCCATCCTTCCCAACGTCTTCGTTCTTGCCAGCGGCTCCCGCGGGGGAGTATACTGGCCGTGAATCAGAGGAGGACCGCCATGGACAAGGTCGTTCTGCAGGCCGCCGACCTCGACGGCACCCTGAGCGCGGACGACGCCAGGGCCATCGCCGAGGTGGAGTCGCTGTACGGCCGCGCCCTGGAAGGGTTCGCCGGCCTGGAGCGGGACGCGGCCGGCGCCGAGGCGCTGCTGCTGGAGGTGTTCAACCGCTTAGGCGAGCGCATGCAGGCGGCCGTCGTTGCCGAAAAGCGCATCCACGTCTTCTCGCTGGAGACCCCCGAGTTCATCCACGGCGAAGCGTCGCGGCTGGTGGCCAAGTTGCGCGACGAACGCACGGCCAACCCCGAGTTCGTCTATTACATCCAGCGCGCCTACGAGATGCTGTTCAACCTGGCCTTCGCCGGACCGCACGTGCGCGAGCGGCGGCCGATCTTCGTGCCCACGCCGGTGCGCGAACCGCGGTCGAATTACGCGCTGCACAAAATCCCCGACATCGACGCCTGGACGCAGGGCGGCGTCATGTGCGTCATGCTGCGTGCGGCGCTCCTGCCCTCGATGATCGTGGCCAAGGAGATACAGGAGTACACCGCGGGCCGGGTGGTCGCTCCCTTCGCCCTGTTCAAGATCAGCCGCGACGACAGCCGCCGTGAGAGCGACATGGCCTATGTGCTCGACCTGCGGCGCTCCTATTTCCGCCTCGAGGACCTGCATGGCCGCGACCTGTTCTTCGCCGATCCCATGAACGCCACCGGCGGCAGCCTGGTGACGGTCATCCATTACCTGCGCGGCCAGGGGGTGCGACCGCGCTCCATCCGCTTCTTCAACGTCGTCTCCACGCTGAAGGGGGCGCTGCGCATCGTGCGCGCCGTGCCCGAGGCCGAGGTCTATACGTTGTGGATGGATCCGGCGCTGAACGAAAAGGCCTACATCCTGCCCGGCCTGGGGGACGCCGGCGACCGCATCAACGGGCCCGACCGCCCCGAGCGCCCGCGCGACATCATCCAGCTGCTGGCCGACTACGGCACGCGCGTCACCTCGCTCTACCGCGACCAGGTGCGCCAGATCGAGAACGTCGTCCTGTCCCGCTGAGCGCGGCGAGGCGCGCGCGGCCGGCCCAGGCGGGTCAGAAGATCTTGCGGTAGACGTGGCAGTAAGGGCTGCCGCCGGTCTGCCAATAATAATTCTGGTGGTGGTCCTCGGCGGGCCAGAACTCGCCGGCGGCGGTGACGCGCGTGGCGACCCGGTAGCCCTTGGCGCTCAGCTGGGCGATGAGTTTTTCGGCGACCTGCTTCTGATTCCCGTCCAGGAAAAAGATCTCCGAGCGGTACTGGGGGCCGATGTCGGGCCCCTGGCGGTCCAGCTGGGTGAAGTCGTGGGTCTCGAAGAAGAGTTTGGCCAACTCCTCGTAGCTGACCTGGGCCGGGTCATAGACGACGCGCACCGCCTCGGCGTGGCCGCTGTCGCCGGCGCACACCTGCTCGTAGGTCGGCCGGCGCAGGCGGCCCCCGGTGTAGCCGGCGGCGGTGGTCAGCACCCCGCGCGCCGCCTGCAGGTGGTGCTGGGTCCCCCAAAAGCAGCCCGAGGCGAAGAGCGCTGTCGCTGTGCCCCGGCCGTCGGCGGGGATGAAATTCATGGAGATGGAATTGACGCAGTGGCGGGTGTTCCTGGCAGTGAAGCCCTCGCCCAGGAAGACATGGCCCAGGTGGGCGCCGCAGGAGGCGCAGGTGATCTCGGTGCGCAGGCCGTCGGGGTCGCGGCGGCGGGCGACGGCGCCGGCGATCTCCTCGTCGAAGCTCGGCCAGCCGCAGCCCGAGTCGAACTTGGCCGACGACCGGTACAGGGGCGCGCCGCAGCGTTTGCAGACATAGGTCCCCTTTTCCTTGAAATCGTGAAAGCGCCCGCTGAAGGGCCGTTCGGTCCCGCGCTGGACGATCACCCGCTCTTCCTCGCTTGTCAGTTTTTGGTCGATGTTCACATACCCCCCGGATCGTGACGGCAGCATGAGCAGCAACGCCGCCGCCACAAATGAGATTATAATGGTTGCATATTTCATTGTTATAAATATAGGGTGATTTCAGGCGCTTGTCAACCGCGAACGGGCCTTAGTCCTTTTTCTTCCCTGCGAGTACGTACAGGGCGAACAGGATCAGTACGCCGATGTAGAGGTAGGGTATGGCCCAAGGCCAAAGAGGATGCCCTTGGAAAAAGGTCTTGACCAGGTAGAACAACGCCGCCGACACCGCGGTGATCAGCAGCCAGATGACCAAGATTTTCTTGAATGCCATATTGCCCTCCCAGCAGCTATTCTATTTCCCTTGCGCAGAGACTGTCAAGCTCAGCCGAAAAAACGGATCATGATTGTGGTAATGGAAGAAATAAATCCTTTGAGATGGGTTCGCTCCATCCAGTGCTCATTGCACCCACCATCACGAACACGCCCACAGAAACTCATCGAGCTTCATGCTGACGGTGGCACGCGAAAGGAAAAAGGCAATCGTAAGGAAAAGAGTCCGTTTTAGTGCCCGCTGCTACCGTTCCCACTACCGTTCAGTTCGCTGCGCTGCTACGGCTGGACCGCCTGGTCGAGCAGCTTGACGATCCTCCGCGACAGCATGTCGACGACCTCCTGTTCGCCCTTCTCGAAGTTGTAATAGGCGACGGCCGGGCCCAGCGCGTTGTCCTTGGCGATGACGTGCTGCGGCCGCTTCTGGCTCATGGCGCCGCTGGCCCGGCGGAAGGCGAAGAGGTCACGGTCGCGCAGGGCCAGGAAGCGGGAGTTCAGGGCGGCCATTTTCTCCCCGTAGCCGGCATACAGCTTCTCCAGCTGGGGCAGGAGCATGGCGGCGGCGGGGCGGTCCTTGGCCAGGGCCGCCGCCTCGGCCACGCACTGGTCGAATGTCGCCAGGATCTCGTCGACGAGCGCCAGGCCCGCTTCATCGGCGGCGGTCTGCGCCTTTCCCAGCTCCGCCGGCTTGCCCATTTCCTTCCGCGCCCTTTCGGCCATGTTGAGGATCTGCTGCACCGCCTCGGCCTGTCCGGGCGGCAGCCCCGTGACCTCCGGGGTCCTCTTCTTGGGGGAGAGGAGCAGGACGAGGACGACCGCCAGCGCCGCCAGCAGGACCAGGCCGCCGATGATCAGGGCCATCATCTTCTTGTAGGCGCCGACCTGGGCGTCGTCCTTCTGGCGCTCCAGACCGCCGATCATCGCCTGAACCCCCTCCTTTTCGGAACGGGCGGCGGCGGCGGCGGCCATTTCGGCAACCAGGGCAGGATCGGCGCTCTTGGCGTCGGCCAGTTTTTCGCCCAGCTCGCGATACGCCTCCCGTCGCTTCGCCTCGGCCTCGCGGGCCTTGTCCCCGTTCTTGCCCAGGCTGTCTTTCAGGGCCGCCAGTTCCTTGTCCAGCTCGCCCAGCACTCTTTTCTGCTCCTGGCGAAGCGCCTCGAGCTTTTTCTTGGCCACCTCGGCCTGCTCCTGCAGGCTGGTCACGAGCGCCGCAGCCGGACGGGCGGCGGCTTCGCTGGCGTCCAGGCCCGACTTCAGGGACGTTTCCTCTTTGTCCAGCAGCGCCAGCCCCTTGGCGATCTCGCCCTTCTCCGCCTCGCTGGCGTCGGCGCCGGCGGCCTTGCCCTGCAGCTGGCTGCGCTCGCGGCCGATGGCCGCCAGGCGCTCGCGCGAGCGCTGCGCCTCCCTCTGCGCCGATTGCAGCGTGCCCTTCTGCTCGTTCAGGCTCTTCTGCACGCCCTGCAGGCCCTCCTCGGTCTCCTTCAGGGCAACGGCCAGGCGGGAGCTCTCGCGCTTGCGTTTCTCCTCGGCTTCCTGCTGCCGGCTCAGGAGCTGCTCCGCTTCGCCCCGGAGATCGTCGATCGACCGCTGCGCGTCGGCCAGGGCGGCGCGCAGAGCGGAGAAGGCGGAGATGTCGAGTTTCGCCTCCCAGGCCTTCTGCCCCAACTCGGTCAGCCGCGAGGCCAGGGCCTGGTCCTTTTCCCTGAGCTCCCGGCCGCGCTGGCCGAGCGACCTGCGGCGCCGGCGCTCCTTCATCCCTTCCTGGAAGATCGTTTGGATGCTCATGGTCGCTCCTTCGTTCGCTGGCTTTTGCGCCGGTTGATTGTACGGGAAGCCGAAAAAAAATTCAAACCGGCTCCGCGCCCTGACGCGTGCCGCGCCTGGATTGCTTGACAATGCCGCGGCGCCGCTTGGCCTCCAGCCGCCGCGCCCTGGCGGCGGCGCTGGGCCGGGTCGGGCGCCTCGGCTTGGGAGCGACGGCGGCCTGGCGCAGGAGGGCCAGCAGCCGCTCCAGGGCGTCCTGGCGGTTGGCTTCCTGGGTGCGGAAGCGGCGGGCGTCGATGACCAGCACGCCGGCGCGGCTGAGCCGCCGGCCGGCGAGCTGGCGCAACCGGCGCTTCACCGGCAACGGCAGCGCGGGGGAGCGCTCGACGTCGAAGTAGAGCTTGACCGCCGTCGCCACCTTGTTCACGTTCTGGCCGCCGGGGCCGGAGGCGCGCACGAACTCGAAGGCCAGCTCCTCTTCCTGGATGGCGATGCCGGAACCGACGTCCCAGCGCCTGGCCGTCATTCGGACGCCTGTGCCGCGGGGGCCAGGCGGTAGTCGCTGAAGGTGGTGGTGGTGCGGAAGCGCTTGATGATGAAGAGGAAGCCGCCGTGGCCGGTGAGGGAGACCTTGTTCACCACCCAGCGCTCGGGACTCGCCGTGTCGAAGAGGTAGATGCTCCACAGGCTGCGCAGCAGCTTGGGCAGGGGATCGAGGGTGAACTCCAGCTTGACCGGCATGCCGCTTCCTTCTTCCAGCCAGGCCATGCCGCGCCACGTCAGGTCCACCGGCTCGCCCTTGCGCACGATGCGCGTGCGGTAGGTGAAATCGAAGCGTCTGCAGCGGCAGCCGAACAATGGCACCCTTTCCGGAGCGGCGCTGACGGTCACGTCGTGCTGGCGCTCGGGGTCGAACGGGCTGTCGGAGAGGGAAACGGAGAAGGTGTTGTCGTCGCCGGGCTCCATTCCTTCCTCGGGGGCGCGGATGGTCACCTTGGAGCGCACCTTCTCGGTCGTGTCCTCGCCGTTCTTCAGCGCCCGCTCCAGGTCGGCCTGGATCTTGCCCTGGTTGTCGAGGCGCAGGGTGAAGTACATTTCGGTCACCGAATAGGGCTCGCCGCGGCGGTTCAGCATCTCCGACAGGATGGCCACCCGGCCTGGATACCAGTCGCTGTTGCGGCGGTAGATCTCGACCGCCTTGCGCCACAGGCCGTTGGCGGCCGGCCCGGCGGCCCTTTCCCTGCCGGCGCCGATCAGACTTCCGAAAAGGAGGGCCAGCAGCGTCACCCTGGCGATCATGCCCGTCTTCATGAGATCCCCGCTTTGCCTCTGCGGGCTCAATCGAGCAGCCGCCGCTCGCCCTCGAGACGCCGCGCCTCTTCCAGGTCCTGCGTGACCTCCAGGCAGCCGAGGTACTCGCCGCCCTCGCCGCGCAGGGCGAAAAACTCGATCAGCACCAGGTGGCGCTCAGCGCCGACCTTGGCCTGGATCCAGAAGCGCGCCTTGTCGCGGTCGCCGGCCTTCATCTCGGCCACGATCTGCTCCACCTTGCCCAGGCTGGTCGCCGGGTGGCACTTGCGGAAATTCAGCCCCATGCTGCTCTGCGGGCGGTGGAACAGGCGCGTGTCCCCCTTGTTCCAGGCCACCACCTCGTCGTTGGCGTCGATGACGGTGATCTCGGCGGGGATGGTCTCGATCACCGCCCGGACCAGCTTCTCGTCCATGCGGTCGAACACGTACATGATCCCTCCTGCGCCGGCAAAACTCGGTTGCTGCGGCGGGCGGCTCTTTCCGGCCTGTGGCGGTCGTACGATAAGATTTTATCATTTCCGGTTGTGGAGTGGCAAATCGCGTAAAGGAGCGCGAAAAACAGTTTAATGTTCCGCCGCATCAGAATACTCTGCTTCCTGGTCGCCGATCCAGACGGGAAATTAATAGACTATTTCACAGGCAGGGGGAATTGCACGCGGATGACTGTCCCGGTTTTCCCGATGCTTTCCACGCGGCCCCGGAGCTGCTGGCTCAACATGCGGACAAGGTTGAGGCCCAGGGTCTGCGTTTCCCCTAGATCCCCGCTGACCGGAAATCCTACGCCGTTGTCGGCCACGGTAAGGATCAGCATGCCGTCCTGGGCGGAGGTGATGATTTTCACCTCGGGCGCGCCGTCGCCCTCGGCGACGCGGTCATCCGGAAAGGCGTGCTTGAAGGCATTGGTGATCAACTCGTTCAGGATCAATCCATAGGGAACCGCGATGTCCAGGCCGACGTCGATGCCCACGGCACGCATCTCCAGGCGGATATTGTATGCCGTCTTAAATTGGGCCTGGATGTGCAGGACCATGTCCTTGATGTAGTTCCGCAGATCGATCCTGGCCAGGTTGTCGGACTTGTACAGGCTTTCATGGATCATGGCCATGGAGCGTATCCTCCCCTCCAGCTCCAGAAGCAGCGTATTCTCGGGGGATCCCCCCGTCTTTTCATTCTGCATCTTAATCAGGCCGATGATGGTCATCAGGTTGTTCTTGACACGGTGATGGACCTCCTTCAGCAGGATCTCCTTTTCTTTCAGTGAGGTGCGGACGATTTCCTCGGCTTGTTTCCGCTCGCTGATGTCGGTGATCGTCCCTACATATCCCGTAACCTGGCCCATGCTGTCCTTTTCCGGAGTTGCCCGGCCCATCACCCAGACGACTTTCCTGTCGGCATGCAGGAAACGGTAATCGGCCATGGATGGCCTGTGCGCCCGGGCGGCATCCTCCCAGTTCCTGCGCAGCAGTTCCCGGTCGGACGGGTGGACCGCCTGCAGCCAGCCGTCGCCCAGGGCGGCGTCGGCGTCCAAGCCGGAGATCTCGCACCACATCGGATTCACGTAGGTGGTCCGGCCGTCGGCATCGGTTCGGAAGATCCCCACCGGTGACACGGTGGCCAGGTTCTGGAATTTCGCCTCGCTCTCGCGAAGCTGCTGGCTGGTGATCTCCCTCTTCAGATGCCCGGCCATCAGCTTGCCGAGCATGGCGGTCACGGCGGGGTAGATCACCAGCACCGGCAGGGCTGTATTCTGCAGCACGCGCCAGCGGATGGGGCCGGGGAGAAAGAGGGTGCACGTCAGCATCACCAGATGGATGATCATCCCGATACCTAGGAGCTCATGCCAGGTGATAGCGGCGAGACGTCGCCGGCTGCGATACCTCCAGGCCATGCCGATGGCTCCGGAGGCGAGGATGACCGCGATCCCCATGCCGGCGGCGGCACCGCCCAGAAGACCTCGATAAGCGGCCGTGATCACCATAGCGGTCACAGAAGGCACCGTCCCGAAGAAAAGGCCGGACATCCCGAGCAGGATCGAGCGGGTGTCGAAAATAATCCCCGGCTCCAGTCTCCAGGAAGCCAACATGACGATCACCCCTACGGTGCCGACAACAATGCCAACCGAGATCTGGCGCAACAAAGACTGTCTGCTCTGCCAGCGGAGAACGAGCAGGTCATAGAGGGCGGCCAGGGAGAGCAGCAGAGAGGCATTGAAGATCAATTGCATGACAAAGCCTTTGTTCATTCACGCCCCAATACACAGAATATCATTGCCCTTGCGGCTAAGTCAACCTTTTTACCAGGGAGATCACGGCGGCCGGCCTCGGGGGGATGCGAAACGCACATGTGCTTTTTCCCCACTCATAGACCGGCGCATTGTTCCGGGATCCCGTCTTTGGCATAGATAAGGGGCGTTTGACAGCGGCCCGGCAAAAAAGTATCATGGCAACGGGAGTTGATATGGAAGAGAAACGAAGCGACCAGTTGCCGGTGCTGCTGGTCGACGACGAGACCCAAGTCCTGCTCTTGTATGGAGGCATGTTGCGCGCGGCCGGCATCGAGCCGCTTGTCACCCTGGACGACAGCCGCCGCGTGCTGCCGTTCCTTCGCGAAAACCGGGTGCAGGCTGTTCTTGCCGACGTGAACATGCCGTTCCTCTCCGGCCGGGACCTGCTGGCCCAGGTCAAACAGGAATTCCCCGAGGTGCCCGTCCTCATGGTCACCGGCGTTGACGACATCGGGACCGCAGTCGACTGCATGAAACTGGGGGCCTCCGACTACCTGGTCAAACCGGTGGAGCGCAGCCGCCTGGTCTCCAGTCTGCAGCGGATGCTGGAAATCGCCCGGCTGCAGGACCAGGTGTCAATGTTGACCCGCCACCTCCTGGCCGACGGCTTGGCCAAGCCCGGCGCCTTCGCCCACCTGGTCGCCGGCAGCCGCAGGATGCTGGCCCTGTTCAAGTACGTCGAGGTCATCGCCGCTTCGCCTTTCCCGGCGCTGATCACCGGCGAGACCGGAACCGGCAAGGAGCTGATCGCCCGCGCCATCCACCTCGCCGGCGACCCGGCGCGGCCCTTCGTCGCCGTGAACGTCGCCGGCCTCGATGACAACATGTTTTCCGACACCCTGTTCGGGCATAAAAAGGGGGCCTTCACCGGAGCCGAAAGCAGCCGCGAGGGCCTGATCTCCCAGGCCCAGGACGGGACGCTTTTCCTCGACGAGATCGGCGACTTGAGCCCGACCTCGCAGGTCAAGCTCCTACGCCTGATCCAAGAGAAGGAGTATTACACACTGGGCATGGATCAGCCGAGGAAGACCAATGCGCGCCTCATTTGCTCGACCAACCATGATCTCCGACGCCGGGTCGAGCAGGGGGCCTTCCGCAACGATCTCTATTTCCGCCTCAACACCCACGTTATCGCGGTGCCGCCTTTGCGCGAGCGCAGGGAGGATCTCCCCTTGCTGCTGGGCCATTTCCTCCAGGAGTCGGCCCGCCTGCTGCGTAAGCGCGTGCCAACCCCCCCCCCCGAACTTCTGGGGTTGCTGTCCGCCTACGATTTTCCGGGGAATGTCCGCGAGCTGCAGACCATGGTTGCCGATGCTGTTTCCCGCCACCGTAGCGGCGTTCTATCCATGGAGAGCTTCCGTGCCGTCGTTGGCGACCGGCTGGCCAGCCGGACATCCCCCGGGGGGACCCCTGGCGCCGATCTTGCCCCCGATGCCTTCCTCGCCAGCCAGCCGACCCTGAAGCAGGCCGAGGAATTCCTGGTGCGACGGGCGCTGGAGCAGGCAAAGGGCAACCAGGGAATTGCCGCCCAGCTCCTGGGCATCACCCGCCAGGCCCTCAACAAGCGCTTGGTACGCGGCAAGAAGAAGGCCTGAAGTCGAAACTTACTCTTTGCGTTTCGACATCTGCCAGCCCCTGAGATATTCGTTTCCAAAAGACAAAAGTTGCAGAATGCAAATAGTTTTTGTTTTATAGGTAGTCTGCGCAGAGAAATTTTCTGGCCCTGCAACCTGGGTCTCTTGCCCGCCCTAGAAGCCCTTTCTTGGCAAATTCACGGGAAATGCCTTCAACAGGGCCTTTTTAGCTATCGTGCCAATTGGCACTGCCTCTGCACCTCCAGGCATGACAAACCTGAGGAGGTCAGCGATGAAGAAGAGGGCATGGGCGATAGTAATCCTAATGACGATGTTTGTTTTCATTCCCGTGGCCAGGGCTGAGGCGGTGGCCGAGAAGACCGTTGCCCTGGGCAATGTGATCGGCAGCAGCGTGAGCACGTTGGCGAGCGGTTTGCTCCAGGGCAAGGTGCGCAATATCCGGGATGCCGCCAGGATGCTGGCTTTCGGGGCGGCCTCGGGCTATGGCTTCTACCAGGCCAAAAAGATGGTCGCCTCTGGAAGCACCTTTGGCGGCGTGCTGCTGGCCAACCTCTCGGCATCGGTGGCCGAGAATGTGGCGTCGGGCGAAGGGCCCCTTTCCTACATCGGCGTCGCCCTGCCGCTGGTGCGCGTCGAGCTGGCCACCCCCCTGGCCCGGCGGCCGCATGCGCTGCTGAACTTCTCCGTGTCGCCCCGCGACGCGCTCAGCATCGCGCTTTCCTTGGCCAAAGCTGACCGCGTCAAGCTGCGCGGCGGCATCCTGGGCTTCGAGGCCGACGAGCCGCTGGCCGAAGGTGTGCGCGGCTGGGCCATCGGCATGTTCCCCACCGTGGTCGCCGGCAAGCCCGACTGCGTGTTCAACCACGAGATGGTGCATGTGCTGCAGAGTCTGCAGCTGATGTCCGTCTCCCCTGAACCGTTCCTCAAGAATCATCGCCGCGAGGAAGGACGGACGAAGCTGCTGTCGTTCCGAGGTTTCCGCGCCCAGGCGCTCGGCTTGGTCAACGATCTGACCCTGGCCAAGTTCCAGTCCTATGACAAGTACTGGAAGGAGGCCGAGGCTTACGCCCTGGTTGCCTCGGAGTGATGATCCCCCAAGCGCAGGAGGGCAAGATGAAGCTGCTGCAGAATCTGGCGGTCGAGACGGGGCCGAGAACAGAGCTGAACCAGGACAACGAGCTGCGTGTCCCCAAGCGTGAGGTCGAAGCCGAGGTGACTTTCCTGTTCGACGATAAGCGGCCGCGGGCCTGCGTTTTCTTCCTCAGCTACTATTCGCCCCAGCGCCATGGCGAGGAGAGCCTTGCCGAGTACCTGGACTCGCAGAACGCGTTCCTGCCGCTGCGCGAGAAGGCCAGCGGCGAGTTTCTCATCGTCCACGTGAACCAGGTGATGATGGTGCGCGAAGCAGCGCCGGTCGGCGAGGGCGCGGGGAAACCACTGCGCCTGGTCCTGGAGAACGGTGGCTCGCAGGTACTTCATGCCTGCGGACCGAGCCATGCCTGGCGTGCGCGGCCCATCGATCTGCTGAACGAGCCCGGGCGTTTCGCGGTCTTCCTCGACGAAAACCACTTCCGTGTGCTCGTCAACAAGCGCTTCATCGCGCGCGTGGAGGGCCTGTGAACTCCGCCCGCCAGCTCCTGGAAGCCCTGGTGAAGTACAAAGGCGAGCACCTCATCATCGGCAGCGACGAGCCGCCCTTCATCTGGCGCGAAGCCCGAAAGGGCTACCTGATGCGGACGCCGCTGAACGACGACCTCATCCGCAAGATCGACTCCGAACTGGAGGAGGTCTTCGCCGGCAAGGAGTGGCTGACCTACATGGGCCAGGAGATCGGCCGCTCCAATGAGGACGGCCGCATCCGCCTGCAGATCGCATCGGCCCTCCCCGAGGCGCTGATCCCGCGGATGCCGGCATCGGCCGAGCTGCATGGCCTGGAGCGACTGCTGCGGGCCATGGTCGAGAGCCGGGCGTCGGATTTGCACCTGACCTGCGGTGCGGCGCCGGTGCTGCGCATCGACGGCGACATGACGCCGATGGCCGGATTGCCCGCGGTGAACGAGGCCTGGCTGCGCGAGCAGATCTGGGCCGTCATGCCCGAACGCAACCGCCAGGAGTTCGCCACGGCGCAAGACACCGACTTCGCCCACGAGGTCGCCGGGCTGGCGCGCTTCCGCGTCAACGTCTTCCGCGACCAGCGCGGCCTGGGCGCCGTGCTGCGCGTCATCCCCTCGCGCATCGTGCCGGCCGCCGATCTGAACGTCCCCCAGGCCGTGCTTGACCTCTGCCGGCTGCCCAAGGGGCTGATCCTGGTCACCGGGCCGACCGGCTCGGGCAAGTCGACCACCCTGGCGGCGCTGATCGACCATATCAACGAGACGCGCGCCGGCCACATCATCACCGTCGAGGACCCGGTGGAGTTCATCCATGCCAACAAGCGCTCGCTGGTCAACCAGCGCGAGGTGGGCACGCACACCGTATCGTTCAAGAAGGCGCTGCGCGCCGCCCTGCGCGAAGACCCCGACGTCATCTTGGTAGGCGAGATGCGTGACCTGGAGACCATCGCCATCGCCGTGGAGATGGCCGTGACCGGCCACCTGGTACTGGGCACGCTGCACACATCGACCGCCTGCGGCACCGTCGACCGCATCATCGACCAGTTCCCCGCCGACCAGCAGAATCAGATCCGCACCATGCTGGCCGACGCCCTGGTCGGCGTCGTCTCGCAGATGCTGTGCCGCAGGGAGGCGGGCGGCCGGGCGGCGGCCTACGAGGTGATGGTGGTCAATGCCGCCGTGGCCAACCTGATCCGCGAGGGCAAGACGTTCCAGATCCCGGCCATGATGCAGACCGGCAAGGCGCTGGGCAACCTCATGATGAACGAATCGCTGGCCGACCTGGTCGAGAAGGGCGGGGTGACCGTCGATGAGGCGCTGTCCAAGGCCATCGACCGCGAAGCGCTGAAGGCGCGCCTGCGTTCGCGAGGCGTGCTGGCCGCCTGATGAAGATCGAACAAGGCCGCGGAGATGAAGCATGGATCGTTCCGCAGGCCGGTTGGCCGGTGCCATGATCGTTCTGGCGCTTTCCCTGGCCGGAGTATCCGCGGCCTCCCCCAACGATGACCGCCCCGGCAGACTGAGCGGATTGGTCAATGGGGACGACGGCAGGAGGCCGTTGACGGATGCCATCGTACTGTTGCGTGAGACGGCATCCGGTCGCATCTGTCAGTCGGAGGCGACCGGGAATAACGGCTCCCATCGGATCGGATACATCCTGCCCGGCGCCAATGCCGTCGGCATCCACTGGGGCGGCAAGGAGAACCATGTCGATGCACTGATCATTCTAGCATCCCGGAGACAGATGGCTCGTTTCACTCTGCCCAAGCCTTCGAACGTACCCGGTTGCCAGATCCGTTGCAGCTCGCCGGCATGCTTCTTGGTCATTTCCTGCGGCCGGGTCCCGGCTGCCGGCGTCACGGCCGGGATCACCTACGGCATCGTCAGGATCATGGGAAAAGAGGTCAGCCTGACCGGGATCTGATCGGCGTCCGGCCGACCAGGTGGCTGGGCTGGACGCGCTAGGGAACCCATGGGCCGAGCCGCGGTCATTCACCCAGCGCCTCGGCGATCGCCTTCTCGATCGCCCGGCGCGAGCTGGGCTTGGGGAGGAAGTGAACCTTGTCCACGTCGAGGCCGGCGCGCTTCAGGTAATTTTCTCCCTGGCCCGAGCTGAGAATCACGGCGGCCTGAGGATGGATTTTGCGGATGCGCTCGGCCACCTCGACGCCCGAGAGGCCGGGCAGTACAACGTCGCAGAACAGCAGGTCAAGATGAGGCATCCCTTCGGCGGTCTTCAGCCCCAGTTCGCCGTCACCAGCCTCACACACCCGCAGGCCCAGCGTCTCCAGGATGGCGTGAAGAAACTGGCGGAGGCTCGGTTCGTCCTCGATGAGCAGCACCATGCGGCCGTCAAAACGACGTCCGGGACGGTGCTCCGGCTCGCTGATCTCTCTGCCGAACGATTGCGGGAGCAGGACGTGGAAGGTCGACCCTTTCCCCGGCTTGCTGTCGACCCACACGGAGCCGCCGTTCTGATGGATGATGCCGAACACCAGGGCCAGGCCCAGCCCCGTCCCCTCGCCGGCCGGCTTGGTGGTGAAGAAGGGCTCAAAGATGCGCGCCAGCACCTGCGGCTCCATGCCGACGCCATTGTCGGCGACGCATATCTCCGCATAGTCGCCGGCGCTCAGCCCTGGGTGCTGGGCGGTGGCCTGCTCGTCGAGCCGGACAAACGCCGAGGCCAGCCGCAGCGTGCCGCCCTGGGGCATCGCGTCGCGGGCATTGATGACCAGGTTAATGAGCGCCTGCTCGAGCTGGCCTGGGTCCATGAAGATGCGGCCGGCATCGGGGGCGAGGTCGAGGCGGAATTCGACGCGTTCGCCCAACAGCCGGCGCAGCATGCGTTCCAACTCGACTAGAAGTGCGTTCACCTCCAGGACGGCGGGCGCCGGCGCCTGGCGGCGGCTGAAGCCCAGGATCTTGGACACCAGCTTGGAGGCGCTTTTCCCCGTTTGCAGGATGATCTTCAGGTTCTCGGCGTCCTTGCCGCCCTCGTTCTCGGCAAGCAGCATCTCCGAGTAGCCGTTGATGATGGCCAGATAGTTGTTGAAATCGTGGGCAATGCCGCTGGCCAGCATCCCCAGTGAGTCCATCTTGGCCGCCTGCAGCATCTGCTCCTCGAGTTTCTTCTCGCGGGTGATGTCGGAGGCGATGCTCACGTAGTGGCTGGGCGGGCCGTCGGCAGTGCACACCGGCGAGATCATGGTCCGCTGGTGATAGATCGAACCGTCCTTACGGCGCTTGAGGAACTCGCCGCTCCAGGAGTGTCCGCCCTGGATCCGTTGCCACATCTCGCGAATCTTCTCGTCCGGAAAATCGATCCGGGTGCCGAGTTCGCTGAAGTTCATGCCGAGGTACTCGACGGGAGGATAGCCGGTCATGGTCTCCACCGCGGCATTGCCGTAGACGATCGCTCCCCGGTTGTCGGTGATGAGCACCGCCTCGCTGGAGGCGTCAATGGCCGTCTGCAGAAGAAGTAGCGTCTCCTCGCGCTTGCGCCTCTCGGTGATGTCGCGGATGATGCCCTGGATACCGGAAAAGCCGCCGTTCGAGTCGCGCATGACATTGGCCGTGACCAGTCCCAGGATGGGCTCGCCCTGCTTGTTGTGCAGGCGGATCTCGTAGTCCTTCACCCGCTCCCTTTTGCGGACCTCGTCCAGGAAGGCGCGTCGGTCAGCGGGATCCTGATACAGGAAATCCACCTGGGCGCCAGTGATCTCCTCGCGGGTGAATCCGAACAGCGCCAATCCGGCCGGATTCATCTCTGTCATCGCTCCGTCGCGGTCGTTGATGTAGATGACGTCCTGGGAGTTCTCGAACAGAGAGCGGAAGCGCGCTTCGCTCTCGCGCAACTTCAGTTCGAAGCCGTGCTTGTACAGCGCCATTTCGATGGAGGTGCGCAGCTCGATCTCCTGGAAGGGTTTGGGGATGTAGCCGTAGGGCTTTGTGCGCTTGGCCCGTTCCAGGGTGGAGTCGTCGGCGTAGGCAGTGAGGTAGATGACCGGGATATCAGCCTGGCGCTGCACCTGCTCGACGACGCTGATGCCGTCCATGTCGCCGTGGATGCGGATGTCCATCAGCAGCAGGTCAGGACGCTTCTCCAGCGCGACGGCCACCGCGTCGGGGCCGTTGTCGAGGATGTCGACCACCTCGTAGTCGAACTTGCGCAGCGCCGAGGCGATGACCGAGGCGATGATCGCCTCATCCTCTACGATCAGGATCCGGGATTTGGCCATGGTTCCTCTCCTATCCGTTCCGGGTCTTGCCGGGGTCGGGGGCGCCGGGCAGTCCCGGCAGGTTGAGTATGAAGCGCGTGCCCGGCCCCCTCTCAACCTTCAGTTCCGCGCGGAGTTGGCTGGCGAGCATGGTCACCAGTTGCATGCCCAATGATTTCGCGGGGGCGGCCGGGCCGGGAAGCCTCATCCCGACGCCGTCGTCCTCGATGGACAGTTCGTATGCGGAGCAGCGGTACAGCGTGCCGCTATCGGTTTTGACGCCGGAAAAATGGAATTCCCTCCGGCCGCGCAAGCCGATGCGGATCGTTCCGCAGCCTCCGTTGGTGAATGCGTGTTTGATGGAGTTGGTCAGAAGCTCATTGACGATCAGACCCAGCGGGATCGCCTTGTCGATGGCCAGCAGGATGGGCTCGGTGTCGAAGCGGACCTGGATGCGGCTGCTCTCGATTCCTTGAGAGATGAGAAGTTCGTGGGCCAGTGAGCGCAGGTACTCATCGAAGGCGATTTCCGCCAGGTTGTGCGAGCGGTACAGCTTTTCGTGCACCAGGGCGATGGAGCGGATGCGGTCCTGGCTGGAGCGGAGGATTTCCTCAACGGCCGGATCCGCGACAGATCCGGCCTGCAGGGTCAGCAGGCCGGAGACGATCTGCAGGTTGTTCTTGACGCGGTGATGGATCTCTTGCAGCAGAACATCCTTCTCCCGCAGCGAGGCGCGGATGCTCTCCTCCGCCTGCCTGCGGGCGCTGATGTCGAGGTTGACGACGATGGCCGCTTCCACGCGGCCCTCCTCGTCGAGCACCGGCGCCGTGTAGTTCAAGATGGTTTTTTTCTGGCCGTCGAAGGTGTCGATCTCGAGCATCTCGTCGGTAACGGTGATCCTTTCTCGGATGGAATGGGCCAGCGCCCAGTCCTCGGGCGCGATCTCTTCCCCCCCGGGCAGCCGGCGGGCCCTGAACACGCCGTAGTCGCCGGCGCCGACCAGCGGTTCGGCCCCCCAGATCTCGCGCCCGGCCCGGTTGCTGCGCACCAGCCGGCCCTGGCCATCGGCTAGCCAGAGGCCTATGGGCAGTATGTCGAAGATCTTGCTTAAAAGATTCTCGCTGTGGCGCAGCGCCGCTTCGGCCCGCAGGCGCTCACTGATGTCGTGATTGATCGAAACCCGGCCGCTTTCCGCGCCGAAGGAGTCCCTCAGGAGTGTGATGGTGCTGTGGACCTGGATGCGCCGGCCGTCGCATAAGCGGTGGCTGAGCTCGCCCGACCAGGCCCCGTCGCGGGCCAGCTTGCCGGCGACTTCCTCCCGGCTCTGGGTGAAGTACTCCGGGGCGAGCAGCTCATGAAAGTTCCGGCCGATCGCTTCGCTGGCGGTCCAGCCGTAAATGCGCTGGGCCGCCGCATTCCATACCTGGATGCGCCCCTCGCGATCGGTGGCGATGATGGCGTCGCTCACCCGCTGCAGCAGGTCGGCCTGGTAGCGGATCTGCTCCTCGGCCCGCTTGCGCTCGGTGACGTCCTTGGAGACGGCAAGGAAGCCGATGGGCGCTCCCTGGGCGTCGCGGAGGATGGAGATGGAGTTCTCGACCCAGATGAGCCGGCCGTCCTTGTGGCGCTCCTGGAGTTCGAGGGTCCGGCTGCGGTGGGGACTTCCGCTGCCGGCTTCCTCTCGGCCCAGCTCCTCCTGCAGGACCTGCCGCACGAGGGCCAGCGAATCGGGCGCCAGGACCTGTTCCAGGGACTGCTTCATGGCCTCCTCGACCGTGAAGCCCCGTAGGCGGGCGATGGCGGGACTGACATAGGTGAAGCGCAGCCCCATGTCCATCACCGTGATGGTCTCGGCGGTGTTGTCGGCGATCAGCCGGTATTTGCGCTCGCTCTCGCGCAGCGCCTCGACGTAGCGCCTGCGTTCGGTGATGTCGGTGGAGATCCCCAGCAGGCCGGTGATCCGCTTGGAATCCGGGTCGGCGTAGATCGGCGTCTTGACCTCGTGATAGAGCGTTTCCCCCTTGTGCGGGTCCGGCACCGCGATCTCCTCGACCGTCGATTCGCCGGCGAACACCCGGCGGTCCACGTCGCGGAGCAGGCGCGCGGTCTCGGGGGGGAAGAAGTCCTGGTCGCTCTTCCCGGCCAGCTCCAGGGCGGAGCAGCCGAAGAGCTTGAGGGTCTGCTGGTTGGCGTAGACGTAGCGCGATTACAGGTCCTTCATGTAGACTTGGACCGGCACCTGGTCCAGCGCCTGGCGCAGGCGCTGCGCCTCGGCCAGCGCCTGCTGCAGCTTGAGCTCGGTGTCCCTGCGCTGGCTGACGTCGCGGCAGACGAGCAGCAGCCCGGTCCGGTGCCCCTTGGCGTTCTGGAGCGGGGAGGAGGCGACTTCTCCCCAGAACGGCCGGCGGTCCCGGCGCAGCAGCCGGTATTCGCGGACCTCGGGGAGCTCAAGGCCGGACAGGATCGCGGCCAGCCTCTCCTCCACGGCGCGGGCTTCCTGCTCCTGGACGAAGTTGAGGATGGAGGTCCCGCGGATGTCGTCGCCGGCCGGGACGCCGAAGAGTCCGTAGGCCCGCCGTGAGGCGTACGTGATCCGCCCCCCGGCGTCGACGATGACAATGGCGTCGGGGGAGGTTTCCACCAGCGTGCGGTAATACTCCTCGGACTCGCGCAGGCGGTCCTCCATCTTCTTCCTTTCGGTGATGTCGCGGGCAATCCCCTGGAAGCCGATCAGGGCGCCGTCCTTGTAAAACGGGGCCGACAGGATGGCGACGGCATGCTCCTCGCCCTCCCGGCCTTTTACGAGATATTCCGCCGCTTCCCGCTGCTCCTTGCCGCGCAGAATGCCGGCCAGCCTTTGTTCGTGCAGCGGGCGGTAGGCGGCCGGAATGATGTCCCAGATGCTGCGTCCCAGCAGCTCGTCCTCGCGGTAGCCCAGAGTGGCGCAGATGGCCGGGTTCACCGACAGGAAGCGCCCGTTCAGGTCGGCGATGAAGATGCCGTCGGGGCTTTGCGCTACCAGCGAGCGGTATTTCGTCTCGCTCTCGCGCAGCATTCTTTCCGTGATCTGGTTCCGACGCTGCAGATCGGCGGCGGCCAGCACGCGGCGCACGGCCGGGACCAGGCGCTCCAGGTTGCTCTTGAAGATGTAGTCCGAGGCCCCCTGGGCGAGCGACTCGATGGCCAGCTCCTCGCGGATCGAGCCCGACACGAACAGGAACGGCGCCTGCGGCGCTACTGACCGCGCCATGGCCAGCGTGTCCAGGCCAGAGAAGCCGGGCACGTTGTAGTCGGCGAGGATGAGGTCGGGTTGGAAGTCCTTCAGGGCTTTGGCGAATTCGCGCTTGCCCGTTGTCAGGCGCACGTCCGCCTCCAGGTTGCCCCGGCGCAGTTCGTGCTCGACCAGTTCGGCGTCGGCCGGGTTGTCCTCCAGCAGCAGGACGCGCAGCCGCCCGTCAACCATGGTGCTCTCCATTTCTTTCCTGGAGCGGGAAGCGGATGCGGAAGCGGGCGCCGTTGTCCTGCTCGCAGGCCAGGGTGCCGCGGATCTGCCTGGCTAGCATGGCGATCAGCAGCAGGCCCAGGTGCTTCTGCTCGCCGGGATCGAAGCCCGTGGGCAGGCCGACGCCGTCGTCGGCGACGATCAGCTCGCACTGACCGGCATCCGGGGGCAGCAGGGAGCGCAGGCGGATACGGATCTCGCCTGGCCGTCCGTCGGGAAAGGCGTGCTTCAGGGCGTTGGTCAGGAGCTCGTTGATGATCAGCGCCAGGGGGATGGCCTGGTCGATGGGCAGGCGCAGCGGCTCCACGTCGCAGCGGCAGGAGGGGGGCATGGCCACCCGGGCCTGGGAACTGATCAGGTTGCCGGCGAGCGTGCGGACATACTCGGCCATCTCGATGGCCGCCAGGTCGCCCGACTGGTACAGGGTCTGGTGGATCAGGGCCATGGTCCAGATTCGCGACTGGCTCTCCTGGACCAGGCGCGCCAGGCGTGGGTCATCGGTTTGCCCCGCCTGCAGCGTCAGCAGGCCGGAAATGACCTGCAGGTTGTTCTTGACCCGGTGATGGATCTCCTTGAGCAGAATCTCCTTCTCCTTCAGCGAGGCGGCCAGACGCTCCTCGGCCTGCTTGCGCTCGGTGATGTCGGCGATGAATCCGTACCAGAGTATGGAACCGTCGGCCAAGTGGAAAGGCTGGGAGCGCGCCCATATCCAGCTCGGCGGCTGGCCGGGGGCCTGGACGCGGAACTCGTGCTGCCAGAGAGACATGTCCCGCGCCGACTTCTCGATGGAAGACACGGTTCCCGGGAGGTCCTCGGGGTAAATGGCGGCGAAGATCGGTGTGGCGTCCTCGCACACGTCCTGGGGGGCGATGCCGAAGATCTCGCGGATGATGTTCGAGCAGTAGGGGAGCGCGTAGCTGCCGTCGGGCCGGCGCAGGAAGGTGTAGATCATGCCCGGGATCTGGGCCGACAGGTTCTGCAGCAGCTGGTCGCGCTCGCGCAGCAGATCCTCGGCGCGCGTGCGCTCGGTGATGTCCATGGTGTAGCCGGCCAGGTACTTGGCCTTGCCGTCGATGATGATCGGGAACTTGATGGTGGAATAGATCCGCCCGTGCAGCTCCTCCTGGAACTCGCGCACCGCGCCGTCGCGCAGGATGCCCTTGTCGTCCTCGATCATCTGGCGCGAAAGCGCGGAGGGAAACAACTCGTCCATCGTTTTTCCGATGATCTCGGTAAGGGGGCGTCCGAGCATGCGCTCGTAGTTGTCGCTCAGGAAGACGGAGCGGATGTTCTCGTCCTTGATAAAGACGTATAGGGGGTTGTATCTGAGGAACTGGCGGAAGATCTCGTTCATCTCGCGCAGGGAGTCCTCGGCGCGCTTGCGCTGGCTGATGTCCAGGGCCATGGTGATCATGCAGGCGCTGCCGCCGACGACGATGCGGTCGGCCGACATCAGGATTCGCCGTGTTTCGCCGTCTTTGCGCTGGATGTTGATCTCCAAGTTGTGGACGGATGCGCCGGCACGCACGGCGTCGACTATGCGCTGGCGCGCCGCCGGCTCGGGCCACAGCGCGAGCTCGGTCGGCGTGCGGCCGATGGCCTCGTCGCGGCTGTAGCCGGTGACGTTCTGCCAGGCCTCGTTGACGTCGAGGATGCGGTGGTCGTCCAGGCGGGTGATGGCGATGGGGCCGGGATTGGAGCGGAAGAAGGCGGCGAAGCGGTTCTCGCTCTCGCGCAGGGAATCGTTGGTTCGCTTCTGCTGGGTGACGTCCTCCTTGACAGCCACGTAATGGTTGATCCGCCCCCGGCCGTCCAGAACCGGGGAGATCGCAACCCGCTCCCAATACAGAGAGCCGTCCTTGCGGCGATTGTGGAACTCGCCGCGCCAGGTGCCTCCGCGGCGGATCGTCCGCCATAGCCGTCGGTATTCGCCGGCCGGAGTATCTCCCGACTTGAGCAGCCGCGGGTTCTTTCCCAGAACTTCGGCCGGAGCGTAACCGGTAAGCTCAGAGAACTTGGAATTGACGAACTCGATCCGGCCTTCCGGATCGGTGATGATCACCGCTGTAGGACTCTGCTCGACGGCCAGCGAAAGCCGGCACCGCTCGTCCTCGGTCCGCCTGCGCTCGCTGACGTCCTTCATTGCCAGCACCACCCCCTGGAACTTGTTTGCGGCTCCTGACAGCGGATCGATCGCCAGTTCGAACCAGCGGCCGGCGAGTTCCACTTCGGCGCGCAGGGGGCGGTGCGATTTCAGCGCCCGGCGCAGGAACTGGCAGGAGGCGCCCGCGGCGGCGGCGAACAGGTGGCAAGGCCGGCCGATGATTTGCTTGAAGGGCTTTCCGGACAGAAGAGCAAACGCTCGGTTGCAGCGATGCACGGTGCCCTTGGCGTCAAACAGGGCGATGGGATCGCGGATGGAATCGAAAGTGGCGATCCATTCGTCGGCGCGCTGGCGGATCGCCGCCTCCAGCTTCCTGTTCTCGGTAATGTCGCGGATGTAAGCGCCCACGCCGCGGCTGCCGTCGGCCAACTGCACCGGGAACTTGCGCGTTTCGAACACGCGGCCGCCTACCGTCTCCTCCTGAACGACTATCCCGCCCTCCTTCAAGGCTAGGCGGTCGGAGCGGCGGCAGCGGGCGGCCGCCTTCGGTTCCATCAACTGGTGGTCGGTGCGCCCCAGGATCTCTTCTTGCGTCCGGCCGAAAAAGCGGCACAGGGCCTGGTTGGCGACGAGGAGGCGAAAGCGGGCGTCCTTGAGGAAGGCCATGTCGGTGCTGGAGTTGATGAAGGCGCGCAGCAGCTCTTCGCTGGCAACCAGCGTTTCCTGCATGGCGGCACTTTCACCCCGCTGCCGGCTTCGCTCCAGGGCCTGGCGCATCGCCTCGCCGAGGCGTCCAAGGCGATCCTTGAGCAGATAGTCGTCGGCCCCGGCGCGCAGGCAGGCCACCGCCTTTTCCTCGCCGATGGAGCCGGTGACGATGATGAAGGGAAGCAGGGGATCCTGCTTCCTTGCGAGTGCCAGGGCCCTCACGGCGTCGAACCCGGGCAGGGTGTAGTCGGCCAGGATGAGAGCGGGCTTGAACTTCTTCAGCCCCTTCAGGAATCCGGCGCGCGTCTCGGCCCGCAGGAACCTGTACGCGGTCTTCTCCCGCCGCAGTTGGCGCTCCATCAGCTCGGCGTCGGCGGCGCTGTCCTCCAGGATCAGCACCCGCAGTGGCTCGCTTGCCTTGCCCGCTTTGTTTTGCCCTTTAGTTGCCTTTTTTTTCAATGACTTCTTCTTCTCTTTGCCCGCTTCTCTTTTCTTCATTTCTTTTTTTTACTGTACCCTGTCTCCTTCACCCTGTACCTTCTCTTCACCTCGGCGCCTCGTTGAGCAGCACCCAGTATAGGCCCAGCTGTACGACGGTCTCGGAAAACTTCTCGAAGTCCAGGGGCTTGACCACGTAGCTATTGGCTCCGTTGTCGTAGGTCCGCAGGATATCGCTCTCCTCCCTGGATGAGGTCAAGACCACCACCGGGATGGACTTCGTCCGCGGGTCGTCCCTTATGCGCCGCAGCACCTCATGGCCGTCCACTTTCGGCAGCTTAAGGTCGAGGAAGACCACCTTGGGGTGATGGAATGCCTCCCCTTTTTTCGGCTCCCGGACCAGGATCTCCAGCGCCTGAATCCCGTCGCTTGCCACTTGCACCTTGTTGGCCAGTTTGTGTTTTTTCAACGCCCGCAGCGTCAATTCCACATCGGCGGGATTGTCCTCGACCAGCAAGATCTCGACCACGTCGCCTTCGTTCATAGGAACCTCCTTAGGAAGGATCTAGGAGATAGGGTGCGGGGCGCAGGGTGAAGAGAAGAGGAAATGGCGGGCCAATACCTTTTGCCATGCAAGTCAGATCTTTCCAACTCATCAACGACTCCATCCCGCTCCAGCTCCCCTGTCGGTTCTCCCGTCGCCTTCGTTCTGCTTCCCTCTTTCGCACGTTTCATTGTCTTTTTCTTCTCTATGCCCCAACCCCTATACCCTATACCCTTTTGTTCGGCAATGCAAAATAAAACGTCGCTCCCTTGCCGACCTTGCCCTCGGTCCAGACGCGGCCGCCGTGGCGAGCGACGATGCGCTGGACGATGGCCAGGCCGACGCCGTTACCCTCGAACTCGCTGCTGGCGTGCAAGCGCTGGAACACGCCGAACAGTTTGTCGACGTACTTCATGTCGAAGCCCACGCCGTTGTCCTTGACGAAATAGACGTTGCCGTCCTTCTCGGCTCGGCCGCTGAATTCGATGCGCGCCTGCTTCCTGCCGCGGGTGAACTTGAGGGCGTTGGAGAGGAGGTTGGCTAGCACCAGGCGTAGCATGGAGCGGTCGCCGAAGGCCGGGGTCAGCCTGCCGATTTTGAATTCTATTTTCCGGCCTTTTTCCTGGGCCTGCAGCTCGGCGAACACCTCCTGGGCCAATGGTGCCGGATCGAAGCAGGACATGGCCAGCGTCTGGCGGCTCAGGCGCGAGAATGCCAGCAGGTCGTCGATCAGTTGCCCCATTTTCCCGGTGTTCTCGATGATGATCTCTAGGATCCGCCTGCCCTCGACGTCGAGCCGGGGGGCATACTCGTCCTCCAAGATCTTGCCGAAGCTGGCGATCGCCCGCAGCGGCGCCCGCAGGTCGTGCGAAACCGAGTAGGAAAACGCCTCCAGCTCCTTGTTGGCGGCGAGGAGTTTTTCCTGCTGGATGCGGGCGGCCGCGCGGGCCCGGACCTGCTCGCTGTAGTCGATGAGCGTGGAGCGGCTCATGACATAGCGGCCGTCGGCGTCATAGATGGCGCTGGCGCTGACCAGCACGGGCAGGGTGGAACCGTCCTTGCGGCGGATCTCGAACTCCAAGTTGCTGATCCGACCACGTTTTTTGAACTCGGGAAAAATCGCCACGAATTTGGCGACGCTCTCCGGGGTGATCACGTCGGCGAGCTTCTTCCTGCCGACGATCTCCTCGCGGGCGTAGCCCAGCCACGCCAGCTCGGTATCGTTGACCATCACGAAGAGGCCGTCGGCGTCCAGCGAGTGGTAGCCGCAGGGGGCGTTGTTGTACAGGTCGCTCAGCTCTGAGGTGCGCTGGCGGACTCGTTCTTCCAGCTCCTCGTTCAGGCGCTGCAGTTCCTTTTCGGCGCGCATGCGTTCGCTGATATCGACGACGGTGGTGATAAAGTTCAAAGGCTTGCCGGCGGGATCGCGGCGCAGGACTACGCTCACGTCGGCCCACAGCAGCGAGCCGTCCTTGCGAACATACCGCTTCATGAAGCGTGCCGCGTCCTGTTCTCCGCCCAGCATCAGCTTCAGAATACGTTCTGTGGCGGGGATGTCGTCCTTCTGTGTTATGTCCTGCCAGCGCATTGTCTGCAGCTCCGCCAGGGAATAGCCCAGCATGTCGCACAGGGCCTTGTTGGGCGCGACCTCGCCGCTGGGCAGGGTGAGCGACTTGCCGACGTTGCTGGCCTCGAAAACCTGGCGGAACTTTTCCTCGCTTTCGCGCAGCTCCGTCTCGGCTCGGTTTCGGGCCGTGACGTCCCATACCAACGAGATCATCAGCCTTTTGTCCGGGATCGGCACGTTGCGGGCGTCGACATAACAGGTTTCCTCTCCCGGGCGGGAGATGGGGATGTTGCTCCAGGACATGCGCTCAGCATCGCCGCTGGCGCAGTCGGCGAGAACCCTCTTCCGGATCTCATTCCTGAATTCCTCATCCTGGTAGACCGCCTGCCAGAACGCGTCGGGACCGGCGAGTTTTTCGCGGGATGTCCGGTATATTTTGGGAAAGTGGTCATTCATATAGCTGAAGGTGACGTCCGGATCGACGGAGTTCACCGCGACACCGATCGGCAGATTGTCCAATACGGTCCTGATGAAGCCCGCGCTTTCGCGCAAGGCGTTTTGCGCGGCCTGGCGCTCGCTGATGTCACGGACAATGCTCTGAAAATACCGTTTCCCCTCCACCAGGATCTGGCGGGCGCTGACCTCGACGGGAAAGGTCGAACCATCGGCTCGGACATGGATGGTTTCAAAAATCATCCCGGTGTCTGCGGCTAGGCCGTACTGCTGGTCGACCTTGTTCTGTTCGCCGGGGACCCGCAGGTCGGGGATGGTCATGGCCAGGAGCTCGGCGCGGCCGCGGCCATAGGCCTGTTCGGCGCGCTCGTTGATTTCCACGATGCGCCGCTTCTCGTCGGAGAGGATGATGATGTCGTTGGCATTACGGGTCAGGTACTGGTAGTGTTGCTCCAGGGCCTGATGCCGGATTTCGGCTTCGAGCCGCCTTTCCGTGATCCGGCGGGCCTGGCGCTGCCAGAGGAGTAGAAGCAAGGCTCCGGAGGCGGCGATCAGGGACAGGGTAATCATCCAGGCGGCTTTGATCTCGCGGCGCAGGGGTGTCAAAATCTCCTCCTCATCGACCTTGGCCACGATGAACCAGGTGGTGCCTGGAATGGCGGCGACCACCGACCAGACCGGGATGCCGCGGTAATCGCGGCCGACGACGACTCCGCTATACCCCTTGACGGCCAGGGCGGCGGGGAGG
>CAZVPI010000012.1:0-89605 GCA_964628035.1 uncultured Clostridia bacterium | reverse complement strand
AACTTGGAGGACTACCTCTCTTCTAAAATGTGCGAAAAATATTTTACGTTATCTCCCTTACCGGTGATCTCGTATTTTTTCACAGCAAGCGCTTTGCTTTTCTGCCAGACATTCAAGCCCCTGAATCCTTTGATTTCAGTCATATTTGTTATTAGTCTCCTTATCGGCGTAAGGTGTAAGGCGAATGGCGTTAGAAAAGATAAGACAACATACCCGCCCCAGAAAGGCAAAAAAAGATCATTGACTTACCTTACACCTTGCGCCGTAAACCGATTGATCGTTTTTCTTCCTCATGCCCTACGCCTTACGCCCTAAGCCCTACACCGATCCAAGGTTCTTCTTAAAAATTCTCTTCCTTTTATGCTGGACCGGATCGAAATACTTCCACTGCGCCTGGATCTTGTTGTTGGTCTCCAGCTCCTGGTTGGACTCGGTGAAGCGGAAACCCTTGGCCACGGCGGCGCGGGCGATGTTGACCACCATGAGCAGGTCCACACCCATGCCGCGGTACTTTTCGCGAACGCCGGCCAGGTAGAAGTCGAGGGTGTCGTTGTTCTTGAAGGCGCGCATCAGGTGCCACCAGCCGAAGGGCAGCAGGCGGCCGTTGGCCTTGCGGAAGGCCTGCGACAGGCTGGGCATGGCGATCATGAAGCCGATCATCTCGTCCTTGTCGTTGACCACGGCCTGGATCAGCTCCTTGTCGACGAAGGAGAAGTACTTCCTGACGTAATAGTGGATCTGGCGCTCGGTCAGCGGCACCGAGCCGTAGATCTCGTCGAAGGCCTCGTCAAGCAGGTGGAAGAGCTCGACGGCGCGGTCCAGGATGTCCTTCTTCTTCTTGAACTCGAGCAGGCGCAGGTTGCCCCTTTCCTTGATGCGGTCGGCCAGGCGCACCAGCTTCTCGGGAAAGGCCGACATGTCCTGGGGCACCTTGGCTCGGAACTCGACGTAGTCGATCTCCTTGCCGTAGCCCAGGTCCTCGATGTGCTTCTGGTAATAGGGGTGGTTGTAATAGCCGGCGATGGTCGGCAGCTGGTCGAAGCCCTCGACCAGCATCCCCTGGGGGTCGAGGTCGCAGTAGCCGTGGGGGCCGGTCACGGTCTTGTACCCCAGCTCCCGCGCCCAGCCTTCGACGGCGCCCATCAGGGCGGCCGGAACCTCGGGATCGTCGACGAAGTCGAGCCAGCCGAAGCGCAGGTTCTTCGTGTTGTACTTGGCGTTGGCGGCGTGGTTGTCGATGGCGGCGACGCGGCCGGCCAATTTGCCATTCTTATGGGCCAGGAACAGCTTCGACTGGGAGTATTCGAAAGCCGGGTTCTTTTCGGGATCGAAGATCTCCAGCTCCTCGGAGATCAGTTGCGGCACGTAGAGCGGATGGTTTCTATACAGGTGGAGGGGAAATTTGACGAAGCGCTTCAGGTCGGAGTTAGATAGGACTTCTTTGATTTCGACGCTCATGCAGCACCTCACGAGGGGGGATTATAGCAGAGAGGAGAAAAATATCAAAAAGTATCAGTGAAAAGTGAAAAGTGAAAGGGTAGATGAAAAGATAGGGAAGATCAATGCGCCAGAAGAACCTCCTTGGGCATTTTTTACATTTTCCATTCAAATTTCACTAGATTTTTGAAATCTCGATACTGCCATTGACTGTCTCGACTTTCACCTTCTTGCCGCCGCCGTTGACCTGGCCGTCCATGGACTGGCCCACCAGGTGCTTCTCGACCCTGACGCCGAACTCGTTGCCGATCGAGCCGTTGACCGTGCGGCCGGAAAGATCGAAGGCCGACTTGCGGTTCATCTCGATATCGATGGCGCCGTTGACCGTCTCGGCCTCAAGGTCGCCGCTGAGCACAGCTTCCTGCGAGACCGCGATGGCGCCGTTGACTGTCTTGAAAGCGGCGTCGCCGAATTCGCCGCGGAAGGCGATCTTGCCGTTGACCGTCTGGAGGCCGAGCTGCCGGAAGTGGCCCTCGCCCTTGACCGCGCCGTTGACCGACTTGAACTGGGCCTTGGCCAGCTTCTCCGGGACCACGACATCGAACTCGACCTTGGCCCGGGAATTGCGCTCGTTGTACTTGACCTTGACCTTCAGGACGTCCCCGGCCTGCTCGAAGAGGATGTCGACTTTCTCGATTTCCCCTTTGCGTTCTGACTTCTTGACCGCCTTGATCTCCACGGCCTGGCCCTTACCGGCCATGATGTCGATGCGGCCGTTGATGTTCGCCAGTTCCAGCGTGCCGCTGGCCGGCAGGGTGAAGGATTTGACTATTTTTTGCTCATATTCCGCGGCGGGAAGGGTGGAGAAAGCCACCAGGAGCACCAGCAACAGGTACTTGACCTTCTTGAACATGAGCCACCTCCTCAAGGACCATAAACGCAGGAGAGTGACAAAAAGTTCGCAGATCAGTAAAAAGTGAAAGAGGCTAGAAGCAAGAATATCTCAGTGAAAAGTGAAAAGTGATTGGTGAAAAGTGAAAGAAACTAGAGGAGTAAAAAGGCAATTGCGAGTGCATCTCAGTTCGTACTTGCTCATTCACTCTTCAATTTTCACTGATCACTTTTCACTGAACTAGGCTCTTTCACGTTTCACTTAATTTTACTGGCCTTGTGGATGTTCCTTTTCTGCCTATGAATCTGCCTATGGCAGAACTTGATCTGCTTGGGGTCCTTGGCTTCTATGGCCTTGGCCAGCCTGTCCTTCATGGCCTTGATACGTGCCTTGGCCTTGGTTTTGTCGATTCCCACGACTTCATGATGAGCGTGCATGTCGATGTCGAGGGCTTTGCACAGGGCGACCAGGAGGTGTTCCTTGTTCATCTGGGAATGGCCCTGCACCGCTTCATGCTGGATTCCTGCGGCGATCTCACGCAGCTGTGCTACCGTCTTTTCCTTGAGTTCAGCCAGTGTATAGGACATCCATACCTCCAAATGAGGGAGTTTCTTCTATTTTATTGAAAGCGGAAATAAACCTCAATAGGAAATCGTTTCTAGTCACATTTTTCTTTTACATTGCTTTTTTCTTCTCTTTCCTCTCTTCCAGCCTCTTTCACTTTTCACAGGGCTTTTTCGCTTTCCTCAGACTCTTTCACTTTTCACTTTTATCTGAGATATTCTTGCTTCTAGCCTCTATCACTTTTCACTGATCTCGGCTAGTTCTTTGGTTTTTCGCCGAAGAATGTTTCCGAAAGCTTCTCGAAATGGATAAAATTGCCGATATTTCTCAAGGCGAGCAAGGCCGCTTCCTGCTCCGCCTGCCTCCGGTTGCGGCCCGATCCCGAGCCGATCTCCTGGTTGTCCAGGTAGACGGCGACGCGGAACACGGTGTCGGGCGGCTTGCCGCTCTCGGAGACCACCTTGTAGACCGGCAGGATGTTGCGGTGCTTCTGGATCAGCTCCTGCAGCTCCGACTTGTAGTCGTTGATGCGCAGGTCCTCGGCGATCAGGGTGTCCAGGATCTCGCGGAACAGCTCGTTGACCACGCGCAGGGCGGTGGCGAAGTCGGAGTCGAGGTACAGGGCGCCGACCAGCGCCTCCAGCGAGGAGGAGACGATCTTGGCGTTGCGCCGGCCGTCGTTCTTCTCCTCGCCGCGGCCAAGCAGGATATGGCCGCCCAGGCCCAGGCTCTTGGCCACGCGGAACAGGGTCTTGCTCGACACCAGGTGGGCGCGCAGCTTGGCCAGGTCGCCCTCGCGCAGGTCGCGGCCGCGGCGGTAGATGGCGTCGGTGATGGCCAGGCCGATGACCGAGTCGCCCAGGAACTCCAGCCGCTCGTTGTCCACGCCGTGGTTGCGCCCCCCCTCGTTGTAAGACTTGTGGGTCAGGGCGTTGCGCAGCAGCTCCCCGTCGCGGAAGCGGTAGCCCAGCTTCTTTTCCAGGTCCTCCATGGCGGGCCTAGCGGACCTTCATCACCACGAAGGTCAGGTCGTCGGCGTTGGACTGCCCTTCGGAGAACTCGATGGCCCGGGCCAGCAGGCGCTCCTTGATCTCCAGCGCCGGGAGCGGGGCGAACTCGCGCAGCAGCCGGCGCAGCTCCCCCACCCCCAGCATGCGGTTCTGGGCGTCCATGATCTCCGACAGGCCGTCGGAGAAGAAGAACAGGATGTCGCCGGAGCCATACGGCAGGCGCAGCTCCTCGATCCCCTCCTGGCTGAAATTCGTCAGCCCCAGGGCCATGCCGCGCGGCGCCAGCTCCAGGCACTCCCCGGTCCCGGCCCGGTAGAAAAGGGCCGGGGTGTGGCCCGAGCGCGAGAAGATCAGCTCGCGGGCCTGCAGGTCGAAGCGCACCAGGTTGATGGTGATGAAGGTGACCTTCTCGAAGGAGTTCTGCAGGCTGAGGTTGCACTCGTTCAGGATGGCCGCCGGCTCGCGCCCCGACTTCTGCAGGCAGTTCATGATGCCCTTCAGCTCGGCCATGTAGAAGGCGGCCTTGGCCCCCTTGCCCGAGACGTCGGCCACCAGCACCGACAGGTAGCTGCCCGGCTGGTGGAAGTAGTCGAAGTAGTCGCCGGCGATCTCGGTGGCCGGGATGTTGACGGCGGCGATGTCGAACTCGGGGCAGGCGAAGTGGTCGGGAGGCAGCAGCTTGAGCTGGATGCCGCGGGCGATGCGCAGCTCCTCCTCCAGGCGCTGCTTCTCCTTTTCCTCGGACAGCAGGCGGCCGATGCCCGAGGCCATGTCGTTGAACGACTCGGCCAAAAACTGCATCTGCTCGCGCGACTTGAGGCGGATGCGGTAGGAGAAGTCGCCGCGGCGGATCTTTTCCGTGGCCTTGGTCAGCTCGTTGACCGAGCGGGTGATGACGCGGATCATGCGGTAGCCGATGAAGAAGGAGACGATGATGAAGAAGCCGAACAGGCCGAGCATGAAGCGCACCAGGATGGCGATGGGGAACACGCCGGCCTGGCTGTCGGTCTGGCGCAGCAGCTGCAGCTCCTTCTGCATCTCGTCCAGGCGCTGGCTCTTGTTCAGCAGCGCGGCCGGGTCGCCTCCGGCCTGGATCTCCTTCACCAGGGCGCGGATCTCCCTCTCCAGGATCGACGGCCGGTCGGAGGTCCTCAGCTTCTGCATGATCTTGGAATAGTCGTTGATCAGCAGGAACATGTTGAACTTCAGGACCGGCTTGCCGCCCTTGAGCTCGTCGAAGTCCCAGAAGCGGAAGGTGAAGGGGAAGGGGAAGTGGTACTTCTCGAAGGCCAGCCCCTGGTCCCCCTCCAGGTTCACCGTCACCCCGCGGCCGTCGCTGCGGCCCATGACGCTGCCGCCGGCGCCCATGAACATCACCTTGAAGTCGCCGATGGGCGGCATGGCGTCGAACAGCTCCTGGTTCATGGTCTCCAGGATCACGGCGGCGAAGGGGCCGCGCCGGCGCTGCACGCCGTGGTAGAGGGCGCCGCCGGCCTTGAGGAATCCCTCCCTGAAGCCCGACCCCACGCCGTTGACGTCGGGCACCTTGGCGGCGAAGTCGTCGGGATAGACGAAGAAAGGCTCGAGCTTGCCCTCCCGCTCCTGGTAGAATACCAGGTTCATGAACGGGGCGCGGCGGCGGCGGAAGCGGCCCACCTCCTCCAGGATGCGCCCCGTGTCGGCCAGCTCCAGGCAGTAGTCGGCGAACTCGCCGTAGCTCTGGATGTCGTTGCGCAGCAGGTTGCCGAAGATGGCCGAGTTGTACTGGTAGACGACGATGTTGGCGATCAGGTAGAAGAAGACGGTGATCAGCACGATGGGGGTGACGATGAAGAAGAGCGAGGCGATGATCAGGCGGTTGCGGATCTTCCACAGCAGGCGGCGGCGCACGATGCCCAGCAGGCGGATGACCGCCAGCAGGATGGCCAGCCACAAAAAGAACTTGAACAGCCCGCGGGAGAAGAAAAAGTACGAGAAGAGGGCCATCAGCGACAGCGACAGGATGGCGGCGTCCAGCTTGCCCAGCTTGGAATAGATCTCTTTCCTATAGGGGTTGACCAGGGCGACCAGCTTCAGGGCCAGCAGGAAGACCGTAACCCACAGGAAGAAGCGGAACGTGCTGGAAGAGAACAAAATCAATGAAAGGATCGATAAGGCAGCAAAAACAAGAACAACAAGGTCCAGCTTTCCGAGTTTTTTCAGCATAGTAGATGATTATATAGCGGTAATGAGCACATTGCAATTGTTATACGCAACGAACAGGGAACAAAGTTCCATAGATAAAACAACTAGTCAGCAGCTTGAAGTCGCGCCGGTCCATCAAGGTACCACGTACCACGTACCATGTACCAAGTTGAAGAAAAATCCATAAGATAAAATTGATCAGATTCTGGCACGAAAATCATTATTGAAATGAACTACGAAGTGTGGCCATTTAAAAACAAGATAAAAATTGTTGATGGGAGGAATTCATGACGATTGCGAGATTTTAAGAAATTCAGTCGTGGCAAGAAGCTAGAGGACTGGTCAAAGAGATCTACCTGATGTTGTTTGAGTGCCGGGATTTTGGATTCAGGGACCAGATTCAAAGGGCCGGGATCTCCATCATGTCAAATATAGCTGAAGGTTTTGAAAGGAATACCAACAAGGAGTTCATCAACTTCCTGTTTATTGCCAGAGGCTCCTGCGCCGAAGTGAAAAGTCTGCTTTATTCAGCCTTAGACATCGGCTACATCGATGAAAATTTCTTTCGAAGCATGTTCGGCCGCCTTAATAAAATAGCTGGCCTCTTAAATGGCTTCATTAGCCATCTCAAAGCAAACAACAAGAAAAAATAATCTCTTCCATTCAATATCCCTTTAAGCTCTTATTCTTTAAACTTGGTACATGGTACCTGGTACGTGGTACCTCGATGGACCGTCGTGTCTTCCAGTTGCTGAATAGTTACTAGCTGCTTCGCTCAGTTCACTGAAGTTTCTGGCAGACTCCGCAAACCTAGTTCCCTGACTAATGCGCCGACCATTTCCGTTGCTCGTCCCTCCAGGAATATGTCGGCGATGGGCGTGAAATGGGATGGCTGGGGATTGACCTCGATGATCTTGGCCCCGCGGTTTTTGGCCAGGACGGGTATCTGGCAGGCCGGCTGCACCTCGCCGCTGGAGCCCACCACCAGGAACAGGTCGGCATGGGCGGCCTCCTGATAGGAGCGCTTCAGCGTTGCCTCGGGGATGCCCTCGCCGAAGAAGATGAAATCGGGCTTGAGCAGCCCCGAGCAGGCGGAACAGCGCGGCGGCAGGTCCACCAGCTGCCCGGGGGCGACGGCGCTGCGCTTGCCGCACTCCAGGCACAGCAGCCAGCGCGAGTTGCCGTGGAACTCGATCACCTCGCGGCTCCCCGCCTCCTGGTGCAGGTTGTCGATGTTCTGGGTGATGAGCGAGCGGATCCGCCCCGCCGCCTCCAGGGCGGCGAGGGCGAAATGGGCGGCGTTGGGCCTGGCCGGGCCGAAGGAATCGAAGAAGATCTCCTTGATGCGCAGCCAGCAAGCGGCGGGTTCGGCCAGGAAGCGGTCGATCTCGATGAACGAGGGGTCGACGCGGCTCCACAGCCCGTTCGGGCCGCGAAAAGGGGGGATGCCGCTTTCGACCGATATGCCGGCGCCGGTGAAGGCGACGGCGTGGCGGGCCCCGCCGAGCAGCGCGGCCGCCTGCGACAGCCCCCGGGCCATGGATTATTCCCTGAAAACGTGGCCGAAGCGGTAAGTCAGGGCCAGAAAGAAGACGTTGCCGCGGAAATGGGTGGGCACCTCGGCCCTGAGGCTGAAATAGCCGTCCTCCGGGTAGTCGGCCTTCTGGTGCTGGTAGGCGACCTCCAGCAGCAGGTGCTTCGAGGCCTCCCAGCCGGCGCCCAGCGAAAGGCCGTGCAGCTGCACCTGCTCTCCGTCCTTGTCGGTGTACAGCTGGCTTTCGCGCGACCAGCCGGCGCGCAGGCTGAGCGGCCTGCGGCGCAGCGGCAGGCGCGCCTCGAGGCCGAGGCGCAGGCTGCGGGCCTGCTTCTGCGGCCGCTGCCAATTGCCCAGCTGCGGGTACGGCAGCCGCGGCTGGCCGTAATACCCCTCGATGAAGGCGTTGTCCCACTCGATGAGCGAGTAGTCGGCGCTGAGGTCGAGCCAGGAGAGCGGTTGCAGCAGCATCCCGGCCGAGTAGCTCTCGGGGATGATCACCCGCGCCTGGCTGCCGCTCTCGTCCTGGTTGACCTCCTCGCCCTTGGCGTTCACCTCCCAGGTCAGCCGGGTGGAGTCGAAGCGGCTGCCCAGGCCGGCGTGCCAGGCAGCGCCCAGCCGCAGCCAGGAGAAGGGGCTGAGCAGGGCGCCGAGGATGACGTTGCGGCCGCGCACGCTCTCGATCAGGTCCTCGTGCAGCTGCCTGCCGCGCAACTCGCTGTAGAGGTGCAGGCGCCCCGATCCGAAGAACTGCTGCAAGGTGGCGCCCACGGCGAGGAAGCGGCCGGGACGGAAGGCCAGCGAGAAGGCCAAAACGTCGAAGCCCTCGGCGCCGGCGAACTCGGTGAAGGTCTGCCTGGGGGGCCACAGCCCGTTCAGCGAGCTGATCACCTCGTTGGCCGAACCCTTGAAGCCATAGGGGATGTAGCGGTAATAGCCCATGGCCAGGGCGGCCGGGCGGCGCAGGAAGGTGAAGGGGGCGGAGAGGGCGAAGAAGTCGATCTGGTTCAGGCGGGCGTCGTAGTTGTAGCTGTAGAGGCGGGTGTCGGTCGGCAGCTGCCGGTCCTGCAGCTCGTAGTCGTGGTCCTGGGCCGTGGCCTTGTAGCCGAGGTAGAACTCGGGGCCGCGGCGCGAGGCCAGGCCGGCCGGGTTCCAGAAGGCGGCGGTCAGGTCGTCGGCCACGGCGGTGAAGGCGCTGCCCATGGCGCGGGCCTTGGCGCCGTAGGCAAAATTGAACATGTGGTACCAGGGCTTGTATTGCGCCGGAGCCAGCAAAGGCGACAGGAGGAGCAGCAGTAGAACCAGAAGGCGTATTCTCATTTCTGGTTCCTACAAAACCCGTATAAGACTGAAATTCCAAGCACCAAGCACCAAATTCCAAACAAATCCCAAGTTCCAAATCCCAATGACCCAAACGAAGGCGCTTTCATGTTACGTGGACTTTTCGATGATGGAAGAAAAGATCTTTCTTGACTCATCAGACTCGTCGATCAACTTCTCCCCTGCAGAAGCATGAGCCATGTCGTTTGTTCGGACAAGGATTTTAAGCCAACAAAAAGACTCTTGGGCCTCTTTGCTGCAGATTTTGATCCTCATCGTAAAGTCTTTCTTGCTGAGTGACTCATTGGCTTCAATACAATTCGCCCCAACCGATCCAGAAGAACGAATGACTTGCTTGGAAGATTCAATATTTGCAGAAGTCTTAGGAAGCTTTTTTGAAAACAGAGCAACATCCTTTGCGAACTGAAAGGTTCTTTCCTCTAGATCATACATGGCTTTTTTTCTTCGTTTGGGTCATTGAGCCATTGGTGCTTGTTTGGAATTTGGAATTTGTGATTGGGTGCTTTGTTCCTACTGGTTTGCTTGAGAAACCTCATTTTTTATCTTCTGCCAGGTCTTCTTCCTCGTTGTAGCCGACCCGCTCGTCCTGGTCCTCGATGACCACGCGGCCGCCCCCCGTCTCCTCGTAGGAGAGGCAGCACATCAGCCGGCCGCACATGCCGGAGATCTTCACCGGGTTCATGTTCAGGTTCTGGCGCTTGGCCATCTGCAGGGTGATCGGCTCCAGGCTGGTCAGGAAGGTCTTGCAGCAGAGCTGGCGGCCGCAGATGCCGACGCCGCCGATCATCTTGGCCTCGTCGCGGATGCCGATCTGGCGCATCTCGATGCGCATGCGGAACTTGCGCGCCAGGTCCTTGACCAGGTCGCGGAAGTCGATGCGCCCCTCGGAGGTGAAGTAGAAGATGGCCTTGCGCTCGCCGGTGAAGAAGGTGACGCGCACGAGCTTGATGGGGATCTCGCGCTCGCGGATGCGGTTCTGGCAGTATTCGTAGGCGCGCCGCTCCTCGCGCTCCTTGCGGGCGAAGCTCTCGAGGTCGCGGCCGTCGGCCTTGCGCAGGATCTCGGGGATGCGCGGGGCGCCCTTGAGGCGGCAGAAGGTGTCGCCGAAGTGCTTGACCACCTTGCCCAGCTCCTCGCCGGTGATCGACTGGATGATGACGCAGTCGTCGGGGCGCAGGTTCTCCCCGCGGGTGCGGAAGTGCAGCAGGTCGCGGCGGCTGGGGATCTTGACCAGGATGACGTTATCCATGGAGGCCCCCGCCCTGGCGGCTGTAGCTGTTGATGAACTCCAGGATGAGCACGCGGGCGTTGAGATTGCGCTGGATGTCGCGCAGCAGGTACTCCATCTTGCGGATGAGGAAAAATATATCGTCGATCCGGTTCAGGGCCGCCAGTTCCATCAGCTTGTCCTTGTAGTCGGGATTGACGAGCGTCCCGCCTGCGGGATCGATCATCAGCACCATTATATCGCGCAGCAGCACGGAAATCAAGTTGACCATCTCGCGGAAATGGGCCAGGAACGTCTCGCGCACGCGGCTGCGGTCGTAGAGGTCGAGCAGGATGTCCTCGACCTCGCTCTGGCGCATGAGCCGCTCCAGGATATGCAGCATGGCGCGGCGCTTCTCCTCCATCTCCCGCCACTCGGCCTCGCCCAGCTCCTCGGGGCTCTGGGCGTTGAAGAAGGCCATCAGGCGGGCTTTCTCGGGGTCGACGCCGCGGCGCTGCAGATCGAGGCGCACCTCGTGGTGCGAGAGGGGCATGAACTTGAGGATCTGGCAGCGCGACTGGATGGTGGGCAGGATCAGGTTCAGGTTCTGGGTCAGCAGGATGAACAGGTTGCTGGCCAGCGGCTCCTCCAGGGTCTTGAGGAAGGCGTTGGCCGCCGACTCGTTCAGCCGCTGGGCGTCGCGCAGGATGAAGACGCGGCGGTCGCCCTGCAGCGGCCGCTGGCAGGCCGAGGCGATCAGCTCGTCGAGCTGCGCCTTGCGGTAGAACTGGCCGTCGGGCGCCAGCACCTGCACGTCGGGATAGAGGCCGCGGTCGATGGCCAGGCAGGCCTTGCAGCGGTCGCAGGCGTCGGCTCCCCCGCCCTGACGGCAGCAGAGGGCCTTGGCGAAGTTCACGGCGACGTGCAGCTGGTGGTGGGGGTCGGGGCCGGAGAAGATCAGGCTGGTCGGCACGCGCTCGTGGCGCAGGTAGCCCGTCAAGGTAGCCTTGATTCGGGCGTTGCCTATGATTTCAGCCAAAGACACTGGTTCTCGCTCCGTAGCGTGCGATCACGCGTGATGGCAGGCAAATGGTAACACAATTCGGGGTGGGGAGAAAGGCTGAACTCGGCGTAGGGCGTAGGGCATAGGGCGTAGGGGGGGGAAAAAGAGTACTTGGCGTAAGGCACAAGGCGTGGAGCGTATGGGAAGAAGTACAGCAATCGTTATAGAGCGGAGGGTGCAAGGAAGGGAAAATAAATCAAAAAAAATTCCATCGAGATTTTGAACGGGCACTTATTAATCTTTGCAGCATTCCAGAAATTGCATGGCCATCAGCCTCGATCTCAGATAATGTTTCTCGCGTCAAATAGCCAATTTCGCAAGCAATTTCAGCTCGAGTCAACAACTCCGCGCTGGAACCTTTGGCAATATTGAAATGACGGATGGATTGCTTGTCTGTACCGAGGGAATCGCCCTCTGCAATATTACTCGGGATAGAAACCGCAGCACGGCGCATTTGATCGCGCAATCCATGGTCCATCCCGAATCTACCCTTGTCGCTGATCCTGTATATTTTCACAGCAAGTGCATTCCCCTTCCGCCAGACGTTCAATCCCCTGAATCCCTTGATTTGAGTCATATTCATGATTTGTCTCCCTAGGGTCTCTTCTCCCTCTTCCCCTACGCCTGACGCCCTACGCCCTGCGCCAATTTCTTCTTCAAGTACTTTCCGGTCAGCGAGCCCTTGCACTGCGCTAAGCCGGCTACGTCTCCCTGGTACACGATCTTGCCTCCGTGCCTGCCGCCGCCCGGGCCCAGGTCGATCACGTGGTCGGCCACGCGCAGCATCTCCAGGTTGTGCTCGATGACCACCACCGTGTGGCCGCGGGCGAGCAGGGCGCGGAAGACGTCGATCAGCTTGCGCACGTCGTCGAAGTGCAGGCCGACGGTCGGCTCGTCCAGGATGTAGACCGTCGGCGCGCCCGAGCCGCGGGCCAGCTCCTTGGTCAGCTTGATGCGCTGCGACTCCCCGCCCGAGAGCGTCTGCGAGCTCTGGCCCAGGCGCAGGTAGCCCAGTCCCACGTCGAGCAGGATGCGGATCTTCCTGGCCAGCAGCGGCACGGCGGCGAAGTGCTCGTGGGCCTCGCTGGCGGTCAGGTCCAGCACGTCGGCGATGGAGCGCCCCTTGAATTTGACCTGGCGCGTCTCGGAGTTGTAGCGCTCGCCGTCGCACACCGGGCAGACGACCTCCAGCTGCGGCAGGAAGCTCATCTGCAGCCGGCGCACGCCCAGCCCCTCGCAGGCCTCGCAGCGGCCGCCGCGCACGTTGAAGCTGAAGCGCGCCTGCGAGTAGCCGCGCACCCGGGCCTCGGGCAGGGCGGCGAACAGGGCGCGGATCATGGCCATGATGCCGATGTAGGTGGCGGGGCAGGAGCGCGAGTTCTTGCCGATGGCCGTCTGGCTGACCATCAGCACGCGCTTGACCCGCTCCAGCCCCGAGACCGCGCCGTAGGAAAGGCGCGGGTTGGCCGGCTGGACGTTCTCGAGCTCACGGCGCAACAGCGGCGCCAGGGCGTCGACGACCAGCGAGCTCTTGCCCGACCCGGAGACGCCGCTGACGACGGTCAGGCGGTTCAGCGGCAGCTTCAGCTGGACGCCGTCCAGGTTGTTCAGGCGGATGTCCTCGATTTCGAGCCAGTGTTCCGCGGCGCCGCGTCCGGGAAGGACCTCGATGCGCTTGCGGCCGTAGACGTAGGCCGAGGTCAGCGAGCGGGCCGAGGCCTCGAAGCCGGCGATGGGGCCGGCGTACATCAGCTCGCCGCCGTGCTCGCCCGCGCCGGGGCCGATGTCGACGACGTAGTCGGCGCTGCGGATGGTCTCCTCGTCGTGCTCGACCACCACCAGGGTGTTGCCCATCTCGCGCAGCCGGCGCAGGATGCGCAGCAGGTTCAGCTGCTCGGAAAAGTGCATGCCGATCGAGGGCTCGTCCAGGACGTAGATGATGCCGTTGAGGCCGAAGCCGATCTGCGAGACCAGGCGCGCCCGCTGCAGCTCGCCGCCGGAGAGGGTGTCGATGCGGCGGTTGAGGGCGATGTAGCCCATCTTCAGGCTGACGAACGATTCCAGGCGCTGGACGAGCTGCGGCAGCAGGGCGCGGGCGATCTCGTCCTCGCCGGCGGCCGGGCGAACGGACCTGAAAAACTCAAGCAGGTCGGCGATCTCCAGCTCACCCAGCTCGAAGACGTTCCGGCCGCGGAAGCGGAAGGCCAGGGCCTCGGCGCGGAAGCCGCTGCCGTTGCAGGCCGGGCAGGGCCCGGCCGCCTCCCCGTCCTGCCCCTGGCGGCCGCTGCCCAGGCACGCGGGGCAGGCGCCCTCGGGCGAGTTGAGGGAAAAGGTGCCCGGCTGGGGCTCGGCCAGCGACAGGTCGCAGGCCTGGCAGTAGAGGCGGTCGGAGAAGAAGGCCTCCTCGTTGCCGGCGCGCGCCAGGATCTCGCCGTCGCCCTCGTTCAGGGCCAGGGTGACGGCGTCGGCCAGGCGAGCCGACGCCGCCGGCTCGACCTCGACGGCGTCGACCTGGACGGCGATGCGGTGGCGGGCGTGGCGCGACAGCTCCGGCGCCTCCTCCAGGTAGTATTCCCTGCCGTCGATCAGCGCCTTGAGGAAGCCGCGCTTGCGGTACTTCTCCAGCAGCGCCTGGTAGTGGCCGCGGCGCTGGCGCACCAGCGGGGCGTACAGGCGGACCGTGCGCCCGCAAAAGCGCGAAAGGAGCGCGGCCTGGACGCCCTCGGCGGAGGAGCGGCTGATGGGCCTGCCGCAGCCCGGGCAGTGGGCCTGCCCCAGCTTGGCGAAGAGCAGGCGCAGGAAGGGGGCGACCTCGGAGATGGTGCCCACGGTGGAGTTGTAGTAATAGGAGGAGTGCTTCTGGTCGATGGAGATGGTGGGGGCGATGCCCTTGATCGCCTGCACGTCGGGGCGCTCCAGCGACTTGAGGTACTGGCGGGCGTAGGCCGAGAGCGACTCCAGGTACTTGCGCTGCCCCTCCTGGAAGATCGTGTCGTAGGCCAGGGTCGACTTGCCGGAGCCCGAGACGCCGCAGACCACGATGAACTGCCGCTTGGGCAGCTTCAGGTGCAGGTGCTTCAGGTTGTGCTTGTGGGCATCGATGATTTCGAGGTAGGACATGAGACAATATTGTAGCACAGGACAAGAGATCGAGTGAAAAACCGGCCAGCAGCTGGAAGGCACGCCGGTCCATCGAGGAAGCACGCACCATGTTGAAGGCAGAAAAAGGTCCAAAGGAGAGGTGGGGGCTCCCCAATTGCGGACGCGACAGAAAGCATCCGTTGGAGGCGGCAGAGAGTCGTTCATCGCTCCCCTAATGCGCCCATTGTCCTGATCTTGGGGCGTTTTGCGAACCGCCCTTGGAAGAACCGCAATCCCGGATCATGGAAGCATCCACGTTGTCTGCTGCTGTTTTGCGGGCTTGACGCCAGTCTTGATATTTTGTTTTCTATTTGCTATAAGCAGTCTTACGAGGAGCACTACATGAAAAACAATAAAGAATGCCCCAAATGCGGCTCGAAGGCGATCGCCCGCAAGCGCGGCTCGCCGGTGCTCAACAGCTGGAGCCGCATCTCGGTCAACCTGACCAGCCTCGACGTCTGGATCACGCGCTTCATCTGCACCGACTGCGGCTACATCGAGGAGTGGATCGAGAATCCCAGCGATTTGAAGCGCTTCAAAGCCCAAGATTGACCCGGGCCATCCAGAAATTTCACGTACGACGGTCCATCAAGGCACCACGTACCGTGTACCACGTACCAAGTTAAGAGAAGATGAGCCAATAGAGATATTGAATGGAAGGGATCAATTCTTCTTGTTGTTTGCTTTGATATAGCTGATGAAGCCATTTAAAAGGCCAGCTGTTTTATTAACGCGGCCGAACATGCGCCTGAAGAAATTCTCATCGATGTAGCCGATGTCCAACGCCGAGTAAAGCAGGCTTTTCACTTCGGCGCAGGATCCTCTGGCAATGAACAAAAAGTTGATGAACTCCTTGTTGGAATTCCTTTCAAAGCCTTCGGCAATATTGGACATGATGGAAATTCCTGCTCTTTGAATCTGGTCCCTGAATCCATAATCCCGGCATTCAAAAAACTTCTGGTGAATCTCCTTAACCAAGTCCCTCGCTTCCTGCCACGATTGAATTTCCTCACATTTCGCTATGCTCATGGAATCCTCCCTTTAGCAAAAAAACAAATTCATGTTTGAAAACAGGCCATAATTCATGTTTCATTTCAATCACGATTTTTGTGCCAGAATCTGATCAATTTTGTCTTATGGAATTTTCTTCAACTTGGTGCTTGGTACGTGGTACGTGGTACCTTGAAGGACCGGCACGACTTCAAGCTGCTGAATAGTTAAAGAGTTCGTTCTCTGGATCTGTCTCAGGCCCTAGGGTTGACTAATAAGCCAAAATAATCTAAAGTTTAACATCAAAACGAGCACTAAGGAGGCTTCATGGCTAAAGAGCTGCTATCGGGCAACGAGGCCATCGGCCGCGGCGCCTGGGAGGCGGGCATCACCTTCGCCTCGGCCTACCCCGGCACGCCCAGCACCGAGATCCTGGAGAACATCATCCGCTACAAGGGGGACATCTATTCGCAGTGGGGCGCCAATGAGAAGACGGCCCTGGAGGAGGCGCTGGGGGCCAGCTTCACCGGCGCCCGCGCCATCGTCACCATGAAGCATGTGGGCCTGAACGTGGCCGCCGACCCGCTCTTTTCCGCCTCCTACATCGGCGCCACCGGCGCCCTGGTCATCGTCTCGGCCGACGACCCCGGCATGCACAGCTCGCAGAACGAGCAGGACAACCGCCATTACGCCGTGGCCGCCAAGATGCCGGTCCTGGAGCCCTCCGACTCGCAGGAGGCCAAGGACATGGTCATCGAGGCGGTCCGCATCAGCGAGACCTTCGACACGCCGGTGATGATCCGCATGACCACGCGCACCTCGCACTCGCGCTCGGCGGTCGAGCTGGGCGAGCGCCAGGCTCCGCCGCCGGTCGAGTACAAGAGCGATTTCGCCAAGCGCAACCTGCTGCCGGGCAACGCCCGCCGCCGCCACGTGGCGGTCGAGGAGCGGCTGCGCAAGCTGGCCCTGTTCAGCGACACCTTCCCCCACAACGTCCTGCTCAAGGGCAGGGAGCGCGTCGGCGTCCTGGCCTCGGGCGTCTCCTACCAGTACGGCCGCGAGGTCTTCGCCGACGCCTGGTTCCTGAAGCTGGCCATGCCCTATCCCTTCCCGGTCAAGCTGTTCCAGCGCTTCGCCGCCCTGGTCGACAAAATCTACGTGCTGGAGGAGAACGACCCCATCCTGGAGACCTTCGCCAGGCTGTACGTCCCGGGCAAGGAGATCGTCGGCAAGGACGTCTTCCCGCTGCTGGGCGAGATGTCGCAGGACGCCGTGCGCGTCAGCCTGGGGCAGAAGGCCGCCGACCCCGGCGTCGAGGCCAACGTGCCGGCGCGGCCGCCCTCGCTGTGCGCCGGCTGCCCGCACACCGCCTTCTTTTACAACCTGGGCATCCTCAAGGTGCAGGCCAAGGGCGACATCGGCTGCTACACCCTGGGGGCGCTGCGGCCGCTGAGCGCCATGGACACCTGCGTCGACATGGGCGCCAGCATCACCGTGCAGCTGGGCATCGAGAAGGCGCTGGAGAAGGCGGGCCAGACCGCCAAGCAGGTGGCCGTGATCGGCGACTCCACCTTCTTCCATTCGGGCATCACCGGCCTGATCGACGTCCTCTACAACCAGGGCAAGTCGACGGTGGTCATCCTGGACAACTCGATCACGGCCATGACCGGCCACCAGGAGAACCCCGGCTCGGGCCGCACGCTGATGGGCGACGCCGCCCCCAGGGTGGACATCCTGCGCCTGGTGCGCGACGGGCTGGGCATCGCCCACGCCTACGAGGTCGACGGCTACGACGTCAAGGGCATCCGCGAGCTGCTCAAGCGCGAGATGGCCCGGCCCGAGCCCTCGGTGATCGTCGTGCGCCGCCCCTGCGTCCTGCTCTACCGCAAGGCGCGCTGGTCGCCGGCCGCGGTCGCCAAGGAGACATGCACCAGCTGCAAGACCTGCCTGCGCCTGGGCTGCCCGGCCATCAGCACCGACGTTGACGGCAAGTCGCGCATCAACCCCTCGCTGTGCTCGGGCTGCGGCGTCTGCATCCAGGTCTGCCCCTACAAGGCCATCTCCTACGCCGACGCGAACGGGCTGCACATCAGTTCCATGACCCTGGAGCAGTACGCCAAGGGAGGCGCCCAATGAAGACGCAATCGATCCTGATCTGCGGCGTGGGCGGGCAGGGCATCCTGACCGCCAGCGACCTGCTCTCCGACGTCCTGCTGCAGGCCGGCTTCCAGGTGAAGAAGAGCGAGGTGCACGGCATGAGCCAGCGCGGCGGCGACGTCGTCTCCACCGTGCGCTTCGGCGCCGAGGTGTTCTCGCCGCTGCCGGCCGTGGGCGAGACCGACTACATCCTGGCCTTCGAGAAGCTCGAGGCGCTGCGCCAGCTCCGCTTCCTGTCGCCGCAGGGCATCGTGCTGGTCAACGACTTCGTGTGGGAGCCGCTGCCCGTCGCCGCCGGCTTCGAGAAATACCCGCAAGACGTGGTGGAGCGGCTGCAGGCCAAGGCCGGCGAGCTGGTGGTCATCCCGGCGACGGCCATCGCCGCCGGGCTGGGCAACGAGAAGGCCTCGAACGTGGTGCTGATCGGCCTGCTGGCCTCGCGCATGAAGATCGACAAGAGCGTCTGGCTGGAGGTGCTGCGCCGCAAGGTGCCGCAGCGCTTCCTCGACCTCAACCTCAAGGCCTTCGAGGCCGGTTACGGCTTCCGGTCCTGAGCCGGGCAAGGAGCAAGACATGATCCGCAACTTCAAGCAACTGCTCGAGGCGGCGAAAGGCCGGAGGGGGGTGACCGCAGGCGTCCCCTGCCCCGAGGACGACAGCACCGTCCTGTCGCTGCTCGCCGCCCGGCGCCAGGGCCTGGCCGACTTCATCCTCTGCGGCGACAAGGCCAAGGCCGTCGAGCTCATCCGCCGCCACGGCGGCGACGCCGGCGACTTCGAGATCCTGGACACGCCCGGCCCCGAGGCGGCCGTGGCGCGGGTGGTGGAGCTGGGCCGCCTGGGCAGGCTGCAGCTGGTCCTGAAGGGCTTTTTGCCCACGGCGGCGCTGATGAAGCCCATCCTGGACAAGGAGAAGGGGCTGCGCGGCGCCAACCTCCTCTCCGACCTGCTGGTGGTCGAGAACCCCGCCCTGCCGGCCGGGGATGCCGGGGAGCTGCTGGGCCTGAGCGACGGCGGCCTGAACATCCTCCCCGACCTGGCGCAGAAGCGTCAGATCATCGAGAACGCCGTGGCCGTGTTCCACAACCTGGGCTACGCCGAGCCGCGGGTGGGCGTCATGGCCGCCATCGAGTCGGTCAAGGACAACATGCCGGCCACGCTGGACGCCCGCGAGCTGACGGCCATGAACGAGCGCGGCGAGATCGCCGGCTGCCGCGTCTACGGCCCGCTGGCGCTGGACATCGCCGTCTCGCGCCAGGCCGCCGAGCACAAGGGGGTGCTGAACGAGGTGGCGGGCCGGGCGCAGGTCCTGATCATGCCCAGCATCGAGGCCGGCAACCTGCTGGGCAAGGCCTTCACCTACTACCTGAAGCTCACCGTGGCCCACGTGGTCATGGGAGCCCGCCTGCCGGTGCTGATCCCCTCGCGCAACGAGAGCGACACCGACAAGCTGCACTCGCTGGCCCTGGGCGTCCTGTCGGCCCGGGCCTGAGAGGGCATGGGACCGCGCCTGCGGATCGTGCTCTTCGCGGCGCTGGCCGCCCTGCTCGCCGCCCCGCCCCTGTGGGCCGGACCGGCGCCCCAGGACCTCATGCGCCGGGTGCGCGCAGCCGTCGCCGCCAGCCAGCCCTTCCGCGTCGATTTCACCCAGCAGGTGTTCGTCGACGGCGGGCGGGAGATGGAGGAGAGCGGCTTCATCCTCTTCGCCGGCCGCGAGCGCGTCCGCTGGGAATACCTCGACCCCGAGCCCAAGGTCTTCCTGCTGGAGAAGGACCGCTACCAGTTCTACGACCCCGGCGCCGGCCAGCTGACCCGCGGCCGCCTGGGCGAAGCCGGCGAGCGACTGGTCTGGGAATTGCTTCTCGCGGAGCGCCCCGGCGACTCCGTCTCCTGGGACTCCGGCCAACGCACCATCCGCCTGCGCCTGCCCGCCGGCGCCGACGGCAGCGAGAGCCAGGAGCTGCGTGTGCGCGTGGGCCGGGACTTCCTGCCCGAGCGCATCGAGCAGCCGGCCGCGGGCGGCATCACCACCGTCCTCCTGCTGCGCAACTACCGCCGCCGCGTCGTCCCCGCACCGGGCGCATTCGAGCTGCACCCGCCCGCAGGCGTGGAAATCGTCGAGGACCCCCTGCCGTGAAAACCTTCCGCCGGCAAAAACCGTAACATGGATGCGGAGGAAGACCAGGTCTTGATCCGCAAGGCGCTGCGGGGAGACCGCAGGGCCTTCGAGGAGCTGATGCGAAAGTACGAGAAGAGGATCTTCGGCTTCGTGGTGCGCATGGTGCGCAACGAGGAGACGGCCGTCGACCTGACCCAGGACTTTTTCATCAAGATGTACACCGTCCTGGACAAGTACAACTTCGAGTACAAGTTCTCCACCTGGGCCTACCGCATCTGCTACAACCTGGTCATCGACCACATCCGCAAGCACCAGGCCCAGGTCGAGTCGCTCGACGACGACAGCGTCAGCCCGCGCGACCTGCTGGCCTCGGAGAACGTCAACCGCGAGGACGGCTTCCGCGCCCTGTCCCGCTCCGAGACGCGCGACTACGTCTGGCGGGTGGTCGACGGCATCCCGCTCAAGTTCCGCGAACTGATCCTGCTGCGCTACATCCAGGACCTCAAGTACGAGGAGATCGCCGACATCACCGCCCTGCCGGTGGGCACGGTGAAAAACCGCATTTTCAAGGCCAAGGAAATCCTGAAACGGGAGATGGTGAAAGATGGCTTGCTTGTCTGACGAAACCCTAATCGCCTACAACGAAGGCAGCCTCGGCGCCATCGAGGCCGCCCAGGCCCGCGACCACCTCCTGCTCTGCGCGTCCTGCCGCCGCGCCGCCGCCGCCTTCCGCCTGCTGGACTCGGTCCTGGCCGAGCCGGTGCTGCACGAGCCGCCGCCGCGCCTGGTGCCCCAGGTGATGGGGCGCCTCTTCCCCGCCCTGCCGCGGCTGACCTCGATCGCCGCCGCCGTGGCCGCCAGCGCCGTGCTGCTGATCACCTGGATCTACATTTATTTCGACTTCTCCAGCAGCAGCCTGGTCCAGGCGCTGCGCCTGACCGCCGACGGCACCTCGGGCTGGCTGGCCAACGTCGTCAAGGTCATCACCAGCGTGTACGAAGGGGCCCTGGCTGCCCAGAAGGCCGGCGCCGCCCTGCTGCGCATGCTCCTGCCCGCGCCTCTGGGCGCGGCCGTCCTCGCCGCCGTGGCCGCCCTGGCCGCCCTGCTGGGCTACACCCTGCTGCGCCCCAGGCTGCGCCGCGCCGTGAAGGCGGCCGGCAACGGCTCGGGGCCGGAAAGGCCATGAGAAAGCCGCTGCTGCTGGCGTTGCTGCTCTGCGCCTGCGCCCCGGCGCTGCGCGCCGAGGGGCGGCAGGTCGTCGTGGCGGCCGGCGCGACCCGCAGCGAGCCGATCAACGCCTTCCGCGCCCGGGTCGACATCCGCGGCGCCCTGCAGGAGTCGGTCTTCCTGCTGGGCGGCAGCCTGCGCCTCGAGGGCCAGGTGAGCGGCGACGTCATCTGCATCGGCGCCGAGGTGGAGATCGCCCCCCGGGCGGAGATCGGCCGCGACCTGATCGTCATCGGCGGCGCCCTGCGCCGCGACGGGGCGAGCCGCGTGGGGGGCCGCGTCTACGACATCCGCACGCCGCGGGACACGAAACAGTTCGCCGCCTCGTTCCTGCCCTTCCTGCCCGACGCGGGGGGCATGACCTTCTTCCGGATCGTCAAGACCTTCTTCTGGCTGCTGCTGGCGCTGCTGGCCCTGGCCGTGTTCCCGGTCCCCGTGGCCCAGGCGTCGGCCATGCTGGCGCGCTCGCCCCTGCGCCACCTGCTGCGCGGCTTCCTGGCCCAGCTGGCGCTGGCTCTGCTGCTGCTGCTCTTCCTGCTGCTGAGCTTCGTGCTGATCGGCATCCCGCTGCTGATCGTGCTGATGGCCGCCTTCTTCCTGCTGATGATCTTCGGCCGCGCCGCCCTCTTCCATTTCATCGGCGAGCGGGCCGCGGGGCTGCTGCGGCTGCCGGCCAACCCGGCCCTGTACATCGTGCTGGGCGTCGCTGCCTATACCCTGCTCAAGTTCATCCCCTACGCCGGCGCCGCCGCCCTGTTCGCCCTGGACTTGCTGGCCGTAGGCGCGGCCGCGGGCTTCTTCCTCAGGCGCCGCAAAGCGGCCACGCAGTAATTCGGCGTACGGCGGACGGCATACGGCGCACGGCAACGGCAACAATCGAGCCCACAAGGGTGAACGGCTTTGGTTGAAGGTCGTTTAGAATTCCAACCTCAGTATTCCATGCCTGTCCCAGGCTCTTATGCCCCCAAGGCCGAATTGACTGAATTTTAGGATTTCCAAAGTGCTACCTTGAACGGATCTCCAAGGATCATTACAAGACGAAATGATATAAGAATGGACTGTTCTTGTTGGGGTTTTCTTTCTCTTCCGTCCGCCGTCCGCCGTTTGCCAAGCGCGATCAATCTTCCAGGATGTGCTTCTCTTTGTCTCGCTCGATCTGATCGATGCTGGCCACGGACGCGTCGACGAGCTTCTGCAGCTCGTCGTAGGCGCGCTTCTCCTCGTCCTCGCCGATCTCGCGCCCGTCCTTCATGCCCTTGACCAGCTCGCGGTAGTCGCGGCGCACGTTGCGCAGCTGCGCCTTGCGCTCCTCGGTGTATTTCTTGAGCGTCTTGATGATCTCCAGGCGGCGCTGCTGGTCCAAGGGCGGGATGGGCAGCTTGATGACCTTGCCGTCGGAGACGGGGTTGAGGTTGAGGTTGGCGGCGCGGATGGCCTTGTCCACGTCGTGGATGATCTTGTTGTCCCAGGGCTGGATGATGATCAGGTTGGCCTCGGGGACGCCCAGCGTCGCCAGCTGCTGGATGGGCGTGGGCACGCCATAGTAGTCGACGTGGATGCCGTCGAGGATGGACACCGAGGCGCGGCCGGTGCGGAAGCGCGAGATCTGCTTCTTGAAGTCCTCTTCCACCTTCTTCAGGTCGCCCTTGGCCTGCTCCAGGATCTCTTTGGTCATTCGCTCCCCCCCCGGCGGTCGATGAGCGTGCCGATGGCCTCTCCGCAGACCGCCCTGCGGATGTTGCCGCGGCAGGTGATGTCGAAGATCTTGATGCTGAGCCCGTTGTCCTTGCTCAGCGAGATGGCCGTGCTGTCCATGACCTTGAGGTCCTTGGCCAGGACGTCGGCGTAGGAGATGCGCGTGTAGCGCGTGGCGTTCTGGACCTTCTTGGGATCGTCGGAATAGACGCCCTCCACCTTGGTGGCCTTGAGCAGCACGTCGGCCTTGATCTCGATGGCGCGCAGGGCGGCGGCGGTGTCGGTGGTGAAGAAGGGATTGCCGGTGCCGGCGGCGAAGATCACCACCCGCCCCTTCTCCAGGTGACGGACGGCCCGGCGCGGGATGAAGGGCTCGGCGACCTCCTGCACGGCCAGGGCCGAGATCAGCCGGCAGTGGACGCCCTTTTTTTCCAGGGCGTTCTGCAGGGCCACGCCGTTGATCATGGTGGCCAGCATGCCCATGTAGTCGGCCGAGGCGCGGTCGATGCCCATCTCGCCGGCGCGGGCCCCGCGGAAGAAGTTGCCGCCGCCGGCGACGATGGCCACCTGCACCCCCAGCTCATGCACCTCCTTGACCTCGGAGGCGATCTCGGTGATCACCGCCGGGTTGATGCCGAACTGGTCGCCGCCCTGCAGCGCCTCGCCGCTGAGCTTCAGCAGCACGCGCCGGTAGGGGGAAGCGGGGGCGGCCATGCCTCAGAACTCTTCGCCCATCTGGTAGCGGGTGAAGCGCTTGACGACGATGTTCTCGCCGGTCTTGTGGATCATTTCGGCGATGAGCTTCTCGATGGTGAGTTTCTCGTCCTTGAAAAAATTCTGGTGCAGCAGGCAGACCTCGGAATAGAACTTGGCCAGCTTGCCCTCGACGATCTTTTCGATGATGGCGGCCGGCTTGCCGCTGCCCTTCAGCTGCTCGCGGTAGATCTCCTTCTCCTTTTCCAGCACCTCGGCGGGGATGTCCTTCTCGGAGATGAAGCGCGGGTTCATGGCCGCGATCTGCATGGCGACGTCCTTGATCAGGGCCTGGAAGTCCTCGTTCTTGGCCACGAAGTCGGTCTCGCAGCCCAGCTCGACCAGGACGCCGATCTTGCCCATCATGTGCACGTAGGCGCCGACGGCCCCCTGGTTGGTGGCCCGCGACGACTTGGACTTGGCCTTCTCGAAGCCCTTCTTGCGCAGGAGCTCGGCGGCCTGGGCCAGGTCGCCCTTGGCCTCCTCGACCGCCTTCTTGCATTCCAGGATGCTGATGCCGGTCTGCTCGCGCAGCTTGCGGACCTGTTCCATGTCGACGGCCATGTCAGTGCTCCGTTTCCGGCGCCTCGGACCCGGCCGGGGCGGCGGTGTCGGCCTGCGCCTGGGCGGCGGCGGCCAGCTTCTGGGCGTTCTCGCTCTCCTGCAGCCGGCGGTTGCGGCCCTCGGTGACCGCCTCGCCGAACTTGCTGATGAACAGGCGGATGGAGCGGATGGCGTCGTCGTTGCCCGGCACCGGGTAGTGGACCTCCTCGGGGTTGGCGTTGGTGTCGACGACGGCGACGATGGGGATGTTCTGGCGCCGCGCCTCGGCGATGGCGATGTCCTCGAAGGTGGAGTCGATGACGATGACCACCCCGGGCAGGCTGGTCATGCGGTGGATGCCCCACAGGCTGCGGTAGAGCTTCTTGTAGACCTTCTCCAGCCGCGACTGCTCCTTCTTGGACTTGACCTCCCAGCGGCCGTCCTTCTTCATCTCGTCGAGCTCCAGCAGGCGGTCGATGCTCTTCTTGATCATGGGGAAATTGGTCAGCAGGCCGCCCAACCAGCGCTTGTTGACGTAGTGCATGCCGGTCTCTTCGGCGATCTCCTCGACGATGGCCTGCGCCTGCTTCTTGGTGCCCACGATCAGGGCGTCGCGGCCGGCCGCGGTCTGGTCCGAGATGAACTTCAGGGCCGTCTTGAACAGCTGGATCGAGGTCTGCAGGTCGATGATGTAGATGCCGTTCTTCTTGCCGAAGATGAACGGCTTCATCTTGGGGTTCCAGCGCCGCACCTGGTGGCCGAAGTGGACGCCCGCCTCGAGCATTTCTCTCATGTTGATCTGTACCATGGGGGCGCCTCCTAGCGCTTGTGATACTGGGGCGCCTTGCGGGCCTTGAGCAGGCCGTACTTGCGGCGCTCCTTCTCGCGGGCGTCCCGGGTCAGCAGACCCGATTTCTTCAGGGCCGGCCGGAGCTCGGAGTTGAACTCCAGCAGCGCGCGGGCGATGCCCAGGCGGACGGCGCCGGCCTGGGAGGCCACGCTGCCGCCCTCGATGTCCATGAAAAAGTCGAAGTTGTTCATGGTGTTGGTGACCGTCAGCGGCTTGAAGATGGACAGCTTGTGGATCTTCAAGGGGAAATAGTCCTCGAAAACGCGGCTGCGCTTGTTGACGGTCAGGGTGAAATTGCCGCTGCCGGGGCGCAGGTACACCCGGGCGATGCTGGTCTTCCGTCTACCGGTTCCGTAGTATTGCACAATGCTCAACTTTTTCCTCCTGTTATCGTAAGCACTTCGGGTTTTTGGGCGGCATGGCCGTGCTTGTCGTCGGCGTACACCTTGAGCTTGGTCAGCAGCCGGCTGGCCAGGCGGTTCTTGGGCAGCATGCCCTTGACGGCGTTGAGCACCACGCGGTCGGGATGCGTGGCCATCATGCTCCGGAAGGAGGTCTCCTTGATGCCGCCGCGGTAGCCGGAGTGGCGGAAGTAGAGCTTCTGCTCCTCCTTGCTGCCGGTCAGGCGGATCTTGCGGGCGTTGATGACCACGACGTGGTCGCCGCAGTCATAGAAGGGGGTGTAATAGGGGTGGTCCTTGCCGCGCAAAATATCGGAGATGCGGGTGGCCAGCCGGCCGAGCACCAGGTCGCTGGCGTCGATCAGCCACCACTTCTTTTCCATGCCGTTTTTTTGGGGCAAATACGTGACGTTGCTCTTGTTCAATTTCATGGTTAAACCTCTTGGGAGGTAACAATTTACCGCATTTGAGGCTATTTGTCAATATTATAGCGAAAGAAAATATTATGAACAAGCAAACGCAAGTGGTAGTGATAGAGGTTCCATGTACCACGTACCAAGTACCACGTTGAAGACCGATGCCATCCAGGGGCCACTCTTCTGCCTTTAACAGGGTACATGGTACATGGTATCCCACTCGGGGCAATCGCCCCTCGGGGACGCCGCCCCTGGCGGGGCCGGCAGCGTGGCACCTCGAAGGACCGGCGAACCTTCTGGTGGCCGACTGGTTATTGGGTTCGATTATTATGAATTTATTGCTAAAAGGCCCTTGTGCTGGGTGCCAAAATTTGTTACAATCGTGCCGATGAGACTGAACAAGCAGCAGATCGAGCACCTCGCCTTCCATGTCGTGAAAGGCCTGCTTGCCGAAAAGCTCATTTTTGTGGAAAACCGCGAGGCGGTGGTCGCCGACGTCCAGGCCATCATCACCCAGGAGCTGGAGAAGGAGGACGCCCTCGACGAGAAGGTCAAGGACATCCTCAAGGACAAGCTGAACGAGATCCGCAACTCCAACATCGACTACTACGAGATGTTCCGCATGGTCAAGTCCAAGCTGGCTGAGCAGGAAAACATCATCCTGTAGCCGCGCGCCACGCCGGCTGCCGCCGGCAGTTTGGAAGGATTCGGCCGGCCGATAGCCCCGCGGATGAAGGGCGGAATCGATTGTACCTTGAATCCCAAACACTCTGATACTATTATAAAAGCAGAGAAATGGATCGAGGGATGAAGTTCAGGCTCATGTTCCTGTCTGCCCTGCTGGCGGCATTGCCCGCACTTTTCTTCTCCTGCAAAACCGACACCGACCTGTACTGGATCCAATGGGGAGAGGGCAATATTTCCTATAATGTCAAGAAGAACGAGACGAATCTCAGGTTCTCCCTTTCCGTGGTCAATTGGCACAATTCCGAAGCCAGGATCGCGGATTGGCGTTTCGTGGTCCGATCGCGGAAAAAGCAGCTCCTGGAGATCAACAGCGGCAATTTCCAGTCGTATGCTCCCTTCGTGGACTACAAGGACCTCAGGCCGATGAGCCGCAGCGAATTCACGATCCAGTCCAACAACCCGCGCGATTGGACCGACAGGCGCCCCTTCCCGGGCAACCTCTTCCCGGCCTACGCCCCGGACAACACCGACGTTTTCCTGACCATCATCGGCGCCGACGGCGGAAGCGGGACCATCCGCCAGAACCTGGAGGTCGTTTTCTCGAGGGGATTCGAGGACAATCCCATCCGTCCTTTTCCCTATCTGGACACAACCCCCTCCCTCCCGTAATTCCGCCCCGAATCGTCAGCCCAAGCCGAAAACCGCCGCCAGCCTGGATCCGAGGCCGAATGCTCGCGGCGCGCGGACCGCGGCCGCTCGGGAAGAAAGCATTGACAATCCACGCCCTTCAGGGTAAAATGTAAAAAAAATGAACAACGGGTCGTTTTTTCCCGCCAGCCCGGGTCAAGGTCGGCTTTTCAGGCCGCCCGTGGGATGCGGCCGCCCCTGTGCGGCGGGAACCGCTCCCCTGCCCGAAGCGATAGGATCGTACGCCCCATGAGCCTCAAGTTGTCGAAGAACCGGGTCAACCACCTGACCAAGCTCATCGTCGATCACCTCCAGAAGAGCGAGGATATCGATTATTCCTGCGATATCGGCGATATCCGTTTCAGGATCTACCACCTGATCCTCGACCAGCTGAAGCTCTTCGAGACCATCGAGACCGCCGCCCAGGAGAAGATCGTCACCCAAAAGAAGAACATCCCCGAGGGGTCCAGGGAATGGGAGATCCTGTTCCGCAAGTACAGCACCGAGGAGCTGGCGAAACTGGGCAGGAACTGGTAGTGGACCGTGCTCGAAGAAAAGTACTCGGCGTAAGGCATAAGGCGTGGGGCGTAAGGTAAGATAGGTTTCATTCATTCAATCGCTTTTCCCTAAGAAATATCCAGTAAATTTTCCACTCACAATCATTCCCATACCCTGCGCCTAGGGCCTTTTCTTTTTCTTCCCTTACGCCTTATGCCCTGCGCCTTACGCCAAGTTCTATCTTTTTCAATCAACCTGATGTACCATTCGCGCATGGAACTCAACGCGTCTATCGACTGGCAGGGCGACATGGCGTTCAAGGCCGTCCTGGACGGGCACGAGCTGGTCATCGACGCCGCCCCCGGATCGGGCGGCAGCGACCTGGGGCCGCGGCCCAAGGCGCTGACCCTGGTCTCGCTGGCCGGCTGCACCGGCATGGACGTCATCTCCATCCTGGGCAAGATGCGGGTCAAGGTGGAGGGCTTCCGCGTCGAGACCGAGGCGCTGACCGCCGAGGAGCACCCGCGGAAATTCCTTGAGATCAAGGTCATCTACCGCTTCCAGGGGGCGGGGATCAACCCCGACTCGCTGCGCAAGGCGGTCTCCCTGTCGCAGGAGAAATACTGCGGCGTCAGCGCCACCCTCGCCCCTGCCGTCGCCCTGCGCCATGAGATCGTCCTCAACGGCGAGAAGCTCCCGGGCTGAGGCCAGCGCCGCCCGCCAGCTGGAGACGATACGCCGGGCCACGGCTCCCCTCGGCCCGCCGGTGGCCTCCTTCGAGGCCGGCATCCGCGGCACCCCCTTCCGCGTCCTGGTCTCGGTCCTGCTCAGCTCCCGCACCCAGGACCCGGTGACCGAGAAGGCCTCGGCCAGGCTGTTCGCCAAGGCCGATACGCCAGGCAAAATGGCCCTTCTTTCCGAGGCCGAGATCGCCCGCCTGATCTTTCCGGTGGGTTTCTACCGCACCAAGGCCCGGCACATCCTGGCCATCTGCCGCCAGCTGGGCGGGGCGGGGGCGGTCCCCTCCACCCTGGAGGGGCTGCTACGCCTGCCTGGCATCGGCCGCAAGTCGGCCAACCTGGTCCTGGCCCTGGCTTACGGCCGCCCGGCCGTCGCCGTCGACACCCACGTCTTCCGCATCTCGCGCCGCCTGGGCTGGGCGCAGGGACGCACCCCGGCCGAGGTCGAGAAGGAGCTGGAGGCGCGGTTCCCGCGCCGCCTCTGGAGCCGGGTCAACCAGGCGCTGGTCGGCTTCGGGCAGACCATTTGCCGGCCCATTAGACCCAAGTGCGCCGAGTGCCCGCTCAAGAGCCAGTGCCCTTCAGCAGAAGAAAACTCGGCGTAAGGCTGAAGGCGTAGGGCGTAGGGGAAGAGGAAGAAAAGAACTCTTTGTAAGGCCTAGGGCGTGAGGCCTAGGGGAAGAGAATGAAAAGTTCTGGGTGTAAGGCTCAGGGCGTCAGGTGAAGGGGAAGAGAAACGGCCAGCACCCAGCATAGGGAGGAGAAGAAAAAAAGATATATCGGCGTGGAAATGGCACAATTCTGATTCTCATCCGCCAGATAGCACAATTTTTTTATCTGTCATTGGTTTTTCTTCCCTTGCGCCTTATGCCTTACACCTTACGCCGAGTTCAGCCTTTTTTCAGGAAAGTCTCCTTGATCAGGTTGACCATCTTGGCATTGTCGGTGTGGCCGGTCTTCTGGGCCACGATGCGGCCGCGGATGGGCCGGCCCAGTAGGTAGAAGTCGCCGATGACGTCCAGGATCTTGTGCCGCGCCAGCTCCTCGGGGAAGCGCAGGGTGGTGTTGAGGATGCGCGCCTGGTCGATGAGGATGAAGTTGTTCATGCGCCCGCCCTCGGCCAGGCCCATGTCGCTGAGGCGGTTGAAGTCGTCGACGAAGCCGTAGGTGCGCGAGGGGGCGATCTCGCGCTGGAAGTCCTCCTCCGAGTTCAGGGTGAAGTCGAAGGTCTGCCTGCCCAGCGGCTCGGGATAGACGCAGGTGTAGCGCACCGAGAAGACGTCGGCCGGCTCGACGCGGATGAACTTGCCGTCCACCGATTCCTCGCCGATCTGCAGCGGCCGGGTGATGACGATCTCGGGGATGTCCTCGCCCTGCTCGACGATGCCGCACTCCTTGATGAACTCGCAGAAATGGATGGCCGAGCCGTCGTCGATGGGGACTTCCTTGTTGATCTTGACGGCCAGGTTGGTGATGCCGAAGGCGTGCAGCACGGCCAGCAGGTGCTCGATGGTGCGCGCCTCCAGGTCGTCCTTCTTGATGGAGGTGGCGTAGCCGGTGGTGTTCAGGTACTCGATGCGCGCCGGGATGTAGCCGCGCTTGGAGATGTTCTCGAAGCGGATGCCCTTGTTCGCCGGCAGCGGCTTGACGACCATGCCGGTCTTCTCGCCCGAGTGCAGGCCGATGCCGTAGAGGATGTTGCTCGCCGCCACCGTGCGCTGCTTGCGCAGGTGGCGGGGGTCGGCGGCCTCGAAGTCGATGGTGGCCGTGCTTTCGCGCAGCAGGCGCTTCTTCTCGTCGCTGCCGGCGAGCTCGTCCTCCTGGTCGAGGATGACCTTCAGGCGGCGGTTCTCGTCGCGCACCTGGCGGAACTCCAGGGCGCGCTTGAGCACGAACATGACCTTGTCCAGGCTGAGCGGCTTTTCCAGGAAGTCGTAGGCGCCGGCCTTGAGCGCCGAGACGGCGGCCGAGACCGAGCCGTGGCCCGAGATCATGATGATGATCTGCAGCGGGTCGATCTCCAGGATGCGCTTGATGACCTCCAGTCCGTCCATGCCCGGCAGCCAGATGTCGAGGAAGATGGCGTCGGGGCGGATGTTCTGGAACTTTTCGATCCCCTCCTGGCCGTCCTTGGCGAAATACACCTGGAAGCCCTCGTCCTCCAGGACGGTGGCCAGGGAAACCTGTATGTTCTTCTCGTCGTCAACGATCAAGATTTTCTTCATTTTCGGCCCCATTATAACCAAAAAAGAGACGGAAAGAAAGGCCGCAAATGAAGCGGGCCGACGTGATTCGTGAATAGACTCGAGGGATTATCCCGATCCGTGATGCGTGAATGAACTCAACGATCTTCCGTGATTCGCAACCGCAAGCAGCGGGCCAGGGCTTTTTCAAATCACGAATGGAATCACGAATTACGAGGATCCATAGCACTTGGCGCAAAATTTCACATACAACACAATGCCCGTGATTGCACCCAGTCCATCGTAGAGCAAATCGAGCAGGGAGAACACCCTTCCCGGCGTAGCCGTCTGGTGCCACTCGTCCAGCAGCCCCAGCAGCAGCGCCAACAGGAGGACGGCGAGCAGCGCCCGCGGCCGGCGCGCCGGGGCGAAGGCCAGGGACAGGAGGAAGGCCAGCAGGGCGTATTCCAGGACGTGGGGGATGACGTCGGGGACGCCCGCGGGCAGCTCGGAAGCGGACAGGGATGAGAGGGCGAATATGGCGGCGTAGGTCAGCAGGGAGGCGAAAGCGGCAAGGGCGCGGCCCGGCGCGGCCATGCGCGCCTCAGGCGAAATGCATGAACCAGCTGAAGACCACGACGCCGCCGGCCATGAACAGGAAGAGCTTCAGGGCGTAGCGCCAGGCATGGCGCAGGTCGGCATGGCGCACGAAGGCCAGCACCACCGAGACCAGCACGGCGAAGACCAGCATGGAGATCATGTGGCTCTTGAAGATCACTCTTTTCTCCCCTTGGCGATGTCGAAGGCGTTCAGCGCCACCAGGTAGTTGAGCAGGCCGGCGGCGGCCAGGTAGGCGGTGCCGTAGTGAAAGGTCACGACGGTGACGTCGCCGGCGGCCAGGCCCAGGAAGCGGATGAGAAAATAGAAGGCGCCGTTGGCCAGGTCGGCGGCGAAGCCGAGCAGCAGCAGCGGGTGCATGACGCCGGTGCCGTAGAACTTGCCCTGCATCAGCACGCCCAGGACCAGCAGGGCGCCGATGGCGAAAAAGAACACGGCGGCCCGCAGGCGGCGCTTCTGCAGCAGATGGCCCAGCCCGGGCACCAGCCAGGACAGGAAGAGGATAAGATAGGGGTTCATGAGGGGCCAGTATAGCGCAACAGGGCACAAATGACAAGGGGCAAGGAGAGACTTGGCGCACGGCTGACGGCGTACGGCGTAGGGCAGGAGAAATCACTAAATTAAATAACCGAAAAAAAACGGGGCAAAGTGGTGGCAAAGACACTCAATTGTTCTCTACGACCACTATCACTATCCCTATCACTTCTTTACTTTGGTCATTGGATCATTGGTGCTTCGTGCTTGTTTGGAATTTGGGATTTGGTGCTTTGGATTTTATTCTTGGCCGTACGCCGTACGCCGTACGCCGTGCGCCGAGCCTTGTGTTATCGATATTTTAACTTGTACTTCTCGATCAAATAGCGCAGCGAGCGGTAATTGAGCTTCAGCCGCTGCGCCGTGCGCTTGACGTTGCCGCCGTTCTGCTCCAGGGCGCGGATGAGGATGCGCTTGCTGAGTCCGTCGAGGTACTCGTTGAAGTCAAGCTCGCCCTGGGCCAGCCGGGCCGCCCAGTCCTCGCCGGCGGCCGGCGCCGCGTCCAGGTTGTAGATGACCTCCGGCGGCAGCGAGGCGGCGGTGAAGGCGCTCCCCTTCTCCAGGGCCACGCCGCGCTCGATGAAGTTCTCCAGCTCGCGCACGTTGCCCGGCCAGCGGTAGGCGGCGAAGCAGTCCATCACCCCCTTCTCGAAGCCGGTGATGTTCTTGGCGAATTTCTGGTTGTAGCGCTGCAGGAAGTGCTGCATCAGGATGGGGATGTCGTCGCGGCGCTCGCGCAGCGGCGGCACGCGGATGGAGATGACGTTCAGGCGGTAGTACAGGTCGGAGCGGAACGAACCCTGCTCCATGCCCTCGACCAGGTCGCGGTTGGTGGCGGCGATGATGCGCACGTCGACGGGGATCTCGCGGTTGTCGCCGACGCGGCGCACCGCCTTCTCTTGGATGGCGCGCAGCAGCTTGACCTGCATCTTCTGCGACATCTCCGAGATCTCGTCCAGGAACAGCGTGCCCTGGCGGGCGGCCTCGAACAGCCCCTCCTTCTCCTGGTAGGCGTCGGTGAAGGCCCCCTTCCTGTGGCCGAACAGCTCGCTCTCCAGCAGGGTCTCGGGCAGGGCCCCGCAGTTGATGGAGACGAAGCGCTCGCCGGAGCGCCGGCTCTGGGCGTGGATGGCGCGGGCGATCAGCTCCTTGCCGGTCCCGCTCTCGCCGCTGATGAGCACGGTGGAGTCGGTCTGGGCCACGGTGCGGATCAGCTCGTAGATCTTGGTCATCTGCGGGTCGGCGCCGACGATGTCCTCGAACTTCTCGCGGTCGGAAAGCTTCTGGCGCAGCGCGATGTTCTCGCGCTCGAGGCTGCGCTTGCGCAGCGACTTGTCGAGGATGATCTTCAGCTCCTCCAGATTGAAGGGCTTCATGATGTAGTCCTCGGCGCCCAGCTTCATGGCCTCGATGGCGTCCTGGGTGGCGGCGTAGGCCGTGATCATGATCACCGGCAGGTCGGGGTCGTGGATCTTGATCTTCTTGAGCAGCTCGATGCCGTTCAGGTCGGGCATGCGGATGTCGGAGATGACCAGGTCGAAGCGGCGGCTCTTCAGCTTCTTCAGCGCCTCGCCGGCGCTCTGCGCCTCCTCCACCTGGTAGCCCTCCTTGCCCAGCACGAACGACAGCATGCTGCGCAGGCTGTGGTCGTCGTCGACGATCAGCAGGTTCAATGCTTTTGAAAGCATACCGACACCTCGGTGCCGCGGTTCCTTTCCGACTGGATGTCCAGCGCGAAGCCGTGCTCGTCGACGATGCGCTTGACGATGTTCATGCCCAGGCCGATGCCGGAGGCGAAGCGGGAGTAGAAGGGGACGAAGATCTTCTCCAGCTCGGCCGGATCCATGCCGACGCCGAAGTCGCGGATGGCCAGGCAGTCGGCGCCATCCTTCTGGAAAATGGCGATCTCGACGGTCCCCTTTTCCTGCTGGGCCTTGGCCGCGTTGTTCAGCAGGTTCCAGGCCAGCTGCCTGATCTTCTTGGCGTCGGCGCGCACCACGCTGCCCGGGCCGTACTTCTTGAGGAAGCGCAGGCGGGGGTGGCTGCGGGCCAGCATGGCCGTCACCTCGTCGAGCAGCGCGCCCAGGTCGAACTCGCCGATCTCCAGCGGCGCCGGGCGCGAGAAGGTGAGGAAGTCCTCGATGAAGGCCGACAGGCGGTCCGATTCCTTGACGATGATGTCCATCAGGCCGCGCAGCGGCGCCTCCACCTGGAGCTCGCGGCGCAGGTACTGCACCGAGCCCGAGATCGAGGCCAGCGGGTTGCGGATCTCGTGGGCGATGCCGGCGGCCATCTCGCCGATCAGCGCCAGGTGCTCCTTCTCCTTGAGCCGGTGCTCGATCTTCTTGATGGCGCTCAGGTCGGTGACCAGGAAGACCAGCAGCCGCTCGAACGTGGAGATCTTCTCGATGGCCGACACGCTGACGCCCAGGGAATAGCCGTGCAGGAGCTTCTCGAAGTAGTAGGCGCCTCCGGACTGCCATTGGCGGCAGGCGGCCGACAGGTCCTCCCCCGACAGCAGCAGCTCGAACAGGTTCATCCCCGGCTTCAGCCCCAGGAAGCGGGCAGCCTTGGGGTTGTAGGAGATCACGCGGCCCTCGGCGTCGGCGGTGGCCAGGCCGTTCTCCATCTTTTCCATCACCGAGTTGTTGAGCAGCAGGATGTCGCGCAGGTTCTCCTGCACGTCGCGCAGCTGCTCGCCGGCGCGGCGGATGCGCTCGAAGTAATAGGAGGCGATGAGGCTGACGCTGGAGAAGGCGATGAAGCCCATCAGCAGGTTGTAGATGAAGGCGCCCAGCGTCACCTCGCCGGCGTCGAAGCCGGGATAATACGGGATGATCCCCAGGTAGAGCAGGTCGGCCAGGGAGCCGAAGGCGATGAAGGAAAGGGTGGCGGTGGCCAGCGTCTCGCGGCGCGACAGGAAGATCGAGGCCACGAGGATGGGCAGGATGTAGAGGAAATAGAAGGGGCTGGCGACGCCTCCCGAAAGGTAGACCAGCAGGGTGACCAGCAGGATGTCGAAGGCCAGTTCCAGGAAGAGCAGCGGCCGCGTCCGCAGCAGGCGCGCCAGCGGAAAGAACAGGATGCTGACCACGACCGCCGCCAGCAGGGCGCCCAGGAGGGCCAGCAGCGACAGCGGCGCCTGGAAGAACAGCAGGATGATGGCCGTGACCAGCGCCAGCCCCGACAGGATGGCGATGCGGATGGAATGCAGGAAGACCAGCCTTTTGTGCAGCTTGCGCTCTTCGACGGCGATCAACGGGTTCGGCTCAGCCCACCTTGCCGATGATGTCGAACAGCGGCAGGTACATGGAGACGACGACGCCGCCCACGATGCCGCCCAGGATCAGGATCATCAGCGGCTCCATCAGCGACACCAGGGCCGTGACCGCCTGGTCGACCTCCTCGTCGTAGAAGTCGGCCACCTTGCCCAGCATGGTGGACAGCGAGCCGGTCTGTTCGCCGACGGCGACCATCTGCGTGACCATGTAGGGGAAGCGCTTGGTCTCTTCCCACGACTCCCACAGCGGCTTGCCTTCCTGCACCATGGCGCGGCTCTTGAGCACGGCGTCCTCGATGATCGCGTTGCTGGCCGTCTTGGCGGTGATGGTCATGCTCTCGATGATCTCCACGCCCGAGGTCAACAGGGTGGCCAGGGTGCGGGTGACGCGGGCCACCGCCACCTTGGTCAGCAGGTCGCCGATGACCCAGACCTTGAGCTTGATGTTGTCGATCACGCGCCGCCCCTTGAAGGTGCTGTTGTAGGAGCGGAAGGCGAAGACGGCGCCGGCGATGATCAGGATGATCCACAGGAAGTTGGAGACCAGGAAGTTGCTGGCCCCGACCACGACCTGGGTCATCAGCGGCAGCTCGGCGCCCATCTGCGAGAACATGTCGGTGAACACCGGCACGACCTTCCACAGCAGGATGCCGGTGAGGACGACGGCGATGATCAGCACGCCGATGGGATAGGCCAGGGCCGATTTCACCTTGCCCACCAGCTTGTTCATGTTCTCGACGTACTGCGAGAGGCGCAGCAGGATGGTGTCCAGGTTGCCCGAGGCCTCGCCGGCCTGGATCATGCTGGTGTAGAGCTCGTTGAACACCTTGGGATGCTTGCGCAAGGCGCTGGAGAGGTTGGCGCCCGCCTCCACGTCCTTGCGCACCTCGGTGAGCACCCCCTGGAAGTACTTGTCCTTCTGCTGCTGGGCCAGGATGCCGATGGCCTGGGTGATGGGCAGGCCGGCGTTGAACATGACCGACAGCTGGCGGTTGAACACGGCGATGGTTTTGAGCGACACGCCGCGGCTCTTCTTGCTGAGGAAGGGGATGGCCAGCCCGGGCTTCTTGCGCTCGATGCTCAGGACCTGGATCTGCTCCTTCTCCAGGGCGGTGACCACCTCGTTGGCGTTGCGGCCGCTGCGCTCGCCCTCGACGATGGTGCCCACCCGGTTCCTGCCACGGTACTTGAATACGGCCATGGGTCCCCCTTTTTATTGCACCTTGCCGGCATTGGGCGCCTGGGCGAAGGCGGCGGTCTTGAACTGGTTGCTGAGCGTGGTCGGGCCGCGGTTGATGAGTTCCTGCAGCTCCTCCGGGTTGTGCGAGACGCTCTTGGCCAGCTCCAGCGAGATGTCGCGCTTGAAATACAGGTTGGCCAGCGACTGGTTGAAGGTGATCATGCCGTACTTGTCCTGGCCCATCTGCATGGACGAATAGATCTGGTGGATCTTGTTGTCGCGGATCAGGTGGCGGATGGCCGGCGTGGGCACGAGGATCTCCACGGCCAGGCAGCGGCCGCGGCCGTCGGCCTTGGGCAGCAGCGCCTGGGTGATGATGCCCTCCAGGTTCATCGACAGCTGGGTGCGCACCTGGTCCTGCTGGTGGGGCGGGAAGACGTCGATGATGCGGTTGATCGTCTGCGCCGCCGAGTTGGTGTGCAGGGTGGCGAAGGTCAGGTGGCCGGTCTCGGCGATGGTGATGGCCGCCTGGATGGTCTCCAGGTCGCGCATTTCGCCGATCAGCACCACGTCCGGGTCCTCGCGCAGCACCGAGCGCAGCGCCAGCGGGAAGCTCTTGGTGTCGGCGTGCAGCTCGCGCTGGTTGACCATGGCCTTGCGGTGCGAGTGCAGGTACTCGATGGGGTCCTCGATGGTGATGATGTGGACCGGGTGCTCCTTGTTGACCTTGTCGAGCATCGAGGCCAGGGTGGTGGTCTTGCCCGAGCCGGTGGGGCCGGTGACCAGGATCAGGCCGCGCGCCTTGTTGGTCATGGTGGGCACGATGGGCGGCAGCCCCAGCTTCTCGAACGACCAGATCTCGTAGGGGATGCGGCGGAAGGCGCCGGCCACGGCGCCGCGCTGCATGAAGACGTTGGCGCGGAAGCGGGCCAGCCCCTTGATGCCGAAGGAGAAGTCGAGCTCCCAGTTCTCCTCGAATTTGTACTTCTGGTTGTCGTTGAGGATGCTGTAGATCATCTGCTTGGTCTCGGCCGGGGACAGCGAGGGGTGTTCGATGCGCCGCAGCAGGCCGTGGACGCGGATCAGCGGCGGCGAGTTGGTGGTGATGTGCAGGTCGGTGCCGCCCTCGTCGACCATGATCTTCAGCAGTTGCGGCAGCGGCAGGGCCATGTCTCCCTCCTTACATCTTCGTGGTCTCGCGCAGGACTTCCTCGATGGAGGTCATGCCGATCTTGATCTTTTCCAGGCCGCTCATGCGCAGGGTGAGCATGCCCTTCTCCTTGGCCTTCTGCCGCAGCTCGGAGGTGGAGGCGCCGATCATGACCATCTCGCGGAGCTCCTCGTCGAGCTCCATGACCTCGAAGAGCCCGACGCGCCCCTTGTAGCCGGTGTTGTTGCACTTGTCGCAGCCCTTGGGCTCGAAGATCTGGACCGTCTTGGCCTCCTCGGGGGTGAAGCCGATCTCGATCAGCGTCTGGGCCGGGATCTTGGCGATCGCCTTGCAGTTGCTGCACAGGCGGCGGATGAGCCGCTGCGCCTGGACCAGGCGCAGCGCCGTGGCCACCAGGAAGGGCTCGATGCCCATGTTGATCAGGCGGGCGATGGTGGAGGGGGCGTCGTTGGTGTGCAGCGTCGAGAGGACCAGGTGGCCGGTCAGGGCGGCCTTGATGGCGATGTCGGCGGTCTCGAAGTCGCGGATCTCCCCCACCAGGATGATGTTGGGGTCCTGGCGCAGGAAGGTGCGCAGGGCGGCGGGGAAGGTCAGGCCGATCTGCTCCTTGATGTTGACCTGGTTGATGCCGAAGATGTTGAATTCCACCGGGTTCTCGGCGGTCAGGATGTTGACCTCCTCGTCGTTCAGCTTGGAGACGGCCGAGTACAGGGTGTTGGTCTTGCCCGAGCCGGTCGGGCCGGTGACCAGGATGATGCCCCAGGGCTCCTTGATGTTGCGTTCGAATTTCTGCAGCGAGGAGGGCTCGAAGCCGAGCTGGGTCAGGTCGAGCTTGAGCTGGTCCTTGTCCAGGATGCGGATGACGACCTTCTCGCCGTGGATGGTCGGCAGCGAGGAGACGCGCATGTCGACGACCTTCTTGGCCGTGCCGGTGTCGATCTTGGTCTTGATGCGTCCGTCCTGGGGCAGGCGCTTCTCGGCGATGTCGATGCCGGAGATCAGCTTGAGGCGGGAGGTGACCTTGTTCTTCAGGTTCATCGGCGGCTTCATGTACTCGTGCAGCACGCCGTCGATGCGCAGGCGCACGCGGAATTCCTTCTCGTAGGGCTCGAAGTGGATGTCCGAAGCCCCCTTGATGATGGCGTCGTTGAAGATGAGGTTGACCAGCTTGATGGCCGGGGCGTCCTCGTCGATGTCGCCGTCGACCGAAAGCTCGTCCTCCTTCATCTCCATGACCTCGACGCTGGAATCCTCGCTCAGCTCGATCTCGTCGAGGAACTTCTGGGCCTCGATGCCGGTGGAGGAGCCGTAGTACTTGTCGATGGCCTGCAGGATCGACGACTCGGGCGCGATGACCGCCTGGATGCGCAGGTTGGTGGAGAAGCGGATCTCCTCCTGCACGAAGAGGTTCGAGGGGTCGGCCATGGCCAGGGTGAGGTTGGAGCCGATGCGGTGGATGGGGATGACCACGTGCTTGCGGGCAATGTCGGGCTTGATCAGCTCGATCACCTTCTCGTCGATCTCGAACTTGGTGAGGTTGATCGAGGGATAGCCGAACTGCTTGCTCAGCACCTGGGCGATGTCCTCCTCGGTGACATGCCCCAAACGGATGAGGATGCTGCCCAGCTTGCCCGGCTCCTTCTTCTGCACGTCCAGGGCGTGCTGCAGCTTCTCCTCCGTCAGCTTCCTTTCCTTGATAAGAAAATCTCCTAGTCGCATAGCCATTGGATCATATTGTAGAGGATGAAAAACGAATTGTCAATTTTTTCACCTCGTCAGCGCAGCGCGTAAAATCCCGAGAGGCCGAGATTTTTCACACGCCCCTGGGAATCCAGGGCCAGGGCCAGGTCGACCAGGAAATGGCCCAGGTTGAAGCCGCAGCCCAGGCCGTACAGGACGTTGGCCCGCCGGCCCACCAGGTACCTGGCCTCCAGGTCGCTCCACAGCCCGGCGCGCAGCAGCAGCTTGCTGCGGAACAGCCCCTTCTCCACGCCCAGCGCCAGCGGCTGGGCCTCGCCGCCGCCCGGAAAAAGCTCGGCGGCGGCCAGGTCGACGTCCAGCACCAGGGTCAGCTGCGGGTCGGGGCGGAAGGCCAGCCCGGCCACCAGCCGGCGGGCCAGGCGCAGCGGGCCGGCGGCGGTTTCGATCTCGGGGTGGTTGGCGTTCCTCACCGTCACCCCGGCCTTGAAACTGGGCCCGATGTCGACGGCGGCGCCGGCGTCGAAGGCCAGGCGGCTGAACGGGTCGGCGGCGGCCGTCCAGGCCGCCTGCGCTAGGTCTCCGGCATCGGCGAACGGCGTGAACGGCTCGGCGGCCAAGCCGAGGTCCACGACCGCCTGCCTGCCCTTCAGGTAATGGAGCGTGGCCCCCAGGGTCACACCCTGGGAAAGGGGGACGCCCACGGCCAGGGAATAATCGGTGTAGCGCAGGCCGGTGAAGCGGACGCGCAGCGCGGCGATGTCGGCGGCGCTGACCTCGTCGTCCGGCCCGTCGAGGAGCGGGGAAGCCAGCGGCGCGACCACGGCGGCGTCCACGGTGGTGATGGCCACGGCATAGCCCTTGCCGGCGTAGCCGGGGCCGCGGGAGCGGAAGCCGCTGATGACCGGGCCGGCGGCGAAGGCGCTGCGCAGGTAGGCCAGGACCTCGGCGCGGCCGGCCCCGTCGAGGTCCTGGAAGCTCTCCAGCGGGAAGCCCCGGGCCGCGGCCAAGGCGCCGGCGGCGTCGCGGAAATCGATGCGGCTGTCGCCGTACTGGTAGCCGGCCAGGGGCACGGTCAGCGTGGCCAGCAGCGCCGGGTTCAGGAAAAGGGAATTGACGTCGTAGTTGAAAGCCAGGGAGGAATAGCCGAGGGCCAGCGAGCGGGCGCCGTGGAAGAAGGGGAAGAAGGCGCGCAGGGGCAGGGCGAACACCGCCAAAAAGGCCAGCAGCGCAAATTTTTTCATTGGCCAAACCATACACCCAATAGACAAAAATTGTCAACCAGGAGAAACTCAGCAAACTAAAGATGAGGTACCATGTACCACGTACCACGTACCAAGTTGATACCCGACGCCCTCCAGTGTCTATTCTTCTGCCTTTACCATGGTTCGCAGTACATGGAACTCGGGAGAAACTGAACGAATTAAAGATGAGATACCATGTACCACGTACCACGTTGAAAACCAATGCCTCCAGTGATCACGTTTCTGCCTTTACCATGGTACGTGGTACATGGTACGTGGTACCTTGATGGACCGGTGCGTCTTCAAGTTGCTGAATAGTTCTTTGTCGCGTTCTTAGATTGTGATCTTTCGTTCCTGCGGTCTCCTTAGTATTGACAGCCGGGCGTGATTTTGCTACTCTTGCCCTTGGCTCGGGTCTATAGCTCAACGGCTAGAGCTGCCGGCTCATAACCGGTCGGTTCCAGGTTCGAATCCTGGTAGGCCCAGTAGAAGCGCCCTGCACAAGGAGTTTTCTTGAAAGAAGGACTTGACATCTTGTACGCGCTGCAGCTGAAGGACGACCAGCTCAAGGAGATCGAGGCCGTCATCAAGGACATCCCCCTCAAAATCAAGGAGCTGGAGGACGAGCGCGACTCCCGCTCCGACATGATCGAAAAGGCCAAGAAGCGGCTGCAGACCAACGGCGAGGAGAGGAAGAAGCTGGAGCGCGAGATCGTCGCCATCCGCGACAAGATCGGCAAATACAAGGAACAGATGAAGAAGGTGACGACCAACAAGGAATTCCAGGGCTTCAGCAACGAGATCAAGTTCGAGGAAGCCAACATCGTCGCCGTGGAAGAGAAGATCATCGAGAAGATGATCGAATCGGACGAGATCATGGGCTCCATCCGCGAGGCCGAGAGCGCGTTCCAGAAGATCGCCGCAACCTACAACCAGCAGATCCAGGACATGCAGCGCAACCTGGAATACCACCGCAACAAGCTGGCCGAGGAGACGCACGGCAAGAAGGAGCTGCGCGCCCGGGTCGAGCCCAAGCTGCTCAAGGTCTACGACAACCTCTTCGTCAAGAAGGCCGGCAAGGTCGTCTCCTACGTGCACAGCGACTTTTGCGGCGTCTGCAACATCAAGATCCGCCCGCAGATCCTGAGCGAGATGATCCTCTCGACCGACCTGATGGTCTGCGAGAGCTGCGGGCGCATCCTGTACCGGAAAATCGACGACGACGCGGAGGCTTGACCCCGGCCGCCGCCGGGGCCCGCGCATGAACGAGCAGGAACGCATCCAGCTGGCCGAGACCGCCCGCCGCATGCGCCTGCACATCGTGCGCATGATCTCCCGGGCCGCCTCGGGCCATCCCGGTGGATCGCTCTCGGCGGTCGAGATCCTCGCCTTTCTCTATTTCCGCCACATGCGCCTCGACCCGCTCCAGCCCACCCTCCCCGACCGCGACCGCTTCGTCCTCTCCAAGGGGCACGCCGCGCCCGTCCTCTACGCCGCCCTGGCCGAGCGCGGCTTCCTGCCGCTGTCGGCGCTGGACCGCCTGCGCCAGGCCGATTCCTGCCTGCAGGGCCACCCGCACCGCCTGGACACCCCCGGCGTCGAGGCCTCGACGGGATCCCTGGGCCAGGGCCTGTCGATGGCCTGCGGCATGGCCCTGGGCCTGCGCCTGTCGGGCATCCCGGCCCGCGTCTTTGCCCTGATCGGCGACGGCGAGTCGCAGGAGGGCCAGGTCTGGGAGGCGGCCATGACCGCCGGCTTCCGCAAACTGAGCAACCTCTGCGTCTTCCTGGACTACAACGACCTGCAGATCGACGGCCGGGTGAGCGCCATCAAGGACATCGCCCCCCTGCGCGACAAGTGGCAGGCCTTCCGCTGGCACGTGGAGGAGATCGACGGCCACGACTTCGGCCAGATCGAGGCCGCCCTGGCCGCCTTCGCCCGCGAGCGCCAGCGCCCCACCCTGGTCATCGCCCGCACCGTCAAGGGCAAGGGCGTTTCGTTCATGGAGGACAACGTCGCCTTCCACGGCCAGGCGCCCAATGCCGCCGAGACGGAACAGGCGCTGATGGAGCTGGGCGATGGCCGCTGAAAGCCTGCGCAACGCCTACGGCCAGGCCCTGCTGCGGCTGGGTCGGGCCAATCCCGACCTGGTCGTCCTCGACGCCGACCTGGCCAAGTCGACGCAGACGCAGGTCTTCGCCCGCGAGTTCCCCGAGCGTTTCTTCGACATGGGCCTGGCCGAGCAGGACATGGTCTCGACCGCCGCCGGCCTGGCCCTGACCGGGAAGACGGTGTTCGCCAGCTCGTTCTGCGCCTTCCTCATCGGCCGCGCCTTCGACCAGGTGCGCCAGTCGGTCTGCTACAACGGGGCCAACGTCAAGCTGGTCGGGACGCACGCCGGCCTGGGGGTCGGCGAGGACGGCGCCACCCACCAGGCGCTGGAGGACGTGGCCCTGGCGCGCAGCCTGCCCGGGCTCACCGTCCTCGTGCCGGCCGATGCCGTCGAGACGGCCGCCGTTGTCGAGTACGCCGCCGCCGCGCCCGGCCCGTTCTTCATCCGCCTGACGCGAGGCAACCTGCCGACCGTGCTTCCCGCCGGCCATCGCTTCCAGCCCGGGCGCGCCCCGGTGCTGCGCGAGGGCGGCGACCTCGTCCTGGCGGCCATGGGGGCGATGGTGGAGAAGGCGCTGCAGGCGGCCGAGATCCTGGCCGCGCAGGGGGTGGCGGCGGCGGTCCTCAACTGTTCCAGCCTGCAGCCCCTGGACGGCGACACCCTGCTCGGCCTCGTGCGCCGCGCCGGGCGCCTGCTCACCGTCGAGGACCACTCGGTGCGCGGCGGCCTGGGCTCGGCCTGCGCCGAGTTCCTCGTCCAGCGCCACCCGGTGCCGATGACCCTGATGGGCATGGACGGCCAGTTCGGCCGCTCCGGCAAGCCCGAGGACCTGTATGCCCATTTCCGGCTGACCGCCGCCGACATCGCCGCCGCCGGCCGGCGCCTCCTCGACCGGCCGTGATCCAGTTCTTCCATGTCTACAAGCAATACTACCGCAGCAACGAGGCCCTGAGCGACATCAACCTGGAGATCGAGCGCGGCGAGTTCCTCTTCCTCACCGGCGCCTCGGGGGCCGGCAAGTCGACCCTGCTCAAGCTGATCACCAAGGAGGAGGAGCCGACCAAGGGGCAGATCCTCATCGACTCGGTCAACAGCACGCTCATCCCCCGCCACCGCCTGTACCGCCTGCGCCGCCAGATCGGCATCGTCTTCCAGGACTTCAAGCTGCTGATGAACCGCACGGTGCAGGAAAACGTGGCCATCCCCCTGCTGGTGCGCGGCGAGAAGCGCGCCGCCATCGAGAACAAGGTCAACAGCACCCTGGCCCTGGTCGGCCTCAGCCACCGCAAGCGCTACCTGACCGCGCACATCTCCGGCGGCGAGCAGCAGCGGGTGGCCATCGCCCGCGCCGTCATCGGCAACCCCAAGATCCTCATCGCCGACGAGCCCACGGGCAACCTCGACACCGAGCTGTCGATCGAGATCATCCGCATCTTCGAGCGCATCAACGCCAGCGGCATCACCACCCTCATCGCCACCCACGACCTCAACCTGATCAACCTCTTCCCCAAGCGCATCATCAAGCTGGACAAGGGGCAGCTGGTGCTCGACCGCCCCTGCGAGGCGGGCTGACCATGCGCTTCGCCTGGCGCGCGCTGCAGGGGGCCGTTTCCAGCATCCTGCGCAACAAGTCGGTCAACTTCCTCTGCCTGGGCATCATCGCCTTCACCCTGCTGGTCCCGGGCATCTTCGGCTTCCTCTCCTTCCACCTCGACCGCGCCATCAGCCGCCTGAGCGACCACGTCGAGGCCATCTTCTATCTCCGCGACGACGCCGGCTCCGACGCCGTCGAGGCGCTGACGCGCCGCGTCGGCGCCAGCCTGCTGGTCCAGGAGGTCGGACTCACCAGCCGCGACCAGGCGCGGGCCGATTTCGCCCGCGAGTTCCCCGAGCTGGAGTACATCCTGGCCGAATTCGCCGCCTCCCCCTTCCCGGCCTCGATCCGCGCCCGCTTCCGCCCCGACGCCGACCGCCTCGTGGCCATCGAGTCGTTCATCGCCGACATCCGCCGCAGCCCGCTGGTGGAGAGCGTCCAGCTCAACAGCGACTGGGCGCGCAAGATCGCCACCATCAAGAGGTTCGCCTCGTTCGCCGGGCTGTTCCTGAGCGCCATCCTGCTGGTCGTCTCGGCCTTCATCATCTTCAACGTGGTGAAGCTCAACATCTTCACGCGCCGCGAGGAGATCACCATCCTGCGCCTGGTCGGGGCCACCGACGCCTACGTCCGCGTCCCCTTCCTGCTCGAGGGGCTGATCCTGGGATCGCTGGGCGGGGCGCTGGCCTGCGGGCTGCTGCTGGCCGCCGTGCGCGCCTTCCCGCTCTACGCGGGCTTCATCCACCAGGTGGTCAAGGGGGTGATCGACTTCCGCGAGCTGCCGCCCAGCATCTTCTGGCGGCTCGTCGCCACCGGCGCCGGCATCGGGCTCTTTTCCTCGTTCCTTTCGCTCAGAAAATTCATAAGAGAGTAGCCAGTAGGCAGCCGGCGGCAGTCAGCAGGAGCGGGCACTAGCCCGACCGGAAGCGGGCGCCGGGCAAACTCAGAAGAATCGGCACCCATCCGGATCGTGTCAAGCGCCCGCCTTATCGGTGTTCCAGGGTTTTTCTACCGTCGACCGACTACTGCCTACGGTCTCCTTCCGCCTGCGGCTATAACTGGGACTCCTTCAACGCCGCCTCGATCCTGCGCAGTCCTTCTTCCATGATCTCCGCGCTCCAGATGCCGGCGATGCGGAAGTGGCGCGGCATCTGGAAGAAGCGCCCCTCGGTGACCACCATGCGCTGCTTCTTGAGCAGCTGGGCGTAGAACTTCTTGACGTCGACCTGGGCGCGCATCTCGGGGAAGAAGAGGACGCCGTTCTTGGGGAGGTAGCAGGAGAGGAACTCGGTGCGGTCCAGGTAGGCGCCGATGATCTCGCGGTTCTCCTTCACCCGGCGGCGGACGCGCCGCTCCAGCTCGGCCAGCGCCGAGCTCTCCAGCAGCAGGTGGGCCAGGTGCAGCGGCGCGCAGGGGATCTCCGGGGTCAGGTAGTCGCCGAACTGCCGCGCCTTCTCGATCACCGGCGCCGGGGCGAAGGCCCAGCCGCAGCGCAGCGAGCCCAGGCCGTAGAACTTGGAGAGCGAGGAGGTGACGATGAACTCCGGGTAGTCGACGAACAGGGAGCGCTCGCGGTAGTAGCGCCCGTACACCTCGTCGATGAAGACGTGCACGCCGCGCTCGCGGTTCAGGTCGCGCAGGTACTGCAGCACCTGCGGCGACAGCTGGCTGCCGGAGGGATTGTGCGAGTCGCTGAGGATGACCATGCGCGTCTTCTCGCTCACGCAGGCGGCCAGGGTCTCGACGGCAAGCGAGAAGTCGACCGGGTCGCGCTTGCAGAAGCGCACGCGCGCCCCCAGGAAGGCCGGCACCTTGAACAGGGGCTCGTAGGCCGGGAATTCGATGACCACCTCGTCGCCGCGGCGCAGCAGCGCCCCCCAGACCAGGAAGTTGGCCAGGCTCGTGCCCAGCGACAGCAGGATGTTCTCCTCCGGCACCTGCTCGCGGCGGCTCAGCGTGCCCAGCAGCCGGCGGCTGCCGACCGCGGCGTCGCCGGGAAAGGCGTGCAGCAGGATGGAGCCGCGGTCGAAGGGCAGCTCGTCCGCGCCGAGCAGGAACTCCATGTTGGAGAAGGAGAAGTTGATGTCCGCCTCGGGCGGCGCGGACTTGACGGACAGCAGGTGGTCGATCCTCAGGTGCCTGGGCATGGCTCCTCCTCACTCCTCGACGACGCGCACGCGCTTCTCCTCGAGCACGACGCGCAGGCGCGTGTCGCGGTCGGCCTTGGTGACGATGTCCAGGGCCGGCAGGCGGACCGCGCGCTCCAGGAACTCGTGCACGGCATGGGCGTAGCGCCCCGAGCGCTCGGCCTCGGCGGCCAGCATGGGCAGCACCCCGTCGGCGAACGCCAGGCGGCAGCGGTGGCGTTCCTGCAGGTCGCGGGCGATCCGCCGCGCCTCGAGGTCGGCGATCGTTTCCAGGTGCTGCACCGTGAGCGGCGTGAACTGGATGATCTCGTCCACCCAGTCCAGCACGTTCATGATCTTGGGGGCGATGACCACCTCGCCCGAGCTCGGGTCGACCTTGACGAAGCCGATGGCCGAGCCCTTCCGGGCCTCGCCGATGCCGGTCAGGCTGAGCACGAAGAAGATGCGCGACAGGGCGTGGCGCTTGCCGGCGCCGTCGACGACCTCGCCGGCGGCCAGCGTCTTGCCCAGCCAGTCGAGCACCGCCGAGTGGGCCTCCTCGATGTTCTCGAACAGGATCACCGAGAAGGGATGGTTCTCCGCCTCGCGGGCCAGGGCGCCGGAGCCGCCTTCTCCCACGGCCAGCCGGGAGGCGTCCCCGGCCTTGCCGTACTCCGCCAGGTCGATGACGCGCAGCTTGTCCGCCCCCCCGTACAGGTACTCGGCGAGCCTGGCGGCGACGAAGCTCTTGCCCACGCCGGTCGGGCCCAGGAAAAGGAAGATGCCCTCGGGGCGCTGGGAATGGACGCGCGTCTCCAGCCGGGCCAGCTTGACGATGCGGGCGATCTCCTCCAGGGCGTCGGCCTGGTTGACGGCGGCGGCGCGCAGGAAGTCGAGCAGGCCGCGGGCCTGCTCCTGGCCGTCGCGGCGCACGATCTCGATGGGAAGCCTGGAGAACTCGCTGATGGTCTGGTGCAGGTGGCCGCAGTCGAGGACGCGGGCCTTTCGCAGGGCCGCCTTGGAGCAGGAGATGTCGAGCAGCTCGATGGCCTTGTCGGGGAAGGCGCGCAGGGGGATGAAGCGCTGGGCCAGCGCGTACAAGCACTCGAACAGCGGCTCGGGGATCGACAGGCGGTAGTAGTCCTCGAAGTGCCGCTTCACCCCGCGCAGGATGTTCAGCATCTCCTCCTTCTCGGGCTCGTTGAGCAGGATGGCCGAGAAATTCGCGGCCAGCACCTCGTCGCCCTTGATGTGGCGGTGGAAGTCCTCGCGGGTGGCGGCGGCGATGACCTGCAGCTCGCGCTCGGCGATGTGCGCCTTGAGCAGCCCCAGCAACCGGCCGGCGCGCTCCGCCTGCAGGGCCAGCGGCTGCCCGTGCAGCTCGTCGAGGAACAGGATGATGCGCCCGCCGTGGCGGCGCACCTCGCCGATCAGCTTCTCGAAATCCTTGGCCAGGGCGTCGGCCGACTCGCGCGAGTACAGGAACGGGGTCAGCGCCAGCTCCAGGATCACCTTGCCCTTGAGGTTGTCGGGGACGAGGCCGCGGTTGATGCGGTCGGCCAGCTCGGTGACCAGGGCCGTCTTGCCCACTCCCGGCCGGCCCACCAGGATGATGTTCTTCTTCAGCCGGCGCTGCAGGGTCTCCAGCAGCGCTTCCAGCTCCTTTTCGCGGCCGATGAAGGGCAGGCGCTCCTTGCCGCGGGCCATTTCGCTGAGATGGCTGATGAAGGGATGGAACTGCGGGGAGATCTGCAGCTGCTCCAGGTTCGGACTCATCGGCATTTCTCCATGACGGTCCCGGCGGCTCAGGCGCCGCGGTCGATGAACTGGAGCTTCAGCACGGTGCGGAAGAGGATCTCCAGGTCGAGGCGGAACGTCCAGTTCTGGATGTAGAAGATGTCGAACTCGATGCGCTTGTCCAGCGGCGTGTTGCCGCGCAGGCCGTGCACCTGGGCCCAGCCGGTCATTCCCGTCTTCACCCGGTGGCGCAGCATGTAGCGCGGGATGCTCTCCTTGAACTTCGCCACCAGCTCGGGGCGCTCGGGGCGCGGCCCCACCAGGCTCATGTCGCCCTTCAGCACGTTGAACAGCTGCGGCAGCTCGTCGATGGAGAAGCGACGCAGGACGCGGCCGACGCGGGTCACGCGCGGGTCGTCGCGCGGCGACCAGATGGGGCCGGTGGCCCTTTCGGCGTCGCGGACCATGGTGCGGAACTTGACCATGCGGAAGACGCGCCCGTCCAGCCCCAGGCGCGCCTGGCGGTAGAAGACCGGGCCGCGCGAGTCGATTTTCAGCAGCAGCGCCACCAGGGCGGCGAAGGGCAACAGCAGCAGCAGGCCGCAGAGGGAGACCAGCAGGTCGAACATGCGCTTGCTGACGGCCGGCCAGCCCTCGAGCGGGGTGTCGCCCAGGTTGATCACCGGCAGGCCCTCGATGTGCTCCAGCCCCGCCTTCAGCGAGGCCAGCTGCAGGATGTCGGGAACGAGGTGGATGTCGATCAGCAGGTTGTTGCCGCCCTCGATCAGGCGCATGATGGCGGCGTACTCGCTGAGCGGCAGGGCGACGAACAGGTCGGTCACGCCGCGGCCGCGCGCCACCCGTTCCAGGTCGTCGTATCCGCCCAGCCGCCGGCTGGCGCCCGCGCCGGACGCGGCGGCGGGGTCGGCGGGCGCCAGGAAGCCGATGACCTCGAGGCCGAAATGGGCGTAGCGCGACAGGTTCTGCGCCGTCAGCGCCGCCAGGTCGCCGGAGCCGGCGATCAGCACCCGCGAGTGGCCGTTGCGCGCCAGGCGGCGGAAGAGGCGGAAGGTCAGCGAGCGGCCGAGGAACAGCAGCAGCACCGCCAGCGGGGCGTAGACGGCGAGAAAAACGTGCGAGATCTCGAAGCCGATGAAGCGGTAGCTCTTGAGGTAGCTGAACAGCAGCAGCACGGAGAAGGCGGCGGCGGCGCTGTTGAGGATCATGGTGAACAGGTCGTCGAGGCGGTTGCGCCGCAGCTTGAAGCGGTAGAATCCCTGGTAGGAAAAATAGACCAGGTGGAAGAACAGCAGGACGGGCAGGACCGCCCGGTAGTCGGAGAGGGACGGCACCCCCTTGGGAGCGGCCAGGAGCCCCGAGTGGAAGCGCAGCCCGTAGGCGGCGAAGAAGGCGGCGGCGGCGGCGGCGGCGTCGCCGAGCACATGCAGCCGGGCCAGCTGCTGGCGCCGCTTGCGGATCATGGCGTCTCCGCGGCGACGAGGCGGGAGAACTCGTCGCGGAAGCGGGCCGGGGAGAAGCGCAGGCTGCTGCGGCGGATGGCGTCCGGGTCGAGATCCAGGCGCTCCAGCTCGGCCAGCGCCGCCCGCAGCCCGGCGACGGTGGCCTCGGGGAAGAGCACCCCGGTGCGGCGGTCGAGGACGACGTCGCGGGCGCCGCCGCGGTCGAAGGCCACCACCGGCGTGCCGCAGGCCTGGCTCTCGGCGAAGGCGATGCCGAAGTCCTCCACGCCGGCGAAGACGAGGGCGCGGGCGTTCTGGTACAGGTCGCGCAGCGTCTCGCCGTCCACTTCGTCCAGCAGGCTCACGTTGCGGCCGGCCAGCCGCCCCACCCTGCCCCGCTCCGGCCCCCGGCCCACGACCACCAGCCGCTCGCCGCTCTCGCGAAAGGCCTGCAGCACCAGGCCGATGTTCTTGTAGGGGGCCAGCGCCGAGACCAGGAGGCAATAGTCGCGCCTGGGGCGCTCGCCGGGGACGAAGAAGTCGGTGTCGACCGGGGGGTGGATGACCACGGCGTCGCGGCGGTAGTATTTCTGGATGCGCCGGCGCACGTAGTCGGAGTTGGCCGCGAAGCGGTCGACGCGGGCGGCGCTGGTCACGTCCCAGGCGCGCAGCCGCGAGATCTCGCGCTCGAGGATGCGCCGCCGCCAGGGGCCGCAGCCGGCGAAATAGGCGTAGTACTGGTCCCAGGCGTAGCGCATGGGCGAGTGGATGTAGCTGACATGCAGGGCGTCGGGGGCCGGCACCGCCCCCTTGGCCACGCAATGGGAGGAGCTGATCACCAGCGAGTAGTCGCGCAGGTCGAACGCCTCGACATGGCGCGGGAACAGGGGCAGGAAATGGCGGTAATGGCGGCGCACCCAGGGATAGCGGTTCAGCCGCGAGGCGAAGACGTTCTTGGAGCGGATGAGGGGCGACACGCGGTCGGGCTCGTAAAACAGGGTGTACAGATCGGCCTGGGGGTAGAGGTGCAGGAGCTGCTCCAGCACCTTTTCGCCGCCGCGCATGCCGTTGAGCCAGTCGTGGATGATCGCGACACATGCAGACATAGACCCGAATTGTACACTCAAGGCGGCGGAGAAGCAATAGAAGCCCGGGCCCGGCCTGCGGCGCTCAGAACGGAATGCGAAAATCAAACCTTTCAGCAACGGGAGGGCACAACGGTCCATCGAGGTGCCATGAGCGCGAGCTCACCCTTTTGCCACAATCCGGCGGCTGGAGGACACGTCGGCCCGTCAAGGTCCCATGTGACGAGGGCCCATCCGCTTGGATGCTGAAGATTTCTTGCCAGTTGCTGATCGTTCTGACTTGGATGAAATAGGTTCAACGCCGCCGATGCCGGGGCCGGCAGCATGAAACCTCGAAAGTTTCGCTGGTTTGGGCACGTGGCACATGGAACATGGCACCTTTCGCGCGCAGATGGACATGGCCATGAAATGATGCTACAATGCGCGCAACCGTTCTAGGCGCCTGTAGCTCAATGGATAGAGCGTTGGCCTCCGGAGCCAAAGGCTATGGGTTCGAATCCCGTCAGGCGCGCTTCCGGCGACTCAGCGAATTCACGGTGTCAGTGCCGCAACAACCTTGACGAGCAGAAAGGACAGCGGCAGCGACAGTAACCGAAGTGGAAGCATCGCTCGTGATCCGCATTTCGTGATCCGTGGTTCGGAACGGCCAGGACCGGAGTCTTGCTCGGCGCAAGGCCTTGGGGAAGAACAATGCCTTGCTCCTACCTTCCACCCCTTGACTTTTGCCTTCCTTGCCCGTTTTGCAGCGCATTGAAATTTGTCTTGGCACACTTTCTTGACCGTTTTCCCTTTACCCTTTCTGAGCCACAGCACCTGCTTAGGGCTTGGAAAGCACCCAAGCATCATTCCCAACGTGGAACGTGGAACCTGGAAGCACTCGAAGGGGCTCTTTCTAAATCGCATGCCGTACGCCGAGTTCCATCAGCTGATCAAGCCCTTGATATACTCCCGGGTCCTGGGCTGCTTGGGGTGGTTGAAGAAGTCCCAGGCCGGGCCCTGCTCGACCAGCTCGCCCAGGTAGAGGAAGATCACGTGGTCGGCCAGGCGCCGCGCCTGGCGCAGGATGTGGGTGACGAGCACGATGGTGTAGTCGCTCTTCAGCTCGGTGAACGTCTGCTCGATGCGCTGGCTGGACTGCGGGTCCAGGGCCGAGGTGGGCTCGTCGCCCAGGATGATCTCCGGCTCGACGGCAAGGCCGCGGGCCAGGCACAGGCGCTGCTGCTGCCCGAGCGAGAGGGCGGAGGCGGGCTGGTTCAGCCGGCCGCTGACCTCCTCCCACAGGCTGGCCTTCCTCAGGAAGCGCTCGACGATGGCGTCCAGGCGCCGGCGGTCGCGCACGCCGTGGATGCGCGGGCCGTAGGCCACGTTCTCGTAAATGGACATGGGCAGGGGAAAGGGCTTCTGCAGCAGCAGCCCCATCCTCTTGCGGATGCGGGTGACCTCGGCGCGGGGGTCGAGGATGTCCTCGCCGTCGACCAGGACGCGCCCCGACACCTTCACCCCCTCGGTGGAGTCGATCAGGCGGTTGAGCGAGCGCAGCAGCGTGGTCTTGCCGCAGCCCGAGGGGCCGATGATGGCGGTGATCTTGCGGTCGGGGATGGCCAGGCGGATGTTCTTCAGCACGCGCTCGCCGCGGATGCTGACGCTCAGGTCCTCGACGGCGATGTGGGTGCGTTTCTCCATGGGACTCTCCTAGTGGACGACGTGGCGGGTCAGCCGCCGCGACAGCAGGCGCGCCGCCAGGCTGATGCACAGGATCAGCACCGTCAGGATCAGCGCCGAGGCGTAGGCGCGGCCGCGGACCTCGGGGATGGGCACGCCGAGCTGGAAAAAGATGGCCAGGGGCAGGGTCGCCGCCGGGCGCAGCAGCGAGCCGGGCACGGCGTCGGTGAAGCCGGCGGTGAAGATCACCGCCGCGGCGTCGCCGATGCCGCGGCCGAAGGCGATGAGCACCGATGTCAGGATGCCGGGCAGGGCCTGGCGGACGACCACCCGGCGCGCCGTCTCCCAGCGGTTGGCCCCCAGGGAGTAGGAGGCCTCCAGCAGCTCGCGCGGGATCAGGCGGATCACCTCGTCCATCGAGCGGGCCATCATGGGCAGGATCAGCAGGGCGATGGCGATGATCCCCCCCAGCAGCGAGGCGCGCAAACCGAAAAAGACCATGATCGCGAAACCGAAGGCGCCGAAGACGATGGAGGGCACCCCGTTGAGCACGTCGAGGGCGAAACGGCAGAAGGAGACGAAGCGCGAGCCGGGGCGGGCGTACAGGTTCAGGTACAGCGCCACCGGCAGGCCGAACAGGAAGGCCAGCAGGGTGGCGCCGCCGGCCAGGTAGAGCGAACCGAGGATGGCGTTGAGGACGCCGCCGCCCTTGCCCAGGTAGTACCCGCCCTGCGGCGTCTTGGTCACCATGTCCAGGCTCATGTAGGGCAGGCCCTTGGCCAGCACCGTCAGCATGATCAGCAGCAGGCAGCCCACGATCAACGCCGTGGACAGGGCCATCAGGGCCTTGAAGACCCTCTCCTCGACGAAGCGCCGCTCCAGGGCCATCAGCGCAGCCTCCGCTCCACCCGGGCCAGGATGGCCCGCGAGACGACGTGAAAGAGCAGCACGACCAGCATCAGGATCAGCGCCGCCAGCATGAGCGCCGAATCGTAGAGCGGCACCGAGAGCATCTCGCCGTAGTTGTTGGCGATCAGCGCCGGCAGCGGATAGGCGGGGTCCAGGAGCGACCTGGGCACCTTGGGCACGTTGCCCACCACCATCAGCACGGCCATGGTCTCGCCGAAGGCGCGGGCCACTCCCAGCACGATCGCCGCCGCCACGCCGGGCAGGGCCTTGCGCAGCACGACCTTCTTGACGGTCTGCCAGCGCGTCGCGCCCAGGGCCAGCGAGGCCTCGCGCATCTCGACCGGCACGGCGCGCAGCACCTCCAGGGTGACGTGGATGATGACCGGGAAGACCATGATGGCCAGGACGATGCCCCCGGCCAGCACGCTGAAGCCGGTTGAGAAGACGCCGGCGGCGGGCGCCACCACCTTCTGGATGAAGGGGACGACGACCAGCATGCCCCAGACGCCGAACACCACCGAGGGAATGCCGGCCAGGATGTCGATCAGGGGCTTGATCCACTCGCGCAGGCGGGAGGGGGCGTATTCGGAGAGAAAGATGGAGGTGAGCAGGCACAGGGGAACGGCGATGACCATGGCCACTGCGGTCACCCACAGGGTGCCCATGATGAAGGGCAGGAAGCCGAATTGTCCGCGAAAGGGCCGCCACCTGGCCGAGAAGAGTAGGTCGCCGAGGGGCTGGCTGGACAGCACGGGACGCGCCTTCAGGTAGAGACCGGCGATCATCAGCAGCACGAGGACAGCCGCCAGGAGCGTGAGGGCCAGCATGACCCTTCCGGCCAGCAAGTCCTTCGCCCTTCTGGGGATGATCGCCGACTTTGCCATCAACATACTCTAATTGTAGTACAGCTGTATTAAAAAGTCAACCCGCCTGATTTCCTTTAAAAATAGCCCAAATTCTTGAGCCTTTGCTTGATGGCCTCGATCTCGTCCCTGGACAGTTCTTTTTCCGCGTCGGCCTCTCCGCGCCTGAGGGCCACGAGATCGCGCAGAACGTAGACCACGAACTCGTTGACGCTGCGGAAGCCGCTTCCTTCGATGACGGTCTTCAGCTTCTCGTACAGCGGGCGCGGGATCTTCAGGGTGACCCGGTCAGTTTCCATCAGTCCAATTATAGAGACTGGGAATAACAGTGTCAACATGTAAGGTACCACGTACCACGTACCACGTTAGGAACCAATCCCCTACCGAGCCCATGCTGCTTTCATTTACATGGTACATGGTACGTGGCACCTCGCTGGACCGGCGTGTCTTCCAGCTGCTGAATAGTTCTATGGCTCGTTAGCGGTAATTTTCCGGTTTATCCAGGAAATTGATGAGCTTCTTCGATTTCTTCTTGAGCTTGCGCAACGCCTTGGCCTCGATCTGGCGGATGCGCTCGCGGGTGACCTGGAACTCCTGCCCCACTTCCTCCAGGGTGTGCTCGTTGCCGTCGTTCAGGCCGAAACGCATCTGGATGACCCGCGCCTCGCGCTCGGTGAGCGTGGACAGGATCGTCTCCAGCTGCTCCTTGAGGTTCATCTGCGAGACGATCTCTGGCGGCGAGACGGTCCTCTCGTCCTCCAGGAAGTCGCCCAGGTGCGAATCGTCGTCGCCGACCGGCGTCTCCAGCGAGATCGGCTCCTGGGCGATCTTGAGGATCTTGCGGATCTTCTCCGAGGAGAAGGCGCTCTCCTTGGCGATCTCGTCCTCGGTCGGCTCGCGCCCCAGCTCCTGCACCAGCCGGCGCTGGGTGCGGTTGATCTTGTGGATGGTCTCGATCATGTGCACCGGGATGCGGATGGTGCGCGCCTGGTCGGCGATGGCGCGGGTGATGGCCTGGCGGATCCACCAGGTGGCGTAGGTGGAGAACTTGTAGCCGCGCTGGTACTCGAACTTCTCGACGGCCTTCATCAGGCCGATGTTGCCCTCCTGGATCAGGTCGGAGAACTGCAGGCCGCGGTTGATGTACTTCTTGGCGATGGAGACCACCAGGCGCAGGTTGGACTGCACCAGGTCGTTCTTGGAGATCTCGATCAGCCGCAGGCCGTCCTTGATGTCGCCGCAGGTCTTCTCCAGGTCCTCCTCGTTGGTCTCGAACTTCTCGTTGTTGCGCTCCAGGCGCCGGTGCAGCTCCTCGATCTCGCCGGCGATGCGCTGCCGCTCCTTGGAACGCGACGAACAGCGCATCATCTGCCCCTTGAGCTTCTTCACCCGCAGGCGCACGTGCTCGTAGTTCTCCTGCAGGTCCATGATCTTCTTGATGAACTCGCGGCGGTGCTCGTCCAGGATGGACATGTCCTGGATCAGGTGCGTGATCTGGACCAGCTTCTTGGCGCGCACGAAGCTGGAGGTCTTGGACTTCTTGAGGGACTTGAACTCGCGCTTCAGGCGGTTCAGCTCCTCGTACTGGCGCAGGAAGTTGTCGCGCAGCTCCTGCTTCTTGGATTCGTCGTAGATGTCCTCGCTGACCTCGATGACCTCGTCGATGTTCTTGTGCCCCTCCAGCACGTCCTGGCCGAGCTTGATCACCAGGTTCAGCACGATGTTCGTCTTGGACAGGGCCTTGATCACCTTTTTCTCGCCGCGCTCGATCTTGCGGGCGATGAAGATCTCCTCGTTGCGCGACAGCAGGTTGACGCTGCCCATCTCGCGCAGGTACTGGCGCACCGGATCGCCGACGATCTCCGTTCTTTCGCCGCCCGTCTTGGCCGCCTTCTTGGGCGCCGCCTTGGTCGGCTTGATCTCGTTTTCCTTGAGAAAATGCTTGATGAACTTCTGGTGCTTGCGCACGGTCTCGTCGCCGCCGAAGATGTAGCTGATGGCGGACGATTCGATGATGCCCAGCCCCTTCTTCACCCGCTTGAGAATGGCCTTCAGCTCCTTCTGGAAGGTCTCGCAGAAGCCGTTGTATTCGTTGAGCTTCTCCTGGTTGAGGACCGGTTTCTTCTTCAGGATGCGGATGTTCAGCGATTCCAGGTGGGCCGTGATCTCCTTCTTTTTCGGCAGCAGGTTGTTCTCGCTGAGGAAGGTCATGAACGCTTCGTGGCTGATCTTCGCGTCCTCGCTCTGGGCGCGGGCCACGAGCTCCCTGAGCATGACCGAGGAAACGGCGCCCGTGGCCAGGGAGGCCGCCGGTTGAGGCTTGGCGGCATGCTTCGGCCGCGGCCTGGCCGAGGCGGACGGACGCGGTTTCCTGGCCGCGGCGGGCTGGGTTTTCCCGGCCGGAGCCTTGGCAGCGGCCGCCGGGCGCCTGGCAGGGGGCGGCGTGGCCTTCCGCGCGGCCGGGGCGGCCTTCCTGGCGGGAGCCGAAACCTTTTTGGCGGGCCGTGAAGCCTTCTTGGCGGCCGGAGGGGCCGTAGGGGCAGTCGGCAAGGCCTTCTTGGCGGAAGGCTTCGGCCGCGGCTTCATGGCGGGCTTGCGTTTCGCGGCCAGCGCCTTCTTCTCAGGTTGTTTTTTCAACGGGTTCCTCCGGCGGGCGCCCGGCCCGGCTGCGGACCAGTGCGGCCTTCTGCTTCATCAACTGCCTCAACGTTTCGTTGTCGCGCTGCCTCTCGGCCGCGGCGATCTCCTGGTTCAGCATGCGTTTCTGGTTCAGGACCAGCTTGCGCTGGAAATTGCCGATGGCGGCGATGATGTCCCTCTCGATCTCGGAGCGCTCCTTGCTCAGGGCCGTCTTCCTGGCGAACACCTCGTGGAGCCGGGAGCGCTCCGCCGGCGTCAGGGCGCGGTTGATCTCGGTGAAGCGGAATTCGCCGTGGCGGGCGTGGGCCACGAAGAGCTGGCGCAGGATGTTGCGTCCGGGCAACAGGGCCAGCAGATCGTCGCTGAAGAACTCGCGGATCTCGGGCACCACCTCGGGAACGCGCAGGATGGCCTCCAGGATCTTCTCCTCCATCGGGCTGACGGCCAGCGGAGCGGCCGGGGCGCTGTCGGCGGCCGGCGCCGGCGGAGCCTCGACCTGGATCAGGTCGGCGCGCACCTGGAAGAAGGAGGCCAGGCGCTGCACGTACTCGTCACGTAGGATCTTGTCCTCGATGCGCCGGACCGCCGCGAGGGCCGCTTCCATGCCTTTGCGTTTTCGATCAGGATCGTTCCGGTCCATCTCACGCTCAATCTTGTTTAACAAGAAGTTGAAGCCGTCCTCGGTCCGCGCCAGCGCCGCGCGCAGCTCCTCCGCCCCCCGCGCGCGCACGAATTCATCCGGGTCCTTGGCCCCCTCGATGACGACGATGCGCGGGTTGACGTTCTGCTCGAAGAGCTTTTCGATGTTGCGGATGGTGGCCGCCTCACCGGCGGCGTCGCGGTCGTAGAACAGGTGGATCTGGCCGCAGAAGCGCTTCAGCAGGTGGATCTGCTTGTCGGTCAGGGCCGTGCCCAGCGAGGCGGCGGCATGGCGGAACCCCGCCTGGTACAGGCTCACCATGTCGAGGTAGCCCTCGACCAGCAGCCCGGCCTTTTCCTGCTTCATGAAATTCTTGCTCAGGTGGAAGCCGTACAGGTGGTTGCCCTTGCGGTAAAGGGGCGAATCGGGGGAGTTCAGGTACTTGGCCGGGTCATCGGCCAGGGTGCGGCCGCCAAAGGCGAGCACGGTTCCCGTTTCCGAGAAAATGGGAAACATGACGCGGTTGCGGAAGCGGTCGTAGACCCTGCCCCTTTCGTTCCTCCCCAGCAGTCCCAGCTCGACCGCCTTGTCCAGGGAAGCCCGCTTCTGGCGCAGGCGGCCGGCCAGTCCGTCCCAGGAATCGGGGGCATACCCAATGGAGAAGAGGTCGATGGTCCCGCGCGAAAGGCCGCGCCGTCCCAGGTAATCCAGCGCCGCCTTCCCGGCAACGGAGGAGGTCAGGCTTTCCCTGTAGAACTCCAGGGCGATCTCGTTCAATTGCAGGAAATCGTCTTTTTTTTCCGATCTGAAGTGCGATGCCTCCATGGGGATGTTGAATTTCTCAGCCAGAAAGCGCTGGGCCTCTGGAAATGACAGGTTTTCCATTTCCTGGACCATGTCAAAGATATCTCCGAAACGGCTGCAGCCGAAGCAATGGAACGTGTTCCTGTCGGGAAAAACAACGAACGATGGCGTTTTTTCACTGTGAAAGGGGCACAGGGCCTTGAAGTTCCTGCCGGCCGGCTTCAGGCTCACGTAAAGCGAGGCGACATCGACGATAGAGATTTGCTCTTTTATTTTTTCTTTGAAATCCATGAAAAAAAATATATAGTAAATACAATAGTGCGCTATTTTTCGTCCGCTGTCAACAGGCTGGCGAATTTTACAGGCGGATCAGCAGCGAAACGCCCGCCTGCAGGCCGCCGATGTCGACTTCGGCCGGAATGGCCTCCGGTTGGATCTTGATCTGGGCGAAGCGGGCGCCCAGGTCGATGGCGAGATGGCGGTTCAGCCGCAGCTCGAACCCGGCTTCGGCTGCGACGTTGCCGCCGGAACTCTTGAAGTTCCCCACCGCCTCCGAATCCTCGCTGACGCTCGTGAGCGTGTAACCCACCCCGGCGTAAGGGCTGAAGAAGCCGCTGCCGATGTTGTAGCGCAGGAAGGCGCTGGCCGGCAGCAGGGTGAGGACGGTGCGGTCGGCGGTGAACGTCGTGCCGGCGATGCTCTGGAAGCGGGAAAGGGACAGCCAGAGGTGCAGGCCGCTCCAGATGCGGAAACCCAGACGCCCGCCGTAGATCACGTCGCCCTCGCCGTAAATGCGCTTGAACCAGTCATCCTGGGGCTGGAAGTAACCGGCATAGGGGCCGAACATGAAGCGGCCGCGTTTTTTCGCCGGCCCTGCAGCGCGGTCGGCCTGTGCGGCCGGCGCGGCGATGGGGGCGGCGGCGCGCTCCGGGACGCGGCCGGCCACGCTTGCCGCGATGGAGACTTCAAGCTCCACCGGCCGCCCGTCCGGATCGCCGTTCCAGTCATAGACGCGCACCCGGTAGACCCCGGGCCGGGCATAGCGGTGGCGGACCTGGGGGCCGGCCAATGCGCTTTCGCCCGCGGCGGGGATCACGGTGCCGTCTCCCAGGTCCCAGCGCAGGCTCTCCGGGGTGTTGAAGCCGGAGGCGCTGAACTCCAGCTCCACGCCGGCGCTGGCCGCGCCGGGCTTTACGCGGACGCGGCGCGGGTCGGCGGCCACGCGCACCGCCGCGGTCAGGGGCGGCTGAGACGTGTCACCCCCGTCGAAAGCCTTGACCTGGTAGTCGCCTGGCTGGGCGTACACGTGGCGCACGACGAACCCGCCCTTCTCCTCCGCCCCGGCGCCCTCGCCCAGATCCCACAGGATGTTGCCCGGCTCGCGGAAGTTGAGGGCGGTGATCTCCACGGGATGGTTGGCCAGGGGCTTTTCCGGCCGCAGGCGCAGGGAACGGGGGTGGGCCGTGACCGTCACCACCGCGGTCACGGGGGGCAGGGAGCTCTGCCCGCCCTCGTCGAGGACGCGGACCACATAGCGGCCCGGGGCGGCGTAGGCATAGGAAAGGGTCGCGTCATCGCCGGGCTCGGCCTTGCCGCCGCTGGTGAGGGCGGTGCCGTCCCCCATGTCCCATTTCAGCAGGTTCGGGGTGCGGAAGCGGCGCGCGGTGAACAGGACGGGCTGGCCCACGGCCGGGGCCTGCGGGCTGAAGGCCAGGCTGCGGGTCTCGACCACGGCCTGGGCCGCCGCGGCCGGCGCTTCGCTCACTTCGCTGAGCAGGACATACCAGGCGGCGGCGCCGGCCGCCCCCTCGAGCGGGGCCACGCGCAGGTAGTCGCCCTTGCGCTCCAGCACCCGCAGCAGGGTGCCGTAGCCGATTTCGCGGACGACGGCGGCCGAGGCGTCGGGAAGGGAGCGGGCCCTGGCGAAGCGGACGGAGACGCGGACGAAACCTTCCTCCTCGGCGGCTGCCGCAGCCGTTGCCAGGACCAGCGCCAGCACGCAGAACAGGGCGATGGCGACCGGGATCTTTTTCAGGCTCATTGCCCCACACCATAGCATGCGCGGACGCAAATGTAAAGTTGCAAACGCCGCCGGGATTTGCTATGTTCGAGCCATGGAACAAGTCCTGGCCCTGGCCTTTTCATTCATGGTCTTCGTCATCGGCCTCGCCTTCCTGATCACGGGTCGCGTCCCGGTCGGCGTGCTGCTGATCGCCGCCTCGCTGTTCCTGGCCTGGCTTGCGTTCCGGCGCCGCCAGCCGGTCATCCTGGAGCAGCGGCTCGAGATCGGCGGCGACGTCAGCGCCCAGCGTCTGAAGTGCCGCAACTGCGGCGCCGAGCTGGACAAGGAGGCGCTGGAGGTGCGGCTGGGCGCCGTCTTCATCTCCTGCCCCTACTGCCACAGCCAGTACCAGCTCGAGGAGGAGCCGAAATGGTGAGCCGCCGCCTGGCGCCGGCTCTCCTGGCGCTGCTCTCCTGCCTCCCCGCGCCGGCCGCCGACTACCTTTTCCGCGTCAACGACCTGCGGGCCGTTCTGGACATCCGCGCGGACGGCCTGGTCGAGTTGCGCTATGCCGTCGTGTTTTCGCCGCTCGCCGGCAGCCACCCGGTCGACATCGTCGACATCGGCCTGCCCAACGAGAGCTACCGTCTGGGCTCGGCCCGGGCCGCCGTCGACGGCGCCGCCCTGACCGATATCCGCCGCTCCGAATACGTCAAGCCAGGGGTCGAGGTCCACCTCGGCGCCCGGGCCATCCCCGCCGGCGGCCGCGGCACCGTGGAGTTCTCCATCCTCCTGGAGCGGATGATCTTCGCCGACCGCGACGACGGGCGCTTCGCCTCCGTGCAGTTCAAGACCACCTGGTTCGGCGATGCCTATGTCTCGGGCGCCAGCGAGCGCATCGAGGTCAGCTTCCTCCTCCCGCCCGGCAGCCGGCCCGACGAGGTGAAATTCCACGATTTCTGCAGCGGCGGCTACGAGCCCAGCGAGGCGGCGGTCGAGGACGGCCGCGTCGTCTACCGCTGGCTGTGGTTCGGCCGGCCGGCGACGATCCCCTATGCCGCGGGCGCCTCCTTCCCGCGAAACCTGGTGGCCGGCGTCCACTCCCCGCCCAAGCCCTCCATCGCCGGCCGACTGATGGCGGTGATCGTCGCCTTCATCGCCTTTGTCCTCTCGCTGGCGCCGCTGTGGATCATCGTGCTGATCGTGGTCCTCTCCGTGCGCGCCAACCGCAAGCGCCTGCGGCGCTATCTGCCGCCGCGCGTCGGCATCGAAAGCGGCGGCATCAAGCGCGGCCTGGCCCCGCCCGAGGCGGCGCTGCTGCAGGAGCTGCCCCTGGCCAAGGTGCTGCTGCTGATCATTTTCGGACTGCTGAAGAAGGGCCGGCTCGAGGTGCGCGCGAACGCTCCAGGCGACTACCGCTACCATCCCGGCGTTGGCGCGGACGCCGAGCCACACGAATATGAAACCGCCCTGCTCGGGGCCATCGACGCCGAGCACCGCCTGGACAAGGCAAAGCTCAAGGCCATGTTCACGGCCATGATCTCCGCCCTGGAGAAGAAGATGGCCGGCTTCTCCCGGCGCGAGACCAATGCCTACTACGCGGGGATCATGAACAAGGCCTGGGAGCAGGTCCGCGCCTGCCCGCGCGAGAAGCTGCCCGAGGAGCTGGGGCGTTCGCTGGAATGGCTTGTCCTGGACCCGCAGTACGAGGACAAGCTCGAGCCGCTCCTCCGCGACACGGTCTTCCTCCCCGGGCGGACCGCTCCCTGGTACCAGCGCTTTCCCCAGGCCGCACGCGGGGGTGGCGGCGCCGCGGCGCCCGGGCGCGGCTTCGACCGGGGAGTCACGGGCGCGGCCGCCAACCTGGTCGGCAGCCTGCAGGCCTTTTCGGGCGCCCTGCTCGGCGACAGCGCCTCCTTCACTTCGGCCATCACCCGCGTGACCAATCCTCCCCCGGCGCCGGCGCGTTCGTCGGGCGGCAGGAGCAGCGGCGGCGGCAGCTGCGCCTGCGCCTGTGCCTGCGCCGGCTGCGCCTGCGCCTGCGCCGGAGGCGGACGATGAGGACCTACTCGCTGCGCAAGGGGCTCGTTGCCACGCTGGTGGCGCTGGCCGCCGCCGCCTTCGCCGCCGCCTTCAGCGCCGACCTGTTCAGCCGCGGCCGCTTCCTGGCCATCGACCTGGGCGCCTCGCGCTACGGCCGCGCCGACGCCCTGCTGCCGGCCCTGCTGTCTTTCGCGCTGACGCTGCTCATCCTGCTGCCGCTGCTGTGGCGCGCCTACGCCCGCAAGGGCCACGCCGAGCTCCTGGCTCCCGGGCTCTACCATTATTACAGGGACGGGAAATTCGGCTCCCGGCGCCTGCACCTGAGGGTGGAGCGTGACGGCAGCGCCATCCTGATGGTCGACGCCCACCGGGTGATCCACCTCAACGCCACCGCCGCCGCCATGGTCAAGTACTTCCTCGACGATTTTCCGCCCCAGGAGACCGTGCGCCGGCTGGCCGCGGCTTTCGGCCTAAGCCGCGCCCGGGCCGAGCAGGACAGCCGCGAGACCCTGGACAAGATCGAGCGACTGGTCAACCGCCCCGACCTCTGCCCGCTGACCTATTTCGGCGTCGAGCCCATCGAGGCCTTCCAGACGCCGGTCACGGCCCCCTACCGCGTCGACCTGGCGCTCACCTACCGCTGCAACATCGATTGCGCCCACTGCTACAACCAGCGCCGCGAGGCGCCCGAGCTCAGCACCGGCCAATGGCGCGAGGCGATGCGCATCCTCTGGCGCCACGGCGTCCCCCATTTCGCCTTCACCGGCGGCGAGCCCACCCTGCGCGACGACCTCGCCGAGCTGGTCGCCTTTGCCGAGGACCTGGGGGCGATCACCGGGCTTCTGACCAACGGCGTGCGCCTGGCCGACTCCGGCCTGGCGAACAGGCTCCGCGAAGCCGGGCTCGACTACGTGCAGGTGACCCTGGAGTCGGCCCGCGCCGACGTCCACGACCGCATGGTTGGAGCCGAGGCCTTCGCCGCCACCGTGCGGGGGATCGCCAACGCCGCCGCCGCCGGCATCCACGTGCTGACCAACACCACCATCACCCGCGCCAACGTGGGGGGGATCGAGGAGATCGTCCCCTTCCTCAAGGGACTGGGCACCGGCTCCTTTGCGGTCAACTCGATCATCCGCGCCGGCCGCTCTCGCGACGTCGACCGCGGCCTGAGCGAGGAGGAGCTGCTGCCGGTGCTGCGCCGGCTTCGCGACCTGGCCGCCGCCTCCGGCATGCGCTTCATCTGGTACACCCCCACCCAGTACTGCAGGCTGAACCCGGTGGAGAACGACCTGGGCATCAAGCAGTGCACCGCCGGCAAGTACAACCTGGCCGTCGAGCCCGACGGCACGGTGATCCCCTGCCAGAGCTTCTTCCACCCGCTGGGCAACATTCTGCGCGACCCCTTCGCCCTCCTCTACGGACACGACGTCCTGGTCTCGCTGCGCCGCCGCGACTGGGTGATGGACCAGTGCCGGGGCTGCGAGTGGCTGGCGTCCTGCGGCGGCGGCTGCCCGCTGCAGTGCACCGCCGACGAGTACTGCTGCCCCGACCGCCTGAGCAACCCGTGAGGAACATCCGCCTGGAGCTCGAGGCCCGCGAGGACGCCGTCCTGCACCCGCGGGCGGCGCGCAGCGCCCGCGCCCAGCGCGATCGCCCCGAGAAGCCCTCGCCGGTGCGCACCGAGTTCCAGCGCGACCGCGACCGCATCCTGCACTCCAAGGCCTTCCGCCGCCTCAAGCACAAGACGCAGGTCTTCATCTCGCCCGAGGGCGACCACTACCGCACGCGCCTGACCCATACGCTGGAACTGAGCCAGATCGCCCGCACCATCGCCCGGGCGCTGAACCTGAACGAGGACCTGACCGAGGCCATCGCCCTGGGGCACGACCTGGGCCACACCCCGTTCGGGCACATCGGCGAGTCGGTGCTGGACAAGCTCTGCCCGGGCGGTTTCCGCCATTACGAGCAGAGCCTGCGCGTGGTCGAGAAACTGGAGAACGGCGGCCGCGGCCTGAACCTGACCCGCGAGGTGCGCGACGGCATCCTCAAGCACTCCAAGGGCCAGGGCGAGGTCATCCCCCGCGACCGCCGCCAGCTGCCGCTCACCCTGGAAGGGCAGATCGTGCGCTTGTCGGACATGATCGCCTACGTCAACCACGACATCGACGACGCCAAGCGCGCCCGCATCCTCTCCGACTCCGACCTGCCCGAGTCGAGCCGGCGCCTGCTGGGCACCCAGTACGCCAAGCGCATCGACACCATCGTCATCGACGTCATCGACGCCACCCTGAAGAACGGCCTGGAGACCGTGGCCGTCTCGGCGCCGGTATTCTCGGAGCTGCTGCTCCTGCGCGCATTCCTGTTCAAGAACGTCTATGCCCGCGAGGAGCGCATGGTGGAAAAGGCCAGGATCCGCCAGGTGCTGCTCGAGATCCACGATTACGTGACTCGCAACCCGGGCGAGTTCGTCCAGCCGTTTCCCGAGGGCGACAGCAGCGCCCGGCGGGTCATCGACTTCATCGCCGGCATGACCGACAACTATGCCCTGAACCTATACGAGCGAATAAAGAAAAACTAATCGGCAACTGGAAGACACGAAGGTCCTTCAAGGTACCACGTACCAGATACCACGTACCATGATGAAGGCAGAATAGCATTCTCTGGAGGGCATTGGTTTTCAACGTGGTGCTTGGTACGTGGGACATGGAACCTTTGAGCAGCCCCTGGAGGACATTCGTTGGCAACAGCCCTTCGCTTGGCTGCGGATGATTTCTTCCCAGGGGCTGATCGCTCCAGATTGCAATCTGAGCTTATTTTTATTCAAATTGTTGACTTTTCAAAATCACAGTCGGAAAATAACTCTTGGAATGCAAATCTTACCCTTTAACCGGCTTGCAAGGAGATGGGGATGAAAACAATGCGCATTTTTTTAGTCGCTCTTCTCGCGCTGGGGATCCTGGGCGCGTCCACCTGCATGGAAAACAAGGGTGACGACGACGACAACAACAACACCGAAGAGCCCAACTTCGTCGAGAGCGCCTGCGTGGGCTGCACCCTGGAGACGGCCCTGGCGAACGGCTTCCGCTTCTTCAGTTACGTGAAGAACATCGGCGGCGGCGGCAAGATCGGCATGACGATCACCACCAGCAAGGGCAGCGCCACGAAGGAATTCACCGTGACCGCCAACACGACCTACGTCTTCTCGTGCGACGTCCCCGCCGAGGCCAAGTCCGGTGCGGCCTTCACCTACATCGTGAAGTTCCCGGGCAAGGCCGGCTACACCGACGCGCGCACCAAGGCCGGCTACGACTGCACCGGCGCGCCCAGCAACATGCAAATGCAGCAGAAGTAGAAACAAGGAACTATTTCGACGTACCAAGTACCACGTACCACGTTGGAAACCAATGCCCTCCAGGGGCTGTTCCAAGGTTCCATGTACCCATTACCAGTACCACGTTGAAGCCCAATTTCCTCCAGGGGCTACTCTTCTGCCTTTAACGTGGTACGTGGTACATGGTACGTGGTACTTCACTGGACCGTCGTGTCTTCCAGCCGCTGAATGGTTTTGTCTTCGTTCAGATCTTCACTAGCCAGGGCTTCAATTCCTGCGCCAGCTGCGTTTCGCTGACGACGCCGCTGATGCGGTGGACCTCTCGACCCTTGGCGAAGAGGATCAGCGTCGGGACGCCGTAGATCTGGTACTGGGAGGCCAGGCCGGGCTCGGCGTCGATGTCCACCTTGGCCACGTCCAGGTCGTCGCGGCCCGAGGCGAACTTTTCCAGGACCCCGGCCATGAGGCGGCACGGCTGGCACCACGACGCCCAGAAGTCGACCAGCACCGGCCTGGGGCTCAGGGTGATCGCCGACTCGAAACCGGCGCCTGTCAGGGGACGGATAGAACGCTCGCTCCTGTCCGGCAGCGGCTTGCGGCAGCGGCCGCACAGGGGGCGGCCCTGAATCCCGCTGCGGACGCGGTTCTTCGCCCCGCAACCGGGGCAGACCAGGATCTCATCCATGACGCGGCTCCTGTGCCATTTCGGCGATGGTTTCCAGCAGCCGGGGCAAGGCCTCGCCGGGACCCAGGCGGGCCACGACCCGTCCGCGGCGGAAAAGGAAGGCCTGCCTGCGGCTGAATGCCAGCCCCACGTCGGCGTCACGGGCCTCCCCGGGGCCATTGACCTCGCAGCCCATCAGGGCCACGCGCAACCGGCCGGGAAACCGTATCCGCGCCGCCTTTTTCTCGAACTCCGCGACCAGCGGGATCAGGTCGACCGAGGCGCGGGCGCAGGTCGGGCAGGAAACGACGTCGATGCCGCTGCGGCCCAGCCCCGTTGCCGCCAGGATCTGCCGGGCGACGCGGATCTCGCGCACCGGATCGGCGGTGAGGGAGACGCGGATGGTGCTGCCGATGCCGTCCAGCAGCAGGCTGCCGATGCCCACGGCCGAGCGGACGGTGCCGGCGAACAGGGAACCGGCCTCGGTCACCCCCAGGTGCAGGGGATAGCCGCAGGCGCGGTCGGCCAGGCGGTTGGCCGCCACCGTCTCGGCCGCGTCGTGCGACTTCAGCGAGAGCTTGAGGTCGAAAAATCCATGGTCCTCGAAGAATTTCACCTTGTCCAGAAGCGAGCGCACCATGGCCTCGGCCCGCGGCAGGCGCGGGCGGGCGTACTTCTTTTCCAGCGAGCCGGCGTTCACGCCGATGCGGATGGGGATGCGCCGCTGACCCGCGGCGCGGATGACCGCTTTCAGCCTGTCGTTGCCGATGTTGCCCGGATTGATGCGGATCCCCTGCGCCCCCTTTTCCATGGCGCCGAGGGCCAGGGCGGAGTCAAAATGGATGTCGGCGATCACCGGCAGCGGCGAACGGGCGACCACGCGGCCGAAGGGCTCCAGCGCCGCCTTTTCCGGAACGGCGACGCGCACGATGTCGCAGCCGGCGCGCTTCAGCCGGGCGATCTGCTTCAGCGTGCCCTCGACGTCGGCGGCGGCGGTGTTGGTCATCGACTGGATGGACACCGGGTGCCTGCCGCCGATGCCCACGCTGCCGACGAAGATCTCCCGCTTCATAGTATAATTATACCTGAGCAGATCTGTAGGAACAAGCTGATCTGGGGAGAACTAGGCGTAGGGCGCACGGCACGCGGCGTACGGTGGGAGGAAAGCACCAAGGTCCGAAGCCAAGACCCTCAAAAGGAAAAAGTTAGGAAAGCTACCTTTGCGTGCTTGCTACTATCACTTGGATTTTTTTAATGCAATTGCCGTACACCGTTTGCCGAACAACGTACGCCGAGCGATTCGATTTCAATTATCGCTGTTGCCGTCAACCATACGCCGCACACCTTACGCCGAGATAAAAAAATGGCGGCTTCCCGCGAAGCCGCCATTTTTTTTAGATCTTACTTGACGCTGATGGGGATGGCCTTGGTCTTGGCGTCCTCGACCTTGGGCACGGTCAGCTGCAGCACCCCGTCCTTGAGCACGGCGTCGATCTTCTTGGCGTCGACGTTCTTGGGGATGGAGAAGGTGCGCTCGAACATGCCGTAGCTGCGCTCCAGCCGGTGGCAGTTCTCGTTTTTCGTCTCCTCTTCCTGTTTCCGCTCGCCGCGCAGCAGCAGGGTGTCGCCGTTGAACTCGACCTGGATGTCCTCCTTGCGGAAACCAGGGAGCTCCACCTTGAAGACGTAGGCGTCCTTGGTCTCGTAAATGTCGGTCATCGGACGCCAGGCGCTCGGCGATATGTTCTTGGCGTTCTCGTCGAAGAAATCCTCGCCGAAGAAGCGGTTCAGGCGGTCATACATGCTGACCAGGTCCGAATAGGGTTGCCATTTCGTGATTCTCATATTGACCTCCTTTTAAGGTTTTCATGAAGAATATAAATTGATTTTTTTAATCTGTCAACAAATCTAACATATTTTTTATTAAGTATATCTTAGTGTATTATTATCAGATTATCAAAATGATGCCTATTGAAAAAATTCCTTCCCTGGAGTATATTCATATGGCATGAAAAACAGCGAACTTTTGCCTAGATTGAAAAAGAAAGATCCCGTTGCCCTGGCCAGGGCCATCTCCATAGTTGAAAACCGAAAAAAGGACTATCAGAAGCTCCTGGAAGCGATCTACCCGCTGGAAAAGCAGGCCTTGAAGATCGGCATCACCGGGGCTCCTGGCAGCGGCAAGAGCTCCCTGATCGAGAGGATGATCGCAGGCCTGAGGCAGCAGGGCAAGTCGCTGGCGGTCCTGGCCGTGGATCCCTCATCACCCATCTCCGGCGGGGCCCTGCTGGGGGACCGCCTGCGCATGATCCAGCACAGCAACGACCCCGACGTGTTCATTCGCAGCATCGCCAACCGCGGCCACCTGGGCGGCCTGAGCCTCTCCACGCACGAGATCATCGACCTGCTGCAGGCCGCCGGCAAGGATGTCATCCTCATCGAGACGGTCGGCGTGGGCCAGTCGGAGGTGGATATCGTCAATGTCGCCGACGTGGTGCTGATGATCCTCAATCCCGAGAGCGGCGACGAGATCCAGGTTTTCAAGGCCGGCGTCATCGAGATCGCCGACCTCTTCGTCGTCAACAAATCCGACCTGGGTGGCAGCGACGGCAAGATCGCCGAGATCCGCAATTACTTCGCCTATTCGGGGCGCGAGCCGCTGGTTTTCCCCACCTCGGTCAAGGAGGACCGCGGCATTCCCGAGCTGCTGGAAGGCATCGCGCGCTTCCGGGAGCGGGAGCGGGAGAGGATCGGCGAAAAGAGCGCGCGCATGCGCCAGAACTACATCGAGAAGATCGTCATCGAGCGCGTGCAGGAGGAGATGCGGGGCGATGCGCGCCTCGCCGCGCTGCTCCGCGGCGACGCGGCCGCCAACCCCTACCAGGCGGCCGAGAACATCATCGCGGCATGGAGAAAAGGAGGCCTTCATGATAAAAAAGATTGACCACGTGGCCATCGCCGTGAGCAACCTGCAGGAGGAGATCGTCCGCTATCGCGACGTGCTGGGGCTGGAATTCCTGGGCACCGAGGTGGTCGAGGAGCAGAAGGTGACCGTGGCCTTCTTCCAGGTCGGCGACGTCCACATCGAGCTGCTCGAACCCCTATCGCCCGACTCGCCCATCAGCGCCTTCATCGAGAAAAAGGGAGGCGGCCTGCATCATCTTTCCCTGGAAGTGGACGACATCGAGGCCGCGATCGCCCGCCTTAAGGAGCAACAGGTGCGCATGATCGACGAGCGCCCCCGCACCGGCGCCCACGACGCCCGCATCGCCTTCGCCCACCCGAAGAGCTTCTCGGGCGTGCTGCTCGAACTGCAGCAGAAAGGAGATGCCTCCTAGGGTCCGCGTCGCCATCCTGTGGCACATGCACCAGCCGTGCTACAGGAACCCGGCCAGCGGCCGCTTCGACCTCCCCTGGTTGCGCCTGCACGCCCTGAAGGACTATTTCGGCATGGTGCACCTGCTGCAGGAGTTCCCCCGGCTGCGGCTGACCTTCAACCTGGTACCCTCGCTTTTGGCCGGCCTGGAGCAGTACCTGGCTGGCGGTGTGGACCTTTTCGCCGAGGCCTTCCGCAAGCCTGCCGCCGACCTGGCCCCCGAGGAAGTCCGCTTCCTGGTCCGCAACTTCTTCTCCATCCATCACGAGAACCACGTCAAACCCCACCCGCGTTACGATGCCCTCCATCGCAAGAAGATGGAGCATTTGTCCCGCGGTCCCGACCCTGACTGGACCCGCATTTTCAGCACCAACGAACTGCGCGACCTGCAGGTCTGCTTCCAGCTCGCCTATACCGACGAATTCTACAAGGAGGGCGACCCGCGCGTCATCGAGCTTCTCAGGCGCAACCAGGGCTACAGCGAGGCCGATAAGGCCGTCCTGGCCGCCGTGGAGGACGAGATCCTGCGCCGCCTGGTCCCGGAGTACCGGAGATTCCAGGACAACGGCCAGGCCGAACTGTGCACCAGCCCCTTCTACCACCCGATCCTGCCGCTGCTCCTCGATCCCCAGGCCGGTCGCAAGGCCAACGAGCGCCTCGCCCCCTACGACCTGGACTTTTGCTGGGAAGAGGACGCCTGGGCCCAGCTCCAAAGCGGGCTGAGCCTGATGGAAAGGACCTTCGGCAGAAGGCCGCTGGGGGTCTGGCCTCCCGAGGGCGGGGTGTCTGAGGCGACCCTGCGCCTGCTTGCCCGGGCCGGGATCGCCTGGACCGCTTCCGACGAGGAGGTGCTGAGCCGTTCGCTACCCCGTCCGCTGGAGCGCGACGCGCGCATGGCGCTGCGCGATCCCGCCGCCCTCTACTCGCCCTACCAGCTGGCCGGGACGCAGACGAAGCTGTTCTTCCGCGATCACCTGCTCTCCGACCTGATCGGTTTCTATTACCAGAAGTATCCGGCCCGCGAGGCCGCCGCCGAGCTTTTCGCCCGCATCAAGGCCGCCGCCGCCGCCGGCCCGCAAGGAATGATCGTCCCCATCATCCTGGACGGGGAAAACGCCTGGGAGTTCTATCCCCGCTCGGGGCGCGAATTCCTGCGCGAATTCTACGCCCTCCTCTGCGACGACAACGAGGTCGAGACGGTCACCTTTTCGCAGGCGGCGCAGGAGAAGGGGCGGGAGCTGGCCCGGCTGAGGTGCGGCTCCTGGATCAACGCCAATTTCGACATCTGGATCGGCGACCGTGACGACCAGCGGGCGTGGGGGCTTTTGCAGGATGCCCGCGACGCCTACCTGGCCGTTCGCGGCCGGCTCTCCGACGCTGGCGGCGCCGAGGCCGAGGAACTCCTGCGCGTGGCCCAGGGAAGCGACTGGTTCTGGTGGTACGGGCGCGAGAACTACACCCCCGACCTGGACGTCTTCGACGCCTTGTTCCGCGCCAACCTGCGCCGCGTCTACGAGTTGATCGGGCAGCCCGTCCCGGAGGCCCTTATGGCGCCCATCCCCGCCGCGTTCCCGGGCGATCGCCTGCAGATCGAGCCGCCGCGCGACCCTCTGAACGCGCGGATCGACGGTGAGGTCAGCGATTTTTTCGAGTGGCTCGACGCGGGCCGCGTCGATGTCCTGGCTTACGGCGGGGCCATGAACATCGCCAATCCCCTGGTCAAGACCCTTTTCTACGGGTTTGACGGCGACCATCTCTTTCTGCGCATCGACACCAAGAAGCACGCCCGCACCTATTTCGAGACCGGCTTCGCCCTGCACCTGGCCGTGAAGGGAAGCCGCGCCTGGGAGCACGACATCGCCTTCGCCGGCGGCGTTCCGGGGCTGGCAAGCGCCGCCGGCGGCGCCGTCGCGGTCGGCGCCATCATCGAGGCGAAGGTCCCGCTGCAGGAGCTGGGGACCGGGGAAGGCTCCGAGATCGGGGTGAAACTGAGCTGGTCGTTCAACGGCCAGCCGTTCCAGTCGGTTCCGGCGCGCGGGATCATGAGCTTGAAGGTGCCCTCGGCCCGGGACTATGCCCAGTTCTGGCAAGTATAGAACTGAAGCCAGTGCTCGGCGCGGGGCGTACGGCATAGTGCGACGGCAACCGCACTGAACGAAAAAAGTGATCGTGATGGTGGTGGTAGCCGCGGGGGACCAGACAGACTGTAGTGACGAGCGCCAAGTGACGGAAAAACGCCATGGGTCGAGTTCTTGAATCCCCCTTTCACCTTGCACTTTTTTTCTTTTCGCTGAGGGAGTTTGTCTGGGTCATGGGGCCATTGGTTCATTGGCGCTTGGTGCGTATTGGGAATGCGGTGCTTGGAATGCGGTATTGGTCTGACTTTTGCCTTGAGCGAACTCATGCCACACCCGGCGTAAGGAGCAGGGCGCAAGGCGTGGAAAAAAACGCCCGCCACTTCACTTTTGCCTTCTTGGCTCGTTTTTTAGGGCCCTGTAATTTTTTTAGCGCTCTTTCTTCAACTTTTGCCTTCTACCTTTTGCCTTTTTAGGGCCCCTCGGTTGCCAAAAAGGCCTGCGGTGGCATATAATTCGCCCATGTCCAACCACGAAGTGAAAACGAGATTCTCCCTGCCCCACCCCATCGTCCTCATCTACGTTCTGGTCATCCTGATGGTCGTCCTCACCTGGATCGTGCCGGCGGGTGAATTCCAGCGCATCGAGACCCGGGCCGGGGGCGTCACGCGCCTGGTCACCGTTCCCGGCACCTTCCACCGCGTCGAGGCGAAGCCGGCCGGTCCCCAGGCGCTGCTGCTGGCGCCGATCCGCGGCTTCCAGGACGGCATGCTGATCATCGTCTTCCTGTTCATCATCGGCGGCGCCTTCGGCGTGATCGCCGAGACCGGCGCCATCGACCTGGCCATCCGCCGCATGGCCGACGCCTTCGCCCGCCGGCCGCGCCTGCGTCCCTTCGTCGTCCCGTTGCTGATGGTGGTGTTCTCGCTGGGCGGCGCGATCTTCGGCATGTGCGAGGAGACGATCCCCTTCGTCCTGATCTTCATTCCCCTGGCCATCTCCCTGGGCTACGACTCGATCGTCGGCGTGGCCATCCCCTTCCTCGGCGCCGCCGCAGGCTTCGCCGCCGCCTTCTTCAACCCCTTCACCATCGGCGTGGCCCAGGGGCTTTCCGGGCTGCCCCTCTACTCGGGGCTGCCCTACCGCCTGCTGGCCTGGCTCATTGGCACGGCCGTCACCATCGCCTTCGTCATGGCCTACGCCGCCCGGGTGCGCCGCGACCCGACGCGCAGCCCGGTCCACGAGCTGGACCGCGAGCGCATCGGCGCGGTTTCCCAGGAGACCGCCGGTTCGGTTGTTTGGACCTGGCGCCACCGGGGCGTGCTGGCGGCCTTCGCGCTGGGGATCCTGGCCCTGGTGCTGGGCATCCTGGTCAAGCACTGGTACATTGAGGAGATCGCTGCCTTGTTTTTGGCCCTGGGCCTGGTGGCCGGCTTCATCGGCGGGCTGGGCCCGAGCCGCGTCGCCCGCCAGTTCATCGCCGGCGCCCGGGATTTCGTGGGCGTGGCCTTCGTCATCGCCTGCGGCCGCTCCGTGCTGATCGTGGCCCAGGAGGCGCGCATCCTGGATACGCTGCTGTTCTACGCTGCCGACTTCATCTCGCTGTTCCCCCGCGTGCTCAGCGCCCAGATCATGTTCCTCACCCAGAGCCTGATCAATTTTTTCATCCATTCGGGAACGGCGCAGGCCGCCCTGACCATGCCGATCATGGCCCCGCTGGGCGACCTGGCGGGAATCACCCGCCAGACCACGGTCTTCGCCTTCCAGCTGTGCGAGTTCGTCAATCCCATCCTGCCCACCTCGGCCGTCACCATGGGTGTGCTGGCCGCGGCCCGCATCCCCTATGAGAAGTGGGCCCGCTGGTTCCTGCCGCTGCTGCTGCTCCTGTCGGCCCTGAGCCTGCTGTTGCTCGTGCCGCCGGTGCTGTTCAGCTGGGGACCATTCTAGAAAGGAATAAGCTAAAAGCAAAAAGGCAAAAGTGAAGAGGACAGGAATCATCCTTGTCCTGCGCCTTGCGCCTTAGGCCTTGCGCCGAGCTTGAGTTCGGCCATGGCCGTTCCGAACCACGAATCACGATCGCTCGCCCGATCCCTGTTCATGCTGTTCTCCGATCACCGATTACCTTGCACTACCCACGATTGTCAGATCATTCGTTTGCTGTTTCTCATCACGTATCACTGACTGTTTATCGCTCTACTTCGCGGCAGGCCCGCCACTATCACTACCGCTGGTACATCGTATATAATCTCTCAATGCCTCTGCTGCTGCCTCTGGCTTACGGCTCTCTGGGCGCCTTTACCCTGGTGACGCAGGCCGTTCTGCTGCGCGAGTTCTTCGTGGTCGCCGCCGGCAACGAGATCTCGTTCGGCATCGCCATGGCGGGTTGGCTGCTCGGCGTGGGCGCGGGCTCGCTGGCCGGAGCCCGGTACACACGGCGCCGGCGGATCACGGCCGCCGCCTTCTCCTGGTCGGCGCTGGCCCTCTGCCTGACCGCGCCCGTGCTTCTGGCCGCGGCGCGCAACCTGCACAGCCTGGGTGCGGCCCCCCAGGGCGCACTCCTGCCCCTCTCCCGTTCCCTGGTCCTGATCCCGCTGCTGCTGCTGCCTTTCAGTTTCGTCAGCGGTTTTTCCTTCCCCCTGGCCGACAAGCTGCACCCCCTGGCGGCGGGGAAAAAGGCCAGGGCCATGGCCGACGCCTATGCCTGGGAAGCCCTGGGTGGCATGGCCGGAGGAGCCCTGTACAGCTTCTGGCTGCTGGGCTGGATCGACCCCCTGTCCATCCTTGCGCTCCTGGCCCTGCCGCTGCTGCTGTCCTCCGCCTGGGTCGGCCGCCTGGGGGGCGGGCGTTCGGCGGCGGCCGGCTGCCTCGCCGCCTGCCTGGCTTTGGCCGCCCTCCTGTCCGGCTCCGCCGGCCGCGGCGACTCGTTCCTGTCGCGCCTGCGCTGGCGCGGGATCTCGGGCGGCGAGCTCGTTGCCGTGAGCGACACCAAGTACCAGAACCTGCAGCTGGGGCTGAATGCCGGCCAGTACAACCTTTTCGCCAACGGCCAGCTGGCCGCCGTCTTCCCCGATCCGGCCGCGGACGAGATGCTGGCCGCCCAGCTCCTGTGCCAGCATCCGCGGCCGCGGCGGATCCTCGTCATCGGCGACGTCTTCGCCGGCCTCGGCCGCGAGTTGCTGCGCTATCCGCTGGCGGCGCTCACCGCCGTCGAGATCGACCCGGGCTATGCCGGCCTGATACGCGGCCGCCTGCCGGACGGGGACCTGGCCGCCCTGGCCGACCCCCGTCTGCGCGCCGTCGCCATGGACGGCAGGCGCTTCGTGCTCGAGGCGGCCAGGCGCGGAGCGGAGTCCTTCGATCTGGTCTTCATCCACCAGCCGGACGCCTGGACCGCGCAGTTGAACCGCTACTACACCCGCGAATTCTTTCTCGGCCTGAGAAGGGTGCTGGCCCCGGGCGGCGTCGTGGCCCTGCGGCTGGCCTCGGCCGAGAATTACGCCTCCGAGATCGTGATCCCTTACACCGCGGCGGTTTTTCACACGTTGAGAAGCGTATTCCCGGAACTCGTCGTCCAACCGGGGTCCAGCAATTTCCTTTTCGCCTCGGAAAGGGCCGGCAGCGTCACTTCCGATCCCGGCATCCTGGCCGGCCGCTACCGGGACCTGGCCCCGCCGCCGGCACGCCTTTCTCCCCTGTTCCGCCAGCTCTATCCGCCGGGCAAGACCGCCTTCATCGAGAGCGCCCTGCTGCGGCACCGGCCGCCGGCCCTCAACCGCGATGACCGCCCCATCGCCTATTTCCTGGGAAGCCGCCTCCTGGGCTGGAGCTCCGGCGGCCCGCTCACGCCTCTCTTCGAAGCGTTCGCCCGCATCTCCCTCGCCTCCGCTTTCTCCCTCCTGGCCCTGCTCCTGCTCCCGGCCGCCGCGGCGGCCTGGCTGGGACGCCGCGGCAGGGGCCGGGCGCTGCCGCCGCTGCTGGCCGCTTTTTGCGGAGGCTTCGCCGGACTCTCCTTCGAGATCACGGCCATTTTCATATTCCAGAACACGTGGGGCTTCGTTTACAGCGCGGTGGGAATGCTGCTGGCCCTCTTCATGCTGGGATTGGGCGGCGGCGCGGCCTGCGCCGGGCGCTGGCTGGAAAGACGCTCGCCGGCGCCGGCTGCGGTCTCGCGGCTCATGGCCCTGGCGCTGGCCGTCATCGCCGCGCTCAACCTGACCCTGCTGCCCGTGCTGGCCGCCGGGGCCCGTTCCGGCACGGCGGGGCGGATTCTGCTGGCCGCATGGCTGGGCGTGATGGGGTCGCTGTGCGGGACTCTTCTGCCCCTGGGGATGAGGATCCTCGACCGTCCCAGCCCGGGCCAGGCGGCCGGGTTCCTCAACGCCTGCGATTACGCGGGAGGGGCCGTCGGCTCCCTGCTGATGGCCGCCTTCTTCCTGCCGCTGCTGGGGACGGCCGGCAGCCTGTCGTGGATCTCCCTGCTGGCCCTGGCCGCGGGCCTGCTGGCGCTGGCCGTCCCCGGGGGCCGCGCCTGAGGTTCAGAAGACCGGCGCCGCCGCGCGCAGGTCGGCGAGGATGCGCGTGGCCTCCTCGATGACCGGGTCACGGCGCAGGTCTTCGAGCCATTCCCTGCGCTTCTCGTCGAGCCCGGCCATGGCTTGGTCATCGCCCGCCTCGGCGCGCAGGTGGGGATAGGCGGTCTGCTCGCCCCTGTACGCTTCGGCCTCGCGGAACAGGGCCTCCTGCTCGGCCATGAATTTCCCCAGGTGCAGGGGGGTCAGGGTCTTCTGGCGCTGCTTTTTCAGGCGCGCGACGTTCTCGGCCACCCGCAGCAGGCGGGGATTGGCCATCGTCCGCGCCTGGCTGCGCTTGCACACCTCGGCCAGGCCCAGCGGCGCCTCCTTCCAGGTCGGGAAGGAGAGGGCGGCGACGGTATCCCAGGGCAGCGAGTGCTCGTGCTTCTTTTCGCCCGCCTCCAGGTAGGCATAGACGTCGGGAAGCGGGATATCGGGGATCACCCCCTGGTACTGCGTGGAACCGCCGGTGATGCGGTAGTATTTCTGGACCGTCATGGTCAGCGCACCCAGCGGCTTCAGGCGGTCCAGGTCGGAGGCGAGAAAGCGGTCGAGGTCGAGCATGACCTGCACCGTCCCCTTGCCGAAGGTCTGGTCGCCGACGATCACGGCGCGGCGATGGTCCTGCAGGGCGGCGGCGACGATCTCGGAAGCCGAGGCGCTGAGCGAATTGACCAGCACGACCAGCGGCCCGTTCCAGCTGATCTCACCATCGCGGTCCTCGTGGACCTGGGGTGCCGAATGGCGGTCCTTCACCTGCACCACCGGGCCCTTCTCGATGAACAGCCCCGTCATCTTCACCGCATCGTCCAAGGCTCCGCCGCCGTTGCCGCGCAGGTCGAGGATGATCCCCTCCACGTTGCGCGCCGACAGGCGGCGCAGCTCCCTGGCGACATCGTCGGCGGCGTTGCGGCCGTTGGCGCGGTTGAAGTCATGGTAGAACTTGGGCAGGTAGATGTAGCCGAAGGTGCGCCGTACCTGGTCGTTGCCCAGCAGCGCCGAACGGGCGTAGGTCTCCTGCAGCTCGACCACGTTGCGCACCAGCGAGACCTGCAGGATGCGGCCGTCGGGCTTGCGCACGGTCAGCCGCACCACGCTCCCCTTCTTGCCGCGCACCAGGCGGGCGGCATCGGAGACGGTCATGCCTACGATGTCGACCGGCTCCTCGTCGCCCTGGGCGACCTTCAGGATGGCGTCCTCGACCTTGAGAACACCCTGGATCCAGGCCGGGCTGCCGGGAATGACGTCGTAGATCTTGATGAAGCCGTCCTCCTCTCCCAGCAGGGCGCCGATCCCCTCCAGGGTTCCCGACATCTCGATGTCGAAGTCCTCCTTGTCCCGGGGAGGATAGTAGCGGCTGTGCGGATCGAACACCGATGTCAGGGAGTTGAAATAGAGGGCCTGCATCTCCTCCGAGCGCTCGCGTAGCAGGCGCTCGAACAGGCGCTCGATGCTCTTGCCCACCGCCTGGCGGGCCTTGGCCTCCAGCTCGGGGGAGAACGGGGCCGGCGCCGGAGGAGCGCCGTTCTCCCTGCCGCCTGCCGGCCCGTCGGGGATGGTCGGCGAGGACGCTGCCGCCTCCGGTGCGGGGGATTCAACCGCCGCCCGCTGCAGGTTCAGGTACTGGGTCAGGGTGAGGTATTTCAGCCGCTTGCGCCAGCGGGCGCGCAGCCCCTCCAGGTCGCGGCAGGTTTCGCGTTTTTCGGGGTCCAGCTCGATCTGCTCGTCCAGGGTGAAATCGAAGGGCTTGGCCAGGATCTCCCTGGCGAATTCCCGCGACTGCCGCACACGCTGGCTGAGCAGCTGCCGTCCCAGCAGCGGCAGGGCGAAATCACCGGCCAGCAGGGCCTCATCGATGCGGTCGGCATAGGCGCGCAGGGTCTCCAGGTCGGACTGGATCAGGAAACTCTTGCCGTTGTCCAGGTACTTGGCGTATTGGGCGAAACTCATGGCCGAGAAATCGTCGTCGATTTTTCGGCCGCTGTAATGCCAGTTGAGCAGCCAGTTGGCGATCATCTTGCTCAGGATGCGCTCGCGCTCGGGAGCGGGGGCCTTGGGCTGCAGCGCGCCCGAAAGCAGCAGCGAGAGGAACAGGACCAGGATCAGTTTGCCTTTCATGGGTTTTCCTCGGCAGAATATACGATTGTAGACCAGATTGCGCCCAAAAACAAGGAGCAGAAACGATCTTCAGTGACAAGTGACAAGTGACGAGGAAGAAGAGTTGCATGGAGGTCGATCCTTGCGGCTCCTTGTCACTCGCCACCAGTCACGGAGCTCATTTCATGGGCCCATGGAGGTTCTGTTATAATGGGTTGTGCAGTTTCAAACTCGCTTGCCTGTCGATGACTATCGCGCCGAGATCGAGCGCGCCGTCGCCGCCAACCCGGTGGTGATCCTCACCGCCGAGACCGGCGCCGGCAAGTCGACCCGCGTCCCCTTGTGGCTGTGGCGGGCCGGCAAGCGGGTCCATGTCACCCAGCCGCGGCGCATCGCGGCCCGCGCCCTCTCCCATTACCTGGCCCGCGCCAGCAACGTCGTCTGGGGGCGGGAGATCGGCTACCAGACCGGGCTCGACGCCAACAAGTCGGCCGCCACCACCCTCCTGTACCTGACCGACGGCGTGCAGATGGTGTGCGAGATCCAGGGCCACCGCGACTACGACGTGCTGGTCCTCGACGAGATCCACGAGTGGAACCTGAACCAGGAGGTGCTGGTGGGGCAGGTGCGCCGTAACCTGGACGAGGGGGTGTTCCGGCGCACGGGCCAGCGCGCCCTGGTCATGAGCGCCACCCTCAAGGCTCGCCAGATATCGGCCTTCCTGCACCATGCCCCGGTGATCGAGGTCCCGGGGCGCGGGTTCCCGGTCGACCTGCAGCGCCGCCACCCCTGTTTCCTCCTTCCCGACGCCGCCACCCTGCTCGAGGAGGGGCACAATGTCCTCGTCTTCCAGCCCGGCAAGCAGGAGATCGACGACACCATCGAGAACCTGAAGGAGCTGCTTGACCATGACGGCGCCAAGGCGGTGCTGCTGCCGCTGCATTCCGAGCTGTCGATCGCCGAGCAGTCGCGCGTTTTCAAGAGCTACCCCCTGCCCAAGGCGGTGGTGGCCACCGACATCGCCCAGACCAGCCTGACCATCGACGACATCGACGCCGTCATCGACTGCGGCGTCAAGAAGGAAGTGCGCCTGGTCAGCGGCATCGAGGGCCTCTACCCGGTCGAGATCTCGGCCGCGGAGTGCCGGCAGCGCGCCGGCCGCGCCGGCCGCGTGAAAAAGGGATGGTATATCCTCTGCTCCGAGCTGGGCATCGACGACCGCCTGGACTATCCCGAGCCGGAGATCCGCCGCCTCAACCTGGAGAGCGTGGTGCTGCGCATGTTCACCTGGGGGCTGTCCCCGCTGGACTTCGCCTTCTTCCACAAGCCCAACCGCAGCCTGGTCCTCAAGGCCATCCAGAACCTGCGCACCTTCGGCGCCCTGACCGCGGAGAACCGCGTCACCGCCGACGGCCGGCGCATGGCCGCCCTGCCCCTGTCGCTGCGCAGCGCCCGGCTGCTGCTCGAGGCCGAGAAGGGCGGGGCGCGGGTGGTGGACCGCGCCCTCAGGCTGATCGCCATCTTCGAGGCGCGGGGCGTCGTCAGCAAGGACTTCGCCGGCGAGTGCGCCAACCCGGCGGCGTCCTACAAGTCGGACCTGCTCAACCAGCTCGACCTGCTGGACGACCCGCGACGCAACGCCCGCCTGATCTCGCGCAAGAAAGCGGCCCTGGCCCGCGAGCTGTACCTGGAGCTCAAGAAGCGGCTGGACGATCCGCAGCAGCGGCGGCGGGCATCGGCTGCCGGGCGCGGACCCCTGGGCCGCAGCGAGCAGAAGCACCTGTTCCGCGCCATCCTCTCCTGCTTCAGCGACGGCGTGTACTTCAAGGGCGATGGCGTCTACTGGCGCGAGGGCGAGGAGCGGCAGATCGAGCGCACCTCGATCCTGAACGCGCAGCGGCCGGAGATGGCCGCCGGCCTGCCCTTCGACCTGGTGGTCCACCGCGAGGACCCGCGCACCGGCATCCGCGAGGAGAAGTTCATCCCGCTGCTGACCTTCTGTTCCGAGGTGTCGCTGCCGCAGCTGGAGGAACTGAAGCCCTTCAGCTACGAGAAGCGGCGCCGCGTCGCCCTGGAGGAGGACCGGCTGGTCGTGACCGAGGAGATCCACTTCGGCGGCCGCCTGCTCAAGGCGCTGCCGGCCGAGCCCGACTGGACGCGCCCCGACGAACGGCGGACCGTCCTGGCCCTGGTCCTGGACTGGTTCGCCGCCAACTACCGCCAGCTTCCCGGCTGCGGCGAGGTCGAGCGCGTCCGCGCCTGGTACGCCGAGGCGGAAAAGGCGCTGGGCGAGACGCTTCCCCCCTTCGACGCGGCGCTGCGCGATTTCCTCCAGCGTGAGCTGCGCCGCAGCCTCAAGATCGATGACCTGCGCTTCTTCTTCCAGTTCCATCCGGCGCTGCAGCGGCTCAGCCTGCGCCAGTTCCTCCCCTTCCGCCGCCTCAAGCAGCTGAAGGCCCTGGGCTGGCCGGCCGCGGCCCGGGTCCGCGACGAGGAGGTTCCCGTGGCCTATCGCGACAATCGCCCGCACCTCGTCCTCGACCGCGCCCTGTTCCACCGCCTGGAAGCCGGCGACGTGCGCCTGCCCAGCGGCGAGGCGCCCGGGTTCCTGATCGACGGCGAGCCCTATGCCGGCTGGGCCGAGGCCGCCGCCGACCACAACGCCCGCCTGAAGGCCGACGTCTTCGCCCGGCGCTGGCGCGACGCCCGCAGGGAGGTCCAGGTCGCCGACCTGCTCGACATTCCCTTCCCCCTGCCCTTCCAGGGCGGCAACGGCAAGGACAACGCTTCGTTCGAGTTCTACTCGGCGCCGCGGCTCGAGGGCGACAAGGTGTTCCTGGTCCACTTCGCCAACCGCGAAGAGGCCGAACAATACTTCGCCGGCGTACGCCGCGAGTGGGAGGAGCGCAAGGCGCGGCAGCGCAAGGAGTCGGTGGAGAACATCTTCCGCGGCAAGGGCTGGAAGGTGAAATGACGCCGCCATGCAATGAACAGGCACTGGCGCGCCGCGTCAAGGACCATGTCGTGGGCCGCAGCCACGAGTTCTTCGCCGTCGTCACCCCGGGTTTCGAGGAGACGGCGCGGCGCGAGCTTCAGGATCTGGGCATTGCCGCCAAGGCCGAGGGCCGCGGCGGCGTAGCCTTTGCCGGCCGGCTGGAGGACGCCTGGCGTGCGAACCTGGGCGCCGGCACGCTGACCCGCGTCCTGATGCGCCTGCTGCGCTTCAAGTCGACCGGCTTCGCCGATTTCCGCTCACGCCTGGCCGCCATCCCCTGGGAGCTGCACCTGGCCGACAACGCACGGGTCCGCTTCGCGGTCAGCGCCGCAGGCTCGCGGCTGTGGCACGAAGGGCGCTTGCAGGAGGAAGCGGCGCGGGCTGTCGCCGCGCGCATGGCGGCCGCCTGCCGGCGGGTCGAGATCGGGGTCGGCGGATCGGGCCAGCTGGTCCTTGTCCGCCTCGAGGAGAACCGCTGCCAGGTCAGCCTGGACACGAGCGGCGATCTCCTTTACCGCCGCGGCCTGGGCAAGCTCACCGAGGCGGCGCCGCTGCGCGAGACCCTGGCCCGCGCCATCCTGCTGGAGGCGGGGATCGGGCGTTGCCGCACCCTCGTCGATCCCTTCTGCGGCTCCGGGACCTTCGCCCTGGAAGCCGGGTCCCTCTTCCTGGGACGCCCCGCGAACCTGGGACGCTTCTTCGCCTTCGAGGATTGGCCGTCCTTCAAGCCGGCCCGCTTCCGCCACGTCCGGGAGGAACTGGAGGGAAGGATGCGGGAGAGGGCGGCCGCCGGACCGCGGCGGATCTTCTGTTCCGACCTCGACGGCAAGGCGGTGGAGACGGCCAGGCGCAATATCGCGGCAGCGGGATTGGACAAAATGGTACAGGTCGACCAGGCCGATTTTTTCCGCCTGCATCCCCCCGCCGAAGACCCCTCCGGCGTGCTGCTGGTCATGAACCCGCCCTATGGGGCCCGCCAGCGCGCCGGGGAGGACACAGCGGCCTTCTTCCGGCGCATCGGCGACAAGCTGCGCCGCGATTATGCCGGCTGCGGCTTCGCCGTCATCGTGCCGGGGCTGGAGAACGAGAAGGCGCTGGGCCTGCCCCACCACAGGAAGATCCTCTTTCGCAACGGAGGGATTCCCGTGGCCCTGCTGATCCGGCACTCGGCGTACGGCTGACGGCGTACGGCGCACGGCCGGAACAAAATTCCAAATCACCAATCCCGAATTCCAAATAGGCACCAAGCACCTCTCTCATGCGGTCACGTCGTAACCCAATGACCAGAACCAAGGCCCTTACCAGGTGAAAGAAAGAAGGTAAAAGGAGAAACCCTTACCTTGCTCGCTACCGCCCCTGTCACCATCACTTCTTTGCTTTGTTTGGGAAATGGGTGCTCGGTGCTTGGAATGTCAGTCTTACCCGTTCCTTCCTGACTCCATGCTGTGCTCCACGTTCATTTCGCCCCGACAGGCAACTTATGTTATATTGGCGTCGATGAAGCAGAAACGAACGTTGCCTTTGTTTACTTGGCTGATCCTGGGCTTGCTGCTGCTGGCCTGCGAGCCCAAGAGGAAAATCTACGTGGCGCCCACGCCGCCGCCGGCCGCCGCTCCTGCCGAAAAGCCGCCCCTGCCGGCGGTCGAGCCGCCGCCTTCGCCTCCGGTCGTCTGGACGGCGGAGAGCGCCCTGGTGCGCGCCGCGGCGCCGCCGCAGCTGCGCGACGACCAGCCGGCGCAGTCCCTCCTCGACGCCATCGACCTCAGCCTGGAGAGGTTCGTTGCCGTCGATCCGCAGGCCCTGGTGCGCTTCGGCGCGGAGCAGGTGACGGTCGGGCGCCTGGTCGAGGGCATGCGCGATTTCCGCGACCGCCTGGCCGAGATGGGGTTGAGCGAGGCCTTTATCGATTATCTGCGGCGAAACTTCGACTTCTATTGCAGCGCCGCGCCCAAGGTGGTGTTCACCGGCTATTACGAGCCGCTGCTGCGCGGATCGCTCCGGCCCTCCCCGGCCTACCCCTATCCCCTGTACGGCCGTCCGGCCGACTTGGTCACCGTCGATCTGCCGCAGTTCTATTTTTTCAAGGAGCAGAACGGCTTCCCCCAGATCAAGGGCCGGGTGGAGGGCAACCGCCTGGTCCCCTATTACACCCGCGAGGAGATCGATGCCAAGGGGGCGCTGTCCGGGCGCGGGCTGGAAATCGTTTGGATCGACAGCCTGGTCGACGTCTTCTTCCTGCACATCCAGGGCTCGGGGGTCGTCGAGCTGGAGGACGGACGCCGCCTCTTCGTCGGCTATGCCGACCAGAACGGCCACCCCTTCCGCTCCATCGGCCGTTGGCTGCTTGACCGCGGGCTGGTCGGCCCCGGGCAGCTCTCGCTGCAGGAGATGAAGGCCTTCCTGAATCCCAGGCCGGCCCAGGCAACCGAGGCCATGAACGCCAACCCCAGCTATATCTTCTTCAAGGTGAACGATCAAAGCGCCACCGGCACCTTCGGCGCCCGCCTCACCCCCTGGCGCAGCATCGCCAGCGACCCGCGCCTGTTCCCCTTGGGGGCCCTGGCCTGGATCGAGAGCGAAAAACCCCTGATCGACGGCGCCAGGAAGATCGGCGGCTGGCAGAAGTTCGGCCGCTTCGTCCTCAACCAGGACACGGGCGGCGCCATCCGCGGCGCCGACCGCGTCGACCTGTTCACCGGCCAGGGCGAGCTCAGCGAGCTTGTCGCCGGCGGCATGAAGCAGGAGGGAATGCTCTATTTCCTGCTAAAAAAACCTCAAAGGCAGCTAGGTACGATTCAGTAGCTGGAAGACACGACGGTCCATCGAGGTACCACGTACCAGGTACCAAGTTAAAGGCAGAAGAGTAGAAATAAGAAAGCAGTGATTTTCAACTTGGTACGTGGTACGTGGTACCTCTATGATAATCGTTCCGTGCCGACTCAGAAACTGGCTGCTGCGCTGCCGGCGACGAAGCCCGACGCCCAGGCCCACTGCAGGTTGAAGCCGCCGCAGTCGCCGTCGACGTCGAGAATCTCGCCGCAGAAGAAAAGCCCCGGCACGATCCTGGATTCCAGCGTCGCGGGATCGACGTCGCGCAGGTCGACGCCGCCGGCCGTGACCTGGGCTTCGGGCCAGGGCATGGTCCCGGAGATCTCCAGCGGCCAGGACTTCAGCTGCCTGGACAGGGCCTGGCGGGCCGCAGGCTGGATCTCCGCACAGGGGGCCGTCGGGTAGCCGATCCCCGCCTCGGCCAGCGCCACCGGGATCAACCTCTTGTTCAGCAGCCCCACCAGCCCGTCTCCGAGGGTCTTGTGCCCCTGGCGGCGGAAGCGCACGGCCAGCGCCGAGTCGAGCTCCTCCAGGGAGGTCTCGGGAAAGAGGTCGAGGAACAGCCTGGGGCTCCTCCCCTCGCGGAGCTCACGCGAGGCCGAGCGGCTCAGCTGCAGCACCGGCAGCCCGCTGATGCCGCTGTCGGTGAACAGGAACTCGCCCGCCTCGGAGCGCAGGGTCTCGTTGCCGCGCCGCACCTCGCCGCGCGCCTGGACACTCACCCCTTTCAGCCGGCGCAGGAAATCGGCGCGCAGCCGCAGCGGCACCAGCGCCGCCGCGGGCTCGACAAGGCGATGGCCCAGGGCAACGGCCAGGCGCAGCCCCAGGCCGTCAGAGCCGAACTGCGGTCCGGCCATGCCGCCGCAGGCCAGGACCAGCCGGCGCGCCGCGACCTCCCCGCCTGCGGCCAGGCGCAGGGCGAAGCCCTTCTCCGAGCACCCGATCCCGCGCACCTCGTAGCCGACGCGCACGTCCACCTTCAGCCTCTCCAGCTCCCAGCGCAGGACGTCGAGCACCGCCGACGCCTGGCGCGGGCGGGGATAGACGCGGCCCTCCCCTTCGGTATCGCAGGCGACGCCGAGCTCCTCGAAAAAACCCATGGCGCTGGCCGCCGAAAAGCGCGAGAGGACCGAGGCGATGAAGGCGCGGTCGCCGCCGTGGAAGCGCGAAAGCGAGGCGTCGAGGTTGGTCAGGTTGCAGCGGCCGTTGCCGGTGGCCAGCAGCTTCTTCCCCACCCGGTCCTTGCGCTCGAGCAGGACGGCCGCGGCGCCGAGGCGGGCGGCAACGATGGCCGCCGTCATGCCCGAGGCGCCGCCGCCGATGATGACCAGCCGCTCCGTAGCCATCGCCCCCCCTTTCACCCCCGGCGGGCGAAATGATCGATGACCCGCGTCCCCCGCCTGAGATAATGCGGCCGGCGCAGGGCGGCGGCGATGTACGTCTTGGCGGCGGCCACGGCCAGGTGCAGCTCGCGGCCGCGGGCCAGGTAGGCGGCGACGGCCGCCGAGTACGTGCAGCCCGAGCCGTGGCTGTTGACGCCGCGCACCCTGGGCGAGGCGAAGGTCCTCATGCCCCGGCGCTCGACCAGCACGTCGACCGCCCCCTCGCCGCCTTCTTCCAGGTGCCCCCCCTTCATCAGGAAGGGAACGCCGAAGCGGCGCAGGAGCTCCTGCCCGGCCTGGCGCATGTCGGCGAGGGTTTTTAGCTCGGCCCGGCACAGGAATTCGGCTTCGGGCAGGTTGGGGGTCACCAGCGCAGCCAGGGGGAAGAGGCGCTCGGCCAGGACGCGGATCGCCCGGGGTTTGATCAGCCGGCTTCCCGAGGTGGCGGCGAAGACCGGGTCGATCACCAGCGGCAGGCGGCGGTACCCGGCCAGGACGCCGGCGACGGCCTCGATGATGGCGGTGCTGAAGAGCATGCCGGTCTTGACGGCCCGGACCGGGAAGCCCTCCAGCACCGCGCGCAGCTGCGCCTCGACCATCGCCGGCCGCAGGGGCTGGATGGCGCGCACGCCCTCCAGGTTCTGGGCGGTGATGGCGGTGATGACGCTGGTGCCGAAGACGCCCAGGGCGGAAAAGGTCTTCAGGTCGGCCTGGATGCCGGCGCCGCCGCCCGAGTCGGAGCCGGCGACGGTCAGGGCGGCGGCGTGCTTGAGCACCGGGTTCTTACGGGTTGACCTGGAACGTCCTGTCGCCCTTCTCGAAGAAGGCCACGATCTGCCGCGCCGCGGCCAGCCCGGAGTTGATGTTGGCCTCCTCGGTCTGGGCGCCCATCTTCTTGGCGGTGAAGACGAAGCGGCCGGCGTATGTCTCGGCGATCTCGGCGGCGCAGGCCGGGGCGACGTCGGCACCATATTTGAAGTCGGGGCGCTCGGCGAACATCTTCAGCAGCGAGGGCTCGTCGATCACCTCGGCGCGCGCCGTGTTGATCAGCACCGCCCCCTTTTTCATCCTGGACAGCAGGTCGTAGTTCACGGAGTTGACGGTCTCCTTGGTCTTGGGAATGTGCAGCGAGACGTAGTCGCAGTTCTTGTACAGCTCCGCCAGGGAGGCGACCGGGACGACCCCCTCCTTTTTCATGGCCTCGGCGGGCACGTAGGGGTCGAAAGCGAAGACCTCCATGCCGAAGCCCTTGGCGATCGGCGTGACGCAGCGGCCGACGGCGCCGAAGGCCTGCAGCCCGAGCTTCTTGCCGCGCAGCTCGCTGCCCGACTTGCCGGAAAAGGCGCCACGGGCCAGGTACAACATCAGGGCGAAGACCAGCTCGGCGACGGCGTTGGAGTTCTGCCCCGGCGTGTTCATGGCCACGATGCCCCGGGCGCTGGCGGCCTTGAGGTCGATGTTGTCGTAGCCGGCCCCGGCGCGCACCACGATCTTCAGCCTGGCGCCGGCGCTGAGCACCGCCTCGTCAACGAGGTCGCTGCGGATGATCATGCCGTCAGCGTCGGCCGCGGCCCGCAGCAGGTCGTCCTTGCTCTTATAGCTCTCCAGCGGCGCCAGCTCGTAGCCCGCCTGGTCGAAGATGTCCTTGATCCCCTGCACCGCGATCCTGGCGAAGGGTTTTTCGGTGGCCAGCAGAATCCTCTTTCCCATTTCGGTCCTCCTAGGAAATGTTTCCTGGCCCGATTGTAGCCGCTCGCCGGTCCGTTGTCAAACCGGCGCGAAAAGGGCTTGCGCGCGGCTATTTCCCGAGCACGATCTCACGCGCCCGGTCGGTGATGGAGCGGAAATCGATCTTGCCCGAGCTGTGCTTCGGCATGTCGGGGATGACCACGAAGCGGCTGGGCAGGGCGATCTTGGGCAGGTCGGCGGCCATCCGCTCCAGGAGGCGCTTTTCGTCGACCTGCTGGGTGACGGCGGCGACGATGCGCGCCCCGCGCAGCGGGTCGGGGATCTCCACCACGCAGCACTCGACGTCGGCCGGCAGCAGCTTTTCCAGCACGTCCTCGACGCGGACCAGCGAGACCATCTCGCCGCCGATCTTGAGGAAGCGCTTGAGCCGTCCCACGTGCCAGAGGTAGCCGTCCGCGTCGAGATAGCCCATGTCGCCGGTGTCGTACCAGCCGTGGCGGATGCTCAGCGAGGTACCCTCGAAATCATCGAAATAGCCCTTCATCACGTTGTCGCCCTTGACCAGGATCTTGCCGATCTCGCCCGGGGCGCAGGCCTCGCCGGTCTCGTAGTGCTCGATGCGCACCGTGACGCCGTCCAGGGGCTGGCCGACGCTGCCCGGCCGGTTGTTGGCCAGGGTGTTGACCGTGATGCCCGGGCTGGTCTCGGTGGCGCCGTAGGCCTCGAGCAGGGTCTTGCCGTGCTTCTTGAGAAAGGCGTCGCGCAGGGCCTGCGGGCACTTGTCGGCGCCGCTGAGCATCAGGCGCACCGACTCGTAGTCGCCGGGGCGCGAATGGCGCACGTAGCCCCAGAAGAAAGTCGGCGTGCCGGCCATCAGCGTGACCTTCTCCTCGCGGACGATGGAGCCGATGGCCTTGAAATCGAGGGGATTGGCGTAGGTGACCAGGGTCATCCCCTCCAGCAGCGGCACCCAGAGGTTGGCCGTCTGGCCGAACACGTGGAAATAGGGCAGGTTGGCCAGGAAGACGTCGTCGCCGTGGAAACCGTAGGCCTTCTTCAGGCTCGCGAAATTGGCGCTGATGTTGCGGTGGGTCAGCTGCACCCCCTTGGGGTCCTTCTCGCTGCCGCTGGTGAACAGGATGAGCAGGTTGTCGTCCTCGGCGCCGCCGTGCAGCCCGGCCAGGATCTTCTCGACCGGCCGCCCCGCCTTCCACAGCGCCGCGAGCTTGTCCAGGACCTTCACCGAGGACAGGATGTCCTCGATGTAGACCATGCCCTCGACGTGGCGGCAGTTGATCTTCTGGCACAGCGCCCGCGAGGTCAGGATCGTGCGGAAGGCGCATTTCTTCTGGGCGTATTCGCAGTTGGCGGCGGCGCCGGTCGAATAGTTGATCATCACCGGCACGCGGCCGCTCAGCAGCGCGGCCAGGATGCCCAGCACCGAGCCGGCCGAGTTGGGCAGCATGAGGCCCAGGAAGCCGGGATCGTAGGGGCGGAACTTTTTCACCAGGCAGCCGATGAGCAGCCGCTTGTAGGTCAGGCGGCGGTTGAGGGTGCGGTCGACGATGGCGATCTTGTTCTCGTTGCTCTTGGCCACCCGCACGACCTGTTGATGCAGGATCATGGGAACTCCCCGGCCGGCCGCACGGGCTGGGCCGCAATATCGTTTGATTTTAACCGGGGCATCATAGCGGCTTCAGCCGCGCCTGTCAATAGGCCGGCGGCAAATCTCTCAGGGTTAGTGTTAGTGTTGGTATTAGGAAAAGCACTAGAAGGATCATCTTTTCCAAGAACTGAACCGTGCATCATTTTTTACGGAAGCCACAGCGAGCACTGGGTTTTACTAAATCAATCTGAAGGAAGGAAATGGGAAAAACCCATTGCCAGCTCCCGCAAGTGCTTCCTTGATTGCTGTTCCTAACACTAACACTAACACTGCGAAATGGGTTATGGTATGATCGGTTCATGAAACTAGATTTCGTCACCATTCACGTAGCGGACATGGACAAGTCCATCGATTTCTACCGGCGCGTGCTGGGCATGGGCGTCAGCCGCCGCTTCTCCCCGCGCCCGGGAATGGAGATCGCCTTCCTGGGCGAAGGCGCCCAGGTGGAGCTCATTCACGACCCCCAGGCCCAGCCATTCCAGGGCCGGGGCATCTCGCTGGGATTCAACGTGGCCGACATCGAGCGGACGATGTCCGCGCTCCAGGAGAACCAGGTCGAGGTCCTCTACGGCCCGGTGGCGACGCCCGGCGGCGTCAAGCTCCTTCATGCCCGCGACCTCAACGGCGTCGAGCTGGGGTTCGTCCAGATATAGGCCGACTGAGCGTGATGAGCGATCGGCGATGAGTGATAAGAAAAGAAGATAGCTCATTGATGGCTGCTACTATCACTACCACTATCACTACCACTGGAAGTTCGTCGATTTTCTTGCCGAAACTAACACTGACACTGACACTGACACTAATACGTGGGGCTCGCTCATGACGATCGACCGCGTCTGCGAATTCAAGCTGGTCTGCGAGCGCTCGCGCTTCTTCGCCGTCCTGTTCCCGGCCGCCGGCGAGCAGGACGTGCTGCGCATGGTGCGCCTGAAAAAGGGGGAGCTGCGCAAGGCCAGCCGCCATTGCTGGGCTTTGCGCGGCGCAGGCGCCCTGGAGCGCTCGCGCGACGACGGCGAGGTCGGCCACCCGGGGCGGGTCCTGCTCGAGCTCCTGCGCCGCGAGAACCTCGAGGGCGGGCTGCTCGTCTCGCGCGTCTTCGGCGGCGTCAAGCTCGGGGTGGGCGGAGTATCCCGGGCTTTCAGGGAAGCGGGGGAAGGAGCTATCAGTGAATATAGGCGAGCTCAGACGTTAGACGCCAGACGTTAGACG
>CAZVPI010000011.1:80059-91195 GCA_964628035.1 uncultured Clostridia bacterium | reverse complement strand
TTTGGTTTAAGGACTACCTCAAATCAAAAGTGCGAAAAATACTTGACACTACCCATGCCGTCCGCCGTCCACCGAGTTTAGTAACCGCTGCGTTATCCTCTCTGTGTTTTGCAGTTCGTTTTTATGCTGTTACCGTCCGCCGTACGCCGTCCGCCGAGTTCCTGAAAGCTTAATACACGTTTCCTATGCCGATCTGCACCAGGAAATTCTGCTCGGCGGCCTTGCGCAGGTTGAAGGCGAAATCGAGGCGTATGGGGCCGAGCGGGGTGCGGTACTTCAGGCCGAAGCCGATGGCACGCTCCATCCTGCGCAGGTTGAGGTCGCTGGACTTGGCGAAGACATTGCCCACGTCGGCGAAGAGGGTGTAATAGAGGTTCTCCATGGGCACCAGCAGGCTGGGCAGGGTGGCCTCCAGGTTGAGCAGCAGCAGGATGTTCCCCCCCTCCGGCTTGCCCTGCAGTCCGCCCTCGCCCGGGCTGTCCAGATTGATCGGTCCCAGGCGGTCGTTGCGCGTGCCGCGGAAGGAGTGCGAGCCGCCGGCGAAAAAGCGCTCGCTGATCGACATGTCGCCGAAGGCGATGCCGTTCTTCAGCGAGACGCTGAACGTGCCCTCGCGCAGGAGCGGGTAGTGGCGCTGGTAGTTCCAGTAGAACTTCAGGAATGTGTAGTCCTTCTCGAACACGGGCAGCCCCAGCTTGAGGTCGGCGGTGAGGAAGTGCCCGCTGTGGGGATTGAACGGGTCGTTGCGCCCCTCGTTGACGAAGGAGAGCGACAGGGCTGTGGTGTTGAACGGCGTGTCGAGCTGGTCGACGCCGAACACGGGGATGTCGAGCCACTTCAGGGTGGTGCGGTACCACTTGGCCGATGCCAGCAGGTACAGCTTGTCGGAGAACTTTTTCACGGCCGAGACGCCCAGCCCCCAGCGGCGGAAGCGGTAGCTGGGATAGGTCTCGTCCTCCTCCCACAGCTGCAGCGAGGAGGTGACGCCGCCGGCGAATAAGAGGGGGGTGTCGACGGTCAGGATGCCGCGGCGGTCGTTGACCATCAGCTTGCCGTCGCGGGTGTTGACGCCCAGCTGCAAGGTGGCGGCCAGCGACGAAGTCGACTGGAACAGGTTGCGCTCCTGCAGCTCGAGCGTCCCGCGCGGGCCGCGCCGCTCCTCCCAGCCGACGCCGAAGCCGTACAGACGGCTGCGGTCGGGCACGACGCGGACCAGCACGTCGATGACGTTGCCGGCGCGCGGGAGCTTCTCCACCCGCACCTCGGAAAAGACGGCGCTGTTCTCCACGTCGGCCCGGAAGGCGTCCAGGCGGTTGCGGCTGAACGGCTCTCCCTGCCGCAGCGGGAACAGCTTGCGCAGCAGGCTGCGCTGCGCGGCCGAGGCGCCGATGAGGATCAGCTGCCCGGTGCGCTTGCGCTCGCCCTCGTCGAGGATGATGCGCAGCGATGTTTCCGTGCCCGGCGAGAGCTCGCTGCGCACGATGGCGTCGTCGTAGCCGTTGTCCCAGTAAAAGTTCTGCAGGCGGGAGAGGTCGTCGCTGAGCTGCTTGGGCACGTAGGGCGTGCCGCTGCGGCTCTTCAGCAGATGGGTGAGGCGGTCGGCGGCGAAGGCGCGGTTGCCGCTGAACTCGATGCGGCCCATGCGCGTCGCGCCCCCCTCGTTGACGGCGAAATCGATGTCGACGCGGCCGTCGCGGAAGCTGGGGTCGAGGCGGATCTCGATGGGCGAGACGCCCTGGTAGTAATAGTAGAGCTTGAGCACCTCCAGGTCGGCGATCAGCGAGTTGAGGCGCAGCCAGAACAGCCGGTTGAACAGCAGGTCGTCGGCGCGGATGATCTCGTGGATCGTTTCCTTGCTCAGCGCCCGGTTGCCGCTCACGGTGATGCGCCCCAGCCGGTAGCGGCGGTTCTTCACGGCCGTGAACACGATGGTCTTGTCGGCGCCCTGGGTGGTGATCGAGGAGCTGACGCGGGCGTCGAAATAGCCATCGTTCTTCAAGTAGTTCAGCAGCCGGGCGCGGCTCTCCTCCTCGGCCCATTTCTCGAAGACCTGGCGCTCCCACACGTCGGCGATCAGCCCCATGCGCTCGTCCATGCCCTGGAAGACGAAGCGGTAACGAAAGCCGCAGGCGACGGTCACGATCAGGTTCAGCGCCGTGCGCTCCGCGTCCAGGAATTCCTCCTGGACCTTGATCTCCGGGAAATAATAGCCGGAGGCCTTCAGGAGCCGCCGGACCCTCTCCTCCACACGGGCGAATTCCTCGGGGACGTAGAATTCGCGGCCGCGGTAAAAGCCGAGAAGGGGTTCCGCTTGCTGAGGGTCGTCGACGTCGACCACCAGGCGGGCGATGCGGGCGCGGCGCCCGGAGGCGACGATGAACTGGACGGTGCAGGAGCCGCGGTCGTCGGCCAGGCGCACGCGGGGCGAGACCTGGGCGCCGAAGTAGCCGCGCGAACGGAGCAGGTCCCGCAGCTCGGCGGTCGCCTTGGGCAGCAGCCCCTGCTCGAAGAGTTCGCCGCGGCGCAGCGAATAGATCGCGGCGCGCATGGACTTTTCCGGAAGCGGCGTGTCGCCGGCGAATTCCAGGGTGCGGATGCGCGGCTTGCGCTGCAGGACGAAGAAGATGTCGCGCAGCCCGCCGTCCCGCTCCTGCATCCTGGCCTCGACGGCGGAGAACATGCCGGTGCGGTGCAGGTTCTCGATGCTGCGCCGCAGCGGCGGGTAGCGGTAGGGATCGCCGGGGCGCAGATCGACCAGGGGCAGGTAGGGGCGCAGGCCGGGGTCCTCGGCGCCGGCGGCGTCCAGAAGCCGCACCCGGCCGACCCGGGGCTCGGGAGGATCGGCCGCCGACGTCAGCGCCGGCAGCAGGGCCAGGGCCAGGGCCAGCAGGATCGCGTCGCGGCAACCGGCGCTCATGGGAACCTCAGCGCCGCGAGCGCAGCCGCAGGTCGAGGCTGTAGCGGCCTTCCTGGTTGCGCATGGCGATGAGCGAGATGGAGGGGGACAGCTGGTACTGCAGGTAGAGGATCTCCTGCCGCGACGTGGAGAGGGTCGTGGAATAGACGACGACCAGGTCCTTGGAGATCGATTTGCCGATGGTCAGGCGCGAGGTGTCCAGCGTCGACTGCCCCGAGAAGACGGGGTCGATGCGCAGCACGTCGATGCCCAGCAGCTTGTTGGCGCGGTTCTTGATCTCCTCGGTCAGCTTGGTGGTGACCAGGGCGGCGCCGCTCTCGCGTGAGCTGATCTCCAGCGATCCGGAGCGCTGGAACACCTCGCCCAGCGAGACCAGGGCCAGGATGTCCGGCGTGGGCAGCGGCGGCGAGGAGCTCAACTCGGGCTTGGCGCGCGAGGCGCTGCCGCGGATGTCGAAGCGGATGCGGTAGCTTTGGATGAAGGCCTCCGACTCGATGTGGATGAGCGGATCGATCAGGGCGGGATTGTTGAAGACCAGTTTGGCCTTGAGCAGGTTGAACGAGCGGTCGGAGAAGTGGATCTCCCCCTGGCTGCCCTCGCAGACGCCGCTGAGGATGGGGAAGGTGGCGGTCCCGGACAGCCGCAGCTTGAGGCGGCCGTGGATGCGCCCCAGCGAGTTGTGCATGCGCACGTTCTCGCCGTCCATGGCGATGTCCAGGCGCAGCGCCTCCAGAATCCTGGACTCGGCGGTGGACAGCTGCGAGCGGGTGCTGAAGACGATGCGCTCGTCGATCTCGCGGTGCCAGTCGATCGACGCGAAGGCCAGCGAGCCCGAAAGGAGCAGCTGCCCGTTCTCGTATCTCAGGGTCAGGTTGGGCGTGACCAGGCAGGCGGCGCGGTCCATGGGATAGAGCCGCAGGTCCCGGCCCTGCAGGTTGATGACCAGCCCCTGCAGCCGGCCGTCTTCCAGGCGCAACTGGCCGTTGCCCTCGACCGGGCCGCCGCCCATGCGCCCGCGCAGCGACTGCATGGCGAAGCGCCCGCCGGCGAACGTCACCGTGGCCTGGAAATCGTCCAGGGTATGGGAAAAATTGGGCAGGGACAAAGTGCGCCCGGCAAAGACGGCCACGCCGCGGCTGCCGATGCCGCCGTCCGGCGCGGTGAAGAACTGCCCCAGCAGGCGCATGCTGCCCTCGTTGTTCCGCCAGGGAATGAGCAGGTCCAGGTCGCGCAGGTCGAATTCGAACGAGCCGTCCCAGCGCCCCTGGGAGCGGCCGAGCTCGAGCCGGAAGGGAAAGGAGCCGAGGGGATCGATCACGTCGCCCTGGGTGGAGAGGCGGAAGTCGGAGAAGTCGGTGACCAGCGAAGCCGTGCCCTGCGCCTGGAAAACGCGGTCCGCGTAATACGACAGGTCGTGGAGGCGATAGGCGACCGTCAGCGGCTCCTTCATGAACTCGCCGCGGCCGTCGATTTCCAGGTCGGCGCGGCCGGCCAACCCGCCCAGGAGGCGCGACACGTCGATGCCGGCGATGGCGCCGTGGATCTCGAAGGCGCGGCGGCCGAAATCGACGCGCACGTCGCCGCGTCCCCGCCCGCCGCGGTGGAGGAACTCGAGGCCCGACAGGGAGATGCCCTGCAGGTTGGAGCCCAGGGCGCTTTGCACCCCCTCGAAGGCCAGCCCCAGGAATCGCAGTTTCGCGGAGCGGATCGTTCCCTGGACCTCGGGCTCGGGCAGCGCGCGGCCGCCGCGGTAGGTGATGTCGCCGGCGACGCGGCCCTGCAAGTCGACCTCCAGGCCGAGGATGCCCAGGATCTTGGCCGCCTCGCCGCGCAGGTCGGGGAAGCGGATGGCGGTCTGGCCGGGGACGATCTCCAGCTCGGCGCGGGACTCGAGGTCGGGGGCGGTGATGGTGAAAAGGCCGCGGGTGGCAGGCGGCGCATGCCGTACCTCGCCGCGCAGGCCGGCGATGGCCTGGCGGTTGGCCTGGAAGCGGTCGACGCGGAAGCGGCTGTCGATGAGCTTACGGCCGCCGCGGCGCTCGACGCGCAGCTCGAAATCGCCGCTGCCGCCGCTCAGGTTCCAGGGGCGCAGGTCGAGGTCGAGGTAATGGGCGGCGTAGGGGGCCACGGCCTCCAGGCCGCGCAGGGCGGCGTCGACGCGCACGTCGACGGTATGGGCCAGGGAATCGGTGGCGCCGCGGATGCTGATCTCGCCGGCGCCCGTCAGCAGCTTTTCGCCGGAGAACGTGGTGCGCTTGGCCTTCTTGTCGCGCTGGAATTCGATCCGCCCCACGGCGACGAACGGATGGCTCAGGGGCCGCTCCGGCGTCGCGTCCAGCTCGGCCTGGCCGCGGATGAGTCCCGGGACGAATTCCACTTCGCCGCGGCGGATGATCCCCGAGAGCGGGGCGTCGTCCCGGATGTCCAGGACGCCGACCAGGGCGGCGGCGGGGATGTCCTGCAGGGTGATGCGCGCATCGCGGCGGCGGGAGGCCAGGAGCAGGCGTGAGCGGGCCAGCTCGCTGTCGAAGACGGCCTCCAGCTGCAGGGCCCGCTCGCGGCTGTCCCAATGGGCGGCGCCGCGCAGGTTGGCGCAGCGGTTCGTCTGGACGAGGCAGGAGGGGGAGTTGAAGTCGGCGCTGATGCGCACGATCCCCTGGGAGTCGCGGAGGATACGTGCGTCGGCGTAGGTCAGGCCCTGGACGGTCATCTCCTCCAGGATGGGGCGCAGGAGGTCTTCGGGGCTGCCCTGGGCCGACACGTTGATCTGGAAGACCCTCCCCGGCTGCAGGCGGCCGTTGGCGTCGAAGCGCAGCTTGGGTGTCTGCCAGGAGAAGCGGCGCAGCCGCCACGTTTCTCCCTCCTGGTGGACCTCGGTCGTCAGGTTGCCCTCGAGCGATACCTCCTCGCCGCTGATCGGCAGCGTCACCCGCAGGTGGGGGGAGTCGAGGCGGAAGGAAAAACCCTCGGCCAGGCTTCCCGACTGCAGGTTGAAGGCGAGGAGACGGGCCTGGAAGTCGCGGCCTTGGAAGTGCAGCTCGCCCTGGCGCAGGCGGACGCGATGGATCGCGAACGAGGACCCCAGCCCGCGGCCGCCGGGATGGTTCCCGCCCTTGAGCAGGGCGTCGTCGAGGACGAACAGCGGCTTCTCGATCTCGATGCTGATCGCCTTCTTTTTCATGAACAGCGAGGTCGTCGGCAGGTAGACGTTCACGGCGGCGAACGAGACCAGGTTGTCGTCGCGGATGGGAAAATCGCGGAGGTTGCGGATCTGCAGGCCCAGGGGGAAGAGGGAGAGGCGCAGGTCGCGGAAACGGACGGCGACGGCCCCGTCTCGGGCGATCAGGCGGTAAACGTAATACTTAGCCCCGTTGTAGGCGCCGCCGCAGAGCAAAAGTATAAAAAAAAACCGATCAGGACCTTGATGTTCCGCTTCATCCGTCAGCGCTTAACCTTCTCCCAGTCCTGGAGAAAGCGGGCCATGCCGTTGGCCGTCAGCGGGTGGTTCAGCAGCTGCGCCAGCGTGGCGAAGGGGATGGTGGCCACGTGGGCGCCGATGCGCGCCGCCTCGACGAAATGCAGGGGATGGCGCACCGAGGCGACGATGATCTCGGTGGCGATGTCGTAGTTGCCGTAGATGAGGGCGATGTCCTCGACCAGGGCCATGCCGTCGCCCGAGACGTCGTCGATGCGGCCGACGAAGGGCGAGACGTAGGTGGCGCCGGCCTTGGCGGCCAGCAGTGCCTGCGAGGGGGAGAAGATGAGGGTGACGTTGGTCTTGATGCCGCGCCCGGCAAGCGCCTTGATCACCTGCAGCCCCTCCAGGTTGATCGGCACCTTGATGACCACGTTGGCGGCCAGGGCGGCGTAGGCCTCGGCCTGGGCGATCATCTCGCCGGGAGTGCTGGCCGTCACCTCGACCGAGACCGGGCCGGGAACCAGGGCGGCGATCTCGCGCACCAGCGGCAGGAATTCCTTGTTTTCCCTGGCGATCAGGCTGGGATTGGTGGTGACGCCGTCGATGACCCCGAAGGCCAGGCCTTTTTTGATCTCATCAATGCTGGCGGTGTCCAGGAATATCTTCATGGCTCATCTCCGTTCGCGGCCGCCAGCATTATAGCAAATATCATGGAAAAAGAGTAGCGGAGAACTCGGCGTACAGCAAGCGGCATACGGCGAAAGGTGAAGACGCTGGCAGGACAAAGATTCCGAAGGCCAATGAACCAATGACCCAAGCAGCGATTTAAAAGGCAAAAGGAAAAAGGGCAAAGGCAAAAGTTGAGGGAAAAACCTGATCCCTGTTTGCCGAACATCCGAGAGAGTTCGCCTTTGGCTTAGTCGAATCACGAATCACGGTCACGACAACTCTTTCCTATGCCGGCGGCTACCACGACCACTATCCCTGCCACTCCAAGTTTGGTGTTTCTACTTCTTCCGCGCCCTGCCGCCGCCGCTCGAGGCGCTGGAGGAGGAAGAACTAGAGCTGTATGCGCGCCCCGAAGAACCGCCGGAACTCGAGCGGGAACCGGAATAGGAACCGCCGGAGGAGGAACCGGAACTGGAATAGGAGCCGCCCGAGGGAGCGGTGTAGCCTCCGCTCGAGCCATAGCTGCGCGAGCGGACGGCGCTCCGGGACGCGTACGCGCCGTCCGGCCGCGCCGTGGAATAACCGGAGCCTTCGCGGCGGCTGCGGGTGGCGGAGGAGTACCCGCCCGAAGAAGCGATCGTGCCGAGGATGCGCCGGACCGTTTCATAACGGGAGGAGGAGACGGAAGAGGCGGCGGTGGCGGTGCGGCTTCTGTAGCGGGGGGCGGCCGCGGCGGTCCCGGAGTGGTACCCCGAGCCGCCGCTGGAATAGGAAAAGTAGGAAGGCTCGCCCTTCTTCTTTTTCCTGGCCGTGGAGCCGGAAGAGGAAGACGAGGAAGAGGACGAGGAAGAAGAGCTGCCCGAACGGCTGCGATAGGCGCCGCTGCTCGATCCGCTGCCCGAGTCATCGGACTTGCGGCGATAGGCGCCGCCGGACGAGGCGGAGCCCGATTCCTCGCTCTGGCCGTGGGCGCGGTCGCCGCCGCCGTAGCGGACGCGGGGCGCGGATGTGGCTTCGGCGGCGTCGCGGCTGCGGTACTGGACGCCGTCCCGCCCGCTGGCGCGGACGGTCTCGAGGGCCGAAGGGGCTTCGTATTTGTACACGGCGCTGCGGATGTCGGAGCCCTGGGCGCGGTACTTCTCGGCGCTGACCAGGGCGCCCTGCTTGTACGTCACCTGCCTGCCGCGGGCGTTGATCACCGTCACCCGGCCCGGCTCGGGGTGAACGCCGGGCGCCGAGCCGTGGTAGGCGATGACGCCGCCGCCCTGGCCCAGCGAGTTCCTGCTGAGGGCCACGCGGTGGATGTTGGCCGCCGAGAGCTCGCTTTTGCGGATGATGATGGTCGAGCGCGAGTGGCGGGGGATGCCGCGTCGGTAGTCGTAATGGCGGTCCCAATAATTGTTGATGATGATCACCGGCCGGTTCCACCAGCTCAGGGGCGACCAGCCGTAATAAGCATCGTCCCAGAACCAGGAAACCCAGGCCGGGGACCAGCGGTAGGCGGGGATCCAGTACCAGCCGTTGACGGAGTGCCAGTGCCAGCGGCCGTAGTGATGGGTGAACCAGCCGCAGGCGTCGTAGGATGTCCAGACATAGCCGTAGTAGGGGTGCCAGACCCAGCGGCCGTTGACGTACGGCCTCCAGTCCGCCCCGGCGAAGGTGGGATACCATACGTAGGAACGGTAGTCGGACATGTAGACCCAGCGGCCGGAGCGGGACATTTCGTACTCATAGTCCTCGTAGCCGCTCTGCAGGTAGCGCGAGGCGCCGTAGCGGGCGTACCCAAGCTCGCGGTTCTGCGCCTCGTTCCAGCGGTCGAAATCATCCTTCTCCGAGGCATAGAAATAGAAGGGCCGTTCGGCCACTTCCCCGCGCTCCATGACGATCTTCTGGTTCTCGCGGACGTTGCGGCTGCTGTCGGATCCGGCCACCTCGGCGATGCCTTCCAAGACGATGACCTCCGTCCGGCGGCCCGGATCGGCATTGACCCGGTACACGCCCTTGTCCAGCAGGAAGATGCCGCAGTCGGCGGTCTGGATCTCGATGCCCTTCTCGTGGTCGAGGTTCTCGACGTCCAGATAGAGGCTGCCCGACTCCAGGCGCAGGGCCAGGTCGGTCCGGCGCAGTTCCGGGACCTTTTCCAGCACGACCTCCGTGTCGGCGTCGAGGCGCAGGTAGTTCAGTCGGCCGAGGTAAACCGCCAGGCGGCCGTCGGTGGTGCCCAGCACGTCGTTCTCGAACAGGGGCAGGTTGGGGGTGGCCTCTTCCAGGCCATCGTCGTAGGAGCGGCGGACGAATCCCTCGCCGACCACGCTCTTGATGCGCACGACCTTGGCGTTATCGTAGTATTTGGCTTCACTGGCGGCTTCTTCCGTATCGGACCAAAGGGTGCCCCACAGCAACAACAGGCACGCGGATGCGATCAACGTCTTTTTCATGTTGACCTCCTCATGAAATCGAAAGCAATTCCCATGCCAAGATCCGGGCGGCCGCATGTCCTGTTTTCGTGACAGCATCCGGTCAAAATGGACAAATCAGGACAGTCCCGCCCTCGGCAGGCGGTTGCTAATCTCTGTCAGCCGCCGCAGCCTTTGGCCGATTTCGGGCGTGAGCGCTCCGGGGGTCAGGCGCCAGGCCCAGTTCCCCTCCGCCTTTCCCGGGGTGTTCATGCGGAAGCGCCCGTCATAGCCCAGAATGTCCTGAACGGGGAAAAGGGCCAGGCGGGCCACTGATTGCATGGCCAGGCGGATGAAATGCCAGTGGAACTCGTCGCGGTGGCCCAGGCCCATGTATTCCAGGACAAAGCGCTTGCGCGCCTCGTCGGTCTCGGCTCCGTAAAACCAGCCGTTGCTGGTGTTGTTGTCGTGGGTGCCGGTGTAGACCAGGCAGTTGGTGTGGGGAAAATTGTGGGGCAGGTAGGGATTGCCGCCGGAGCCGTCGAAGGCGAACTGCAGGATCTTCATTCCCGGAAAGCCCAGCCGCTCGCGCAGTTCCTCGACCCCCGGGGTGATCTCGCCCAGGTCCTCGGCCACCAGCGGCAGGTCGCCCAGCGTCCGGCGCAGGCGGTCGAAAAAGGCCATTCCCGGCCCAGGCTGCCAGCGGCCGCGGATCGCGGTAGGCTCCTCCTCCGGGATGGCCCAATACGAATCGAAGCCGCGGAAATGATCGATGCGCAGCACGTCGACCATCTGCAGCAGGTGGCGGATGCGCTCGCTCCACCACCCCAGCGTGGGCTCATGAAGCGCGCCGCCCTGCTGCCAGCGGTACAGCGGATTGCCCCAGCGCTGGCCGCTGGCGCTGAAATAGTCTGGGGGCACGCCGGCCACGTAGGCAGGGCGCCCCGTCCTTTCGTCGACCTGGAAGATGTCGGGCCGCGACCAGGCGTCGGCGCTCTCGAAGTTGACGTAAAAGGGGATGTCGCCGATCAGGCGCACCCCCAAGCGGTTGGCGGAGCGCTTCAGCTTCCGCCACTGCCCGAAGAAGACGAATTGCTCGAAGCGCCGCCGTTGGACGGCGGCGCGCAATTCGTGCCGCCAGCGGTTGACGGCGGCCGGTTCGCGGCGGGCGATATCCTCCGGCCAGGAAGTCCACTGGAAGGTGGCGAAGCGGTCGGCCAGGGCGCGGAACAGGGCATAGTCCTCCAGCCAGGTTTTCTGCTCGGCGCAGAAGCGCGCGAAAGCCTCTCCCGCGGCTTCGTCGGCCGAGGCGAAAAAGCGCCGGCAGGCAGCCTCCAGGCAGGCGGCGCTGGCGCTGGCGGCGGCGTTCAGGTCGCAGAAATCCCCCGCCGGACCCTTGCCCGCCGCCCGCAGCTCGTCGGCGTCGAGCCAGCCTGCGTCGCCGAGCGCCTCGGCGTCGACCAGCATCTCGTTGCCGGCGAAGGTCGAGGGCGACGAGTACGGGGAGAAGTTCCAGTGCGGGCACACCGGCCCCAGCGGCAGGACCTGCCAGTAGGATTGCCCGCTGGCAGCCAGGAAGGAGGCGAAGGCTTCGGCCTCGCGGCCCAGGGTGCCGCAGGCGGCGTTTCCGGGCAGGGACGTGAGATGCAGCAGCAGGCCGCTGGCGCGCTGGCCGTCCGCTCCCGGTTTCCGGCGGCGGCTGGGGCTCATTCGGCCTCCTTCTCGATTTCCGCGCT
>CAZVPI010000011.1:0-80049 GCA_964628035.1 uncultured Clostridia bacterium | reverse complement strand
CGCAGCATGCTGCGCCAAGCAGGATGCTGCATGTTGCGTTGTGCTGTGCGGAGCGGTCGCTCGGCGTGAGGTAGATTAACCAGGGCTCGGGTTTCCATTTTGATTTCCGCGCTGTAGATGACGGTGCGGTTGCGGCCCGACTCCTTGGCGAAATAGAGCGCCTTGTCGGCGCGGTTGAGGATCTCGTCGGGTGCGGAGCCGTGTTCGGGGAATGCGGCCAGGCCGATGGAGATCGTGAGCTTGCCGAGCGGCTGCGTCCCGGCTCCCGGGAAGGGGCCCTTCTCGACCGCCTCGCGCAGCCTTTCGGCGGCCAGGTAGGCGCCGACCTTGTCGGCCTTGGGCAGGATGATCACGAACTCGTCCCCGCCGTACTTGGCCAGCAGGTCGCCGGCGCGGAACTTGCGGCGCATGACGTCGGCCACGGCGCGCAGCGTCTCCGAGCCGCGCAGGTGGCCGTGGCGGTCGTTGAAGCTCTTGAAGTGGTCGACGTCGAAGAGGATCAGGGCATAGCTCAGGCCCTCGGCCTGCGAACGGCCGGTTTCGCGGTCCAGCAGGCGGAAGAAATGGGTCTGGTTGAAGAGGCCGGTCAGGCCGTCGGTGACGGCGAGGGTCCGCGACTGCAGCAGCAGTTCCTGCAGCAGCTCCTCGTTGCGGCGCAGGTTCTCGGCCAGGTAGCCGGACACGACGTAGGCGGCGACGAAGAGGAAATAATGGGCGAGCAGGTCGGTGACCATGGGACCGCTGAAGAAGCCGCTTCCCTCCTGGAGCAGGGCGATGGCCAGCAGCAGGGCCATGGCGGCCACGGTATGGCGCAGCGCGCGGCGGGCGTCGGCCAGGAAGGTGGAAATCACGATGATGAGCATCATCAGGGCGATGACCGGGCTCTGCAGGCCGCCGGAAAAGAAGACGGTCAGGGCGAAGACCCCCAGGTCGACATCGAGCTGGCGCGCCGCCAGCGCCCCCCAGCGCTCCGGGTCCGCCGCCGCCTCGCCGGCCCCTTCCAGCCTGCGGATGGACGCGCGGAACAGCAGGTTGGCCGCCAGCGGCAGCAGGAAGACCAGCAGCGCGTCGCGCGCGGCGATGGGCGAGCGGTGGGCCAGGAAGCGGTAGGCCAGGAAAAAGGCGATGATGAAGAACGGATAGGCCCAGCGCGCGCGCACCAGCCAGCGGTTCTTGCCGATCCGGTGGCGCAGCGCCAGGGCGTCGGGATGCGGGGTTTCGGGCGCCTCGCGCTTCATTTCCCCAAGAATATTTTTTTTGCCGGCAAAAGTCAAACCGCGGTTGCAGTCGCGTTTTCGATGGATTACAATGCGCTTTCGCGAGACTTCACCGCAAGGAGGAGAGCGTGTACAACAGAACGCGCCTTTACGATTTCACGTACTACAACTTCCTCGGCTCCTGGGCCTGGATCCTGCACCGCCTCTCGGGGCTGGCGCTCATCTTTTACCTGAGCCTGCACATCTGGGTGATCCACAGCCTGACCTACGGCGAACGGACGTTCAACGAGGTCATGGCTTTCCTGAGCAGCCCGCTGTTCAAGCTGCTGGAGGTGGGGCTGTGGGGCGTGATCCTGTTCCACGCCTTCAACGGCGTGCGCATCCTCATCATCGATTTCTTCAAGGGCTCGCTGGCGCACAAGAAGCTCTTCGTCGCGCTGATCGCCGCGGCCTTCGTCCTGTGGGCGCTGGGCTCGTATGTGCTCCTGCGCCACGCGTTCTAGGGAGGGCACGATGAACAAGAACTTCAAGGAAACCTCGCGCTCCGGGGCGCTGGGCTGGCTGCTGCAACGCGTCTCGGCCGTCATCCTGTTCGTGCTGCTCCTCTTCCACTTCATCACCTATCATTTCCTGACGAGCACGCGCTCGGTCGAGTACGGCCAGGTTCTCGAACGTGCCCGGAGCTGGTGGTTCCCGCTGCTGCAGTTCGCCTTCCTGGTCACCGCCCTGTTCCACGGGCTGAACGGCCTGTGGTCGGTTCTGGAGGACTATACGGCGAACCGCTTCTGGCGCCTGGCCTGGCACGGCCTGTTGCTCGCCGTCGGCCTGGCGTTGCTGTTCGTCGGCACCCTGACCATCTTCAAGCTCTACACCCTGAAGGTTTCCTGAAGGAGCGACACCATGAAGATCGAAGAAGCAAGGAACTATCACAAGATCGACGCCGTGATCGTCGGCGCCGGGCTGGCCGGCCTGCGCGCCGCCCTGGAGGTGGCCCGGAGCGGCCTGAGCGCCGCCGTCGTCACCAAGGTCTACCCGACGCGCTCGCACTCGGGCGGCGCCCAGGGAGGCATCGCCGCCGCCCTGGCCAATGTCAGCGAGGATTCGCTGGAAGCCCACATGTTCGACACCATCAAGGGCAGCGATTACCTGGCCGACCAGGATGTCGTGGAGCGCTTCGTCAACGAGGCGCTGAAGACCGTCTACGAGTTCGAGCACATGGGCGTGCCCTTCTCGCGCACGGCCGACGGCCGCATCAACCAGCGCCCCTTCGGCGGCCATTCGGCGCCGCGGGCCTGCTTCGCCCAGGACATCACCGGCCACGTGCTGTTGCATACGCTGTACGAGCAGTGCCTGCAGCACAACGTCCTGTTCTTCAACGAGTTCCAGGTGATGTCGCTGCTCGTCAAGGACGACGTCTGCCGCGGTCTGGTGGCCTGGGACATCCGCTCGGGCGGGCTGCACGTCTTTCATGCCAAGGCCGTGCTCCTGGCCACCGGCGGCTACGGCCGCGCCTGGAAAGTGACCTCCAACGCCCACGCCAACACCGGCGACGGGGTGGCCCTGGTGCTGGAGGCGGGCCTGCCGCTGGAGGACATGGAGTTCGTCCAGTTCCACCCCACCGGCCTCTACAAGCACGGCATCCTGCTGTCGGAAGCGGCCCGCGGGGAGGGAGCCTATATCGTGAACAACGACGGCGAGCGCTTCATGAAGCGCTACGCCGAGGCCAAGATGGAACTGGCCCCGCGCGACGTGGTCTCGCGCGCCGAGCAGACCGAGATCAACGAGGGGCGCGGCATCCACGGCCAGGACTATGTCTACCTCGACCTGCGCCACCTGGGCCGCGAAAAGATCCTGGAGCGGCTGCCGCAGATCCACGACCTGGCGCTGAACTACCTGAAGGTCGACGCCATCGAGGCGCCGGTCCCCATCCAGCCCACGGCCCACTACTCGATGGGCGGCATCCCGGCCAACCTGAAGACCGAGGTCATCAAGGACGCCGCCGGCCAGGTGGTGAGGGGGCTGTACACCGCCGGCGAGGCCTCCTGCCTCTCGCTGCACGGCGCCAACCGCCTGGGCACCAACTCGCTGCAGGACGCGGCCACCTTCGGCCGCATCGCCGGCGTGCACATGGCCGAGTTCTGCCGCGGCAACCTTTTCGCCGACCTGCCGGCCAAGCCGCTGGAGGCCGCCCGGGCCAAGATCGACCGTCTCGGGGCGGGCGGCAAGGAGCGTCATGCCGTCCTGCGCGAGACGCTGCAGGAGAACATGACCAAGACCATGGGCGTGTTCCGCAACCAGGACGACATGCTGAAAATGCTGGCCATCGTCAAGGAGCTGCAGGAGCGCTACACGCAGGTCGGCGTCGACGACAAGGGCCAGGCCTTCAACCTGGACCTGATCGAGGCCCTGGAGCTGGAGAACCTGCTCAGCTTCTCCGAGGTCATCGTCGAGGGCGCGCTGGCGCGCAAGGAGTCGCGCGGCGCCCACTTCCGCAGCGATTATCCCAAGCGCAACGACGCCGAGTGGCTGCGGCACACGCTGGCCTGGCGGCGCGGCGGCAAGATCGTGATGGACTTCAGCAAGGCGGTGGTCATCTACCCGCAGTACCAGCCGCAGGAACGGAAATATTAGGAGGAGCACCATGGCCAAGATCGACATCACCGTGAAGATTCTGCGCTACCAGCCGGAAAAGGACGAGAAACCCCGCTGGCAGGAGTTCGCCGTCTCGGTCGACGACGAGTCGACCGTGCTCGACGTGCTCAACGAGATCCACTGGAAGCACGACGGCACCCTGGCCTACCGCCGCTCCTGCCGCAGCTCGATCTGCGGTTCCTGCGCCATGAAGGTCAACGGCCGCAACGTGCTGGCCTGCGAGACGCCGATCCACCGCTTCGGCGACCGCATCCGCATCGAGCCCCTTTCCGGGTTCCGGATCCTCAAGGACTTGGTCGTTGACCTCGAGCCCTTCTTCGCCAAGCTGAAGCGCATCAAGCCCTACCTGATCGTCGACAAGCCCCTGCCCGACAAGGAGTTCAAGCAGACGCCCGCCGAGCTGGAGCAGATCGGCGAGTCGACGCTGTGCATCCTCTGCGCCGCCTGCAGCGCCGCCTGCCCCAGCTCGTGGCCCAACAGCGAATATTTGGGGCCGGCGGCCCTGCTCAAGGCCTACCGCTTCATCTTCGACAGCCGCGACGACGGCGCCGACCAGCGCCTGGAGATCGTCAACGACAAGAACGGCGTCTGGCGCTGCCACACCATCTTCAACTGCATGGAGGCCTGCCCCAAGAAGATCAAGATCACCGAGTACCTGTCGCGGCTCAAGCTGAAGGTGGTGGAGAATTCGCTGTAGAAGAAGACGTTAGACGGCAGGCGTTAGCAAGGCATAAAGCGATCCGTGATTCCAGGATTTTTTTCTTGAGATAATTTCCAAAAAATTCTATTACACTACCTTAATAAACGGGAGGCGCCCATGAACGATGTGAAACGAGCTTTCTTCCTGCTGCTGGCCGTAGCCTGCGCCGGCGGGCTGTCCGCCGCCGGCATCACCCTGGTCTCGCCCAACAGCGGCGTCAACCTGACCGTCGGCCAGAAGGCCCACATCCATTGGACGTTCAGCGGCTATGCCGACAACACGCCGGTGCGCATCGTCCTCTGGCAGAACGGGGTCAAGAAAGGGGAGATCGCCGCCAATGTCCCCATCCACTCCAGCCAGTACACGGCGGGCCACGGCGGCTACGTCTGGACGGTGGGCAGCCTCCAGGGCGGCAGCGCCGCGGCCGGCTGCGGGTATGCCATCAACGTGCGCGTGCAGGATGCAACGGGCGAGAACGCCATGAGCTCCCAGCCGTTCTGCATCGTCGGCCAGGGCCAGGGCTCGCTGCAGGTGCAGGAGCCCAACGGTGGCGAGCGGCTGCTGCTGGGAGGCCAGAAAGAGATCCGCTGGAGCTCCAGCGGGCTCACCGGCAGCGTCAAGATCCGCCTGCGCCTCCCCGGGGAGGGCATCGACCGGGCCATCGCCAACAGCGTGCCGATAGCGGACGGCAAGTACCTCTGGAAGGTCGGCGAGCTCCTCGACCCGCACCCCGACCTGACCGGACCGAAAACGGGGCTGCGGATCGTCGTCCAGACGATGGGCGGCGACTTCAGCGACGCGAGCGACGGGACCTTCCAGGTGGTGACCCGCCTCATTCCCGATCTCTCCCCTCCCGTCGCCGCCCTGCACTGGATCAAGGTCCAGAAACCCGTTGCCGGCGACTCCTGCCAGCGCATCGGCGCCTGTGACATCGCCTGGACCTTTTCCGATTCCCTCAAGGGCAAGAAGGCCAAGCTGCTGCTGCTCAAGCCGTCCGGCGGCACGCATCTGGTGATCGAGCCGCAGCTGCCGCTGAACATCGACGAGTACCACTGGAACATCCCCGGCGCCGATGCCCTGCCCGTGGGCGAGTACCGCGTCCGCCTGCAGTCGCTCGATCACCCGTCCGTGTTCGGCGACAGCGGCCTTTTCAAGGTCACGGCCTATGCGCACCAGCTTTCCCCCACGTACACGTTCACGCCGGTCATCCTCAACAAGGGGCGCTATCACAGCCACCGCGACAGCTCGGATGTCTTCATGATGGACCCCAAGGGACTGGAATTCGCCGATCCCGGGCCCGCCTGCTGCCGCATCGGCTGGACCAACCGCTGCGAGGACGAATGGCAGGTCCACTGGATCTACCGCAGCCACCTGGCGCTGAACGTGAGCAAGATCCCGGCAACGGCCAAGGTGACCGGCGCCCGCCTGACCTGGAGCGAAACCGGGTCCAACCCGACGGCCATCCGCCTGTACAAGCTGACCGCCGCCTGGGACGGCGACGGGAAGACCCTCTTTTCCATTCCCTGCACGGAGGTCGGCCTCAACCACCCCACGCAGCTGCGCGACGTGGTTCAGGAATGGGTGAAGCAGCCGGGCAAGAACTTCGGCCTGATGTTCGTCGGCGCCGACGAGAGCATGAGCTGCAACCACGCCAAGACAAGCATCCACGTGCTGTGCGACCTCAGGCTGGAGGTGGAGACGCAGCTGGACGTGGTGGATTAGGAGTGCGCAGCGAACTTCCTTTTTCCAATCCCCAAAATTCTTTGCAAAGCGTCCTGTCTTTCCCCAAAACGATTGAAGGTGGACGGCCATGATCCTGAAGGCCCTTTTTGTTGTCTGCTGCGACCACGACCACGACCACTTAGAGATCGTTGCGTCGTTATAATAAATCACTGGCCAACTCGGCCAGCATCGAGCGCTCGCCCTTCTCCAGCGTGATGTGCGAGTAGATCTTCTGCCCCTTCATGCGGTGGATCAGGTAGGTCAGGCCGTTGGAGCGGGCGTCGAGGTAGGGGGTGTCGATCTGGTGCGGGTCGCCGGTGAAGACGACCTTGGTCCCCTCGCCGGCGCGGGTGATGATGGTCTTCACCTCGTGCGGTGTCAGGTTCTGCGCCTCGTCGACGATGAAGAAGATGCGTTCCAGGCTGCGGCCGCGGATGTAGGAAAGGGGGGTGATGCAGAGTTTCTTGTCCTCCAGCATGGAGTGGATGCGCCGGAACTCGGTGGAATTCTCGCTGAACTGGTTCTTGATCACCGCCAGGTTGTCGAACAGGGGCTGCATGAACGGGTCGAGCTTGGAGTCGATGTCGCCGGGCAGGAAACCCATGTCGCGGTTGGAGAGGGGGATGATGGGCCGGGCCAGGTAGACCTGGCGGTACTGGCGGCTCGTCTCCAGGGCCGCCGCCAGGGCCAGCAGCGTCTTGCCGGTGCCGGCCTTGCCCGCCAGCGTGACCAGGAGCACGCCGGGACGGGTGAGGGCGTGCAGCGCGAAGATCTGTTCGGCGTTGCGCGGCAGGATGCCGAAGGCCGGTTTCTTCTCGATGCGCTCCAGCCGCCCCGTCTCGGGGTTGTGGTAGGCCAGGACCGATTTGCTGCCGTTTTTCAGGATGCAGTATTCGTGCGGCAGCAGGTCGCCGATGCCGGCCTGGGCCGGGTCGATGCCGTCCGCCTCCTGGTAAAAGCGGCTGATCATCTCGCCGGGGAAGCCATGGACGGTGCGCTTGCCCATGTACAGCCGGTCGATGTCCTGGACGCGGTCGGTGAAATAGTCCTGGGCCACGATGGCCAGCGACTTGGCCTTCAGGCGCAGGTTGACGTCCTTGGAGACCAGCACCACCTGGCCGTTCCCCGGGCGCTTCTGGCGCGACAGCCAGCAGGCGACGCTGAGGATGCGGCGGTCAGGGCGGTTCTCGGTGAAGACCTTCGTCACCTCGGGCTCCTGCAGGTGCTCGGTGACGATGCGGATCTTGCCGCCCTTGGGATGGATGCGCGTGCCGCTCCTGACGATCTTGTCGCCGGAGAGGCCGTCCAGCACGCGGATGAACTCGCGGGCGTTGTAGTTGATCTGGTCGCTGCCGCGCTTGAACTGGTCCAGCTCCTCCAGGACCGTGATGGGCAGCACGACGTCGTTGTCCTCGAAGCTGTGGATGCACTCGTGGTCGTGCAGGATGACGTTGGTGTCTAGGACAAATGTCTTTTTGGCCATGGACCACCTTTTTGGTTGGATTTCGGGCGTTTCTTGAATGGACCCCCTGTTCTTTTCTGATCAAAGCACGGCTGACTTCCATTTCCTGTCTTCCCCCAAAGGGATCGTGCTGATGATGGCATGCTAAAACCCCTTCAGTACTTCCATTTGCACGCCCAGGGGCCGGGCCAGGATTTGGAAATGATGGTCCAGGGTGAGCACGGTCAGGCCATGTTTCTTGGCCAGGGCCGCGACCAGCAGGTCGGAGAGCGGCAGGGTGATCCCTTTCTTGCGCAGGGAGGCCCCCATTGTCCCCGCCAGGGAAAACATCTCGGTTGTGGATTCCAGGCAGGGAAGACCGAGAAAGCACTCTTCGAGAAAATGCCGATCCTTTTCCTTTCTGATCCCGGTCAACAATTCGGCCAAAATGATGCCCGCGACGACCGCCCGGTTTTCGTCGAGAAGCGTTTCCAGCCTTTTTCTTATTGCCGTCTTCTCCCCGCGCAGGAATTCGACCCACAGCGAGGTGTCGACCAGGTATTCAATCACCCAGTTCTCTCCGCCTGAGTTCCCGCACATCCAGATCGATGGCGATCTTCCCCCAGGCTCCCTTGAGTTTCTGGCGCCTCAGCCGGTCCAGCATCTCCCGCAGCGCCCGGTCGATGATCTCGGTCTTGCAGCGTACCCCCGAGAGCCGGGCGATCTCGTCCAGCAGCTCGGCGGAGATGTTCAGCGTCGTTCGCATCTGCATCAACAATCTGCATTATAAATGCATATAAAACGAAAAGTCAACCGGAATCTGTCCGTGACCGTGATGGTGCCTGCAAGTAGATCGGCGGACTGACGAAATCAACGAGATGCACGTGGCAGTGATAGGGCTGGTGAGGGTTGCGGGCAAAAGAAAGCCGTCGTGATGCGTGATGAGAATGAACGGCAGCGGCTTGGCCAAGGTGATGCCAACCGATCTTGCTGCATGCAGGGAGCCGAGGAATCCTTATGCCGGCAGAATTCGTGAATTGCTGTTGCCAACAAAGATCCTGACACGAACACGGAGCGTTCTATTGTTCCTTCTGCCTTTTACCTTCTTCCTTTTGCCTTTTTCAATATGGCCTTCTTGGCCGGCCTGCCTTTTCCGGCCGGGGCGGCCTTTTTCCCGTGCCTGGGTTTCTTGATCCCCTTGGTGATCGTGACCGTGCGGGCCTTTTTGCCCGGCCGGGCCTTTCTGGACGGCTTCGTTTTCTTGGCCGGGACAGCCTTTTTGACCGGTCTGGCTTTGCGGATCGGTGCGGCTTTCTTGACGGTCCGTCTTGTTGCGGCCGGTTTTCTCTTTTTCGCCGGCTTGGCTTTTTTGACCGGCCGGACCTTCTTGCTTGGCTTGGCCTTTCTGGCCGGGGCGGCCTTTTTCGCCTTCCCCAGGGCCGCAGCAGGCTTGCCTTTGGGCTTGGCCAACGGCTTTTCGGCTGCCGACGGGCGGGCGGCGGCTGCTGCGGCGGGCGCCGCGACGGCCTGCGGCGTGGGCAGGTGCTTCTGCACCAGCTCGATGACCTCGGGCAGGTCCATGCCGATCGCCTTCAGGTGCTCGACCGTGGGCACGCCCTCGGGCGACCAGCCGCGGCGCTTGTACACGGCGTCGATCAGGCTCTCGTACTGCTTTTCGCGGTACTCGCGGTGCAGGCGGATCTTCTCCTCGACGGTCTTGCTGGCCGGGTCCACGCCCATCTTTTCCTTCAGCTGCTTGTCGTAGCGCTCGGCGCGCGACTCGTATTCCTCGGCCGTCACCGGGCCCATGGCCCGGTAGGGCGGCCGGTCGTCGGCGCGCTTGCCGTGCCCCATCTTGAGGTTGAACACGCGCTGGAAGTTGTAGACGCGCTCCGACTGGCGGATCAGCTCCTGCTTGTCGATTTTTTGGCCGGTGATGGCGTTGAAGATGTCCACGTAGTTCTGCACGTGCTCGGGAACCTTGTTGGGCTCGGTCTGGCTGGCGTTGTCGGCCGGCTCGATGTCGTTCCAGGGAAGCTTGCACAGACCCTGCAGGCCGAACCAGGTGCGGAACATGGGAAAATAGTGGAGCGCCTCGGCCTTCATTTCGAAGGTGGGGATCTGGTTGTTGACCATGTCCATGAAGATCAGCCAGGCCTCGTCGTGCTGCGGCCCCTTGTTGGTCATGTAGTAGCCGCCCTGCTGGGCCAGCGATTCCTTCGACTGGTACTCCGACTGCTCCAGGCCCTTGCCGTGCATGCCGATGTCGCGCAGGAACTGGGCGTCGGCGCCGTACTCCTTCACGAAGTACTCCTGCATGTACTTGACGCCCTTGCCGGCGATCAGGCCGAACCCCTCGCCGCGGGCCATCTGGTGCATCATCTCCAGGGTGGCTTCCCAGTTGCCCCAGGTCATCTCCAGGCCGCCGGTCCGCTCCTTGTTCAGGATGCCGTTCTCGTAGCAGTCCATGATGAAGCCGGTCAGCGTGCCGAAGGAGATGGTGTCCAGGCCGTAGGTGTCGCAGTAGAAGTTGATTTCCAGCACGGCGTCGGCGTCGAAGATGGCCGTGTTCGAGCCGCAGCCGCCGACCGTCTCGTACTCGGGGCCGTCGACCAGGACCTTGTGCCCTTGGTAGGGCCCGGTGCGCGGCACGAAGTCGTCCACGCCGTGGGCGCAGGACATGGTGCAGCCGTACCAGCAGCCGTCGGGCACGTTCTGGGTGAAGCGTTCCTTCCAGACCCAGGAGGCGAGCTTCTTGGCCTCGGGATGGCTGCCGTAGCGGAAGTTCATCGTCGGCAGCAGGTCGTAGTCGTCCATGATCTCGACCAGGTGGGCGGTGCCGATGGTGCGCATGTGGCACTGCTTGTCGTCGAGGGCCAGGATCTCCCGGTGCAGCTTCAGCCCGGTCTGCTGCAGCGTCTCCAGGTCGTCCGGATTGTTGGACTTGCCGGTCAGGCCGGAAAACTTGACCACCAGCGCCTTGATCTTCTTGTTGCGGAAAACGGTGCCGGTGCCGCCGCGGCCCGCCTGCTTCAAACGCGGCAGCCGGCGGCGCTTGTCCCAGTAGGAGAAGTTCAGGCAGCCGATCCAGGCGTGCTCCGATCCGCGCCCGGCCGAAACGACCGAGACGTGCTGCTTTTCCCTTTCGTTGGCGGCGAACATCTCGTGCAGCTGCTCGGCCACCACGTGCGAGTCGACCGCTTCCAGCGGCGCCTCGAAGATCTGCACCAGGCCCTGGTTGCCGTCGATGTAGACGATGACGTCCCGCTCGGCCTTTCCCTGGATTTCCAGGGCGTCGAAGCCGGAAAACTTCAGGTAGGGGCCGAAGTGGCCGCCGACGTTGCTGTCGATGGGGATGCCGGTCTGCGGCGAGATGGTTGTGACCAGCGATTTGCCCGAGCCGGGGTAATTGGTGTTGCCGGCGATGGGGCCGGTGGCGATGCAGATTTCGTTCTCCGGGCTGTCCCAGCGCGTGTCGCCGCTCACCGCGTCCCACAGCAGCTTGAGGTCGTAGCCCTTGCCGCCGATGAACTTCTTCTTCATCTCCGGGGGGACCGGCTTGATCTTGATCTCCAGCGTGGAGAGATTGATGTACAGGGTGCGGTCGTTGTACCCCTTCACCACCGGCTTCAACTCGTAGGTGAACTCCTTCAGCAGCTTGTGGGCCTTCCGCATCGTCTCGACGTCGTGCTTGCTTTCGTTGGCGTTCATGGCTCAGCCCTCCTTGATTTCGATCTTCAGCGCCCCGCTCGGGCATACCTTCACGCAGGCGTCGCAGGCAATGCATTTGAAGGGAACCACGCCGCCTGGATAGGTGCGCATGGTGGCGCTGGGGCAGACGGCGACGCAGGCCAGGCAGCCGATGCACAGCGCCCGGTTGATCACGACCACGCCCTGCGCGTTCACCAGCAAAGCCTGGGTGGGACACTCGGCCACGCACGCCTGGCACTGGTTGCAGGCGCTGAGCGTGTAGCCGCCGCCCTCGGCCTCCCCGACCTGGATGGCTGACTTTTCCGGGTTGTCCTCCTTGAAGTAGAGCAGGGAGCATGCGGTCATGCAGGCGTTGCAGCCGAGGCACTCCTCGGCGATGGTCTTCAAGTATTTCATGGCTTGACGGCGACCTCCTCAGTCATTTTCCCGCTTCAAGGCGATCTCGATCGTCTCGGCTGGCTGGGGGATCTTGTCCAGGGATTGCACCGCCGCCAGGATGAGGTTGACGAAGATCTTCTGCACGAAAGGGTTCAGGGCGATGACCCTGCCGTTGACCCGGAGCTCGATCTTAGGTTTCATGGTAGGCCTCCATAAACGCGGCGATCTCCTCGACGCGCTCGGGGTGGAAGACGCGGTGGGTCGGCGGCTCCCCGCCGGCGGCCACCAGGGCGGCCAGCTCCTCCGGGCGCGATTTCAGCCCCCTGCCTTCCTCCCCGGCAACGACTTCGATGCGGGGAACGCCGGGAGGGGACAGGCCCTCCAAAAGGACCACGTCGTCGTCGCCCAGGCGCGCCTGCAGCTCGGACAGCAGCGCCGACGGATCGGCGATCCGTGTCATGCGCAGGAGCTCGCCGCCGGCCAGGAAGTACGCCTCGGCGGCCCCGGCCTGGAGGAAGCGGGCCGTGTCCTTGCCCTCGGGCTGCAGGGTGCAGGCGGCGTGGCTGCTCTTGACGGCGATCACCCGCCGCCGGCGGGAGCGAAAATGCCCGATCAAGCGGGTGATGAGCGTGGTTTTGCCACTGCCAGACCAGCCGACGATCGAAAAGGTTTTCATGGGGCATCCAATTTTATTATAGATGCCCCGCAGAGTCAACCGGGCCGGAACCCGATCGGATCAGCCCTCGCGCTCCCGCATTTTGGGATCGGGCCTCTTTTCCCGGCCCAGGCTGATGGTGAACAGGCCGTCGCTGTTGTCCTCGGTCTTGCTCGCCCCGACGACGGCTTCCGCCTTGGCGGCGCGGGCGGCCTCGGCCAGAGGCTGCTCCTGCCAATGGACCTGGATGCTGTAGGTGTTGCCCGGCGGGTAGGGGACATTGTTTTTCAGCGGCGTGCCGACGCGCCAGGTGTAGCGCAGGGCGGCGGCGGGAAGGTTCTCGGCGATCGCTCCCAGAGGCTGGTTGTCCCTGAACAGGGTCAGGGTGACATAGCCGCCGCTGCCGGCGCACGCCCAGTTGATGTCGAAGTCGCTCCCCTTCTCCAGCGTTTCGCCGCCGTTGGGCGACATCAGCGAGACGATGGATGAGGGCGGGGCGATGGCGAAGGGGGCGTCGGTCACGTCGTAGACGTCATTGCCGTCGCGGACCTCGATCACGATGCGGTAGTCGCTGGCCGGCTTGGCGAACGACCCGTCCATCTTCTGCCCGGCCAGCCAGGAGTGCGAGCCCTGGGAGAGCTTGCCATAGGCGATCGGCCCGTAATCGGCCGCCCCCTCCAGGGCGATGAGGACCTGTTCGTTGCCGCTCATGCCGGAGTACGACCAGGTGATGGCCATGGGCGTGCCGCTGACCAGCGTCTCGCCGCCGTTGGGCGCGATCAGGGTCACTTTCTGGGCGAAGGCGCCGCTTATCGCGAACATCAGCCACAGTGCCAAAAGGATCGTTTTCTTCATGTTTCCTCCTTGTTCGTCCATTATATATCAAGCGCCCGCGTTTGTCTCAAAGCCAGTCCAAGCGGATCTCCCGGGACTGGAGCAGCCGGCCCTGGAGATCGAACAGCCGCAACTCGAAGCGCGGGCGGATCCTCCTGCCCTGGGCCGGCGGCGCCTGGGCGAGCTTGGTCTCGAGGAAATCGCCCCCGCGCTGGCCGCCGCCGAACAGCCCCAGCTCGGTCACCTGCCTGCCGTTGCCATACAGGGCGACGCGATAGGCGACCGGGATGCCCTTGAACTCCTCCCGCAGCCCGCGGAGGTCGATGCGCACGCATTCCGGGCATAAGGAGAGCCGGCGCACGGCGAGGCGGGGAATGGCGATTTTCGGGATCTTCAGCTCGACGATCGAGAAGGTGGCGTCGCTGGCATCGGAGCCGTCGATCGCCTCCAGGTGGATCTTGTAACCCGGGCCGGGAACCAGCCAGCTGCCGTCGGCCAGTTTGCCCACCGCCGACCACTTGAAGAACCCCTGGCTCATGGGCACTCCGGCCGGGCTGACCTGGCCCGAGTAGCCGGGCCCGGCATGCAGGGTGTTGAAGACCTCCACGACCAGGTTGGCGCCGGGCGGGCAATGGCTGCAGCTCCAGGTGATCACGGCTTCCGAGCCGCGCAGGAGGCTCTCGCCGCCGTTGGGCGAGAGCACGATGGCCTGCGGGATCTCGGCCGCCAGCCCCGGCGCACCCAGGGCGGCAACAAGCAAGAACAGGACGATGCGTGTTTTCATGGCTTCTCCTTTCGCTTCTGTATATGACATCGGCGGGATCCATCTCAAGCCGCCGCGCCGGCCCTTTACTCGCGGCAACGGTTCCTCTATAATGACGGCGATGAGACTGTTCACGGGCATCGCCCTGGCCGAGGAGGCCAAAGCGAGGATCCTCGAGGCGCTGCGGCCTTTCCGCCGGGCCGGAGCCCCGATGCGTTGGACCGAGGAGGACAACATCCACCTGACCCTGAAGTTCATCGGCGAGGCAAGCGACACGCAGGCGCAGCGCATCGCCGCGGCCCTTCCCGTCGCCGCCCGCTTCCACCTGCGCCTGCGCGGCTTCGGCACGTTCCCGGCCGGCGGCCCGCTGCGCGTCTTCTGGGCCGGAGTCGAGGCCAACCCGTCGCTCGCGGCCCTGTTCGTGGCCGTCGAGGACGCCCTGGAACCCCTTGGCGTCGCCCGCGAGCAACGCCCCTTCCACCCCCATGTCACCCTCGGCCGCGGCAAGGCATTGCCGCCGCGCGGGCAGGGCGCATCTCCGTTCAAGGGGATCGCGGCGCGGCTGCGCGACGCCGGCGAGACGTTCTTCGGCGAATGGGAGGTGGACCGCTATCGGCTTTATGCAAGCCGCCTGACCCGCGAGCGGCCGTTCTACAGCGTCCTGAAGGAGATCGCCCTTGTCTAGCCACGAAATCCTTTATCTTCTCTTCTCGTACCTGCTGGGTTCCATTCCCTTCGGGTATCTCATTGTCTTCCTCAGCGAGGGCAAGGACATCCGCGCCAGCGGCAGCGGCAACATCGGCGCCACCAACGTGCTGCGCAGCAAGGGCAAGTTGGCCGGTCTGGCCACCTTGGCGCTCGACATCCTGAAGGGGGCGCTGCCCATCGTCTACGGCCGCCAGCACTTCGAATGGCCCTGGTTCGTGCTGTTGGGAGGGCTGGCCGTGCTGCTGGGCCACGTCTTTCCCGTGTTCCTCCGCTTCCGCGGCGGCAAGGGGGTGGCCGCCCTGGTCGGCGTCTTCCTGGTCTTCCACTTCCCGGCGCTGCTGGTTTTCCTGGTTGTCTTCTTCGCCGTCCTGTCCCTGACCCGTTATGTCTCCCTGGGCTCGCTGCTGGGGACGACGGCGCTGTTTTTCTGCGTCCTGTTCACCCGGACGGCGGAGGCGGCGATGGTGGCGCTGGCCATGCTGCTGCTGATCGCCTGGCGCCACCGCGGCAACGTCCAGCGCCTCCTCGGCGGCAGCGAGAGGAAATTCGCCTTCCGCAAGCATGAGTAGGATTCTGGTCGTCGGCGGCGGCTCCTGGGGCACGGCCTTCGCCGACTACCTGGCCCGCCGCGGGCGCGAGGTCTGGCTTTGGGCGCGGGAGGAGGAGGTGCTGTCCGCCATCCGCGCCGGCCGTGAAAACCGCGTCTTTCTCCCGGGAATCGAATTGAGCCCGGCGCTGGGGGTCCGCGCCGACCTGGAGGACGCGGCGGCCGAGGCCGAGACCCTGGTCCTGGCCGTTCCGTCGAAGTACATGCGTTCGGTCCTGCAGCGTCTGGCGCCGGGGCTGCGTCCCGGCCACTCCCTGGTCAACCTGTCGAAGGGCTTCGAGTCCGACTCGCTCAAGACCCTCTCCCAGGTCGCCGCCGACGTGCTCGGCGCCGGCGCGGCGCAACAGTGGCTGACGCTCTCGGGCCCCTCCTTCGCCCGCGAGCTCGCCGCCAACCATCCCACCGCCGTCGCCGCCGCCTCGGAGAACGGCGTGCTGCTGGCCCGCGTCCAGGAGGAATTCTCCTCGCCGGTCCTGCGCATCTACCGCAGCGGCGACCTGCGCGGCCTGGAGGTGGCCGGCTCGCTGAAGAACGTGATGGCCATCGCCTCGGGCATGATCAGCGGCTTGGGCTTCGGCTTCAACACCACGGCCTCCATGGTCACGCGGGCCAACATGGAGATCTCGCGCCTGGGGGTGCGCCTCGGCGGGCGCAGCGAGACCTTCTGGGGGCTGGGCGGCATCGGCGACCTGATGCTGACCTGCTTCGGCACCCTGTCGCGCAACTTCCAGCTGGGCCGGCGCATCGCCCTGGGCGAGACCCTGGAGGCGGTGGAGCGCTCCACGCCAATGGTCGCCGAGGGGGTGGAGACGACCAGGGCCGTGCGCCGCCTGGCCGAGCGGCTGGAGATCGACATGCCCATCACCCGCCAGGTGCACCGGGTGCTGTTCGAGGGCCAAGAGCCGGCGGCGGCGGTCGGCGAGCTGATGACGAGGAGCCTGAAGAGCGAATGGACTACAAGCTAGAATATCTGGTCGACGACGAGATGCGGGTCTTCTACCTGACCAAGGACTCGGTGGTCATCGGCAAGCTGCCCGACAACGACATCGAGCTGAAGGACAACACGGTCTCGCGGCAGCACTGCCGCCTGCAGCGCACCGCCAAGGGCTTCAAGCTCCTCGACCTGAACAGCACCAACGGCTGCTACGTCAACGGCCGCCGCGTGCAGGCGAAGGCGCTCGAGGTGGGGGACAAGATCACCATCGGCCGCACCGTGCTCGGCTACCAGGCCGTCGACCGCCGCGAGAGCTACCGCGACACCGATGACCAGCGCATCTCCATGATGGTGCCGCTGCAGGAGCTGATGCCGGCGGAGAAGAAGGCGCGGCGCAAGAGCGAGGAACCGAGCTTCCTGGCCTCGCTGACGGCGCTGGGCAAGAGCCTGATCGCCTCCCAGGACATCGACGAGAGCTTTCACAAGCTGGGCGACCTGATCTTCCAGTTCGTGCATCCGGAAAAGATCTACATTTTCTATTATGACGAGAAGCAGAACGACGTGCGCCTCAAGTACTCGGTGGCGCAGCACCGGCAGGAGGACGACGTCGTGCGCATCTCCAAGACCATCGCCCTGAAGGCCATCCATGAGAAGGTGGCCATCCTGTCGTCGAACGCCATGAACGACGAGCGCTTCGACAGTTCCAACAGCATCATCATGTACGGCATCACCTCGGCGATCTCGGTGCCGATCTGGACCAAGGAGTGCATCTACGGCCTCCTGTACGTGGACACATCGAGCGCCACCCAGGTGTTCGGCGAGAAGGACCTGGAGGTCATGTCGATCATCGCCAACTTCGCCGGCTTCGCCATCGAGGGCGCCAACAGCCTGGACAAGCTGAACCGCGAGCGGCGCCTGCGCGCCCGCCTGGAGCGCTACCACTCGCCGGCGGTGGTCTCGCGGCTGCTGGAGTTCCAGGACAGCAACACCGGCGAGCTCATGCCCTACCGCGAGTCGGAGGCCACGGTGCTCTTCCTGGACATCGTCGGCTTCACCTCGCGCGCCGAGGCCATGACGCCCATCGCCGTCGGCATGTTCCTGAACAATTTCTTCACCGAGATGACCGAGATCATCTTCCGCCACAACGGCACGCTGGACAAGTTCATCGGCGACGCCATCATGGCCGTGTTCGGCGTGCCCCTCGAGTGCGGGGACCACGCCGAGCGGGCCATCGTCGCCGCCCTGGAGATGATGGACCGGCTGGGCGAGCTCAACCGCCAGGCGGCCGCCGCCGACCGCGTGCAGGTGCGCATCGGCATCCATTCGGGCAAGCTGATCTCCGGCGACTTCGGCTCGCCCCGGCGCCTGGATTTCACCGTGCTGGGCAACACGGTCAACATCGCCTCGCGCCTGGAGTCGACGGTGGCCGGCTGCGACGAGATCGCGGTCTCGGAGGGCACGTACATGGCCGCGCGCGGGCGCTTCCACTTCGAGCTTCTGGGAGAAAAGAAACTGCCCGGCATTTCCACGCCGTTGAAAGTCTACAAGGTCAAGGGACCGAAGGGGGCACCATGAAAAACATCCTGTTCGCGCTGGTCCTGGTTGCGGCGCTGCTGGCCTGCGGCGGCGGCCGGCCGCGCACCGCCCCGGGGCAGATCCAGCCCGGATCGGCCGAGTTCTTGGCCAACGAGGGCATCGCCTTTCTCAACGCCGGCCGCCTGGAACAGGCCGCCGAGAAGCTGGAGCTGGCGCTGAAGAGAAACCCGCGGCTGGTGCAGGCGCTGAACGGCATGGCCCTGGTCCATGCCTACCGCCGCGAGTTTGCCAGGGCGGTCGAGCTGCTGCGCCGCCTGCTGCAGGTCAGCCCGAACTTCTACGACGCCTACAACCTGTTGGGCACGGCCTACAGCGAGCTGGGCGACTATGAGAAGGCCAAGGAGAGCCTGCTGATCGCCGCCAACGCCCAGGAATACCAGACACCGGAGAACGCCTTCGCCAACCTGGCGACGCTGGAGCTCAAGTTCGCCAAGCCCGATTCGGCCCTGCGCTACGCCGAGAAGGGGCTGCTGCTCAACCGCCGCTTCGCGCCGCTCTTCACCCTGAAGGGGCAGGCCCTGGAAGCTCTCGGCCGCCTGGCCGAGGCCGGCGAGAGCTTCGACCGGGCGCTGCTGCTGCTCACGGCCCCCGATCCCCTCGTCCAGATCAGCGCCGCCCGCGTGGCGGCCAGGCTGGGCGAGAAAAAAAAGGCGCTCGACCTGCTGGAGCAGGCGCTGGGCCTGGCCCAGGACGAGGCGCTCAAGGCCGAGATCATGCGCCGGATCAGGGAATTGGACCGCTGAACCCCGATTTGACACGCAGCGGCTTTGCCCTTATAATTTGCACCCGCCCGGCAACGGCGCCGGCGGCGGAGAGGAGGAATGCATGAAAAAGTACGTTTGCACCGTGTGCGGTTACATATATGACCCGGCCGTCGGCGACCCCGATTCGGGGATCCAGCCCGGAACGGCCTTCGCGGACATCCCGGAGGACTGGGTCTGCCCGGTCTGCGGCGCGGGCAAGGACTCCTTCGAGCCCACCGACTGACGGGAGCAGGACCTTGGCCGCGGCCGGGCGCGCCGGCCGCCTATTGCCGCCCATGGAGGAAAAATGCCAGCCATTGAAATCAAGAAAGATGTGTTTTTCGTAGGCGCCCTGGACTGGGACCGCCGCCTGTTCGACGAGCTGATCCCCCTGCCCGACGGCACTTCCTACAATTCCTACCTGGTGCGCGGGGGGGAGAAGACCGCCCTGATCGACGCCGTCGACCCGACCAAGACCGGCGAACTCCTGGCCAACCTGCAGGAGGCCGGGGTGAAGCGGATCGACTACCTGGTCAGCCAGCACGCCGAGCAGGACCACTCGGGGGCCATCGGCGACGTGCTGGAGCTGTACCCCGAGGCCCGGCTGGTGACGAACGAGAAGTGCAAGGGCATGCTGATCGACCTGCTGCAGCTGCCGCAGGCGCGCTTCCAGGTCGTCGCCGACGGCGACACCCTCGACTTGGGCGGCCGCACCCTGGAATTCCTGTTTTTGCCCTGGGTGCACTGGCCCGAGACCATGGCCACCTACCTGCGCCAGGAGAAGCTTCTGTTCAGCTGCGACTTCCTGGGAGCGCACCTGGCCCAGTGCCGGCCCCTGCTGTGCGAGGAGCATCGCACCCTGGAGGCGGCCAAACGCTATTTCGCCGAGATCATGATGCCCTTCCGGCCGCAGATCCGCAAGCACCTGGAGCGGCTGGCGCGGATGGACATCGCCATGATCGCCCCCAGCCACGGCGTGGTCTACCCCGAGCCGGCCTTCATCCTCGACGCCTACCGGGATTGGGCCGGCGAGACGACGAAGAACACGGTGCTGATCCCCTTCGTTTCCATGCACGGCAGCACCCGCGAGATGGTCGAGCACCTGACCGACGCCCTGGTGCGGCAGGGGGTCTGCGTCATTCCCAGCAACCTGGTCCAGACTGACGTCGGCGAGCTGGCCAAGGAGTTGATCGACGCCTCCACCGTCGTCCTGGCCACACCGACGGTGCTGGGCGGGCCACACCCGGCGGTGGCCCATGCCGCCTTCCTGGCCAATGCCCTGCGGCCGAAGACCAAGTTCGCCGCCGTCATCGGCTCCTACGGCTGGGGCGGCCGCGCCGTGGAGAGCCTCGCCGCCTCCCTGGGCAACCTCAAGGCCGAGATGCTCGAGCCGGTCCTGGCCAAGGGGCTGCCCGGCGAAGAGGAGTTCCAGGCGCTGGACCGGCTGGCCGCCGCCATCGCCGGCAAGCACCGGGGCATCGGCGTCCTGCCCTGACCGCCGGCGCTTGCCTGGCGGACCGATTGCCTGTACAATGGACCGGTTCGCGCGCCGCCGCGCGAAGGATTAGGATCGCATGGAGGAAAAGAAAATGAAGAAAGCATTGTTGGGTCCCATCGGCATTTTGATCGCGCTGGCGGTCATCCTCGCCCTGTGGGTGATCGGCGCCTACAACGGCCTGGTCGCCCTGGACCAGAAAGCTTTGTCGCAGTGGGGACAGGTGGAGAACGCCTACCAGCGCCGCGCCGACCTCATTCCCAATCTCGTGGAGACGGTTAAGGGCGCGGCCGAATTTGAAAAGGAGACCTTCACCCAGGTGACCGAGGCCCGTGCCAAGGTGGGGCAGGTCCAGCTGGGCGGCAACCCGGCCGCCGACCCCGCGGCTTTCGCCAAGTTCCAGCAGGCGCAGGACGGACTCTCCCAGGCCCTCTCGCGGCTGATGGTGGTGGTGGAGAAGTACCCCGATCTGAAGGCCACGCAGAACTTCCGCGACCTGCAGGTGCAGCTGGAGGGGACCGAGAACCGCATCAATGTCGAGCGCATGCGCTTCAACGAGGCGGCCCAGGCCTTCAACACCAAGAGGATGAGCTTCCCCACGGTGATCATCGCCAACTTCCTGGGACAGTGCTTCCAGGAGAAGGCCTACTTCAAGTCCCAGCCCGGCGCCGAGACCGCCCCCAAGGTCCAGTTCTAGCCCGTGAGAAAGGTGCGGCTTCCCGGTCGCAAGAGACCGGGACGTCGGGAGTTGAGAGGTCCCTCCGGCCTCCTGCGCGGGGCGAAGCGCTTCGTTCTGCCGGCGCTGGCCGGGCTGCTCCTCCTGGCTTTCCCGGCCGGAGCGCCGGCGCAGGCCGGGGGCGCGGCAGAGGTGCCGCTCCCGCCCGCCCCGCAGCGCTGGCTCACCGATGAGGCCGGCTTCCTTTCGCCGGCCGCAGCCGCCGAGCTCGATTCCCGCCTGCAGGGGTTCGAACGCTCGACCGGGCACCAGTTCCTTGTCTACATCGCCCGTACGACCGGTCCCACCCCCATTGACGAGTGGGCGGTCAGGGCCTTCGAGAAATGGAAGGTCGGAAGCCGGGGACTCGACGACGGGCTGGTCCTCTTTGTCATGTCCGAGGACCGGCGGCTGCGCATCGAGACAGGCTACGGGCTTGAGGCGGTCATCCCCGACGCCCTGGCCGGCCGCGTCATCGCCGAGGAGATGATCCCCAGGCTCGAGGCCAACGACCCCGACGGCGCCGTGCGCGCCGCCGTCGAGCGCCTGACCGCCATCATCGCCGGCGAGGCCGGCGCCGCCGAGGACGGGAAGGGGGAGGAGGACCAGGGGCGGCCCATGACCCTGGGGGAGAAGATCCTGCTGGGGGTCGCGGTCCTGTTTTTTATCGTCCTGTTCATCACCAACCCCTCGCTGGCCCTCTACCTGCTCTTCACCATCCTGTCGGGAGGGCGCGGCGGCGGCCGGGGCGGGTTCTCCGGAGGCGGCGGCCGCTCGGGGGGCGGCGGCGCCTCGGGCGGATGGTAGGGAGGATGCCATGGCGTTCCTGAGCCAGCGCGGACTGCTTGAGATCATCGACGACGACCGCATCAAGGCGGCGATCGCCGCCGCGGAGCGCATGACGTCGGGCGAGATCCGCGTCTCGGTGTCGCGCTTTTTCTACGGCAGCGTGCGCCGCGCCGCCGAGCGCGCCTTCCAGCGCATGAAGATGCGCGACACGAAGGACCGCAACGGCATCCTCTTTTTCATCGTGCCCTCCCGCAGGCGCTTCGCCGTCATCGGCGACGAGGGGATCCACGCCAAGGTCGGCCAGGAGTTCTGGGACGGACTGGTGGCGGCCATGGCCGGCGACTTCCGGGAGGGGAAATTCAACGAGGGGCTGGTCCGCGGCATCGGGGAGTGCGGCCGCATGCTGGCCGACCATTTCCCCCACCAGGGCGCGCGTGACGTCAACGAGCTGCCCGACGAGATCGATTTCGGCAACAAAGAATAAACCGAACTTCTCGTACGCCGAGCGATCACTTCCATGAGTTATTGATCAGGGGAAAAACTCCTCGTGAACGGCGCGCACGGCGCGGTCCAGGTGTGTCCTGCGGACCAGGAAATAGCAGGCCACGGGCGAGGCGCCGGCGGCGGCCATTTCGACGTTGATCCCCTCCCGGGCCACGGCGCTGAAGATGCGGGCGTAGATCCCCTCCTTCTCCATGATGCGCTCGCCCACCACCCCCACCAGGGCCAGGTTCTCCTCAAGCTCCACCTTCTTGATGACGCCGTTGGTTTTGTTTTTCAGCCGCTTCAGGCTCCGGGCGGCGTCGGCCGGGTCGAGCAGCAGGTTGATCGAGGTGTGCGCGGTGAGCACCGAGTGGATGTTGATCCCCGCCTCGGCCAGCGCCGAGCTGACGCCGGCCAGCAGTCCGGGCTTGGAGCCGATGCCGGCGCCGTGAACGCGCAACACGGCCAGGCGGGCGTTGGCGGCGATGCCGGCCACGTCGGCGGCGCGTCCCGTCGGCCCCGAGACGATCTCGCTGCCGGGACCGCCCGGATCGTCCATGCTGCGCACGAAGACGCGGGTGCGCGCGCCGGCCAACGGCTCGACGGTGCGCGGATGGAGGATCTTGGCGCCGAAATAGGAGAGCTCGGCCGCCTCGGCGAACGCCAGGCGCTCCAGGCGGCGGGCGTTGGGAACGCGCGCCGGGTCGGCGCTCATGAAACCGGCGACGTCTTTCCACACCTCGAGCCGCTCGGCGTTCACGGCATAGGCCACGGCGGCGGCGCTGTAGTCGGACCCGTTTCGCCCGAGCAGGGTGAGCGTCCCGCCCGGCCCGCGGCCGTAGAAACCGGGAATGACCGGCACCAGGCGCCGGCGCAGCAGCGAGTCGATCCTGGGGCGGAGCATCCTGCGCGTGCGGGCCCGGTCAATGCTGGCGTTCTCGAAGTTCTCATCGGTGCAGATGCCGGAACGGTGGGCGTCGAGCGCCGCGGCCGGTGTGCCCAGCGCCGAGAGTACGCCGGCCAGCAGCTGCGCCGCCAGCCGTTCGCCGGAGCTGAGCAGCCGGGCGCGCACCGCCGGCGTCAGGTCGCCGTGGCAGGCGATGCCGGTGAGCAGCCGCCCGACCCGGGACACCTGGGCCGCCAGTTCGGCCTGCAGCCGCCTCGTATGCGGACCGCCGGGGCAGAGCTCGTCCACGATGGCGGCATGCCTGGCGCGGAGCGCCGCCAGGACCGGCGGGATGGCGCGTTCGTGGCGCCGTGCCTGGCCGATGGCGGCCAGCAGCTGCTCGGTCACGCCGGAAACGGCCGACACCACGGCGATGGACTGCTTCTGGGCGGAGAGGATGGCGCAGACCTGGGCGACGCTGCGGCTGTCGCGCAGGCAGCCGCCGCCGAATTTCATAACCCGCTTCATGCGCCGCTCCTGGGGATGAGGCCCCTGCGGACGGCCAGCTCGGCGTTGAGCAGCGAGCCGCCGGCGGCCCCGCGCAGCGTGTTGTGCGCCAGCAGGAAGAAGTCGCAGCGCCTGCCGCGCAGGCGCAGGCGGCCCACGCTGACGGCCATGCCCCGGGCCCGCTCGGGCTCGCCGGCCAGGGCGTCGAGCAGGGGCTGGGGGCGGTCGCTCTCGGCGCGGACGACGAGCGGCCGCCGCGGCGCCGTGGGCAGGCGCAGCCGCTGGGGCAGGGAGCGGAAGCCTTCCAGGGCGGCAACCAGCTTGCGGGCGTCCGGGGCGCGATCGAACTCGGCGCCGATGCTCTGCAGGTGGCCGTCGCGGACCGGCACGCGGGTGCACGATGGATAGATCTCCAGGGAGCTTGGCCGCACGCCGCCGCCGTCCAGGTCGCCCAGGATCTTCGCCGTTTCGCGGGCGATCTTCTCTTCCTCGCCCGCGATGTGCGGCACGACATTGCCCAGGATGTCCCAGGCGGCCACGCCGCGGCGGCCGGCGCCCGAGACGGCCTGGAACGTGGTCACGGTCACGGCGCGCAGCCCGAGGGCCAGCAGCGGCTTGAGGGCCACGACCAGGCCGGCGACCACGCAGTTGGGGTTGGTGACGATGAAGCCGCCCCGGCCCCGCCCCTGGCCGGCGGCCATGTCGAGGTGGCCGGCGTTGACCTCGGGGACCAGCAGCGGCACCCGGGGGTCGAAGCGGTGGGCGCTGGCGTTCGAGAAGACGGCGATCCCCGCCTCGCGCAACTCCGGCTCCAAACCGGCTGCCAGGGCGGCGGGCAGCGCCGAGAAGGCCATGGCCGCCCCGCTGGCGGCCACGGCGGCCGCGCTGGTCTCGCTGACGGCCAGCGCGGAAACGGCGGCGCTGAACCCGATGGCCGAGGCGTCCTCGATGGCGGCGGCGAACGCCTTGCCGGCCGAACGCCCCGAGGCGGTCAGGCAGGCCAATTCGAAATAGGGGTGGCCGTCGAGCAGGCGGACGAATTGCCTCCCGACCAGCCCCGTGCAGCCCAGGACGGCGGCCTTGATTTTTTTCATTTTTTTCTCCTAGGCCGAGGCCACGCGCTCGCCGCGGACGGCGGCGCGCACCAGGGGCGGAAGGCTCCCGCCCACTCCCAGCTGGTCCCCGGCGACGACCAGCAGCCCCTCGATGCCGTCGGCCAGGGTATCGCGGATCGCGGCCTGGACGGCGAGCCCACTCCGCTCGTTGACGCGGTTGCCCAGGGCCGTGGCCGTGGCGTCGGCAAGGGGGCCGCTGGCGGCGACGGCCGTGGCCGCGTCGGCGCAGCCGAAGGAAAGGGAGTGGCCGACGGTGCCCGAGGAGGTGCAGACAGAGAAGATCCCCGGCCGCGGCTCGCACTGCAGGGCGATGCCGTTGACGCGGGCCGGTCCGGTGAAGATCCCGATGCGGACGGGACGGTCGATGCGCAGGACCACGTCGCCGCCGTTTTCCACGATCACGTGGCGGCAGCCCCCGGCCACGGCCGCCTCCACCGCCGCCTGGGCGATGGCGCCGGCCACGGCCGCCATGGGGCCGACGCCGGCCAGGGCCGCGGCGGCGGCCATGCGCCGCACCAGGGGCGGGGCCTCCATGTCAATGGGCAGGGGCTCCAGGGCAGTCAGGAAGGAGGGGTGGCCGGAAACGTAGGCCTCGATCTCGGCCCGGGCGGCCACGATGGCGCCCTCGATCGCGGCCTGGAAGCGCTCCGGGGCGATGACCGTGGCCAGGGTCTCCTTGATGCGTATACGCCTGCGGGACAGGTCAGCGCCCATCGTCGCCTCCCCGTGACGCCTCGGCGACGATGGCGCCGGCCGGGCAGACCCGGTCGCAGAGACCGCAGCCGGTGCAGAGCCCGGTTGCGGCCGTCACCCGCCAGGAGGCGTCGCGGCCGAAGACGCCGGCCGGGCAGATGCCCAGGCACTGCCCGCAGGAGAAGCAGAGCTCGCGCCGCCAGGCGACGCGCTCGCCGGGATGCAGCCGGCCCGAGGGGCGCCGCGGCCGGACCTCGCCTCCGACAGGGGAGAGGGACAGGGGCCCGGCGGCTCCCTGGCGCGGCAGGGGGGCGGAGGCGGCGCTCAGGAAAAAGCGGCCGCCCTCGATGCGTTCCTTGAGTTCGCGGGCAATGCGGCCGGCCATGTGCAGGCTGGATAAGGGGGCGGCGGGAACGTCCCTTTCCCCGAGCCGCACCGTTCCCGACTTGAGCTGCCCGTAGTCGCAGCGGGCCAGGACCGGGCGCCTGCGGCGGGGGACGCCGAAGTCGACGACGGCGGTCTCGATGTCGCGGTCGCGGACGGCGGCGGCGTGGGCGATGCCGGCGTCAAGGACCGGGATGGGGACGCCGATGCCGACGTAGAGCGTGGGGCCGTAGCCGGGGAAGAACGCCGCTTGCAGGAACTCGGCCGTCATCCCCTTGAGGTCGCCCTGCACCATCAGGGTGGCGAAGCCCCCCTGCGGGTCGCTCTGGGTGCCGGGGCCGCCGATGAAGCCCGTGCCGCCGCCCAGGAAGATGCGCGTGCCGACGCCGATGGCTTCCAGCCCGGGGTCGTTCATCAGCGGCGACAGCTCTCCGGCGCCGGAGAACGTGACGTTGGCGCAGCCGGGAAGCAGCTTGCCCATGTAGGTGTGCAGGGTTCGCTTGCCGGAGTTGGCGGCGGCGTTGTAGCGCTGGTAGGCATTGCGCGGATTGCACAGGATGGCCTGGTTCAGCCCGGCCAGGGAGACCTCGCCGAGGATCTCCTTGCGCGGGTAGCAGTCGGTGCCCCAGGAGACCGCGCGCAGGACCACCCGGCGGCCGAGCAGCAGGTCCTCGACCACGTGGGCCCCGCCATAGCCGCTCCCGGGCGCCGACTCCTGGGTGGCGCCCAGGTAGGCGTCGACGGCGGCCAAGCCGGCATAGGCCTCGACGTCGTTGAGCCAGACGCGGGTCATCTTGATCGGAGGATCGGAGTGGCCGAAGTTCAGGAAGACGCCGCTGCTGCACATGGCGCCGAAGGTCCCGGTGGTGACGACGTCCACCTCGGCGGCCGCACCTTCCGGCCCCAGCTCGGACACGATCTCCGGCATGCGCTCGGCGGTGACCACGCGCACGCTGCCGTCCTCGATCCTGCGGTTGATCTCTTCAACGGTTTTGGACATGATAAGCCTCCTCTCAGGGATGGGTTTGGAACCGCGGAACCTGGGGTCTCCCGAACCTGCGCTTTGGAACTAAAGCGCCAGGCCCGGGCCGGGCATTATCATGCGGAAGGAAAAGCGGGTCGTTCGGCTCATGGCAGCAAGAGGCGAGTGTACACCATGGGGCGGGTCCTGTCAACAGGACAAGCAGATCATGAAGAAACTCGGCAAGCGGCGAATGGCGGACGGCCAGAAGAGGCGGCGCATCCCGAGCACCGAGGAGCCAAAAAAGCGCCTAAAAGGAAAAAGGTAAAAGGGAAAAGTGATGAAAAACCTTTCAAGTGCTCGCTACTACCACGATCACCAGCACAAGGAGGTAAAGGGGTAGAGGGGAAAGTGGCAAAGTAAAGAAAAGACAGGAATCGAGATTATGGCTGCTTGTCTTTTCTTACTCTACCGCTCCATCCCTCCATCTTTCTCTGCCACTGGAGTCTGAAAACAGTCCATTCGTCGACCTTCATGCTGATACTGCCGCGGACACGGAGCGATCGTTCCATTTGCTTCCTCCTGCTGGCTGTGCTACAAGGACGTTGCCCCTGGAGGAGGAGCTGATGACCCGCTTTACGAGAGCCCTGGTGCGCCGACCCTGCCGCAACCTGGTCCAGGGCCTGACTTCGGCCCTGCCCGCCGTGTTGCCTGACTGGGGGAAGGCCCTGGAGCAGCATGCCGCCTATGTCGAGGCTCTGCGCGGCTGCGGGCTGGACGTGACGGTGCTGGACGCCGACGAGGAGTTTCCCGACTCGGTTTTCATCGAGGACACCGCGGTCCTGTGCGGCGAAACGGCCGTCATCTGCCGCCTGGGCGCCGCCAGCCGCCAAGGCGAGGAGAAGGCGGTGGCCCGGGCCTTGGCCCCTCTTTTCCCCCGCCTGGATGCGATCCTGGAGCCTGGAACGCTGGAGGGGGGCGATGTCATGCTCGCCGACGGCCGCTTCTATGTAGGGCTCTCGTCGCGGACGAACCGCGAGGGGGCGAGACAGCTGGGCGAGATCCTCGGACGCCAGGGACGGGTAACGGTCCCCGTTCCCCTGAGCGACTTTCTGCACCTGAAGACCGGGGTTTCCTGCCTGGGGCAAGGCCTGCTGCTGGCCAGCGGGGAATTCCTCCAGGGAGGGACTTTCGACCGTTTCACCGTCGTCGCCGTGCCCGCGGGCGAGGAATACGCGGCCAATTCGCTGCGGGTCAACGACCGGGTCCTGGTCCCGGCCGGCTTCCCCAAGACCCGCCGCGCCATCGAAAAGGCGGGCCTGGAGACGCTGGCGGTCGACGTTTCGGAGTTCCGCAAGCTGGACGGGGGCTTGAGCTGCCTTTCCCTCCGTTTTTAAGGGCGGGAAGCCCGGTATACAAGCGTCGGCAACCTTGTTATAATCTGGGCCAAGGAGACGCGCGTGATTGACAGGTACCAATCGGCGGCCATCGCCCGCATTTGGAACGAGGAGAACAAGTACCGCCATTGGCTCGACGTCGAGCTGGCCGTGACCGAGGCCTGGGCCGCCATGGGCCGGGTGCCGCCGGCCGCCCTGAAGCGCATCCGCTCCCGCGCCGCCTTCGATGTCGCCCGCATCCGCGAGATCGAGAAGCGGGTCAAGCACGACGTCATCGCCTTCCTCACCTCGCTGGAGGAATCGATCGGCCCCGACTCGGCCTACGTGCACATGGGGATCACCTCCTACGACGTGGTGGACACCTCCCTCTCGCTGCTCATCCGCGAATCGCTGGACGTGGTCCTGGACCGCTGCCGCAAGCTGCAACGCGTGCTGCTGGACAAGGCCTGGGCCTACCGCGACCTGCCGGCCATCGGGCGCACCCACGGCGTCCACGCCGAACCCATCGTTTTCGGCTGCAAGTTCCTGATCTGGCATGAAGAGATGGGGCGTAACCTGCGCCGGCTGCGGGCGGCCCGGGAAGCCGCGGCGGTGGGCAAGATATCGGGCTCGGTGGGGACCTACATCCACTTCCCGGCCGCGGGGGAAAGGCAGGCGCTGCGGCGCCTGGGGCTGAAAGCCTGCAAGGTCTCCTCGCAGGTCATCCAGCGCGACCGTCACGCCGAGGTGCTGGCGGCGCTGGCCCTGCTCGGCACAACCCTGGAGAAGATCGCCGTCGAGATCCGCCACCTGCAGAAGACCGAGACGCTCGAGGCCGAGGAGCCCTTCACCCGCGGCCAGAAGGGATCCTCCTCCATGCCCCACAAGCGCAACCCGGTGCGCTGCGAGCGCGTCTCCGGCCTGGCCCGCCTCCTGCGCGGCCATGCCGCCGTGGCCCTGGAAGACAACGTCCTCTGGCACGAGCGCGATATCTCCCACTCCTCGGCCGAGCGGGTGATCTTCCCCGACGCCTTCCACCTGGCCGTGTTCCTGCTCGAGGACATGACCGATATCCTGCGCCACCTGGTCGTCTACCCGGAGAACGTGCGCCGCAACCTGGAGCTGACCCGGGGCGTTTTTTATTCGCAGAAGGTCCTGACCCTGCTGGTCGAGAAGGGCATGGCCCGGCAGCGCGCCTATGAGCTGGTGCAGGCGCTGGCCATGCGCTCGTGGCTGGAGAAGCGCGGCTTCCGCGAGCTGGTCCTGGCCGATCCGGCCATCACCTCCGCCTGCCCGGCCGCCGAGCTCGAGAAGGCCTTTTCCCTGAAGGCGATGCTGGCCGGGGCACGCGATATCTACCGGCGCTTCGCGCGCGGGAGAAGCTAGAAGGGCCATGGCCCTGGCGACCTTCGACTCGGTCCTGGAACAGATCGACGAGCTGGTGCGCCAGGCCGGGGCCGGCGGCGGGCGCGCCTTCCGTCTGCGCCTGGAGGAACTGGTGCGCCGCGGCGGGCGCAGCACCGAGAACGCCATCGCCCACTACATCACCGGGCGCTCGGTGGGCGTGGCCACGCGCATCGACCTGGTGCGCATGGCCGGCTACATCCGCAGCGACGCCTTCCTGCTGCCGCTGAAGAAGGTCGTCGTCCTGGGCGAAGACGACCTGCTGCGCGAGGAGGCCATCCTCAGCATCGCCAAGTACAACGACCGGCGCGCCCTGGACATCCTCGAGGAGTCCCTGGGCAAGATCGCCAAGCCGCAGCTGCAGGCGGTGATCACCCGGGCCATCGCCCGCGTGCGTGAGAGCAGCACCCTGCTGGCCCTGCTGCCGCGCTTCCTGCGCGGCGGCAGCGAGTCGGACCTGTTCCAGGTGACGCTCAAGGTCTTCACCAAGGTGCTGAGCCCGGCCGACGCCAGGACGTTCATCGCCTACCTGCACCACGGCGACCAGGCCGTATCCGAGGGCTCATTCGAGATCCTGTGCTGCCGCGGCGATGAGGCGGTCTATTTCTTCGTGGCCGAGTATTTCCGCGAGCGCTCGCGGCTGCTGCTGCGGGCGGCCGAGGCGCCGACCGGGGCCGCCCGCCTGCGGGGCCTGATCGCCGCCCTGCACCGATACCTGGAGCGTTTCCCGCGCTTTTTCCCGCAATTGCGCCCCGACATCGCCGCCCTGGTCCAGGAACCCGGCGGCGGCTCCTGGCGGGAGGCGGCCGCCGCGCTGCTGCGCGACCTGGACCTCAGGCAGCAGGCCGGCGATGACCCGGCCCCCGGGGGGCAAGGAGATGGAACATGGCCATGATCCGCAGGGTGTTCGTGGAGAAGAAGGCGGGGTTCGACCTGGAGGCCCGGGCGCTGCTGGCCGACCTGCGCGGCCACCTGGGGCTGAAGGCCTTGGTCGGCCTGCGCCTGCTCAACCGCTACGATGTGTGCGGCCTGCTGGCCGGCGACTGGCCCCGGGCCGTGCGCGCCGTCTTTTCCGAGCCGCCGCTCGACCTGGTGAACGAGGAGAAGCTGCCCCTGGCCGCAGGCGAGACGGCTTTCGCCATCGAGTACCTGCCCGGGCAGTACGACCAGCGGGCCGATTCGGCCGTGCAGTGCCTGCAGCTGCTGTTCCCGCGCCGCAGGCCCGAAGTGGCCGCCGCCCGGGTCGTGGTCCTGAAAGGCGATCTGGCCGCCGGCGACCTGGAAGCGGTCAAGAACTATCTGATCAACCCGGTCGATTCGCGCGAGGCCGCCGCGGCCAAGCCGCGCACCCTCTCATCGCGCCCGGCCGCCCCGGCGGCGGTGCCGGTGCTCAAGGGATTCACGGCGATGAACGACGAGCGGCTGCGGCGACTGGCCGGGGATCTTGGCCTGGCCATGGACGAGGCCGACCTGCGCTTCTGCCAGTCCCATTTCCGCCAGCAGGAGCGGCGCGACCCGACGCTGACCGAATTGCGCCTGCTCGACACCTATTGGTCGGACCATTGCCGGCACACGACCTTCCTGGCCGGCATCGAAAGCGTCGAGATCAGCCCCGGGGCCTGGGCCGAGCCCCTGCGCCGGGCCTACGAGAGCTGCCTGGAGGCGCGCGCCGCCTTCACCCGCCGCCGCCCCGTCGACCTCTGCCTGATGGACCTGGCGCAGCTGGCCATGAAGGAGCTGCGGGCCGGCGGGCGGCTGGAGGACGTCGATTTCTCCGACGAGATCAACGCCTGCACCATCAAGGCCCGGATCGACGTGGACGGCCGCAGGGAGGAGTGGCTGGTCCTGTTCAAGAACGAGACGCACAACCACCCCACCGAGATCGAGCCCTTCGGCGGCGCCGCCACCTGCCTGGGCGGCGCCATCCGCGATCCCCTCTCCGGGCGGGCCTTCGTCTACCAGGCGATGCGCGTGACCGGCAGCGGCGACCCGCGCCGGCCCGTCTCCGCCACCCTGCCCGGCAAGCTGCCGCAGCGCAAGATCACCACTGAGGCGGCCCGCGGCTACAGCTCCTACGGCAACCAGGTGGGGCTGGCCACCGGCCAGGTGAGCGAGCTGTACCACGAGGGCTACGTGGCCAAGCGCCTGGAGATCGGCGCCGTCATCGGCGCCGCGCCGCGGCGCCATGTCGTGCGCCGTGTGCCGGCGCCGGGTGACGCGGTGCTGCTGGTCGGCGGCCGTACCGGGCGCGACGGCATCGGCGGCGCCACCGGTTCCTCCAAGGCCCATGGTGAAAAATCGCTGCGCAGCTGCGGCGCCGAGGTGCAGAAGGGCAACCCCCCGACCGAGCGCAAGCTGCAGCGGCTCTTCCGCGACCCGCGCGCCAGCCGCCTGATCAAGCGCTGCAACGACTTCGGCGCCGGCGGCGTCGCCGTGGCCGTCGGCGAGCTGGCGCCCGGGGTGGAGGTCGACCTGGACCGCGTACCCAGGAAGTACGCCGGCCTGGACGGCACCGAGATCGCCCTGTCCGAGTCTCAGGAGCGCATGGCGGTGGTGGTGGCCGCCGCCGACGTCCGCTCCTTCCAGAAACTGGCCGTTGCCGAGAACCTCGAGGCCACGGTGATCGCCCGCGTGACCGCCAAGCCGCGGCTGCGCATGAAATGGCGCGGCGCCTTGGTCGTGGACGTCGCACGCTCCTTCCTGGACAGCAACGGCGCCCGGCGCCGGGCCACGGTCAAGGTGGAGGAGCCGAACGCCGCCGCCGACTTTTTCAAGGCCCTGGCCGGGGCCGAGATGCTTCCCGACCTGGAGGCGGCCTGGAAGGCCATGCTCTCCGGCCTGAATTCCTGCTCGCAGCAGGGCCTGGGCGAGCAGTTCGACTCTTCCATCGGCGCGGCCACTGTCCTCTGCCCCTTCGGCGGCCGCTTCCTGTCCACCCCGGCCGAGGCCATGGCGGCCAAGCTGCCCCTGCTCCAGGGCAGGACGAACAGCGCCACGCTGATGAGCTTCGGCTTCCACCCCGGGCTCTCGGCCTGGAGCCCGTTCCATGGCGGCCTGTACGCCGTGGTCGAGGCGCTGGCGCGCCTGGCGGCCTGCGGCGGCGACATCAGCGCCGCCCGTCTGACCCTGCAGGAGTACTTTGCCAAGCCCGGTGCCGATCCGCGGCGCTGGGGCGCACCCTTCGCCGCCCTGATGGGGGCTTATATCGCCCAGCGCGAGCTGGGGGTCGCGGCCATCGGCGGCAAGGACAGCATGTCAGGGACCTTCAAGGACCTCGACGTGCCACCCACCCTGGCGGCCTTCGCCGTCGTGCTGGCCGACGCCCGTTTCATCCTGTCGCCCGAGTTCAAGGCAACCGGCAGCCGCGTGGCGCTGCTGCCCCTGCCGCGCGACGAGCGCGAGCTGCCCGACTGGCCTGTTTTCCGCAGGAACTGCGCCCGGGTCTGCGAACTGGCGCGGCGCGGCAAGCTGCTGGCCGCCCAGTCGCTTCACGGCGGCGGCCTGGCCGAGGCCATCAGCCGGATGTGCTTCGGGAACCGCCTGGGCTTCGCCTTCGACAGGGAGCAGAACGCCGAGGACCTCTTCGCGCCGGCGTTCGGCTCGCTGGTCGTGGAAATACCGGCGGCAGAGGACGCGGACTCGCTGCTGGCCAGCACCAACTTCCGCGTCCTGGGCTCCACCCTGCCTGCTGCCCGGATCCGCGTCAACGGTCTGGACCTGGACCTGGCCTCCCTGCAGGCCGCCTGGGAAAAGCCCCTGGACGACGTCTTCCCCGTCCGCGGCCCGGCCGCCCCCGGCGACGGCTGCGAGCGGCCCCTGTGGCGCCAGCGGCCGGGAAAGCGGGGCGGCCGTGGCACGGCCAGGCCGAGGGTGCTCGTGACCGTCTTTCCCGGAACCAACAACGAGTACGACGTGGCCCGGGCCTTCGAGGCGGCCGGCGCCGTCCCCGACGTCTTCGTCTTCCGCAACCTGACCCCGGCCGACATCAAGGCCTCGACCGACGAGATGGCGCGCAGGCTGGCCAGGGCGCAGATCCTGATGATCCCCGGCGGCTTCAGCGCCGGCGACGAGCCCGACGGCTCGGGCAAGTTCATCGCCGCCGCCTTCCGCCACCCGCGCCTGCGCGCGGCCGTCCATTCGCTGCTGGAGCGGCGCGACGGGCTGGTGCTGGGCATCTGCAACGGCTTCCAGGCGCTGGTCAAGCTGGGGCTGCTGCCGCACGGCGAGATCCGCGACCTCGACGCCAACTCGCCGATCCTGGCCGCCAACCTGGTCGGCCGCTTCGTCTCCCGGCCGGTGCGCACGAAGGTGGTCTCCACCCTTTCGCCCTGGCTCTCCCTGTGCCAGGCGGGCGACGTCCACCTGGTGCCGGTGGCCCACGCCGAGGGGCGCTTCACGGCTCCGGCGGCGACGCTGGAATTGCTGTTCTCCCTGGGACAGGTGGCCACGCAATACGTCGACTTCGAAGGCCGGCCGACCCTGGACCCCTTCTTCAACCCCAACGGCTCGCTGCTGGCCATCGAGGGCGTCACCAGCCCCGACGGCCGTGTCTTCGGCAAGATGGCCCACTCGGAGCGGCTGCTGGGCAGGGACCTCTACAAGAACGTGCCCGGCGACCGCGACCAGAAGCTCTTCGCCGCCGGGGTCAGGTATTTCCGCTGAAGCGTGGATCTCCCCGCAGGGTTAGGCTGGAATGGGACATGGATCGCTGTTTTTGTCACGGCAAGTGAAGAAGCGGACAGAAGTTGAAATGGCGTTGGGCTGGATCATCCCCCTGGTCTTCTGGGGCACGCTGGCCATGTGCGGGGCGATCTACGGCGATTACCATCACCTGCGGCGGCTGGTGAGCGAGCTGGGGGCGATCGGCGCGCCGTCCCAGTTGGGATTCATGGCCGGGCTGCTCGCCTGCGCCGTCTTCAGCGTCTTTTTCGTGATCGGACTGACCCGGGCCTGCCGGGCGCGGGGGATCAGCCGCTTGCCGGCCTGGATCCTGCTGGCGTTCTCCGCTTCGCTGGCCGGCGCCGCGCTCTTTCCGCTGCCCCTGGAGCTCCACCTGTGGATGGGCCTGCCTTCGGTCCTGACCATCCTGTCACCCCTGGCGGCGCTCCTGCTGTGGCGCGGCGCCAGGCGTCCGGCCGGGATCCTGCCCTTCGCCCTGGCCAGCCTGGCCCTGTTCCTGCTTGGCTTCCTTGTCTTCATGCCCGGGATCCTGGACTCCGTTCCCGGCCTCAAGCAACGCTTCTTCCACCTGGGCTGGTCGCTGTGGTTCGTCGGCCTGAGCCGGGTCTTTCGCCGCCCGGAAAACGCAGGAGACTGATGAAATGACCCAGGAAGGGATGGAGATCAAGGAGATGGTCGACCGCGAGACGCGGGGCTGGGACACCCAGGACGCCGAGCTGTTGACGGCGCTGTTTCATCCCGACATGGTCTGGCCCTGGCCCCGAACCTCCAGTCGCACGATCCCATTGCCGGCCCTGCGCCCTGAGACGGACGGCTCGTATTCCGTCGCCGGCGTGGTCGAGCGTGACGGCAAGCCGCTGGTTGCCGGCGTCCAGGCCGGCGACCGGCTGTTGGCGGTGGACGGGCTCGAGGTCATGGGCGCTGCCATGGGCCGGGTGATCAAGGCCCTGCGCGGCAGGCCGGGCGAATCGCGCCGACTGCTTTTGTAGCGTGCCGCTGCCTGAAATGAACGTGAGGTGAGGCCATGAGCGAGGCAAGGAGGCACCGCGTCTGCCCGGTCGAGTTGGCGGGGATGCTGGAGCACCCCCTGCGCCGCCTTTACGAAAGCCCGCGGCGCATCCTACGGCCTTTTGTGAGCGGGGGGATGAGGGTGCTCGATTTTGGCTGCGGCCCGGGGTTCTTCACGCTGGAAATGGCGGGCCTCGTCGGCCCCTCGGGGCAAGTGACGGCCGTAGACCTGCAGCCGGGCATGCTCGCGAGAGCGCGGGAGAACCTGGACCGGGCCGGGCTGGCGGACAGGGTGAGCCTCGGGGCGAGCCGCGCCGACGCCATCGGCGCCGCGGGCCCGTTCGACTTCGCCCTGGTTTTTCATGTCCTCCACGAGGTGCCGGATCAGGCCCGATTCCTGGGCGAGCTGCGCTCGCTGCTCAATCCCGGCGGCCGGGCGCTCGTGGCCGAGCCCGGATTTCATGTTTCCCGGCGCGAATTCGCCGCCTCCATGGAGTCGGCGCGCCGGGCCGGTTGGAGCGTCGGGCGCGGACCGCGGATCCTCTTCAGCCGCACGGCGATCCTGGGGAGCTGAAGGGATGAAGTCCTGGCGGACGGCGCGCGGCACGCGGGTCATCCGCCTGCTGGCCGGCCGCAGCAACGTCTTCCTGCGCTGATCGCCCGCCTGGTCCGGCTGACCTTCGTCCCCGGCATGGAGATTCCGTTGCGGCCGCGATCCTGAGGCGCAAGAGCCGGAGGCGGTTTTTTTTCTGCGGATGGGTGTATAATCCAGGGCGCCCATTTCGTTTCAGTTTAACAAATCAGATAGCCGTTTGGCCGAGGCCACCGCCGGATCGACGGTCCAGGTCGCGGCCGACCCAGGAGATGCGATGAAAGGCAAGGGCATGGAGATCGAAACGCTGCTGGAATGGCTGAGGAAGTATGAGCTGAGCGAACTGACGGTACGCGACGGCAAGTTCCAGGTCACGCTGAAGAAGGAGGCGCGCCCGGCCGAGTTCCCCCACCAGCCTCTGTTGGGGATCGACGGCCCCGGGACGCAGCCGGCGGCCGCTGCGCCCACCGCGCCGGCGCCCGAGGCTCCCGCCCGGGAGGAGGCCGCCCCGGCGCCGGGGCTGCACGAGGTGAAGACGCCGCTGGTGGGGACCTTCTACCGCGCGCCGGCGCCCGACGCCGACCCCTTCGTCGAGGAAGGCGACCGCGTCGAGGTCAACGACAAACTGTGCATCGTCGAGGCCATGAAGATCATGAACGAGATCGAGAGCCCGGTGCGCGGCATCGTGCGCGAGGTCTGCGTCCGCAACGGGGCCACGGTGGAGTTCGGACAGGTCCTGTTCCGCATCGAGGAGCAGGGGTAGTGCCCGTGATCCGCAAGATCCTGATCGCCAACCGCGGCGAGATCGCCGTCCGCGTCATCCGCGCCGCCCGCGAGCTGGGCCTGCAGACGGTCGCCGTGTTCTCCGAGGCCGACCGCGACGCCCTCTTCGTGCGCTATGCCGACCAGGCCCTCTGCATCGGCCCGCCTCCCGCCGCCGAAAGCTACCTGTTCTACCAGAACATCCTGGCGGCGGCCCGCTCCACCGGCGCCGACGCCATCCACCCCGGCTACGGCTTCCTGGCGGAGAACGCCCTGTTCGCCGAGGCCTGCCGCGCGGCCAACGTCCTGTTCATCGGTCCGCACCCGCAGGCCATCCGCCGCATGGGCGACAAGGCTACGGCCAAGCGGCTGATGAGGGAGGCGGGCGTGCCGACCGTGCCGGGATCGGACGGCATCGTCGAAACGGCGGCCGCCTGCCGCGGCCTGGCCGCCGAAGTGGGCTACCCGGTGGTGATCAAGGCCACCGCCGGCGGCGGCGGCCGCGGCATGCGCATCGTACGCGAAGAAGGGGAGATCGAGGGGGCCTTCCAGGCGGCGGTCGGCGAGGCCCGCCAGGCCTTCGGCGACGCCGGCGTCTACCTGGAGAAGTTCGTCCAGGACCCCAAGCACATCGAGATCCAGGTCCTGGGCGACAAGCACGGCGAGGCGGTGCACCTGTTCGAGCGCGACTGCTCGATCCAGAGGCGCTACCAGAAGCTCCTGGAGGAGGCGCCGTCGCCCGTCCTGGACGACGCCACGCGCGCGGCCATGGGGCGGATCGCCGTCGCCGCAGCCCAGGCGGTGCGCTACGACTCGGTGGGCACCGTCGAGTTCATCTTCGATCCCCGGGCGCGCCGGTTCTACTTCATCGAGATGAACACCCGCATCCAGGTGGAGCACCCGGTGACCGAGATGGTCACAGGCGTCGACCTGCTCCAGAGCCAGATCCGGGTGGCTGCCGGCGAGCGGCTGGGGTTGCGCCAGGAGGACCTCGCCATCCATGGCCATGCCATCGAATGCCGCATCAACGCCGAGGACCCGCGCAAGGGCTTCCTGCCCCAGACCGGGACGCTGCGCCAGTACGCCGTTCCCGGCGGCCCCGGTGTGCGCGTCGACGCCGGGGTCTATCCCGGCTATGCCATCCCGCCTTTCTATGACTCGCTGATCGCCAAGCTGGTGGCCTGGGGGGCGACGCGCGGGGAGGCCATCGTGCGCATGCAGCGGGCGCTGCGCGAGTTCGTCATCGAGGGGCTGGAGACGACGATCCCCTTCCACCAGCGCATCCTGGGGCACCCGGATTTCCTCGCCGGGACCTACTCCACGGACTTCATCCGCGCCCTCGCCGAGGCCGAAAAAGAGGAAGCATGATGAACCGGCTGTTCATCCAGTGCCCGCAATGCCAGACCACCCATTTCATCTCGTTCTACCGCAGTGCCCATTACGTCTGTTCGCGCTGCGGCCACCACGCCCGCCTGGATCCGCCCCACTGGATCCGCCTGCTGTGCGACCGGGGAAGCTTCCGCTCCCTGTTCGCCGACCTCAGGAGCCAGGATCCGCTGGAGTTCCCCCGCTACCGCGAGAAGCTCGCCGCGGCGAAAAAGCGCGCCAGCGGCTGGGAGGCGGTGGTTACGGGAACGGCCGCCATCGGCGGCGAGGCCACGGCGCTGGCGCTCATGGATCCGGGGTTCATCATGGCGTCGATGGGCTCGGTGGTGGGCGAAAAGATCGCCCGGCTGCTGGAGTTCGCCGCCGGCCGCCGCCTGCCGGTGGTGATGGTCATCTCCTCGGGCGGCGCGCGCATGCAGGAGGGCATCCTGTCGCTGATGCAGATGGCCAAGACGGCGGCCGCCGTGCGCCGCCTGCACGCCAACCGCCAGGCGCTGATCAACGTCCTGACCGATCCCACCACCGGCGGCGTCACCGCCTCGTTCGCCATGCTCGGCGACGTCAGCATCGCCGAGACCGGGGCCTTGATTGGCTTCGCCGGGCCGCGCGTCATCCAGCAGACCATCGGCCAGAAGCTGCCCCCCGGGTTCCAGACGGCCGAGTTCCTGCTGGAGAAGGGGATGCTGGACCTCGTCGTCCCCCGCCGCAACCTGCGCGGCACGCTGGCCACGCTGCTGAAGATCCACCGCACCCGGCCCTATCCCGGCCGCCGCCGGGGCGAGCCCTGAGGAGGTGCGCGCCATGAAAACCGCCATGGACGTGGTACGGCTGGCCCGCCATCCCAAGCGGCCGACCAGCCGCGACTACATTGATTTTCTGGTGCGCGACTTCGTGGAACTCCACGGCGACCGCCGCTTCGCCGACGACGCGGCCATCATCGGCGGCATCGGTTTCTTCGACTCCGTGCCGGTGACCATCCTGGGGCACCAGAAGGGGCGCAGCGTCAAGGAGAACATCCGCCGCCACTTCGGCATGGCCCACCCGGAGGGGTACCGCAAGGCGCTGCGCCTGATGCAGCAGGCCGAGCGCTTCGGCCGGCCGGTGATCACCCTGATCGACACCCCCGGCGCCTACCCGGGCATCGGCGCCGAGGAGCGCGGCCAGGCCGAGGCCATCGCCGCCAACCTGTACGAGATGTCGGGGCTGCGCGTCCCCATCGTGGCGCTGGTCACGGGCGAGGGCGGCTCGGGGGGCGCCCTGGGCATCGGCGTCGCCGACCGCGTCCTCATGCTGGCCAACGCCATCTACTCGGTGATCTCGCCGGAAGGCTGCGCCTCCATCCTGTGGAAGGATGCCGGCAAGGCCGCCGACGCGGCGGCGGCCCTGCGTCTGCGCGCCGCCGACCTGCGCCAGCTGGGGGTCATCGACGGCATCATCGCCGAACCCGGGGAGGGCGCGCACGAGCGGCCGCATGAGACGATGGTCCACATGCGCAGGGCCATCGCCGCCGCCCTGGAGGAACTCCTGGCGCTGGACGAGGAGACGCTGCTGGAGCGGCGCTACGAAAAGTTCCGCCGCCTGGGGGCCTTCACCTCCGACGACGGCCTCGGCCGGCTGGTCTGAGACGGGCGCCCGCCTGCGCTATTTCTTCCCGGCCTTCTTCTCGCGCAGGTCGGCGAGCAGTTTCTCCTCGATCCCCTTGGGCAGCGGGGCGTAGTGCAGGAACTCGATGGAGTGGCTGGCGCGGCCGCTGGACATGGAGCGCAGCACCGTGGCGTAGCCGAACATCTCCATCAGCGGGATGGCGCCGTTGATCTTCTGCGAGCCCTTGCGGTAGCGGCGCATGCTGTCGATGCGGCCGCGGCGGCGGTTGATGTCGCCGATGATCTCGCCCATGTACTCGTCGGGGGTGTTGACCTCGATCTTCATGATCGGCTCCAGGATGTGCGGCGCCGCCTTGGCCACCGCCTCCTTGATGGCCAGCTGCGAGCAGGTTTTGAAGGCCTGTTCCGAGGAGTCGACGGCGTGGAAGGAGCCGTCGATGAGGACGAAACGGACATCGACCATGGGAAAGCCGGCGAAAGGCCCCTTTTCCATGGAGGCGCGGAAGCCCTTCTCGATGGCGGGGATGAACTCCTTGGGGATGTTGCCGCCCTTGACCAGGTTGAGAAACTCCAGCCCCTGGCCGGGGTTGGGCTCCAGGCGCATCTCGATGTGGGCGTACTGCCCCTTGCCGCCGGTCTGCTTCTTGAATTTGTAGTTGCTCTCCGCCCCCTGGGTGATGGCCTCGCGGAAGGCGACGGCGGGCTGGCCGACCCTGACCTCGACCTTGTGCTCGGTGCGCAGGCGGTCGACGATGATGTCCAGGTGCAGCTCGCCCATGCCCGATATCACCGTCTCCTCGGTCTCGTCGTCGAAGCGCACCTTGAAGGAAGGGTCCTCCAGCGAGAGCTTGTGCAGCGCCGCCGAGAGCCTGTCGCGCTCCTTGGCCGACGGTGGCTCGACCTTCAGGTCGATGACCGTCTCGGGATAGTGGATGGTCTCCAGCAGCAGCGGCTCCTTCTCGCTGCACAGGGTGTCGCCGGTGGTGGTGAACTTGGTGCCGATCAGGGCGGCGATGTCGCCGGCGCGGACGGCCGCGACCTCCTCGCGGCGGTCGGCGTGGATGCGCAGGATGCGGCCGACGCGCTCGCGCTTGTCCTTGACCGGGTTGTAGACATAGCTGCCGGCCAGGAGCTCGCCCGAGTAGACGCGGATGAAGGTCTGCTGGCCGACGTAGGGATCGTTGACGATCTTGAAGGCCAGGGCGGCGAAGGGCTCCTTGACGGCAGGGTGGCGCGAGACGGCCTTCCCGCGGTCGTTCAGGTCGTGGCCGACGATCAGGCCGCGGTCGATGGGCGAGGGCAGGTAGTCGACGACGGCGTCGAGAAGCAGACGCACGCCCTTGTTCTTGAAGGAGCTGCCGCAGAACACCGGGGTGAGGCCCAGGGTGAGGACGGCGTGGCGCGTGGCGCGCTTGATGTCCTCGACGGTGGCCTCGCCCTCGTTCAGGAACTTGTCCATCAGCTCGAGGTCGAAGTCGGCCAGGCGCTCGATCAGCGCGGCGCGCAGGGCCCGCGCCGGCTCGAGCAGCGCATCCGGCACCGGGCCGGTCTTCATCTCCATCCCTTCGTAGGTGACCGCCTGCATCGTCACCAGGTCGACGACGCCTTGAAAGTTTTCCTCGCTGCCGATGGGCAGCTGGTAGGCCAGGGCGTTGGCGCCCAGCATGTCGTTCATCATCTGCACGGCCTGGAACAGGTCGGCCCCCTGGCGGTCCATCTTGTTGACGAAGGCGATGCGCGGCACCTTGTAGCGGTCGGCCTGGTGCCAGACCGTTTCGCTCTGCGGCTCGACGCCGCCCACGGCGCAGAAGACCATGGCGATGCCGTCGAGCACGCGCAGCGAGCGCTCGACCTCGACGGTGAAATCGATGTGGCCCGGGGTGTCGATCAGGTTGATCTGGTGGCCCTTCCAGGCGGTGGTGATGGCCGCCGAGGAGATGGTGATGCCGCGCTCCTGCTCCTGCTTCATGAAGTCCATGACCGCCTGGCCGTCGTGGACCTCGCCGGTGCGGTGGATGAGCCCCGTGAAGAACAGGATGCGCTCGCTGGTCGTGGTCTTGCCGGCGTCGATGTGGGCCACGATGCCCAGGTTGCGGATCTTGTGCATGACGGACTGTTCCATGGGAAATCACTCCTTTGCGTCGGCTTGGCCCGCTCCGTTTCCTCCGCCCGGCAAGGCCGGACAGAGCCGGGCGCCATGGCGCCGAAAACGCGCCTGCTCAATGATTCTGGATCGGGGGATATATCGGTTGACCTTGCCCGTTCTCAGGAAGCGGATTGCCTGACTCGCAGTTGTTATTATACACCAAGCCGGCCCGTCTGCCAAGGGGCGGCGGGGTTGCATCGCGGCAACCGTTCGCTTATGATGGCCGCATCATGCGCACGGCCCTGTGGTTCGCCCATTTCTGGCTTTTCCAGCTGGCCTCGCTCCCGGTTCTCGCCGCCGTGCTCCTGCTCGGGCTGCTGCGCCTGAAGCGGGCGCGGTCCGGCCTCCTGGAATGGATCACGCGGGCCTGGGCGCGGCGCATGATCGCCGCCGCCGGCGCCCGGGTCGAGGTGCGCGGGCTGGAGAACCTGCCGCCGCGGGGCGGCGCGCTATTCGTCAGCAACCACCAGGGGGCCTTCGACATCCCGCTGCTGATCGGCTTCCTGCCCGGCCTGAAGGGGTTCGTCTCCAAGAAGGAGAACTTCCGCCTGCCCATCGTCTCGGCCTGGATGCGGCTGCTCGGCTGCATCGTGCTTGACCGCGGCGACCTGCGCCAGTCGGCGCGGGCCATCCGCAGTGGCGTCGAGGCGCTGCGCTCCGGCCTCTCGCTGGTGATCTTTCCCGAGGGGACGCGCAGCAAGTCGGCGGAGCTGCGGCCCTTCAAGGAGGGAAGCTTCAAGCTGGCCACGCGCTCGGGGGCGGCGATCATCCCCCTGACCATCGACGGCTCCTGGCGCCTGTTCGAAGGCAACCGCAACCGCATCGCGCCGGGCCGGGTCCGCCTGAGCGTGCACCGGCCCCTCACCGCCGACGAGGTCGCCGCGTCCAAGGCCGACCTGGCCGAGCGCGTGCGGCGCATCGTCGCCTCCGCCCTGCCCTCGGAAGGGACGGCAGAAAGTGATAGAGTCAGCGTTGGTGTCAGCGAAAAGCACCCGATGGCAAAACGATTTTAAGATCATATAAAACGGATTGCTTGGTTCCATAAGGATTTCCTTGCTGTTCCTGGCACAATCACGGACGCCCACACTCTCTTGGCAAGGGAAGCTCTCTTCTTGACAGGGGTGCCTCGGCAACCTAAACTGACGGCCATGGAGATCGAGCCCTTCGCGCTGGAGCGGTTTTTCGCCGAGCACGAGTTCCGCGCCCGCCGCCTGCTGTGCGCCTCCGACTGCGAGCCGCTGGCGGTCGGGGATTTACTGGCCTTGGAGCCCGGGGCGGCGGAGGCTTTCGCCCGGCTGCGGCTGGGCTATACCGAAACGGCCGGCGACCCCGGGCTGCGCGGCGCGATCGCTTCCCTGTATGAAGGGATCGGCGCCGACGACGTTTTGGTCTTCTCCGGGGCCGAGGAGGCCATCTTCGTCTTCATGAACGCTGTCCTGGCCGCCGGCGACGGCGTTGTCGTCCACTCTCCCTGCTACCAGTCCCTGGCCTCCGTGGCCAGGGCCGCAGGCTGCCGCGTCACTCGCTGGCCGGCCGTCGCCGAGCGGGGCTGGGCGCTCGATCCCGGCGATCTCGCCGCCCTGGCCGGCCCCGCCACCCGCGCCGTGGTCGTCAATTTTCCCCATAACCCGACGGGATACCTTCCGGAAAGGGAGCGTTTCGGCGCCATTGTGGACTTCGTCCGAGCCCGCGGCCTGGTCCTCTTTTGCGATGAGGTCTATCGTTTCCTGGAATACGATCCTGCCGGGCGGCTGCCCGCCGCCTGCGAAATCTACGAAAAGGGCGTATCCCTGGGGGTGATGTCCAAATCGTTCGGCCTGGCCGGGCTGCGCCTGGGCTGGGTCGCCTGCCGCGACCGAACGCTGCTGGACTCGCTGGCCGCCCTCAAGGACTATACGACCATCTGCGCCGCCGCGCCCAGCGAGTTTTTGGCCGGCGTGGCGCTGCGTCAGCGCGAAGCGATCCTGGGACGCTGCCTGGGGACCGTCGCCGCCAACCTCGAGCTTCTCGACCGTTTCCTGGCGCGGCATGCCGGGCGGTTCTCCTGGGTGGGGCCGCGGGCCGGGCCGGTCGCCTTCCCGGCGCTGAGCTCAGGCGACGCCGACGGGTTCTGCGCCCGCCTGCTGGCGGCAACCGGCGTGCTGCTGGCGCCGGGTCGCCTGTTCGGGGGCGGCGCGGGCCATTTCCGCGTCGGTTTCGGCCGCGCCGACTTCGCGGCGGGACTGGCCGACCTGGACCGTTTCCTTGACCGCCCGGGGCCGGTCTGAACCGTTCCCGTTTCAGCCGTCCCAGGCAGCTGGGTCTTCCCGGGATTCGAGATGGGTGGTGATGTGGGCGTTCCCCAGAGCGGAGCGGATGTCGCTCTCGATGCGCTCGACCAGCCGGTGGCCGCGGTGGACGGTCCAGCGGCCTGGGACCAGGACGTGCAGGGAGACGAAGCGCTCCGCTCCCGCGCGGCGGGTGAGCAGGGCGTGGAACTGCACGCCGTCCCGCCGGTGCGGCTCGAGCATGCGCTCGATCGCCAGCCGTTCGCCGGGCGGCAGCGAGGAGTCCATCAGCCCCTGCACCGAGGCCCGCACGATGCGCGCGCCGGTGCGGACGATGTTGGCCGCCACGGCCAGGGCCAACAGCGGGTCGAGCCAGTGCCAGTCACTGGCCGCCACCAGCCCCACGCCGGCGAGGACGCCGGCGGAGGTCCAGACGTCGGTCAGCAGGTGCTGGGCGTTGGCCCGCAGGGTGATCGAGTCCTGGCGCTTGCCGGCTGCCAGGATGATCCGCGCCGCCGCCAGGTTGACCAGCGAGGCGAGGATCGAGATCGCCAGGCCGGTGCCGAGCTGTTCCAGGGGCTGGGGATGCAGCAGGCGGCGCACGGCGGCGATGGCGATGGTGAGGGCGGCGACGAGGATCAGCGTCCCCTCGATGCCGCTGGAAAAGTACTCGGCCTTGCTGTGGCCGAAGGCATGGGCCTCGTCGGCGGGCCGGGAGGCGACCTCGAGCATGGCCAGGGCGACGATGCCGCCCAGAAGATTCACGATCGACTCCAGGGCGTCGGAGAGCAGGCCGACCGAGCCGGTGAACAGCCAGGCGGAGAGCTTCAGGCCGATGGTGGCCACGGCGGCGGCGATGGAGAGCCAGGCATAACGCTTGAGCGCGGAGCGGCTTTTGACAACGTCTTGGTTCATGGACCGGATGTTCCCGTTGCCGGCGACCGCCTGGGGCCGCGCGTGCCCGCGGCTCACTCGTCTCCGCGCAGGGCGCGGTAATGGCGGAAGCTCCAGGCCAACTCCTGGATGGCGACCTTGACGATGCCGGTCGCCGGAATGCAGAGCAGCAGGCCCATGACGCCGAACATCTCGCCGCCGATGAAGATGGCCAGGATGACCAGCAGCGGGTGGAGATGCAGGCTGTGTCCCAGGATGTTGGGCGAAAGCAGGGTGTCGTCGATGAGGCGGATGAGCAGGAAGGCGGCGATGACCGGCAGGGCGGCGCCGAGCCGCCCCTTGTCGATGACGTTGAGGATGACGCCGGGGACGGCGCCGGCGATGGGGCCGAAATAGGGGATGATGTTGGCCAGACCGGCCAGCACGCCGATCAGCAGGAAGTAGGGGACGCCCAGCAGGGCCAGCGCCGTTGCGGCCAGGATGCCGACGCAGAGCGAGACCAGCAGCTGGCCGCGGACATAGTTGCCCACCTGGCGGTCGATCTTGTGCAGCAGGCTGACGGCCATCTCGAAATAGCGGTTGGGCAGAAGGGCTACGAAAGACTTTTTCAGCCGCCGGCCATCCTTGAGCAGGAAGAAGGTCATGAAGGGGATGAGGACCAGGGCGATGACCAGGGGCACGACGCTGGGCAGCAGCCTGACGCTGCGCTGGAAGAGCGAGTTGAGGAAGTCCTCGGCCAGTTTCAGGACCTGGGCCAGGAAGGTGGGGTTCTTGAGCCAGGGCAGGTTCTCGCGCAGCAGGACCTTGAACTTCTCCAGCAGCGTGTCCGGCGTCTCGTTCTGGGCCAGCTGGCTGAGGGTGCGCACCTCGCGGCCGATGACCGGGGCCAGCAGGGTCAGCGCCGTTGCCAGCACCAGGACCAGGGCGCCCAGGACCAGCAGGGCCGCGGCGGCGCGGCCGAAACCGCGGCTCTCCAGGGAAACCACCAGCGGGTTGAGCAGCAGCGACAGGATCAGCGACAGGATCAGCGGCGTCAACACCATGTCGCTGTGGGCCAGGATCCAGCCCAGCGTCAGCAGCGCCAGCAACGCCAGGGCGACCTTGAGCAGCAGGCGGACGAAGGCGCGGTCAAGATGGATGACGATGCCGCGGCGCTCGCCGGCCGGATTCATGGCTGGCAGCCTCCATCGGTCTCCACCACCAGCGAGTCCTGCGAGAGGCGCTGCAGCTCCTGGTCGGTGCGGCGCAAACGGCGGGCCAGCACGTCCCCCAGCGCCGACAGGAGCTTGACCCCCAGGTGCGGCCGGCGGCGGAACAAGTGGAAGAGGTCGGGATGGATCAGCCCGAACAGGCAGGTCTCGCCGCGGGCCACGGCGGTGGCCGAGCGGCAGTCACCCTCCAGCAGCGCCATCTCGCCGAAGAAATCGCCGGCGTAGAGGCGCGCCAGCTCCTTCTGCCCGCGCTTGCCGTATTCCTTGTAGACGCCCACCTCGCCCCGCTGCACGATGTACATGCCCACTCCCGGCTCGCCCTCCCAGAAGACCACTTCGCCGTCGCGGTACAGGCGGCGGTGGACCAGGCGCTCGAGGTCGCGGAGCTCGCTCTTGCGCAGGCCGGCAAAGAGCGGCACCTGGCCGAGCAGCGTCATCGTCTCCCCGTTCTCGCGGCAGCGGTCCTTGAAAAAATTGCCCCACAGGGAATGGATCGGATTCATGGCGTTCATGGCCGCCCCCTGCCCCAACTATAATATGGATGATCGCTCATGGCAATTCGGTCAGCTCGCCGGCCAGCGACTTCTGGAAGCGGCTGCGGATCAGCTCGGGACGGTCGTACTGGCCCATGAGGAACATGAGCTTGACCGCGGCCGCCTCGAACGTCATGTCTCCGGCCGGGATCACCCCCATCTCCAGCAGCCGCGCCCCCGACTCGTAGAGCTGCGGCTCGATGCGGCCGCCGTGGGCCTCGCTGTTCAGCACCACCAGCTTGCCCTCGCCGAGCCAGCGCTCCACGCGCGCCAGCAAATCGCCGGACTGCATGGGCACGGTGCCGGCGCCGAAGGCCACGAGGAGCACGGCGCGCACGTCCGCGCCCGGCTGGAAGTAGCCGGCGTCGCAGCCGGGGAAGAGCTTCAGCACCGCCAGCGCCGGCGAGAAGCGGTCGAAGACGTGGAAGTGGCCGCCGGGGCGCAGCAGGTTGTTGCGGTAGACCTCGATGTTGATGCCCACCTCGGCCAGCAGCGGGTAGTTGGGCGAGGCGAAGGCGTCGAAGAAATTGATGTGGTTCTTGCGGGTGCGGTTGCCCCGCAGCAGCTTGTAGTCGAAGAAGATGCAGACCTCGGGGATATCGGCGCAGGCCAGCTCCACGGCGTTGACCAGGTTGTTGCGCGCGTCGCTGCGCAGCTCGCCCAGCGGCCGCTGCGCCCCGGTGAGGATGACCGGAATGGGAACATTGTGCAGCATGAAGGAGAGGGCCGCGGCGGTGTAGGCCAGGGTGTCGGTGCCGTGGGTTACGACCACGCCGTCGACCTGGCCGACGCGCGACTGGATGATGGCGGCCAGTTGCTGCCAGTGGCTGAAGTGGATCTCGGCGCTGTCGCAGACGAAGGGGATCTCCACCTGGACGTCGGCGATGGCCGACAGCTCGGGGATGACCTGGAGCAGGCTGGCATAGAAGCGGTCGGGCCGCAGCACGCCGCTGCGGCTGTCGCGGGTCATGCCGATGGTGCCGCCGGTGTGGATGAGGAGGACGTTCTTTTTCATGTCATCCCATTATACACCCGTTTATAGGCGCGGGAACCGGCGAAGTCAATAGGGAAAAGAGTTGCAGGAGGGCGCACGGCGTACGGCATACGGCGGACGGCAACAGCAAAAAACCGAACTGTATCAACGCGAGGGTTGCGACAAGCGGAAAGCCAGGGCGGTTTGCGGGCGGCGTTCTGGAAATGCGCCGGCAGGGGATCGGACAGTGACCGGGGAGGGCTCTCCCGTACTCCGTACGCCAAGTTCTCGGCGCTCGGACACCGCCCGGCTTTGTAGGATGTCCCCTTTCCGATATACTACACGAGTCTGAGGTGCAGAATGATCAAGGAAGAGACGATCAACGCCGTGACGCACGGGGCCGGGGCGGTGCTGGGCGCCGGCGGCCTGGCCGTGCTGGTGGTGCTGGCCGCCCTGCGCGGCGACGCCTGGCACGTGGTCAGCTGCGCCATCTACGGCGCCACGCTGGTGCTGCTCTTCACCAGCTCCACCCTCTATCATTCGTTCCGCGGCCCGCGCGTCAAGCACGTTTTTCGCGTCATCGACCACTCCTCCATCTACCTGCTCATCGCCGGCACCTACACGCCGTTTCTGCTGGTCAGCCTGCGCGGCGGCTGGGGCTGGAGCCTGTTCGGCGTCGTCTGGGGGCTGGCCCTGGCCGGCATCGCCTTCCAGGTCTTTTTCGTCGACCGCTTCCGCCTGGCGCAGACGCTGATCTACCTGGGCATGGGCTGGCTGGTGGTCGTCGCCGCCCGGCCGCTGCTGGCGCGCGTCCCTGCGGGCGGGCTGCTCTGGCTGCTGGCCGGCGGCCTGTTCTATACCCTGGGGGCCGTTTTCTATCTCTGGAAACAACTGCCTTACCACCACGGCATCTGGCATCTGTTCGTGCTGGCCGGGAGCGTGTGCCATTATTTTGCGATATTGCTCTATGTCATCCCATGACCTGTGCTTGACCTTGGCGCACGGCGTAGGGAAGAGGGGAATGGCGAGCTCAGGGAAGACAAAGGGAAGAGCCAGGGAGGAATGAGGGAAGAGAGAGTGGGAAAAGCCTTTTCAAAATCTCTTTCCCACTCCGTTTTCCCTTTGTCTTTCCCTCTGCATTTCCTGTCTATTCCCTTGAGTACACAAAGCGGTTAGCCGAGCGTTACGCATCACGTGTCACGTGAGCTTCGTTTTTCTTCCGTCAGCCGTACGCCGTCAGCCGTACGCCGAGTTCCTCTAAAGGAACTGCACCGGAACCACCGACACGTCGATCAGCTTCTCGCCGCGGTCGTTGAAATGGATCAGGTACTTGCGGTCGGAGACCCTCTCGACCACGCGGCCGCGGCCGAAGACGGGATGGACGACGTAGCGGCCGTCGTCGCGGCGCGGCGCCTGCCGCCGCGGCGCCTCGGGAAAGAGCCTGTCGACGATCTCGCGGAAGGAATGGGCGGGCAGGCTCGAGGAGCCGCCCATCTGCTGCAGAAAGAACGAGGGGCGGTCGGAGCCGGTGGAGACGACCAGCAGGCGGCTGGCGCGGGTGCTGGCCACGTAAAAGAGGCGCCGCTCCTCCTCGATCTGCTCCCGCTCGCGGCTCATGAAGAACGGCAGGTAAGCGGAGTTGACGCCGCAGACGACGACGGTGGGGAACTCCAGCCCCTTGGCGTTGTGCATGGTCAGCAGGAACACCTGCGCCTTGCCCGGCTCGCGCTCCCCGCCCGGCTCCAGGGTCATGCGGTCGAGCAGGTCGGAGAAGGGGGCGCCGGGATTCTCCGTTTCCCATTTGCCGATGAACTCGCGCAGCTCGGCGAGGTTGAGCAGCCGCTCCTCCTCGCCTTTTTTTTGCAACGTTTCCCGGTAGCCCGAGGCGGCCAGCAGCCGCTCCAGCACCTGGGATACGGGCAGCTCGCCCCCGCGGCGGCTCATCTCGCCGAGCAGCGCCAGCAGCGGTTTGGCGGCGATCTTATCCCCCAGGTGCCGCTCCAGGGCCGAGAGCAGGGGCAGCGACTCGCGCAGCGCCAGCGCCCGCAGGGTTTCCAGGGTGCGGCGGCCCACCCCCAGGGGCAGGAACTCGACGACGCGCAGGAAGGCCAGGTCGTCGGCCGGATTCAGCGCCAGGCGCAGCAGGGCCAGCGCGTCGCGGACCTCCTTGCGCTCGAAGAAACGCAGCCCCTTCAGGATGCGGAAGGCGATGCGCTGGCTGAGCAGCGCGGTCTCCAGGGCCAGCGACTGCGAATTGATGCGGTACAGGATGGCCAGCGGAAACAGGCCGGGGTTGGACTGGCGCAGGCTTTGGACCAGGCGGGCGACCTCCTCGGCCTCCTCCTCCTTGGAACGGCTGCGCAGCACGAACACCGGGTGGCTGCTCTCGGCCTGCGACCACATGCGCTTGCCGCGGCGCTCGGTGTTCTGGCTAATCAGGGCGTTGGCGAAGTTCAGGATTTCGGGGGTGGAGCGGTAGTTCTGCTCCAGCTTGATCACGCGCGTGCCGGGAAAATCGTGCTCGAACTCGTGCAGGAAGCGGACGCTGGCGCCGCGCCAGGAATAGATGGCCTGGTCGTCGTCGCCGACCACGGTGATGCTGCGGCGGTCGCCGCTCAGCAGCTTGACCAGCTCGTACTGGTTGGGATTGGTGTCCTGGAACTCGTCGACCAGCAGGTAGCGGAAGCGCTCCTGGTAGCGGCAGCGCACGGCGTCGTGGTCGCGCAGGAGCAGGACGGCGAACGAGATCAGGTCCTCGTAATCCCAGAGCTTGCCCTCGCACTGGGCGGCGTGGTAGCGGGCGTACAGGCGGATCTCCTCGTCGTCGAACCCCTTCTGGCGCAGGAATTCGCCGTTGTTGGGATAGTGCAGCCCCATCTTGGCCAGGCCGATGCGGCGCAGGATGGCGTCGCTCTCGCGCGCCAGGTGGGGGAAGTGCTCCTTGACCAGGCGGTCGAACAGCCGCTTCTGTTCGTCGTCGTCGATCACCTGCCACTGGGCGTCGAAGCCCAGGGCGCTTCCCGACTCGCGCAGGATGCGCAGACCCAGGGAGTGGAAGGTGGAGATGGGGAAGAGGCGGGCGGAGATGCCGGTGAGCGCCTCGCTGCGCACCTTCATCTCGTCGGCCGCCTTGTTGGTGAAGGTCACGGCCAGAAGCTGGCGGGGCAGGAGCCCCCGCTCCAGGACCAGGTGGGAGATCTTGTGCGTGATCACCCGCGTCTTGCCCGAGCCGGCGCCGGCGACGATGAGCAGGGGCGAGTCGCAGTGCAGCACCGCCTGGCGCTGCTCGGGGTTGAGCCCCGCCAGCGCGTCAGCGGGCATTGGCGCGGATCATGGGCACGAAGAGGACCGAGATCAGGTTGGTCTTCTTCAGCTTGCCGTCGGGGAGCTTCTCCACCAGCAGCAGGTCCTGGACCGTGTCGGAATAGCGGATGGGGATGACCATGCGGCCGCCCACCGCCAGCTGCTCGAGCAGCGGCGCCGGGATGTGGTCGGGCGCGCAGGTGACGAGGATGCCGTCGAAGGGGGCGGCCTCGGGCCAGCCGAGGTAGCCGTTGCCGGTGCGGAAGCGGATGTTGCGGTAGCCCAGCTTCTCCAGCAGCCGGCGCGAGGAGTCGGCCAGGGAGGGGAAGATCTCGATGGTGTAGACCTCGCGCGCCAGCTCGGCCATGATGGCGGCCTGGTAGCCGGAGCCGGTGCCGATCTCCAGCACCCTCTTGTTTTCGTTGGGGGCGATGACCGCGCTCATGATGGCCACGATGTAGGGCTGGGAGATCGTCTGCCCCTCCGCGATGGGCAGGGGGAAGTCGCCGTAGGCCTGGCCGCGGTAGCGCGGGGCGACGAACAGGTGCCGCGGCACGCGGCGGAAGGCGTTCAGGATGCGCGGCTCGGTGATGCCGCGCTCGAGGATCTGCTCCTCGACCATCCTCTTCCGGGCGGCGGCGAAGGCGGCGTCGTCGGCGGCCGCCGGCGTCGGCGGCATCAGCAGGAGCGGCAGCGAGAGGAGCAGGAGCGCGCGTCTCATGGCCCGATTCTAACAGAGACCGGCGCATCTGTAAACGGATGCGGGACTCAGACGTTAGATGGCAGACGTTGGACGTCAGCAAGGCAGCGAACGAGAGCGTATGCAAAAGCCGGGGAAATCGATGCGGGGCACACGGCACGGCCTGGAAACCAACGATCGCGAATGTCTTTTTCTTGCTGACGTCTAACGTCTGGCGTCCGCCGTCTGTTGCTCATCCGACCAGGATCAGCACGGTTCCGGCCACGGCCAGCAGGGTGGCCAGCACCCGCCGCAGGTCGAAGGGCTCCTTGAGGAAAAGGGCGGCCAGCACCACGACCAGCACGGTGTTGGTCTGGTTGAGGATGGCCGCCGAGTTGACGGTGGTGAACTTGAAGGCCGCGATCCACAGGGTCATGGAGATCAGGTTGCCCAGCAGCGCCCCCCGGAAGGCGTAGCCGCGGCTGCCCTTGCGCCACAGCGGGGCCAGCAGCCCGCGCCGCCCCTTCTGCAGGGCGAACATGGTCGACAGCACCAGCAGGGCGGAGAGCATGCGCACCTCGGTGACCCAGAAGACGTGAACCTTCTCCAGGACCGGGCGCATCAGCACGATGCTCGCCGCCATCAGGGCCATGGCGCCGATGCCGAAGAGGAACCCGGCCAGGCGGTGCCCCGTGGGCCGGCCGCCGCCGTTGCGCCGGTAGGCGGCGACCAGGATGGCGGCGATCACCAGCACGGCGCCGCCGACCTGCTCCAGGCGCGGTTGCTCGCCCAGGGCCAGCCAGGAGGCGGTCATGACGAAAGGCACGTAGAGGGCGTCGACGATGGCGGTCGTTGCCGCGCCCAGGCGGTTCAGGCAGGCGAAAAACATGGTGTCGGCCACGGCGATGCCCAGGATGCCGCTGGCCGCGACCGCCAGCGCCTGGCGGGGGCCGATCGTGGCCGGCAGCAGCGGGACGCCCAGCAGCGGCAGGAGGGGGAACAGGATGGCGACGGTCAGCGTTGTCTTGTACAGGTTGAGCGCCAGCGGCCGGATGTTGTCGCCGGCCAGCTTGAAAAAAATGACCGCCGTGGCCCAGGTGAAGGCGCACAGCAGGGCCATGGACTTTCCCAGCAGGTCGAGGGGCATGGTTCTCCTTGGGGCAGGGGGGCTGTAGGCTCATTGTAGCCGAAAGCGCCGGCGCTGGCAAGGGCCGGTTCCGGATCGCGTTTCGCGCGGCGGGGCGCGTTGACAGCCCGCGGCCGCCGTGCTAGGTTCACCTCATGGGACCCGCGGCGCCTGTGCGCAAGATCATCCACGTCGACATGGACATGTTCTACGCCGCCGTGGAGTTGCGCGACCATCCCGAGTGGCGCGGCCGGCCGCTGGTGATCGGCGGGCGTCCCGACAGCCGCTCGGTGGCCACGACCGCCAATTACGAGGCGCGCCGCTTCGGCATCCATTCGGGCATGTCGTGCGCCGAGGCCAGGCGCCGCTGCCCGCACTGCCTCTTCATCCCTCCCGACTTCGAGAAGTACCGCCGCGTCTCGGAGCAGGTCCACGCCATTTTCCGCGAGTACACCGACCTGGTGGAGCCGGTCTCTCTCGACGAGGCCTACCTGGATGTGACCCGCAACCGCAGGAACGAACCCAGCGCCACCCGCCTGGCGCGCGAGATCAAGCGCCGCATCGTCGCCGCCACCGGCCTGACCGCCTCGGCCGGAGTGGCGTCGACCCTGTTCGTGGCCAAGATCGCCTCCGACGCCTGCAAGCCCGACGGGCTGTGCGTGGTGCGGCCCGGCCGGGTCATGGAGTTCATCCGGCCGCTGCCGGTGGCCAAGCTGCCGGGCGTCGGCCGGGTCAGCGATTCCCAGCTCGCCGCCCTGGGCATCCGCACCGTCGCCGACCTGGAGAAAAAGCCCCTTTCCTTCCTGGAGGAGCACTTCGGCAAGTTCGGCCGCTGGCTCCACGACCTGGCCCGCGGCATCGACGAGAGGCCGGTCACTCCCTGGCGCGAGCGGCTCTCCTACGGCGCCGAGGAGACCTTCGCCCGCGACATCAGGAACAAGGAGCCGCTGCGCGAGTACCTGCGCGAGTGCGCCCGGCGAGTCTACGGGGAGCTCCTGGAGGAGGGCAAGCGCGGGCGCACGGTGACCCTGAAGATCAAGTACCACGATTTCCAGGTCATCACCCGGCGGCGGACCTGCGCCGATTTTCTGGACTCGGCCGAGGCGGTGTATGGCGCGGCCTGCGAGCTGCTGGAGAGGACCGAGGCGGGCCGGCGGCCGGTGCGCCTGGCCGGGATCGCGCTTTCGAACTTCGCGTTGCCGCGACGTGTGAAGGAATGGGGCGAAGCGCCTCTCTTCCATCGAGTGACAGGTGACAAGTGACGAGTGGCAAGAAGCGAGCCCTGCCGAGTGATGCGTGATGCATGATGAGAAACGAGCATTCTATGAGCTCGGAGAGGCCCTTCCTTCCCATCACGCATCACCAAAGATCGCTGAGGCCCTTCACTCATCACTGAGGAAAAACAAGAATGATCCGGGATAGGGATGGGCGCATCCGCGAGGCGGCGGAGATCATCGCCGCCAGCGAAGCGCTGCTGGTCAGTGCCGGCGCCGGCATGGGCGTCGATTCGGGATTGCCCGACTTCCGCGGCCCCGAGGGGTTCTGGAGCGCCTACCCGCCCTACCGCAAGCTGGGCCTCGACTTCCATGACCTGGCCAGCCCGGACTGGTTCGAACGCGACCCGGCGCTGGCTTGGGGCTTCTACGGCCACCGCCTGGGGCTTTACCGCCGCACGGTGCCGCACCGCGGCTTCGCCCTGCTGCGCGCCTGGGCTGAAGCCAAGCCCCGCGGCCATTTCGTCTTCACCTCCAACGTCGACGGCCAGTTCCAAAAGGCGGGCTTCGCCGGGGAGCGGGTGCACGAGTGCCATGGCTCCATCCACCATCTACAGTGCTCACGCGGCTGCGGCAGCGGCGTCTGGCCGGCCGGCGACCTGGATGTGGCCGTGGACGAGGGGACGATGCGCGCCGGGCCGCCGCTGCCGTCCTGCCCGCGCTGCGGCGCCCTGGCGCGGCCCAACGTGCTGATGTTCGGCGACTGGGGCTGGCGGCCGGAGCGCAGCCGGGCGCAGGCGCTGCGCCTGCGCGGCTGGCTGGCCACGCTCGAGGGCCGGGGGCTGGCCGTGGTCGAATGCGGCGCCGGCACGGCGGTGCCCAGCGTGCGCCGCATGGGCGAACAGCTGCTGTCGCGCCCGCGCACGCGCCTGGTGCGCATCAACGCCCGCGAAGCGGAGGCGCCTCCGGGCCAAGTCGGCATCGCCGCCGGGGCGCTGGCGGCGCTGCAGGCCATCGCCGGCGCCCTGTATCCAAGCCGAAATTGAAATCCGGACCGGCACGGCAGTTCCGCTTGCCGGGTTTTGGCGGCGGCGCGCTCAGTCTTCCCCGCCCAGCAGCTGCTCCAGGTCGCGGCGCTCGCGCTTGGTCGGCCGGCCGCTGCCCCTTTCGCGGGCGGCGAAAACCAGGCCCAGCGGATCGCGACGGGACAGGGCCAGCTTTTCCAGGTCGGCCGCCGGCGTGATCTCCTCGACCAGTTCGCGGGCCAGTGTCGCCGAGACGCGCTTGGCGGCCAGGGCCTTGACCCGGTAGAGGCGTACGATGGGCGGCTGCTTGATTTCCACGACCTCGTCCTCACGCAACGGCCGGGCCGGCTTGGCCGCCATGCCGGCCACCTGCACCTTGCCGCCGCGACAGGCCTGGTTGGCCAGGGTGCGGGTCTTGTAGAGGCGGGCGGCCCACAGCCATTGATCGATGCGGATGGACATGTTCGTTAGCGCCATTATACGACATGGGCGGGGAAAGGGAAGACGGTTCCGCTTGCGGCCAGGCGCCGATTTGCGTACAATGGCGCCTGCCCACAGGGAGGACCATGAACTGCCCGCAATGCCAGTGCTACTGCCCGCCCGATTCCCGCGCATGCCCCTGCGGCTATCGTTTCGCGGAGGATGCCGGCCTCGCTTCCCGCGCGGCGAAGGGAAGGATCGGGTCGCACATCGGCGGCCTCGCGGCCAAGGGGAAGTGGCTGCGCCTGGGGTTCCTGCTCTGCCTCCTTCTCGGGGCCCTGGCGCTGTGGCTCGACGACCGTATGCCGCCGCAGGCCGCCATTCTCCCTGCCCTCTACCAGGAGCCGCTGCAGGAGGCGGAGGGCGTGCCGGCGCCGTTTCCGGTCACGGTCAAGAAGCTGACCTACGTGGTGAAGCCGCTGTTCCGCTACGAGATCGCCGGCCTGGTGGTCAGCCAGCACCGCAGCGACTCGCTGCTCGACATCCACCACCGCCGCTGGCAGGACCTGCTCAACATCAAGGACCTGTGCCTGGTCTGGGGCCGCAACCTGGCCAGCGGCGTCTACCTTGAGACGAAGTTCTGGAACCGCGACTTCACCTGCATAGGCCGCTTCGCCGACGAGGAGACGTTCAAGCGCTTCTCAGGCCGCCACCTGTCCAACAACCACCTGCTCGCCGTGGACCGGGCGCTGCGCCGGCGCATCCTGCGCATCCATCCCGGCGACCAGGTGCTTGTCCGGGGGTTCCTGGCCGAGTACAGCCAGCCTGCCAACGGCTTCGCGCGCGGCAGCAGCATCGTGCGCGATGACACGGGCAACGGGGCCTGCGAGACGATCTATGTCACCGATTTCCAGGTGCTGCGCCGGGCCAATCCCTTCTGGCGGGCGATCCGGCACCCGGCCTTCGCCGGTGCCGCGGCTTTTCTGCTGTCCCTGCTGCTGATGTAAGGAGGTGCGGACATGACCTGGAGGAGGATGACGGCGCTGATGGCGGCCTTGATGCTGCTGGCCCTGGGCGTCATGTTTTTCTTCTTTTCGCGCCTGGAGATCCCGGGCCGGCGCCTGGAAGTCCTGGGCGTGCGCTCCGTCTTTCCGGCCGGCGACTACGCGCCGGTCGCCGGCGCCGAGAACGGCTGGCAGGGCTACGCCTTCGCCGGCCACTTCCGCTTTTTCCGCCGTCCCTCGGCCGCCGCCGGCGCCGACCATTTGGAACTGGCGCGCAAGAACGCGGCCGACGCCTGGCGGCGGGCCGAACTGGACCTGTTCGCCGGCGGCCTGATCCAGCTGCGGCGGGCGAACAAGGGCTACCGCGTCCTCTGCCTCTTCCACCGCGAGGGGATGAACTACTGGGCCGACCTGGCTTCAAACAGCTCGCTCGATTTCGGGCTGCAGATCGTCGAACGATTTCTCCTCAACCTGGAGATCAACGGCGAGAAGGCGCCGCCTTCGCTGGCCGGCCAGTTGGCGGCGCTGCGACGCAGGGTCTCGCCTTTCGCCATCCAGACCCTGGCGCAGATGATGGCGCTGATGGCCACGATCCTCCTGCTGGTCACGGGGGTCACCTACCTGGTGAACCGCTTCAGCGGCTCCTGCCCCCGCCGCGTGCGCTCCGTTTCCGGAGAGGGCGTGAACGAGTGTTCCCCCTACGCCACCCTGCGTATCGGCGGCCTGGGGCGGCGGCAGATCACGGCCTGCTGCCTATGCCTGGAAGGGGACTTTCTCGTGATCTACCGCTTCCGCCGCCCGTACCTGAAGATCGATCTACGGAGCGAGCGCGAAGAAATCTCCTGGGAAAAGGCCGCCTTCCGCTTCAAGAACCTCCGCGTGCTCCCGCGTTACGAGGACTTCGAACGCTGGCGCCTCAGGTGGATGGGCTGAGGCGGAGCCGCGGCGCGCCTATGCCGTGGGCGGGTCTAGAGGCCGGCCTGCTTTCTTTCCAGCTTTTCCTTTTTCTTTTTCTTCTTGTCCTTGATGGAGAGCTTGGGCTTGTTCATCTTTTCCTTGCCCTTGTCCTTGTCTTTGGCCATGGTGATGTCTCCTCCCGGGTCGGATTCGCCGCGATTATAGCATGGAAGGAAAGCGGCTGGCAAGAACAGGAATTGCGGGCGGTCGCGGCCGGATAGATAAAAATTGTTGATTGCATGGAAAGGGGGACGGCAAAGGGCCATTGTATTACCTGATCAATATAAGGGATTGACAAAAATGCAAAACGGGACTATCATAATCCATCAAATTTATTTGATATGAGAGGAGCCCATGAGCGAGCTTGCGGTTCTGTTCAAGGCCCTGGCCGACGGGACGCGGCTGCGGGTGCTGAAACTGCTGGAACGCGGCGAGCTGTGCGTCTGCGAGATCGCCGCGGCGCTGGCGCTGGAACAGCCGCGGCTGTCGTTCCACCTGCGCATCCTGAAGCAGGCGGGCCTCATCGTCGACCGGCGCCGGGAGCGCTGGATTTTCTACCACCTGAACGAGGAAGACCTGTTCATCCGTTTTCTGCTGATGGCCGTCAGCGAGAGAAGTTCACCTGAGCAGGCCAGGACGGACCGGGAGCGGCTTCGCGTCTACGGGCGCGCGGGCCGGCCCTGCGCCGCGGATCACAAGCAATTCAGGCCAGCACCCCTGAGGGCGGGATTTCCGCGCCAACGGCAACAGGAGAAAAAATGAAAAGGGATGAAAGGGAGTCGGTCAGGAAGGAATACGGAAAGATCGCCAGGGAGAGCGGCTCCTGCTGCGGCAGCAGCTGCTCCTGTCCTGATCTCGCTGCGGGGTACGACGCAGCCCAGATGCAAAGCATTCCCGGCGGAGCCGATCTGGGACTGGGCTGCGGCAATCCTACCGCCCTGGCTGGGTTGAAACCCGGGGAAACGGTGCTGGACCTGGGATCGGGATCGGGGATCGATTGTTTTCTTGCCGCGCGCCAGGTCGGGGAGGAAGGGCGTGTCATCGGCGTCGACATGACGCCGGAGATGCTGGATCGCGCCCGGCGCCTCGCCGCGGAGAACGACCAGCCCAACGTCGAGTTCCGCCTGGGCGAGATCGAGAACCTGCCCGTCGCCGACCACACGGCCGACGTCGTCATCTCCAATTGCGTGATCAATCTCTCCACCGACAAGGGGCGGGTGTTCCGCGAAATTTTCCGGGCGCTGAAGCCGGGCGGCCGCCTGGTGGTTTCTGATATCGTCCTGCTGCGGGCTTTGCCAGATTTTTTGCGCGACAACGAAGCCGCCTACGCTTCCTGCATATCCGGGGCCGTGCTCAAGGACGAGTTCCTGGCCGCCATCTCCGCGGCCGGCGGAACCGGGGTGGAGGTCATCAAGGAGAGTCCTTACGGCCATGAGATCATGAAGGATTGGCTGGAAGCCCTGGATCTTCCCGGCGAAAAGCTGCGGGGACAGGAACCTTTCCTGGCCAGTGTGACGGTTCGCGCCTGGAAGCCGGAGGTTACCCTCTCCTGTTGTTGCGGATGACCGTGGCCCTGTCTTTAGAAAAAATGAAAATTCAGGAATAACAAAAGGAGAACAATAGATATGGATTGGAAAAAAGAGTGGAAACCGCTGCTGTGGATCGTGGCCGCTTTCCTGGCGCTTTTTTACCTGCCGGTGGGAACAATGCGCTTCGACCGGGCGGTCATGGAAGCCCTGCACCTGGCCAAGTGGTACGCCCGCGAGCACGTCATCCTGTGCCTGATTCCGGCCTTCTTCATCGCCGGAGCCATCGGCGTTTTTGTTAAAAAAGAGTCGGTGATGAAATATCTCGGCCCCAAGGCCAACAAGACCCTGGCCTACGGCGTGGCCTCGGTGTCCGGGACCATCCTGGCCGTATGCTCTTGCACGGTGCTGCCGCTGTTCTCCGGCATCTGGCGCATGGGCGCCGGCCTGGGCCCGGCGTCGTCCTTTCTTTACTCGGGTCCGGCGATCAACGTCCTGGCCATCATCCTGACCGCGCGCGTGCTGGGCATGAAGATCGGCGTGGCCCGCGCCGTGGGCGCCGTCCTGTTCAGTGTCATCATCGGCCTGCTGATGCACTTCATTTTCCGCAGGGAAGAGACGGAGAAGGCCAATGCGCAAAAGACCATGCCTGAACCCGAAGCCGGCCGGCCGCTGTGGCAGAACGCCCTCTTTTTCCTGTCGCTGGTCGCCATCCTGGTTTTCGCCAACTGGAGCAAGCCAAGCGGCGTCAGCGGTTTTTTCGCGGCCGTCTATTCAGTCAAATGGCTGATCACCGGCCTGGCCGCCCTGGGGCTGGCCTTGATCCTGATGGCCTGGTTCAATTTGCCGCGCTGGAAGGTGGCCGCCGCCGCCGTCCCGCCGTTGGTTCTGGCTATCCTCTTCCCGGCCCAGCCGCTGCTGGCTTTCGGCGTGGGCGTGATCGGTCTTTCGCTGGTCCTGAGCTTCGACAAGGGCGAGGGGAGCGAGTGGTTCACCTCGAGCTGGGATTTCGCCAAGCTGATCTTCCCGCTGCTGATCGGCGGCGTGCTGGTGGCCGGCGTGCTGCTCGGCCGGCCGGGACAGGAAGGATTGATCCCCTCGGCCTGGGTCAGCGCCGCCGTGGGCGGGAATTCCCTGCTGGCCAACTTTTTCGCCGCCATCGCCGGCGCCTTCATGTATTTCGCCACCCTGACCGAGGTGCCCATCCTGCAGGGGCTGCTGGGCTCGGGCATGGGCCAGGGCCCGGCGCTGGCGCTGCTGCTGGCCGGCCCGGCGCTGTCGCTGCCCAGCATGCTGGTGCTGCGCAAGGTCATGGGCTTGAAGAAGACCGTGGTCTTCGTCATCCTGGTGGTCGTCCTGTCGACCCTGGCCGGATTCGTTTACGGAAATTTCTAATCGTGGGAGGGAACATGACCCAAAGAAATTCAGGCGGTTGCGCCTGCGGCGGATCGGTTACCCTGCTGGTCCCCTGTTCGGGTGCCGCGGACACGGGCGAGATCGCCGATCGTTCCGCCCGCAAGTTCACCCAGGGAGGCTGCGCCTCGCTGTTCTGCCTGGCCGGCGTCGGCGCCAACCTCAACGGCTTCATCGCCTCGGCCAAGGGGGTTGACCGGCTGCTGGTGGTCGATGGCTGCAAGCTGGATTGTGCCCGCAAGACTCTGGCCGAAAAGGGGATCACGGAGAATATCATCCACGTGCGCGTCACCGACCTGGGGATCGCAAAAGGCAAGTCGCCGGCAACGGCGGAGCGCATCGATACCGTGGTTGCCGAGATTGGCAAAAGGCTGACGGCTTCGCTGAAATCGTGAAACATGAAAAGAGCAAAAAGCTAAAAGCGGTCAAAATGAAGGAGGAAACATGCTGATTCAAATACTGGGTACCGGTTGCCCGAAGTGCCAGAAACTGGAAGAGAACGCCCGCCAGGCGGCCTCCGAGCTCGGCCTGGATTTCGAAGTGGTGAAAGTGAAGGATTTACAGCAGATCATGGCCTTCGGCGTGATGATCACCCCGGCGCTGGTCGTGGACGGAGTCGTGAAAGTGGCGGGAAAGATCCCTGCTGTCGAAGAGATCAAAAAAATGCTGGCGAAATAATCAAGGAGCAGAAATGAAAAACACGTTCACCCGCAGATTCGTCTTGATTTTCTTGCTGGGAGTCTTATCTGTCAGTTGCAATGCCGCTGGATCCAAGGCCGATGAAAAAACGGGGGCTGCGGTTGCGCAGGACAATCATCTGGTCACTTTCGTCGAGCTGGGGTCGGTGCGCTGCATCCCCTGCAAGATGATGCAACCGATCATGAAGGAGATCGAAAAGGAATACGCCGGTCAGGTCAAGGTAGTTTTTCACGACGTCTGGACGCCCGAAGGGGAGCCCTTCGCCGCCAGCTACAAGATCCGCGTCATCCCCACCCAGGTGTTTCTGGACAAGGACGGCGAGGAGTATTTCCGCCATGAGGGATTCTTTCCCAAGGAAGAGCTGGTCAAGGTGCTGAAGCAGAAGGGCGTGAAATAATGCTGGAAACGCTTTTCACCTGGGTGACGGAGCTGCTGTATGGTCATCCGCTGGTCGGGCTCTTTGGCGCTTTCGTATGGGGTATCCTGAGCATCCTACTCAGCCCCTGCCACCTGGCCAGCATCCCGCTGATTGTCGGCTTCGTCAGCCAGCAGGAGCAACTCACGACGCGCAAGGCTTTCCGCATCTCGCTGGCCTTCGCCCTGGGGATTCTATCGACCATCGCCCTGATCGGAGTCATCACATCGTTCTTGGGCCGCATGTTGGGCGACATCGGCCGCTGGAGCAACTACCTGGTGGCCGGGATTTTCGTGCTGGTCGGCCTTTATCTGCTGGGCATCATCAAGCTGGAGCTTCCCGGGGCGGCGAACGCCAAAGCGCGGGGCAAGGGCGCCTGGGCCGGGTTCCTGCTGGGCTTGCTCTTCGGACTGGCGCTGGGCCCCTGCACCTTCGCCTACATGGCGCCGATCCTGGCCATCGTGCTGGCCAAGTCGTCCACGAGCCTGGTTTACGGCGTTCCATTGCTGTTGGCCTACGGCGTCGGCCATTGCGCCGTGATCGTCTTCGCCGGCGCCTTCACGCGCGTGATCGAGAATTATCTGCGCTGGAACGAGAGCTCGAAGGCCCTCGACGTGGTCAAGAAGATCTGCGGCATCCTGCTGCTCGTTGCCGCGGTCTATATGATCTGGAGCCGCTGAAGGGGAGAATGGCCATGAACGGATCGCCCACCAAGCAGCACGGGCCGCATGGATCGGGGAGCAGGAACATGTCCGGGGCGAGATTCCTCGGCGTAACCCTGCTCAACGCCCTGATCACGGCCGTGGAGATCGCGGGCGGGATCCTTTCGGGCAGCCTGGCCCTTCTTTCCGACGCGGCGCACAACCTGGGCGATACCATCGCCATCCTGACCAGCTACATCGCCTGGAGGATCGCCGGCAAACAGAAAGACGTCCGCAGGACATACGGCTACAAGCGCGCCGAGATCATCGCGGCCTTCGTCAACGCTTCCGCCCTGGTGGCCATTTCCCTGTTTCTTGTGTTCGAGGCCCTGCGCCGTTTCCGCGACCCGGAAACCGTTGAGAGCAGCCTGATGATCGGCGTGGCGCTTTTCGGCCTGGCGGCCAATTTCGTTTCCATGCTTTTTTTGAAAAGGGAATCCCACGGCAACATGAACGTGCGTTCCAGCTATTTGCATCTTTTGGGGGATACGGTCTCTTCCTTCGGCGTCCTCGGCGGTGGCATCGCCATCCGCATCTGGGGCCTGTTCTGGATCGATCCGCTGGTCACGCTATTGATCTCGGTCTATATCATGCGCGAAAGCTGGGTGATCGTCAAAAACTCCGTCGGCATCCTGATGCAGTCGGCCGCCGACCTCGATTACGGCGCCATGCAGCGCGAGATCGAGGCCCTTCCTGAAGTACGGAATATCCACCATGTGCATACCTGGATGGCCAACGAGAAGACGGTTTATTTTGAGGCCCATATCGAGGTGGAGGATTGCCTGCTGTCCAGTGCTTGCGCCGTCGCCGACAAGATCGAGCGCATTTTGCAGGAGCGCTACGGGATCGCCCATGTCACCCTGCAATTCGAAACCGACCGCTGCCGGGAAAAAGAATTTTTTATGATCGGCCGCAAGGATCCAAGTTGATACGATTCGCTGAAGCGGGGAATAACGACGTGGGGACGATCCAGCAAACGGCCGCCGCCGCGGGCATCGACAGGCTGGCCAGGATCTATGTCGAGCCGACCAGCCGCTGCAACCTCGATTGCCGCACCTGCATCCGTCACGGTTGGGAAGAGCCGCTGGGAAACATGGAGATGGACCTTTTCGCCGGATTCATGGCCGAGGTCGGCGCCATGCCCGGGCCGCCGGCCGTTTTTTTCGGTGGCTTCGGCGAGCCCCTCGGCCATCCGCGCCTTGTCGAGATGGTCGCTCTGGCCAAGAAAACCAGCTCCTATGTTGAGCTGATCAGCAATGGCATTCCCCTCGATGAGAGAATGGCGCAGCGCCTGATCCATGCCGGCCTTGACCGCTTGTGGGTGTCGATCGATGGCGCGTCTCCGCAGAGTTATGCCGACGTGCGCCTGGGCGACCATCTGCCCGAGATCATCGCCAACCTGGAGCGCTTGCAGGCGATGCCCGGCAAGCCGGAACTGGGCGTCTCGTTCGTGGCCATGAAGCGCAATGTCGCCGATCTCGAGGCGGTCGTCGACCTGGCTCTGCGGCTCGGAGCCAAGCGCTTTTCCATAAGCAACGTCGAGCCCTACACGGATGAGATGGCCGCGGAGATATTGTACGGCCAATCCCAGTTCGTGGAACTGCCCGAAGGGGGATGCGTCATGCCGCGTTTCGACCCCGACGCCATGAACGAAAGGACGCTCGCCGCCCTGATGGCCCGGTTTCCCGATGCTCTCGCCTTCACGCCGCTGCCGCCAGGGCGCAAGGGGCTCTGCCCTTTCCTGCAGCGCCGCAGCGCCTCGGTGCGTTGGGACGGCCGCGTCAGCCCCTGCCTGCCGCTGCTCCATGCGCACACCGTCTGCCTGAACGGGCACAAGCGTACTTGGCCCGATTTTGCCTTTGCATCCCTGCGCGCAAGCGGCCTGGGTAAAATTTGGATGGATCCCGCCTGGCGCGAGTTCCGGCGCAGGCTGGATGAGTTCGCCTTCGCCCCCTGCAGCACCTGCAACAGCTGCGATTTGCCCGACGACACGGGCGAGGACTGCTTCGGCAATGTCCACCCGGCCTGCGGCGGCTGCCTGTGGTCGCAGGGGTTCATTCAATGCCCTTGATGATTCTTACACGGTCTTGCGGTTGTAGGAGTAGTGATGGTGTTGGCAAGACCCGACGAACAAGACGCGTCGGTGACAGCGGCACTGTCAGCAGGAAACTCCATGAAAGGCCGGTGTCAGATAGGCAAAGGCCATGAGACGAACCAAGGGCGCGGGCGCTGTCCAACCAATCAACGAGGAGGTCTGACATGTCTGATGAGCTGACGAAAAAACTGAGTTTCCTTGACCGTTACCTGACGGTATGGATCTTTGCCGCCATGGCCGTTGGGGTTATGATGGGCTACGTCATTCCCGGGGCGGTGGCCGCGTTCAACACACGGTTCAGCGTGGGCACCACCAACATTCCCATCGCCATCGGCCTGATCCTGATGATGTACCCGCCGCTGGCCAAGGTCAAGTATGAGGAACTGGGGGACGTCTTCAAGAACTGGAAAGTGCTGTTGCTGTCTTTAGCCCAGAACTGGCTGATCGGTCCGCTGCTGATGTTCTTCCTGGCCATCACCTTCCTGCGCGGCTATCCCGAGTACATGGTGGGGCTGATCATGATCGGCCTGGCGCGCTGCATCGCCATGGTCATCGTCTGGAACGACCTGGCCCGGGGCGACACGGAATATGCCGCCGGGCTGGTGGCCTTCAACAGCGTTTTCCAGGTGCTCTTTTTCAGCGTCTACGCCTGGTTCTTCATCACGGTGCTGCCGCCGCTGTTCGGCCTCAAGGGCAGCATCGTGAACATCACCATCGGCCAGATCGCCGAGAGCGTGTTCGTCTACCTGGGCATCCCGTTCATCGCCGGCATCCTCTCCCGCTTTGCCTTGATCCGGCTGAAAGGCAAGGAATGGTACCAGGAAAAATTCATTCCCAGGATCAGCCCCATCACGCTGATCGCCCTGCTGTTCACCATCGTGGTCATGTTCAGCCTCAAGGGCGAGTTCATCATCAAGATCCCGCTCGACGTGGTGCGCATCGCCATCCCGCTGCTGATCTATTTCGTGGTCATGTTCCTGATCAGTTTTTACATGGGCCGCAGGATCGGCGCCGGCTACCCGGTCACGACCACCCTGTCTTTCACCGCGGCCTCGAACAATTTTGAGTTGGCCATCGCCGTGGCCGTGGCCGTGTTCGGCATCCATTCCGGCGCTGCCTTCGCCGCCGTGATCGGGCCGTTGGTCGAAGTGCCGGTGATGATCGGCCTGGTCAACGTGGCGCTGCATTTCAGGGAAAAATATTTTGCTGCCAAGTAAGCTGGAGGTGAACATGAACGAACATGTCCGCGGAAGCGGAACGTACAAGGAGGACGGCAATGTTTGAAACGATTATCCTGGCCACGGACCTGTCGCCGGCCTCGAACATCCTGGCCGGCTGCGCCAACTGTTTCCAGCGTCTCGGCGCGAAAAAGGTTTTTCTTGTTTACGCGATGGGGATCAGGCATTTGGAGGAGATGAAATATTTCATCCAGGAAAAAGTCGAGCCGATGCTCCAGGGGCAAAAAAAGACGCTCTCTGACTTTGGACTGGATGTCGAGATCGAACTGCGGACGGGCGTGCCTTCCGAGGAGATCCAGCGTGTCGCCGACGAGAAGAACGCTTCGCTGATCGTCATCGGCTCGCACGGCCAGAGCATGGCGCAACACATGCTGTTCAAATTCGGCGGCACGGCGTCCGAAGTGCTTCACAGTTTCCGCCGGCCGCTGCTGCTGATCAAAACGCGGCCCATCGCCAAGGAAATGGGAACCTGCCCCGATGCCTCTCACCCGGATATTCTGAGAAAAATTCTTTATTGCACCGATTTTTCCGATACCGCGCAGCGGGCATTCGATCATTTGCAGGACATGGCCGGAGGCGGTGCCCGGCAAGTCACGCTCCTGCATGTCCAGGATAAGACGAAAATTGAAAAGCACCTGGCCGGCAGGTTGGATGAATTCAACAAGATCGACGCCGATCGCCTTGCCATGCTCAAGGAAAGACTTGGAAAACGGGGTGCGAAAGACATCGCGATCAAGATCCCCTATGGGATTCCCACCGCGGAGATACTGGCCGAGTTGGCTGCGGGTGCCTATTCCCTGGTCATCATGGGCAGTCAGGGCAGGGGCTTCTTCGGGGAAATCTTCCTGGGAAGCGTGAGCCACAACCTTGCCCGCATGGCGGAAGTGCCTCTCCTGTTGATCCCGGCGATCCGTTGATGCATCTCAATCCGCGGACGGCCATGCCGCTCAAGCCCATGCATGTTTTTTGGCTGGTTGGCAGCGGAAATTCAAGCGGATGCAAAAAGTGGTGCCCGCATGAAACCTGAAACCATAGGCGTCATGGCCCGCCGGATGCAGGATATCCTGGGGCTTTCGGCGCCGGCCGTTGGCGTGAGCTTCCAGGTCGATCCGCTATTCCCAAAGGCGGGCACGGCCCTGTCGCAACATCGCTTCTGCCAGGCGTTGATGCGCGCCCGGCACGGGGAAATCGTCAGCCTCGCCGGCTCCGAACTGTCCTGCCCGGCGGCGGCCGCGGCATTTGGCTTTCGTCCCTTGCCGGACGGGCTGGCGAGCGGCAAAGGCCTGGTGGGCTTCGGCATCGTGCAGGACCCCGCCGTAGGGCAAGCGATGTTTGCAGAGATGCCCAGCCTGGCGCCGGGCCAGATCCATACTCTGCTCATCTTCCCCCTCTCCGCCGCGCCGCTGATGCCTGACGTCATCCTCGTGGAGGATGAGGTGGAGAAGCTGATGTGGATCAACCTCGCATACCTCCATGCCACCGGGGGAAGGCGCATCCAGAGCTCGACCGCCATCCTGCAGGCCGCCTGCGTTGACGCCGCCGTTATCCCCTATCTGGAAAAGCGCCTGAATTTCAGCTTTGGCTGCTACGGTTGCCGTGACGCGACGGATCTGGCCGGTTCCGAAACCGTCATCGGTTTTCCGGCGTCCATGCTGCCGGCGATCGCCGGCCATCTGGAATTCCTGGCGCAAAAAGCCATCCCGACCTCGCGCGCCAAAAAAGCCTGGCAAGCGCTCAGGGAGAAGAATGCCCAACAGGTCAATAAAAGATAGGACTTCAAACCGCTGCGCCGTTTGGCACATCCCCGGATCGCGCAGATTCCCTCGTTTTATGCGAGCGTGCTTCGCGGAAGTCTTTGATGTTGACAATATGGCCATATCGCCATATACTTTACCTTCAAAATGCAAAAGATCAAAGTGAAAGATAACGATACTTTCCAAGTGCAGGCGCAGCTTCTCAAGGTCCTGGCCAACAAGGCGCGACTGAAGATCATCGACTGCTTATTCAAGGGTGAGTGCTCCGTGGGACAGCTGACTGATGTCGTTGGACTCGATCAGACGACAGTTTCCAAGCACCTGTCCTTGTTAAAGGCTCATGGCATCATCCGTGACCGCAGGGCTGGGAACGCCGTTTTTTACAGGCTGCTTACGCCCTGCGTATTGAACTTTTTCACCTGCGCCACCCAAGTTTTCAGGGAGAGAGCGGACTTTGGAGCGACCAGCGCCGAAAAAAACAAATCGTAATAGGAGTGCACAATGGGTCCTATCACAAAACCAACACCGATGGAACTGCTGAAAGCCATATCCCCGGATGGGGCCCTGACGTACATGGAGCATCGGAAAGCCATCCTGGACAATCCGCGGTTTCGGGCGCTGCCCCTCAAGCAAAAGCTCCTGATCGGCATCGGGGTGGCGGCCGCCCTTCAATCCAGCACCTGCACGCTCATGTGGACAAAAATGGCCATTGCGGAGGGTGTCAGCGAAGCTGAAATCGTCGAGGCAATCCTCGTATCCCGGCTGATGAAAATGGCTACGGTGAATGACACGGCGGCCGAGGCGCTTGCCTGGCTTAAGGATAAGAAAACGGCGCGTCGGGAAAAACGAAAGGAGGGATAAATTGAAAAAAAATAGCATAGTGCCATTCGTGTTTCTTGTTGTCGCTTCCGCGAGCATTTGGGGACAATCCTTCGACCAGCGCGTGTCGGCGGCGCGGTTGCACATGCGCGCATCCTGCCAGGCGGTGCAGAAGATCATGAAGGCGACGGCCGATGAGCGGGCAACCCTGAAAAACGCCGCCATGCGGGCTGTGGAACAAGCGGCTGGCTTATGGAGCCTCCTGGCCGAGGAATTCGCTGCCACCGTCCCCGAAGGTTATGCCGGCGATCCCGGCTGGGCACAGCGGCTGGAGGATATCCGCCTCAATGTCGTCCGGATGAAGGCGGAGATCAATCGCGATGAATTCCGGCCGGCTTTCCTCTCCTGCGCCCATGCCTGCAACCTGATCACGGCCATGCACGAGGCCAACGGCGTGCAACTGGCCATTGACGCCATGGCAGGCCTGCGCAAAAAGGTCGGGTTCGCCCGCGGGCTGTTGTCCGCCGGCAAGCCCGAAAAGGCCAAAGGGCTTATCAGGGAGATTCTGACGGCCCGCGACGTGATCTTATTGTCCCCGCTTCCGGTGAACGATTGGCGCGAACGCTATGTGGAGATGTTGCCCGAATTGTCGCGGGCGATCGATGCCGTCGCCGAGGCGGTTCGCGGCCAGGCGGACGTGAAGGCCGCCCTCGACCAAGCGGCCACCGTAGTCGAAACAGTCTATGAACTGGCGATCTGAGACGCGTTGGGTGGGGCTGAGTGCCACGGCCTTGCTGCTTGCCGGTCTGGCATTCGCCGCTGAGGGGGCCGCCCCGCAGGAGAAGCCCCTGACCCTGGACGAATGCATCCGCGAGGCCCTGATCCACAATCCCCAATTGAACGCGGCCGCGGCCCGCTCGCAGGCGCTGGATCATGCAGCCGACGCGGTCCGCGCATCGCGCTGGCCGCGGATCGATCTGTCCCTGGATTACAGCTACGCCGACCGGCCGCAGCGACTCATGCAGCCGAGCTTTCAGGGCGAGGTCCTGCTATACGATTCAGATATCGCGCAGGCGATGGCCGAGGTCCGGGTGCCGCTCTTCGCCGGCGGCCGTCTGGTCGCCCGCCAGCGGGCCGCCGAACTCGCCGCCGCCGCCGGACGCTGCCATCTCCAGGGTTCCCGCCAGGACCTCGTTCTCAACGTGACCGCCGCCTATCTGGCGGCCAGCCAGCAGCAAAGCGTCATCGATTCCATGGATGCCTCGCTGCAAGCCCTGCGCGAAGGGCAAAAAGTGATGGCAACGATGCTGGAGGTCGGGCGCAGCGCCCCACTGGAACTGCTCAAAGTGGAAGTGCGAGTCGCCGCCATCGAGCAGCGCCTTTCCAAGGCGATCAGGGACCGCGAACTGATCGCGCTGCATCTGGGAGTTCTGTTGGGTAGGGACGGCCCTTCCGTTCTTCCCCGGGTCGCGGGCTTGCCCGCTTTGCCCCTTCCGGAAAAAGGCGAAGTCGCCGCTTGGGTGGACCAGGCAGCCAACGCCAGGGCGGAGGTCAAGGCCGCGCAAAAGGACACCGCCCGGCGCCAGTCTGAGTTGGACCTGGTGCGCGGAGAACGGTGGCCGAGCCTTGATGCCTTCGCCCGCTGGACGGGCCGCAGCACCGTGCCCGCGCAGAATGTCGGCATCCCCTCAGCCCAGGATTTCCTGGCCGCCGGCCTGACGGTCAGGTTGCCCCTATGGACCGGGGGAGAGCTGACCGCCCGCGAACGTCAAGCCAGGGCATTGCTGAAGGAAGCCCAGGCCAGGGAACGAGCCGAGATATTGTCGGTCAGGGAGCAGGCGCAGCGCGAGGCGGCGGCGCTGGCCGAGGCCTCCGGGCGCGCGATGGTAGGCGAAAAGGCGGTGGCCCAGGCCCGCGAGGCGTTCGCCATCGAGCGGTCGAACTTCGAGCTGGGTCGCGCCGCTGTCAACGACATCCTGGACGCCCAGGCGGCGCTGCTGGACGCCGAGCTGGCGTTGGCCCAGGCCCGCCACGACGAGGCCTACGCCGCCATCGCCCTGGCCTGGGCGGCGGGATCGGATCTTGAAAAACGAGTGATGGAAAGCAAGTGAGATGAAAATGAAAAAGCCTAACGGTTGGATCCTGACTGGAATCGCCCTGGCTCTGGTAACCTTTTCGGGATGTGCGTCCAAAACGGAAGCGCCGCAGAAGCCGCCCGCCACCGTGGTGGCCAGGGAGATCACCCGGCGTACGGTGCGGGCCGAGCTGACCCTGACCGGGACGATCGAGCCCGAGCGTTCGGCCCGACTGGCCGCCCAGGTGGACGGGGAGGTCATCGCCCTGAATGCCCGGGAAGGCGCCGTCGTGAGGCGCGGCCAGGTTCTGCTCAGGATCGACCCTTCCCGGCTGGCCGCGGCCTTGCAGGAAGCCCAGGCCGATTCCATGGCGGCCCGAGCCCAACTCGAGGACGGGCGACGGGTCTTGGAGAGGGACCGCACCCTGTTCGAACGCCAGGGGATCAGCAAGGAGCGCCTGGAGAAGTCGGAAACCGATGTGACACGCCTCGAATCCGCCGCGGCCAAGGCGCGGGCCCGCGTGGCCGGCCTGGAGGCGCAGGTTGCCGATACCGAGGTCAAGGCCCCATTCGACGGCTACGTTCTTGAACGAAGCGTCGAGCTGGGCGATGTGGTGAAGAACGGCACGCCGTTGTTCGTGGTGGCCTCCCGCTCGTTGCATGCTCTGGTCTCCGTCTCGCAGAAGCCCCTGGCCGCCCTGGCTGAGGGGAGCGGCGTTCGCCTTGGCATTGACGCCGTCGGCCCCGAGTGCGCCGCTTCTATCAGGCGCATCCGGCCGCGCATCGACCCGGCCACGCGCACGGCCGACCTCGAGATCGTCCCCGCCCCCGGGCCCTGCGCCATCCGCTGGCTTCCCGGCATGCTGGTGCGCGCGACCTTCACCCTCGCCGAGAGGAAAGGCGTCCTCGCCGCCCCGGCCGAGGCGGTCCCCTTGCGCCCCGACGGCAGCCGTTCGCTTTTTGTCCTGGAAGGGAACCTGGCGCGCCAGCGATCGGTCCAGACTGGTCTCGAAGGAGGCGGTTGGATTGAAATCCTGCAGGGTATCCAGGAAGGAGAATCGATCATTGTCCGCGGCTTTGAAAAGCTCAAGGATGGCGTTCCGGTATCCCTGGCCGGCAAGAAACACGGCAAGGATGCTTCCAAAGCCAAGGACGGGAAAACGAAGGGGGCGGCCTGATGAAGATCACGCGGACTTCCCTGTCGCGGCCGGTGGCGGTCTCCGTCCTGGCGATTGCGGTTTTCGTGATGGGCGTCTACGGCTTCCTGGCTTTGCAGGTCGATTACCTTCCCGAGATCACCTACCCGATGGTCAAGATCCACGTCTATTGGCGCGGGGCAACGCCCGAAGAGATCGACACCAACATCGCCGACCCCATCGAGCGGGTGATGGCCACCATCGACCGCCTCGACTACCTGGAAGCGACGATCACCGAGGGCATGTACACGCTGCTGGTGAATTTTCGCTACGGCACCAATGTCGACATCGCCTACCAGGACGTGATGGCCGCCTACGGCCGCATCACCCGGCAGCTGCCCCGGGATATGGAGCCGCCGATCATCATGAAGGCCGACCCCTCGCAGCTGCCCGTCATGGAGGTGACGATCTCCTCGCCGGAGCGCAGCCTGGTCTGGCTGCGCGACTGGGCCGACAACTGGCTGCAGGACCGCCTGACGGTCGTCGAGGGCACGGCCGGTGTGGAGATCGTCGGCGGCCTGCGGCGGGAGATCCGCGTCCATCTCGATCCCGACGCGCTGCGCGGCATGGGCGTGACCCCGGACCAGGTCGGCAAGGCGCTGCAGCTGGCGAACCTGGAGACGTTCGCCGGCCGGGTCACCGTGGAGACGCGCGAGATCATCGCCCGCACCATGGGTGAATTCGAAAGCCTGGACGAGATCCGCAACGTGGCCGTCGCCCGCGACCGCAACGGCCGGATCGTCTACGTGCGCGACTTGGCCAGCGTCGAAGAGGGGCACGAGGAGGCGCGGATCATCACCCGCTTCAATGGCAATCCCTGCGTCAAGCTGGCCGTGCTCAAGCAGGCTGAGGCCAACACCGTAGACGTTTCGCGCGCGGTGAACCGGCGGCTGCAGGAATTGCGCGCCCTCATCCCCGCCGACATCGAGTTCGGCGTGGTCGAGAACCAGGCCGACTATATCCTGGCCGCCATCACCAGTGTCCGCGACGCGGCCTGGATCGCCGCCATCCTGGTCATCCTCGTCGTCTATTCGTTCCTGGGCCGCTTCCGCCAGGTGGCCGTCATGCTTGTCGCCCTCGCCCTCACCGTGCTGGCGAACTTTTTTCTCATGCAGATGGCCGGCTTCTCCCTGAACATCTTCTCCCTTGGCGGCCTGGTGGTGGCCATGGGGGTGGTCATCGACAACTCGATCGTGGTGGTGGAGAACATCACGCGCCGGGCCGAGGAGGGGGCCGGAGCCGCCGCCCCGTTGCAGGGCGCCGAGCAGGTCGCCGGCGCGGTGCTGGCCGCCACCCTGACCTTCCTGTCGCTTTTCCTCCCCTTCCTGATCGTGCCGGGATTGACGGCGCTCCTTTTCCGTGAGCTCGTTTTTGTCGTGGCCGGCATCCTGGTTCTCTCCCTGGTTGTGGCCCTGACCGTGACCCCGGCCGCCGCCCGCCTGTTCGGCGTCCAGCGGACGGGGCAGCGGGGCGCCGTTGCCGTGGAACGGGCCATGCAGCGCCTGACCGCCTCGTATCGCGGCTGGCTCCAGCGCCTGCTTGCGGTGCCCTGGCTGGTGATCGGCGTCACGTTGCTCCTTTTTGTCGCGAGCCTTTTTTTGCTCAGCCAGGTGGGCTCGGAGCTCCTGCCCAAGGTGGATGACGGCCGGGTGATGGTCAAGGTGATCATGCCGGCCGGGACCGCGGTGGGCGAGATGGACCGTATCCTGGCCGCTATCGAGGAAAAGGTCCGGGAATTGCCCGAAATCGCCAGCGTGTTCAGCCTGGCCGGAGGCCGGGTCTGGGGCCTGGCCACGCTCGAGATCGCCTATGAAGGAGAGGTGGATATCCAGTTGGTTCCCAAGACCCGGCGAAAATTATCCACGGCGCAATTCGTGACAAAGATCATGCCGCTGGTCCGCCAGGTGCCGTCCCCGGGCGGCCGTATCAACGTCATGCAGATGAAGACCAAGGGCATCCGCCAGATCGGCACGCAGGAGATCGAAGTCAAGGTGAAGGGCGACGATATCCCTACCCTGTTCGCCTTCGCCCGCGACGCGGCCGAGACGCTGCGCGGCACGCCGGGAGTGGGCAACGTCAGCCTGTCGATGGACCTGACCAAGCCCGAATACCGGGTCTTCGTCGACCGGGCGCAAGCCTCGGCCCTGGGCGTCGAAGTGCATGACGTGGCCCTGACCCTGCGCAACCTGGTGCGCGGCGAGGTGGCGACCCAGTATCGCGAGGGCAGCGAGTACTACCCCATCCGCGTCATGATCCCCGAGAGCCGCATCGTCGGCAAGGAGGACCTGGAGGGGCTGGTGATCGCCCAGCGCGGCGGCACGCCGCTGCTGCTGCGCGATGTGGCCGTGGTCGAGCGGGCCACGGGCCCGGTGGAGATCGTCCGCGAGGATCAAATCAAGGAAGTCATCATCCGTGCCGATTCGGCGGGAGTGAGCGTCGGCAAAGCCACCGAGCGAACGCGGGAGACGATCGAAGCGCTGGCGCTCCCCGCCGGCGTGGAGATCGGCTTCGGCGGCCAGGCGCAGATGATGGCCGAAAACCAGCGCAGCCTGGGCCTGGTGCTCTTCTTCGCCCTGTTCTTCGCCTACGTGGTCCTGGCCATCCAGTTCGAGTCGTTCGTCCAGCCCTTCCTGATCATGGTCCGTGTCCCCCTGACGCTGATCGGCATGGCGGTAGCCCTGTTGCTGGCCAACCTGGCCATCGGCGCCACGGTGCTGATCGGCGTGGTCATCCTGGCCGGCAACGAGGTCAACCACGGCGTGGTCCTGGTCCAGTTCATCAACGAGCTCCGCGCCCAGGGGAAGCCGTTGCAGGAGGCGATCGTCGAAGCCGCCACCGCCCGGCTGCGCCCGATCCTGATGACCCTGACCACCAGCATCTTCGGGCTGCTGCCGCTGTCGCTGAACATCGGCGAGGGCGGGGACATGCTGGTACCCATGGCCGTGGCCGTCATCGGCGGGCTGGTCTTCAGCCTGTTCATGACCCTGGCTTTCCTGCCCTGCGCCTACCGGGTCCTGCCGGGCCGCGTCCAGGGGGGACTTACCGCTGGCGGCGGCCCCGGTGTATCAGCGGATGAGCGGTGACAAGGAGGAGGGATATGAAAGGAAAACCATTGGGATTTATTGGCGCCGGCCGGGTTACGCGTATCATCCTCGGAGGATTCCAGAGAAAAGGACTGGCCTTCGCTGAGATCATCGTCAGCGATGCCCAGTTGGAGAACATCTCCGCTTTGCAGGCGAAATGTCCCACCTTCCATCTTACAGTCGGTGATAACTCCCGCGTGGCCAAGGCAGAAATCGTTTTCCTGGCCCTGCATCCGCCGGCCCTTCCGGCGGTATTGGAGGAAATCAAAGTCAGCCTGGCTGCCAAAACGATCATTGTTTCCCTGGCGCCCAAGGTCAGCATGGCGCAGATTTCCGGCATGCTGGGCGGCTTTGCGCGTATCGCGCGCATGATCCCTAACGCCCCGGCCGTCGTCAATTCCGGCTACAATCCCATCGCCTTCAGCGGAGGTCTGGGCAAGGATGACCGGGAATCCTTGCTGGAATTGCTTTCCCCCCTGGGCGAAGTCCCTGTCGTGGCCGAGGAGAGCCTTGAGGCGTATGCCGTCCTGGCGGCCATGGGGCCGACTTATTTCTGGTTCCAGTGGCAGGAATTGGAGAGCATAGGGGAACGACTGGGTCTGAAGCCTGGGGAAGCGCGTGCGGCGCTTTCAGCGATGGTCACCGGTGCCGAGAAAACCTATTTTCATTCCGGCTTGAAGGCGGTGGAGGTGATGGATCTGATTCCCGTGCGTCCTCTGAAGGACGATGAGCAGGAAATCCGTGCCAAATTTCGTCAGCGCCTGGAAGCCCTTCATGCCAAAATCAAGCCTTGAGGCCAGGTCCCGGCTGCATCCCGCAGGATGGTGCAGGCGTCTTGGATTTTTCCGCGCCCTCTATTACCATACCATGCAGGATATGTCCATGAAAGATAGCATGCCTCTTGGAGAGTGGAAATGAAGCAAGCCCTTGTCGTCTTTTTTCTGTTGCTGCCTGCGATTCTGCCGGCCGGTCCGGTGATCAAGTTCAAGAGCCTGGAGGTGGATTTCGGCCAGGCGAATGCCGGCAAGACCCTGGACATCGTGTTTGAATTCGAGAACGCCGGCGACGAAGTCCTGGTCATTAAGAGGATCGTCCCCGGTTGCGGCTGCACCACCACCGACCTGAAGAAAAAGGAGTACCGGCCCGGAGAGAAAGGGACGATCGTGGCCAAGTTCAACACCAGCGGCTACAGCGGCCGCGTGGTCAAAACCATCAACGTGGTGAGCAACGACGGCGCACGGGCCGATTTGCAGTTGCTCCTGCGCGGCGTGGTCATCCTCAAGGATTTCGCCCGGGCGCTTCTCGAGCCAAACGACGTCCCGTTCGGCACCATCCGCGTGGGCAAGGCCCAGGTGCGCAAGTTCAAGTTGAGCAACACCGGAACCCTGGACCTGCGCGTCCTGGAGGTCAGCCATGGCCCCGAGGTCACGCTGGAATTCAGGACCGACATCGTGCCGCCCGGGCAGAGCCGCGAGATCGTCCTGCGCTTTGTCCCGTTCGCCAGGGGAAACCGCAGCGCCATGATCAAGATCCGCACCAACGACATTCAGCAGCCCTACGCATTCATCCGCCTGGAAGCCCAGGCCGAGTGAGACAACCGGCCCTGCATTCTGGCGGCGGCTTCCCGGTTTTCTGACCGCCCGGCGCAGGCGGACTTCCTTTCAGGCGAACTCCTTCTCCAGCCACGCGCGGATGGCGTCGCGAGTGGAACGGAATGCCGCCAATTTTTCTTCCTCACTGCCCTCGACGGCTGCCGGGTCGGGGAAGCTTTCATGCCGTTTTTCCTTGGCGCCAGGAAAGAACGGGCACGATTCGCGGGCGTTGTCGCAGACGGTAACCACCAGGTCGATGTCGCTGCCGACGAATTCCCGCGCGTGCTTGGAATGCTGGCTGGAGATGTCGATGCCGATCTCGGCCATGGCCTGGACGGCCAGGGGGCGGACGGCTCCCGGTTCGGTGCCCGCCGAGAAAGCTTGATAGCGGTCTCCATAAAAGTGATTCAGCAGCCCCTCGGCCATCTGGGAACGGGCGGAGTTGTGGGTGCATAGGAACAAGACTTTTTTCTTGAGCATCATACCGTCCCTCCCGGAGCTTTAATCGTTGTTCAGTCAGGCAATTTAAAATTTATGCAGAACCTGCAGGGTTGTCCAGTGCGCCATTCCGGCCGGACCCGTCCGTTCAATAAACACGTCGGGCACGAAGCAGCCGCCGATCAGAAGCAAGTTCCACTTTTTTGCGATTTGCCATTCGCCGGTCAGGTCGATCTCCTGTCCGAGCCGAGAACCGGCGCCTCCGGTCGGTTCATGGCGCAAGGCCCGGCTGGGGCTGTAATACCAGCCATCGCGACGGGACGCCAGGAAAAAGAAATGCCCATCGATCTGCAAGGCGACCTTGGTCCATGGTTTTGCCTGCAGCGTCAGCTGATAATCCACCAGGTTGCTCCAGGTCATCAGGTTCATGCGGCCGTATAGCCTGTCGCGCGATCCAAAAACGCCGTCCCAGGTACCGCTGACCCCGTCATCCCCTTGCCGGTCACCCGAACCAAAGGCCCATTCGGCCGCCAGCCGTACTTGCCATGGACCGTGGAAAGCATAGCCCAGGCGTGCGTGGGCGGCGAGGGTGCGGATGCGGTCATGGCCCCAGCGGCCCCCCTGAAAAGCGATCAGGCCGCCGTAATCGACGTGGGCTCCGAGATGATCCTCCAGGCGAAAGCCAACGGTAAATCGGCGTTCTCTCTCCACTGCCTGAGTGCCGCAGAGCCTTGACGAACGGCCCATCTTGGCGACGGCGAACAGGTCCAAGGCAACCGGCAACCGCTTCCAGGCCATGTACATCCCGGCCACGTCGTAGCTGTAGTGCCGGTCGTCAAAGTTCCAGGCGGCAGAATCGTATCTTACCCGCCGGCCGTAGAAAATATCCGTCCGGAAAGGTTCCCCGTCATAGTCAACCACAGCGGCATCCCACAAGTGGCTTCCCACATTCCCCCAATCTCCCGGGCCGAAGATGCGGTTGTCAGCGAAGTGGATCTCCTGCCTTCCCAATTTGACGCCCCAGGGCGTGCCCGCCACGCGATCCCATTGCAGGAAAAGTTGTCGAAGATCCAGGGGGTTTTCATAGGGGCTGCTGCCGTTGAAGTCGTCCACGCCGAATTTCGCTCCCCAGACATGGGCATCCTGCAACTCGGCAAAAATCCGCAGGCCTTTCGCTGGACGCAAATCGGCGTGCAGGCGGAGCCGCTCCAGAAGAAAACCGTCGCCGTCCTTCCCATAATCCTTGCCGTTGAAGTTTTGGCAGGACTCAAAACGGAACCTCAGGCTGCCGCCAAAGGAAAGGGGTGCGCTTCGGTCGGAATTCTCATTCTTTCCCGCCTTGCAGACAGGGGCGCCGCTCTGGCCGTGAAGGGTCGGCGGATTCAGGCCGAAGCCCAGCGCCAGCATGATGAAAAGGCAAAACTTGCAAGCCGGAAAACGAATATCATAAGGGGACATGCTGTTCCGGTTGTAAGGTGGATGGAGATATCTCATGGACTTCCCTTTTTTCAGCGGGATTTGCTGCTGGCGATTCACGAGAAATCAGGCGCCGGCAACCAGCGGGAACTCATTTCCCCGACAAGGCGTTCGCCAGCATGAAGATCGCGGCGACGATCGTCAGGATGCCGGAAATGGTTTTCAGGATTTTCGGCTTGGTCTTGAGGGCGATCTTGCCACCGATCAGGCCGCCGACGATCGCCACCGCCCCGCAGGGCAGGGCCAGGGCCGGATCGAACCCCCCGTGCAGGGCGTTGCCTGTGAATCCGGTGAACGCCGTCGCCGCCAGCATGGCGTTGGCGGTGCCAACGGCGGTGCGCATCGGCACGCCGCAGCCGACCACCATCAGCGGGACCAGGAAAGAACCACCGGAGATCCCCACCATGCCGGAAAAGAAGCCGGTGGCCATGGTCAGCGGCACCGCCAGCCACAGGTTGATGACATAGTGGCGGTCTCCCTCCGAGATGTTCCAGAAACCCAGGCGGGAGACGGCGGCCTTCTGCGCCTGTTTTTCCGGGAACAGCATGGCCACGCCGGCGATGAAGAGGAGAACCGACAATACGATCTTCAGGGTCGTGCCGCCGAAGTGGTGGGCGACGAAGCCCCCGAAAAACGCCATCGAGGCGTTCACGCCGCCGAAGAAGAGCACCAGCGGCCACGACAGCGTCCGGGCCTTGCCGAAGACGATCGCCCCCATCAGGGCCGCGGCCAGCAGGATGAACTGGCTGGTGGTGGAGGCCTTGTGCATGGCCACGCCCGAGAGCACGAGCGCCGCCACGTAAAAATTTCCGCCGCCGCGGCCGCTCATGATCATGACGACCGTGAGCACGAAGATGATGGCGACGACCGTCGGAGTCGACATGCGGATTACCCCTTGGCCCCTTGCGCCTTGCGGGCGGCGATCGCCTTGTGCAGCTTGCCTGGAAGCATCAGGTTCGTGAGCGCCTCGTAGTTGCTGGTGGCGATGCGCACGTTTTCATATCCCAGCGCGCGCAGATAGAAGTACACGATGGTGGAGCGGGTGCCGGCCGAGCAAAATACACCGACCGGCACGTCGCGCGGGATTTCTTCATAACGGTCGGGGATCTCTTCAATCGGGATCCACAGCACCCGGATATGATGCTGCAGTTTGATGTGAATGGAGTCCTGTTCTTCCGCGGATCTTACGTCCAGGAATACCGCGTCTTTGGTTGTCAGCAGCGATTCCATCTCGATCTTATGCTGGCCGCTGCCGAAGAAATCAAAGGTCATGCTTTTCATGATTTTTTCAAATTTTTTCTGCTCGCTCATTTTTCCTCCATTGGCGCCATTTTGGGCGTTTTTCTCGCCAGGGTATTACCTGGGAAGCAAGCCTTATTATATCTCAGGATTCATGCATTTTAATGGAAACATTAGATTTTGTCATATCTATCCGTGCGCCCGCGGATGAAAACATGCTATGATCTGACTTTCAGGCGTCCGCTTAGAAAACAGGCAAATCCAACTCAAGTGAGGGCATGATGGAAATGAGCAACGAAAAAGAATGGCATTGGCTGAAGGGCGGGCTGATCGTCTCGGCCCTGTCCGTCGCCAGTTATTGGGTTTTTGAAGTTTTATTGATCCGCAAGTATCCATTCGGGATCACCGGCGGCTTCGCCTCTGTCGCCGAAAAGTTCAGCCGCCTCTTCGGCGGCTTGGCCGACCTGCCCTATTTCAAGAGGATCGCGGCCAAGCCCGATTCGTTCATCGAGTTCTTCCTGCTGATCGGCCTGGTCCTGGGCGGTTTTCTGGCCTCCAGGCTCAGCGCGACCCATGGGGTGGAAGTCATTCCGGCGACCTGGATCAAATTCCAGGGCCCCAGCGTTTTAAAGAGGCTCCTTTTCGTCGTGCTGGGCGGGATTTGCCTGGGCTTCGGGGCCGCGCTGGCCGCCGGCTGCACCACCGGCAACATCCTGCAGGGCTGGGCGCATTTGTCGCTGGGCAGCATCGTCGCCGGCATGTGTTTTTTCATCGGCGGCATGACGGCCGCCAGGCTGCTCTTCAGGAAAAAAGGAGTCTGACATGTTGATAAAGGCATTGATCGGGTTGGCTATCGGCCTTGTATTCGGTTATGCCCTGCAGCGGACCGGAGTGACGAAATATCCCCGCGTGATGGGCATGCTCTTGTTGAAGGATTTCAAGATCCTGAAATTCATGCTCACCGCCGTCATCTCCTCGATGATCGGCTTCCACCTGCTCGGCGACCTGCACATCCTCGAAGTGATCCCCAAGGACCTG
>CAZVPI010000010.1:0-99501 GCA_964628035.1 uncultured Clostridia bacterium | reverse complement strand
AACTTGGAGGACTACCTCTCTTCTAAAATGTGCGAAAAATATTTTACGTTATCCGGCATGCGGCGGACGGAAACCATATTGAAGTGAACTCTCGGAATGTCGATTGGATGCCCCAGCAGCCGTTCATTTTCAGTTGCGGGCAGGTAGAATTCGCTTAGCGCGGTTGCCGTACGCCGTTAGCCGTTCGCCAAGTTCGCCGTTCGCTATCCTTCGTCGATCCTAAAGAAAATAGCCTATTGCCAACAATACGTCCGTGGCGATGACCATGGCCACGTTCAGCGCCTGGGCCCGCACCAGGCGCGGCGGATCGTCACGGTGGCGCCAGGCCAGGAACGCGGCCGCTGCCCCCAGGGGGAACGCCGCCAGGGCCAGCCACGCGGCATGGGGGACGTTCATCAGCAGGGGCCCGGCGGCGATCAGGGCGAAGACCAGCAGCACGGCTGCGGCATACAAGGCGGCGCTGCGCTTCCTGCCCAGAAGGATGACCAGATGGCGGCGGCCGCCGCGGCGGTCGGCCTCGGCGTCGGGAAACTCGTTCAGGAACAGGAGCAGCGCGGTGAGGATCCCCGGGGGAATGGAGATGTAGAGGATGTCGGCGGTCACGAAGGAGGACAGGGCGTAATGGCAGCCGACGACCACCATGCTGCCCAGGGTCAGGCCGCTGGCCAGCTCGCCGACGCCCCAGCGGGCCAGGTGGGAGGTGTAAAAGCGGATGGCCAGGGCGCCGCAGGCCATCAAGACCAAAATCGGCCAGCCGCCGGCCCAGGCGAAGTACGCGCCGATGGCGCCGGCCGCCAGCAGCGCGCCATAAGCGGCCCGGGCCACCTGGCGCGGGGTCGTCTTCCCGGACTGCAGCATGCCGCTGCCGCCGCTGAAAGGGGTGCGCGCCGTGGCCGCATCGATGCCTGTCCGATGATCGGACAGCTCGTTGAACAGGTTGACCGACGCGTGGGCCAGGACGACGCCCAGCCCCAGGAGCAGCGCCTGCCCGAGGTGGAAAAACCCGTGCCAGCGGGCGGTGGCCACCCCCAGCAGGGCCAGGGCCACGGCCAGCGCCAGGAACGGCGCTCGCACCTGCTGCATCCAGATTCCCAGACGCTCTTTTCCCGTCATCTTCGCCTCCTGTGAACCGTGGAGGAGCGATTATAGCCCAAAAGCCCAGAGTAAGAAACAAAGAAACAAGCTCTGGGTGTTAGTGTTCGTGTTGGTCAAGGCCATCCAAGGGCTTTGTAAAACGAAAAGTCCTGGCTGCTGCCACTTTCACTTCCACGATGAAGGGGAAACGGGCATTTTGTCCTGCCCTGCGCCCTCGGCCTTATGCCCTGCGCCTAGCACTTCTTCCTCCCTATGCCGTTCCAATCACGAATCACGAATTACTTATCACCAGGAGCAGTCCGCATAAAGAGGAATAGTGGCAAAGGGGCAAAGAGGTAGAGTGGAAAAGCAACAGCATGGATCGCACTCCATGCTGTCTGTTTTTATGCATCAACCCTCTATCTTTCTCTGCCTCTTGAGCTTCGTTGAACTTTGTGCCGACACTGTCACGGACACGGACACTTCTAGTCCGTTGAGTTGCTTGCTACTGCCACCGCCACTCTCACTATCACTTCCTGTTCATTGAGTTTCCCCGCGTTTTCTGCTACCATCGAGCCCATGCGTCCCTGCCGCCACGCTTTCCCCGGACCGTTCCTGGCCGGCCTGCTGCTTCTGCCGCTGCTGCTGCGGCCGGCGGCCCCCGAGGGGATCCTGGTCGACAAGATCGCCGCCACGGTCAACGAGGAGATCATCACCCTGCACGACATCGAGCGGGCCGTGGCCTTGTTCCCCGTCGAGCGCCGGGCCGACGAGGGCGAGGACGACCTCTATTCCCGCGTCCTGAACGATCTGGTCACCTACAAGGTGATCGCCCTGGAGTACGGAGACGAGTTCGTTCCCGACGAGGAGGACGTCGAGGCCGTGCAGACGAGGGTCCTGCAGAAATCCGGCTCGCTGGAGGCCCTGCAGTCGACCCTGAGGCGCTTTGCCATGAGCTGGGGCGATTTTCAGGCGTTCCTGCGCGAGATCGTGCTCTACGAGAAGGTCCTGCGCGAAAAATTCCCCATGGAGCTCATCATCCCCTTCGAGGCGATCGAGGAATTCTACCAGGGCGTCTACCTGCCCTCCCACAGACAGATCGGCCTGGAACCGCTCAGCCTGGTCGAGATGACCCCCCAGATCGAGGCCCACCTGCGCCGGCAGCGGAGCGAGAGGCGGCTGAAAGACTGGCTGGGTGACCTGCGCTCCGCCTACCGCATCGAGATCAAGTTAAGGAGCCCGCAATGAACCTGTTCGACAAGGCCAAGGACGAGCCCCAGCCGCTGGCCGGGCTGAAGGCAGGCGAATCGTTCAACTGGTACTACCGCGTCCAGGAGATCAGCCGCCGCAAGTCGCTCAACAGCAAGAAGGATTACCTGGACCTGCTGCTGGCCGACCGCAGCGGGCGCATGGCCGCCAAGATCTGGGACAACGTCGACTCCCTGCACAAGGTCATCCTGGCCGGCGGCGTCTACCGCTTCGCCGGCGAGGTGCGCGAGTACCGCGGCAAACCCCAGCTGTCCATCGCCCGCGCCCGCCCCCTCGAGCCCGGAGACGCCGTGGCGGCGGATGATTTCGCCGAGCGGCCGCCCTTCGACAGCGAAGCGCTCCTCAAGGAGACCTACGCCCTGCTCGATGCCAACCTGCGCGACCCCCACCTGCGCCGGCTGAGCGACCTGTTTCGCGAGGAATTCGGCCCGGTCTTCTCGCAGGCCTATGGCGCGCAGAAGATCCACCACGCCTTCGCCGGCGGCCTGCTGCAGCACACCCACGCGCTGCTGAAGCTGGTCCTGGCCGTCGCCCCCCATTACGGCCTGGACGTCGAGGCGCTGCTCATCGGCGCCCTGTTCCACGATATCGGCAAGACCGAGGAGTTCAAGACCCAGCCGGCCCTGGAGACCACCCTGGCCGGCGGCCTGCTCGGCCACCTGGTGATCAGCCTCAAGATCTTCCTGGACCTGGCCCGGCGCGTCCCCGACTTCCCCGAGGAGCTGAGCGTCCGCATCCAGCACCTGATCGTCGCCCACCACGGCGAGAAGGAGTTCGGATCGCCCGAGGTGCCCAAGACCCGCGAAGCCTACCTGCTGCACGTCCTTGACCTGCTCGATTCGCGCATGAGCATCTTCGACGAGCAGCTCAAGGCCGGGGGCGACGCGAAACGGTTCTCCGACTTCAACCAGGCGCTGGGCAGGCGCATCCTGATGGACAAGTGACGCGCCCGCCCCCCGCCTGCCCCGCCTGCGGCTCGAGCGCCACGCTGCCCCACGAAAGCGAGGAACGCCCCGGCGGCGGCGGTTCGCCCCTGGACGTGGCCCTGGGGCTGCTGTTCCTCTTTCTCTGCCTGCTGGCGGCCGTGCTGTTCTTCCTGATCGGCCGCGCCAGCCTTCCGGCCGCCGTCGTCCTGCTCCTGGCCCTCTTCCTTTTCTGGCGGCAACGCCGCGAGCGGCTCCGCGCCCGGAGCGGCCCGCGGTTCTATGTCTGCCTGGACTGCAACCGCAGCTTTCGCGCTTAGCGATCCAGATCATAATTTTCCCAGTGTTCGTATGAGTTCATCGCGGCCCAAAACAAATCGTTTTGGATGAGTGGCAAGCAAGGATTCTTCGAAAAAATCCGCGGGAGGCGCCTCAAAAAAAACGAAGGCTCTCCTTGTGCGAGACCTCGCCCTTGAGCACGCGGTTGAGCACCTTCTGGGAGAGGGTCTGGTTTCCGGCCTCGGAGATCTTGCGGTCGAGCGCGGCCAGGTGGCGCTTGAAGAAAGCGGGGCGTTCCTCGTTGCCCAGGGTGAAGACCTCGAAGAGGACCTCCTCGCCGCCGTAGCCGCTCGCTTGGCAGGCGGGGCATCCCCCTTCCTGGAACAGGCGGTATTCGCCGCTCAGCTTCTTGTTCCGGAAGAGCTCGCGCGCCGGGCGCGGATCCGGCTTCTTGCAGGCCGGACAGAGCGTGCGCACCAGGCGCTGGAACAGCACCAGGCGCACATTCTCGACCAGGAACGACGACGGCACCTCGTGCTCGACCTGCAGCTTCTCGAAGATCTCCTCGTAGGAAAAGCCCTGCAGCTCGAGGAACAGCTTGCCCTGGCCTACGAAATCGAGGAACTGGCGGTTGTAGTTCTTCTGGAAAAAGTCGAACAGGAACATGGAGTCGGGCTTGAAGAACAGCAGGTTCTTGTATACGGCGTCACTGACGTCGCCGCCCTGGTTCTCGATCTGGAAGAAGCGCTCGTTGCGCAGGACCACCAGCGGCTCGACCGAGGCGATGCGCTCGCCGGCCAGCGTGTTCATCAGGGCGTACATCGTTTCCGCCGTGCGGTTGTAGGCCGGCCCGGCCACCAGGTAGAGCCCGGCCGGCATGCGCAGGAAGGCCTGGACGCGCTCGGCCTCGTCCATCTCCAGGCCGAGCCCGCGGACGGTCCGCGCATAGTCACGCAGGTTGAAAAAGCGCAGGCGCACGTTCTCCTGCGAGCCGCCGGAGTAATGGAGCGCCTTGCACTTGAGATGGCTGAAACCCTTGCTCAGCGAGAGCCACGCCTCGCGGGCCGGCTGCCCCTCCTCGCCGCGGAAGCCGCAGACCTCCTTCAGCTTGACGAAGAACTCGAGCGGCTCCTCGAAGGCCTGGTTGACGCGGACCAGTCCCTCGCCGCTGCGGAAAAAAACCTCCAGCTGCCCCTCGCGGAACTCGAACAGCACGTCGGAGGCCCGGGCCTGCACAGCCGACTTGACCAGGGCGTTGAGCGTGCGCACATGTCGGGTGCTGTCGGGCTCGGTGTAGATGCGGATCTCGCGGTCGCCGCTCTCCAGGACCTGGAGCAGGCCTTCGATCTCCTCCTTGCGGGCCAGGTAGGGGATGAGCTTGAAGCGGCGCAGCTCGTCGCGCTCCTTCAGCCGCGGCAGCTCGCCCGGCGAATAGAAAGCGAAGCGCAGGACGCTGCCGTCGGCGAGCTCCTGGATTTCGATGGGGATGATCTTCTGCCCCAGGCAGAACTCCTTGCCCACCTGGCCCACCAGCCCCGGATCGAGGGAGAAATTCTTCAGGTCGATCTTCTCGATGCTCTTCTGGTTGAGCAGGTACAGCTGCAGCTCGTCGGGGGTGATCAGCGACATCATGATCAGCACTTCCCCCAGCTTGCGGTTGAGGAGGCGCTGCTTGTCCAGCGCCTTGTCCAGCTGCTCGATCGTGATCTTCCCCGCCTTGACCAGGATCTCGCCGATCTTGAGCATCAGCGGGTCGACGGCGGCGGCGCCGGGCAGCAGTTCCCGGGGGCAGTTCTTGCGGAAGTCCTGCTTGTAGCTTTCGCTGGCGTTGCAGAAGCACTTCAGGCAGAAGGGACAGATCTTGGTCGGCGTCGAATGGCTGCAATCGGAGGCCGCGGCCGCGTCGAACTCGGCCATGCAATGCCAGCACTTGACAACGTAGCTCAGCGCCATGCCGCCCGCTTCTTCTCCGCCCCCTGCGCTCATGTATACGCAATCGCCGGGCAAAATGCAAGACCGCCGCACCATCAGGGATTTCCTGAGTCCGGCGACGCGAAGGACCCGATTTGCCTCCCGGCCCCCGCTTTTGCTACAATGGGCCCTGCGAGAGGCCGGAACCAGGAGGAACGCCATGGACGAAAAGGTGTTTGACGTTTCGATGATCTACATCCAGAACACGTCGGCCGGCAAGTACAGCCTGGAATTCACCTGCCGGGACAAGGTCGTCCGGCTCAACTACGCCAACGTCGAGGGCATCGAGATGATCGCCAGGGTCCCGCTGGAGCTGAAGTCGGCCTTCGTGCAGCTGGGCGAGAGCCTGCCCAAGGTCTGGAACATGAAGCTGGGCTATCCCACCAACTTCAAGATCAGCTACAGCGGCCGCATCACCATCGAGTCGATGTGAGGGGAAGCGCGGTCGGGTCCGCCAAGACCATGGTCGCCGAGGAGCTGTTCCGCAAGATCAAGCGCATCGAGATCCTCTCGCGCAAGGCGGCCCGCGACGTCTTCGCCGGCGAGTACCATTCGGCCTTCAAGGGCCGGGGCATGGAGTTCTCCCAGGTTCGCGAGTACCAGCAGGGCGACGATCCGCGTTTCATCGACTGGAACGTCTCGTCGCGCCTGGGACGCCTCTTCGTCAAGCAGTTCGTCGAGGAGCGCGAGCTGACCCTCATCCTGGCCCTCGACCTGTCGGCCTCGCTGCGCTTCGCTTCCGCCGCCCGCAGCAAGAAGGAGGCCGCGGCCGAGCTTTCGGCGATCATCGCCTTCACGGCCATGCTCAACAACGACAAGGTGGGGCTGCTGCTGTTCAGCGACCGCATCGAGCAGTACACGCCGCCGCAGAAGGGCCGCACCCACCTGTTGCGCTTGATCCGCGACATCATCGAGTTCCAGCCCGCGGGCCGGGGGACGTCGATCGCCGGCGCCATGGCCTACCTGACCTCGCTGATCAAGAAAAAGGCCGTCGTCTTCCTCATATCCGACTTCCTGGACCAGGGCTACGAGACGGCGCTGAAGATCGCCGGCCGCAAGCATGACCTGATCGCCGTCACCATCGCCGACCGCGCCGAGGCGGAACCGCCGCGCGGCGGCTATTTCTTCCTGCGCGACCTGGAGCGCCTCTCCGTGTTCGCCGCCGACTTCGGCCGCCCGGGGCTGCGCGACGGATTCCTGCGCCGCCGCGCCGAGCAGGAACTCCGGCGCCGCGAGTTCTTCCGCCGGCACGGCATCGACACGCTGTCGGTCCGGGCCGACATGGACTGCGAGAAGCCCCTCTTCGACCTGTTCCTGCGCCGGCGCAAGAAGTACGCCCGATGAGCCGCCGGCCCGCCGCCCTGCTCCTGCTCAGCCTGGCGCTGGCCGCTCCATCCCGAGCCGCGCAGGTCACCCTGTCGGCCTCGGCCTCGACGGTCACCGTCGGCGAACACGTCGAGCTGCGCGTGGCGGCGCGCGCCGGCCCCGGGGCCGAGCGCATGGTGGTGCGCGCCGCCCCGGGATGCCTCCTGCCCGGCGGCGAGGCCTGCGAGATTCTCTCGCGCCGCGCCCTTCCGCCCGCGGCCGCTGGCCCGGGCCGCGCTTTCGAGGAGATCCTCACCGTCGCCTTTTTCCGCACCGGCGATTTCACCGTCGGCCCCTTCGCGGCCGATTTCCTCCCGGCCGGAAGCGAGGAGGGCGGCGTGAGCGGCCGCTTGGTCATCCGCGTCCGCTCGCTGCTGGGCGAGGAGGACCGCGACATCCAGCCGCTGAAGGAGCCGCTGCCCCTGCCGGGCCATCCCCGCCATCTATTCCCTTACGCTGCCGCCCTGCTGGCGCTCCTGCTGCTGGCCGCCCTGGCGGCGTTCCTGCTCCGCCGGCGCCGCCGCCCTGCCGCCTCCCCCCCGTTGCCGCCGCCCGAGGAGGAGCTCGCCACGGCGCTGCAGCTCCTGCGCCAGCAGGGGCCTGCGGCCGGGGACCCACGGCCCTTCTTCGTCGCCCTCAGCGCCTTGGTCAAGCGCTTCAGCCGGCGCGCCTACGGCTTCAACGCCGAGGACTGCACCACGGCCGAGACCGCGGCTCAGCTGGCCGAGCGCGAGGACGACGCCGCCCTGGTCGCCGTCCTGCGGAGCGTCCTTGACCTGTCCGACCTGGTCAAGTTCGCCCGTCGGGAGCCGGCGACCGCCGAGGTGGCGGCACTCTGGCCGGCCCTCGACGCCGTCATTGAACGCCACCGCGCCCGCCGCCGGGCCCAGGAAACCGACCGTGCCCAGGCTGGCCGCTGAACCCTATCTCCTGCTGTTGGCGCTATTGCCGCTGCTGGCCTGGTGGCGGCGCTTCCTGGGGCGGCGCGGGCAGCGCCATGTATGGTTCGCCGACCAGGGGCTGCTGCCGCCGGCGCCGCCGCGGCTGAAGGACTTCCTGGTCCGCCGCCTCGACGCCTTCAAGGCCCTGGCGCTTCTCCTCTTCCTGCTGGCCCTGGCCCGGCCGCAGCTGCTGCACACGCTCCGGGCCGAGGAGCAGCGCGGCCTGGACATCCTGCTCACCCTCGACATCTCGGGCTCGATGGCCGCCGTTGACTTCAAGCCCAAGAACCGTCTGGAGGTGGCCAAGGAGGTCATCGCCTCCTTCGTCGAGAAGCGCCGCGACGACCGGCTGGGGCTGATCGTCTTCGCCGCCGTCGCCGCCACCCGCTGCCCGCTGACCGTTGATTACGACATCCTGAAGCTCATGCTGGCCGAGACCGAGCTCGGCGAGCTGGAGGACGGCACGGCCATCGGCATGGCCCTGGCCGCCGCCGTCAACCGCGTCCGCCACTCTCCGGCCAAGACCCGCATCGTCATCCTGCTGACCGACGGCGTCAACAACCGCGGCGAGATCGACCCCCGCGACGCCGCCAAGATGGCCCGCGACCACAATGTCAAGGTCTACGCCATCGGCGTCGGCACACGCGGCCAGGCCCCCTATCCGGTCCTCGACGCGTTCGGGCGCCGGCGCCACGTCATGGTCAACGTGGAGATCGACGAGGAACTGCTGGGCGAGATCGCCAGGACGACCGGCGGCCTCTATTTCCGCGCCACCGACCGCGACTCGCTGCAGGCCATCTTCGCCGAGATCGACCGCTGGGAGAAGACGAGCATCCGCGGCCGGCGCTACCACGAGGCGACCGAGCTGTTCCCCTGGTTCATCGCCGCCGGCCTGCTGCTCCTATTCCTGGCCGAGGCCGCGCGGCGCTCGCTCCTGCGCACGCTGCCCTGAGCCGCCGATGCGCAACTTTCCCTACACCCTCCAGCGCCGGGGCACGCGTTTCCTGGCCTGCTGCGCCAGGCTCGGCTTGCGCGCGGAAGGCGAGACGGCCCACGAGGCGGAAGAGACCCTGCGGAATATGATCGGGCGCCGCCTGCGTGAAGGGAGGCTCCGGCCCCTTGCCGGGTGCGGGCGCCGGCGCCGGGCAAAACAAGCGCCCGCCCCATCTTTGCCGCGCGCAAGCAAAAGACTGCCTTTTTGAGCGGTGCCGTTTCCCTGACGCCCCCGCCAAGCCGGGATATCCGTTTCAAAAAATTTCGATCTTGAGCAGGCGGCACTCCAGCGGTCCGTTGAAGAGGACGAAACGGCGCGCGGGCTTCAGGCCGACGGCGCGGACCATCTCCGCGCTGTTGCAGAGGACGTAGGCGGTCGAGCCCCGGCAGCGCTGCTTGAGGAAGTCGCCGAATTCCTTCAGCAGCGCCAGGGCCTGCTCCGCCTCGCCGACGCGGACGCCGTAGGGCGGATTGCAGACGATGGTTGCGCCCTCGATCCCGGGCAGCTCGCGGAAGTCCTTCCTTTCGACGGCCAGGCCACGCGTCCCCGGGACCTGGCGCAGGTTCTCGCGGCAGGCGGCCACGGCCTGGCGGTCGATGTCGCTGCCGCGGATCAGCCCCGGCGGCAGGGGGCGGCGGGCGGCATCGAGTTCCCGGCGCACCCCGGCCCAGGCGGCGGCGTCGAAATCGGGAAGGAGCTCGAAGCCGAAGCGCTCCCTGCGGAAGGCCGATGCGATGCGGCAGTAGTGCAGGCAGGCTTCGGCCAGAATGGTCCCCGATCCGCACATGGGATCGACCAGCGGCCGCTCCCCCTGCCAGCCGCTCAGGCGCACCAGGGCGGCGGCGAGGGTCTCCTGCAGCGGCGCCGCCACCGTCCGTTGCCGGTAGCCGCGGCGGTGCAGCGAGCCCCCCGAGGCATCGAGGCTCAGCTGGGCGCGGTCGGAGCGCAGGCTCAGGTGGATCCAGGCGTCGGGATCCTCGGGATCGACGTCAGGGCGCCTGCCGCAGCGGTCGCGGAAGCGGTCGGCGATGGCGTCCTTCACGCGCAGGGCGGCGAACTGCGAATGGGTGACGCGGCTGTCACGGACATGGGCGAAGACGGCGAAGGTCTTTTCCGGGGCGAGAATCTCCTCCCAGGGGACGGCGCGGGTTGCCTCGTACAGGGCCCCGGCGGAGAAGCAGTCGAACTCGGCCAACGGCGCCAGCACCCTCGTGACCAGGCGCGAGGCGTAGTTGACCCGGTACAGCCCGGCGGCATCGTGGCGGAAATGGAGGCCGCTGGCCCCGGCTTCCACGCTCCGGGCCCCCAGCTCCTGCAACTCGTCGCGGGCGAGATCCTCCAGCCCGCGGGCCACCTGGGCGAAATAACGGCCCCCGGGGGAAGGGTCATCCAGGCCCTGGCGCTGGTAGGCGAAGAGCGGGCCGGCGCCGGCGGCCATGTGGGCGCTTACTCCCCGATCTGCAGCTTGAGGAAGGCCAGCACTTTGGCGGCATCGTGCCCCTTGCCTTTTTCCAGGACGCCGGTCGACTGGGCGCACAGGAGCTTGCCCCGCTTGTCGAGAACGGCCAGCGCCGGGGAGCCGAAACCCTTGACGCGGTACAGGTCGACCAGGTCCTGGTTCAGGGGCTGGCCGGGCTTTTCGCCGATGTCGATCAGGATCACGATGTAGCGCTCTTTCAGCAGCCCGACGATCGCGGCGTCGGACGCGAGCAGCCCGTGCAGGCGGTGGCACCAGGGGCACCAGTTGCCGCCGAACATCAGCAGGATGCAGCGGTCCTCGGCGCCGGCGCGCTGGACGGCTGCGGCGATCTGCGCCTTGGCGTCGGCGTCGGGATCGTAGATGGACGGCCGTGTCCCAGCCGGCGACTGGGCGGGCAACAAAGCCGAGAGCAGCAGGGCGGCCGCCAGCAGCAGCCAAGGGAGACATCGTTCACGGACGATCGCTATGGACTTCATGATCATGACCTCCGGGAGGGGGACATTGTAGAACAGGGCATGCGCCTTGTCAAAACCGGAGGTTGACAAACAGCCGGCCGCGGCGGAGAATGGCAGTCGCGCATGAAACTGGGGAGCCGAGCATGGAACAGAACGCGCCGCCGCACCATCCCGGCAACGCCGCCCGGGCGGGCAAGCGGCCGATGAGCGAAAGGGTCTACCTCGAGGATTCCTACTGCCGCGAGCTGACCACCATGCCCTCGTCCCGGCAATGCCGCGACGGCCGCTGGCTGGTCCGCCTCGAGCGGACGATCTTCCGCCCCGAGGGGGGCGGCCAGCCGGCCGACCGCGGGACGATCAACGGCCTGCCGCTGCTGGCGCTGGACGAGGAAGACGGCGACGTGATCCACGCGCTGGCCGGCGACCCGGGCCCCGGCCCGGTGGAACTGCGCCTCGATTTCGCCCGCCGCTACGACCTCATGCAGCAGCACACCGCCCAGCACATGCTTTCCCAGATCCTGGTGCGCCTGTACGGGGCCCCCACCCTCTCCTTCGCCATCGGCCCCGAGCACTCCTCGATCGAGACCGGCCGCCCGTCCTATGACGACGAGGAGATCGCGGCGCTGGAGGAGGAGTTCGCCCGCCGCGCCTGGGAGTCGCTGGCGGTGCGGGTGTTCGAAACCGACGACGTCTCCGGCCTGGGGCTGCGCCGCGCCCCCAAGGTGCGGGGCCGCATCCGCGTGGTGGAGATCGCCGGCTTCGACCGCTCGGCCTGCGGCGGCACCCACGTGGCCAGCAGCGCCGAGCTGGCGCCGCTGAAGATCCTCCGCGTCGAGCGCGTGCGCGGCAACGCCCGCCTCTACTATGTCGCCGGCGGGCGCGCCCTGCGCGATCACCGCCTGAAGCACGAGATGGCGCAGCGGCTGCAGCGCCTGGTCACCCTGTCCCCCGCGGAGATCCCCGGGCAGGTCGAGGCCCTGATCGGCGAGCGCGACGAGCTGCGGCGACAGGCCCAGCGCGCCCGTCGGCTGGAGATGGAGCGCGAGGCGGCCGCGGCGGCCGCCGGCGGCGAGCCGCTGGTGGTGCGCGAGTTCGCCGGCGCCGACGCCGCCGAGCTGCGCGCCTTCGCCTCGGCCGTCATGGCCGCCGGCCGCCCGGTCGTGGCCTACTCGCGGTCCCGGCCCGACAACGAGGCCCTGGTCGTCGCCGGCTGCGGCGGCGGCGCCGACCTGCGCCCGCTGGCCGCACCCTTCTTCGCCCTGCTGGCAGGCAAGGGAGGAGGGAGCGCCGTCCTGATCGAGGGGCGGGCCAGCGACCTGTCCCGCCTCCCCGAGGCCCTGGCGCTGCTCGGCGCCGCAACGGCGCCGCGGGCTTGAAAATCGCGGCCGATCGGCTATAATGGGGTTTCCCCCACAGGAGAGAACCATGGACGAAAAAATCAAGGCCAAGATCATGGACGACAAAAAAATGAAGCGCACCCTGCAGCGCCTGGCCATTGAGATCCTCGAACGCAACCGCGAGGCGGACAAGCTGGCCCTGATCGGCATCCAGACCCGGGGCGTGCACATCGCCCGCCGCGTCCAGGTCCTGATCAAGGAACTGGAGGGGGTTGACATCCCCCTGGGCATCCTCGACATCACCATGTTCCGCGACGACCTGCACCGCCACGAGCAGCAGCCGGCGGTCAAGAAGACACGCATCGATTTCCCGGTCGAGGACCGGGACATCGTCCTCATCGACGACGTCGTCTTCACCGGCCGCACCATCCGCGCCGCCATGGACTCCATCTTCGAACTGGGCCGGCCGGCGACGCTGCAGTTGGCGGTCTTCATCGACCGCGGCCACCGCGAGCTGCCCATCTGCCCCGACTTCAAGGGCAAGTACCTGCCCACCTCACGCCGCGAGCGGGTCCGCGTTCTGCTGCAGGAGATCGACGGCAAGGACCAGGTGCTGATCATGGAGCCCAAGGGGTTCTGAGGGAGCCGGAGATGAAAAAGCACGAGTTCCGCCAGGACCACCTGCTGGGGATCGAGCACCTCGGCGTCGGCGACATCAAGACCATCCTGGAGACGGCCGAGGCCTTCATCGAGGTCTCCAGCCGCGACGTCAAGAAGGTGCCGGCCCTGAAGGGCAAGACGGTCGTCAACCTCTTCTTCGAGAACTCCACGCGCACGCGCAGCTCGTTCGAGATCGCGGCCAAGCGCCTGAGCGCCGACCTGATCAACTTCAACTCCTCGGTGTCGAGCCTGAAGAAGGGCGAGACGCTCAAGGACACGGTGCTGACGCTGGAGGCCATGAATCCGCACATCATCGTCATCCGCCACTCGGCCTCGGGGGCGCCCCACTACCTGACCACCTTCGCCCGCTCCTCGATCGTCAACGCCGGCGACGGCTTCCACGAGCACCCCACCCAGGCCCTGCTCGACGCCCTGACCATCCGCCAGCGCCTGGGCACGCTGCGCGGCCTGAAGGTGGCCATCGTCGGCGACATCCTGCACTCGCGCGTGGCCCGCTCCAACCTCATCCTGCACCACAAGCTCGGCAACGAGGTCGCCCTCATCGGCCCGCCTTCGCTGGTGCCGGCCGAATTCGAGAAGATGGGGGCCCGGATCCACTACGACATCCGCCGCGGCGTGCGCCACGCCGACGTGGTCATGATGCTGCGCGTGCAGGCCGAGCGCGGCGCCAAGAACTACTTCCCCTCGATCCGCGAGTACCGCGAGCGCTTCGCCATCAGCCCCGCGATCTTCGCCCTGGCCGCCAAGCGCGCCATCCTCATGCACCCGGGGCCGATCAACCGTGACGTGGAGATCGAGACCTCGATGGCCGACTGCGAGCGCTCGGTGATCCTGCAGCAGGTGACCAACGGCATCGCCGTGCGCATGGCCGTCCTTTACCTTCTGAAGGGAGACATTCATGAAACTGCTCATTAAGAACGGCCGCCTGATCGACCCCGCCTCGCGCTGCGACCGCGCCCTGGACGTGCTGCTGGAGAACGGCCGGGTGAAGCAGGTCGGCCGGTCCATCGCCCGCCGCCCCGGCGTCCAGGTCCTCGACGCCGGGAACCTGGTCGTGGCCCCGGGCTTCATCGACCTGCACGTCCATCTGCGCGAGCCGGGGCAGGAGAACAAGGAGTCGATCGCCAGCGGCTCCCAGGCCGCGGCCCGCGGCGGCTTCACCTCGGTGGCCTGCATGGCCAACACCGACCCGGTCAACGACAACCGCTCGGTGACCGAGTACATCATCGCCCGCGCCCGCCAGGTGGGTCTGGTCAACATCTTCCCGGTGGCCGCCGTCTCCCGCGGCCTGCTGGGCGAGAACATCGTCGAGATGGCCGACCTGGTCGAGGGCGGCGCCGTGGCCTTCTCCGACGACGGCTGCTGCGTGATGAAGGCCGACCTGATCCGCAAGGCCCTGGAATACGCCAAGATGCTCGGCGTGCCGATCATCGAGCACCCCGAGGACCACTCGATCTCGGCCGAGGGGCAGGTCAACGAGGGCTACGTCTCCTACAAGTACGGGCTGCGCGGCATCCTCAAGGCCGCCGAGGAGGTCATCGTCGCCCGCGACCTGATCCTGCAGGAGCGCATCCAGTCCAAGCTGCACCTGACCCACCTGTCGACCGCCGGCTCGGTCGATCTGGTGCGCAACGCCCGCCGGGCCAAGACGCCGGTCAGCTGCGACGCCACCCCGCACCACCTGCTGCTCAACGAGGAGCGGCTGCAGGGCTACGGCACCGTGTACAAGGTCAAGCCGCCGCTGCGCAGCGAGGCCGACCGCCTGGAGCTGGTCCGCGGCCTGCAGGACGGCACCATCGACTGCATCGCCTCCGACCACGCCCCGCACACCCGCGACGACAAGGACAAGGAGTTCGAGTACGCCCCCTTCGGCGTCATCGGCATGGAGACCTCGTTCCCCGTCATCCACGACCGCCTGGTGCGCACGAAACTCATCTCCCTGCCGCGCCTGGTCGAGCTGTTCTCCTTCAACCCGGCGCGGGTGCTGGGCCTGGACGACCGCGGCCGCGTCAAGCCCGGCCTGCCCGCCGACCTGACGATCCTCGATCCCAGGAAACGCTTCAAGATCGAGGAGAAGGACTTCCGCTCCAAGGCCAACAACTGCCCGTTCCTGGGCTGGGAGGGGCAGGGAGCCATCGCCTATACCATTGTCGGCGGGAAAATCATCTACAACTACAAAGAAAAGGACTGAGCGTTCGGCATACGGCGTACGGCATAAGGCGCCAGGCGACCCCAGTAACAGAACGAACGTGTTGCAATGGGTTTGCCAGATTCGGGCTGCCAGCGCCAAACTCATTCAGCTAGAATCAGATATTTGCGCTGAAGCCTTCCTACTCATCCAGAAGGGATTCGTCAGGCGGGAAAGCCATTCCAAGGAAATCTTCAGGCTTTTGCTCCGACCTTACGCCTTCAGCCGTAAGCCGAGTGCGCCTTAGCTCTAATGGCAGCTGCCGCAATTGTGCGTCGAGCAGCTGCTGCAGGACGAAGAGGAACTCGCGCTTCCGGAGCCTTCAGTCTTGCCGCCGGAGGAAATGGCGCAGCAGGTGATGAGCTTGGTCACCTGGGAGCTGCCGCATTTCTCGCATTGCACCGCGGCGGCGGCGGACATGGAGCGCAAGAACTTCTCGAACTCGGCGCCGCACTTGCGGCATTTATAATCGTACACAGGCATCGTTCTTGACCTCTGGCTGCATTCTAGCTCACAAGGCTGCAGCTGTAAAGGGCCCGGTTTGACGAACTCGGCGTACGGTTTACGGCGTACGGCGTACGGTAGCAGCGCTGGATCGACCTTTCATTATGCAAGAGTGATGATACGTGACAAGAAACAGCCCTGGCTTGATCCAATGCTTCCCTCCGTCACTTGTCACTCGTCACCCATCACCAAGGACAATTCCTTGCCGCTGCCGCTCGCCGTCAGCCGTATGCCGAATGCCTAGAGAGCTTTCTTGGCAAACCCCAGCAAGTCGTCGATCACCGATCCCTCGCCGTCGGCGTCGAGCAGGCCGGTCAGCGCCTCCAGCCCAGAGGGAGCGGCGCTCTTCTTCCTGGCGCCGCCGAGCAGCCCGCCCAGGATGCCGCCGAGCAGGCCGCCGCCGGCCGAGGCGCGCGAGGTCGAGCGGCCGCCGCCCAGGATGCCGCCCAGCAGCTGGTCGAGCATGCCCGCGCTGCTCCCCTGCTTCTTCAGCGAGCCCATGACCAGGGCGGCGATCAGCGGCAGCATCTTCTTCAGGATGCCGGAGCTGACGCCCGTGGTCCTGGCGGTGCGGTCGGCCAGGGCGCGGCTCATGTCCTTGCTGCCGAGGATGTGCTTGAGGATGCCGTTGCCGTCGTCGGTGGCGTTCAGCAAGTCGTCGGGGTTGTCCAGGTAGCGGTCGTGGTTGCCCTTGTTCAGCGCCTGCAGCAGGCCTTCCAGGCCGCTCTTCTGCTGGATGTTCTTTTTGACGCCGTTGGTCAGGGCCGGGATCATTTTCTGAATCACCTGGGTGACCTGGTCCTCGCCCAGGCCGAACTGCTTGGCCATCGAGGAGACCGGGGAACCGCCGCCGCCCAAGATCGCTTCCATCAGGTTCATGCAGCTCTCCTTGGATCAATTTGCTTGACTGGCTTGATTATAGTCCTCCTCCCCGCCACAGGCAATGGAAGGATGCAACCGGTTTGCAGCCGCGCCGGCAGGAGCAGCCTGCGCTGAAGGGAACAAGCCCCAGGTCGCCAGTCCTGCTCCGCGCTGGGCGACGCATGGTATAATCCTCCCATGCTGAAGATCGGCGCCCTGTATCTCGAGCAGCCCACCCTGCTGGCCCCCATGGCCGGCCTGACCGACCGCGTCCTGCGCCAGCTGATGGACGAGATCGGCGGCTGCGGCGCCATGGTCTCGGAGATGATCGCCGCCGAGGGGCTGCGCCGCCGCAACCGTCGCACCCTGGAGATGATCGCCGGCTTCCCCGCGCGCGTCCCCCAGTTCATCCAGCTGTTCGGCGCCGACCCCCGGGCGCTGGCCGAGGCGGCGGCCATCGTCTCGGCCGAGACCGGCTACGCCGGCATTGACATCAACATGGGCTGCCCCGTGCCCAAGGTGGTGCGCTCGGGGGCCGGCTCCGGCCTGCTGCAGGACCTGCCGCGCCTGGCGGCAATCGTCGGCGCCGTGCGCCGCAGCACGGCGCTGCCGCTGACGGTGAAGGTGCGCCTGGGTTTCAACCAGGTCAACGTCCTGGAGACGACGCGCGTCATCGAGCAGGAGGGGGCCGACGCCGTGGCCGTCCATTTCCGGCTGCGCAGCGACGGCTATGCCGGCGTCGCGCGCTGGCAGGAGGCGGCCGCCATCCGCGCCGGGCTGCGCATCCCGCTCCTGGGCAACGGGGACATCATGACCCTGCCCTTCGCCCTGGAGAAGCTGCAGCAGGTCGATGGCGTGCTCATCGGCCGCGGCGCCCTGGCCAACCCCTTCCTCTTCCGCGAGATCGCAGGCCGCCAGACGGCGGAGCGGGACTGGGGCGGCTACGTCCGCCGCCTGGCCGACCTGATCGCCGAGCATTACCCCGAGCGCAAGCGCCTGGGCAAGCTCAAGGCCTTCACCCGCTTCCTGGTCCTCAGCCGCCCCGGATCCCGCTCCTGGAAGCGGCGCATCTTCCTGAGCCAGGATTTCGCCGAGGCGCGCGGCTTCCTCGAGGAAACCTTCCCGTGCGCCTGAAGGAAGGGCCGGTGGTCGTGGCCTTCAGCGGCGGCAAGGACTCGGCCGCCGCCGCGCTGATCCTGCGCGAGCAGGGGCGCGACGTCAGAACGCTGACCATGCGCCTGGGGCTGTTGGGAGAGGAGGAGCGGCTGGAGCGCATCGCGGCGCTGGCGAGGACGATCGGCCTGACCTGGCGGGCGGTCGACCTGGAGGCGCCTTTCAGGGAGAAGGTCATGGAGCCCTTCGCCGCCGGCTACGGCCGCGGCCTGACCCCCAACCCCTGCGTCCTGTGCAACCGCCATGTCAAGTTCGGCCTGCTGCTGGAGGCGGCGCGCCGCGAGGCGCCGGGCGTCTTCCTGGCCACCGGGCACTATGCCGACAAGGTTCTCGCCGGCGGCCGCTGGTTCCTGCGCGAGCCGCGCGACCGGCGAAAATCGCAAGTGTACTTCCTGGCCGCCATCGAGCCGGCCGTGCTGGCCAGGGTCGAATTCCCACTGGGCGGGACCACCGTTGCCGAGGTGCGCAGGCTCGTTTCAGGGCTGCCTCTCGTTTCCGGCAAGGAGAGCCAGGACGTCTGCTTCCTCCAGGGCGAGGCGCTTGCCTCCTGGCTCGGCCGCCATTGCCCCGGCGGCCTGAGAGCGGGCGACATCCTGGATACCGCCGGCCGGGTGATCGGACGCCACCAGGGCGCCCTGCGCTTCACCGTGGGACAGCGGCGCGGCACCGGTTTCGCCGCCGGCCGCCGGCTCTACGTGGCCGGACGCGACCTGGCCGCCGGCACGGTCACTCTGGGCGAGGAGAGCGATCTGCTGGCCGGCTCCCTGACCGCCCGCAACCCGGTCTACTGGCGCGGGCTGCGGGCCGGCGAGACGCTGCGGATCAAGGTGCGCTATGAGGCGCAGGGGCACGAGGCGGGGATCATCGAGGCAACGGCGGGCCGCCTCCGCGCGGCGTTCCGCAAGCCGGTGCGCGCCGTGACGCCGGGGCAGCTGGCCGTTTTCTACGACGGAGACGTCGTTGTGGCCGCCGGAACGATCGAATAGAGGAAGCAACCGTGACGCGTTGCGCGTCACGACAGTTCGTGCTATCCACGGATGCAAAGTACCGGGCCAGCACGTCCAGTTGCGGATCGGCGAGCACGTGCAAATGTCCCTGGATGTGGCGCACGGTCCTGTGTAGGTAGCGCGAGTACACTCTGTGGCCGCGGTCGAAGATCTGGAAACCGAAGGTGCCCAGGGCCTTGATGTTGCGCTGCAGCGCGGTCAGGCGCAGCCGGCGGAGCTCGTGGTCGCCTCCCAGGGCGGCGAGGTTGGGAAGCAGCGAGCCCCGCGCTGCCCCCAGGTCGAGGTAGGAATCGAAGGCCAGGGAAGCCAGGTCGTAATAGCGCGGGGCCACGAGCGAATCCTGGAAGTCGACCAGGGCCAGTCGCCCTCCTGCAAGCAAAATGTTGCGCGAGTGGAAGTCGCGGTGGGCGAACGTGTCTTCCGCGCCGTCTGCCTGGACCAGCCGGCACAGGGCTGCTCGCAGCTCCAGCTCCCCCACCCCGGGCGCCGGGAAGCGGGCGACAAAGTGGGCCAGGAAGAAATCCATCTCCCAGTCGCGCCGCGCCGCGTCCAGGCGGGTGGCGGCCAGGACTGGCGGGACGGCGGCCAGCGCCTCTAGGATTTCGCGGCACTGGCCGAGCAGCCGGCCCCGGTCCCGGGAGCCGGCGCCGCGCCAGACGCGCTGCAGCAGCAGGTCGCCGAGGTCTTCCTGCAAGACCACCTGGTCGGCCAGCACCCGGTCGATGGCCGGCACGCGCAGGCCATGGTCATGGTAGATCCTGCGCATGGCGCAGAATTTCTCCACTTCCTGCGGAGACGGCTCGGGGTAGACCATGGCCACCCGCGTAAACGTGCCGGCGAACAGGCGGTAGAAGCTCCGGCGCGAGGCCTCGGCGTGGATCTTCTCCAGCCTGGCCCCCGGCCAACGGGACAGCAGGCGCAGCAGCGCTTCAGGCAGGGCTTCCGTCCGGGGCATGATCCTCCAGGGGGGGATTATCTCAGAGAAGAATCGCCGCAGCAAGAAGCTCAACAAAACTCCAGCGGCGGAGAACGATTGAGGGGGAGAGGGGCAAAGCAAGAAAAGACAACAGCAAAACCCTCCATTCATGCCTTTCCTCCAGCCTAGCGCCTAGAGCCTATAGGCTGTAACCTTTTGCCCGTTGCCGAGTATTCCAGGTATAATGGAATCCAGGGAGCGCGACCATGCCGATGCCCGACGATGAAAGCGTCATGAGCGAGGTGCAGGCCGGGCGGCTCGAGAAGCTGGCCGTCCTGTTCGAGCGCCATCACGTGCGCCTCTACAATTTCTTCCTCCACCTGTGCCGCGACCGCTCGCTGAGCCAGGACCTGGTCCAGGAGGTCTTCCTGCGCATCCTCAAGTACCGCCAGACCTTCCGCCGGGACAGCAAGTTCACCACCTGGATGTACCAGATCGGCCGCAACGTCCACATCGACCACGTGCGCGCGAAACGGCCGGAAAGGCCGATCGAGGAGGCCTGGGAGCAGCAGCCCTGCCCGGCCCCGGGACCGGAGCAAAGGCTGGCCGGAGACCAGGAGGCCGACCTGCTGGCCCGGGCCATGGAGCGCCTGCCCCTGCGCCGGCGCGAGGTGCTGCTCCTTTCCCGCTTCCAGGAGCTGAAATACCAGGAGATCGCCGCCATGATGTCCTGCAGCGTCGAGTCGGTCAAGGTCCTCGTGCACCGCTCGCTGCAGGAGTTGCGCCGCCATTACCTCGACCTCCAAGGAGGAACGTCATGAACTGCCTCGATGCCCAGAAGCAATTGCCCGACCTGCTCCAGGACGGCCTGGAGGCCGCAGAAAGCGACCGCCTGCGCGGTCACCTGCAGTCCTGCCCCGCCTGCTGGCAGGAATGGCAGGATCTTCACGAGACCTGGTCGCGCCTGGGGCTGCTCCCCGAAGAGAAGCCCGGGCCCGACCTGCGCCGCGATTTCTACCGCATGCTGGAGTCCGAGCGCCGCAAGGCGGATCGCGCCAGCCTACGGCCGTGGCGCGAGCGGCTGCGCCTGCTTCTTCCCGCGCCGGGTGCGATGCAGCCGGCCCTGCGCCTGGCTGCCGCGGCGCTGGTGGTCGTCGTCGGCTTCGGCGCCGGCCTGTTCGTCGGCCGCAACGGCTCCGCCGAGCGCGAACGGATCGAACAGCTGAGCCGCGAGGTCGGCCGGCTGCGCAGCCAGGCCTCGCTGTCGCTCCTTTCGCAAAGCTCGGCCGTGGCCCGGCTCCAGGGCGTTTCGCTGGCGGCGCAGGATCCCGTACCCGGCGCGGAGCTGCGGCGCAAGCTGCTCCAGGTCCTGGACGGCGATCCCAGCGTCAACGTCCGCCTGCAGGCGGTCGACGCCCTGTACCTCTATGCCGGCGACCCCGAGGTGCGCGCCGCCCTGTCGGCCTCGCTGGCCCGGCAGACGGCGCCCCAGGTGCAGATCGCCCTGATCGACCTGCTGGTGGCGTTCCGGGAAAAGCAGGCGGCCTCGGCCCTGAAGAAGCTGATGGCCGACGAAAAGATCCTCCCCGAGGTCCAGCAGCGCGCCCGCGCCGGCGTCGACCTCATCCTCTAGACAAATGGCAAAAAGTGATTTTCCCGGCCCCCGGCGCGTAACCTTGGCCGTTGCGGCCGGTATCCCCTCCTGGACCGCCTGAAAGGCGAGGAGGCGACATGAAGAAACTGTGGTTTTTCCTGCTGCTGGCCCTGCTGGCCGCAAGCCAGGCCCAGGGCCGCGACGCTTATAAGCTGGAGAAGAAGGATGTCGTGGAGCGGGTCTTCCGCATGGCCACGACGGCGCAGCCGCTCGTGGTCAAGGTCGACAACGTGCTCGGCTCGATCACGGCCAGCGGCGCCCCCGGTTCGCAGGTGCGGCTTGCGCTGAAGAAGACCCTGCGCGCCGACACCCCGGAAGGGCTGGCCCGGGCCGAGAGCGAGGTGCAGTTGAACGTCAGCGAGAAAGAGGGCGCGCTGGAGCTCTATGTCGACGGCCCCTTCCGCAGCCGCGGGGGCCGCCGCTGCTCCGGCGACCGGGAGTACGATGCCCGCTACGACTTCGAGCTCCAGGTGCCGGAGCGCTGCGACCTGGTGCTGAAAACGGTCACCGACGGCGACATCACCGTACGCGGCGTGACGGGCGCCTTCACCGTGCGCAACGTCAACGGCCATGTGGAGCTGAGCGGCATCGCCGGCAGCGGCAGCGGCAAGACGGTGAACGGCCGCGTGCGCGCCGCCTTCCGCAAGGCTCCGGCCGAGCCCTGCGAGTTCAAGACGGTCAACGGCAACGTCGAGGTCAGCCTGAACCCGGGGCAGGCGGCCGACTTCAAGGTCAAGACCTTCAACGGCGGCGTCTACAGCGACCTGCCCGTGAGCTGCCTGCCGACCCGGGTCGAGGCGTCGCGGCGGGAAAAGGGCCGCTTCGTCTACGGCGGCCGCGGCTTCCAGACCGTGCGCGTGGGCGCCGGCGGCGCCGAGATCACCCTGGATACCCTGAACGGCGACATCCTGATCGCCGCCGGCACAACGAACTAAGGAGAACCACCATGAAGATCAACAAAAACGTCACGCTGTGCGTCGTGTTCCTGCTGCTGGCCCTTCCCGTCCTGCGCGGCGAGGAGGCGGCCGAGCGGGTCGCCGTCCCCTTCAGCGACCCGGCCAAGCCCGGCAAGATCGAGGTGAGCCTGATCAACGGCGCCATCTCCGTCAGCGGCTACGAGGGCAAGGAGGTCATCGTCGAGTCGAAGACCAGCGCCCAGGTGGTCATCCCTGGCGCGCCCGAGAAGGCGGCCAGCAAGTACCCGGGCATGAAGCGCCTGACCGCCGTCGGCGGCGGGCTGCACATCGACGAGGCCGACAACGTGATGCGCATCAACTCGCCGGCCTGGAAGGCCGACACCAGCCTGGTCCTGCGCGTGCCGCTGAACACCTCGCTGCGGCTGAACACGGTCAACGGCGGCGACATCCGCGTGGAGAACGTGAGCGGCGAGATCGAGGCGGCCAACGTCAACGGCGACATCGTCATTTCCCGCGCCTCGGGAGCGGTGGCGGCCCACACGGTCAACGGCAAGGTGATGGCCACGATCGTCCGCCTGGACGGCAAGCGCCCCCTGTCGCTGATCTCCTTCAACGGCGACGTCGACCTCACCCTGCCCGCGGCGGCCAAGGCCGACCTGAAAATGAGCATCGGCAACGAGGGGGAGATCTACAGCGATTTCGAGCTGTCGCCCCAGAGCCGCAGCGAGAGGACGGTCGAGGACCAGCGCGAGCGCCACGGCCGCTACCGGCTGAACATCGACCGCACGGTGTTCGCCGCCCTCAACGGCGGCGGCCAGGAGATCACCCTGAACACCTTCAACGGCGACATCCTGGTGCGCAAGGCCAAGTAAGCGCCCCGAGAATCAGAAGGAAAAGGGACCGGCCCGGCCGGTCCTTTTTTTTTGCCCGCCGGCGACCGGGGCCCCGCTCCAGCCGAATTTTCTCAGGTCGATCCTTCCGCCGGCGGAAACCGCGACCCCCTCAAGGCGCAGGAGACGCCGCTGCTCCTCCAGGCCGCGCCTAGGCGGCAGGGAGATGCGGCCGGAGGCGCCGATCACCCGCTGCCAGGGGAGGGAGTACCTGCCCGACTGTGCATGCAGGATCCAGGCCACCTGGCGCACCCCCCCAGGGCTTCCCGGCCAGGCGTGCGACCCGGCTGTAGGTGGCGACCCTGCCGCGGGGAATGGCCTGGATCACGCCGCGCGCCTCGGCGCAGAAGGGGTCCGGACAGGCCCTGGACTCCCTCCAGGAGATGACCGGGGAGAGGCGGGAACGGCCACGCCGGATCACGGCTCAGCAAGGCCCCCAGACATGGCCCGGGTGGCGCTTTTCATATTCGCGCGCCGCGGCCTTGGTGACCTGGTGCCAGGGCAGGCCGAGCCTGGCGCCGACGATCAGGGCCAGGGCGCAGCGGCACAGGGTTGGGTCGATCCTGCGCCGCAAATGGGTCGAAGACTTCCTAGGGGTCGCGCCGGAAAAATTCCTCGCGGCTGCGGATGCCCATGGCGTTCAGCTTTCCCGCGGTCACCCGGCCCATGTTGGGCACGGAGAGCAGCGATCCCATCGGGCTCTCCTTTCTCATGCTTCACGAAGCGACGGCGCGGAAAACATAGATCGCCGCCACGACGCCGGCGCCGATCCAAAGCCACTGCAGGGCGTAGGGACGGAAACCCTTCCCCTCCTCGCGCTGCTCCCGTGCCCGGGCGCGGCGCACCTTGGCAAACAGCAGCAGAGGTACGCCGCCCATCAGCACGAAGATCACGCCGCAGACCAGCCAGCCCCAGGCCACGCCGCCGCCGGGCGGAGAAAAAGTGAACTCGAGGAAATTCCAGCCCAGGGAGAGGAACAGCGCCGGCCAGGCCAGGGGCATCAGGCTGGCCGTGCCTGAGTCGCCGCTGAAAAGATGGACAAACAAGCAGGCCATGCCGAACAGGATGGCCACGGGCAGGATCCAGACCCAGCCGGGGGCGGGATGCTCGATGGCGTAGGGGCCGCCCGAGGCGACCATGCCGCCCAGGCGCATGATCGGGCGCATGCCCTGGTAGAGCAGGGCGACGGCGAAGGCGACCCCGAACAGGGTGAAATGGAACAGGAACCGCCTCCTGGCTGAAGGCTCCCGGTCTCCGGCGCCGAACCCGGCGTTGACCCGCACTTGCTGGAATGAGAACCGCCTGCCCTCCATGGCCCCTCCCGCCCGGGCGCCGGCCCCGGCTCGCCTTGATTGTATCACTCCCGTATTGAAAAAAGAATGGCGCTTGGGTATCATGAGTCGTCCTGGGCCGTAAATTCAACCTGGAGGACCCGCGTATGTTCAAGGATCATCCCAAGGGATTGTTCGTCGCCTTCTTCGCCAACATGGGCGAGCGCTTCGGCTTCTATACCATGATGGCCATCCTGGTCCTGTTCCTGCAGGCCAAGTACAACCTGAGCGCCGAGGCGGCCAGCGGCTATTACAGCTGGTTCTATTACGCCATCTACGCCCTGGCCCTGTTCGGCGGCATCCTGGCCGACAGCACCAGCAAGTACAAGCTGGTCATCTTCTTCGGCATCGTGGTCATGTTCGCCGGCTACGCCGTGCTGGCCGTGCCGGGCATGCCGCTGACCGTCACCCTGATCGGCCTGTTCGTCATCGCCTTCGGCAACGGCCTGTTCAAGGGCAACCTGCAGGCGGTGGTCGGCCAGCTCTACGACGACCCCAAGTACTCGAAGCTGCGCGACACCGCCTTCATGATCTTCTACATGGGCATCAACGTCGGCGCCTTCTTCGCCCCCCACGCCGCCACCGCCATCCGCGACTGGTTCCTCAGGACCCAGGGTTTCGCCCACGACGGCAGCCTGCCGGCCATGTGCCACGCCTACCTGGACGGCCGCATGAGCGACCCGGCCGCGATCTCCGGCCTGGAGAGCCTGGCCTCCAGGGTGTCGGGCGCCGCCGTCGCCGGCGCCGCCCAGCTGAAGGCGTTCGCCGAAAGCTACATCAGCGCCTTCGCCCGCGGCTACAACTACGCCTTCGCCCTGGCGGCGGTGGCCATGGTCATCTCGCTGCTGGTCTACGTGATCTTCGGCAGGCACCTGCCCAACAAGGTCAAGGCCGCCAGGAAGAGCGCGGAGGAGAAGGGCGAGCGCCCGATCGCCAACCTGCCCAGCCTGGCCATCGGCCTGGCGGTCATCGCCGCCACCGCCGCCCTGTTCCACTTCGCCTTCGGCCAGTTCGCCCTGGGCATGGCCATGGGCCTGTTCCTGGGCTTCGTGGCCTTCATCTTCACCACCTCGGTCAAGGAGGAGAAGCCGCGCGTGGTCGCCCTGGTCCTGGTCTTCTTCGTGGTCATCTTCTTCTGGATGTCGTTCCATCAGAACGGCCTGACCCAGACCTGGTTCGCCCGCGACTACACGGTCAAGGAGGTCGGACCGGCCTTCAACATCTTCTTCAACCTCAACTCCATGCTGGCCTTCATCGGCTGCCTCGCCGGCCTGTTCCTGCTGCTCTTCAGGAAGAAGCCGCTGCACAAGACGATCGGCCTGGCCATGTTCGTGGGGCTGGGCGCCCTGGTCTATTTCTTTTACAAGGGCTACCTGCCCTCCAACCCCATCGCCCCCGAGATCTTCCAACAGTTCAACCCGCTGTTCATCGTCGCCCTCACCTTCCCGGTGATGGGCGTGTTCGCCTGGCTGCGCAGGCGCAACCAGGAGCCGTCGACGCCGCGCAAGATCGGCATCGGCATGGTCATCGCCGCCGTCGGCTTCGTGGTCATGCTGGTCGGCTCGCTGCACCTGGCCGCGCCCAAGCTGGTCGCCTCCGCCAGCATGACCGAGTGGGGGCGCGTCTCCCCCTCCTGGCTCATCAGCAGCTACCTGATCCTGACCATCGCCGAGCTCTTCCTCAGCCCGATGGGGCTGTCGTTCGTCTCCAAGGTCTCGCCGGTCCGCTTCCAGGGGCTGATGCAGGGCGGCTGGCTGCTGGCCACGGCCACCGGCAACAAGCTGCTGTTCGTCGGCGGCTACTTCTGGGACAAGATCGAGCTCTGGCAGCTGTGGGCCATCTTCGTGGTCTGCTGCATTCTTTCGGCGGCGTTCATCTTCTCGATCATGAAGAGGCTGGAGAGAACGACCCAGAGTTAGCAAAAGAACTCGGCGTACGGCATGCGGCGTAAGGCGGAAGCCAAATTGCGCAACATCGCTATGCGTGATGCGTTATGCGCAACAGCAACAGACCGATCTATTGCAGCTTCGCCTAACGCATAACGATAGACTGGCGAGTTCGTTCAGGCATAACGAATGGGATCGGTCTTCTGCCGCCTACCGTTTACCCCCTGCTCTCAATGTAATTGTGCCAACTGGCCTATGCAGCCATCGCCAGCATCGGACGAGCCTGCGGCGGATGGGCGGCCAGAGCGGGTAGAATTGAAGATAGGCGTTGGCGAACGGCGAAGGGCGAGCGTGGCAGGGCCAGAAGCGTTTCTTGCCGTTGCGCTCCACGCTCGTGATCAGGCCGAGAACATTTTCGGCCGGCACCCAGCCGTCGGCCGTGGGGCAGTTGTCGCCCTTGACGAAGTACCTCTTGCCCTTGGCGTGCAGCACACGGTGGACCAGCATCTGCGGCCGCTCGGGGTGGCGGAAGGCCAGCACGTCGCCGCGCCTGGGCACGATGTCTCCCAGGGGCGATATGGTGATGATATCGTTGTCACGGATGGTAGGCGCCATGCTGTGGCCCTTCGCCTGGAAGCGGAAGGCGGCGCCCTTTTCATGGACCGCCTCGATCAGTTCCATGATCACCGGCGCTGTCAGAGAGATGCCGTCAAGAACATCGGCTTGCGTCATGTTCCCCGTTCCCGGCAGAATCAGTTATTCCCCGATCATTTTGAAATAAAAAAATACCATAATATAAGGAGAATTGTAAGCCGCGGCCGCCTGCCCGAAACAGGAGGGAAAATCGAGCCAGACCCAAAGGATCAGTTGAACATGAAAGGGATTCATGTTAAACTATACCTTGACTAGTCATATAATATCGTCTGCCCCACCGGAGGCCAGAACGGGATTGGCGCATTCAAGCGGAGAGGTGGCGGGAATGTTCCTGAGGCTGTTTTGCCTATGAAACCAAGCCATCTAAACCGCAAGTTCGTAAACGAGTTCCCCAGGGCGCTTCTGGGCGTCAGCTTCGACCTCACCTACCGCTGCAACCACAAATGCCTCCATTGCTGGCTCTGGCGTCCGGCAAACGACTCTTCCTGCGCCAGGGAAATGACGGTCGCCGAATTTCACGACTGCGTTGACCAGGCACGGGCTCTCGGGGCCCGGGACTGGACGGTTTCCGGCGGCGAGCCGCTGCTGCGCCCGGACTTTTACGAAATCATCGATGCCATGACCCGCCGGGCGCGCACGTTCATCGTCAAGACCAACGGAACCCTCGTTACGCCGCGCATTGCCCGGCTTCTTTCCCGCATGGGCGAAACATGGATCTCGCTCTACGGCGCCACGGCCGAGGTCTACGAGCGCATCACGCGAACACCCGGCAGCTTCGAGCAGATGCAGCGCGGCATTTCCCTTCTGAAGGAGGCCGGGGCGAACGTCGTCATCCAAGCCTTCCCCATGCGCGAGAACTGGCACCAGTGGCCGCAGATGGTGGAGATGGCCCGTTCACTTAGCCCGCGCTGGCGCCTGGGAGCGGCCTGGCTGAATCTCAGCGCCGACCGCGATCCGGAGCGAAACGCCATGATCTCGGCCCAGCGGCTCGATCCCAGCCAGGTCATCGAACTCGATCCTCCCTCAACGAGCCAGGCGGTCGAAGGCCGGGACCCTTGTCCGCCCGAAGGGGAATGCGACGACCGGCTGCTGGCCGGTTGCATCGCCACGCGCCGTGAGGTCCACATCGACCCGTTCGGCGGCCTGTCGGTCTGCGGCTCCATCAAGGATCCTTCGCTGCGCTGCGATCTGCGGCAAGGCACCCTGAAACAGGCTTGGGAAGAGTTCATCCCCTCCCTGGCCGACCGCGTGCGCGGCGGCAGGAGCTACCAGGCGCAGTGCGGGCAATGCCCTCTTCGCAACGATTGCCGCTGGTGCTCCGCCTACGCCTATCTGGAACACGGCGACCCCTCAGCCAAGATCGACTACCTGTGCGCCATCGCCGCCGAGAACCGCCGATACAGGGAAAATTGGCCCGCTGAGCACCGCCGTTTCTTCGAGGCCGGAGGCATCACCCTGCAGGTCGATTCCGATCTTCCGGTCCGGGATGACACGTTTGTTCCGGCCCTCCGGGCCTTCGCCGCGAAAAGCCCGGGGCAGGACAAGGTGATCGTCCATCACTCCTTCTCCTTTGAGGGATTGAGCCTGGACAAGCTGGGGAGCGAGGTTTTTCGCCAGGGTCCATGGACGATATTCCGCAAGGGCGATTTCTGGATCTATCGCTGCAGCGCCGCAGGGCACGTCTTCGCAGTGGGCGTGTTCAGCGCCGACCACGCCCGCGGAAGGATCTACCACCGCGACAGCGAGCCCTGGGTCCAGAGCGGCTTGAACTCGCTCAGCCTGCCCGTGACCGACCAAATCCTGCTGACGCGCCTCCTGGCCGAACGCCAGGGAGCCTTGATCCATTCGGCCGGCGCCGTGCTGGACGGTCGGGGATTCATTTTCATCGGCCACTCCGAGGCCGGCAAGACCACGGTCACCCGGCTGCTGGAAAAGGAGGCGGACATCCTCTGCGACGACCGCAACATTGTGCGCCGGCTTGCCGGGGGATTCCGGCTTTTCGGAACCTGGAGCCATGGCGAGTCGCCGCGGGTATCGGCGGCTTCGGCTCCCCTGCGCGGCGCCCTGTTCCTGAGACAGGCTGCCGAGGACCGGCTGGTGCCGCTGGACGACCGCCGGGAAATCCGCCGCCGCCTGCTGGCCTGCCTGGTGCGGGGATTCGTCGATGCCGGCTGGTGGAACCGCATGCTGGACCTGGCCGAATCGTTCAGCCGCGAGGTGCCCTGTTTTGAGCTGCGCTTTACCAAACAGGCCGACCTGGCTTCCATGCTGAGGGCGCTCCCCGAATGAGCCGCTATCTGGAAAGGACTTCACTCTGGACTCCGGCCAGTGGAAAGCTGCCGACGCTGGACATGGAACTGACCGAGCGCTGCGACAACCGCTGCTATCATTGCTGCATCGGGCTGCCCCGGGAGGACGCGCGGGCCCAAGCGCGGGAGACTCCCGCCCCGCGCCTCCAGCGCTGGCTGGAGGAAGCCGCGGCACTGGGCTGCCTGCAGGTCCGTTTCACAGGAGGCGAGCCTTTGCTGCGGGATGACTTCCCAGACCTTTATCTTTACGCCCGCCGCCTGGGAATGCGGGTGATGCTGTTCACCAATGCCCGGCGCATCACGCCGCAACTTGCCGATCTTTTCCGCAGCGTCCCGCCGCTGCTGCCGATCGAGGTCAGCGTCTACGGCATGAATCCGCGCTCCTATGAAGCGGTGACCCGCGTTCCAGGTTCGTACGCCGAGTTTCGGCTCGGCCTGGCGGAGTTGGAGCACCGCCAAGTCCCGTTCGTGGCCAAATGGGTCGCCCTGCCCGCGAACATGGATGAATGGGCCGCCTTCCGAGACTGGGCGGCGACCATCCCCTGGATGACCCGGCCCCCGGCGCCGATCACCATACTCCAGCTGCGAAGCCGCCGGGACAGCCAAAAGCGAAACCTGGAAATTGCCAATTTGCGTATCCAACCGGAACAATGGATCGAGAGGTTTGCCGGAGACGATACCTCGAGACAATCGGAAGTGCGCGAATTCTGCGGCCGTTTCATGGGTCCGAAAGGCGATCTCCTGTTTCACTGCGGGTTCGGCGACACACCCTGCATCGACGCCTATGGCCGGCTGCAGCCCTGCCTGAGCATGCGAGCGCCCGAAATGGCGTATGACCTGGACCGCGGCTCGTTCATCGAGGCCCTGACCGTTTTTTTCCCGTCCTTTCGGGGCGCCACCGCAAAAAACCCGGAATACAAAAGGCGCTGCTCCCGTTGCTTCCTCATGGGCCTGTGCAACCAGTGCCCCGCCTGGTCTTGGACGGAACATGGCAACCTGGACACGCCGGTGGAATACCTATGCGGAATCGCCCACGCGCAGGCCCGGCATTGGGGGCTGTTGAAAGAGAAGCAGAAAGGCTGGGAAACAAGCGACTGGCGAGAACGCCTCCATGCCCTTGATGCGGTTGAAAAAAGCGATTAAACATGTCATAATAATGAAGAGAAATACAACACCACGAGGACAAATGAAAAAAAAAACATGGATTATTCCCAAGCTGACGGTGCTGGTGAGGAGTCGTCCTGAAGAAGCCGTTTTGACCGTTTGCAAGGTATCCGCCGCGGGCGTGACCGGTCCCTCCACCGATTCCCAGAACTGCGGCGTGGGAACGGTCAACTGCGCGGCCTGCCAGTCGCGAGGCGGTGGAAATTCGTGAGCGCGCGGTCATGAGCAAAGCCGCGGACAAAATTTCGCCCGGCATGGTGTTTTCACGATCCGCGGATGTCGTGGCCCGGGAGATCGAGGGGGAACTCATCTTGATCCCCATCGCGGCCGGAGTCGGGGACATCGAGGAGAGCCTGTTCACCCTGAACGAGACGGGCAGGGCCATTTGGGACCTTCTCGACGGCCGGCGCTCGCTGGCAGAAATCGCATCCAGCCTGCAGAGCGAGTACGAAGACAGAGACCAGGGGATCCAGGAGGACGTTCTCGGGCTTGTCTCAGAACTGGCTGCGCGCCGCATGGTCTGCAAGAAATAGGGCCGAGGCCTGGCCTCGCCAGGCAACGGCAGTTCGGGAGCCGGTACATCCGATGCCCCACCCAAGCGGCAACGCGTCACGGGCAAACACGATGCGGGCGCGTCGCGCCAAGGATTGAACCCAGTGGGAGCCGCACGGATCAAGTTGGCCCGTTTCACCCTGCGCCTGGGCCGCTTCATCCAATCCCTGGCCGTTCTTCCCCTGAAACCCGGGGACCTCGCCGATTTCAGCCGCCTGGCTTATGCCCAGCCGGGCCAAATTTCCGACTGGAGCCGGCAAACCCTGCTGGCCGACGGCCTCTATCCAGGAGAAGAAGCCCTGCTGTCGCTTCTACAGCGAAAATCGGGCTCCCTGCTGCTTTTGGGCGGCGGCGGCGGTCGCGACGCCATCGGCCTGGCCCGCGCCGGGTTCGCCGTCACCGCCGTGGATTTCGTCGCGGAGCTGCTGGAACGCGCCAGGGAAAGCGCGTCCCGCCAGGGGCTGGAGATTCGCGTCCTGACGCAGGAGATCTCCCGTCTCGACGTTCCGCCGGGCGCCTTCGACATCGTCTGGTTCTCCCAGCGCATGTACTCCACGGTGCCGACAAGGCCGCGGCGAACGGAGCTGCTGCGCCGCGTTGCCCGCGCCCTGAAACCCGAAGGCCTGGTTGTGTGCCAGTTCCATTGGGATCCCAACGCCCTGCCCTCCCCGCGGCGGATGCGCTTTCTGCGCGGACTGGCCTGGCTGACGTTCGGAAACCGCCGCATTGAGCCGGGCGACCAGCTTTGGCAGCATCGGGAGTTCCTGCACGCCTTCCATGACCAGGAGGCGCTGAAGCGCGAATTCCTCGAGGCGGAGCTGGAAGCGATTCATTTCGAGATTTCCCCGGCTTTCCTATCGGGAGGCGCCATCCTGCGCCGGAAAGTCCGCGCATGACCGCCAAAAAGCAGGCTGATCTCGTGGACCTCCATCATCTTGCCGTCTGGGAACAGGCCCGGCGCAAGCGGATCCCGCTGGGATTCGACCTGGAGCTGACTGCCCGCTGCAATCTCAATTGCCGCCATTGCTACCTCAACCTGCCTCCGACCGACCACCGGGCCGCCGCGCGCGAGCTCAAGGCCGGGGAAATCATCGCCATCGCCGAACAGGCGGTGGCCTTGGGAGCCCTCTGGTGCGGCATTACCGGCGGTGAGCCGCTGCTGCGCCCCGATTTTTCGGACCTCTACCTGGCCCTGAAAAAACTAGGACTGCTGCTGACCATCCATACGAATGCGACGCTGGTGAGCCGCCGGCACGTGGAGCTGTTCCGCCACTATCCGCCCCGGGACATCGAGGTGACCGTGTACGGCGCCACGGCCGGGACCTACGAGCGGGTCACCCGCGTGCCCGGCTCCTTCCAGCGCTTCCGCCGCGGCCTGCAGCGCCTGATCGACGGCGGGATCAAGGTCAGGCTCAAGTCCATGGCCCTGCGCTCGAACCTGGACGAGATGGGAAAGATCGCCGAGTTCTGCAGGCTGCACACGAAGGACTATTTCCGCTTCGACCCGCTGTTGCACCTGCGGACCGACAGGGACCCGGCGCGTAATTCCAACATTCGCTCCGAAAGGCTGACGCCGGAGGAGATCATGCGCCTGGAACGATCGGATTCCGAGCGTTTCGCCTCGCTGCTGGATTCCTGCGACCGCTTCATCGAGCCCGCCCGTTCCGACCTTTCTTACGACGAATGCGCCGGCTGCGAACGGCGCGGCAGCTGCGAGCATTTCGACCGCATCACGCGGCTGATCGCCTGCGGCGCGGGCCGCGGCGGCTTCCATGTGGCGTACGACGGAACATTTCGCTTGTGCGCCTCGCTCTGCGCCCCGGGGATGACCTATGACCTGCGGAGCGGCTCCCTGAAGGAGGCCTGGACGCGCTTCGCGCCGGCTGTGCGCAGCCTGCGCATCGAGGGCGGCGACCTCCTGAAAAAGTGCCGCTTCTGCCCCATCGTCAATTTGTGCATGAACTGCCCGGCCCACGCCGACCTCGAGACCGGAGACATGCTGCAGCCGGTCGACTATTTCTGCCAGGTGGCCCAGGCGCGTAGGCAGAGCCTGGAGGCGGCCAATCCCGGCCCCGCTCCCGTGACGCGCCGCTGACTCATGAGCTCCAGGGACTACTCGGCGAACGAACCGCTTTCCGGCCATCTGCGCCGCTTCCAGGATCCCAAGCGGGCTTCCTATCTGATCGAGCGCTCGCGCCGCGGCTGGGACAGGCCCGGGCACTATGCCCGGTCCGCCCTGCAAGCCGCCCGGGAGGCCGGCCAGGCCCCTCACCCGCCGGCCAGATCCGACGAGTTCGAGGTGGGGGCCATTGAGATCACCAACACCTGCAACCTGAAATGCCCGATGTGCCGCTCCGATTTGGCCGCGCGTCCCAGGCAACTCATGCCGCCTGATGTTTTCGAGCGCCTGGTCCTGCGCCTGAAGGAGGCGGGAATCGGCCGCACCGCCCTGCACACGGTTGGGGAGCCCCTGCTCCACGGCAGGCTGCCGGAACTGCTCGAGATCGCGGCCAGGCACGGTGTGAAGGTCTGGATCTCGACCAACGCCCAGTTTCCCAAGGTCCTGGAGACGATCCTCAGGGGCCAGCGCCGGGCGCTCAGCAGCATACGGATTTCCGTGGACGCGGCCACTCCCGCCACATTCGCGGAACTGCGGCCGGGCGGACGACTCGACAAAGTCATGGAGAGCCTGGAAATCATCCGCCGCCTCAACCAGGGCCAACCGGACTGCGAATTCAACCTGAACCTTCACGCCGTGGTCAGCATGGCGAATATCGGTGAACTGCCGCTCATTTTCCGCACCTTCACCCCGTATTCCTGGCAAGAACAGATTTTGTTTTCCCTGGTCAACGGCTTGAGCCCGGATCCCAGCTTCTTCCGCCGGGCGTTTCCTTTTCCAGGCCTGATCGCGCCGACGGTTCCCTGCCTTCATCCCTTCCGGCACATGACAATCCTGAACGATGGCCGCGCCACCCTCTGCTGCGCGGATTTTGAAGGGGAACTGACGATCGGCGACGCGCTCGCCACCCCGCTTTCCGTGCTTTGGAACAGCCCGGAGGCCCAGGACATTCGCCGGCAGCACCTGGAGCCCAAGGGCATGCGCTTGCGCTCCTGCCGCGACTGCTACGAGCCCCTGGCCGCCGCCGGCCGCATTTTTAACGACTTCGTCCATTTCCTGTGGCTGCATTCCCCGGATCTTCCCGCCCACGAGTTCGGCGAGCGCGCCGTCTCCCTGTTGCGAACCATGGAACAGGCCATGCTCCAGAATGAGGCGCACCGGTTGCCGGACCGCATCCGCCCGTTTTTCCGGCGATGAATCTGCCGGAATCAGCTCGCCTTTCCAAATTGACGGGCAGGGAGAGCGCAAATTGCTGAAACGACATTGAACGGGCTTTCTTTCCCAGAAAATTGTCCGAAGTCCCGGCGCAGCAAACTGGGATGATCCATCAAAGAAAATAGGGGGCAGCCATGCTTGATTGTGCTGCGGGGAGACGGCTTTAGTTTAATAGGCGCAAGTAAGGGTAACCGGATTCAAGCATGATTCTAATTCGGATTCAGACTGTTTTCGATTGCTTTCCAGAATCTTGCATGGCAACTGATTTCCAGGCGGAATGCCGGCACATGCCTGGCGATCGTTTCGGCGTTGCGGAAGCGGGCCAGGCTGGCCCGGCGGTAGGCGGCGAAGTCCGGCCCGTTTGCCATGATCACAAATGCCTGGCGGGCAATCTCGGCCAGCTCACTGATCGCCTGCAAGCACGGCAATTCCTCCATCCGGTTCCGCCCGCTTTGCGCCAGCATGGAGATCAGCTTCAGTCTCACCGCCTGCTGGACATGTCAGGATTGATTCTTGTTCCCGCGCCGGATCCGGCTCCAAGTGGGCCAGGGATGGGCCCGGAAGGATCGGTCGGCAGCCCTGACAATCAACGTCGCATCGTCGCTCAGGGAGCGCCGAGGCCGCGGCAGCCTTCGGCTCGCCGTGGACTTGCCCACCCCGCCCGGGCCGGCCAGGATCACCCCGTGGCTACTTCATTCTGCCAGAGCCCTATGGACGCGTAGCCCTGGCCTTTTTTCTGATCCGCGAACCACGATTTGCGCCATCCTGGCCCTCTGCATCGCCAGGCCCCTTGGCGAATGGAAGGGCCCAAGTCTGCAGGCAACTTTCCCTTTGATCACTCCGGGAATCGAAGGCCAGCGAGTTTTTCTGGCAGAAGATTCAACATTGTCCTGAAAAAGATCCTTGGCCCCGACATTGGATTCGGATGGAATTTCTCTCAGGGACAAGCTCATGACCCTGGCGAGCCTGTCGACAAGAAGCGCTCCTTTGTCATTTTCCCGCTGAATTCCCAGCGATTCCCGTCGGCCGTGCTTGTTACGGCCGGCAGGGCTGATTTCTTGAGTTTATCTCCCAGTATTGCAGCTTGGATTGCAGTTGTTGCCGGCGTTGGCCCCGGTGCCGCAGTTCCCGGTCAGGCAATTCGACCTGGGGTGCAAGCGCCCTGCGCTACGGCGGAAAGGCTCGCGGCTTTCATAGCGACATACTTATCCTTTCTTTTAGGCATATTTTCTCTTCTTGTATCGAACTAATGGTAGTCAATTTTCCTTCATCCGTCAGCAAAATCAGCCAAATTGTGGTTACATATAAAATTTGCCTCATCCTTCCTCTAATCAAATTGACAAAACAGGCCTCCGCCCCTATACTAATTCCCTTACCGGAGGGGAACACTTGCCCGATAAGATTGTGAATGATAATCCGCTGCTGGTCCGCAATCCCGACGTGATCCTGCGCGAGGAGGACCCCGACGGGGCGCTGCTGTTCAATCCCGACACCAACCAGATCCGGGTGATCAACCCCACCGGCCTGTTCATCTGGAAGCAGTGCGACGGGAAAAAGGACCTGCCGGCGATCATCGCCGCCCTCAAGGAGGCCTTCGCGGGCGTGCCGGAAAAAGAGGTCGACGGCGAGGTCAAGGCCTTCGTCGACGACATGCGCGCCAACGGCTTCCTGGGCGTCCCGATCGGCAAATTGAATCCCCGCAAAAAAAAAGAGAAAAAATAGTGCTTTTGCCAAAAAAGACAGTGCCATTGTCTTTGCTTACAACTTATCACTTTATCGCTCACCACTTTTCCTTGAGCAGGAGATACATCTATGGGCTGCGAACCTGAACTGACCCCGAAGAAACCCCGTGCCAGCAAGCCCCGCAAGCTGAAGCTGCCCAAAGGGGTGCCGCCGCTGACCTCGCTTTACATGTACGTCTCCGGCTCCTGCAACCTGGCCTGCCGCCACTGCTGGATCGAGCCTGATTACCAGGCAAGCAACAAGAACGGCAAATTCATCAAGCTCGCCCACCTGAAAAAATCCATCCGCCAGGCCAAGCCCCTGGGCCTGGGATCGGTCAAATTGACAGGTGGCGAGCCCATGCTCCACCCCCGCTTCCGCGAGATCGTCGACCTGATCGAAGCGCAAAAGCTCAACATGTTCATGGAGACCAATGGTGTCCTAATCGACGACGCCATGGCCCGCTTCCTGAAATCGAAAAAGCATTTCAGCTTTGTTTCAGTCTCGCTGGACGGAGCCAAGGCGGCCACCCACGACTGGCTGCGCGGAGTGAAGGGTTCTTACAAGCAGGCCGTCAACGGCATCAAGGCCCTGGTCAAGGCCGGCTTCAGGCCGCAGATGATCTGCACCCTGCACAAGGGGAATGTTCCCGAACTCGAAGACGTGGTGAAACTGGCCAAAAGGCTTGGCTGCGGCTCGGTCAAGTTCAACCACGTGCAGCACATGGGCCGCGGCGACCGCTTCGCCGAAAAGAACGGCTTCAAGGTCAAGGAATTGATCGCCCTGTTCAAAAAGATCACAGACAAGATCCAGCCCAAGTACAAAATCCCGATCCATTTCGACATCCCCGTGGCCTTTTTCCCGATCAAGAAGTTTCTCAAATCGAGCCTGCCCTGCTGCCACGTGCTGAACATCCTCGGCGTCTTGTCGACCGGGGATCTTTCCATATGCGGGGTCGGTGTCACGACCCCCGAGTTGAACTTCGGCAACCTGGGAAAGGATGACTTGGCCACAGTCTGGGCCAAATCATCGAAATTGAAGGAATTGCGCCGAGTGATACCCGACCAATTCGAAGGGGTCTGCGGCCGCTGCATCCACCGCTTCACCTGCCTCGGCGCCTGCGTGGCCAACAACTATCACCTGAAACACAAGTTCAACGCCCCCTACTATTTCTGCGACGAGGCCTGCAAACTGGGGCTTTTCCCCTCTTCGCGACTCAATTGAACGATCCGTTTCCACCCACATCAATCATCAAAGACCCGCTGCAGCCGCCCAACCTGTTCTATCGCGGCTCCAGCATGAAGGGCACCTTCAAGCCCGGAGACAAACTGGTAACCGAAAAAGTTTTTTATGATCAAATAAAAAAGGGCGACCTGATCATATTTGGCAGAGAAGCCGATGAAAATAGTGATTTCATCGTCCACCGGGTCGCGGATATTGCTCCAGATGGTTTGATCACACGCGGAGACAATTGCCGCGACAGGGATATCGGGCTGGTGAGCGAGGAGAAAATCATCGGCCGGGTGATTCGCTTCGACCGCAGAGGGGAAATTCACCAGGCGCGGAACGGCTGGCTCGGCGTGATTAGAGCAAAAGTACTGCATGGCCGAATCCACATCGCTCGTGGCGTGAAATTCTTTTTTAGAACTCCTTACCTTCTGATTAGGAATTTTGGAATTTTAAAAAAGTTTTGGCATCCGGAAATCGAGATTATTCATTTGAACACTCCCGATGGCTCACTGGACAAGTACGTGCACAGAGGTCTTTCAGTGGCTATTCATTGGATCGGAAATAACCGCTGGTATCTGAAGCGGCCCTACGATTTCATCATCGGGCCTCAACTTCCAAATCAGGTTAAAGAAAGTCAGCAGATTTAAACTATCTGGGAAAAATTTCTTCTCATTTGTCGCCGCATCGACAAATTGTACGGAGCCGGAAAATCCAATGCACATTGGCAAGGACATGAAGCTTTCAAACAGCAAAAACATTGTAATGAAAAATCTGACACCTTCTTTCCATAGAATTCTAATCCTAAAAAGAATCTTAGCTGTCACCATCTCCGGTGAAACATCCCCAACCGGCAGCAGATCCAGGGCCACAGCCCAAATTCGCGTTTGAACCCGTTTGACAATTGTTTGTGGCACTGGTTCCCATCGCGCTGCAAACCGATTGCATGTTTGGATCCGTTCCAGAATCACACCCACCTGGCATTGCTGCACCTCCAGGTCGGCACCCATCTGTTGCACTTGACCCAATACTGCAACTTGCTCCTTGAATAGCAGCAACTCGTCCAGCATCCAAACTCATTGGTTTTTCGTATTTTGTTTTTTTCATTGTAATTCCTTTTAGTTATTGTCTCCCCAAAAAAACATAATTCTAATTTTCAATATTCCTCTCGAACAAACGAGAAATATTTTCAATAATAACTGCACTTTTTGGAAAAGTCAAGCGCCATCCCTCAATATTTCTAGAAATCTTTGCTGCTAGTTCAAACCATTCTTTTCGTATCGATAAATCTTCAATGTTTCTTTGAAAATCGTTCTCAAAAATGGCATCCATCATGTATCCGCATGTTTCCCTTTGAGAGAGAGGTTGAATTCGCGTGGAACGTCCTTTAAAAATGCGCATGATTGCAAGTACCGGGAATTTTTCTCGGCCCAATGGAGGTTCGGTTCCGGTCCAATCACGGAACTTATCACTCGCATCTTGGACCAGCCAGTCCTTGGTTTTCATTTCTCTTACTAAGACCTTGTCGTCAGCGATAATGGGATACCGTTTCGACAATAACTGGCTGATCGTGCTTTTGCCGGCAGTGGAGTGACCCAAGAATAAAAGCGCTTTTCCCGAAACGCTCACGGAAGACGCATGAAAAATAATACCCCCTTTTTGAAGCACGTCCTGTTTTTTGTTTTTTTGGGAAGCACGGGAATCACTATTTCTCCCCATAACTCCGTCTCCTGGTGATCGGAAAGATTCTCCCGCGTTCCGCTTCCGTGCATAACAGATCGGGATTGACCATTTTTCCGGTACGCACATAATTATTGGCCACACATTGCGTCAGGCAGCGCCGGGCATGGACGCAGTCGCCGCAGATTCCCGGGAACTCACCATCCAGGTCTTCTCGAAGTTTCACCAGGGTTGGATGGGAGACCCATGTGTCGCGCAGGCTGTCTTTCCCCAAGCGCCCGAAACACAGCTCCGGAATATTCCGCCCAATGCCGCACAAAGCCATCTCCCCATCCCCGAGAATCCCCAAAATATGGCGCACGCCGCACTCGCCTCCGGCCCTTCTTTCCCGAAGGAGCTCCTTAATAGTGGACAAGGCGGGCGGAGTAGAAATGATCAAACGGATGGGCATGCGTTCCTGCAACTCGCCCCGGATGAAGCGAACCAGCCGCATGACTTCATCGGAATCAAGCGTTTCACCGTGCTGTTCCATGATCTGTCCCCGGCCGGTGGCCGTTACCGGGTTGAATTTGACTGATCCTGCTCCCAGGCTGACCGCCAACTTGACCAAGTCCTCGACTTCTTGGATGTTGCCGCGATGCGGGCACATGATGATCTGGGGCTTGAAACCGGCGTTCACAAGATGCTCGATCCCTTTTACTGCAGCATTGAAAGCCCCTTTCACGCCCCGGAATTGATCGTGCTTTTCCGGATTGACGCTGTCGATGCTGACCGAGATGTGCCACATGGATGAATTGTTTTTCAGATGCTTGGCCAAGTCAGCGTCGATCAGCGTACCGTTTGTCTCCATATTCAGCTTGATGTCCTCAGCACTCAAGTAATCGACGATCTCAACAAAACGCGGATGGAGGACCGGTTCGCCTCCAGTAAGCTTGGCGTTTCGCAAGCCCAGCGATTTTCCTTCCTCCACAGCCAGCCTCAATAAATCCAGATCGAGGCAATCGCCCGGGGAAGGTTTGCCATTGACAAATGTCGGAGTGATCCAGCAATGGCGGCAGGCCAGGTTGCAGCCATTGGTTATGTAAAGATAGAAAGTATATAAAGGCGGGACTCCTTCCGGCAAATCCAACTTGTTTATTGGGGCCTTTTCCTCTTGATTCTCGTTAAATTCGCAGCAATCACTTGTCATTTGCAATTTCTCTTATGAAACATTTGCTCTGTAATTCGGAAACGAAATCATCAACATCCTTCTCCACTTGGTCTTCAGGCACTCCCTCACAGTTATTCAGTAAATGATTCGCGATATCAGTCCTGGTTCTTGGGTGTACCTGGATGAATTTCCATATAAGTAAGCCTATTGGGTTGATGATCTGCAATCCGTCGGTTTCGGGATCGAAGAGGATGGCGCCGTCTTCCTCCTCGCGCAGCGATATCTTGGGATTGGCCAACAAACCTGCCGATTTATCCATCTTTTTTCTCCTTCGGCTTAGTTTTACTATGGGTTTCAGCACGCCTTTTTCGCCCATATCTATGACAAGCTCCTGGATGTCCCTTCGCACCCTGTTTTCCTTAATCTTGTGATCGCGGGCTGTTTTCACGATCACCTGTTTCAGGCTGCGCCTGCCGTTGAACAAGCGGAGTATCCTCCTGGCCGCGTGGTTGATCTCGATGAGTTTCTTCTGCCTGGCCAGGAAGATCAGGGAACCATCGTCAAAATCCTCGATGGCAACCTCATCCTGGAGAGTGTAGCGTAGGTTCTCGTTAACCGGGATCATGCGTGAATAAGGTCGCTCATTCTGATTTTCCCCATGGCACCGTCTTCGAAGTCAGGCCTGTCGCTTTCAGGAAATTCCTGTAACAATCGTGGGGGTTGGCCATGTTGAAGTCGCCGGTCATGGTGTGGGCCAGGCCGGGGCAGCTGCCATTGCAATAGGGAGCCCACTCGCACTCCTCGCAGCCCGGCACTTCCTGCATGGGGATTTTCCTCCGGTCCTTCAACGCCTTGAGGGTTGGGTGGGTCTTCCAGATCGTTGTGATCGGATCACGGTTCACGCGGCCGAGCTCCAGCCCGGCCAGCATGTTGCAGGGAGTGATGATTCCGTCGTGATGCACGGCCAGCTTGTTGAAGACGCAGCCGCAGGCGGTGAGAAAGCCCATTTGCCAGCGGGCTGCCTTCTCGCCAGTAGCTTTGGCGTTCTCCATCTCGCCGTATGATTTCCACTTGGCCAAAGGACCGGCCGTGGCATTGATGCGGCCGTTGTATTGCTTTTCCAGGCGGATAAGGTCCTTCATGGCTTGCAATTGCTGCTGTGGCAAAAGGGTGATGCCGGCCTGGTTGTCGCAGCCGGCGCCCATGGGCATGGCGTCGTTGGTGCCGAAGCTGTGGAGCCCGACATCATCCAGCAGCAGCCTGGCGATGTTGTCCAGATCGTCGACGTTGTGGCGGTTGATGGTCACCCGGCAGGTCGCCGGAAAGCCCGCCTCCTTGAGCAGGCGCAAGCCGCGGATGGCTTTCTCGAAGCATCCCTTGCCACGGCTCTTGTCATGGATCTCGGCGCAGGAGCCGTCGATCGAGACCTGGATGGAGTTCAGCCGCAGCCGGCGCTTTTTCTCTTGCAAGCGCGAGATCATCTTCTCATCGATCAGCGTGCCGTTGCTGAGGATCGAGTAGCGCATCCGTTTCTCGATGATGTAGTCGATCAATTCAAAAAGGTCCTTGCGGACAAAGACCTCGCCGCCGCTCAGCGTCAGGGTGCGAACTCCCAGCCGCCCCAGCTCATCGAAGAAAGTGAACCACTCTTTTTGCGAAAGGTCGGGGCGGTCGTGCATCTCGTGGGCGTAAAAGCAATACTCGCAATGGAGGTTGCACTTGCCGGTCAGCGAGATGTCGAAATCGCCAGGCCGGTCAGACAACTGGACATACTCTTCAACAGGCAGGGGCGGCCGGTCGGCATCGGCCGGTTCGATGAATCCCCCCTCCAGGAGCTCGCCCAGAAATCCCTCGACATCCCGGCGAATCTCCTCCTCCGGGGCGCCTTCAAAGTTATTGAGCACTATGCGGGAAATTTCTCCACTATCGCGGCTGCCGTCCAGGTTTTTCCAGACCAGGAGCGCGGTCGCGTTTACTGCCTTTTCTTTGTGTGTGCCGACATTGTAGAGGATCGCGTTTTCTCCGGACAGGTTGGTCGAAACCGCGCCCGACCTGGAATACTTGATCTTCTTCTCGAATCCGCTCATTGGCAAAACCGTTGCCCCAAAAGGCACTGGGACAAGCGTTAAGGGGTAGTGTAGGGCAAAGGGGGATATTTGTCAAACAAAAAAGGAACTACAGGGGTAGAGAGGTAGAGGGGTAAAGTGAGATAGAAAGGCGTTCGAAAGGTAAAAGAAAAAGTAAAAAAAGATCGCCCCATTGCTGCTCGAATCACTCATTACTAATCACCAGAAAAAGTCCGCCGCGACTTTCTCGAATCACGAATTACGAATCAAGAATAACGACAGATTGTTGATCACTGCTGCAGCCACTATCACTACCACTGATAATGCTCTATAATGATCTCCTATGAAATCCTGGCTCTCCTACCTGAAAAACGCCTGGTCGCGCAAGATGCCCGAGGACAAGATCGCGCGGACGGCGCGGGACAGGAACAAAAGCAGGGAAACCCTGAAGAACCTGCTGCCGATCATCAAGCGCCACTGGCGGAAGGGGGCGCTGGGGGCGGGGCTGATCCTGCTGACCTCGCTGCTGGCCTTCCCCGGCCCCATGATCACCCGCTTCCTGATCGACAAGGTCATCCTGGCCAGGCAGCTGCGTCTGCTGCTGGGCGTGATCCTGGTCCTGGCCACGATCAAGATCGCCAACATCCTCTTCGGCATCCTGCAAAGCTACTATTTCACCCGTTTCGAGCAGGAGGTGCTGCTGGAGATCCAGCAGACCCTGTTCGACCGCGTCCTGCGCCTGCCCAAGGCCTTCTTCGACGGCAAGGAGACCGGCTACCTGATGTCGCGCCTGCTGGGCGACGTCGGCGGCGTGCGCTGGTTCTTCTCCTCGACCATCGTCCACATCTTCACCTCCTTCGTCCGCTTCGTCGGCGGCGCCGTCTTCCTGGTGCTGCTGAACTGGCGGCTGGCCCTGGCCGTGCTGGTGGTGCTGCCGCTGATGTTCGTCGCCGCCCGCTTCTTCGGAAGCAAGCTGCGCGTGCTGAGCCACCACGGCATGGAGCGCCACGCCGAGGTCTACCAGTCGGTGCAGGAGTCGCTCTCGCAGACCGCGCTGATCAAGGCCTTCGCCGCCGAAAAGAGGACGCTGGGCGCGCTGAGCGGCAAACTGCGCGCCGCGCTGCAGCTGGGCATGGAGCAGAACGTCTTCGGCCAGCTGGCCAACCTGGCGATCAACTTCGCCCCCGAGCTGGCCTATCTGATCGTGCTGGCCGGCGGCGCCGTCCTGATCGTCCGCGGCGAGTGGAGCCTGGGCTCGCTGCTGGCCTTCCAGTCCTACGTCGGCTTCGTCTACGGCCCGGCCCAGTTTTTGGCCACGGCCAACTTCCAGCTGCAGGGGGCCATGGCCTCCCTGGAGCGGGTCTCGGCCCTGTTCGACGTGGTCCCGGAGGAGGGCGAGGAGAAGGGGGGAAAGGTCGAAAGGCTGCGCGGCGAAGTGGAGTTCCGCGACGTAGGCTTCTCCTACAACGGCAAGGAGACGGTGCTGGAGAACGTCTCGTTCAGGGTCGGGGCCGGCGAGCACGCGGCCATCGTCGGCCCCAGCGGCGTGGGCAAGACCACCCTGGTCAGCCTGCTGCTGCAGTTCTACCGGCCGCAGAAAGGGGAGATCCGCGTCGACGGCCGGCCGGCAAGCGAATTGGAGCTGCGCTCGCTGCGCCGGCGCATCGGCTACGTACCGCAGTCGCCGACCCTGCTGAAAGGGACGATCGCCGACAACCTGCGCTACGGCGATCCCGACGCTTCCGACGCCGAGATCCAGGCGGCGGCCCGCGTCGCCGGCATCCACGACTTCATCGCCGCTCTCCCCGACGGCTACGCCTCGCAGGTCGGCGAGCGCGGCGTCAACTTTTCCGAGGGGCAGAAGCAAAGGCTGGCCATCGCCCGCGCCCTGGTCAAGGACCCCGACGTCGTCATCCTCGACGAGCCGACCTCGGCGCTGGACTCCGCGACCGAGGCCTCGATCTTCGCCTCGCTGCCCGAGGTCGTGCGCGGCAAGACGCTGTTCGTCGTCGCCCACCGCCTGAGCACCATCCGCCAGGCCGGCCGCATCCTCTGCTTCAACGACAAGGGGCTGGTCGGCGACGGCAGCCACGAGGAGCTCAAGGAGAAATGCCCGTATTACCAGGAGCTGCTCAGGAACCAGGAGATCAGAGACTAGAAAAAAAGTGGTAAAGGGGTAGAGGGTAAGTGGGAACGTGGTAGAGGGGTATGGGGCAATGCCTGATTTTTCTTACTTTACCTCTGTACCCCTCTCTCTTTCTCGACCACTGGAGATCGAGGCTCTAAAACCCTAAAAGCGAATAGACCAATCGACTGACTGGAATGGTTATGAAATCGAAAAAATTGAAATACACTCCCACCAGCAGCAATAGAAAGCCATAAGGTTTGATTTCTTCAAAGCACGACAGGGCGTCTCCGCCCAGGAAACGCTCGGCGGCGATGGCGCCGGCCAGGGGCGGGATGGGCAGCAGGTTGAAGACGAAGAGGTTGGCATTGGCGAGGCAGAAGAAGGGCGCCATCCTCATCAGCAAGGGCGAATCGGCCATGCCGGCCGCGGCCAGGCCGCGGAAGGCGGCGATGCCGGCGACGGCCAGCAGCAGGTTGGCCAGCGGGCCGGCCAGGGCGATCAGCAGGCCGTCGCGGCGGGGCGAGCGCAACTTGTCCTCGTCCAGGTCGAGGCTCCGGGTCCAGCCCAGCAGGGGCAGGCTGCGGAAGAGCAGGTAGGCGGGAAGCAGCAGGCTGCCGATCCAGTCGACGCGGGCGAACGGGTTGTCGGGAGAGCGCTGCCGGAAGGCCGCCCCGGCGTCGCCGAGGCGCCGCGCCGCCCGCACCCGCGCCCCATCGTGCAGCCAGAGGGAAAAAAGCACGACAGCGAGGTTCAGGCCGAGATCGAACAGTCTCCTCACTGCCGGGCGTATGCGGGCGGGGCGGACCGGCGTTATTGCTGGCCGAACGGCGTCATCTGCTCCTTGATCCAGTCGGGCATCTTGGACGCGTACAGCGAATCCTGGGAGAGGTCGACGACGTTCTGGTTGATCTTGTCAGCGGGCTTGCCCTTGAAAGAGAATTTCCTGTCTTTCTGCAGCAGGCCGACGATCGGGCCGCAGCCGCGCGACACCTTGACGATCTCGGTCTCGCCCGTCGGGCAGCCCAGGATGACTTCTTTTTTCTTTTCCTTGTCCTGGTAGCGGATGACGATCAGGTCGTTGGTGACCGTGAGCAGCTCGCCCTTGAAGGATTTATCCTGGATGTTCACCTTGACTTTCTTGCCTTCGGGCAGCCCGCCCAGCACCGGCTTGCAGATGCAGGCGGAGAGAAGGGCCAGCACCGCCACGAGCAGCATTATTTTTTTCATTGCGACCTCCCGTTTTTTTCCCCTTTTACCACAAGGGAAATCGATTTGCAAGTTAGGGATTGCGGAAACGGCCGGGGAGCCGGAAAGCGCCGGCACCCGCGCCGGCTATGGCTCCTCCAGCACGGCGAGGAGCGAGCCCAGATTCAAGGCCCTGCGCCTGACCCGCTCGACCCGGTCGGCGGCCAGCATGACGCCGTACATGGAGCCGTCCAGGCCTCCGTAGAATTGCGCCAGCCAGGCCAGCTCGAGGTCGAGGAAGGCCAGCCAGCCCCGCTGGGCCTCGCGCAGCGCCGCCTGGGCCTTGGCAGCGAGCCTGCCGTTCAGCGCCCGGTACTTCCGGTTCAGCTCGGCGTCCCACTTGTCGAAGGCCTGGCCCAGGCAGATCCTCGTTCCCAGGGTCGAGGCCTCCTTGCCCAGGCAGCCGGCCAGCCAGTCGTCGATGGTGTGCTTGCCGCCGGCAGGGCCTGACGGCTCGGGGAGCGGGCCGAAGAAGAGCAGGAACAGATCCTGCCAGTAGCGGGCCTCGCGCAGGATCGCCGCCCCGCTGTCGCCGGCTTCCCCCTCCTCCTTGCCCAACAGGCGCAGAAACGCCTTGCCGCCCTTGAAATAGACCCGCTCATCTACGCCCTCGCCGTCCTTTTTGCTGAAAAAGAACGCCGGCTCGCCGTTCAGGTAGAAGAACTCGCGGTAGCATTCCAAGGCAGCGGCCTTTTCCCTGACCTCGACCTTGGCCAGCGCCGCTTCCCTTCTTCTGCCCTCGGCGGCAACGAAATCGGGCTGGTCGGCGAACCAGAAGGCCGCTTTTTTCGAATAGTCGCCGACCGCCCGCCACGAGCCGCCCAGGCGGTTGACGTCCAGCTCGGTGCAGTACAGGCCTCCTTCTCCCTTCTGGGCCCTGGCGATGGCCTGGGCCGTTTCGCCATAGGCCTTCTTGATCGCAACGATCGCCGCGTCATCGGATTTCAGCGGCAGAGCGCACAGGAGCAGGAAGACAAGCGCAAGCAGGATTCGCGTTCCATTCATGGGGCACCTCAGGTCGGCCAAATGGTTGTAGCATGAAATGATTTGAGAGGCAAAGGGTGTAGGGAGGACAAGGGGTAAAGAGGTAAAGGGGTAGAGGGGTAAAGGGGGAAAGAAGGGCGCTCGAAAGGTAAAAGGCAAAAGAAAAAGGCAAAAGTAAGAAGAAAACACTTGGTGTTAGTGTTAGTGTTTGTGTTAGCAACAGCAATTAACGAACTCTGTCAACCAAAAGTCGTTTTGGATCACCTTAGCCAGGTCTCTCTTGGCTTGTCTCATCACTCATCACAAGCGCTCGCTCATGGCCGTTTCTCATCACGCATAACGCATCACGATCGCCTATCCATTGCCCTCTACGACCACTATCACTCAGTTCTAAGTTTGCAATCTCCCCGTCGGTTATGTATAATCCCGGTACTCCCTCTCACTCAATCGATGGAGTTCTCCTATGAAAGTTCTGATCTTCTGCGCGCTGCTGCTGGCCGCGCTCGCCTTTCCCGCCGTGGAGGGGATGCTCCCGGTCGACGCCATAACCCCGGCAGCCGTTGCCGGCATGAAGGCCCTGGGCTGCCGCATCGACCCGGCCGGGATCTGGAAGCCGGGAGAGAAGTGCCTGGCCATGGCCGTCGTCAACCTGGGCGGCGGCACCGGATCGTTCGTCTCGGCTGACGGCCTGATCCTCACCAACCACCACGTGGCCTTCGGCGCCGTGCAGAGCTTCTCCTCTCCCGAGCGCAACTACATCCGCGACGGCTTCCTGGCCGCCGACCGCGGCCAGGAGATCCACGCTCCCGGGTACAGCGTCCGCGTCATGACCGGCGTCGACGACGTCACGCCGCGCTTCGCCCGGGCGCTGCGCCCCTACCCCGACGCCAACCGCACGCTGCGCCTCAACTACGGCCGCGTCGGGGGCTATTCGCCGCGCGACGCCGTCTGGCACTCCCCCTTCACCACCCTGGCGGGAGTGCTCGCCAAGAACACCGGCCGGCCCCCCTTCGACCCGGGCCGGCGCTTCCTGGACGCCGCGGCCGCCGAGGGTCGCAAGCGCCACGCCGACCCCGCGCGGGGCGACGTGCCGGTGAATTTCCTGACCAGCAACGACTCGGCCGGCGGCAACTCGGGCAGCCCGGTGCTCAACGCCGACGGCGAGCTGATGGGCGTGCTGTTCGACGGCAACCACGAGTCGCTGGTCAGCGACTTCGCCTTCCGGCCCGCCATCACCCGTGCCATCCATGTCGACGCCCGCTACGTGCGCTGGGTGGCCGGCGAGGTCGACGGCGCCGGCTCCGTCCTGCGCGAGCTGGGGCTGGAGTGATGGACAAGGTCGCCCTGCTGTTCAATCCCAGCTCGGGCAAGGGCAGGGCGGCGCAGAACCGCCGCTCGCTGCAGCGCTGCCTGCGCGAGCAGGGGGTGGCCTACGACTGGTTCGAGTCGCGCCACGAGGACGACCTGCGCGACCTGGTGGCGGTGACCGCCGAGGACTACCCGGTGCTGGTCGCCGCCGGCGGCGACACCACGCTGCTGATCGTGATCAACGAGCTGATGCGTCTCGGCGCCGACAACGCCCTGGGCATGATCGGCCTGGGCTCGTGCAACGATGTCGTGCGCGAGTTCGGCATCCACTCGCTGCGCAAGGCCTGCCAGGCCATCCGCCGCGGCCGCACGCGCACCATCGACCTGGGAGCGGCGCGCGAAGGGAAAAAGGTCCTGCGCTACTACCCGGGCCAGGCCTCGATCGGCCTGGCGGTGCTGATCAACCAGTACGTCAACCAGGTGGTCCAGCGCAGCCCGCGCCTGGGCAAATTCCAGACCCTGTCGGGCCTGCGCGGCGGATGGCGGGCCTGCCGCTCCGCCGAGATGCCGATCCACCTGGACGTGGAACACGACAACGGCCGCGTCAGCGGCGAGTTCATGCTGGCCGTCTTCGACAACATCCGCTATTACGCCGCCGGCCGCAAGGCCCTGCCCAAGGCGCGCCCCGACGACGGCCTGCTCGACGCCCTGCTGATCCGCAGGTGCTCCTTCACGCGCCTGGCCGCCCTGGCCCTGCTGACGCCGCCGGCGCTCTACGCCGAGCAGAAGGAGGCCCTGGTGCTGCAGGCGCCGCGCTTCGCCGTCCGCGCCAAAAAGGCCTTCACCGTGCAGGTGGACGGCGACATCCTCAGCCAGGACGGCAGGCCGCGCGCCTTTCACAGCCTGGAGTTCGAATCGGTGCCGCGGGCCCTGAAGATCGTTTCCTGACCGCGGCACCTGTGCTATAATTTTGCCTACGCCAACCATGGGGGTGCGCCATGAAGTACAAGCTGTTCACCGGCCAGGGGGCCGACCTGGAGAAGAAGGTCAACGATTGGATCACCCCCAACATCGAGGTCATGCAGGTCGCCCAGAGCACGATCAGCGCCATGGCCGGCGACCGCTCCGTCCCCTACACCATCCTCTCGGTGTTCTACCGCGAGAGAGGCATAGTGGAACAGAGAAATATCGACTGAAGACGCCTGTCCCGGTTCTCGGCGTACGGCTGACGGCGCAGGGCATACGGCAACGGCAATAAAAACAACGTGGGTGAAAATGAAAGGGAAAGGCGATGGTTCACCTTTGCCCGCCGCTACCACAAACACGATCACCAACACCAACACTACGAGATCGTCGTAGTTCTAAATGCCGGAGAAGGGGATCGAACCCTTATGAGGGAAATCCTCGTCAGATTTTGAGTCTGATGCGTCTGCCCATTCCGCCACTCCGGCGCGGAACCAGGACTGCATTATAGGGAGAGGCGCCGGGAAAGTCAATTCAGGGGAGAAAACCGGATGGACTTTCGAATTTGGCGCTTGGGATTTTGGCATTTGTCTTACTTTTTCCTTTTGCTTTTTCTTTTCTTGCTCTACCTCTTTACCCCTCTGCCTCTTTACCTCTATAATCCTTCTCTATGGAGGCTCCATGAAACGTACCCTCGCCCTTCTGTCTCTCCTGGTTCTCCTGGCCGCCCCGTCCTGGTCCCTGACCACCCCCGAGCAGTTCCTGGGCTTCAAGCCAGGCGCGGACGGCCAGCTGGCCCATTACGCCCGCATCCGGGCCTACTTCGAGACGCTGGCCCGCGAGTCGCCTCGGGTGAAGACCATGGTCCTGGGCAAGACCACGCTGGGCAACGACCTGTTCATGGCCCTGATCTCCTCCGAAGACAACCTGAAGGACCTTGACCGCCTGAAGGAGGCCGCCCGCACCCTGGCCCAGGGCGAAGTCGATTCCGGGACGGCGGCAGGGCTCGCCGACTCGGGCAAGGCCATCGTCGTGGTCACCTGCAACCTCCATTCCACCGAGATCGCCTCCTCACAGATGGCCATGGAGCTGGCCCGCCTCCTGGCTGCAGGCGGCAGCGAAGCCGACGCCATCCTGGACAACGTGGTCCTGGCCCTGTTCCCCTCGGTCAACCCCGACGGCCAGATCATGCAGGTCGACTGGTACAACAAGACCAGGGGCAGCGAATACGAGGGGACGGGCGCCCCCTTCCTCTACCACTGGTATGCCGGCCACGACAACAACCGCGACTGGTTCAAGGGCAGCCTGAAGGAAACGGCGCTCGTCCTCAAGGCGCTCTTCCACGACCTGCACCCGCAGCTGCTCGTCGACGAGCACCAGATGGGCTCGAGCGGCGACCGCTTCTTCATCCCCCCCTACCAGGACCCGCCCACCCCGGGGGTCCACCCGCTGGTCTGGCGCAGCATCAACCTGATCGGCTCGCGCATCGCCTACGACCTGGAGAAGCTGGGATTGCGGGGCGTGGCCTCGCGCGGCTTCTTCACCGGCTGGTGGATCGGCTCGCTCGACGACTCGGCCTGGTTCCACAACATCCCCGGCATCCTCTTCGAGGGCGCCTCGACCCGCCTGGCCTCGCCGATCTACGTCGAGCCCGAGGAAGTGGAGAGCGCCGAGAGCCCCGGCAACGAGGAGCGCATCTTCAGCCCAAGCCCCTGGCGGGGAGGCTGGTGGCGCATGGCCGACCTCGTCCAGTACGAGCTCCAGGCGACCCTCTCGGTCCTGAACACCGCGGCGCGGATGAAAAGAGAGCTGCTGCTCGACACCTGGCAGGCGGCCCGCGAGAACATCGCCCGCGGCAACAGCGAGCCCCCCTACGCCTATGTCATCCCCGGCCGGCAGCACGATCCCGGCGCCGCCGGGCGTTTCGTGCAGGTCCTGCGGCGCTCGGGCATCCGCGTCTTCCGCCTCAAGCAGCCGGCCCGCGCCGGCGACGCCCTGTTCGACGAGGGGTCCTGGGTCGTCCCCCTGGCCCAGCCCTTCCGCCCCTTCGTCAAGAACCTCTTCGAGCGCCAGCGCTATCCCGACCTGCGCAAGAACCCCAAGGACGAGCCGGAACTGCCCTACGACATGGCCGCCTGGACTCTGCCGCTGGGCATGGGGGTGCGCACCGCCGTTGTCACCGAGCCGCTGCCGGCGGCCTTGGACGCGGTCGAGGGCGAAACCCCGGCTTCCTTCCCCGACGGGGACGGGGAATGGATCGTCCTCGACGCCCGCCACAACTCATCCTACCGCGCCGCCTTCGAGCTGCTGGGCAAGGGCAAGGCCGTCTACCGCAACCAGGACCACCCCGAATTCCCGCGCGGCTCGTTCCTGGTCAGGAAGGGCGAAGCGCTGGCGCTGCTGCAAACGATCCACGCCGAAGCGCCCCTGTTCCCCGCTTTTTGCGAGCAGCTCCCCCTGGAGTCCTTCCGCCGCCTGCGCCCGTTCAAGGCCGGATTGTACCAGAACTGGGGACACAACATGACCGAGGGCTGGCTGCGCTACGTGTTCGACGAGTACAAGGTCCCCTACGAGACGGTCCGCCCCAAGGACGCGGCCCGCCGCGACTGGGACAAAAAGTTCGACGTCCTGGTCTTCGCCGGCGCCTCCGAGACCGAGATCGAGAGCGGCAAGCCGCCGAAGGAGAGGGAGAAGTGGATGGCGCCGGTCCCGGCCGAGTATTCCGGCGGCATCGGCGAGGCGGGCGAGAAGGAGCTCGCCGATATGGTCAAGGCGGGCAAGACGCTGATCTTCATGGAGGACTCGTGCGCCTACGCGATCGACAAGCTGAAGCTGCCGGTCGACAACGTCATGGAGAAGAACAGCGAGATCGTCTGCCCGGGCTCCTACCTGCGGGCCGAGGTCAAGGAATCGCCCCTGACCCTGGGCATGGAGCGCAGCGCCGCCGTCTTTTTCCGTTCCGGCCCGGCGTTCGCCACCCGCCTGCCGCGGGCGGCCGGCGAGAGCCGCTCGACGCCGCTCGTGTTCGGCGCGCGCGACCTGCTGCTGTCGGGCTGGCTGCAGGGTGAGGAGCGGCTGGCGCGCCGCTCGCTGCTGGTCGACTTCCGCCGCGGCAAGGGCCGGGTCATCCTGATCGGCCCCGATGTCATCCACCGCACACACGGCGAGGGAACCTACAAGCTGATGTTCAACTCGCTGCTAACGGCGGCAGAAGATTAAGAAGGGGGAAAGGGGTAGAGAGGATAAGTGGTAAAGGGGTAGGGGGAAGTAAGAAAGGAAGGCGTTAGAAAAGTAATAAGGAAAACGTAAGAAAAAGCCCTGAGGCTTAGCGCTTGGGGCTGAAACGAGAAAGGGGAAACCGTTTTTAGATCGAACTGGCTGCCGCTCTTTCTCTGGCTTTACCCCTCTATCTTTCTTTGCCCCTGAGAGTTCGCCTGGATCTTTTCTCGCCTTCTCCTGTGATGGCGAATCGCTCTCCGATGCGCCTCGTCGCGCACGTTCTGCAACAGGTGGCGCAGGGGCGATCCCCTTTCAGGCACGATCGACGTCCCGTCCTCCAGGAACACCCGCTCCTCGTTCTTGGCCAGGGCGATCACGTCGGCCTCCAGCCCCGTCTCGCGCTTCAGGCGCAGCGCCTCGCCCAGCTGCGCCGCGCCGCCGTCGACGAGCAGCAGGTCGGGCCGCTCCGGGTCGTGGCCCAGGCGGCGGGAGAGGACCTCGCCCAGCGCCCCGGTGTCGCCGGGCGTTGCGCCGCGGACGCGGTAGCTGCGGTACAGGCGTTTCTCCGGCCGGCCGTCCAGGAAGACGACGCGGGCGCCGACGCGCTCCTTTTCTCCCAGGTGGGAGATGTCATAGCCCTCGATGCGCGCGGGGAAGCGGCGCAGGCGCAGCGTCCGCCGCGCCTCCTCGCCCAGGGAGCGGAAATCGCTTTTCTGCACGAACAGGGCCAGGTTCCTGTCGGCCAGATCGAGGAGGCGCCGCGGCTCGCCGCGGACGGGGACGCGCAGGCCGACGCGGCGGCCGCGCCGCGCCAGGAGCGCCGCCAGCTCACCGGCCTGGGCCGGGAGCCGGGACACGTCGATCTCGCCGGGCAGGGGGCGCAGGCGGTAGTAATCGAGGAGGAACTCGCGCAGCGCTTCCTCGGGCGTATCGCTCAGGGTCTGCAGGTGGAAGAACTCGCCGCGGCTGACCCGGCCGTCGTTCTGGGCGAAGACGGTGAAAAAGGCCTCGCCCCCCAGCAGGGCGGCGGCGACGGCGTCGCGGTCGCGGCGGGTGCGGCGGGGCACGTACGAATGGAGCGAGAAGCCGTCGAGCGCCTCCAGGTCCTCCTTGGCCCTCTGCGCCCCCTCGAAGTCGAGGCGCGCCGCCAGGGCGCGCATGCGCCGGCGCAGGCCGGCCGCGGCCCTCCCTTTGCGCCCCTTGAGCAGGTCGACGGCGGCGGCGGCCTGGCGTGCGTATTCGTCGCGGCCGATGCGGCCGGCGCAGGGGGCGGAGCAGCGCTCGATGTGATGGTACAGGCAGGGAATGCCCTTGCGCAGCAGGGCGTCCCGGCAGGTGCGCAGGCGGAACAGGCGGGTGACGAAATCGATCAGGCGCCGCGCCCGCCGGGAATCGACCAGCGGGCCCAGGGCGAAGCTGCCTGCGGCGAGGCGCCGGGAGTAGTAAATCCCTGGGAACTCGTCGGCCAGCGTCACCTCGACGAAGGGGAAGCTCTTGTCGTCCTTGAGCCGGACGTTGAACGGCGGCAGGTGGCTGTGCACCAAGTCGCTCTCCAGCAGCAGGGCGTCGGCCTCGCTCGCGGTGACGATCGTCTCCAGGGAAGCGGACTGCTGCAGCAGCCGTTGCAGCAGCGGGTCGTCCTTCTTCTGGAAGTACTGCGCGACGCGCTTGCGCAGGTCGGCCGCCTTGCCGATGTACAGGGGTTTGCCCGCGGCCGACTTGAACAGGTAGACTCCGGGCCGCTCGGGGAGGTTGCCGCTATTTTTGAGCACCTTCGGGGGCGCCCGGGACGGGCGGGACGCCCATTTTCTTCACCCGCTCGGCCTCGCGCATCAGCAGGCGGATGCGGCGCCGGGCCTTGCCGGCATAGGGCGAGCCGGCGTGGCTGCCGGTCACGCGCTGGAAGAACGAGATGGCCGAGGCGCCGTCGCCCATGGCGGCATAGGTCCGGCCGGTGAAGTAGAGCAGCTTGTCCATGCGTTTGAACTCGGGATACTCGTCCATGACCTGTTTGAAGCGGGCGATGGCCCCCTCGTACGATTTCATCAGGAAATTGTAATAGCCGATGCGGAAGAAATGGGTGGCCAGGACCTGCCGGCACTCGTCGATCTTCTTCTTGGCCTCGGCGGCCTCCGGGGTCCCGGGGTACTGTTCGATCACCCCCTCGAAGGCCTTGATGGCGCGGAAGGTGCTGGTCTGGTCGCGCTCGGGCTTGCGTACCTGCTTGTAGTAGCACATGCCGATCTGGTACTTGGCGTACACGGCGTCGGGCGAATAGGGGAACAGGTTGACGTAATCCTGGTATTCGGCGGCGGCCATGATCAGCGAGGAGGGGTCGCGCTGCTTGAAATACGAGTCGGCGATGCCCAGCTTGGCCTTGTTGGCGTAGATCGAGTCGGGGTAGAGCTGGCCGACCTCCTTGAACAACAGGCGGGCCTTCTCCGGGTTGCGCGTCATGTATTTCAGGGCGTTTTCGTACATCATCTTGTCCGAGCCCCTTTCGCTCGGATCGATGGTGACGGTCTTCTTGGACCTGCAACCGGCGGCGGCCAGCAACAGGGACAGGGAGAGAAGCAGGGCGGTTTTTTTCATGTTCGGCTCCATTGCAGGCGATCGAGGAATTGGCGGATCTTGCCGGCGACGTCGTCGGCATGGTACAGGGCGGTCCCCACCACGAACAGGTCGGCCCCCGCCTCCTTCAGCCGGGCGGCGTTCTCGGGATTGATGCCGCCGTCGACCTGCAGCAGGCAGCGGCTGCCGGAGACGGCGATCTCCTGCCGCAGCCGCGCCGCCCGCTCCAGGGTGGCGGGGATGAACGACTGCCCGCCGTAGCCGGGGAAGACGCTCATCAGCAGGACGTAGTCCAGCTCCGTCAGGAAGGGGCGCACCGCCTCCAGCGGCGTGTCGGGGTTGAGCACCAGGCCGGCGCGCACGCCATGGTCGCGGATGCGGCGCAGCAGCGGCCCGGTCTCCCGGGCGCCGGCGGCCTCGGCATGGAAGGAGATCCAGTCGGCGCCGGCGGCCATGAACTGGGGCGCCGCCTTGCCGGGGTTGCTGACCATCAGGTGGGCGTCGAGGCGGAAGCGGAAACGCGAACGGATGGCGCGGGCCAGCGAGGGGCCGAAGGAGATCTGGTCGACGAAATGGCCGTCCATGACGTCGAGGTGGAGGAAGTCGATGCCGTTGGCGGCGAAAGCCTCGAGCCTGGCCTCGAGATCGAAGAAACTCGTCGAGAGGATGGAGGGGAAGACGGGGTTCATTGGCTGACCTGGATGGAGATCAGGTTGCGGGGGCCGATCTCGAAGCCGGGGGCGGGGAACTGCTTGAGGATGATCCCGGGCCTCAGGCCGAAATAGGGCATCTCCTCGATCTTCGAGATCTTCAGTCCGCGGCTCTCGAAGAACACCAGCACCCTGGCCGCTTCCCTGCCGATGAGGTCGGGCATGACATAGGAGACGCCCTCCCCGCCCCGCGAGAGGAGCAGGTCGACGGCGGTGCCCTCGGCGACGCGGCCTCCGGCCGGCAGCGACTGGCTGAGCACCGTGTCGGGCATGGTGGCGGGGGCGGCGATGAACGCCGTGTGGCCCTTCTTCAGCCGGCTCTTCTTCAGCAGCACCTCGCTCTCCTTCTGGCTCAGGTTCACCAGCTGCGGGACGACCGTCTGCCCCACCTCCGAGGCGACGAACACCTTGATGGCGGCCTTCTCCTTGACCCGGGTATCCGGTGCCGGGAACTGGCTGACCACGGTGTTGGGGGCATAGGCGCTGCCGAAATCGCCGAGAACCTTCTTGAGATAGACGCCTTTCCTGGCCGCCAGGGCGTAGGCATCGTTCAGCGGCATCCCGGTCAGGTCGGGAGCGCTGACTTCGGCGCCCTTGACCAGCACGCTGACCGTGAAGAACACGGTCAGGAACAGGACCAGCGAATAGGCGGCGAAAATCCCCGCGATCTTGCCGGCCAGCGCCATTTTTTTGTTCATCTGCCCCTTAATTTACCATAAGGGAGGCTCCCATTGCAAACCGCCGCGGCCGGAAAACCGCGCGCCTGGCTTCATTTCCGCAGGCGCAGCATGCGCTCGGCCTTGGAGAAGACGCAGCCGCAATAGTCCTGGTGGCGGATGCCGAGCTCGGCCGCCAGGGCGCGCGCCTGCGGCCAGCCGTCGCGGGACTTGAAGTTCTCGGCCAGGAACCCGACCCCGGTTGCGCCGGACAGCGCCCGTCCCTGCTCGTTGATCTGCGCGGTCGACTTGTAGGGGCTGACCGACAGGGTGGAGGCCACGGCGGCGAAGCCGTTGTCGCGGGCGTGGCGGAAGGCCGCCTCGAGGCGCAGGCGGAAGCAGGCCGGGCAGCGCCGCCCGCGCTCGGGTTCGCGCTCCAGGCCGCGGACAACGGCGAACCAGGCCGCCATGTCATAGGGCGGGAACACCACCGGGAAATCGAGCGTTCCCGCCAGCCGCGCCACCTCGTCGCGGCGGAACTCGTATTCGCGCCGCGGCTGGATGTTGGGATTGAAGAAAAAGCCGGTCACCTCGAATCCGTCCCCGCGCAGCCGTTTCACCACGAAGGCGGCGCAGGGGGCGCAGCAGACGTGCAGCAGGAGCTTCTTCACGGCCCCCGTCGCGCGGCGCCCAAACCGTGCAGCCGCCGCAGCTCGTGCATCAGGATGCAGGCGCTGACGCCGACGTTGAGCGAATCAATGCGCTGCTCCTGGTCGAGGCGCACCCGCGGGAAGCGCCGCAGCAGGCCGGGCTCGAGCCCCTGCCCCTCGCCGCCGAGGAGCAGCAGGCAGGGGAAGGGCAGGTCGGCCAGGTCCAGACAGCCCGGGCCCGGCCGCGAACCGGTCGCGACCACGTGGGCGCCGGCGGCCCGGGCGGCGTCGGCCAGCTCGTCGGCGCTGGCGAACCACTGGTACGGAACGTCGAGCAGGGCCGTCTGGGCGGCGCGCACCGTCCTGGCATGGTTGGGACGGGCACCGGCGCCGGCCAGGGCCAGGGCCGGCAGGGCGAAGGCCGAAGCGCAACGGAACGCCGTCCCCAGGTTGCCCGGGTCCTGGACGCCGACCAGGCCGAGGACGATCCGGCTGCCGGCGAAGTCGATGCGCGCAGGCGGCAGGTCGAGGACGACGGCCAGGTTCGGCGGGCTCTTCATCCCGGTCGCCTTCTCCATCACCGCCGGGCTGACCCGCCAGCATTCGCCCACCTCGGCCGCGCCCGCCCGGACCTCTTCGTCCAGATCGGAGCGCTGCAGCAGGATCTCGACGCGCAGCGGGCGGGAGAGCACGTCGCGGGCCAGCTTGTCGCCGGCGAAGACGAACAGGCGCTCGCGGGCGGCCAGGAGCTCCTTCAGGCGCGGGTTCGCGCGCGAGGCGATGTCACGCTTCGTCATCGAAAGCCACCTTCAGGCGCCGCAGGCGCGTCGTCCAGCGCCGCTCCGGGTCGAGGAGGCGGTAGATGCGGGCGAAACGCTCCTGCCCCTGGCGGGCGAAATCCATCCCCAGCCTGACCCCCGACACGGAATAGTCCAGCTCCTCCCCGGCGGCCAGCAGCGCGGCGAGTTCCTCGCGCCCGGGGCGCGTCCCGGCATCGGCATCAGGCCAGGAAAACTCGAATTCGACGCGGCGCAGCTTTTTATGAAACGAGGCGTCGCCCTCGACGAACCCGGCCCTGGTGAAGCGGAAGCCGCCGTTTTCGCCGTTCAAGGCCGCCAGGATCGCCGCCGCGGAGCGGGGCGCCGTTTCCTCGCGGCCCGTGACGCCCTCAACAGGGACCTCCATGGCGACCGCGACTTCGATCGCCTCGTCATCCCCCTGGGCGCCGACCGGCAGCGGCGGCAGGGAGGCCATCTTGATGCGCGGATGGAAGCCCTGGCTGAAGCGGAACAGCAGCCCCGACATGCGCAGCCGCCGCTCCAGGTATTGCATCATGGCCAGATGCGACAGGAAGCGCAGGTCGCCCTTTTTCTCGTAGCGCAGGCGCAGGCGGCGATAAGCGGCGGGCGGGACGGCCGCCGGCGGCGCCTCCCCCTTCCAGGCCGGGGACGGGAAGGGACGGCGGCCGAAGGCGCAGCCGCTGCAGGCGGCGCAGTCCTGGCTCAGGCACGAGGCCCAGGCCTCGCCCGCCCGGCTGCGCAGGAACTCGCGCCGCAGGTGCCCGCGGGTGAAGTTGAGCTGCAGGAAATCCCAGGGCAGCTCGGCATCGAGGGGCAGCTCGCCGAGGAAATCGGCGTTGCCCAGCGCCGGCAGGGCCGACTCCCAGGCGGCGAGGTGGAAATGGGCGTCCCAGGCAGTGAACACCTCGCCGCGGCGATAGGCCGCCAGCAGCAGGTCGCCGGCGCGGGCGTCGCCGCGCGCCAGGAGGGTCTCGACCATGCTCCGCCCCGGCGAATGGAAGTCGAGGTCGAGGTTGCGGTGGCGGCGCAGCCGGCCGCGCAGGAAGGCGATCTTTTCCTCGAGCTCGGACACCGGCGCCCGGGCGGCCCATTGCAGGGGCGTGTGCGCCTTGGGGACGAAGGAGGAGAACGAGGCGTGGATCGAGACCCGCGCCCTGCGTTCGCGGGCGGCGGCCAGGATATGCTCCAGCAGCGAGGCGATGGCCTCCACGTCCTCGGCGCCCTCGCCGGGCAGCCCGATCATGAAGTACATCTTGACCTTCTGCCAGCCGTGCTTCCAGGCGAGGTCCAGGGCGCGGAAGATCTCCTCGTCGCTGACGTCCTTGTTGATGGCCCGGCGCAGCCGCTCGCTGCCGGCCTCGGGGACGATGGTGATGCCCGTCTTGCGGAACAGGGCCAGGGTGGACAGCAGCTCCTCGCTCAACGTCCCGGGCCGCAGCGAGGGCACCGAGAACGAGATGTCGGGCTGGAGCACCGCGGGGATGCGCCGCAGCAGCTCGGGCAGGTCCGGGTAGTCGCCCGAGCTCAGCGAGGCCAGCGAGAACATCTCGTAGCCGGTGGCGCGCAGCGCCCGGGGAATGAAATCGAGCATCGCGGACGCTTCGCGCACGCGGAACGGGGCATAGTAGGACTTGGCCTGGCAGAAACGGCAGTTCTGCGGGCAGCCGCGGGCGATCTCCACGTTCAGGCGGTTGAACACCGCCTCGCAGGCGGGGACCACCTCGGCCGCCTCCGGCCGCACCCGGTCCAGGTCGGGGCAGACACGCTTGCGCACCATCCTGCCGCCCAGGTCCGGGACCAGGAAGGGCCCCCTTTGCCGGAGCGGGTGCAGGGCCGGGACGTAGACCCCATCGATGCGGTCCAGGTCCTCCAGCAGGTCGCGCCGGCCGCGCGCCTTCCCGTTCCGCCGCAGCGCCTCGACCAGGTCGGGGAAGAGCGCCTCGCCGTCGCCAAAGGCGAAGAAATCCACGAACGCGCGCAGCGGCTCGGGATTGGCGGCGGCGATGCCGCCGGCGGCGATGAGCGGCCAGCTCCCCTCCCCGCGCTCGCGCCAGCCGAGCGGCAGGCCGGCGAGGTCCAGGGCCAAGAGCACGTTGGTGAAGTTCAACTCGCTCAGCAGCGAGAAGGCGATCAGGTCGAACCCGGCCAGGGGCCGGCGCGTCTCCAGCGCGAACAGGGGCACGCCGTGGCGGCGGAACAGGGAAACGTTCTCCGGGTCGGGCAGGAAGGCGCGCTGGGCGTGGACGCCGGCGAGGCCGTTGAGCAGGTGGTAGAGGATCTTGATGCCCGCATGGCTCATGCCGATGGCGTAGGTGTCGGGAAAGACCAGGCAGACGTTGAGGTCGCCGCGGCGGAAGGGGCGGCGGCAGGAGTTGATCTCGCCGCCCACGTAGGCCTGGGGGTTCTTCAGCAGCGGGATGAGCTCGTCGGGGGTCATGTGAGGAAATTGTTGATCTTGATGCGGAAGACGATCGCCTCGCCGATGAACAGCGACAGCAGCGACGACCCGCCGTAGGAAACGAAGGGCAGGGTGATGCCCAGCACCGGGAACAGGCCGATGGCCATCGAGACATTGACCAGGAACTGGAAGAAGATCAGGCCGTTGAAGAGGTAGATATAATAAAACTCCTCGTCGTTCTGGAAGGGGAAGCGCAGCTGGCGATAGAAGAAAAAGAAAAAGAGGAAGAACAGCCCCGACACGCCCAGGAAGCCCAGTTCTTCGCCGACGACCGAGACGATGAAGTCGGTGTGGCGCGCCGGCAGGAACTGGTAGCGCGACTGCGAGCCCTGCCGGTAGCCCTTGCCGGTGAGCCCGCCCGAGCCGACGGCGATGCGCGACTGGATGATGTGGTAGCCGGTCGAGTCCTTGTACTGCGCGGGGTTGAGGAAGGACACGATGCGGTCCCTCTGGTACGGCTTCAGCAGCGCGTTCCAGCCGAGCGCGCCGCCGGCGGCCACCAGCAGCACGGTGGCCAGCAGCAGCGCCGGCCGGACCTTCTTTAGCCCCAGGACCAGCAGGATGAAGCCGCAGAGGATGAACGACACGCCCATGTCGGGCTGCAGCACGATCAGCGCCACGGGCACCAGGACCACGGCCAGCACCCGGGCGTAGAGGCGGAAGGTCAGCCTGTCGCTCTGGGCCAGCAGGCGGGCCAGCAAAAGGGCCAGGGGCACCTTGACGAACTCGGAGAACTGGACGCTCATCCCCCACAGGCGGAACCAGCTCTTGGTGCGGGCGGTGATGCCGCCCACGGCGATCTGCAACGCCAGCAAGATCAGCAGCGCCGCGTAGGCGGGAAGCGCCTGGCGGAAAACGAGGTCGGTCTTGAGCGAAAAGACGGCGCAGAAGGCCAGCAGCGAGACGCCCAGCCAGGCCGCCTGCTTCAGGGCGTAGGTCGCGTTGCTGTCGTAGCCGGCGCTGTGGATCAACAGGATGCCGCACAGCGCCAGCAGCAGCATCAGGGCGAAGGTGAACTTGTCGAAAAACCTAAAGACGTCTTTCATCGGCGAAATATTTCCCGTAAATGCGGGCGGCCAGCGGGGCGGCGATGGCCCCGGCGTCGCCGCCGTTCTCCACCAGCACCACCACGGCCAGGCGCGGATGCGCGCGCGGCGCGAAGGAGACGAACCAGGAATGGGGCTTGAAGCGCTTTTCCCGGGTCAGCGCCTTGTACTGCGGATTCTCCTTGGCGATGATCTGCGAGGTGCCGGTCTTGCCGCAGATGTCAAGGCCCTCGATGCGCGCCGCCCGCCCCGTTCCCTCGCCGTTGACCACGCGGAACAGCCCGGCGATCACCGCCTCGAAGTGCTTCTCGGCGATGGGCACGCGGACAAAGCGCGGCGCGAATTCGCGCAGCACCCGCCCCCGGCGCTCGATGCGCTGGAGCACGTGCGGCGTGGGCATGCGTCCGCGCAGGGCCACGGTGGCGATCAGCCTGAGCAGCTGGGCCGGCGTGACGTTCAGCTGACCGTGGCCGATGGCCACCGAGATGGTCTCGCCGGGGAACCAGCGCTGGCGCTGCGTCTCCATTTTCCAGGCGCTGCTGGGGACCAGCCCGGGCTTCTCGCCGGGCAGGTCGATGCCGCTGGCCTGCCCCAGCCCCAGCATGCGCGCGTAGCGGGCGATGGTGTCGATGTCGAGCCTCTGCCCCAGGTTGTAGAAAAAGATGTTGCACGAGTGCTCGATCGCCGCCGGCAGGTCCACCTGGCCGTGCCCGCCCGGATTCCAGCAGTGGAAGACGCGGCCGTAGAACGACTGGCTGCCGGAGCAGAACACCGCGCTCTCGGGCCGGATCAGCCCCTCCTGCAGGCCGGCCAGGGCCATGACGATCTTGAATACCGAGCCCGGCGAATAGCTCCCCTGCAGGAACTTGTCCTGCAGCGGATGGCTCGGATCGCTGCGCAGCGCCTGCCACTCGGCGGGCGTCATCTCCCGGGAGAAGAGATCGGGGTCGAAGGCCGGCCGGCTGGTCAGGGCCAGCAGGCCGCCGCTGGCCAGGTCCATGACGCCGACCACACCGTGTTCCTCGCCCAGGAACTCCTCGACGGCGGCCTGCAGCTCGAGGTCCAGCGTCAGCACGACGGTGGCGCCGATCTCCGGCTTGGTCTCGCCGCTGATGCGCTGGACCTTCTCCACGCTGTTCTTGATGATCGTCTGCCGCCCCTTTTTCCCGCGCAGGAACTCCTCATACTGCTTCTCGACGCCGCTGCGGCCGATACGGTCGCCCAAAGCGTAGCCGGCCGGAGCCAGGCCGGCCAGCTCGGCCTCGCCGATCTCGGAAAGGTGCCCCAGGGCGTGGGCCGCCCTTTGGACCAGGGGGAACGTGCGGGTGGGCTCGAGCCCGATCTCGAATTCCGGGAATTCGTCCTGGCGGCTCTGGATGAAAACGACCGTCCCCAGGGGCAGGTTGCTCGTGATGGGGATGCGGGTGAACATGGGGTGGTGGTCGTAGCGCTTGAGGATGCGCCGGACCTCGCCGACCGGCTTGGCGGAAAAGAAAACGGCTCGCCGGATCGATTTCTCCAGGTCCTCGACGTTCTCGCGCACCAGGTATAGGGTGAAGTTGATGCGGTTCTCGGCCAGCACGCGGCCGTTGCGATCGACGATCAGGCCGCGCGGCGCCGGCAGGTCGACGGTGCGCGTGATGTTGCGGATGGCCAGCTCGAGGTACTTCTCGTGTCCGGCCACCTGGATGCTCCAGAAGGCCGCGAACAGGGCCGAAAAGAGGACGGCCAGCAGGACGGTCGAGACCGCCGCCACGCGCTTCACTTGCTCGGGGGTCAGCTTTCTCCTGCTAAGATACATCCAGCAGCGACTTCACTTTCTGGGTTCCCAGGATGAGGATCCCGGCCAAGGCGGTGACCAGGGGCTGGACGACCAGCAGGCTGGCCGTGATGCGGTAGCGGAAGATCAGCCCCAGGAAGAGGAACGCCACCAGGTTGGAGAGGAACAGGGAGAACAGCAGCAGCAGGAAGATGAAGAGGTTCTTCTTCAAGTCCAGGTAGCGCGCCAGCGCGTTCAGCAGGAAGGCAGCCAGGGTGCGGGCGAAAGAGAAGACCCCCATCACGCCTCCCGACAGGGTGTCGCTGACCAAGCCGATCAGGGCGCCGCTCAGCACCGACGCCAGGTAGCCTGAGCGGATGGCAATGAAGAAGAGGACCAGGTAGAGCAGATCGACGGAGAAGCGCAGGGAATAATAATAGCGGGCGACGGCGAGCTGGCCGGCGGCCAGCAGCAGGAAGAGCGCAAAGCGGAAGCGTCTATTCATGGAGCAGGACCACGAGCTTGTGGATGGGCTTGTCGACGAAATAGGGGCGCACCAGGATCCTCTGGGTCAGGGTGTCCGGCAGGACCTCGGTCACCGTGCCGATCGGCAGCAGGCTGGGATAGATCAGATCGGTCCCCGAGGTGACGACGCGGTCCCCCGGGCGCACCGGTTTGGTGGCCAGCAGGTACTCAAAGCGGCATTCGGGGCCGTTGTCGCCGCGCAGCAGCCCTTCGAGCATGTTGGCCTCGATGGCCGCACCGGTCCCGCCCACGGGGTTGGTGATCAGGCGCACCGCGGCCGAAAAGGCGGTCAGGGGCTTGGCGACGCGGCCGACCAGCTCGGCGTCGCGGTTGAGCACGACGTCGTTCTCCACCAGCCCGGCCTTTATCCCCTTGTCAATCGTCACCGCGGCATAGGGGAAGTTGACGTCGACCGAGATCACCGACGCCAGCAGGAAGCGGGGAAAGCGGCTGCGGGCGGCGGCCAGCATCCGCAGGTCGCGCAGCTGCCGCTTCAGGGTCACGTTCTCAACCCACAGCTGCGCCTGCCGCCTCTTCAACTGCTGGTACTTGCGGAAGATGCCGCGCTGGAAGACGTAGCGCCCCAGCTCGCGCGAAAGGAAGTCGCCGGCCCTCTGCACGGTGAGCTGCAGCGGCATGACCATGTTGGCGACGATCGTCTGCAGCAGCGACTGCTGGCTGCGCAGCATGATCTGCGACGAGATCACGACCAGGTCGACGAAGAGGATCAGCACCAGGATGACCGACTTCCTCTCGGTGCTGAGGCCGCCGCCGGAATTAGACCGCATTGCCGATCTTTTCCAGCAGCGGCAGGTTTTCCAGGATCTTTCCGGCGCCCAGCACCACCGACGACAGGGGATCGTCGGCGATGAAGATGGGCAGGGAGGTTTCCTCGCGCAGGCGCTTGTCCAGGTTCTTCAGCAGCGCTCCGCCGCCGCAGAGGATGATGCCGCGGTCGACGATATCGGCCGCCAGCTCGGGAGGTGTCTTCTCCAAGGTGTTCTTGACCACCTCGATGAGCGGCTGCACCACGCTCTCCAGCGCCTCGCGGATCTCGCTGTCGTTGACGTTCAGCGTCTTGGGGATGCCGTAGGTCAAATCGCGGCCCTTGATCTCCATCTCCAGGGGCTCGTCCAGCGGGAAGGCCGACCCGATCCTGATCTTGACCTGCTCGGCCGTGCGCTCGCCGATGAGCAGGTTGTATTTCTTCTTGATGTACTGGATGATGGCCTCGTCCATCTCGTTGCTGGCGATGCGCACCGACTTGGCGATCACCACGCCGGAGAGGGAGATGACCGCGACGTCCGTCGTGCCGCCGCCGATGTCGACGATCATGTTGCCCCCGGGCTCGGTGATGGGCAGGTCGGCGCCGATGGCGGCGGCCATGGCCTGCTCGATGAGGAAGACCTCGTTGGCCCGGGCGCGCAGGGCGGCGTCGCGCACGGCGCGGCGCTCCACCTGGGTGATCTCGGAGGGAATGCCGATGACGATGCGCGGCTTGAGGAACTGGTTGCCGCTGCGCGTCTTCTTGATGAAATACTGCAGCATCTTCTCGGTGGTCTCGAAATCGGCGATGACGCCGTCCTTCACCGGCCGGATGGCGCGGATGTTGGCCGGGGTCTTGCCGAGCATGTTCTTGGCCTCCATGCCCACCGCCTGGATGCGGCCGCTGCGGTCGTCGACGACCACCATCGACGGCTCACGCAGGACGATGCCCCGCCCCTTGATGTAGACCAGGGTGTTGGCCGTGCCCAGATCGATCGCCAGGTCGGAGGAAAAATAGTTGTACACGCTCGCCAGCAGCCCCATGTCATGCTCCTTCAGATGCCCGCGGCCACGCTTCGCCTTTATTCTTCAAAGATGGTCACCTGCTTTTTCAGCACCGTCTCCAGTCCCGAGGGGGCGACGGCGCGGAAAACGATCTCCTTGACGCCGATGCTGCGGTAGGAAAGGGTGTGGATGAACCGCCCCTCATGGTCCAGCTTGACCGGCGCGCCGTCGATGAACAGCTGGGCGTGGGGGTCGGCGCCGCCCTTGATCAGCACCATTTCGCCGCTGACCGACAGCGAGTCGACCTCGACGCGGGGCGGCTCGGGCTGCTGGCCCTTCTTCAGCAGCGAGCTGGAGATGGCGATCCTTCCCAGACGCGACGGCGCCGACTCGATGCGCCGCGCGGCGTCGAAGGCGGCCACCTCCCAGTACAGCTCGCGGTGCTCGATGAAGGGCATGATGTCCAGGGTGACGGCGTTCTCCTCCACCACCCGGCTCAGCAGCAGCGCGTCGCGCAGCGCCGAGGGGTACAGCTTGAGCGCGTACTGGCGGGCGCCCTGCACGTTCTTCCACTTGAACTGGATGATGGTGTCGTTGGGCTGGGTCAGGGCCAGGGTCTCGGCCTCGGGGGACAGGAAGGGCGGAGGCGGCAGCAGGGCGGCCGGGGCGCGGCCGCTCTCGCGGCTGTCCAGGTACTGGAGCTCGGCCAAACGGACCAGCCTGCCGTCCAGGTCGAAGGAGAGAGCACCCGCGAAGTTCCAGGCCTCGAGCCCGCCGCGGAACAGGCGCATGCGCCCGGAGTCCGAGAGGCGTACGATGTTGCCGCCCTGGAACAGCGAAACCTCGACCTCCCCCCCCCCTGCCTGGCGCTGCCAATAATACTCGCCCTTTTCCAGGACGAGCTCCCGCGTCTGCGGCGTGAAGCGCAGGGCGCTGTCGGGCAGGGCGGTGAACAGGAAGCCCTCGAAAAAAAACTCCCAGCCGGTCTGGCCGTCGGAGTGCAGCCGGGTCTCGGAAACGAAATTCAGGGAGCGGATGTCGGCCGGCTGCGTCTCCTCGTCGTTCAGCCACAGGCCTCCCTTTTCCGAGATGCCGATGATCTGGAATCCGATCGCCCCGGGCTGCGGGTCGCGGGCCGGGGGCGGGGGCGGCAGGTCGGGGCGGTTCAGCCGCAACACGCCGGCGACGGCGACGACGGCCGTGACGGCCAGGAAGAACAGCCTCGGCTTGCTCATGGGCGTATGGTAGCAAAACCGGCCTTGAAATGCAATAAATAGGGGTTCCTCTCGCCAAGACGGACTCAATGTATTGGTGTCAGGGTTAGTAAAATCGACACACAAGCTCTTCCGGCTCAAGGATTATCGGGGACAAAAAATCAATTTTGCTGAACACACTATCCCAATTTTATCCCCACACTATCACGGTTCCTATCACGAAAAGGATGGCCGGGCGCGCTTTCAGCCGATGAAGCCGATGGCGCGGAGAAACTTGAAGACCAGGACCGCGATGATGAGCAGCGAGTAGAACAGCACCCGGTACTCGCGGTTCTTCATGTACAGGGCGATGTCGAAATTGCCGTGCCGCACCCGCCTGATCCGGGGGAAAAAGAGGTTGGCCTCCCGGGCCCATTTCTCGTAGCGCTCCCCGAAACGTTGCTTCATGCGCTTCCTCTCGATGGCGATGAGGAAGGTGAAGAAGAAGACGTAATAGCCGGCGCAGATCCCGGCGGTCAGCCAGCGGTTGCTGGCGATGGCGATGCCGGCGGCGATGAGCAGGTTGCCAAAGTACAACGGGTTGCGGGTCAGCGAATAGGGGCCCTGGGTGGCCAGCTCGCGGTCCTTGTCGATGTAGCCCGAGGACCAGGCGCGGAAGAACATCCCCAGCATCATCACGAAGAAGCCGAGGACGATGGAGCGCACGCTGGGGGCGGCCAGGGCCAGGACCACGACCAGGGCGACGATCCCGGCCAGCGAGCGGTATTTAATCAGCGTTTCGGTCACGTTGCGCATCGACGTATCGCGCCGCCTCGAGGATCTCCTCGGCGGCGATGGATCTCAGGCACGTCATTGTATCACAGGTGCGGCGATAACAGAAGCTGCAGGGCAGGCGGTGAAAAAGCGCGCGGCTGGCCGGGAGCAGGGAGCCGTTGCGCTCGGGCGAGCTGGGGCCGAACACCCCCAGCGAGGGCGTGCCGACCATGTCGGCCAGGTGCAGGGCCAGCGTGTCGCCGGAGATGACCCGCCGCGCCCGGGCGATGAAGGCGATCAGATCGGCGAACTCCAGGAACGGGGCCAGGCGGGCGCCGCTGGCGCGCGCGACCTCGCGGGCGACCTGCTGCTCGCGCTCGTTGCCCCACAGCAGCACCGGGGCCTGCTCCGGGCCCAGTCCGGCGGCGACCGCCCGCCATTGCTCGGGGCTCAGGAGCTTGCTGCTCCATTTGCCGCCCACGTTGAGCACGGTCCAGCCGCCGCTCAGCCCCTCCCGCTCCATCCAGGCGCCCAGGCGCGGCGAGGGCGGCCAGTCGCGGCGCGGGTACTCCGCCGCGGGAGCGGCGATGCCCAGGAGCGAGAGCAGGTGCAGGTTCTTGAAGATCACGTGCCGCCCCTCGGGGAACGGCGCGGCGCGGCGCGAATAGAACAGGGCGGCCAGCGGCTCGCGGGCGTTGCCGCGGTCGAACCCCAGGCGCCGGCCGCCCAGCAGGAAGCCGAGCAGCGCCGACTTGATCAGCCCCTGGAAGTCGAGCACGACGTCGAAGCTCCCGCGCCGGCGGCGGAGGAAAGCGAGCAGGGCGGCGAGGCGCGCCGCCGCGCCGCGGGGCGACTTCAGGTCCAGGACGACGACCTCGTCGATGCCCGGCACCAGGGCCAGCAGCGCGGCGCCGGCCGGCTCCGCGATCCAGCTGATGCGCGCCTGAGGCCGCGCCCGGCGCAGAGCCTGGAAGGCCGGCAGCGTGTGGACGATGTCCCCCAGGGCGGAGAGGCGGACGATGGCGATGCGTTCCAATTTAACCGGCCGCCTCGCGGAGCCTGCGGATCACCTGCGAGGTGGAGCGGACCTTGCCGCCGCCGACGATGGCCAGGCGTCCGCCGTAGCCGCGCACCACGTCGCGCTCGGGGATGGAATCGAGGGTGTAGTCCGAGCCCTTGCAATGAAAATGCGGGGTGAGCGCGCGCAGCACCGCTTCGACGTTCGGCTCGGAAAACAGGGTGACATAGTCGACGCAGGCCAGGGCGGCCAGCATGCGGGCGCGGCCCCGCTCGTCGATCAGGGCCCGGCCCGCGCCCTTCAGCCGCCGCAGCGAGTCGTCCGAGTTCACGGCCACGACCAGCACGTCGCCCAGGGCCTTGGCCCCCTGCAGGTAGCGGACGTGGCCGACATGGAGCAGGTCGAAACCGCCGTTGGCCAGCACGACGGTGCGCCCCCGCCCTTTCTCCCCGGCGACGGCCCGAGCCAGTCGCTCCAGGGGCAGGACCTTAGGGCAGGGCATGCAGGAGCTCCCGGCGCGGCAGCGCGTAGGCCCCCTCGTGCATGACGACGATGCCGCCGGCGATGCTGGCCAGGCGCGCCGAGTCGAGCAGCGTGGCCCGGCTGGCCAGCCCCAGCGCCAGCACGGCCAGCACGGTGTCGCCGGCGCCGGTGACGTCGACGATCTGCGCGGTGCCGTGGATGCCCAGGGCGACCGGCGCGGCGCCGCGGGCGAAGACCAGCATGCCGCGGTGGCCGCGCTTGAGAACGACCCCCTGGGCTCCCAGGCGCTCCAGCAGCTCGCTGCCGGCGGCCAGGAAATCGGCGTCGCGCATAAACTTGCGTTCGGGGAACAGGCTCTTGATCTCGGGCTCGTTGGGAGTGGCCAGCGTCACGCCGGCGAAATCGAGGAGGCTGGCGCGCGAATCGGCGGCGACGCGCAGGGCCGGGAAGCGGCGGCGCAGGGCCTGGAAAGCCGCCGGCCAGACGGTCTGGGCCAGGTAGTCGGAGATCACCAGCAGGTCGCTGGCCGCCAGCGCCTCCTGCAGGGCCCGCACCAGCCGCAGCCGCTCGCGCTCGTTGGGCGGGCCGGGAGGGAGGGTGTCGATGCGCAGGATCTGCTGCTTCTTGGTGTTCTCGCCGCCGGCCAGGATGCGGCTCTTCAGCGGCGTGGCCAGACGCTCGCAGGCCACCAGGTGGCCAGTGGCGATGCCCTGCTCGCGCAAAAGTCCCAGCAGCAGCTCGCCCGAGGCGTCGCGGCCGACGAAGCCCACCGGCAGCGGCGTCGCCCCCAGGCTGTGCAGGTTCATGACGACGTTGCCGGCGCCGCCCAGGCGGTACTCGCTTTTTTCGAACTCGGTGACCAGCACCGGCGCCTCGCGTGAAACGCGGCCGGCCGAGGTATACAGGTACTGATCGAGGATCAGATCGCCCCAGACGGCCACCCTCTTGTTGCGGAAGCGGGAAACGATCGACGACAGGGAGGGCTGCATTGAAAAATGGTAGCAAATTCCCGGAAGGCAGTCAAGGAAACGAGCCCTCCGTGTTCGTGGCAGTGTCAGGAAAAACTCAACAAACTGACTTCATTCGAACTCCAGAGATAGAGAAAGATAGAGGGATTGAGAGGTAATACCGGAAAAACGTCAGCCAGTTCGATCTCGAAAAAGGCTCTTCCCTTTTCCCAATACCTTTCTATTGCCTTGCTCCACCTCTCTGCCACTTCACCCTTTCCCCACTCTACTTCTTTGTTCTGCTTGGTAGAGTCCGTGATCGTGACAGCGATCAACAAATGCGGATCAAGAAGACCCCGATGTTTTCCAAACCATCACCCACCCTATCACCATCACGAGGATTCAAGGTTTTTTGGCAGGGGTCGAGGTGAAAAAAAATGCCGGGACGCGGAATCGAACCACGGACGCGCAGATTTTCAGTCTACCGCTCTACCTGCTGAGCTATCCCGGCATCGTCGGGCATGATAGCCCAAAAATCGGCAATAGTCAAGAGCCCCGGGCTGCGTCCCCGGGCGCACCCCGATTGACAATTGGAAAACCATGTGCTACAGAGTTTTTGCCATGGGCAAGATACTCGGCATCGACCTCGGGACCACCAAATCGGCCATCGCTTACTTGGAGGGGACGACGCCGGAGATCATCCTCACCCCCGAGGGCCACCGCCTGCTGCCCTCGATCGTGGCCTTCACCTCCACCGGGGAGCGGCTGGTGGGTCAGCAGGCCAAGAGCCAGATGATCACCAACCCCCTGAACACCATCTCCTCGGTCAAGACGCTGATGGGCAAGAAGTTCTCGGAGGTGGAGCCCTACCTCAACGAGTTCCCCTACCACATCATCCGCCACGGCGACGACCTGCTGCGCATCGAGGTCAACAACCAGATCTTCTCCCCCGAGGAGATCTCGGCCATGATCCTGCTGAAGCTGCGCGAGGCGGCCGACCGCTACCTGAGCGACCCCATCGACAGCGTGATCATCACCGTCCCCGCCTACTTCAACGATTCGCAGCGCCAGGCCACCAAGGACGCCGGCAGCATCGCCGGGCTCACCGTCAAGCGCATCATCAACGAGCCCACCGCCGCCTCGCTGGCCTACGCCATCGACCTGAAGAAGAAGTCCAAGATCATCGTCTACGATTTCGGCGGCGGCACCATCGACATCTCGGTGCTGGACGTGCAGAACGGCGTGATCAAGGTGCTGGCCACCGCCGGCAACACCCACCTGGGCGGCAACAACTTCGACATCGCCCTGAGCCAGAAGCTGGCCCGCGAGTTCTCCGACGAGCACCGCATCGACCTCGGCCGCGACAAGGCGGCGCTGCAGCGCATCCGCGAGGCGGCGGAGAACGCCAAGATCGAGCTGTCGGCCGTCGACGAGTGCGAGATCAACCTGCCCTTCATCGCCGAGTCCGAGGACGGGCCGCTGCACCTGATCAAGTACCTGCGCCGCAGCGAGTTCGAGAACCTGATCAAGAAGGACGTCGAATCGACCCTGGAGATCTGCGCCCGGGCGCTGCGCAACGCCAGCCTGGGCATCGCGGACATCGACGAGTTCCTGCTGGTCGGCGGCTCCACGCGCATCCCCTACGTGCAGCAGAAGGTCAAGGAGTTCTTCAAGCGCGAGCCCAACCGCAAGGTCAACCCCGACGAGATCGTGGCCATGGGCGCCGCCACCCAGGGGGCGATCATCAAGGGCGACAGCAAGGACATCCTGCTGCTCGACGTGACGCCGCTGTCGCTGGGGGTCAAGACCTTCGGCGGCGCCTTCACGCGCATCATCAACGCCAACACCACCATCCCCACCAGCCGCAGCCTGGTCTTCTCCACCGTCGAGGACAACCAGTCGGAGGTCGACATCGAGATCTACCAGGGCGAGCGCGAGATCGCCGAGGAGAACAAGCTGCTGGGCAAGTTCACCCTGCTGGACGTCAAGCGCGCCCCGCGCGGCGTCCCGCGTATCGAGGTCACCTTCAGCATCAACATCAACGGCATCATGAACGTCTCGGCCATGGACCTCTCCAGCAAGAACAAGAAGGAAGTGCTGATCTCGCAGTCGGGCCTGCTGAGCAAGGAAGAGGTGGAAAAGCTGCGCGAGGAGGCGAAGAAGCTCTCGGACATCGACCTCAAGAAGCGCGAGGCCATCCACAAGAAGAACAAGGTCATCAACCAGATCTACTCCCTCAACCAGATCAGCCGCGGCAGCAGCCTGTCCCTGGAGATGAAAGCCGAGATCGCCGCCATGGTGCGCGAGGCCGAGCGCGAGGTCGAGAAGGAGAGCATCCCCTCGCTGGAGGCGCTGGAGGCGAAGCTGGCCGAGATGTGGAAACGGGCCAGCGCCGCCGGCGAAGGGGTGGAGCAGCCCCTGGCCCGCGTCGACTCGCCGGCGCCGCCGCCCCAAGCCGAGGCCGGGCCCGACGGCAAGAAGAAGGAAGACACCAAGCCCTTGAAGATCCGTTTCTGAGCCGCCTGCCGCCGCCGTTTTGTGCTATAATCCCCCCTTCCGCGACGTTGTCGCCGGGCCAGCAGGAGACGCGATGGAGAAGTATTACCTGACCACCCCGATCTATTACGTCAACGACGTGCCGCACATCGGCCACGCCTACACCACCATCCTGGCCGACGTCATCAAGCGCTACAAGCGGCAGCGCGGTTTCCGCGTCCTGTTCCTGACCGGCACCGACGAACACGGGCAGAAGATCGAGCGCAGCGCCGCCAAGCAGGGCCTCGCTCCGCAGCAGCTCGCCGACGCCATGGTCGAGCATTTCAAGGCGCTGTGGCGCACGCTGAACATCGAGCACGACGCCTTCATCCGCACCACCGACGAGGTCCATGTCAAGGGGGTGCAGAAGATCTTCTCCAAGGTCATGGAGAAGGGCGACATCTATCTCGGAGAGTACGCCGGCCACTACTGCATCGCCTGCGAGAATTTCATCCCCGACAGCGTCGAGGAGACGGCCGACGGCAGACGCGCCTGCCCCGAATGCGGGCGGCCCACCGACAACCGGGTGAGCGAGACATGCTATTTTTTCCGCCTGTCGGCCTACGGCGGCCGGCTGCTGCAGTTCTACCAGGAGAACCCCGATTTCGTCACCCCGCGCTCGCGCATGAACGAGGTCGTCTCCTTTGTCAAGATGGGCCTGCGCGACCTCAGCGTCACCCGCTCCACGGTCAAGTGGGGCATCCCGGTGCCGGGCGACCCGAAGCAGACCATCTATGTCTGGTTCGACGCCCTCTCCAACTACGTCACCGCCATCGACTACCTGGGCGAGGGAGAGCGCTTCCGCGACTTCTGGCCCGCCGACCTGCACATCATGGCCAAGGACATCCTCAAGTACCACGCCGTCTACTGGCCGGCCTTCCTGATGGCCGCCGGCCTGCCCCTGCCGAAGAAGGAGCTGATCCACGGCTGGTGGCTGAAGGACGAGAAGAAGATGTCCAAGTCGACCGGCAACGTCCTCGACCCGCTCCTCCTGCTCAGGCATTTCAGCCCCGACGCCATCCGCTACTTCCTGATGCGCGAGGCCCCGATCGGCGCCGACGGCAACTTCTCCCACGAGGGCTTCATCCACCGCGTCAACACCGACCTGACCAACGACTGGGCCAACCTGGTTTCGCGCACCACCGGCATGATCGAGAAATATTTCGCCAACGAGTTCGCCGGCGCCGCCCTCTACACGGAAAAGGAGACGGCGCTCGCGGCGGCTTACCGCGGCATGGAGAGATCGGTGCTCGATCTGTTCGACCAGTTCCAGTTCAACCGCGGCCTGGAACTGGTGTTCGAGTACGTGAACGGCCTGAACCGCTACATCGTCGAGGTGGAGCCCTGGGCGCTGGCCAGGGAGGAGGCGAACCGGCCGCGGCTGGCCGGCGTGCTCAAGACCCTGTCGCGGGCCATCCTGAGCGTGAACGCGCTGCTGTCGCCGATCCTGACCGAGACCTCGGCCACCGTGCGCGCCATGTTCCGCTGCCCGGACACCGGGCTCGGCTGGAAGGAGCTCCCCGAGGAATTTGCCATCGGCCGGGGGACTCAGCTCTTCCCACGCGTCGATAGCAAGGCATTTTTCGCCGAGGCGGAAGCCCCCCAGGCCGCCGCATCCCAAGGAGACACCATGCAGGAAACCAAGACCCCCGGATCCGTACGGCCCCCCCAGGCCCCGCAGGGAGGCGCCGCGGCACAGCCGGCGGCGGCCCCGTCCTCTGCAGAAGGGGAGGGGCTGATCGAGATCAACGACTTCAAGAAAGTGCAGATGGTCGTGGCCCAGGTTCTGGCCGCCGAGAAAGTGGAGAAGGCCGACAAGCTGCTCAAGCTGCAGGTCGACACCGGCGACGGCACACGCACCCTGGTGGCCGGCATCGCCCTGCACTACCGGCCCGAGGACCTGGTCGGGCGCAGGATCATCATCGTCAAGAACCTGAAGCCGGCCAAGCTGCGCGGCATCCTTTCGCAGGGCATGATCCTGGCGGCCTCCGACGCCGACAACCGGCCTTATGTGCCCATTTTGCCCGAAGATACGCCCATAGGAGCCATCCTTAAGTAAAAAGGTTGAAGGGTAGACGAATAGAAGGGGAATCAGCACTATTCGGAAACTAAAAGTCCGACGGTCCATCAAGGTTCCACGTACCACGTGCCACGTACCATGTTCCACGTACCATGTACCATGTACAAAGATGAAGAGTTTAAGATTCCTGGTACCGTGTACCACTTGCTGAGAAATGAATATATCTTGAAATGCAGAACCATTGTGATTGAAATCAAGCACATTTTATTGGACTTTTGCTTTCAACTTGGTACATGGTACGTGGTACGTGGCACCTATCCTGTCGTTGCGTTCCGCTCCGGACGGCGCTACAATCAGGCCATGAAGAGACCCGTTTTCCTTGCGCTCGCCGCCCTGGCGCTCGCGGCCCGCGCGCAGGACATCCGGCCGGTCAGGGACGACATCGGCTTCTGCTGGCAGCGGCCGCAGATGGAGCGGCTCCTGCACCTGCTGGAGGAGAGCGAGCCCCAGGCGCCGGGCATGGAGGGCGTGGCCGCCGCCATTTCGCCGCACGACGACTACCTCTACGCCGGCCGGGTCTATTATCCGCTTTTCCGGAATCTGCGCGCCAGGGAGGCGGTGATCTTCGGCGTCACCCACGGCACGGTGCGCAAGGAGATCGGCGACCCGCAGGGGATCCTGATCCTGGACGAGTTCCCCGCATGGGACGGCCTGGGGGGCCCGGTCGCCCTTTCGCCGCTGCGCGAAAAAATCAAGAAAGAGCTGCCAAGCAGGGACTTCGTTGTCAGCAACCGGGCCCACGCGCTCGAGCACTCGATCGAGGCCCTGCTGCCGTGGCTGCAGCATTTCAATCCCGGGATCCGCATCACCCCGGTCATGGTCACGGCCATGCCCTTCGAGAGGATGGAGGAGCTGGCCGGCCGCCTGGCTGCGGTCGTGGCGGCCTACCTCCAGGAAAACAGTCTGCGGCTGGGACAGGACGTGGTCCTCCTGATCTCGGCCGACGCCAACCATTACGGCCGCGACTTCGCCAACGCCCCATACGGGGAGGACGAGGCGGCCCATGCCCGCGGCGTCGCCGAGGACCGCCGCATCGCCGGCTGGCTGGCCGAAGGCCCCCTCAACCGCGAGAAGGTCCGGCAACTGACAAAAGAGCTCTGGGGCGCCTCCCACCTGGACTACGGCGTCTCCCATTGGTGCGGCAAGTATGACGTCCCCTTCGGCCTGCTGGCCGCCCTGGAGACGGCGCGCCGCGCCGGCGGCCGGGGCCTGAGCGGAAAGCTCCTGCGCTACGCCGACACCTACAGCCAGGGGGTGCTGCCCCTGCGTCAACCCGGTTTCGGCATCACCGCCCCCTTTTCGCCGAAGCACTGGGTGGGCTTCTTTTCGTCCCGCTTCGCCCTGGAGCAGGCCCCATGAACCGGCCGCGAGCGGCGGCGGAGAACTTTTTCGCCTGCTTTTCGTTTTCTATATCAGGAGAACAGCCATGAACCATGCAAAGACCTTCTTCGGCCTGCTGATCATGATCCTCATCGCCGTCCCCGTCCTGTTCGCCATCATCTGGGCCGTGGGCCTCACCCAGGCCTTTACTTCGGAAAAGACGTTCGCCGAGCTTCCCGGCGAGATCATCGCCGAGGTCCCCGGGCTGCTGGAAGGGATGATGGCGGCGGCGCGCGATGACGATTCCGGCATGGATTACGATACCCGGGCCTGGCTCAACGCCATGGCCGCCGCCGAAACCTCGCCGCGCCGGATGCTCGAGGAAACCGGCATCAGCGACTGGCTGCAGGACGAGCTGAGCGGGTCGCTGGCCGAGATGGGCCGCATCTTGAACGGCAGGAGCGATGCCCGCTCCGTCTGGCTCGACCTGCGCCCCCTGAAGGAGTCCTGGCGCAGCCCGGCCATGGAGAACTGGCTGACCCGTGTCCTGGCCAATCTCCCCGCCTGCTCGGCGGCCGAATCCGAGGCCTGGGCTAGGGCCCTGGCCGGCGGCTCCGGCGGCGAGGCCCTTCCCCCCTGCCGCCCTTCCGCCGCCGAGGCGCCCGCGGTGGCGGCCCTGATCCGCGGCCGCGCCGACCGCGACATCCCCGACCGTGTCAACCTTTTGGAGGACGCCCGCTTCCCGCACCGCAATTTCAACCTGGCCCGGACCGTCGATTCCTTCGCCTACCTGCTCTTCCTCATCCCGGCGCTCTTCATCGCCCTCGGCGCCTGGGTGGGCGGCCGCGGCTGGGCCGGATTCCTCCGCTGGAGCGGCGCCGCCACCCTGGCCGGCGGCGCCCTGGTCCTCGCCCTCTCCTCGCTGATCAAAGGATTCGTCCCCTGGGCGATCAGCACCGGATCCGCCGACTTCCGCTATTCGGCCCACTGGCTGAGTTGGCACGAGGCCTTTGCCGACCACGCCGGGGCGCTGGCCGACGTCGTGTCCCGCCACTTCATGTCGCCGGTGACCGCCGTGGCCGGCGGCGTGTGCGTGGCCGGCCTGCTGCTTTTCGCCTTCTCCTTCACGCTCGTCCGCAGACCGGCGGCCTGAAGGGGCGGCCGCGGTTGCTTTCCCGCGGTTTTATTTTATAATGAAGGCATGAGAAAACCCATCCGTGCCCTTGCCCTGCTGCTGGCGTGGCTGCCGCTGGCTGCCGCCAACGTCTCCCCTCAGCCCTACGGCATCAACGTCCACCTGGCCCAGAACGGCGCCCTGGCCATGGCCCGGGCCGCCGGCATCTCCTGGATCCGCATCGACATCGACTGGAGCGTCATCGAGGCCAGCAAGGGGAGATTCAGCTTCGGCGAGGTCGACCGGGTGGTCAATTACGCGGCCGCCAACGGCCTGTCGGTCTTCGCCACCATCGCCGGCACTCCCGGCTGGGCCAACAAGAAGAAAGGCAAGAACTACCCGGCCGACAATGTCGCCGACTGGAAGGGATTCGTCACCCGCGCCGTCAACCGCTACAAGAGCAAGGTCAAATACTGGGGGATCTGGAACGAGCCCAACCTGAAGAGTTTCTTCGCCCTGGGCAAGGACAAGTTCGTCTCCCAGGTGCTGCTGCCCGGCGCCCAGGCCGTCCATGCCGCCGACCCTGCCGCCTTCCTCGTCGGCCCCGACCTCAGCCACAAGACCGAGACCGGGTCGGAGTGGTACTTCTGGATGAAGTACATCCTGGACAACGCCGGCGGCCATTTCGACGTCATCTCCCACCACCTCTACGAGGACCTTGGCGTCTATTACATGTACGAGCTGCTGGAGGAGGGGGACTTGCTCATCCCGGCGGTGAAGACGATCATCGCCGAATCCGGCCAAGGCGGCAAGCCCTTCTGGATCACCGAGACCGGCTGGCCGACGCACAAGTATTCCGAGACGATGCAGGCCAACCGCTACCTGGACCTGCTTCATGCCCGCGCCCGCAAAAACTATCCCCATAAGATCTTCTTTTACGAACTGATCGACGACGCCCGCCAGGGAGTGGAGCCCTTCGGCATCCTGCGCTCCACCCTCGAGCCCAAGCCGGCCTACCATACCTACCGCGACTACATCGCCGGCCTGCTCCCCGATCCCGGCGTCCCCGACGACGAAAAAGTCAACAAGAAATGCTATGCCGAGGAAACGGCGGGCAACGGCGTTCCGGCGGCGGAAAACCCGTCGCTCCTATCGCTCTACCGCTCCCGCGACCTGCTGCGCGGCCATTCGCCTGCCGCCTCGTCGGCCGTGGACCTGTATTACCTTTGGAACGGTGATTTCCAGGCCCTGGCCCTGGCCGATTCCCGCATCAGCCGCCTGGGGCGCAGGCTCCTGGAAGCGGGGCGGCTGCTGCTGGAGAACGGCGGCTGGCACGCCCTGGAGGAGCCGCTTCCGGAAGCGCTCTGCCGCGACGCCGGCGAGCTGGCTGCGCTCATCGCCGACGAGCATCCCGATTCGCCGCTGGCGCCTCTGGCCCGGCTGGCCCGGCAGGAGCTTGAGCGCGGCCGCCTCCTGCCGCTGCGCGAGCTGCTCCAATTCTGCCTGGGCGAGGGGGTCCGCGACCCGCTCAGCAGCGACCGCTGAATGCGGTTTTTCGCCGATCTTCACGTCCATTCGCGCTACTCGCGCGGCACCTCGCCGGCCCTGGAGCTCCCTGAGATGGCCCGCTGGGCTGCGATCAAGGGGCTGGCCGTGGTGGGCAGCGGCGATTTCACCCATCCGCAGTGGTTCGCCGCCCTGGAATCGTCGCTGCGCGAAGCGGCCCCCGGCCTGTACGCACTGGACGAGCGCGCCCCCGGGGCGCGCTTCATCCTCAGCGCCGAGCTCTCCCTGGTCTTCAAGCAGGGCGGGCGCGGCCGCCGGGTGCACCTGGTCGTCCTGGTCCCCTCGCTGGCGGCGGCGGCCCGGATCAACGCAGCCCTGGGAAAACGCTTCAACCTGCGCTCCGACGGCCGCCCCATCCTGGGCGCCTCGGCCCGCGACATCACCGCCGAGGTCCTCGAGCTCGAGGAGCGGGCGCTGGTCTTCCCGGCCCACATCTGGACCCCCTGGTTTTCCCTGCTTGGCTCGCGCTCGGGCTTCGACAGCCTGGAGGAATGCTTCGGCGACCTCTCCGCCAGCATCCACGCCGTCGAGACCGGATTGTCGGCCGACCCGCCCATGCTGGCGCGGGTGTCGTCGCTGCGGCGTTTCACGGTCCTCTCCAGTTCCGACGCCCATTCGCCCCAGAAACTGGGGCGGGAGGCCAGCGAATTCGACTGCCCGCTGACCTACGACGGCATCGCCGCCGCCATCCGCGGCCAAGGCACGGTCGGCACGGTCGAGTTCTTTCCCGAGGAGGGCAAGTACCATCACGACGGGCACCGCGGCTGCGGCGTGTCGCTGGCCCCGGAACAGGCGCGGGCCTTGGGGAACATGTGCCCGGCCTGCGGCAAGCCCCTGACCCTGGGCGTCCTGCATCGCGTGCAGGACCTGGCCGACTGCCGGGAGGGGCCGCGGGCCCCTTTCCGCTACCAGATCCCCCTGCGCCAGCTGCTGGCCGGCGTCCTGGGCTGCGCCGAGAACGGGAAAAAGGCCGGCCGGGCCTACGCCGCGCTGGTCGAGCGCCTGGGCAGCGAATTCCACATCCTGCAGGACGCCGCCATCGGCGAGATCGCCCGCGCCGACGAGAGGCTGGCGGCGGCCGTGCTGGCCATGCGCCAGGGGCGCGTGCGCCGCGTCCCCGGCTATGACGGCGTCTACGGGCGCATCGAGGTGGAAAGTTCCTGCGGGAATTGACTTTTGCCAAAGACTGTATTATTGTTTTTTTTCAACTAATTTCCCGGGAGGAAAATAGCAAATGAAAATGTCAGCTCGCGTTCTGTTGACCGCAGTCCTGCTCGCGTTCGCCGCCGCGCCCCTCGCGGCCAACGGCTTGAACCTCAACGGTTCGGGCTCGCGCGCCATGGGCATGGCCGGGGCCGTCATCTCCTGGACGAACGACGTCAGCCTCTTCTACTTCAACCCGGCCGGCGCCGCCCACAGCGAGGGGACCTGGATCTCGCTCTTCGAGACCAACCTCCTGCCCAGCGGCACCTACACGCTGGCCCCCTACGGCATCGACGCCAAGACAAAAAGCAGGGTCTACCCCGCCGGCGCGCTCGGTTTCGTCAAGCCGCTGTCGGACAAGCTGTCCATCGGCCTCGGCGTCTATACCCCCTCGGGGACCGGCGCCACGTGGGACGGCGCTCAGCTCAAGGCCCTCTCCGGGAACGTCGCCTACGAATGGGAAAGCTTCCTGGGCGTGTTCACCGTCTCGCCGCTCGTCGCCTACAAGGTCAGCGACGGCCTGTCCGTCGGCGCCTCCCTCAACTTCAACTACGGCATGATGGACATCAAGCGCCCGGGCGTGGGGCAATATGAAGAGAGCCTCACCGGCACCGGCTTCGGCGCCACGCTGGGCCTGCAGTACCAGGCCGGCGACAAGCTGGCCTTCGGCCTCAGCTACAAGCTGCCGGTCAACGTCACCCTGAAGGGCGACGCCAAAATGGCGCTCGGCAACCTGCTCGGCGCCGGCACCGAGAGCGAGATCACCCGCAAGACCACCCTGCCCATGTGGCTGGGCGCCGGCGTCAGCTTCAAGCCCATGGAGAAGCTGCGCCTGGCCTTCGACGTCAACTGGACCAACTGGAAGAAGCTGGACAAGATCCCGGTCGAGTTCGCCAACCCCGTCTGGACGCTGCTCATGGGCCACCCCATCTACAAGGCCGCCTTCAACCAGACCATCGACCTCGACTGGAAGGACTGCCTGCAGTTCCGCGTCGGCGCCGAGTACATCCTCAACCAGTGGGCGGTGCGCCTGGGCTACATGCGCGACCCGTCCCCGGCGCCGCTGGAAACCATGAACATCCTGCTGCCGCAGATCCCCTACAACATGTTCACCGCCGGCTTCGGCTATACCGGGGCCAAGCTCAGCGTCAACGTCGCCCTGGAGGTCCTCCGCGGCGAGAAGCAGACCGTGCCCATCTCGGCCGCGGCCAAGATGCCGGGCGTGCACGACATGAACCTCATCGTGCCCAGCATCACCCTCGCCTACCGCTTCAACTGAGCTCCGCCAGGACTTGAAAAGAACGGGGCGCCGGTCGGCGCCCCGCCTATTTTCCCCGCTGCCCGGGCGCACCCCGCCTCCGTATTGAAAAACCGGGTGAAAAATAGTAAAATGGTGCCTCAATCAACTCACTGCCATTTAGGAGAGCCAACATGACAGACGAAAAGAAAAAGAGCAAGGCGCGCCCGGCCTCATCGTCCTCCGCCAAGAAGGAGAAGGCCGGCGCCGATGCCGATAAGCGCAGCCAGGAAACGCGCAGCGAGGCTCCCGCCATCCGCCCGGGCGACGAGCTGAAAGTCTACTACCGCGTCATCGAGGCGGGCAAGGAGCGGATCCAGACCTACGAGGGCACGGTGATCGCCATCAAGAATTCCGGCGTTTCCAAGACCATCACCGTGCGCAAGACCTCCTTCGGCGTCGCCGTCGAGAGGATCTTCCCCCTGCACTCCAAGCTGGTGCAGAAGATCGAGGTCAAGAAGCACACTCGCGTGCGCCGCGCCAAGCTGTTCTATCTCCGCAAGCTGAAAGGAAAAGCCTCGCGCCTCAAAGAACTGAGGTAATGGCCGACTTCGCCATCGAAGCGGCCCTGCTGCGCGATGGCCGCCGCCTCGTGTGCGGCTTGGACGAAGTCGGCCGCGGCTGCCTGTTCGGCCCGGTGGTCGCCGGGGCGGTCATCCTCGACCCGGGCCGCCTCAATCCCGAGTACGACGATTCCAAGAAGCTATCCCCGGGCCGGCGCCTGCGGCTGGCCGCCGACATTTACCGCCGTGCCCGGGCCTTCTCCATCGGCTGGAGCTGGAACGAGGAGATCGACCGCGACAACATCCTGGTGGCCACCCGGCGGGCCATGCTGCGGGCCTTCTGCCGCCTGCAGCTCGCACCCGATTTCGCGCTGGTCGACGCACTCGACCCCGGCTTCCTGCCGGTCTCCGGCCGGGCCGTGGCCGGCGGCGACGGCAAGAGCCTGTCCATCGCGGCGGCCTCGATCATCGCCAAGGTGTTCCGCGACCGCCTGCTCGAGGACCTGGCCCCCTATTTCCCGGCGTTTGACTTGGCGAAAAATAAGGGCTATCCTACCCGGCACCACCGAAATGTGCTATCATATGAAGGGGAAACCATATTTCACAGGGTGAGTTTCAAGCGCGAACATGGCAGTTGACAACCGATTGAAGGTCCTGCAGCAGGCCGACAAGCTCTTCAAGCAGGGCAAGGTCGAGGCGGCGATCAAGGAATACCAGAAGATCGTCGAGGTCAAGCCCGACGACATCGAGGTGCGCCGCATCATCGGCGACCTTTACCTCAAGCTCAACAAACTGCCCGAGGCCTTCAAGCAGTTCGAGTGGATCTCGGACTTCTATCTCAAGGAAGGCTTTTTCACCAAGGCTATCGCCATGTACAAGCGCATCACCCGGCTCGACCCCCAGAACGAGTCGGTCTCCTTCAAGCTGGCCGACCTCTATTCCAAGCAGGGGCTGACCATCGAGGCCAAGCAGATCTACCTGGAGCTTGCCGAGGAGTACAAGCGCCAGAACAACCAGAAAAAGGCGCTGGGCATCTACAAGAAGATCCTCGAGCTCGACCGCGGCAACACCAAGATGCGCATCCTGCTGGCCGACAACTACCTGCGCGAGGGCATGAAGGAGGAGGCGGTCGGCGAGTACCTGACGGCCAGCGACCTGCTGATCAAGAAGCGGGAGTTCCCCCAGGCCGAGGAACTCCTGATGCAGGCCTACGGCAAGGTCAAGCACCTGAAGATCTTCGAAAAGCTCATCTCCTGCTACATCAGCCAGGGCAACAGCGGCAAGGCCATCCAGATGCTGCGCAACCTGGGCGACGAGATCCACAAGCACCTGAACCTGATGAAGATCCTCGGCGAGCTCTACTTCAAGAACAACCTCATCGAGGAAGCCGAGCGCATCTACAAGCGCATCGCCGAGGCCGACCCCAACGAGACCGAAGTGGTCATGAAGCTCGGCAAGGTCTACCTGCAGCGCGAGGAATACGACAAGGCCTACCAGCTCTTCCTGCCGGCCATCGACCGCTTCATCGAGAAGGAGCGCTACGAGGAGGCCAACGCCCTGCTGCGCTTCATCATCACCTCCAACAACACCTACCTGCCGGCGTTGAACAAGCTGGCCACCATCTTCAAGGCCACCAAGAAGACCAGCAGCCTGATCGCCCTGTACGAGTCGCTGCTGCCCATCTACGAGGGCCGCGACATGAAGACGGAGCTGATCGGGGTGCTCAACGAGCTGATCGAGCTGTCCGATTCCCCCTTCGCCTACCAGGAGCAGCTGGCGCGCCTGACCGGCGGCCACGCCGCCGAGGAGGAGGAAGAGAACAAGCAGGAACGGGAGTTCATCGCCTTTCAGCTGAACAACGCCGACCAGGCGCTGAAGAACAACAACTTCCGGAAGGCGGCGGACCTGCTCAAGACCGCCCAGAACGCCTTTCCCAACAACATCGAGATCCGCACCAAGCTCTTCGATGTCTACCAGATGAGCAACGACATCGAGTCCCTGCTTAACGAGGGCATCGAACTGCTCAAGGTCTACAAAAAGGAGAACCGCGACGAAGACTACAAGGGGCTGCTCGACAAGCTCACCAAGCTCAAGCCCAACGACGAGCGGCTTCTCGACCTCAGCGGCCACGAGCGGACCAACATCGAGATCGACTTCGACCACGCCGAGATGATCGAGCAGATCAAGGAGCTGCAGCAGCCCGGCATCGGCGAAATGGACCTCGACGCCCCCCGCGCCGAGGAGGAGGACATTTTCCTGCTCAAGGGCGAGGACAGCCTGCAGATGAAGACCGAGGCCGAGGGCAAGAAGGGCCTCACCTCGCACCTGGCCGAGCTCGATTTCTACATCAGCGAAGGATATTTCAGCAACGCCGAAAAGGCCCTGGAGAGGCTGCGCCGCGAGTACCCGCAAAGCCGCGAGGTGCAGTCGCGGCTGGAGCGCGTGCGCAAGGCCAAGGAGGCGCGCCCCGACCGCACCGACTCGATCCGCATCAAGCCCGGCGAGACCGAGAAGATCGAGATCGAGGCCTCGATCGCCCAGGAGAGCGACCTGCTGCAGAAATTCGAGGACTCCAAGGTGGAGATCAAGCTCGACGCGCTGCTGAACCGCTCGGACGAAAAGATCGTCTCCAACGACTTCGCCGAGATCGAGGACCTGCAATTCGAGATCGAGATGGAGGAGCCCGCCGGCCGCGAGGAGCCCCCGGTCATCGAGATCGACCAGGAGCAGATCATCCAGGCGCCGGCGCCGCGGCAGGCCAGTCCCCCCGCCAATCCCAGCTTTCTCGGCTCCAGCGCCGACTTCCTGGACATTGACAACATCTTCACCACGGACGAGGCGCCGGCCGGCGGCGAATCGCCCTTCCGCGACATCGACGACAGCGACCTGGCCGAAAGCGAGGTCGACATCCTCAAGAGCGAAAGCCTCTTCCCCGAGGAGGAGGAATACCACGAGACCGAAAAGCTGGTCTCCCTCGAGCTCGGCGCCATCCGCCAATGGATCGGCGAGCTGCAGAAGCAGCGCACCTCCACCATAGAAAAGAACATGATGGAGATCTTCAAGGAGTTCAAGAAGGGCGTCGACGAGAAGATCGGCCAGGAGGATTTCGACACCCGCTACAACCTGGGCATCGCCTACAAGGAAATGGGGCTGATCGAGGAGGCCATCCACGAGTTCCTCATCTCCTCCAAGCATCCGTTGAAATTTTTCGATTCAGCCGGCCTGCTGGGCCTCTGTTTCCGCGAGAAGGGGATGATGGACGAGTCGATCTCCTGGTTCGAAAAGGCCCTGACCACGCCCGACCGCAAGCCGGAGGAGTACACCGCTCTCAAGTACGAGATGCTCCAGGCCGCCAAGCTGAAGGAGGACTACCTCTACGCCAAGAAGCTGGCCTTCGAGATCATGAAGCAGGACCCCAACTACCGCGACATCAAGGCGGTCTTCGAGGAGCTCCGGGACAAGTCCGGCTGACGCCCCGGCCCCGGTCACATTTTTCCATATTGATTCAGCCGCGCGGCCCTACTATAGTTCCCCCTTGGAACTTTTCCGGCGGCTGTGCCTGCGCCGGGAGGCAACGACGCGACGATGATGGAAAGACCGCGACGAAACGCCGCAGGGACGGCCGGGCGGTGACGCGCCCGGAGCGGGCGCCGGACCGGCCGGGCTGCAGGGACGGCCGCTGGCTACAGCGTTTCCGCATGGAAGGCGTGAAAGCCCGCGACGGCTGGCAGGACCGGGAGCTTGCCTATCTTTCCGTCCCGGCCGGCGCCGAGAATCTGGCCCGGGTCCGCGGCGCCTTTGCGTTCCAATCCAGCCTGCTGCAAAACCTGGTCGAGTACATCCCTGGCAATTTTCATATCGGTGTCCTGGCCCAGACGCTGGCGGGCGACGGCGCCGGCGCCCTGTCGAGCCTGTCCCCCGGCGCCGCCGCGGCCCTGCGCCGGCGCGCCCTCTCCCTCCTGCTCGCCGCCAGAAAGTGGTGCCTGGATTTCGTCGATTTCTCGCGCTTCCAGGTCCTGCCCGGCGGCGGGCTGCGTTTCGCCTGGAGCCTCGAGCCGCGGCCTCTCCCCGACCCGGCTGCCCTGCACCGCCTCTTCGGGGGCGACCGCCGCGCCCCCTGCGCCCCGGCCGACGTCGCCGGAGGCGATTTTCTGTGCCGCCGGGAAGATTTCGCCAGCCACCGCCTGCTCGCCCGCCGGGAGCAGGGGCTGGGGGCGGATGGCGGCGCCAGGATCCGCATCCGCACCCGTTTCCCCTGGCAGGAAGAGCTGGCCCGCGACTGCCTGTACCACAACCTGAGCGACGCCCAGACGCTGCTGTTGGATTTCGACCTCAAGCGCGGGACCCTGGGCCGGCAGCTGACCAGCTGCTGCCTCCCCGGCGAGGACGCCGGCGACCCGGCGGCGCTGACGCAGAAATTCCGGCTGTTTTTAAGGCAGTCGGTCTTCCGCGAGGCAGTGATCCTCCTCCACGACCTGACACGGGGTGAAGACGAGTTCCTGGTCCGCTTCCTGCTCGAGTCGGGAGACATCCCCAGACTGACCTTCATCTTTTTCGGCGCCGCCCCGCCGGGGGAATACGACCTCGAGTTCCATGAAGACCCGCCCAACCTGCTCGAGGAGCGCCCCGCTCCGGCCGTCGCGCACGAGCGGGTCACGTGCCTGGACAAAGCGTCCCGGAACCTGCTCATCGACATCGCGGCCATTGGGGTTCCCTTGCCCTACTCCGCGGCCAGGCGCCTTTATGACCGCACGGTGGGCACCGGAACCGAAAACGCCGCCGCTGCGCCCGGCGAAGACGCCATCGCCGCCCTGCTGCGGCAAGGGCTGCTGCGCCGCACCGGGAACGGCCTGCTGGCGATTCTGCCCGGAGGCTCTCCAGCGCCGCTGCCTTCGGAGCGGCAGCGGCTGTTGGCCTGGCTGGCCGGGCCGCCGCCAGCGGCGGACTCCTGGGGCGACGAATGGCCCTATGGCCGCATCGCCCTGCTTGTCGCCGCCCGCGACGCGGCCGGGCTGCAGGAGTATCTCGGCCGGCTGGTCCGCGAAGCTCCGGGACGCATCACCCCCGGACCCTGCGCCGAGCTGTTGGGCCGCCACCTCACCCAGGACGACCCTCCGCAGAAGACGATGCGGCTCGGCGTCGAGGCGCTGCTCCAGGGACATTGCCTCGCCGAGGCCGAGGCGGCCCTGGACGCGGCCGCGGAGCAGGACCGCCCCTGGGTCAGCCTGGGAAGGGCGCATCTGGCTCTGCGCCGCAGGAACTACCCGGAGCTGGAGAGAACCCTGGCCGGATTGAAGCGTCCGGAGGCGGAGCTGCGCGACTGGTGGCTGTACCTGAACTTCATGTGCCACGAAAAGCTCTCGCACGCGGCCCGGGCCGATCATTTTGCCGGCCGCATCCGTGACCCCTACTTCCGGTGCCTGGCCCTCTTGCAGCGGAGCGACCGCAGCATCTATTGCCGCGATTTCGCCGCGGCGCGCGCGCAGCTGGCCGCCGTGCTGGAACTGTTCTCCGGAGGCCGGGCCGTGCGCGAGGAATTCGCCGCGCGCAGCCAGATGGCCAAGCTTCTGCGCGAGGAAGGGGATGCGCCCGGGGCCGAGGCCATGTACAAGGCCCTCTATGTCCGCGGCGAAGCCGAGGGGCTGCCCCTGGCCTCGGCGGCGGCCGCCGTCGACCTGGGCAATCTGTACGCCGAGTCCGACGACGACTTCCGCGCCGAATGCTGGTACGAAAAGGCGGACCGGCTCTTCGCCCAGGAGGGGAACGAGGACGGCGCCATGCTGGTGAAGGCCAATCTGGTCAACGTGCTGGCGGCCAAGGGCGACTGGCTCCAGGCCGATGAGCTGCTGCGGGCCGTGCTGGCCTGGGACGAGGAAAGGAAGCTGCTCGCCTCCCGCGCCATTGACCTTCTGAACCAGGCCGGCCTGGAGGTCCTGCGCCTGCGCGCGGATAAGGCGCTGGAGCTGGTCGGGCGCGCCGAGGAGGCCTTCCGCGCCTGCGGCAACCGCAAGGGGCTCGGCGAATGCGCCTTCCTGCGGCTCCGGGCCGGAGGCGGCGAGCTGGGCGGTAGGACGGACGGCGAGCGCTGGCTCAGCCCGGACCAAAAGGCGGTCCGCGACCTGCTTGCCCGGCGCCACGCCGCCGACTCGGCCCGCGACGGCGGCCGGCTGCGCCGCCTGGACGCCATCGCCTCGCGCAAGCTGCGCTTCGAAGCCCTGCGACTGCTGCTGAACCGGCACCGTTTCCGCCCGTGGCTGGAGCGCCTGCGGCAGATGGCGCTCGAGCTGTCGCCCCAGGCCAAGAACTATTTCTATTACGAATACTGGCACCAGTTCTTCGAGCTGTCCCCCGATCCCCCCGCCGCCGGCCAGCGCGAGGAATTCCTGGCCATGCACGAATTCTTTACGCGCAACCGGCGCCGGCTCTCGGCCAAGCTGAACTCCTGGCGCCGGGAATGCGCCGACCACGAGCAGGACGCCCGGCTTTTCGCTGACGCACGCCTGGTCGAGCAGCACCGGCACTGGCGGTCGCCGGACGATTTCTTCCGCAGCCTCAGCCGCGAACTCAAGCGGGCGGCGCCGATCGACTGGCTGGCCCTGGAAGTGCGCGAGCGGGGGGAGGCGCTGTTCCGCTTCGCCAGCAGCGACTCCTTCCCCGAGCTCGGCGGCGAAATGCTCGCGCGCGCCCGCGACGGCCCGCCGGAACAGGGGCATGACCAGGCCGCGGCCCGGCGCCTCTACCGCAGCCCCGAGCGGCTGTTCTACCCGTTCGCCGCCACCAAGCTGCTGCGCTGGCCCATCGCCGCCCACCTCAGCGCCTGCCTGGCCGTGGGCTCGCGCGACCCGGGCCTGCGCCATGTCGACCTGGGAGAACGCTGCCGCGAGATGCTGCGGACCTTCGCCCGCCTGTTCCAGAATTATCTGGAAAACGAGTACCGGGTCAGCGGCCGGCTGGATTTCATCGTCGGCCAGTCACCGGCCGTCCGCGAACTCAAGCGCCAGATCGCCCAGGTGGCCAAGGTCGATTTCTCGCTGCTGCTGTGCGGCGAGAGCGGCTGCGGCAAGGAGCTGGTCGCCCGCGCCGTCCATCTCCTCGGGCCGCGGGCCGGGCGGCCCTTCGTCTCGGTCAACGCCGCAGCCATTCCCGACACGCTCCTGGAGGCGGAGCTCTTCGGCTTCCGCCGCGGCGCCTTCAGCGGCGCCGCCGAGAACCGCGTCGGCCTGCTGGAAGCGGCCGACCGCGGCACGCTGTTCCTGGACGAGATCGCCGACCTGCCCATGGGCCTGCAGGCCAAGCTGCTGCGTGCGCTGCAGGAGAAGGAGATCCGCCGCCTGGGCGAAAACCGCAGCGTGCGCGTCGACGTGCGCCTGATCTCGGCCAGCAACCGCGACCTGGAGGAACAGGTCCGCGCCGAAAGCTTCCGCGCCGACCTGTTCTACCGCCTCCAGGACCTGGTGATCCGCATCCCTCCCCTGCGCGAGCGGCGCGAAGACATCCCCCTGCTGGTCGAGCACTTCCTGCGCAAGCACGGATCGCCCGCAGCCGACGAGGCGGAACTGGCCTCGCTGGTCGACGCGCTCGGCCACGACGAGTTTCCCGGCAACGTGCGCGAGCTGGAATCGCGCGTCAAGAGCCTGATCACCTTCCGGCCCGGGATCGGCGCCGTGCCGCCGCCCGCCGGCGCAACCGCCTCCGCTGCCGGGCGCAGGGCCTGCGGCTTGCAGCAGGCGCGTGCCGAGTTCGAGCGCGCCCTGCTCGAGCGCGTGCTGCGTGAGCAGCGCGGCAGCCGCAGCCGCTCGGCGGCGGCCCTGGGCATCAGCCGCATGGCCCTGTTCAACCTGCTGAAAAAGCACGGCCTCGCCCCATGACGGGGCGGCTGGCCAAGGGGGCGGCCCGGCTCCTGTTCTCCGTCTGGGCGGCGGCCACGCTGACGTTCTTCCTCTCCCATTCGCTGCCCGGGGACGCGGCCCTGGCCATCCTGGGAGACAATGCCAACCCGCGGGACATCCTCCGCCTGCGGCGCGAGCTGGGGCTGGACCAGCCGCTGGCGAAGCAATATGCCGGCTGCCTGCGCCGATTGGCCGCGCTTGACCTGGGATGCTCCCTGGTCGACCGCCGCCCCGTTCTCTCCAGCCTGGCCTCGCACCTGCCAAACTCGGCGCTGCTGGGTCTGGCGGCCATGCTCCTCTCCGTCCCCCTGTCTCTGCTGCTGGCCTCCCTGTCGGTCTTTGGCAGCAGCCGCGTCTGGAGCCACCTGGCCGCCGCCTTTTCTGCGGTCGGCCTGGCCGTTCCTGTATTTCTGATCGCTATCCTCCTGGTCCTGGTCTTTTCCGTCGGCCTGGGGCTGACGCCCGTGTCGGGGATGGGCGGACCTCAGCATCTGCTCCTTCCAGCCCTGACCCTCTTCTTCCCACTCAGCGCCTACCTCACCCGCCTGGTCAGGACAGTCCTGCTCCAGGAAGCGCAGCGCCCCTACATGCTCCTGGCCCTGGCCAAGGGCCTTTCCTTGGCCCAGGCCTGCCGCCGCCATATCCTGCCCAACGCCCTGCCTCCCATCGTCACCGCCGCCGGCATGCAGGCCGGCGCCCTGCTCGGCGGCGCCCTGGTCGTGGAAAATCTCTTTTCCTGGCCCGGCGTGGGCACGCTGCTGGTCACCGCCGTGCGCCGGCGCGACTTTCCCGTCGTCCAGGGGGCGGTGCTGCTGGCGGTCGCCTTCTACGGGCTGGCGAACCTCCTGGTCGACGTGTCCCTGGCGCGCCTCGACCCGCGCATCGCCCATGACCGGCGATCCTAGCGGCGATCCCCGCAAGCGGCTCGCCCTGCTGCTCCTGGCCGGCCTGGTCGCAGGCCTGGGCGCCGCCGCCCTGGCCGGCGGGCCGGACATCGCTCCGCACCTGGCGGAACGGTTCCGCCCCCCTTCGGCCCTCCACCCCCTCGGCACCGACATGCTGGGGCGCGACCTGGCTTCCTGCCTGGTGGCGGGGATTTTCCTTTCGCTGGCGGTGGCGCTGGCCGCGGTGCTGCTGGCCGCCGGCGCCGGGGCGACGCTGGGCTTCCTGGCTGGCTGGCGCGGCGGCGCCGCGGATGCGGCGGTCAGGGCCGCCGCCGACTTCTCCCTGGCCTTCCCCGGCTACCTGCTGGCCCTGGTGCTGGTCGCCCTGCTGGGGCAGCGGGCCTGGCACCTGGTGCTGGCCCTGGCCGCGGGCGGCTGGGCCCCGACCGCCCGCCTGGTGCGGGCCGAAGTGCTGCGCATCAAGGAATTGGATTTCATCCGCGCCGCCCGCGGCTTCAACGCTTCCCCGCGGCGCATCGCCCTCGAGCACATGCTGCCGCTGCTGTCGCCCATTCTCTGCACCCAGGCGGCCGCCGGCATCGCCGCCGCCGTCCTGGCCGAGGCCAGCCTGAGCTTCCTGGGCCTGGGCCTCGATCCGCGCCTGCCCACCCTGGGCGTGCTGATCGACGCGGGGCGCAGCCGCGTCTTCGACCGGCCGCTGCTGGTGATCGCCCCGGGCGCCTGCCTCATCATGCTGGTGTCCGCCCTCCTGCTGCTGGCTGAGGCCGCAGGCGCGGCGATCCCGGGCGCGGCCGCCTTTGCAAAAAGCAAGGTGCTGCATTATAATGACAGTGATCGGGTCCCGCCGGATCCCGCGGGGAGGTGGCCATGGAGAAGCGAAGGGAAATGCGCGTCAAGAAAAGGATACTTTCCAGCCTGGAGGACAAGCCGGCGATCATCGTCGACCTTTCCGAAAGCGGGATCCGGATCTCCATGAACCGCCCGCCGCGCGAACAGAAGGTCGCCGTCAAGCTGCAGGTCGGCGAACAGGTCATCACGGTGAAAGGGGACGTGCGCTGGATCGGCCGCGCCTCCAGCAGCCACTCGGCCAGCAACGTGGGCATCGCCATCCGCGAGGCGCCGCCCGAATATTACCAGATGCTGGCCGGCCGCTACTGAGCGGCGGCGCTACTCGCCCCTGGCGTCGGCCTCTTTCTGGACGGCCGGTTGCCCGCCCGGCGAGATCGCGGCGTCGGCCGGCTCGGGCACGATCTCGATCTCTTCCCCGCGCAGGCGGGCGGACAGGCAGCGCGCTTCTTCCCACTCCTTTTCCAGCGACAGGTGGGCGATCTTCTCCAGCAGCTCCTTCTTCAGCACCCGGTTCAGGTTGCGCGCGCCGTATTCCAGGGAATAACCGCGCTCGGCGATGTGCGCCAGGACTTCCTCGCCTAGGACCAGCTCCTTGCCCTGGCGCTCCAGGTCGCGGCGCACCTCGCGCATCTGGATGTCGATGATGGCCTTGATGTCGTTGTCGCGCAGGTGGTGAAAGACGATGATCTCGTCGATGCGGTTGAGGAATTCGGGCGAAAAGTGCTTTTTCAGCGCCTTGATCAGCGTCGCGTGCGAAACCTGCGTCCCCTCGGCGCTGCTCTTGTAGCCCAGGTTGGCCTTGGCGAACAGCGAGGTGCCGACGTTGGAAGTCATGACGATGGTGGTCTTGGAAAAATCGATCACGTTGCCGCGGGCGTCGGTGAGCCGGCCGGCGTCGAAGACCTGCAGGAAGATGTTCAGCAGCTGGGCATCGGCCTTCTCGATCTCGTCCAGCAGGATGACCGAGTAGGGGTTGAGCCGCACCTTGTCGGTGAGCTGGTTGGCGTCGTAATAGCCCACGTAGCCGGGGGCGGCGCCGACGAAGCGCGAGTAAGTGAACTTCTCCATGTATTCGGACATGTCGATGCGGATCAGCGAATCCTGGCTCCCGTAGAGCGCCTCGCTCAGGGCCAGGGCCGTCTCCGTCTTGCCCACGCCGGTCGGGCCGATGAACATGAAGACGCCGTCGGGGCGGTTCTTCTTGACGTCGTAGCCCAGCTTGGAGGTGATGACCGAGGCGGCCACCTTGGCCACCGCCTCGTCCTGGCCGACGATGCGCCTGAGCAGGTTCCCGCGCAGCGCGGCCAGGCGGCTCTTCAGGGAGATGGAGAGGGAGGTGTCGGGCAGGTTGCCGATGTCGGCCAGCACCTCCAGCACGTCGGCTTCCTCGACGCGCAGCGGCCCTGGGGCGGAGAGGTTCTTCAGCTTGATCTTGGCGATGCAGCGCTCCAGCAGCAGGATGGCCGAATCGGGCAGTTTGCGCTCGCGGATGTCGCGCTTGGCGCTTTCGACGATGTCCTCCAGGATGCGGTTGGAGACGCGCACGCCGTCGGCGGCGGCCGCCTGCGCGGACAGGTCGCGCAGCACCCGCCGCGTCGCCTCGACCGGCAGCTCGTTGACGACGATCTTCTGGAAATAGCCCAGCAGCGAGTTGTCCTTCTCGATGGTGTTCTTGTATTCCTCGTAGTCGGTGGTGGCCACGACCTGGATGGAGTTGTCGCGCAGGAAGTTCTTGAGGATGTTGACCAGGTCGAGCGAGGTGCCGCGGGCGGCGCCGGTGGACATCATCAGGTGCATGTCCTCCAGCACCAAAATGGCGTCCTGGGAGCGGAACTCCTGCAGCAGCTTCAGGACCTTTTCCTCGAACTGGCCGCGGTACTTGGAGCCGGTGAGCAGGGCGACGAAGTTGATCTCCTTGATGCGCTTGTCCTTCAGCGCCGCCGGCACCTCGCCGAAAATGATCTTCTGCGCCAGCAGGCGCACCAGCGCCGACTTGCCCACGCCGCGCTCGCCGATGAGCAGCAGGTTGCGCTTGGAATGCGAGATGAGGATCTCGATCATCTGCCGCAGCTCCTTGTTGCGGCCGATGACGCGGCGCTCGTCCTGCACCACGGCGTCGGTGATGTCGAAGAAGGCGTCGCTGCGCTGCATCTCGGGCTTGCCGCGCCCCTTGTCCAGGGCCTCGCGGGCGCGCTTGATCTTCTCCACCAGGCCCTTGTTCTGTGAGATGAGCAGCGCCTTCTCGTAGAAGCTCAGGGCCAGCTCGAGGTTGTCCTCGCGCACGTAGACGTCGCCCATCCACTCGTGCCCGGCGGCGTAGGCCGGGTAGGACAGCAGGAATTTCTGCAGCAGGCGCTTCATCTCCAGGCCGCGGCCGAGCTCGGCCAGGTTTCGCACCTGCAGCAGGAAGGCCAGCGGCAGCTCGAGGTCCTCGAAGCCGATCTCCTCCAGCAGCTGCTGGCTTTCGGCGAAGCGCTTCAGCTGCTGCTCGCGCAGGGCCGCCTCCAGCTGCCGCCAGCGCCCGAGGGCGCCTTCGCCGTCGTCGCCGAGGAGCGAGGCGGCCGGCTCCAGCTCGGCGAAGGCGAAATTGGCGAGCAGGAACTCGGCGGCCTTGCGCAGCAGGCCGTCCAGGGAGAGCCGCTCGCCGGGGCCGCCGGCGGCGGCGCGGTAGAGGCCGCCGCCCGCCTCAAGGCGGGCCAGGAGCAGCGCGTTGCCCTCATGGACGACGGCGAAGGGGAACAGGCTGAAGCTCAGCGCCGAGTTGGCGAAGATGAGCTCATCGTGCAGGGCCTCCTGCGGGCCGAACAGGTTCTTCGGCGTCACGCGCTTGCTGGCGGTCACGGCCCCGGCGATCTTCTGGTCGAAGATCTTGAACAGGTTCTCGATCCAGAAGCGGTAGTCGGCGAACAGGCCGCGCTTCTCCTTCCCGTCCTCCTGGGAACGGTTGCTCTTCAGGTACTCGCCGATGTTTTCCAGGATGAAGCCCAGCGTCTGGCGCTCGGTGCGGGTCATGCCCAGGACCTGGGTGTTGAACTCCTGCAAATAGGCGATCACGTTCTCCAGGACGGCCGGCAGGGAATCGGGGAAAAAGGCCTTGCCCGGGGCCAGGCGCAGGTTCTGGCGCCGGGCCAGGTTCTCGGCCTTGAACAGGGCGTCCAGCACGAGAACCAGGCCGTGGATGAGGCGGTTGGCGTTTTCGCGGCTGAATTCCCGCTTCTCCAGCCTGAAATCGGGGAGAAAAACCTCCAGGAACGTACCCAGCCGCGGGTATTGTCCGAACAATGGCTCCATGTTGCGCTCTCCGCGTACAACCGCCTATCCAAATTATAGCGGCCCCTTGAGCGGAAGTCAATTTGAAATTGCATTTTCGGCCTATGTTTGTTATACTTTTTCGCGAGACCTATATGGAAGAAATGCTCGGCAACCCGCTGGTCAAACTGGCCGTCATCGTCGCCATTCTACTCCTCATTCTCAAGATCGTGTACCAGATCCTCAAGACCGCCAAGATCTCGGCCTTCCAGAACCGCTCCTTCTTCGAGGCCTTCTTCTACCTGATGGCCAAGAAGGCCTACATGGAGCGCGACGCCAAGCGCCTGCGCCGGCAGAACCAGTTCCTCAAGTCGGGAAAAATCTACGAGGAGATCGGCGAGTTCAAGAAGGCGCTCCAGGTCTACGAGGAAGGCCAGGAATACGATGTCATGGGCGAGCTGCTCGAGAAGCTGGGCAAGGAGAGCGAGGCCATCGAGGTCTACAAGCGCAGCGGCAACAGCGACAACCTGGTCAAGCTGCTGCTCAAGCGCAAGAACGTCGAGGCCGCCGGCACGGTGCTGGAGAACAGCAACCGCTTTCAGGAGGCCGCCGAGCTCTACTACAACTACGAGCGCTACGACAAGGCGGCCCAGATCTACGAAAGGAAGGGGTTCTACAAGAAGGCGGCGTACATCTACGAGAAGGGGGGCAACCTCAAGAAGGCGGCCGCCAATTTCGAGAAGTGGTTCATCAACAGCTTCGACACGGCCATCGGCTACCAGGTCTCCAAGCAGCTGGAGCAGGAGCTGTTCAAGGCCGTGGACCTGTACTCGCAGCTGAACGAGCTGGAGCGGGCCTACGACCTGCTGATCAAGTACGGCAAGTTCGAGAAGGCGGCCGACGTGGCGGTCAAGATGAACCGCATCTCCGACGCGGCCAAGAACTACGAGCGCGCCCAGCTGCCGCTGCAGGCCGCCGCCATGTACGAGCAGCTGGGGCAGGTCAAAATCGCCTATCTCCTGCGCGGCGAGAACGCCTTCGCCAAGGGCAACACCCAGGAGGCCGCCGAGTGGTTCCTCAAGGGCGAGGACTATACCCGCGCCGCCGAGCTTTTCGAGTGGAACAAGAACTACGCCAAGGCCGCCCACTGCTACTTCATGAACCAGAATTTCCTCAGCGCCGCCGACAACTACCTCAAGGACAACAACGAGGAGGAGGCGGCCAAGATGTTCGAAATGGGCCGGGAATGGAAGATGGCGGCCAACATCTCGCTCAAGTACGGCAAGTTCCAGAAGGCCGGCGAGCTCTACGAGAACGCCCAGGAATATTTCAAGGCCGGCTCCTCGTTCCTCAAGGTGGACGACGACCGCCGCGCCCTGGCCAATTTCCAGCTCGTGCCCGTCGACTCGCCCGACTACAACGCGGCCATCACCCACATGGCCAACATCTTCCTCAAGAACCGCAAGCCGCAGCTGGTCATCGAGAAGATCGAGAAGCTGCTCGGCGACAACCCCATCGACAAGTCCAACATCGAGTGGTTCTACGTCCTGGGCCAGGCCCACGAGAACGCCGGCAACTTCAAGAAGTCCTTCGAGATCTACCAGATGATCCTGACCGAGGACTACTCCTTCCGCGACGTACACCAGAAGATCAAGGACGTGGAGACCCTGATCCAGAAGTACAAGGAGATGGAGCTGATCAGCGAGGACTCCAGCGAGCGCTACCGCATCGTGGAGAAGGTCGGCGAAGGCGGCATGGGCGTCGTGTTCAAGGCCGAGGACACCGTGCTCAAGCGCGTGGTGGCGCTGAAGATCCTGAACAAGACCCTGGTGGCCGACAAGCGCAACCTGGAGCGCTTTTTCTCCGAGGCGCGCTCCACCGCCTCGCTGACCCAGGCCAACATCGTCACCGTTTACGATGTCGGCCAGATCAAGGACGACTACTTCATCTCCATGGAGTTCATCGAGGGCGAGAACTTCATGAACCTGATCCGACGCAAGAAGGTCTTTTCGCCCTCGCAGGTCGTGTTCATCGCCATCAAGCTCTTCAAGGCCCTGGACTACTCGCACCGCAAGGGCGTCATCCACCGCGACATCAAGCCGCACAACATCATGATCACCAAGCAGAAGGAGATCAAGATCATGGACTTCGGCCTGGCGGTTATCCTGGGCGACCAGAAAAAGGGCGAGAGCGGCGTCATCACCGGCACCCCCTACTACATGTCGCCCGAGCAGATCCAGGGCATCCCCGTCGACCACCGCACGGACATCTATTCCTCGGGCGCCACCCTGTTCCACCTGACCACCGGCCACGTCCCCTTCAAGGGCGAGAACATCTTCTACCAGCACCTGTTCGACCCGGTGCCGCCGATCCGCAAGTTCCGCGCCGACGTCCCGGAAAAGCTTTGCCACATCATCGAGAAATGCATGGAGAAGAAGCGCGAGCAACGCTTCCAGAGCGCCATGGAAGTGCTGAACGAGATGAAGACCATCAAAATCTAGGCGCGCAAGGAGAAGCAGCATGGATTTTTCCCTGAACGAAGAACACTTGGCCTTCAAGGAGGAGACGCATAAATTCGCCGAGAAGGAAATGCGTCCCAAGGCCCACGAGGTCGACGAGAGGAACGAGTTCCCCATGGAGATCATGCAGAAGGCCTTCGAGGCGGGCTTTCTCACATCGGGCATCCCCGCCGAGTACGGCGGCGCCGGCTTCTCGACCTTGATCAACACCATCGTCTGCGAGGAGCTGGCCTGGGGCTGCGCCGGCATGTACACCTCGATCATGGCCAACACCCTGGCCACGACGCCCATCGTCCTCTTCGGCAGCGACGAGCAGAAGAGGAAATTCCTCCAGCCGCTGACCGAGAAGATGTCCTTCGCCTGCTTCGCCCTGACCGAGAAGGAGGCCGGCTCGGACAACTCGGCCATCCAGACCACGGCGGTCAGGAAGGGCGACCATTACGTGATCAACGGCTCCAAGACTTTCATCACCAATGCCGGCGTCTCGCAGCTGGGCGTGGTCTTCGCCTCCACCGACCGCTCGCGCGGCGCCCGCGGCCTGACCGCCTTCATCGTGCCCATGGACACGCCTGGGGTGACCATCGGCAAGCACGAGAACAAGATGGGCCACCGCGCCTCCAACACCGCCGAGATCTACTTCGACGAGGTCAAGGTGCCGGCGGCCAACGTGCTGAAGCGCGAGGGAATGGGCTTCATCATCGCCCTCAAGACGCTGGACTTCGCCCGCCCGGCGGTCGGCGCCGGCGGCGTGGGCGTGGCCCGGGCCGCCTTCGAGGAGGCGCTGAAGTACTCCCAGACCCGCGTGCAGTTCGGCAAGCCCATCGCCACCTTCCAGCACAACGCCTTCAAGCTGGCCGAGATGGCTACCGCCATCGACGCCGCCCGGCTGATGGTCTACCGCTCGGCCTGGATGCTGGACAACGGTTTGAAGGCCTCCAAGGAGTCGGCCATGGCCAAGGTCATGGCCACCGACACGGCCATGCAGGTCACCGTCGACGCCGTGCAGATGTTCGGCGGCTACGGCTACATGAAGGAATACCCGGTGGAGAAGATGATGCGCGACGCCAAGCTGCTGCAGATCTACGAGGGCACCAACGAGATCCAGAAGCACGTCATTTCCCTCGAACTGCTGGGGTCGCTGAAGGGATCGAGCTGACGGCGCGGCTTCCGCGACCACCATGGCCATCCAGATCGACGGCGATTCCCTCTCCCTGGAGGATTTCGACCGCATCGCCCGCCTGGGGCGGCGCGTCGAGCTCTCCTCGGCGGCGCGGGACAAGGTGCGCCGCTGCCGACGCGTCCTGGAGGGGTTCCTCCACGACGATCGGGCCCATTACGGCATCAACACCGGCTTCGGCGCCCTGGCCCAGCGGCGCATCGAAAAAAAGGACCTGAAGCGCCTGCAGCGCAACCTGATCCGCAGCCATACCGCCGGTGTCGGCGACTGGCTGCCGGCCAATGTCGTCCGCGGCATCATCCTGCTGCGGGCCAATGTCCTGGCCAAGGGCTACAGCGGCGTCCGCGTCGAGGTGGTGCAGCTGCTGCTCGACCTGTTGAACAAGGACATCGTGCCGCGCATCCCCGCCCAGGGTTCGGTGGGCGCCTCGGGGGACCTGGCCCCCCTGTCGCACCTGGCCCTGGCCCTCATCGGCGAGGGCGAGGTCCTGGTGCGCGGCCGCGTCCAGGGCGCGGCCGCGGCGCTGCGCCGGGCCGGCCTCAAGCCCCTCACCCTCCTGGAGAAGGAGGGGCTGGCGCTCATCAACGGCACCCAGGTGATGACCGCCATCGGCGTCTTCAACCTGCTGGCCGCCGAGAACCTGGCCAAGGCCGCCGACATCGCCGGGGCCATGACCTTCGAGGCCCAGCTGGGCAATCCCTCGCCGTTCCGCGACGAGATCCAGGAGGTGCGCCGCCACCCGGGGCAGATGGAGAGCGCCCGCAACCTGCAGCGCCTGGTCCAGGGCTCGCCGCTCTGGGCCTCGCACCAGGGGCGCAAGAAGGTCCAGGACGCCTACTCGGTGCGCTGCATGCCCCAGGTGCACGGCGCCGTGCGCGACACGCTGCGCCACGTGCGCCGCGTGCTGGAGGTGGAGGTGAACTCGGCCACCGAGAATCCGCTCATCTTCCCCGGCCGCAAGGCCATCCTCTCGGGGGGCAACTTCCACGGCGAGCCGGTGGCCTTCGCCATGGACTTCCTGGCCATCGCCATGGCCGAGCTGGGCAACATCTCCGAGCGGCGCATCGACCGTTTGATCAACCCCGCCTCCAACATGGGGCTGCCCAACTTCCTGGTCGCCGACAACGGCCTCAACTCCGGATTCATGATCGCCCACGTCACGGCCACCGCCCTGGCCTCGGAGAACAAGTCGCTGGCGCACCCGGCCTCGGTCGACAACATCCCCACCTCGGCCAACCAGGAGGACCATGTCAGCATGGGCACCATCGGCGCCCGCAAGGCCGCCGCGGTCATCGCCAACCTGCGCCTGATCCTGGCCATCGAGCTGATGGCCGCCGCCCAGGCCCTCGACTTCTACGAGCTGAAGAGCTCGCCGCCGCTCGAGGGCGTCAAGGCGCTCCTGCGCCGCCGTGTGCCCTTCCTGCGCCAGGACGCGCGCATGGACGTGCCCATCCGCCTCGTCGCCGAGCTGGTCGAGAGCGGCAAGCTCATCGCCGCCGTTGAGAAGGCCGGGGCGCGGCTCCTCTGATGCTCCAGCTCATCGTCCTGGCCGTCGTCGTCTACTTCGTCTACAAGGGGCTCCTCCAGGAACGGCGGCCCCGGCGCGGCGCTTCCCCGAAGCCGCCACCGCCCCCCGCCGGGCAGGTCGAGGAGATGGTCCAGGACCCGGCTTGCGGCACCTGGGTGCCGTTCAGCCAGGCGTTGTCCGTGCGCCGCGGCAACGAGACGCTCCATTTTTGCTCGCCCGAGTGCCGGGACAAGTATTTTAAAGAAACGAACCGGCAATGTCCGTGACGGTGTCAGCAAGAAACTCGGTGAACTGACCTTGTTCGAACTCCCGGGAGAGAGAAAGATAGAGGATCGAGGGCTAAAGCAAAAAAAAGCAAAGAGTTCGCTCGATGCTGTTGCTTTACCACTCCGCCCCTTTCCCTCTATACAACTATTTCTGACGGGCGTCGCCCCTTCCAGTTGCTGACCAACCCTCTCTGTTAGCCTAGTGCAACATCCAGCAGCATCATCACCGCGAACCCCAGCATGGCGCCGACGGTGGAGAAGTCGGTCTCCTCGCCCTGCTGCGCCTCGGGGATGAGCTCCTCCACCACCACGTAGATCATGGCGCCGGCGGCGAAGGCCA
>CAZVPI010000009.1:0-101202 GCA_964628035.1 uncultured Clostridia bacterium | reverse complement strand
TTTTGGTTTAAGGACTACCTCAAATCAAAAGTGCGAAAAATACTTGACACTACCGTAGGACTACTCCGAGATCTATTCGCTGTTCTTCACTCGTCACTCCGCTCGTCGGGGACCTTCAGGATCGTCCCTTTTCACTCGTTACTCATTTTATTCCTCTTGCTGACTATTAACGTCTAACATCTAACGTCTCAAGCTACTTCTCAATTCTCATACGCCGCCAAATCCAAAAACCCGTGTCCCGAAAGGTTGAACAGGATCACCTTCTCGCGGTTTTCTTCCCTGGCCTTCTCGGCCTCCTCGATCACGGCGGCGATGGCATGGGCCGACTCGGGGGCGGGCAGGATGCCCTCGCAGGCAAAGAACGTGCGCGCCGCGGCGAAGACCCGCTCCTGTTGATAAGCGCGCCCCTGCACCAGCCCACGGGCAGCCAGATGGCTGACCAGCGGCGCCATGCCGTGATAGCGCAGGCCGCCGGCATGGATCGGCGGCGGGATGAAATCCTTGCCCAGGGTGTGCATGTAGAGCAGCGGCGTCAGGCCGGCGCTGTCGCCGTGGTCGTAGCGCAGGTCGCCTTTGGTGAGCGAGGGGCAGGCCGTGGGCTCCACGGCGATGAACTCGATCTTGTTACCCTGCCGCAGGTTGCGGTGCACGAAAGGGAAGCTGACGCCGGCGAAATTGGAACCGCCGCCGACGCAGCCGATGACCGCGTCGGGCTCCAGGCCCAGGCCGGCCAGCTGCTTTTCCGCCTCCAGGCCGATGACCGACTGGTGCAGCAGCACGCTGTCCAGCACCGAGCCCAGGGCGTACTTGCTATCCGGGTTCTTCAGGACGGTCTCCACCGCCTCGGCGATGGCGATGCCCAGGCTGCCGGGATGGTCGGGGTTCTGGCGGAAATAGGCCAGACCGGCCTCGGTGCTGGGCCCCGGGCTCTCCTCCACCCGGCCTCCAGCCAGGTTCATCAGGATGCGCCGCCCAGGCTTCTGGCGGTAGCTGGCGCGGACCATGAAGACGCGGACTTTGACCCCGAAGCGCTCGCCGGCATAGGAAAGGGCCGACCCCCATTGCCCGGCACCGGTCTCGGTGACGAGCTCCCGCACCCCCTCCTGGGAGGCAAGATAGGCCTGCATCAGGGCCGTGTTGAGCTTGTGGCTGCCCATGGGGCTCACCCCCTCATACTTGTAGAATATGTGCGCCGGCGTGTGCAGCCTCTTCTTCAGCTCGCCGGCATAGACCAGCGGCGTGGGTCGATACTGGGCATAGGCTTCGCGCACCGTGGCCGGGATCGGCACGAAGCGCTCGCGGCTGGTCTCTTGGGCGATGAAGCCCCTGGGGAAGATCGCCTGCAGCGCCGATGGGTCGAGCGGCTGCCTGGTCCCTGGGTGCAGGGGCGGCTTGGGCTGCTCCTCCAGATCGGCCTTGATATTGTAGAAATGGGTCGGCAGAAATTCCTGTTTGCGTTCTGAAAATCGTTCCATGTTTTTCTCCTTGAAAATGTGATGTTTTCGAGAAAAGGAAAATGGGGGTGAGGTTATATTTTCAGGCGGACGGAGCCGCCCACCACCAGGCGCGGAGCCAGGCGGAAGCGAGCGGCAGGAAATCCCGTTCACAAGACATTGCCCGATTCATATCAGATTCCCGGCTGCCTGTCAAGCGCGCGGGGTTCCTCCGTCATCTGGCTGAGCCCAAGGCGGCAAGGCAATGCTCTTCGTTAGGCGTCATGCGAAAAAGCAAAGAGCCGATCGAGTGTGGTTGCGCACAACGCACAACGACCGGTCGGATAGCCCGTTCACGCATAACGGGATGGAGAAGGAGCTACAGCCAATGTTTCTTTTTGAAAAAAAACAACATGGCTCCGGCCAGGACGAACATGGCCAACAGCACCAGCGGATAGCCCCAGGGCCATCCCAGCTCGGGCATGTAGCGGAAGTTCATGCCGTAAATGCCGGCCAGGAAGGTCAGGGGCATGAAGATGGTGGCGATGATGGTCAGCACCCTCATCACCTGGTTCATGCGGTTGCTCACCGAGGAAAGATAGATGTCGATCATGCCGGAGAGCATCTCGCGGTACGTCTCGACGCTGTCGACGATGTGGATGGCGTGGTCGTACAGGTCGCGCAGGAAGAGCTTGGTCGCCGGCCGGATCAGCTCCGAATCGCTCTTTTCCAAGGCGTTGACCACTTCGCGCAGCGGCCAGGCCGCCTTGCGGAGCAGGATCATCTCCCGCTTCAGGCGGTGGATCTGGTGGAGCGTTTCCGGCCGTGGGTTGCCGACCAGCTCCTCCTCGAGCGACTCGATGCGCTCGGCGAACCTCTCGACGATGGCAAAGTAGTGGTCGATGACGGTGTCGAGCAGCGAGTAGGCCAGGAAGTCGGAGCCTAGGCGCCGCAGGCGCCCCTTGCCGGCGCGGATGCGCTCGCGCAGGGGCTCGAACAGGTCTCCCTCGCGCCCTTCCTGCAGCGAGATCACGTAGTGGCGGCCGAAGACGAGGCTGACCTGCTCGGAAACGATCTCCAGGCTCCCGGGATCGAAGTCGAGCATCTTGAGCACGATGTAGATGTAGCCCTCCATGTCGTCGGTCTTGGGCCGCTGGTCGGTATTGAGGATGTCTTCCAGGATCAGCGGGTGCAGACCGTAGCACCGGCCGAGCCCCTCCAGCAGGGGGATATCCTGCAACCCCTCGATGTCGATCCAGGTCACCGACTCGCTGTCGCGGAAGGGGACGCAGTCGGCCAGCGCCGCCCGGGCCGTCTCGCGCACGCCGCTTTCGTCGTAGTCGATGATGCGCACGCGCGTCTCGCCCACCTGCCGCGTGCCGATGTGCACCAGCGTCCCCGGAGGCAATCCCGCCTTGGCCGACCGCATTTTCAGGCGCTCCGGCATGGTCACCCCAGCCGCTTGACGAAGAGCACCTTGTCGTCGCCTTCGTCGTAAAAGTCCTTCATCACCGCCTCCTGGGTATAGCCGCAGCGCCGGTAGAACGCGCGCGTCGGCTCGTACTGCGGCCGTCCCGACGTCTCCACCCAGACGGCGCGTCCGCCGGCGGCGGCGATGCGCTCCTCGGCCTCCCGCAGCAGCCGGCCGCCGATGCCCTGGCCGCGGCAGTCCTGGCGCACGGCGATCCAGTAGAGGTCGTAGCTGCCGCGGGTGCAGGCGATCTCGCCGTAGCAGGCGTAGCCCAGTACGCGTCCCTGCCGCTCGGCGAACAGGAAGAGATAGCCGCTCTCCCGACCGCGCTGCAGCCTCTCCTCGACCAGCTCCACCGCCACGCCGATCTCGTGGTCGTGGAAATAGCCGCTGGAGGCGACGATCTCGCGGACCACGCCGGCGTCGCCCGGCCGCACCTGCTCGCGAAAGGCCAGGCCGTCAGGTTCCTTCATGCTCTCCTCCGGGGGCGGCCGGCGCCGCGGCGCGCCGGGAAAGGCAGTCGGCCGCGATGCGCTCCACCATCTGCGTATAGGTCAGCCCGGCCTGGGCGGCGGCGGCCACGAAGCCGCCGTCGGGCGCCAGGCAGGGATTGGCGTTGATCTCGAGCACCCAGGGCCGGCCCTGGGCGTCGACGCGAAAATCGACCCGGGCATAGCCGGAAAGATCGAAGGCCCGCCAGCAGCGGCGGGCCAGCCGCCGCAGCTCGTCGAGCAGCGGCGCGTCGGCGGCGGCAAAGTCGAAGCCGCGGCGGGTGTGGGCGTATTCGAAGGAGTCCTCCTCCCACTTGGCGCGGAAATCGACGACCCGCAGCTGGCCCTGGGGATAGTCGAGGAAGCGCATTTCGGCCGGGGGCAGGCATGCGCCGGCCAGCAGCGACAGGTTGAATTCGCGCCCCTCGACGTAGCGCTCGGCGAAAAAGCCGCGTCCGCCGCCGTTCTTGCGCGCCAGCGCCTGCCGCAGCCCGCTGACGCCGTCGGCCTGGACGACCGAGTCCCCGGCGAACCAGTTGGAGGCGTGTTCCCAGACCGATTTCAGCAGGTAGGTGCCAGGCGGCAGCGCCTCTACCCGCCCCTCGGCGGACGGCGCCGCCTCCAGCCACTCCGGGGTGGGCAGCCCGGCCTGGCGCAGGATCCTCTTGGCCAGCACCTTGTTGGAGGTGGTGAACATCGCCTCCTGGCCGCAGCCGGTGTAGGGCAGCCCCAGGTGGTCGAGCAGGGCCGGGGCCAGGTGGATCAGGCGCCCGTCGCCGGCCACCGACTCCACCAGGTTGAAGACGAAGAGCGGGGCGGCACGGCGCAGGGCGGCCAGCGCCCTGGCCACATGCAGCGAGAAGGGAACGACGCTCACGCGGAAGCGGAGCTCGGCCAGCGAGCGGCCGATGCTCTCGGCCTGGACCAGCACGTCCAGCTCGTCCTTGGGCGAGCCGGGGCCGACCTGGTTGTGCAGGATGACGGCGCTTTCCCGTTTCACCTCGGCAGCCTCCCCGAGGCCGAGGCCATGATGCGGGCGATCAGGTCGCGGAAGGAGATCCCCTTCAGGCGGCAGAGGATGGGCAGGTCGGAATGGGTGGGGTTGAGCCCGGCCAGGGGATTGACCTCGAGGAAGTTCACCGCGCCGCGGACGTCCATCTTGAGGTCGACGCGGCCGCCGTCGAGGCAGCCCAGCCCGCGCCAGGCGCGCAGGGCCACGTCCGCGCAGGCCGCGGCGTCGGCTTCGGGGGCCAGGGCATAGTGCACCCGCTCCTCGTATTGCTCCTTGTTGATATAGGAATAGGCGTGGGCCTCGGCCTGTTCGTTGAGCAGGACCTCCATGACGCCGATGGCCTCGGCGTCGGCGCCGCTGCCGGTGATGCCCACGGTGAACTCGCGCCCGGGGAGATACGACTCGACCAGCACCGGCTGGCCGAATCTCTCCAGCAGCGAGCGGCACACCGCGACCAGCTCGCCGCGCGAATCGGCCTTGGAACGGGAGTCGATGCCCTTGCCCGTCCCCTCGGCCAGCGGCTTGGCGAACAGCGGAAAGGGCAGGCCGATGCGCCCGGCCTCGTCGGCGGCGGAGACGACGGCGAAGTCGGGCGTGGGGACGCCGAAGGAGCGCACCACCGTCTTGGTCAGGGCCTTGTCCAGCGCCAGCGCCAGGACCAGGGGGCCGGAAAAGGTGTAGGGGATCTCGTAGGCGTCCAGCAAAGCCGGGACCTGCGCCTCGCGGCCGAGGCCGAACATGCCCTCGCAGATGTTGAAGACCATGTCCCAGCGCTCGCCGGCGGCCAGGCGCGCCACCAGGGCCTTGACGTTGCCGATGCGCCGGGGCTCGTGCCCCAGCTCGCGCAGCGCCGCCTCGATGCCCTCGATGGTGTCGGGGCGGTCGAACTCGGCCGTCTGCTCGCGGCTGTAGCCCGCGTCCAGGTAATCCTGGCGCAGGTCGTAGGTCATGCCGATGATCATGTTCCTCTGCTCCGCTTCGCGTTCAAGGGGATTGTACGCCCGCGGGCGCCGCGAGTCTAGGACCCTGCGCAGGGAGCGTCGGCGCCGCAGTCGGGCTCGGGATAGCGGTACACCTTCTTCTGGTAATTGCGCAGCAGCACGTCGCCGCCCTCGCGCCCCTGGTAATAGTCGGGCAGCAGCGGGATCTTGCCGCCGCCGCCGGGGGCGTCGACGACATAGTGCGGCACGGCGTAGCCGCTGGTGTGCCCGCGCAGCCCCTCGATGATCTCCAGCCCCTTCTCCACGGGGGTGCGGAAATGCGACGAGCCGAGGATGGGGTCGCACTGGTAGAGGTAGTAGGGGCGGACGCGGATCTTGAGCAGCTCGTGCATCAGCTTCTTCATGACCGGCACCGAGTCGTTGATCCCCTTGAGCAGCACCGTCTGGCTGCCCAGGGGGATGCCGGCGTCGGCCAGGCGCTCGCAGGCCTGGGCGGATTCGGGGGTGATCTCGTCGGGATGGGTGAAATGCAGGCTCATCCACAACGGCCGGAAGCGCTTGAGCATGGCGGCCAGGGCCGGGGTGACGCGCTGCGGCAGCACCACCGGCACCTTGGTGCCGATGCGCACAAACTCGACGTGCGGGATGCGGCTGAGGCGGGTCAGCAGGTACTCGAGGCCGGCGTCGGGCAGGGTGAGCGGGTCGCCGCCCGAGAGCAGCACGTCGCGCACCTCCGGGTTCAGCTCGATGTAGGAGAGGGCGCGGTCCCACTGCTCGCGGTTGAGGTGGCGCTTGTTCTGGTCGCCGACCAGGCGCGAACGGGTGCAATAGCGGCAATAGCTGGAACAGAAGCCGGTGACCAGGAACAGCACGCGGTCGGGGTAGCGGTGCACCAGGCCGGGGACGCGGCTGTGGCCGTCCTCGCCCAGGGGATCGGCCGCTTCGCCGCAGGAGAACACCTGTTCGGCCGTCACCGGCACGACGCTGCGGCGCAGCGGCTGCGAGGGATCGGCGGGATCGAGGAGGCTGGCGTAATAGGGGGTGATGCGCAGCGGCAGGTTGCCGCTCTCGGCCGCCATGGCCCGTGTCTCCTCCTCGGAAAGCTGCAGGACCTTCTGCAACGCCTGCAGGCTGCGGATGCTGTTGCGCAGCTGCCACTCCCAGCTGTTCCAGTCGGCGGTGGTGGCCAGGGGAAAGAACTTGCGCTGGAATTGCAGCGAGCGGGCGCCGATCTTCAGAAAACTCTTGTCGGTCTTGGAGTTGGGGAATTGGATGAGCTCGGGGAACAGCAGCGAGGGGTCGGCGGCGCTGCCTTCCCCTGGCAGGGCGTTGCTTGGAGGCTCGGCCTCCTCACCGGGGTTTTCGGGCTCCTTCAGGGCGACGGCGTGTATGGCTTTTTTCAATCGTGGTTCCTCCCACTTTGATTCGGATTATAATTCAATTGTCGCCGCTGTCAAGAGAAAATATTTTTTGGGATTTTTTTTTGCCGCGGCGGCGGTGCGGCCTCACCCGAAGCGGCCGCGGATGTAGTTCTCGGTCAGCTCCTGCCGCGGCCTCGTGAAGAGGCGCGCCGTCTCGTCGAACTCGATCAGCCTGCCCAGGTACATGAAGCCGGTGCGGTCGGAGGCGCGCGCCGCCTGCTGCATGTTGTGGGTGACGATGACGATGGTGTAGTCGCGCTTCAGCTGGCGCATCAGCTCCTCGATGTGCTGGGTGGCGATGGGATCGAGCGCCGAGCAGGGCTCGTCCATGAGCAGCACGCGCGGCTTGAGCGGCAGGACGCGGGCGATGCACAGGCGCTGCTGCTGCTCCAGCGACAACCCCAGCGCCGACCGGTGCAGCCGGTCCTTGAGGTCGTCCCAGAGCAGCACGCCGCGCAGCGCCTGCTCGACGATGCGCCCGTGCTCGCGGGGCGGGGCCAGGCGGTGCACGGCCAGGCCGAAGGTGATGTTCTCGTAGACCGTGAGCGGGAAGGGATTGGGGCGCTGGAACACCATGCCCACCTTCTCGCGCAGGCGCAGCAGGTCGGCGCCGGGGGCGTGGATGTCCTCGCCGTCCACGAGGACCTTGCCCGAGACGCGGACGCCTTCGATCAGGTCGTTCATGCGGTTGAAGACGCGCAGCAGCGTGCTCTTGCCGCAGCCGCTGGGGCCGATCAGGGCCGTCACCTCGCGCTCGGGCACCTGCAGGTCGACGTCGATCAGGGCCTGGAAGTCGCCGTAGAAGAGGTTGAGCCCGCGCGTCTCGATGCTGAGCTTGCTCATCCGAATTTCCCTGTGATGTAATCGCTGGTGCGCGGGTCGGCGGGCGCGGTGAACAGGCGCGGGGTGTCGCTCACCTCGACCATCTCCCCCATCAGGAAGAAGGCGGTGCGGTCGCCAACGCGGGCCGCCTGGGCCACGTTGTTGGTCACCAGCACGATGGTGTACTTGTCCTTCAGCACCGTCATCGTCTCCTCGATGCGCGCCGTGGAGATGGGGTCCAGCCCCGAAGTCGGCTCGTCGAAGAGCAGGACGTCGGGCCGGCCGGCCAGGATGCGGGCCATGCACAGCCGCTGCTGCTGGCCGCCGGAGAGGTTCATCGCCGGCAGGCGCAGGCGGTCCTTCACCTCCTCCCACAGGTATGACTCGCGCAGGCTGCGCTCCACAGCCTCGTCCAGGACGCGGGCGTCGCTTACCCCCTGCATGCGCAGGCCGTAGACCACGTTCTCGTAGATGGAGAGGGGCAGCGGCAGGGGCAGGGCGAAGACGATGCCCACCTTGCGGCGCAGGTCCTCCACCTCCAGCCCGGCGCGGATGTCGACGCCGTCGAGCAGGACCTGGCCGCTCACGCGGGCGGCGGGCGTCAGGTCGATCAGGCGGTTGAGGGAGTTGAGGAAGGTCGACTTGCCCGAGTTGGCCGGGCCGATGACGGTGAAGATCTCGTTGGCCAGGATCTCCAGGTCCAGCCCGCGCAGGGCGACGTGGGCGCCGTAGCGGACGCCCAGGCCGCGCAGGATGAACTTGGCGGCGCCTACCATTTTTTCTTGGCGCGGAAGCGCGAGCGCAGGACGATGGCCGCCAGGTTCAGCAGCAGCACCAGCGCCAGCAGCACCAGCGCCGTTCCGTAGCGCACGTTCTCGGGAATGCCCGGCACCTGGGTGGAGATGACGTACAGGTGGTAGGGCAGGGCCATGGTCTGGTCGAACAGCGACTGGGGCAGGCGCGGCAGGTAGAAGGCGGCCACGGTGAACAGGATGGGCGCCGTCTCGCCGGCGGCCCGGCCCAGGCCCAGGATCATGCCGGTCAGGATGCCCGGCAGGGCGTGGGGCAGCACCGAGTGGCGGATGGTCTGCCAGCGGCTGGCCCCCAGCGACAGGCTGACGGTGCGGAAGTGCTGCGGCACGCTCTCCAGCGCCTCGCGCGCCGAGGTGATGATCACCGGCAGGATCATGATGCCCAGGGTCAGCGCCCCGGAGAGGATGGAGGCGCCGAAGCGGAGGAAGGTGACGAAGATGCCCAGGCCGAACAGGCCGTACACGACCGACGGCACGCCGGCCAGGTTGACGATGGCCAGCTTGATCAGGCGCGAGAAGCGGCTGTCCACGGAATACTCGACCAGGTAGACGGCGGCCGCCACGCCCAGCGGCACGGCGAAGAGGACCGCGCCCAGCACCAGGTAGAGGGTGCCGAGGATGGCCGGCAGGATGCCGCCGGCGCTCATGCCCTGGCGCGGCATGGTGAAGAGGAATTCCCAGCTGACGGCGCTGGCGCCCTTGGCCACGATGATGGCCAGGATGACCGCCACCGGCAGCACCACCAGCAGGGTGGCCAGGAACAGGACGGCGAAGGCGATCTTCTGGCTCAGGCGCGGGCTCATGGCTAGCGGCGGCTGCGGTGCAGGTACAGGTCGGCCACGCCGTTGATCAGGAAGGTGATGACGAACAGGACGATGCCGATGGCGAATAGGGCGGCGTAGTGCGCCCCGCCCTGGACCGACTCGCCCATCTCGGCGGCGATGGTGGCGGTCAGGGTGCGCACCGGCTGCAGCATGCCGCTGGGGATGACGGCGGCGTTGCCGGTGACCATCATCACCGCCATGGTCTCGCCGATGACGCGGCCGATGCCGAGCATGACGGCGGCCACCATGCCCGGCCGGGCGGCGCGGGCCACGATGCGCCAGGTGGTCTGCCATTTCGTGGCCCCCATGGCGATGGCCGCCTCGCGGTACTGGCGCGGCACGGCGGTGATGGCGTCCTCGGCGATGGAGACGATGGTGGGCATGGCCATGAAGGCCAGGGTCACCGAGCCGGTCAGGGCCGTCAGTCCGGTGGGAATGTCGAAGAGCTTCTTAATCCAGGGCCCCAGGGTGATCATGCCGATGAAGCCGATGACCACCGAGGGGATGGCCGCCAGAAGCTCGATGCCGGCCTTGAGCCCCTCCTTGAGCCGGCCGCGGGCGATCTCGGCGATGAACAGGGCGGCGGCCAGGCCGATGGGCACCGACAGGACGGCCGCCCCCAGGGTCACCAGCAGCGAGCCCAGGATCAGCGGCAGGATGCCGAAGCGCGGAGGATCAGAGATGGGGTACCAGCTCCTGCCGAAAAGGAAATCGGCCACGCTTTCGCCGCGGAAGAGGGAGAAGCCCTCGCGCAGCAGGAACAGGAAGATCAGCAGCACGAAGACGATGGAGAAGAGGCCGCTGAGCAGGATGGCCCGCTCGATCAGCAGTTCCTTCAGCTTGCGCAGCCTGGGCCGGTTCATCGCGCGCTCAATGCATCGTCACCGGCACGAAGTCGATCTTGAGCACGACCTTCTGGCCCTCGGGGCCGAGAACGTAGTCGAGGAAATCGGCCGCCAGCCCCTGCGCCTGGCCGCGGGTGACCATCAGCAGCGGGCGGGAGATGGGGTAGGCCTGGCTGACCACGTTCGCGATGGTCGGCTCGACATAGGGCGAGGCATCGTCCTGGGCCACCCGCAAGGCCTTCTCGCGTGGCGAGATGTAGCCCATGCCGTAGTAGCCGATGGCGCTGGGATTCTGCGCCACCTCGTCGGCGATGGCCTGCGAGCTGGGCAGCAGCAGGGCGTTGGCGGCGAACTCGACCCGGCTGTCGGCCTGGCTGCGGCGCAGTACGTGCTCCTTGAAATAGACGTGGGTGCCCGAGTTGACCTCGCGCGACAGGACGACGATGGGCAGGTCGGCGCCGCCGACCTCCTTCCAGTTCGTCACCGCCCCGGAAAAGACGGCGGCGAGCTGGTCCAAGGTCAGCTGCGAGACCGGGTTGCCGGGATGGACCACGACGGCCAGCCCGTCCAGGGCCACGGTGACCTGCCTGGGCTCGAAGCCCCTGGCCTTGGCCAGGGAAATCTCCTCGGGCTTGAGTTCGCGCGACAGCTCGGCGATGTCGCAGGTTCCCGAGAGCAGCGAGGCGATGCCCGTCCCCGAGCCGCCGCCGGTGACGGCCACCGAGACGTCGGGATGGGCTTTCATGTACTCCTCGGCCCAGGCCTGGCCCAAGTTGACCATGGTGTCCGAGCCCTTGATCTGCAGCGAATGGGCCTGCTGGCCGCCGCGGCCGCAAGCGCCCAGCGCCAGCAGGGAAAGCGCGGCAACGGCCGCCAAAAACCCGATTTCCATCCTCTTGGCCATGCGTCCTCCTCCGGGTAAGGTGTGAAAACATCCGCCTGCCGCGAACGGTTCATTGTAGCAGGAACGGGACCTTGCGCAAGCCCGGGATGGTAGGGTAGTCAGGGATTGTTAAGGTTCGGTTAATTTTTGGTTAAGTTTTGCGGAAGCCGGGCCGCTCGTCTTATTGTTCCAGCGGGGTCTGCCCCTCGTTGAACGATCCGCTGAGGATCAGCTCCTCGATCTTGTAGGTTCCCAGCTTGCGGGCCTTCAAAAATCCGTCCCAGGCCGCCTCGGCCAGCCGGCCGTTCTCCAGCAGGTCGAACAGCCACTCGTGGGTGAAGCGCAGCGGGCCGGCCGGGTCGATGCCGGCGTGGATCTCGCGCAGCCAGACGCGGTTCAGCTCCTCGTGGATCCCGATCGGCGGGGCCATCAGGATGGGCAGCCCCAGGGCGCAGTAAAAGGAGAGCTCGCTGGGCTTGGTCCACAGCACGTCGGTGGCTCTCAGCACCCGGTTGAACTTGTCCAGGTAGGCGTAGACGTCGGAGTCGAAGACCAGGCTTACTCGGCCGGCCGCCAGGTCCGAGCCCAGCCCCAGGCGCTGGATGCTGCCCAGCAGGCTCTCGTAGACCCTCTTGTTGACTCCCACGGAAACGCTGATGCGGACGCGGCCGGCGGCGATGGCCGGCTTCAGGCTGCGCAGGATGGCCCGGGCCATCCCGCACTGGGCCCCGGCGCCGCCGATGGCGAAAGTCAGGTGGACAGGGCCGGCGGCCGGGGGCGGCACTTGGTCGCGCCCCAGCCAGCCGAGCACCGAGCGCTGGTGGTAGGAAAAGAACTTACGCCGCGGATCGAGCCGCAGCAGGCGGTTGAACAGGTCGGCGCGAAGAACGTCCAGCCCCTCGCGGCCGCCGAGGTTCTCCTTGGGCAGCGGGAACCCGGTCAGGAAGATCCTCTCGGCCGGCACGCCGTAGGCCAGCAGGCGGTTGCGCGCCTGGGTGCAGGGGGCCAGGTACTTCAGGCGCCCGGCGCGCGGGTCGCGCTGGACCCAGACGCGGTTGAAGTCGCTGTCGCAGATCAGCAGAAAGTCCTCGGCCGGCCCCGGCCTGCGGGCGGCGGCGATGGCCGTGGCGTAGAACGAGTGCAGGCGCGGCATCGGCGCCGCTTCCAGCCTGTCCAGCAGCCCGCGGCAGAGCCCGCCCCGGGCCACCAGGCGATCGAGGTAACGAACCGCCAGGTTCGGCCGCGAAAGGTCGCGCCGCGGGTAGTAGGGCTGGATGCGCTGGATGGCCAGCAGCAGGTCCATGAGCGGCTTGCCGATCAGCGGCACCTTGCCCACGTTGGAGGAGAAATAGTAGATCTTGCGCAGGCGCCGCCAGATCCGGTGCTCCTGCGGCGGCGTCGCGCGCCGCGAGCCGTACAGGACGATGCCCTGATGGGCGATGTCGCGGAGCGGATAGGCGGCGCGCAGGTGACCCAGGCCCATCAGCACGGCCACCACCCAGGCCCGGACCGCGGCCACGGATTAGGCTCCTTCCAGGACCGGGATTTCGCTCGCCCCGGCGATGCGCGTGCGCCGGCCGATGGCGACTCCCCCCCCCTGCCAGACGATGGTGCGGCTGAAAAACGGGACAAGGTAAACAAGGAGCAGAATGAAATCCTTGAGCGGCACCGCCGCCGGCAAGAGCGCCAGCAGGTGCCAAGGCTCGCCGCGGCGGCGCGAAAGCGCCAGGTAGCCCGCCGCCTCGACAACGATCTTGAACCCCCAGGCCGCGGCCATGGCCTGCCAGCCCATTCCGGGCAGGAGCCAGGGCAGCGGCAGTGACAGGGTCAGGGGGTTGAGCAGCAGCTCCAGGACGTAGACCGCGGGCTTCAAACGCATGCGCAGCCGCGCCCAGCGCGCCAGGCGGCGGTAGAAGCCGGGCACGGTGGTGGAGCGGTTGACGTTCTCGATCCAGGTCGGGGCGCAGGACAGGGTGAATCCGGCGTTCTCGAAAGCCTCGCCGATGACGAAATCCTCGGCCAGGAACTCGCTGAAATAGGCGAAGCCGCCGAAATGGTCCAGGGCCGATTTCTCGATGAGCATCGACTTGCCCACGAGAATCTGCTGGCCGAGAAGCGTCCAGGCGGCGAGGATGCTGCCCGAGGTGAACAGGTTGAGGCCCATGTTCTCCATCAGGCTGCCCAGGCTGCGGCTGCCGACTCCGTGGATGGGCGAGAAAACGAGGTGGGCGCCGCGGCGCTGCTGCTCGCCCACCAGCCGCCTCAAGGTGTCGGTCCCGGCCCGGGTGTTGGCGTCGGTGACCCAGAGCAGGCTGCCGGTGGCGAGCCTCTCCATCCGCGCCAGCTTGAAGATCTTGGGATTCACCTGGTCGGAATGGCCCGTGGCGACGACGCGGACCGGGATCTGCGGGAAGCGCTCCTGCAGGGAGCGGATCAGCGGCAGGGAGGGATCGTTCATCGTGTCCAGGCCGAAGACGATCTCGTAGTTGGGATAATCGAGGAGGAAGTAGGACTCCAGGTTGGCCTCCAGATCGTCGACCCGATTCTTGAGCGGCTTGAGGAGGGTGACGCGGGGAAAACAGAGGCCGGCCCCGAACCTGGCCTCCCGCCCCGGGCGGAAGCGCAGGGTGATGGCCAGGAAAAGTCCGTAGACGGCCAGCGACAGGACCACAAGCGAGAGAAAGACGGTTGTTATCATCGTTCTCCTCAGGGTTCAGTGTAAAAAACCATTGTTAATCCAGAATAAGGAGGGGATGAAGATTCGGTTAACGTCGCCGGCGCGGCCAACACCGCCGTCACCCGGTTCATGCCGGCTGGAACCGGCGGATGCTTTCCGCCAGAAGATACTGGGAGCGCAGATACAGGGAATGGGGAATGCGCGATCGGACCAGCCCGTTCATCAGCCAGCGCAGCGCCTTTTTCAGCCGGCTGTTCCTGCGCGCCGCATCCAGGAGAAGCGGCTGCAGGCGGTCATCCAACAGGGGGATGCCTGTCTCCACGTTGAAGCCTGGTTTGGCAAACACCCAGCTTTCGAGTTCGAACAACCAGTGCAGACGGTCGTGCACCTCGACGGCCAGCCGGTCCGGGGTCAGGTCCTGGGCCACCACCAGGGAGCGCCCGGCGGCGACCTCGGCCATGAATTCGGTGAACGTCAAACCGCGAGCCAGGGTGTACGCCTCGGCGATGCGGCCGGAATGCGTGTCAGTCGAGCCAACCAGGCCTATGTGCAGGCGGCGGGAAGCGTCGGCGGCGATCAGGTTCAGGGGAAGCACCCGGCCCATGTTGTATTCCAGCGCCGGAAAAAGGGGCATCAGATCGAACACGGCGCGGACATTCAGCGTCTCGCACGGCTCATGCCAGAAGGGATGGTTGTAGCTGTAGGCCAGGCCCAGGGAGCGCAGCGACCCAGCGAAGTCCTCGATGTTGCCGCAAGCGGCCAGGCTTTCGAGCTCGCGAAAGGTCTTCCGGTTCAGCCCGTACACGTTGACATGCACGGTGTGGCCCACCCGCTTGCGGTCGAGGACCTTGATCTCCACTCCGGGAACGATGCCCTCGCGCGTCCAGCCGATGGAATCGTAGGCGTCCATGGTATCGTGATCGGTGAACGTGACGAAGCGCATGCCCGCGCGCAGAGCCCTCTCGTAGAGGCGCAGCGGATCGTTCTGCGCCACGGGCGGAACGTCGTAGGAGTGCCAGGTATGCACGTGCAGGTCGGCTGCGGCCCAGCCCGAAGCGATCAACTCCTGGCCTTCCTGCCAACTGCGCAGCATGGGCCGCCGCCGGCGCGGATCCTCGCCGCCCCCGTCCGCTTTCTGTCTCCGCTCGCCATACAGTTTCTCTTTCATTCGTATTTCCTTCTGCCCGCGGGCAGAGATCATCCTGGCGGCAACGGATGAATTTGCGATTAATTCTCGGGGAACTTCCGGTTTTCCTCTGAAACCGCCGCTTAACGTTTTTTTAACGGCAGGGACGTTGCACATTAACCGCCGGGTCCCAGGATGAGAGGGTCATGAGTGACCTCTCCGGCACCCTGTTCTACCTGGGCTCCTTCGCGGGCGCCTTCGCCTTCGGGTTCCCGCTCGGCCCAAGCAGCATTGAAATGCTGCGCCTAGATTCCCTGCAGCGCCGCCGGCAGGCCTCGTCGCTCGCCGTGGGCGCCGCCTCCATGAACGCCGTCTGGGCCCTGGCGGCGCTGGCCGGCCTGAGCCCGTGGCTGGAATTCACCTCTTCCCGGCATCAGGCTCCCCTTTTCCTGGCCGCGTCACTGGCCTGCGCCCTCCTGGCCTGGCGGGGCGGAAGCGAGACCGTAAGGCGCTCGTCCGGGATCGGTGCAGGCGGACGGCTTTCCCACTTCTGGATGGGCGCGCTTCTAGGCGCCTCCTACCCCATGACCTTCGCCTCCTGGATCATGGCCCTGGCCGTCCTGCGCGGCCTCGGTTGGGAAGCGCCTCCGGGCGCGGCCCCCCGGATCCTTTTTTTCTGGATCGTCTTCCTCGGGTATTTCGGCTACCTTGCCCTGCTGCGGTTCCTCTTCGCCCGCCTGCAGGGCCGGTTGGCGGCAATCCAGAACCGCCTGCTGCAGCGACTGCCGCGCTGCCTTCTGCTGGGGCTGGCTTTGCTCTTCCTGGGGCTGGCCGCGCTTCGTTTGGCGGAGAAATCATGAAGCGGGGGTCGACCATGCGTATCGCTCTCTATGCCGGCGCGTTCAAGGAGAACCAAGACGGGGCCACCCGCAGCCTGTATCAGCTGGTCCGCTCATTGCAGGCGGCGGGCATCGAGGTCGGGGTGTGGAGCTACGACCGGCCCCCAGCCACGGGAACCGCCTGGGTGACCCGCTTCGCCGTTCCCTCCCTGCCGCTGCCGCTCTATCCGGCGTACCGCATTTCGCTGCCGGGAAGCGAAACCCTGCGGCAGCTGGAATGTTTCCAACCCGATCTCCTGCATATCGCCGTGGCCGACCTGGCCGGTCGGGTGTTCCAGCGCTACGCCCGGCAGAGGCGTCTCCCCGTGGTCGCCACGTATCATACCGATTTCGCGTCGTATCTGAAATACTACCGCCTGTCCTTCCTCAGCGGGGCCTTGCAGCGTTCGCTGGCCTCCTTCTTCAACCGCTGCTGCTGGGTGTATGCGCCCACTCCGTCGGCGGCCCACGACCTGGGCTCCTGGGGCGCGCTCAACGTGCGCCTGTGGTCACGCGGCGTCGATACCCGGCAGTTCCACCCCAGCCGGCGCCAGAGATCGCTACGCAGCGCCTGGCGGGCCCGGAACAAGACCGTAATCCTTTTCGCCGGCCGTTTTGTATCTTACAAGAACCTGGAGGCCGTCGAGGGCGTCTATGCCCGCTTCATGTCGCGCTTCCCGGGCCGGGCCCGTTTTGTCTTGCTGGGGAAAGGCCCCTGGCGAAGGCGCCTGGAACTCACCATGCCCCAGGCCGTTTTCCCCGGCTATTTGCATGAACGGGAGCTGGCTGAGGCGTTCGCGAGCTCCGACCTGCTCCTTTTCCCCTCGGCCACCGAGACCTTTGGGAATGTCGTCCTCGAGGCCTTGGCCTCCGGGGTGCCGGCGGTGGTTTCCGATCGCGGCGGCCCGGCGGACATTGTCCGCGAATCTGGGGCGGGAATGATCTGCGCGGCGAACGATCACGAGGCCCTATTCCAGGCCTGCCTGCTCCTCGCGGACCGCCCGCTCGAACTGGCCCGGATGCGCCGTCTGGGCCTGGCGTATGCTTCGGAACGCAGCTGGCAGGCGATCAACCAGTCGGTCGTCGAAGACTACCGCCGGCTTGTCGCATCTGGGCGGATGTCCGCCCGGCCCTCTGCCTCCCGAGCTTACGGTGGGATCCATCCGGATCCCCAGCCCCGGCATGAACCCGTGTAGGAGGAAGTCTCCGCCCTTTCCGGTCGCTGGCGCCTTGCAGACGGCGCAGGCCGGCCTATGCCCGCCTCGCGGAAAGGCAGGAACGGGAACGGAGTTCAACCGGTTCGTGATCCAGCACCTTCGCCGGGCCGGTGATGACCAGGGCCACAACGCGCAGATCGGTCTCCTCGCGGCGCTCACCGCCGAGAACTCGGAACAAGCGCTTGTGGCGGCGATCGAAGACGAACAGTTCGTTGCCGCGGCGCAGATATACTTCGTCCAGGTTCATGGCAGCCTCCGCCCTGCTTGTGCCAGCCGCCTGTTAAAGAACCTATCTAAAAACGGTTAAATCCGGGTTAAGCAAGCGAAAGGGAGCGGGGCGGCCGCTCCTCCTCACGGGTCAGGAGTCGCCCCCGGCAGCGACGGGGCCGGCCGCACGGGCCATTTCTTGGCATGGATCGGATAGACGGGCCGCGCCGGCTTCTCCATTTTTTCACCCGTAGTTAATCTCCTCTTAATCCGCGGCGGTCATACTGAGGCCATGAGACCCGAACCCCGGAATGGCCGCGACTCCGCCCCGCCTCCATCCTGGAAGCCGTCTCCGCAGGCGAATCATGAGCCGCGATAGCCAGCTCCAGGGGAATCTCGTCGATTTCCGGCTACCCGACATCGTCCAGTTCCTGCACCTCGGCCGCAAGACCGGCGAGCTCGCGCTGTTCACCGAGGACCGCATCCCGGCCGGCTCCCTCTTCATGGTCCAGGGCGAACTGGTGCACGCCGTCCAGGGGGAGAGCCGCGGGGTCGACGCCTTCGCGCGCCTGATGATCCTGGATCGGGGGAACTTCGCGTTCCTGGCAGAGCGCCTCTGCAAGGAGCTGACCATCGAGCGGCCGGTGGAAGCGCTGCTGATGGAAGCCCATGCCCGTCACGACGAGCTGAGCCGCTACCGCGCCGAACTGCCCCCCGCGGAGGAGGTCCTGTCAATATCCTGCAGCGTCGAGGACGTTCCCCGGCTGAGCGTCGAGGAATGGCGCATCCTGTCCCTCGTGGACGGGCGGCGCACGATCGGACGCATCGTCGAGAAGAACGGCGACGAATATGCCGCGCTGAGCGCGCTCCATTCTCTGCTGGCGAAAGGCCTGTTGCAGCGCGGAAGCCCCGCCTCGCCCTTGAGCGGGCTGATTCCCAGGCCCCTGCCGGCCGCCCAAGTGAGCGCCGAGCGGCCCTACCCGCCCCGCTTGCGCACCAATCTCCTGCTCAAGGCCATCGATGGCAGAACGCCCCTCGGCCGCCTGGCGGAAAGCCTGAAACTTGGTCTGGCGGAGATGGCCGAAGATATCCGGCTGCTTCTGGAATTGAAATGGATCTGGTTTCCCGACGAAGAGGAGAAGGCCTGGCGGCAAGGCGCGCAGGACCTGCGCTGATCCTGCCCGACAGAGCCGGGATTCAGCCGGGGAGGCGCAGCAGGGCGACGATGTGCCAGCTAAGCGCCGAGATCAGCGCCGCGCCGGGGATGGTGAAGATCCAGGCCCAGACGATGCGCACCGCCAGCCCCCAGCGGATGGCCGACAGGCGCGTGGTGGCGCCGACGCCGATGATGGCGCCGGTGATGGTGTGGGTGGTCGAGACCGGCACGCCGAGGAACGAGGAAAGGAGGATGGATCCCGCGGCGGCGGTCTCGGCGCTGAAGCCGTGCACCGGCTTGAGCTTGGTGATCTTCATGCCCATGGTCTCGATCACCTTCCAGCCGCCGCTCAGGGTGCCCAGGGCGATCGCGGCATGGCAGCTGAGGATGATCCAGAGCGGAACATGAAAACGGGGCCCCAGGTGCCCGGTGGCGAAAAGCAGCATGGCGATGATGCCCATGGTCTTCTGGGCGTCGTTGGTGCCGTGGCCCAGGCTGTAGAGGGCGGCCGACAGCAGCTGCAGGCGGCGGAACCAGCGGTCGACCGTCTGCGGCGAGCGCCTGCGGCAGGCCCAGAGGACGGCGAGCATGATCACGTAGCCGAGCAGCAGGCCGATCAGCGGCGCCACGATGATGAAAAGGGCGATCTTCAGCAGCCCGGACAGCATCAGCGCCTGAGGGCCGCTCTTGGCCAGGGCGGCGCCCATCAGCCCCCCGACCAAAGCATGCGAGACGCTGATCGGGAAGCCGAAGTGGGTGCACAGGTACGACCAGGCGATGGCGCCGACCAGGGCGGCCAGGATCATGGGCGCCGACGCGACGCCGGGGTCGATGATCCCCTTGCCTATGGTGTTGGCCACGTGGACGCCGAACAGGGCGGCGGCGGCGAAATTGAAGAAGGCGGCCCACAGCACCGCCTGGCGCGGGCTCAGGACGCGGGTGGAGACGATGGTGGCCACCGAGTTGGCGGCGTCGTTCATGCCGTTGATGAAGTCGAACAGCAGGGCCAGGAAGACGATGAAGACGACCAGGGCCATCATGCGGCCGCCCCGGTCAGGTGTTTTCCAGGACGATGCCCTCGGTGATGTCGGCGACGTCCTCGCAGCGGTCGGTGGCGCGCTCGATGTACTCCAGGATGTCCTTCCACTTGATCAGCTCGAAGGGGTCCTTCTCCTCGCGGAAGAGGCGGGCCAGGGTGCTGCGGCGGATGTAGTCGGCCTGGTCCTCCAGGCGGTTGATCTCGACCGTCAGCTCCATGATTCGTTTCCGCTTCTTCATATCGGGCAGCAGGCCGACCATCTCCTGGACCAGCTTGACGCTCTCGAGCAGCACCTGGCTCAGTTCCTGGGCCTCGCGCGGCACGTTGCAGGGGCGGTAGAGGTTGACGCGCGAGCTGGCCGCCTCGGCCAGGTCGAGGATGTCGTCCAGGCGCACGGCCAGCTGGTGGATGTCCTCGCGCTCGATGGGGGTGATGAAGGTCTTGTGCAGGTGCGACATGATGCCGTGCACCAGCTGGTCGGTCTGGTGCTCGAGCGACTTCAGGCGCACGGCGTGCTCGTCGTAGCCGCCGCACTGGCTGAGCATGTGCACCAGCGTCTGCACCCCTTCGACCATGTTCGCGCTGATCTGGCCGAACAGCTCGTAGAAAACGTCGTTTTTCGGCACCAGGGACTTGAACATCCTTCACCTCGATGGACCATGGATCGGCTGGATCGCCTGGATAAATTGAATCGTAGCACAGGAAGCGGCGCGTGTCAAAAACCTACTGGGCTTACGGCGCACGGCGTACGGCAAAAGACTTCAAGGAAGAGAAAGGGAAGATGGAGGGAAGAAAGAGGGAAGAGGGAGTGGGAAAAAGCCCTGTCAAGGGCTCTTTCTCACTCTGGCTTCCCTTTGCCTTGCCCTTTGTCTTCCCCCTGCTTTCTCTGAAGTTTCTTCAACCGTACGCCGTCTGCCGTATGCCGCACGCCGAGTTTGGGTCATGAAATCCATTAGTTCGCCCATAAACTTGTGATTGGCGCCGGGGAACGGATACGCTTCCAGCTCCCCGGCCCTGGCCCAGGCATGGGGCCCCTGCGGGCGCAGGCGGCCGCTCCCCGGCTCGCAGGCGAACACGTGCAGGCGCACCTTGAAATGGCTGTAGGCGTGGCGCACCTCGGCCAGCGGACGCAGGACGCGCACGCGGACGCCGAGCTCCTCGCGGCACTCGCGGAGGAGCGCCCGCTCCGGTCGCTCGCCGGTCCGGCACGTGCCGCCGGGAAGCTCCCATAGCCCCCCCAGATGACCCTTCTCGGGGCGCCGCTGGATGTAGAGCCTCCCCGCGCGCACGAGGGCGGCCAGGGCCACGTCGCGCTCGGGCACGGGCTTTTTGCCGCCCTTGACCGGCAGCGAGCCGGTGCGGCCATGGCGGCGGGCGAAGCAGCCGGATCGCAGCGGGCAGTCCGGGCAGCGCGGCGAGCGCGGCAGGCAGACCAGGGCGCCGAGCTCCATCACGGCCTCGTTGAAGCGCCCCGGCGCGGCGCTGGGAATGATCCCCTCCAGGTAGGCGCGCACGCGCCGCCGCGTGGCCGGCAGGCGCACGTCGCCGGCGAAGCCCCGCCAGCGGCATACGACGCGCAGGACGTTGCCGTCGACCACCGGCAGGGCCAGGCCGGCACCGATGCTGAGCACGGCGGCGGCGGTGTACTCCCCCACCCCGGGGAGGCGGCGGAATTCGCCGTAGCCGGTGGGGACGCGGCCGCCGTGTTCGTCCACGACGAGGCGGGCGGCCTCGAGCAGCCGGCGGGCGCGCGAATAATAACCCAGCCCCTCCCAGGCCCTCAGCACCTCCTGCAGCGTCGCGGCGGCCAGGCGCCACGGGTTGGGGAACAGGCGCATGAACCTGCGGTAGTAGGGGATAACCGTCTCCACCCGTGTCTGCTGCAGCATGACCTCGGAAACCCAGACGGCGTAAAGGCCGCGCCGCCGCCGCCAGGGCAGGTCGCGGCGATGGCTGGCGAACCAGCGCATTAGGGCCGTGATGGCGGGTCGCTGATGTGCCTTGACGCCGTCCATCCGGCAGTTTCCTCAGCGCCGCTTCAGGAGCTTCTCGATCGCATCCAGGGTCAGGGTCACGATGATCGGCCGGCGGTGTGGACAGAAGTGGGGATTGGCGCAGGCAAAGAGATCGCGGACCAGGGCGCGCATCTCCTCGGGGTGCAGGCGCTGGTTGACCTTGACGGCGTCGTGGCAGGCCAGCGAAGCCAGCAGGCGCTCCTCTCTCGCGGCGGCGTCGCCCTCCTCCAGCGGCTGGCGCAGGGCGGCGCGCAGGTTCTCGCGCACGCGCCCCTCGCTGAGGAGTTCGGGATAGGCCTTGATCTCGACCGTGGCGCCGCTCAGCCGGCGCAGGTCGAAGCCGGCGCGGCGCAATCCGTCCATCCTGTCGTCGTCGAGCGCCGCCGCCTCGGCCGGGGTCAGCTCCAGCAGCAGGGGAAACAGGGCCTGGGCGGCGGGAACCGCGCCGGCGGCGAGGCCGGCCTGCAGCCGCTCGAACAGGATGCGCTCGCGGGCGTTGTGCTGGTCGATGAGGAGCAGCTCGCCGCGGCGCTCGACAACGATGTAGGAGTCGCGGAACTGGCCGAGGACGCGGAAATCCTCCCCCGCGGTGGCTGGTTCCGCGCATAAGAATTGCGAGCCCCCGCCCGTCCGTGCCGTGGAGATCATGGCCGGCATGGCGCTCTCCTGCGCCATTCCGGCCGGGACGCGCGACGACAACGCCCCGGGGCCAGGGGTCCCCCGGGCCGGCATGGGAAACGCCTGCCCCGCGCCGTCGCCCAAGGCAACGTGCAGCGCCCGCTGAACGAAGGGGTACACCCGCTGCGCGTCCTGGAAACGGATCTCCAGCTTCATGGGATGGATGTTGACATCGACCTGGGCGGGGGGGATCTCCAGGTCGACCACGCCGGCGGGCGCGAGAGACTTCTCCAGGTAGGGCTGCAGCGTGTTGTTGAACGCCGCCTGCAGGGTGCGCTCGCGCACCGGCCGGCCGTTGACCGTGAAGAACTGGCGGTTGCGGCCGCTGACGCCGCCCCGCGGGCCGGACACGAATCCCTTGAGCCGCAGCGTGCCGTCGCTGAAATCGAGCGGCAGCAGGCCGTCGAGGAATTCCTTGCCGAAGACCTGGTAGATGCGCTCGCCCAGATGGGCGGCCGCCGGGTAATGGAACACGGTGCGGCCGTTGTGCAGCAGGGTGAAGGCGAGCTCCGGCCGGGCCAGGGAAATCGCCTCCAGGTAGGCGCTGATTGGGCGCAGCTCGCCCAAATCGCTCTTGAGGAACTTGCGGCGCACCGGAAAATTGGCGAACAGGCCGCGCACGGCGAGGCGGCTGCCGCGGGGGCGCGCAAATCCCGCGCGCTCGGCCAGGATGCCGTTGCGGAAGAGGCAGCGCCATCCCTGCCCCTGGTCGTTGTCGGCCGTCTCCAGGTCGACGTCGGCCACCTCCAGGATCGAGGGCAGGGCCTCGCCGCGGAAGCCCAGCGAGCGCAGGCGGTCCAGGTCCTCCAGCTGCGACAGCTTGGAGGTGCTGTGGCGGCGGAACGCGATCTCGATGTCGTCCGCGGCGAAGCCCGAGCCGTCGTCCTCGACGAGCACCAGCTCCTTGCCGCCGCGGCCCAGCTCAACGCGGATGGCCTTGGCCCCGGCGTCGATGGCGTTCTCCACCAGCTCCTTGACGACCGAGAGCGGGCGCTCGATCACCTCGCCGGCGGCGATCTTTTTGTACACGTTCGCGGATAATGACTTGACGATGCCCATGCGTGATTGTGAGGCGAACATAGCACAAGGAACCGGGGAACGCAACCCGAACATCCGGGAGCTCTCATGACGCATAACGGAGTTCATTGACAGTCCGGGCCCCGCCGTCTATAATGCCCCCGTGGAACCCGAGTCGATGAACATCTGCAAATACGGCGAGGCGGTGCTGAAGCAGCCGGCCGCCGAGGTGCGCGACATCGGCCAGCCGCTGGTCGACCTCGCCGCCGCCATGGCCCGCACCATGCACCGGGCGCCGGGGATCGGCCTGGCCGCTCCCCAGGTGGGCGAATCGCTGCGCCTGATCACCGTCGACCTCTCGGTCGGCGAGAATCCCGATGAGCTCCTGGTGATCGTCAACCCGCGCATCGTGGAGGCGGAGGGGGCGGAGGAGGCGGAGGAGGGCTGCCTGTCGGTTCCCGGCTATTCGCTGGCCATCCGCCGCAGCTCGCGCCTGCTCCTCGTCGGCACCCTGCTCGACGGCCGCGAGCTGCGGGCCGAGTTCGAGGGGCTCAAGGCGCGCGTGCTGCAGCACGAGATCGACCATCTGGACGGCGTCACCATCGTCGAGCGCGTTTCCAGCCTGAAGCGCTCCCTGATCCGCAAGGAGATCGGCCGCAAGAGGAAACGTGGCGAATGGTGACGTGGTCTTTTTTGGCACGGCCGCTGTCGGCCTGCCCATCGCCAAGGAGCTGAACCGCTCGTTCCGCCTGCGCCTGGTGGTCACCCAGCCCGACCGCCGCGGCGGCCGCAACCGCCGGCTGCTGGCGCCGGCGGTCAAGCAGTTCGCCCTGGAAAACCGCCTGCCGCTGCTGCAGCCGCCCGACCTGCGCGAGCCGGAGCTGGAGCTGGCCCTGCGCCGCATCAAGCCCGACGTCGCGGTGGTGGTGGCCTACGGGCAGTTCATCCCCCGCGACATCCGCGACCTGCCGCGCTTCCGCTCGCTCAACGTCCATTTCTCGCTGCTGCCCGCCTACCGCGGCGCCGCCCCGGTGCAGCGGGCCATCCAGAACGGCGAAAGCCGCAGCGGCATCTCGATCTTCCAGCTCAGCGGCCGCATGGACGCCGGCCCGCTGTGGGCCCGCGAAGAGGTCGCCATCCGCCCCGACGACACCAGCGCCTCCTACCAGCAGCGTCTGGGCGAAAGGGCCGCCCCCTTCCTGCGTTCCACCCTGGAGCGGATCTTCGCCGGCGGCATCACCCCCACCCCCCAGGACGAGGCCCAGGCCAGCCTGGCCCCGGCCATCGAGAAGCGCGAGGGCCGGGCCAACTGGGAACTGCCGGCCCGCCGCCTCTACGACACCTGGCGCGCCTTCACCCCCTGGCCCGGACTTTTTTTTCTCACGCCGCAGGGGCAGCAGGTCAGGGTGCTGTCGGCCGGCGTGCCGCAGCGCGAGCACCGCTCCTCTCCCGGCGAGGTGCTGGATCTCACCCCGGCGGGCATGCAGGTCGCCTGCGGCCTGGGAACGGTCCTGGAAATCCTCGCCATCCAACCCGAGGGGAAAAAGGAGATGAGCCCCTGGCAGTATTCCCTGGGGCACAAGATGCCGGAGAGGCTGCCTTGAATTTCCTGCGCCCGGCCGTCGACATCCTGGTCGATTTCCGGCGCCGGCCGCAGGCCAACCTGAGGCTGGTCCTGACCCGGGCCCTGCGCGACTACCGGGGCGACGACAAGAACGCGCTCACCCGCGCCGTCTATGGCGTGGCGCGCAAGCAGATCGCCCTGGAACGGGTCATCGCCCTTTTCCTGAAGGACAAGGAGCGCCTGCCTCCCCTGCCCACCCAGGCGTTGCTCCAGGTCGCCGCCTTCCTCATCCTGTACTCCGAATCCTATCCCGACTACGCCGTGGTCAACGAGGCGGTGGGCGCCGCCGCCAGGAAAGAGAAGCCTTTCGTCAACGCCGTGCTGCGCCAGCTTCTGCGCCGCAGGCGCGAGATCGAGGAGAGGCTGCGCGACGGGCGCGACCCGGTTCTGGCCTATTCCATCTCGCCCCTGCTCCTCGGCGCCCTGCGCCGCCTGGGCGCAGCCGGGCCCGACGACCTCGCCTACCTGGACCGCGAGCCGGTCTTTCACCTGCGCTTCCATCCCGGCCGCCTGACCCTGGAGGCGGCCCGGCGCGAGCTGGAAGCGGCCGCCGTCCCCTGCCGCGTCCTGACCGGCCTGGGATGCTTCGAGACCGCCGCCGCCGGCCGCATCCTGGGAGAGGCCCGCCCCGCGGGCGACGACGGCGATGGCGGCAGCGCATTGGGCTCTTTCTACGTGCAGAACAGCGGCTCGCAGGCCGTGGCCTTCGTCGCCGCGGCCCGGGCCGTCCGCGAGGTGTGCGACGCGGCCGCCGCCCCGGGCGGCAAGTCGATGACCCTGGCCTGCCTGCGCCCCGACCTGAGGATCTTCGCCAGCGACGTCAGCCTGCCGCGCCTGCGCCTGCTCAAGCAGAACATCGACCGCCTGCGCCTGGCGGCCATTACCCCGCTCCAGGCGGACGCCCTGGACTATCCCCGCGGCGCCATGGCGCCCGACCTGGTCCTCCTTGACGCCCCCTGCACCGCCAGCGGCACGCTGCGCAAGAATCCGGACCTGAAGGCCAAGATCACGGCCGAGGCGGCGCGCGCCAGCGGCGAGCTGCAGGGACGGATGCTGGCCGCACTGGCCGCCCGCTTTCCCGGCGCGAGGCTCCTGTACTCCGTCTGCTCGTTCCTGCCCCAGGAGGGCGAAGAGGTCGCGGCCCGGGCCGTTGCGGCCGGCTACCGGCCGGCGCCGCTGGCGCCGCTCCTGGAGCGCTACGGCTTCCGGCTCAAGCAGGAGAAGCACGGCGTGTATCTTCTTCCCTCGGATTTGAACAACGATCTATTCTATCTATCCCTGCTGGAACCCAAGTGACGAGGGACAAGGTAAATGCAGGATCCCAGAACTCAAGCTCCAGGGACCTTTGACCCAAACCAGGAACTTATTAAGGAAAAAGCGAACAAAAGATCAATCTGTTGCTTGGCCAATCACGACTCACCAATTCCCGGGATGTGCTCGCTGCAGGTTGTGCCCGTCACTGCCTCGATCACTGTTGTGCGCGGCAGGGGGGACATTGGAATTCTATGCTTGCATCCAAGGTCTTCGAATGCGGCTCCTTGTCACTCGTCACTCGTCACTTGTCACTAGAGTTCGCTAAGCTCCCCTACCCCCAGAGCACCAATCCCATCTCGTAGGGATCGTGCAGCAGCCGGTGGCAGGGGGTGACGCGCAGCCTGAAGCCGAAGCTGCCGGTGCGCTGGCAGGGGATGGCGCCGGCGAAGCGAAAGCGCCCCTCGCCGGCCTCCTGCACGTCGTCCAGGCGGACCAGGGCCGAATGCTGCAGAGTCTCCTCGCCGATGAGCGTCCCGTAATAAGCGTCGACGCGCACCTCCTCGGGAGCGAGACCGGCCAGGAAGATCTCGGCCTGGACGCGGAAGTCCTCGCCGCTCTTGTAGGTGCGCGCCGTGTCGGCCTTGACGGCCTCGATGCGCAGCCGCGGGAACGCTGCGCGCAGGCGCTCCTTCCAGCGCACCAGCTCGCGCGCCTGGGCGAATTCGTCGGCGCTCAGCAGGGCGTAGTTATCCGCCGCCGGCCTGTAGAAGCGGTGGAAATACTCCTTGACCATGCGGTGGGTGTTGTAGCGCGAGGCGATGCTGATCAGCGAGTGCTTCATCATGCGGATCCATTCGCGCGGCAGCCCATCGGAGCCGCGCTCGTAGAAGAGGGGGATGATGTCCTTTTCCAGGATGGAATAGATGGCCTTGCTCTCGACCTCGTCCTGGTAGTCCTTGTCGGCGTAGGTCTCGCGGTTGCCGATGGCCCAGCCGTTCTTCAGGTCATAGGCCTCGTCCCACCAGCCGTCCAGGACGCTGAAATTGAGGCCGCCGTTGCAGGCCGCCTTCATGCCCGAGGTGCCGCAGGCCTCCAGCGGCCGCAGCGGCGTGTTCAGCCAGAGGTCGACGCCGGCGACCAGGTAGCGGGCCACGTTGATGTCATAGTCTTCGACGAAGGCGATGCGCGAGCGCAGGTGCTCGCCGGACATGAAGGCGATGATGTTCTTGATCAGCTCCTTGCCGGCCTGGTCGTGGGGATGGGCCTTGCCGGCGATGATCAGCTGCACGGGGCGGTCGGGATCCTTCAGGATGCGCAGCAGGCGCTCGCGGTCGCGGAAGAGCAGCTGGGCGCGCTTGTAGGTGGCGAAGCGCCGGGCGAAGCCGATGGTCAGGGCCGAGGGGTTCAGCGCCTCCTGCGACTCGCGGATCAGCAGGTTGGAGGCCCCCTTGGCCAGCAGCTGCTTCTGCAGGCGCTGGCGCACGAAGGCGATCAGCCGGCGGCGGCGGATCTCGTGGACGCTCCACAGCTCGGGGTCGGGGATGTTGCGCACCTTTTCCCAGGCGTCCAGGTAATCCTGCTTCTCGCGCCACTTGCCGCCCAGGTAGCGGTCGAACAGGTCGTTCATTTCAAAGGAGATCCAGGAGGGGATGTGGATGCCGTTGGTGATGGCCTCGATGGGCACGTGCTCGACGGGGGCCGCCGGCCAGACGTCCCGCAGCATCGTGCGCGACACCTCGGCCTGCAGCGCCGAAACGCCGTTGATGAAGGCGGAGTTGCGCACGGCGGCCACGGTCATCGAGAAGCCTTCCTGGGCGTCGTCGGGCCGGACGCGGCCGAAGGCCATGAAATCGTGGAAGGGGATGTTGAACTCGCGCAGATACGGGGCGAAGTAGGCGCGGATCATCTCGGCGGGGAACACGTCGTGCCCGGCCTGGACGTTGGTGTGGCTGGTGAACACGCTCGACTTGCGCACCACCTCCATGGCCTCGGCGAAGGAGAGCTGCTTGCCCTTCATCAGCGCCCGGGCGCGCTCGAAGGGCGTGAAGGCCGAATGGCCCTCGTTCATGTGCACCACCGTGGGCTGCAGGCCGAGGGCGTCGAGCATCTTCACGCCGCCGATGCCCAGCAGGATCTCCTGCTGCAGGCGCATCTCCTTGTCGCCGCCGTAGAGTTGCGCGGTGAGCCGCCGGTCGGCCTCGCTGTTGCGCTCGTGGTTGGAGTCGAGCAGGGTGATGGACACGCGGCCCACGCGGATGCGCCAGGCCTTGAGCCAGACCTTGCGGCCGGGAAAGTCGAGGTCGAGCTCGAGGGCACTGCCGTCGGCGCGGAGCGCCTCGCTCACCTGCATGTTGTGGAAGTCGTTGACCTGGTAGAAATCCTGCTGCCAGCCGTCCATGTTCAAGTATTGCTGGAAATAGCCCAGCTGGTAGAGCAGCCCCACGCCGTGAAAATGCAGGTTCAGGTCGCTGGCCGACTTGACGTGGTCGCCCGACAGGATGCCCAGCCCGCCCGAGTAGATGGGCAGGGTGTCGCTCAGCCCGTACTCGGCGGAAAAGTAGGCGATGTGCACGCGCTGCTCGTGGTTGAGGCTCTGCAGGGCGCCGAGATACTCCGCCAGGGCCCCGCTCACCCGCTGCACCTCGCGCAGGAATCCTTCGTCACGCGCGAGCTCCTCCAGCTTCTCCTGGCTGATCTCCCCCAGCATGCGCACCGGGTTGTGCTGGCTCTTCTCCCACAGGTCGCTGTCCAGGGTGATGAACAGCTTGATGGCCTCGGGGTTCCAGGTCAGCCACAGGTTGGTGGCGATGTCCAGCAGCGGCTTCAGCGCTTCCGGCAGATCGGGGACCACCTTGAATTTCTTGAAAACGGTCATGGGGCTACGCTCCTTCGGGCGGATCAGGGGTCGTCCCGGTCACAGCTGGGCGATGATGCCGTCCCGCTTCAGCTCCAGGTAGAATTTCAGCTTTCCCGAGATCAGGCTCCTGGCCGACACCAGCAGCAGGAAATAATTGCGGTTCAGCGACAGGACCATGATCTTGAACTTTCCCGAGACGTATTCGATCACGAAGCCGGCGCGGTCCAGGTCGAGGTTGTCCAGCTTGCCGACCACGTCGGCGAGCTCGGCGCCGACGAGGTCCATGTCGGCGTCGGGGGGGAGATAGACCGATTTTTCCAGCTCCAGCCCGTCCTTGCCCCAGATGCCGATCAGGTAGGTCTCCGGGTTATGATGGTGGATCTCGTCGAATATCTCTTTAAACAAGGGGCCTCTCCCTTTCGCACAGCGCGTCGCGGAGGCGCTGCAGGCGTTCGATGACCCGGCGGCCGCGCTCGGCCCGCTGCCGGCGGAGGATGGCCTGGATCTTCTGGAAATGGTCGGTGCGGCCCGTCTTTTCGAACAGGTTCTTGTAGATGGCCAGGGCCTCACGGTACAGTCCCTGCTGGAAATAGAGCTGGGCGGCGCTCTCGGTCTGGAAATGCAGCCCGCCGGCCTCCTCTTCCCGGGGAGCGGGGCCGGGCTCGGGCGCAGGCGGCGCCGGGGCGGAAGGCGCCGGGGCGGAAGGCGACGGGGGCGGCGTGGCGGCCTCCGCCTCGGGCCGGAATTCGGCCTTGGTGTCGGCCAGGCGGTCGGAGACCGCCGTCTGCAGCACTCCCTTCAGGAACCTGATCCGCTCCTGGGCCTGGCTGTTGAACGAGTCGAGGAAAGCCAGCTTGTTGTACCAGAGCAGGCTTTCGGCGTATTGTTTCTGCTGGAAATGCAGGTCGGCGAGCTCGCGCACCACCAGGATGTTGTCTCCCGACATGGCGTGCATCTCGCGCAGCAGCCGCAGGGCCTCGGCCGGCTGCTCCATCTGGCGCAGGAAGCGGTAGCGCAGGAATTTCAGGTGGAAGGACGCGGGGAATTCGCGCAGGACCGACTCGGTGCGGGCCAGTCCCTCGGCGAATTTCTTCTGCTGGAACAGCCACTCCAGCTGCGCCAGGTGCTCCCGTTCACTCTGAAAAGCGGCCACGTCTACCTCTCTGGGCTTCCCGGTCCGCGCGCCCGCCAAGCGGGCCGCGCTACCGGGCGCCGGCGGAAACGCCCGGGCTAGCGGGACCCGGCCGCTGCCCCGGCGCTGTTGTACATGGTGATGGCGATGTAATCCTGGGGCACGGTGCCCACGTGGCTGGCGCTGCCCCGGTAGGCGCGGCCGTCCACTTCCAGCAGGGCGTGGATGATCATGCCGCCGGAATAGAAGCGCACCGGGCCGAAGAACGTCACGCGCGCCTCGCCGTTGCCGTCGGTCACCTTGCGGATGGTCACGGCGCCGTTGTCGAAATAGCCCCAGTCCACCTGCTGGTGCGACAGGCTGTCGGGCAGCTGCTCGAAGAAGACGGTGCCGCCGGCGACGGGACGGTTCTTGGAGTCGCGGACGCGGACGACGATCTGGCTGGTGTGGATGTTGCCGTCGATAAAGAGCACGGCCGGGCTGGCCGTGCCTTCCACCAGGATGTAGTAGCCGGCCGGATCGTCCCAAGTCGGGTCGTCGATCTCGCTGCGCGTGCAGGAGGCGGCAAACAGGATCCAGCTGGCCATCAAGAGAAGATACAAAGCCTTTTTCATGGTTTCCTCCCGCGATCAGGTCGTCGGCTCGGGTTCGGGCTCGGGGTCGGCGAAATCGGCGCACCAGACGGAGACATAGCCGCTGACCGGGGCCACGCGGTGGCCGCCCAGGTCCTTGCCGTGCAGGGTGACCTTGGCCACCAGCTGCAGGACGAAGGACTGGCTGGGGGTTTCCCGCAGCGCCAGCAGCGGCATCTCCAGCTTGGCCACGTGGCGGATCAGCACGAAGGGGATCTCGATCGTCTCATCGACCGGGACCAGCATGTTGAGCGGCTGCGTGAAGCGGTAGGGGACGTCGACCCCCTCCACGTTGCGGCCGTCGGTGCGCATGAACTCGACGTCGATCTGGTCGACGATGACGTTCATGTAATAGGTGATGTCATGCTCCTCGGAATCCTCCATGGGGTTGTAGGTCAGCGTGGTGACGGAGGCCACGCCGTTGTCATTGTAGATCCCTCCCCCCTGCAGGACGTCGGAGAACACCGTGGTCGAGCCGGCGTTGCCTTCCAGATCGTTGCCGGTCAGGGAGTTGATCACCAGGAAGCTCGCCGACGTGGTGTCGTTCTCCTTGGCCAGGCAGCTGGAAAGGAGCAGCGCCGCTATGATCAGGACCAAGAATTTCAGTTTCATTCTTCCCTCCTACTTGATGATGCGCGGAGTGATGAAGATCATCAGCTCCTGCGTCTTGCCGTACCGGCGCGAATTCCTGAACAGCGAGCCGATCAGCGGCAGCTTGCTCAGGACGGGGACGCCGGTGTTGCTGCGGTCCTCGTTGATCTTGTACAGGCCGCCGAGGACGATGGTGCCGCCGTCGCTGGCCATGACCGTCGTCTTGGCCGTCTCGGTCTTGATGGTGGGCATGCCGTTGACCGGCTTGGAGAAGTCGGCGATGTCGTTCTTGATGTCCACCTGCATGATCACCGAGCCGCGGGCCGTGATCTGCGGCGTGATCTTCAGCTCCAGGGCGGCGTTGATGTACTGGGTGGTGATGGTGTTGTTCTGGTTCGTCTGGATGGGGATGCGCTCGCCCTGGGTGATCTCGGCGGGCATGTTGTTCTGGGTGGTGGTGCGCGGCGACGAGATGATGCGCGCCTTGCCCTTGGAGGTGAGGGCGCTCAGGGCCACGTCAAGGTTGAAGGTGCCGGCGATGTTGCCCAGCGTGATCTTGGGGAAGAGGACGCTGTCGGCCGTGGGCACGTTGACCACATAGCCCATGGGGTTGGTCTTGCTCTCGACCACGCCGCCGAGCTGGGCCGAGTTGGGGAAGACCAGGTTGGTCTGGTTGCCGTAGGAGGAGTTGGCCACGGCGTTGACCCCCCACTGGATGCCGAAGGTGTTCAGCGACTCGCTGGAGGTCTCGACGATGCGCGCCTCGATCTGCACCTGGGGGTTGGCTGCGTCCAGGGTGTCGATCAGGCCGTCGATGATCTTGATGCGCTCGGGGACCTCGGAGATGATCAGGGTGTTGGTGCGCTCGTCGATGACCAGCTCGCCGCGCGGGCTCATCTGCTTCTTGAGGATGCCCTGCACGGCGCCGACCTTGGCGAAGCTGAGGGTGCGGGTGGAGACCTCGAGGTTGCCCTCCATCTCGCGCGCCTCGCGCAGTTCCTGGCGGCGCTTGGCCTCCTGGGCCAGGTCCTCGACGCGGCCGATGCGCAGGATGTTGCCCTCCTGGATCATGTCCAGGCCGTTGACCTTGAGCATGATCTCCAGGGCCTGGTCCCAGGGAACCTGCACCAGCTCGCAGGTGAACTTGCCGGTGACGTTGGGGTTGATGACCATGTTCAGCCCCGAGACCTTGGCGATGAATTTCAAGATGTTGCTGATGTCGGCGTTCTTGAAGGAAAAGTCGTAGGGCTCGCCCGAGTACTGGGGACGGCCCTCGTCGACGGTCTGCTTCTCGTAGTTGAGGTCGACGGCGGGCGCCTCCTGGGGCGGCTCCGCGCTCAGGGCCGCGTCCTCCTCGGCCTTGGACTTCTCCGGGCCGAAGAAGCGGGCCGCGGGCGGCGACGCCTCGGGCTTGCCGGCGACGGCCATGGCCGCGGGGGCGAGACGGACCGGAGCTTCGCCGGCGACGGCCGGCGTCGGGGCCGCCTCGGCGACCGGAGTCGCGGCCGGCGCTGCGGCGGGCGGCGCGGCTTGGGCCGCCGCGGCGACCTGCGGGGCGTCGAAGAACTCGACCTCGAGCAGGTCGCCCTTGGCCTGGACGGAGAAATGCTTCAGGTAATCCAGGTCGAAGACGACGCGGTAGACGTCGCTGCTGTTGTTGCCGCCGCGGATGGCCTTGACGTTGCGCAGGTTGACGGTCTTGTTGATCCGCCGCGACTGGGCGTTCTGCAGGTCGATGGCCAGGCGCACCGGCTCCTGTTCGATGGGAATGACGCGGTATTCGGTTTCGCGCGACAGCGCCAGCTCGAAGCGGATGCGGCCCGGTTCCTGGCCGGCGACGCGCACGTCGCGCAGGCTGACCCGGCCGGAGGCGGCCGGAGCGGGCTGGGGGGCGGCGACGGGCGTCAGCTGCGGCGGCTTGGGCGCGGCGGCAAGGCCCTTGCGCACCGGGAACTCGATGTACAGGCCGGTCTGGTTGGTGAAGACGCGGTAGTTGGCTTCCTCGCGGAGCAGGATCTCCACTTCGGCATACTCGGCGCCGGGGCGCACCTGCAGCGACCGCACCACCGGAGAATCGATGGCCAGGGACGGGGCTCCGGCCTGGAAGTCGGCGTCCTGGATCCGCATGACCAGACGCTTCAGGTTGTCCTTTTCCGGGTAGAAGATGTCGGGGATGGGCAGGATCTTGTCGGTCTGCATGTGCAGCTGCACGAAATCCTCGCCCGGGAAATACTCGATCTTGCTGATCGTCACCTTGGCCCCGAGTCCCAGGCAGAAGGAACTGATGAAAAGTATCAGCAAAATCCTAGTTGTCGCTTGTCTCATTCATCTCCTCCTCTTCAGGATTTAAGGTCTTTATGATCACGCGGTCCTTCTGTCCGGCCAGGGCCACGGTCAGGCTCTTCCTGAAACTGATGGAATTCCGGTCCATAGCCACGACCTCCCCGTCGTAGACCTTGTCGCCGATGCCCACCACATAGGGCCGGGTGTCGGGTCCCTTGAGCAGCGCCTTGAACTCTCCCTGGGCGAAGACGATGCCCTCGAGTTCGAGCTCGTCGATCATCAGCCCGGCGATCCCTTCGATGGCCTCGCGGTTCTCCTTGACGCTCTTGCCCTGCAGCAGGTTCCAGAAGGGGTCGCGGCGGCCCTCGGGATTGTAGACGAATTCGCCGGGCTGGACGCTGAGCATCTCAGCCTCCTCCTCCCCCTCCGCCGGCGGGATGTCCAGCGGCACCTCCTGCGCCTGCAGGAACAGGGGGAACAACAGAAGCAGTGCCAGAAGAATTTTCATTTAAATCCCTCCCATATCGTCCCCTGAGGACGCGGCGCCCCGACGCGGCGGCGGGCGCCTGGCCCCCGGCTTCTTAACCGGGGCGCCTTCGCGGTAGATGTAGGTCGTGGCGCTGAAGGTGGCATTGATGGTGTAGTCGAAGTTCATGCCCTTGAGCGGCGAGATGTGCAGGCCGTCGATGGTGAAGATCTTCTTCAGCCGCGAGACCTGGTCGAAAAAGATGCCCAGGTTGTGGAAATTGCCCTCCAAGTTGATGGCGATCGGCCGCTCGAAGTAATAATCGCGGGGGATCTCCTTGTTGAAGTTGAAGGTGGAGGTGCGCAGCCGGGCGTTGGAGGCGATGGCCTGGATCTTGCGCAGGTGCTGGGCGAATTCCATCTTTTCCGGCAGGATGCCTTTCAGCTCCTCCAGGATCTTCTCGTTGGCCGCAGCCTCCTCTTTCAGCTTTTCCAGCTTGGCCTCGCTCTTCTCCGCCTTGCGGATCTCCACCAGCAGCGCCTCGCTGCGCTTGACGATGGAATCGATCTCGTCCTGCCTGGGCGAATAGACGACGAAATAGAAGATGCCGAACACCACGGCGCCCAGCAGCAGGAACAGCAGCAGCTGGCCGTACCAGGGTAGATTTTGGATATCCATGCTTACACCGCCTTCTTGGGTTCGGAGCGGGGCACGAAGGTGCAGTTGATGCGGAACTCGAAGATGTCGATGCCGGACTCCTTCTTGCGCGAGCTCGAGGTGATCTGCACGTTGGTGAAGTAGCTCGAGTTCTGCAGGTTATTGATCAGGTCGGCGATCAGGTTGTTGGACAGGGCCTTGCCGCTGATGGCCACCGCCGTGCCGCGGTAGGTCAGGTCGGTCAGCCAGACCCATTCGGGCAGGGCGCGCGACATCTTGTCCATCATCAGCACCGCGTCCTTCTGCCTCAGCTTCAGGTCCTGGATGATCTTGATCTTCTTGTCCAGCTCCAGCTTGGTCTTCTCGATCTGGGCCAGCTCTTGCAGGACCTTCTCCAGCTCGGCCTTGCGCAGCGTCCGTTCCTCGAGCAGCTTCTGCTGCTCCGACAGCTCCCCCGCCTGCAGGAAAAACGCCAGCCCGGTGCCGACCACGGTGAGGGCGACGGCGGCGACCAGGGCCGGGATGCTCAGCTTGCTCGGTTTGGCTTCCTCGACGAAGCTGACGGCCGCGCCCCCTCCCGCGGCGACCTCCTTTTTCTCGGGCCGCAACAGGTTGATTTTGATCATTTTGCATCCCCCACGGCCCGCAGCGCCAGTCCGACGGCGACGTTGTACACCGGGGCCATGTCTTTGATGAAGTTCAGATCAAATTTTTTATAGTTGATGTCGATGTTGTTGAAGGGGTTGACCACCTCCACCGGGATGTCGAACTCCTGGGAGAAGAAGTCGGTGATCGCCTCCAGGCTGGCGCTGCCGCCGCTGAGCAGGATGTTGTCGATCCGCCCCTCGGTCGTGTTGGAGCGGTAGAACTCGAAGGTCTTCTTGATCTCGTTGCGCAGGTCGTTGAGCACGATGTTGATGATCGGTTTGACGGCGGCGGTGGAGATGCCCTCCACCGGGCGCCCCTTCTTGACCGCCTCCGCCTTTTCGTACTTCAGGTTCAGCTCCTTCTGCAGCAGGTCGGTGAACTGGTTGCCGCCGAAGGCGATGTCGCGGACGAACACCGGATGGCCGGCCCGGGAGATGATCACGTTGGAGATCGAGGCTCCGATGTTGATGATGGCCAGGACCTTGTCCCGGTAGAGCTCGTAGTTGAGCAGGACGCTGTTCAGGGCGGCGAAGGAGTCCAGGTCGACGATATCGGCGGCCTTGCTGGCGCTGGTGATGACGTTCAGGTAGTCGTTCAGCTTCTCCTTGCGCACGGCCGACAGGATGACGCCCACGCGGTCGGGCGGCGAATCGGGAGACTCGATGACCTCGTAGTCGATATTGACCTCGTCGGGCGTGAACGGGATATGCGGCCGGGCTTCCCAGAGGATGTGCTCGTGCATTTCATCGGGGTTGAGCCGCTGCACCTCGATGCGCTTGACGATGACCGAACTCCCCGACACCGAGAAGGCGATGCGGCTGGTCTTGGCCTTGCTGTCGTAGAAGATGTGCTGGATGGCCTCGGCCACCGCCGTCGAGTCCATGATGCTGCCCTCGACGATGGCCTGGTAGGGGACGGGTTCATAGCCGATGGAGACCAGCTCATAGCGCGTTTCCGAACCTTTTTTCTTCGGCTTCAGCTCCACCAGTTTCAGGGAGAAGGAGCCGATGTCGAGACCGACGATGGGCTTGGATTTTTTAAAACTGACTAAAGCCATGGCACTCTCCACGGTATGTAATTTTCATACTGGTTTTTTTCTTAACATAAGGAAAAATAAAAGTCAAGTCATTAATCGTTTTTTTTATAGGTTTATCGGCGATATGGAAATGCACACGGCCCCATAACCCAAATCAGGCCTTGCTTGCGGAGTTTTTTTGCTGTATTTTGCCTATAATAAATGATTTTTTTCAAATACCGCCAAGGACGTTTTCAGGCCGCTTTCTGCCCTGATTTTGCCCTCCCATCGGGCGGTCGGGGGAATTCAGCGGTTGTTCTCGATGTCTCCCAGGTTTTCGATATTGACGATCTGCACCTGGCGTCCGCGGTCGCGCGCGGCCCGCTTGAGGAGCCCGGCCAGGACCTTGCCGCTGCCGACCTCGGCGAAGCGGAGCGCATCCGCGTCATCCAGCATGGACTCCATGGTTTCATGCCAGCGCACCGGCCGCGAAACCTGGCGCTTCAGCCCTTCGCGGGCATCGGCGGCATGGGTCACCTTCTGCACCTGCCAGTTGTTGATGACCGGGAAGCGCGGGTCGGAGAATTCCACGGCATCCAGGTCGGCGGCAAGCCTTTCCTCCGCCGGAAGCATCAGTTCCGAGTGAAAGGGCGCCGAGACGGGCAGGAAGACCGACTTGACCCCCAGGCGGCGCACCGCCTCCTCCACCGCCGACTTCTCCCCCGAGATCACCACCTGGCCGGCGCTGTTCCAGTTGGCCAGGTTCACCACCCGGCGGACACCCCCGGGTTCGGCGGGCAGGAGTTCCATCTCGCGGTTGACCGCCTCCACGGCGGCGCGGATCGAGGCGATGTCGGCCCCGATCAGGGCGGCCATGGCCCCCTTGCCCACCGGCACGGCTTCCTGCATGTAGCGGCCGCGCTTGTGCACCAGCTGCAGAGCGTCCTCGAAGCGGAACACGCCGGCGCACAGGAACGCCGAGTATTCGCCCAGGCTGTGGCCGGCGGCCAGGCGCGGCTCCTTTTCCCACAGGATGTACAGGATGTAGGAGACGGTCAGCAGGGCCGGTTGCGTGTTGTGGGTCAGCTTCAGTTCCTCCTCGGGGCCGTTGAAGCAGATGCGCGACAGCGGGTATCCCAGCACTTCGTCGGCGCGCAGGAACGTGCGCCTGGCGATATCGCTTTTCTCAAAAAGGTCCTTGCCCATGCCCACGGCCTGTGAACCCTGGCCGGGAAACAGAAAAATCCCCTCATTCATCGCTCCACCTCCTGGTTTCGTCCCATTGGCTCAAGCGCAGGCGGCCCCAGCCCCCCTGTCCGTTCCGGCCGCGCAAGCCGAGCCATATCTCATCGGCCTGGAGCAGCCCCTCCGCGTCCAGGCGCAGGCGGCGCTGCATCTCCCGGATCATGAATCCCTTCCAGACGGGGATGTCGGGGAAGGCCTCGCCGCAGATATCCCAGCCGCCGCCTGCGGCGGCGCTGGCCCGGTATTGCAGGCGGAAACGGCCTTTTTGCCGCACGGTGACCATCGACTGCACGACCTTCTCCAGCAGACCGGCGATGCGGTTCAGGTCAACGGAAAGGTCGATCTCGCCGCCGCTCCAGGCATCAGCCAGGCCCTCGTGCCCGCTCGCGCTTCCGGGAGGCAGGGCGCGCTGGTTGAGAAGGGTCAGCAGGTCGGCCAGGAGCGGGAACACGTTGAAATAGAGGCCGGTGTGCGCCGGGGCGTGGCGGTATGCCGGCTCCAGCCCGCAAAGGATGTCGCGGTAGGCACCGGCCGCGTCGCGCCGGAAGGAGAATGGCGCCGCGCCGGCCTGGCGCAGGAAATGGGGAAAGGTCTTGACAACACCGATCCGGGAGGCGAATTCGGGGAACTGCCTGCGCCACTGGCCGATCAGCGCGGCGCGAAAGGGACCGTCCGCTCCGTCGCCGGCGTCGACGGTCAGCAGCGCCAGGGTCTTGCCGCCGAAGCCCAGCGTGCGCAGGACGTACGCCGGCCGGGGCAGGCCGGCGAAGGAGAATTGCAGGGACCCGTCCTGCCCGCGCACGGTTTCCAGGTCCACGGCGGCCGATGCATCATAGAAGATGCGCAGCGGGAAGAGGAAGAGCACGCGGGAGATCGCTCCGCCGCGGATCGTGAATTCCAGCCGGTAGCAAGGGCCGCGGGCTTGGGCCGCGGCCGGCGCCGTCGCGGACGGGGCGCGAACGCCCGCAAGAAGTCCCAGGACTAGGATCAGGACGGATCGCTTCATGACTTGGCGGCGCCCAGGCCGGCGGCCAGCTGCGAATCGCTGAGCCCGGCCGGCTCGATGCCGGCGCTGCGGAGTTCCAGGTAGACCGCGGCCGCCTTGTCCGCCATCTCGATCCGGTCCAGGGCCTGGTCCAGGCTGGCTCCCGAGGCGATGGCCCCGTGCTTGTCCCACAGGGCGACGCGGTGCTTGCCCAGCTTTTCCCTCGTGGCCTCGGCAAGATCCTGGGACCCGGTCAGGGCATAGGGGATCAGGCCCAGCCCCTCGGGGAGGAAGAGGCGGGTTTCGTGGTGCATGCGCGACAGGCGGTCGTTCAGCTCGGCTTCCGAGGCGAAGACATGGCTGAGCACGATCAAGTGTAGCGGGTGGCAGTGAAGAACGGCCCGCTCGCCCGGCCGCTCCCCCTTGAAAAGGGAATGGAGGCCGGCATGGGTGGGCCATTCGCTGGTCGGCGTCCCCTCGCCGTCGAGAAGCATGAAGCGGCGGCGGTCGAGCACCTGGATCAGGCACAGACCGCTGCGGGGTTCGCGGGCGAGATCGCGCATGCGGATGCCGGTGGCGGTGACCAGGAAGCGGTCGTTGATCAGGGCGGACAGGTCGACGGCGGACTCGAGGACCGGTCCGGCCGCCGTCTGCCTCCCGGGGCCGTCCGCCCCCGGCTCCAAACGCAGGGACATGTTGCCGGCGCTGGCCTCGGCCCAGCCCCTGGCGTCGAGCACCGAGGCCAAGCGCTGAAAGTCCCGGGTTTCCGGCAGGGATCGGGTCATGGCGGTTCCTTTTCTCTCAGTGTAGCGTTTTTCCTTCCGGGCGTCAAGAAGAGCGGCGGACGCAGCCCCCAGTCCCGCGGTCAGCGGCAAAAGCGGTAGAGGACGAAGTTGGCCCAGAGAAAGGGATGGGCCATGGAAAGGCGGACGCCATCGCGCAGGGAAACGGTCTTGCCGATCAGGGCGAGCTTGGCCGCGCGCAGGGCAGCGGCGCCGTTGCGGCTGGCCAAATACTCGCGGTAGAACGGCGTCACCACCTGGGAACTGAACTCGTCCACCGGCCAAAGGCTGGCGATCAGGCAGCGCGCACCGGCGCGGCGGAAGGCGGCCGTCACCCCCACGAGGCGCTTGAAGCCGAGCAGGTCCTTCTCCGACGTCTCGCAGGCGCTGAGGACCACCAGCTCGGCCGCCATGCTCAGGCCATGCAGGCGCTCGGCATCGCAGAAGGCCGATTCGCCATCGTGGGCGGAAAACAGGAACGCCGAACGCTGGGGATTGCCGCGATCCACGAAAAAATGGCTGGCCAGATGGAGGAGCCTGGCCTGAGGCGCGAAGCGGGAGAAATTCTCCCAGTTGAAATCGCCGCCCAGGAAGACGCGCCGGCTCGAGCCGCCGAAAAGCTTCCCCAGTTCGAGGACCTCCTGGCGCGTCGAGGGCAGGACGGCGGCGGCGTTGCCGGTGCGGGCCGCGGCCGGCGGCGCATCGGCGGACGGCAGGGGCGCGCCGAAGGCGACCAGTTCGTAGGGATACTCCCGGGCGGCGGCGAAGGGAAAAAGGACGTCGGCGAGCGAGACCAGATAGGAGACGCGGAAGTCCTGGATGAGGTAGAACGCGTCCTCATATTCGGAAAAAAGGGCGTCGCTGGCGCCAGCCTGGACGCGGAACCCGGTCACCAGCGCCTCGAAGGGCAGCTTGAAGAGCTCGCCGTCGGGGACGACGACCAGCTCGTTGGCCAGGGGATGGCGCTCGACGACGGCGCTCAAAAGGACATTGTACAGCCGATGGGCCAGTTCCATGTCGAAATGAATGCGCAGGTAGTCGACCTGGCCGGCGGCGAAGGCCTCCAGCGGCCGGGAAAGACGCTGCACCATGTCCGCCACCTGCGCCCGGCCAAAGGGCAGGACCTCGCAGCCGGCGCCCCCGGAATGGATGCAGAAGACAAGGACGCGGTCCGGCAGCAGGACGTATTTCAGCAGCAGCTGGCCGGGAGACAACGCCTGCCTCAGCCTGGCGATCGAGCCGGGAGCGGAAAAAGCGGCCGGCGCGGAGTCGGAGCGGGAAAGCCCGCGGCGGCGGACGAAATCCCGCGCCAGGCGGACCAGCTCCGCCTCGCCGCCCGCGGGAGGGCAGCGGCCGCCGGAGCACGCGCCGCGCAGCCTGCCGGCGGCGAACAGCAGCCCGCGCTCCAGGCCGCCATCGTCTCCGCTCCTGCCCCAATCGGCCTGAAAACCGGGATGGGTCCTGACCTCGGCCACGCGCAGCGCCGCCTGCAGGAGGTCCGATCCACCGCCGCGCTGGTAGCACTCGACATAGCGCTGCAGGATGGCGTCCAGATCGGCCTGCAGCCTGCCAGCCTCCCCCCCTGGCGCCGCCGGGCTGTCGGCGGCGAGGGACGGGGCCAGCAGCAGAAGGGCCCAAAACAGACCCGGCCACGTGTTCATGAATACTCATTATAGGGGGCCGTTTTTTTTTTGCAACGCTTGCATGCCCGGAGATAAACGGCTATCATCCTCTATGTAAGAAAGGATGGGAGCCATGAAGCGCTTGCCTCTGTTTTTTCCGTTGCTGGCCGCCCTGGCCGCCGCCGCCGCCGTCCCCGACTTCCGCGCCGCGGGGATCGTGGTGCTCCAGGACGATTTCATCGCCCTGAAGATCGAGAATTCCTCGCCCGGCGACTGGGCTCCCAGCGCCGTGGACAACGAAAAAGTGTTCCTGCGCATCTTCATCAACGAAGTCAAGAGGGCCGAATACGTGGTGCGGTCGGTCGACCCGACCATTTTCCTCCGCCACAGCATGATCGTGTTCAAGACGAATTTCCGGGCCGTCGCCCCGATGCGCATCCGCGTCGAGATCAACGGCGAGAAGGGGCTGCCCGAAAGCGATTTCAGCAACAACGTCCTGGAAGCCAGCCTGCGGCCAGCTCCCTGACGGATGGACGGCGAAACGCTATTCCGGAGACTGTGCGCCCGCGAGCCGCAGGCCCAGAAGGAATTGGTCCGCGTCTTCACTCCCCGCCTGTTCCTCTACTTCCGCAACCGCATCAAGGGCGAGAGCCACTACGAAGACCTGGTCCAGGACGTGTTCGGCGCGTTTTTCAACGGGCTCGACCAGGGGAAGCTGGCCGGCGCCGACTGGATCGCCCCGTTCATGTTCGGCATCGCCAAGCGGGTCGTGTTCAGTTATTTCTACCGGCAAAAGAAGAAGGCGGAGATCCAGAAGAACGCCCAGGCCGTCTGCGAGTTGTGCAGCGAGTTCACCGAGGCCGAGCGCCTGGAGAGCCAGACCCTGCGCGAGGCGCTGCGCGGCCTGATCCATTCCCTGCCGCGCATCGACCGCCTGATCCTCAACTCCTTCTACCTCAAGGAAATGAAGATCGGCGAGATCGCAGCGGAAACGGGCCGTTCGCACCATTACATCAGCGTGCGCAAGGAGCGGGCACTGAAGCGAATCCGCAGTGAGATTTTGCGCCGGAAGTTGTATTAACCAGGTGAGGAAACATGAAGTGCCATGAGTTTCAAGGCCTGATCGACGCCTACCTGAGGCAGGAGATCGCCGAGCCGCTGCGCGAGCCGTTCGAGGAGCATTTCTTCGGCTGCCGCCGCTGTTTCCTCAGCCTGAAGATCAACGAGACCCTGCGCGACCGGGAGGTGGAGATCCCGGTCGAACCGCTGCCGCGCCCCCAGCCGCTCCGCTTTCCCCGCCCGCTGCTGGCCGCCGCCGCCGTCTGCCTGGTCCTGCTTTCCGCGATCCTGCTGCTGCGCCCCGAGCGCCGCGCCGGGCGCCTGCGCGAGATCGCCCGCTTCGACCCGCCGCTGTACCACCAGGGGGAGATCCGCGGCCTGGACAACAACGGCGACGGCCTGCAGGAGCGGGAGTTCGCCCGGGCCATGCGCTCGTTCCAGGAAAGGGACTACGCGGCGGCGCTGCGCATCCTGGAGCGCCCCGCTTTGTCCCGTCCCGGCAACCCCAAGCATGATTTCTTCCGGGCCGTCGCCTTGCTGGGCAGCGGCAAGGCCGAGCGGGCCGGCGCCATCCTGGACGGCATCATCGCGGACATGAACCCCTCCTATTTCGACGAGGCTCATTATTACAAGGGATTCGTCCTGCTGCGCCTGGGCCGGGTCGCCGAGGCCCGCGCGCAGTTTGCGAAGCTGGCCCGCATGCTCAGCCCCATGGCCGGCAAGGCCCAGGAGATGGTGCAAAAGATCGACGAGCTCTAGGACCCCGATCCAGAGCCCGTCCTGCGGCAACAGCTGAAGAACGATCCATGGTGATGAGTGATACGTGATCACCACCGTCCAAAATCAACCACGTTTTGGGCCGACGGCAAGCGCTGTAAGGGGTTTCGGGGCTAGTCCATGCAGGCTTTTCGATAGGGCCGAGTGCTCGCAAGACTAAAACTCCAAGCACCAAGCGCCCAATTCCAGACCAATTCAAAGTTCCAATCCCAATGGGCCAAACAAGGGCCTTAACGAACTACCCAGTAGGTTGCGTTGCCTTTTCCTTCGTTTGGGTCACCTCGTCCCCGTAAGGGGACATCGTCCCCGTAAGGGGATTGGGACATGGGTGCTAGGTGCCTGTTTGGGATTTGGTGCTTGGAAATGGGTGCTTCAGTCCTACCCGTTGCACAAGGTTTCCTGCAAAGTCATTTTGGACAGATCTGCACCAACACAGACACTCGGAGATCATTGAGTTTCCCGCTGCGCCGGGATCAGTTGATGTACCCCAGGGCCTTCAGTTCCTCGAGCTTCCTTTCCTCGGCTTCCCCCAGCGCGGAGGCCGCGGCGGCCTTGCCTTTGCGGTATGCGGCGTAGCGCGTCTGGCGCTTCAGGGCAAAGATCCGGCGCAGGGGTTCGCCGTCCATCGTGCGGTCCAGGGGCAGGTCCAGCAGGTACAGGACGGTGGGGGCGATGTCATAAACGCTCGCGCCCAGAAGTTTCCCCGCCTTCACGCCGGGTCCGCGCACGATCAGGATGCCGTCCGGGGCCCTCTCCTGCCCGATATGGTTGTAGCGCACCCGGCCGTCGCGGAAGAAAAAGGAGAAGCCGTGGTCGGACATGAGGATGAAATAGGTGTCACGGCCGCTCGCCGCCGAAACATAGCCGCGCAGGATGCGCTCCACGTTCTGGTAGACCGGGCACAGGATGTCGGCGATCCGCTTGTAGGTCTGCCGGGCCAGCTCCTCGGGCAGGCTGCCGCCTGAGGAGGCCGCATCCAGGCGCCGCCGCTCGGCCTCGTCGATCAGGGCGATGTAGGCGATGTGCTGGATCTCGTCGGGAAGCCTGAAATAGGCGGCGAACAGGTCGAATTCCTCCTCCCGGAAGAGGCGCGCCGCCACTTCGGCCACGACATGCTCCTTGCGCACCATGTCGGGGACCTTGGGCAGGACCGGCAGCCCCTCCAGGCTCGCGGCATCCTGGACGTTCGCCGCCAGCGCGGGATAGTCGGGCAGCCCCGTCCTCTCCAGCACGCGGCGGTAAGGCAGATCCAGGCCGCGGGCCAGTTCCTCGGCGCGACCGGGAGGGAAGACCGATTGCCGCAGCCTGGCGGCGCGGTCGCGCGTGCCGCCGGCCACGCTGTCGGCGAAGTAATCGGAGACGTTCAGGCCGCCGAAGGGCCTGGGGGGAAAGCTCAGGTACCAGTTCACGACAACGCTGCGCAGGCCCTGGCTGTCCAGCATCTCCCAGATCGCGGGCTCGCGCAGGTCCAGGCTGCTGGCGAGCGGGAACTTGCCCTTGCGGTTCCGGCGCGTCGAGCGGAAGTCGAGGACCCCGTGTTTTTCCGGTTTCTTGCCTGTGGCGATGCTGGCCCAGACGACGGGGCTCTTGGCCGGGGTGATCGTGCGCAGGCTCCCCCAGGCACCGGTCTGCTTGAGCTCCTGGAAGAGCGGCAGGCGCCCCTGGGCGATGAGCGGATCGATCAGCGTCCAGTCGGCCCCGTCCAGGCCCAGCAGGACCACGCGCGGCTTATCGGGGCGGCCGCCCCCGCAGGCGGCGAGCCCGAGCGCGGCGATCAGGAACAGCAGCATTGGTTTGCGCATGGCGGGATTATAGGCCCCGGCTCCGCCGCTTGTCAATCGCCCGCTTCCACCCCCGTTTATTGACAGGGCCCGGCAAGTATGCTATAAAGGCACATCTGCCAGGAAACCGCGGCTGATCAAGGTCACCATGATCATAAATGTTTGCAAGATATCCGACAAGGGCTACTCGCTGAGCGACACCCTCGAAGTCGACAGCGCCCAGCTGCTCGAGGAAGGGAGCTTTTTCCTCGAGGGCATCGCTTACCAGGTCCGCTTCCAGCGCCAGGACCGGCGCATCCGCGCCCAGGGGACCCTGCGCACCTCCATTTCCCTGGCTTGCGTCCGCTGCCTCGAGCCGTTCGAGCTGAAGATCCAGTCGCGATTCGACATCATCCTCTTCCCCAAGGAGATGGTCGAGGCCCGCAGCGCCGCCCTGGACGAGGAGGAGCTGGAGTACATTTTCTACGAGAACGACCAGATCGACCTGGAGAAGATCCTGGTCGAGCAGGTGAACCTGTTCATTCCCTTCAAGCCCGTCTGCAAGGGCGACTGCAAGGGCATCTGCCCGAGCTGCGGCGCCAACCTCAACCGCGGCGCCTGCCCCTGCGACCAGGCCAAGAACGAGATAAAATTCCTGTTTGAGAAAGTGAAGAGGTGAACCATGGCCCAGCCCAAGCGCAGGCACTCCCATTCCCGCAAGAATAAACGCCGCTCCCACGACGCTCTGAAGGTGGAGGGCCTTTCCCTCTGTCCCAAGTGCAAGGAGCCCAAGCTCCCCCACCGCATCTGCGGCAACTGCGGCACCTACCAGGGCAAGCAGATCGTCAAGGGCAGCGAAGCCTAATCCAGCATGAGCCAGGTCCGCATCGCCGTGGACGCCATGGGCGGCGATCACGCCCCCGGGGTCGTCATCGAGGGCGTCATCGACTACCTGCGCGAGAGCGGCCGCGCCAGCCAGGCGCGGATCGTCCTGGTCGGCAAGGAAAAGGAGATCCAGAAGGAGCTGAAAAAATTCAGGAACGTCCCGGCCGAGCGCCTGGAAATCGTCGACGCCCTGGAGGAGATCTCCATGAAGGAGCATTTCCTCTCCTATTGGCGCAAGCGCGAGCAGACCTCGATCAAGAAGGCCATCGACCTGGTCCGTGACGGCCGGGCCGACGCCATGGTCTCGGCCGGCAACACCGGCGCGGTCATGGCCCTGGCCAAGAACGTGCTGGGGACCCTGAAGAGCATCGACCGTCCTGCGCTGGCCATCATGCTGCCCACCCTCAAGGGCAATTCGCTCCTGGTCGACGTCGGCGCCAACACCGAATCCAAGCCCCACAACCTGGTCGAGTTCGCCCTGATGGGCAAGATCTACCTGGAGAGCATCTTCGACGTCCCCAATCCGCGCATCGGGCTGATGAACATCGGCGAGGAGGAGGTCAAGGGCAACGAGCTGACCAAGGCGACCCACAACCTGCTCAAGGGACTGGACATCAACTTCATCGGCAACGTGGAGGGCCGCGACGTCTACATCGGCGAGGCCGACCTGATCGTCACCGACGGCTTCACCGGCAACGTCACCCTCAAGGTCTCCGAGGGCGTGGTCGAGGTCATGCTCTCCATGCTGAAGCGCGAGATCATGTCCAACCTGTTCTCCAAGATCGGCTTCTTCTTCCTGCGCCACTCGCTGAAGCGCATCAAGAAGAAGCTGGACTACTCGGAATACGGCGGCGCCCTGCTGCTGGGGGTCAACGGCATCGTCATCATCGGCCACGGCAGCTCGAACCCCAAGGCCATCAAGAACGCCATCTCCCTGAGCTGCAAGTTCGTTTCGGAGAAGGTGCTGGAAAAGATTTCCCGCGAGATCAGCCGCGTCAAGGACACCCTGAAGGAGATGAACCATGCCTGACACTCCCTGCAACGCCGTCGTCACCGGCGCCGCCCGCGGCATCGGCAAGGCCATCGCCCTGCGCCTGGCCCGCGCCGGCATGAACGTCGTCGTCTCCGACATCCTGGCGGAGGAGGCCGCCGGAGCCGCCGCCGAGGTCGAAGCGCTGGGCGTGCGCGCCCTGGCCGTGCGCAGCGACGTTTCCAAGGCCGCCGACGCCGAGGAACTGGTCAAGCGCACGGTCTCCGAGCTGGGCTCGGTCGACATTTTGGTCAACAACGCCGGCATCACCCGCGACAACCTCTCCATCCGCATGGGCGAGAACGAATGGGACCTGGTCCTGGGCGTCAACCTCAAGGGCACCTTCCTCTGCTCGCAGTTCGCCGCCAAGGAGATGATGAAGAAACGCTTCGGCCGCATCGTCAACCTGGCCTCGGTCAGCGGCATCCTGGGCACCGCCGGGCAGGCGAACTACGCCGCTTCCAAGGCCGGCGTCATCGCCCTGACCAAGTCCATGGCCCGCGAGCTCGGCGGCCGCAACATCACGGTCAACGCCGTCGCCCCGGGCTTCATCCTGACCGAAATGACCGACAAGCTGGCCGACAGCGTCAAGCAGGCCTACATCGCCCAAATCGCCCTCAAGCGCGCCGGCACGCCGGAGGACGTGGCCGAAGCCGTCCACTTCCTCGTGTCTCCCGCCGCCCACTACATCACCGGGACCGTGCTGAACGTTTCCGGCGGACTGTTGATATAAAAACCAAGGAGGAAAACATGAAGAAAGAGGAAATTCTGAGCAAGGTAAAAGCCGTGGTGGCCGAGAAGCTGAACGTCGGCGAGGACCAGGTGACCGAGGAAGCCAAGTTCGTCGAGGACCTGGGCGCCGATTCCCTCGACCAGGTCGAGCTGATCATGGCCCTGGAAGACGAGTTCGAGCTCAAGATCCCCGAGGAAGAGGCCGAGAAACTGACGACCGTCGGCTCGGCCGTCGAGTACGTACTGAAAAAAGCCCAGTAAGCCGATCCCGCACCCATGGATCCCTTCATAAGCAAGACTCTACCCTTGCGCCGGGTGGTCATCACCGGCTTGGGGTTGATCACCCCCGCCGGCAAGTCCAAGGCGGAGAACTGGGAGAACATCCGCAGCGGCCGCAGCGGCATCGGCCCCATCACCCGCTTTGACGCCAGCCACCATCCCAGCCGCATCGCCGGCGAGGTCAAGGACTATGACCCCGGCCAGTATTTCGACCGCAAGGAAGCGCGCAAATTCGATCCCTTCATCCAGTTCGCCCTGATTGCCGCCGACGAGGCGGTCAAGGACGCGGGCCTGGACCCGGCCGCCGTCGACCGGGCGAGGGCCGGGGTCTACATCGGCTCGGGCATCGGCGGCATTCAGACCATCGAAACGAACAAGGAGATCCTGCTGCAGAAAGGGCCCGAACGCATCTCCCCCTTCTTCCTGCCGGCCTGCATCGCCAACCTGGCCAGCGGCCAGGTCTCCATCAAGTTCGGCTTCCAGGGCCCCAACCTGGCCAACTGCACCGCCTGCGCCACCGGCACCCACGCCGTCGGCGATTCCTTCCGCATCCTGCAGCGCGGCGAGGCCGACCTCATGCTCGCCGGCGGCGCCGAGTATCCCATCACCCCCCTGGGCGTGGCCGGCTTCACGGCCATGCGCGCCCTCTCGACGCGCAACGACAGCCCGCAGAAGGCCTCCCGTCCCTTCGACAAGGAGCGCGACGGCTTCGTCGTCGCCGAGGGCTCGGCGATCCTGGTCCTGGAGACCCTGGAGCATGCCATCCGCCGTGGGGCGCGCATCTACGCCGAGGTGGCCGGCTACGGCTTCACCGGCGACGCCTACCACATGACCGCCCCCGATCCCGAAGCCAGGGGCACGACCCGCGTGATGAGCCTGGCCCTGGCCGATGCCGGGCTGAAGCCCGAGGACATCGTCTACATCAACGCCCACGGCACCTCGACCGAGCTCAACGACAAATATGAAACCCTGGCCATCAAGCAGGTGTTCGGGACCCACGCCGCCCGCCTGGCCATCAGCTCGACCAAGTCCATGACCGGCCACATGCTGGGCGCCACCGGCGCGGCCGAGCTCGCCTACACCGCCCTGGCCATCACCCACTCCTTCATTCCCCCGACCATCAACTACGAGGTCCCCGATCCCGAGTGCGACCTGAATTACACCCCCAACCAGGGCGTCACCCGCGAGATCCCCTATGCCCTCTCCAACTCCTTCGGCTTCGGCGGCACCAACGCCTCGGTCGTTCTCAAGAAATTCAGCGAATAAAGGCAGGCGGGGGGCGGAAGCCCCCCGCCCTTTCCTGAAGCGGAGGAGCCCGATGAAACGAATCCTTCTGGCGATCCTGCTCCTGGCCCTGGCGCCGGTTGCCGGCCCGGCGGCGCGCGGCAACGCCGTTGCGGCGGACGAACCGCCGGCCCCGGTCATCGTCATGACCCACCCCACCCTCTCCCAGGTGCGCAACATCGTGGAGTTGTACGAAAAGGACGTGCTGCCCCTGGAATCCATCACGTTGCTGGGGATCTACCACGAGGACGAGCTCGCCAACCGCGAGGAGGAGAAAGCCTTCCGGGAGGCCTTCGCCTACGTGGAGGCCAACGAGCTGTCCTGGGTCCGCTTCCGCAAGATCACCGGGCGGGTGGAAGCCAAGGACCTGTTCCGGGAAAACGGCTGGTCGCGGCAGTTCAGGGAGATCTTCGAGGCGGCCAGCGGCTTCGTGTTCACCGGCGGCATGGACATCCCGCCGGCGCTCTACGGCCACGAGACCCTGCTGCTGACCGAGCCCACCACGCCGGCCCGCCATCTCTACGAAATCTCGCTCCTGTTCCACCTGCTGGGCGGCAAGCGCAACGCCGCCTTCCCTCCCCTGATGGCCGACCGCCGCGACATGCCCGTCCTGGCCATCTGCCTGGGGATGCAGAGCCTGAACGTGGCCCTGGGCGGCACCCTGGTCCAGGACATTCCCAGCCAGCTTTATGGCTGGGAGACCGTCGAGGAGGTCCTGGCCGGAGACCCGGAGACGATCCACTCGGGAGTCTACCTGGAAAAAATCCATGCCAACGATCCCGACCTATGCCCGCCCTTCCACCGCATCCGCCCCGCCCTGGACAGCCGCTTCGCCAGGAGCATGGGCCTGGCCGAAGGCGCCGCCCCCTGGGTGAGCTCCTCCCATCACCAGGCGCTCGAGGAACTGGGAAAGGGCCTGCGCGTCACCGCCACGTCGCTGGACGGCATGGTCGCCGAGGCGGTGGAGCACGTCGGTTTTGCCAACGTGCTGGGAGTGCAGTTCCACCCCGAGCGGCGTACCCTCTACCAGAAAGGCCTGCGCCTGCGGCGCCGGCCGCAGGAGCCGCTGGACTTCAACCCCCGGGCTTTCCTGAAGGACAACCCGCCTTCCTACGAATTCCACCTGGCCATCTGGAAGTGGTTCGCCGAGGCATTGCTGGCGCAGAAGCTCAGTGACAAGTAACCAGTGACCAGTGACAAGCGAAGATAAGGCAGTAAAGATTTAACATTCGTTCGTTCGCTTTTCCTCGTTACCCGTCACTTGTCACTCGTCACCCAGCTCACTCCATTATAACGGGTACTTGCTCTCGATATAGTCCCTCAGGTGGCGGATCTGGTAATCCTTGTCCTTGAGCAGGGCCTTGATGATGTCGCCGATGGAGATCATGCCCGTGACCTTGTCGTTTTCGTCGACCACCGGGATGTGGCGGATGTGGTTCTGGGTCATGGCCGCCATCAGGTCGTTGATGTCGTCCTCGGCGCGGGCCACGATCAGCTTCGCGCGCGGGGTCATGACGTCCTGGATCGCCAGCCCCTTGACGTTGGCCTGGCAGCGGAAGCAGTTGCGCATGATGTCCCGCTCGGAGACGATCCCCTGGATGTTCCGCTGCCCGTCCAGCACGATCAGGGCGCCGACGTTGCGGGCGCTCATCTCCTGCAGGGCGTCGCTGACGATGGCGTCGACATGGATCGAATAAATCTCCTTTCCCTTGTTCTCCAGGATCTTTTCCGCCTTCATGAAGCCTCCCCGGCGCGGCAAGCCAGCGCCTAGAAGCGAAGCCTACCTGAATCGTTAAAAAAAATCAACAACAGGAAAGCAGCCGCTAGACAGCAGGCAGCGGACAGTAGGAAAGCATGAGATCTCTCTGCAGTGCGCTTGTCCTCCTCCTGACCACTGATTCCTTTTTCGCTCCTATTGACGGGAACGTTTAAACTGGTACAATGCTTTTTTAAATCAAAATGAGGTGACTGCATGGAAAAATACACTTCCCGGCAACTGATGGACATCGAGCACAAGTACGGCGCCCACAATTACCACCCCCTGGAGGTCGTCATCTCCAAGGCCGAAGGCATCTGGGTCGAGGACCCGGAAGGCAAGCGCTACATCGACATGCTGTCGGCCTACTCGGCCGTCAACCAGGGCCACCGCCACCCGGCGATCATCCGCGCCCTCAAGGAGCAGGCCGACGTGCTGACCCTGACCTCGCGCGCCTTCTTCAACGACCGCTGGCCGCTGTTCGCCAAGAAGCTTTCGGAGCTGACCGGCAAGGAGATGATCCTGCCGATGAACACCGGCGCCGAGGCCGTGGAGACGGCGATCAAGACCATGCGCAAATGGGGCTACCTGGTCAAGAAGGTCGAGGCCGACAAGGCCGAGATCATCGTGTTCTGCGAGAACTTCCACGGCCGCACCACGACCATCGTCTCCTTCTCCACCGACCCCGAGGGGCATGACCTCTACGGCCCCTACACCCCGGGCTTCACCCTCGTCCCCTACGGCGACCTGCAGGCGGTGGAAAAGGCCGTCACCCGGAACACGGTCGGCATCCTGGTCGAGCCGATCCAGGGCGAGGCCGGCGTGGTCGTGCCGCCCGACGGCTTCCTGGCCGGGCTGGGGCGGATCGCCAGCAAGCACAAGGTGCTCCTGGCCATGGACGAGATCCAGACAGGCTTCTGCCGCACCGGCAAGCTGTTCGCCTACCAGCACGAGGATGTGGACCCCGACCTGATCATCATGGGCAAGGCCCTGGGCGGCGGCGTCTTCCCGGTCTCGGCCGTCGCCGCCAACCAGGACGTGCTGGGCGTCTTCAAGCCCGGCACCCACGGCTCGACGTTCGGCGGCAACCCCCTGGGCTGCGCCGTGGCCATGGCCGCCATCGACGTGCTGGTCGACGAGAAGCTGGCCGAACGCGCCGCCGAGAACGGCGCCTATTTCATGGAAAAGCTGCGCCAGCTGCAGCAGACCTCGGACAAGATCGAGCTCGTGCGCGGCAAGGGGCTGCTGATCGGCCTGGTGCTCAAGAAGTCGGCGGGCAAGGCCCGCCAGTACACCACGGCCCTCAAGGAAAAGGGCCTGCTCTGCAAGGAGACCCACGACTGGATCATCCGCTTCGCCCCGCCGCTGGTGATCGGCAAGGCCGACATCGACTTCGCCATGGAAAAGATCCGGGAAGTGCTGGGCTAGATGATCCTCTTCCGCGCCGACGCGACCCCCCGCTCCGGGCTGTCGCGCCTGCGCCGTTGCGCCTACCTGGCCTCGCAGCTGCGGAGCGCGGGCCGCGTCCTGCTCCTCAGCCGCGAGGACAAGGGGGCGGCCAAGTTCCTGTCCCGCCAGAAGGCCCCGTTCCGCATGCTCAAGGACCCGGCCGCCTTCGATCCGGCGGGGGCCAGGGCGCTGGTCCTGGACCTCGAGTCCTATTCCCAGGCCGACGCGGCGCAGCTGGAGCGGGCGCGGCGGAGCGGGGTGGGCACGGTCCTGATCGCGCCGCCGGCGGACGCGCCCGCCCATGCCGGTCCGGACGTCGTTCCCGCCGCGGAGCCGGGGATGGCGCTGCTGCACCACAAGTTCCGCCATTTCCACAAATCCCGGCGCCGCTACCGCCGCGTCCTGCGCCATGTCTTCGTCAGCCTGGGCGACGCCCTCGCCTACCGCGACCTGCGCCAGGTCGTGGACGTCCTGCACCGCCTGGGGCTGCGCGTGAAGGTCGAGCCCAGCCCGGGGCTGAAAAAGGCCGACAAGCGCAACCTGGCGCGCATCTACCCCGGCGTTCATTTCCGCGGCCGGAGCGAAAGCTCCGCCCGCTCCTATTTCGAGGCCGACCTGGCGCTCGTCCCTCCCGGCGAGCAGGCCCTGGAGGCGGCCTGCGTCGGCACGCCGGCTCTTTACCTCTCCCTGGACAAGGCCCGGGACGAACTGGCCGCCCCCTGGATCTCCCGCGGGCTCGGGGCGACAAGTCCATCCCTGGCCGATTTTTCAGTCCAATCGGTCCGCGCCGCCATCGAGCCGCTGGACCAGTCAACCCGCGAGCGCATGGGCGCCGCCGGCAGGGCGCTGGTGGACGGCCTGGGCGTGCAGCGGTTCATCAAACTCCTCAAGGAAGACAGGATTATCTGATCTCGGCGTACGGCGGACGGCGTACGGCATACGGCAGCCGCGATAGAGAGAATTCTTCCAAGCAAATGCCGTCTCGTGCCACCTCGGGATGTTCTCTTTCTCTGAGCCTTTTGCCTTGGGCTTTTCCCACCGTACGCCGTCTGCCGTACACCGTACGCCAAGCCCGTCGTTTTCTATAGTACCAATACCAACCCCGTCGCCAGCACGATCATGACCAGGATGGGAACGGCCATGTAGCGGTAGACGTCGAGCAGCGAGGCGACGAAGTACTCGTTGGTCAGCACCAGGCACAGGTGCAGCGGCGAGACCAGGATGCCGGCGAAGCCGATCACGTAGACGTAGAGGGCGAGGTAGAAGTAGTTCGGCAGTCCGTGGATGAGGGGGAGCAGCACCGGGAAGGCGATGGCGATGTAGGCCGTGTTCACCCCGGTCAGGAAGCCGACGGTGAAGGAGACGACGAAGATGAAGAGCACGACGAGGCCCAGGGAAAAGCTCGCACTGCGGATGGCGTCGAACGCCGAGGAAGCCTGCAGCACGCGCTGGAAGACGACGACCGCCGCGATGACCAGCAGGCTGCGGATCGTCGTGCGGCCGAAGACGATGGCGCCGACCTCCTTGGGCCCGACGCGCTTCCAGGCGGTCAGCGCCGCGGCCACCAGCAGCAGCGCCCAGTGCAGCGGCAGGGGCAATAGCGGCGGCAGGGAGACGAAAAAAAGGAGGATCACGGCCAGGATCGGCCAGGTGCCGGCCAGGAAGTCGCGCGCCGTGGCGTGGATGCCGTTCCCCGCCCCCGGCCGCTCGGGCCCGACACCGTGGCGGCGGAAATAGGCGAAGGCCACGAGCAGCCCCATGGCGATGTGCAGCAGGGAAAAAGGCAGCTGGAAGAGGATGATGCGGCGCAGCGGAATGCGCGACAGGTTCTGGAACAGCAGCAGCCCGGCGTAGAGGGGCCAGATCAGCTCCCAGTCGTGGCGGAACCAGAAGTTCAGGAAGGCGTTGAAGGCCGGCTTGAGATTCATCTTCGCGGTGGAGACGTCGACCAGGGGGGCCGACATCAGCGCCCCGCCCGGCATGGGCAGGAAGCCGACGATGGCCGGCGAGACCATGGCCACCAGCCGTTTGTCGCGGATCATGGCGTTGAGCGAGTCGATCAGGCGGTCGTACATGCGCCGGCTCTTCTGCACGGCGCCGATGTACTGAACCAGGACGATGATCAGGAAGAGCTCCAGCGTTTCGCGGTCGCTCACCCCCTCCCAGGCGCTGCGGCCGGCCAGGAGAAGGTCGACGCGGAACAGGACGACGGTCAGCAGGGTGATGGCCAGCACGGCGAGGGAGAGATCGACCTTCCAGCGCAGCAGCAGGATCAGCAACGCGACCAGCAGCAGGAATTTGGCGGCCAGGAGCATGTTCAGGTGATTGTACTCGCGGCGATCACGAGGCCGATTATACCCGAAAGCAAGGCCGAAGCCAAACGATGGGGATATCGCAAAAGGGACATTGTTCTTCCTGCTTTCACCTTCTGCCTTTTTTCTTTCGCCTTTTCAGTCCATCTCCTGGAACCAGCCCTCGTCAAGGCCCAGGCGCAGCGCCTCGTCACGCACTCGGCGCCACTCGTCGACCTGCAGGCGGCGGTCAAAGGGGGGGCGGTCCGGGGCGCGGTAGGCCGGGAAGTACTGGCTCATCAGGCTGAGCCAGGCGCCACGGAAGGGGGAGGCGGCGATGGCCCGCAGAACCTCGATGGAGTTCTCCGCATGGCCGGGCAGGATCAGGTGGCGGATGACGGTGCCGCGCGCGGCGATGCCCGAGCCGTCAAGCCGCAGCGGCCCGGTCTGGCGGAACATCTCGGCGATGGCCGGCAGGGCTTGGTCGAAATAATCCTCCCTGCCCGACAGCTCCCTGGCCAGCCGGCACGCCGCCCGGGACGGCCCGTATTTGAGGTCGGGCAGGTAGACATCGACGATCCCCTCCAGGGCGGCGACGACCTCGACGCGCTCGTAGCCGCTGGTGTTGTAAACGATCGGGATGCGCAGGCCCCGGCCGGCGGCGATCTCCAGGGCCGACACCAGGTGCCACAGATAGGGGGTGGGCGATACCAGGTTGATGTTGTGGGCGCCGCGTTTCTGCAGCGAGAGAAGGATGCCGGCCAGCCTCTCGACCGTGTACTCCTCGCCGTGGGCCAGCTGCGAGATCGGATAGTTCTGGCAGAAGAGGCACGTCATCGTGCAGCCGGAAAAAAACACGGTCCCCGAGCCGTGCGCCCCGGATATCGGCGGCTCCTCGCCGAAATGGAGGTTGTGCGAGGCAATGCGCGCCTGGGCCCCGGCCCGGCAGGCGCCGCGCCGCCCCCGCGCCCGCTCCGCGCCGCACTGGCGCGGGCACAGTGCGCAGGGGCTGAATCCGGCGGAAAAAAAGCGGTTTTTTTCTTCCCAGGCGGCGGCGTCCAGGGCGAGGTATCCGGGGGGGATCAGCCGTTCCACTCGAAGTCGTCGCCCAGGAAAACGCGGCGCGTGTTCTCCTCCCGCACCACCTCGGCCGGGGTGCCGCGGCTCAGGATGCGCCCCTTGTGGATGATGCAGGCGGTGTCGGTGATGTAGAAGGTGTCGCGGACATTGTGGTCGGTGATGACGATGCCGATGCCGCGCTCCTTGAGCTTCAGGATGATCTTCTGGATGTCAAGGATGGTGATGGGGTCGATGCCGGTGAAGGGCTCGTCCAGGAAAAGGAAGCGCGGCTTCATGATCATCGCCCGGGCGATTTCCAGGCGCCGCTTCTCGCCGCCGGAGAGCTGGTAGGCCGGCGCATCGCGAAGCGGCAGCAGCCCGAAGTCCCCCAGCAGCTCCAGAGCGCGGGCGCGGGCCACGGCGGCCGGCAGATGGTGCTCCAGCACCAGGACCAGGTTGCCGAGCACCGAGGCCTTCAGGAAAACCGAGTGCTGCTGCGGCAGGTAGATCAGCCCCTTCTGCGCGCGCTCGGTGGAGGGGATGTCGTCGACGCTCTCGCCGTTGAGCTCCACCGACCCGCCGTCGGGCTTGACGATGCCGGCCATCATCAGGAAGGTGGTGGTCTTGCCGGCGCCGTTGCGCCCCAGCAGGGCGGTGACGGCCCCGGCCTGGAACTCGAGGCCGATGCGGTCGACCACCGTCACCCGGTCGTAGATCTTGGTCAGGTCGCGGGTGCGCAGGCGGTCCATCACAGGCCGAGCTGGGGCGCGATGCGCTGCATGGCGGCCAGGCACAGCGACAGGAACTCGTCGAGCGTCAGGCCCAGCTTGTCGCAGCCCTCCATCTGCGGCCGCGAGGCGCCCTTGGCGAAGGATTTCTCCTTGAAGCGCTTCTTCAGGAACGCCAGGTCGAGGGCGGCCAGCGTCCGCTGCGGGTGCATCAGGGCGCAGGCGATGAGAAAGCCGCTGGTGGGATCGACGGCCAGCAGGGCGTGGTCCATGGGCGAAACGGGCTCGACGCGCAGGTTGTGGGCCTGGATGGCGTGGAGGATGGCCGGATCCAGGCCGCTTCCGGCCAGCATGGCGACCGTCTTCTCCGTGTGCTCCCGGGGCGTCTCGACCGTGAGCTCGTAGTCCAGGTCATGGAGCAGCCCGGCCAGCTCCCAGGGCCCGGGCTCCTGGCCCAGGCGCACGGCGCAGCCGCCCATGCAGGCCTCGACGGCCAGGCAGTGCTTGACCAGGTTCGGGTTGTGCAGGTGCTGCTCGACCAGCTGCAGCGCTTGTTGGCGGGTCATGGCTCGCTCCTTGAGAGCGGAATTATATGCCGGCCGGGGCGCGGTTGCAAGCCCGCCGCGATTTGTCTCCCCCGCGGCAGATGTGGTACAATCGCGCCAGCAGAGCAAACTCAAGGGGATTTTTCAAGAAGGAGGCGATCATGACCCCAGAACAGCCCGAGGCTCCCTTTTCCCAGGCCGGAAACAACCGCAGGCCGAAAACCCTCTTCTGGATCATCGGCCTGCTGGCGCTGGCGACCGTCGTGCTGGCGGTCCTGCTGCTGAAGGGCCCGGCCGGCCCGGCGGTCTCCCCGAAGATGAAGCAGATGGAGGAGACGGTGCAGCAGATCCAGCAGTTGGAAGCGAGCATCCAGGAGAAGCAGAACCAGGTCTTCTCCGTCCTGAACGAATACAAAAAAAAGACCGGCGAGGACCTCCCCGAGGTCAACATCATGAACCTGACCCCCGAGCAGAAAGGCGTGCTCGAGGAGAAGATCAAGAACGAGAAGGATGTCTCCATCAAGTCGCTGCTGCAGGACATCCTGGACAAGAACAGCGACATCCAGAACCTCAACGCCCGGGTCCAGGAGCTGGAAACCCTCCTGCCCAAGCCGCACGTGGTGGAGCAGGGCGAGAACCACTACCAGGTGGCCATGGACTTCCTGCTGAACGAGAAGGGGCTGGACAAGGCCAAGGCCATGGAGCTGGTCGAGCGCACCGCCCTCTTCGAGCCGATCGTCCCCGGCTTCAAGATCTGGAATTTCTACGCCGAGGGCGAGTACGGCACGTTCATCACCCAGGGAACGGCCCCCATCTCCCCCAACCAGATCCAGCGCAAGGTGAAGAAGGATCTGGTCGACGCCAAGGACAAGGCCATCGCCGAGAAGGAGAAGCTGCAGAGCGACATCGACGAGATGGAGTCGCGGCGCGTCGAGCTGATCTCGCAGCTGGACCTGCTCAACCAGGAAAAGCGGAGCATGCTGACGAAGATGAGCGAGCTCAACGAGCAGAACGAGGAGATGCAGACGGCCCTGAACTCGGTCTTCTACGCCCTGGGCCAGCGCCGGGCCCTGGTGGAGAAGGGCATCCTCAAGGGCGGGTTCCTGCGTTCGACCAAGCTGCAGAAGGTCGATCCGGCGCTGTTCGACCTCTCGCTCGACCTGCGCGGCGAGCCGCGCATCGTGCTCAACGCCCTCAGCCTGCAGATGGCCGGCATCCGGCAGGTCACGCTGTACCCCGGCTATTTCAGGGCCGGGGTCGACTACCAGGTGGAGTTCGACGCCACGAACCAGAACGCGACCCTCGTCTTCCTCAACCCCGAAAAATTCAAGAGCGAGCGGATCGCCGTCGTCGTCGAGTAGCCGCCGGCCGGTCGCGATGGACCGCCGGCGGGCCATTTCTCCCCCGCCCCGACCATGATCGGCAGCGTCCTGGCCATCGCCAAGGGCGGCGCCGGCATCGTGCGCGACGGCAGCGGGACGTTCTTCGTCCCCGGCGTCGTCCGCGGCGAAACGGTCGAGTACGAGGCCGCCGGCCGCCTGGGCTCGGCCTGGCGGGGACGGCTGCTGCGGGTGCTGGAACCGTCGCCGCAGCGGCAGCCGCCCCCCTGCCGCCATTACGGCGAATGCGGCGGCTGCAACCTGCAGCACATGCGCTACGGCGAGCAGATCCGCAGCAAGGCGGCGATCCTGGCCGAAAACCTGCGCCGCATCGGCGGCGTGGAGCTCGAGGCAGCGATCCCGGCGCTGCCGTCGCCCGCCGAGCGCTACCGCGCCAGGGTCGAGTTCCAGGTGCGAGGCGGCGAGGCCGGTTTCTTCGCCCGCGACTCGCGGCGCCTGGTCCCCGTCAGCGGCTGCCTCCTCCTGCCCCAGGCCGTCGAGGAGCATTTCCTCTCCCGGCGCCGTGACGCCGCCGCCGTGGCCGCCGGCAGCTGGCGGATCGTCAGCAACGGCAGCGACCTGGCCTCGCGGCTGGAGGATGCCGGCAGCGGGCGCCGGTCCTGGCTGAGCTCCCGGCGCGAGGTGCTTTTCGCCGCAGGCTCCCATTCCTGGGTTGTCGCTCCCGGCCATTTCGTCCAGGCCAACCTCTTCCAGATGGGCGCCATGCTGGCCATGCTGGAGGCGGTCCTCGAACGCGAGCGCCCGCCCGCGGCGGCCGACCTGTTCTGCGGCGTTGGCTTCCTCACCCTGCCGCTCGTAACCCGCTGCCGCCGCGTGACGGCCGTGGAGAGCGACGCGGCCAATGTCGCGGCCCTGCGCGCCAACCTGAGGCGCGCCGGCGCCGGCCAGGTCCGCATCGTCCAGGGCGACGCCCTGCGCATCGGGCTCCCCGCGGCCGACCTCTTCGTCGTCGACCCGCCGCGCGGGGGCCTTTCCGCCCGCCTCATCCGCAACCTCGCCTCCGGCGCGGCCTCGACCATCGTTTATTATTCATGCGACTCGGCCACCTTCTCCCGAGACGCCCGTTCTTTCTGCCGGCTCGGCTGGCGCCTGCACGACTTGCGCCTGATCGACAATTTCCCCCACAGCGACCATTTCGAGATATTTTCCGTGCTGAAACGAGCGTAGTGAGAAGTGACGAGTGACGGGGAGGCAAAGAACTTGGCATGGGGCGCAAGGGAAGAGAAAAACCCTCGGCAGAAGGCTGACGGCTGACGGCAGGCAAAGCCCTCGACGTAAGGCACAAGGAGGAAAGCGCAGGGGAAGGGAAAATCCCCGGGCGTGCAGAAACGGCGCGTGTTCCGGATGACCTCGCTCTATTGCCGTTGCCATGCGCCGTACGCCGTATGCCGTGCGCCATGTTCAATTCCTCACCATGCGTGGGTCGTGAACCGTGCGCCGAGCATGCCAAGACCCCTCAGGTCAAACCGATCCCCCCTTTTTGTCAAAATGCGGCGCTTATGCTACTACTATGGCATGAGAAAAATCGCGCTTTTCCTGATCTTCCTTCTGCCCGGCCTGGGGCTGTTCGCCGGCGACGGCGACTGGAGCTGCTTTTCCATCGTGGTCGGGAAAAAGGCGTCGGCCGACGGCTCGGTGCTGCTGGCCCACAACGAGGACGACACCGGCCGCCAGGTGCTCAACATCCACAAGGTGCCGGCGCGCGAGTTCCAGCGCGGCGAGTTCTTCGTCCTGCAGAGCGGGTTGCAGCTGGCGCAGCCCGGCGCCGCGTCGGGGCTGCTGTGGCTCGAACTGCCCGGGATGGACTTCGGCGACTCCTATGTCAACGAGCACGGCGTGGCCATAGCCTCCGACGCCTGCCCGTCGCGCGAGGACCGGGGGGAGCTGAGCGAGGGCGGCATCGGCTTCAGCCTGCGGCGCCTCGTCGCCGAGCGGGCGCGGACCGCCCGCGAGGGGGTGCGCATCGCCGGCGACCTGATCGCCCGCCTGGGCTACAACTCCCCGGGGCGCACCTACGTCATCGCCGACTCCGGCGAAGGCTGGCTGCTGCACGCCGTCAAGGGCAAGCGCTGGCTGGCGGCCCGCGTCCCGGACAACGAAGTGGCGGTCATCGCCAACCGCTACACCATCACCCGCGTCGACCTCGCCGACAAGGACCGCTTCCTGGGCTCGCCCGACATCGTGGAGTACGCCCAGAGCCGGGGGTGGTACGATCCCGGCCGCGACGGCGAGTTCGACTTCGCCAGGGCCTACTCCGATCCCGGCGCCTACGCCGACATGCGCAATGTCATGCGCCAGTGGCGCGGCGTCGACCTGCTGGCCGCCAGGCCCGTCAAGCTGGGCGCGCCGCTGCCCTTCTCGTTCAGGCCCCAATCGGGGCTGCGGCTGCGCGACCTGTTCCGGGTGCTGCGCGACCACTACGAGGGGACGAAGCACGACCTGAGCGACCACTACCGCGAGGGCTCGCCCAACTCGGGCCGCAACCGCACCATCTGCACCGAATCCACGCAGTACGCCTTCGTCGCCCATCTCCGCTCCTGGCTCCCGGCCGATCTCGCCGCCGTTGTCTGGATCGCCCCGCGCCGGCCCGACAGCAACGCCTTCTCCCCCTGGTATCCTGCCATGGGAAGCGCGCCGCTGGGGTCGAGCCGCGAAAGGCCTGAGCCGGCCTGGAAGAGCCATTTCGCCCCGCTGCCCGCCCAGGCCTTCGACGATCCGGGCCTCTCCTTCACCACCTACGCCCGCCTTTCCCAGGCGGTCGACCGCCGCTACCGTGAGCGCATCGACAAGGTGGCGAAAATCTGGCGCAATTTCGAGGAATTCCTCTTCGACGACCTGAAGAGCCACGAAAAGGAGTTCGCCTTCCTGCTGCAGAGCGACCGCCCGCTGGCCCGGCGCATCATCGACAATTACCTGCACGGCCTCGAGTACCGCAAGTGGTTCCTGGCGGCCGAGTTGCTCAAGGAGATGAAGTAACCTCGGCATAAGGCGCATGGCGCTAGGCAGGACCAAGAGAACGAAGTATCAGTGTTGGTGCATTGCTTTTTAAAATAATCCGTTTTCAAGGCAGACGGCGAACTCTGTAAAAGGTTTTGAGGGGGACAAAACAGTATTGATGGCCAGGTAAGAAACTGGCAAGACTACAATGCCAAGCGCCAAGCACCCCATGCCAAACAAATTCCAAGTTCAATCAGAAGTGGACGTGGTGGTGATAGTGGTGGTGGCGGCACCAAAAGAGCCATCGTGATTCGTAATTCGTGAGATGGACCCCGTTTTTTGCTGACAAAAGCCCGGCCGGCATACAATATGTAACTGACTTGGAGACACTATGGACGCAAATGAGGAAAGGAAGATCCGGACCGAAATTCGCATCGGCGGCATGCACTGCGCGTTGTGCGCCGCCGCTGTGGAAAAGTCGCTGCGCCAGGTGCCGGGCATCGGCGAGGTGGCGGTGAATCTGGCCAGCGAGGAGGCGACGGTCGTCTACGATTCGGACCGGGCCGGGCCGGCGGAGATGAGAATAGCGGTGGAGAAGGCCGGCTACCGCTACCTGGGCACCGCCGAGGCCGCGGGTGAGGAGGAGGCACGGGAGCGCGCCGCCGAGCTGCGCCTGCGCCTGCGCCGCGTCGTCGTCGGCTTCGCCACCGGCCTGCCGCTGATGGCGGCCATGCTGCTCATGCGCCATCCTGCACCGGCCTGGCGCCTGGCCATGCTGGCCCTCTCGCTGCCGGGGATCGCCTTCCTGGGACTGCCGATTTTCGCCGCCGCGGCCCGGTCGCTGCGCAACCGCAGCCTGAACATGGACGTGATGTACGCCCTGGGCATCGGCGTGGCCCTGGCCGCCAGCTTGGCGGCCACCTTCTCCCTTCTGCCCCACGGCTTCCTGTTCTATGACACCGTGGTGCTGCTGGCCGCCTTCCTCAACCTGGGCAAATACCTCGAGGCGCGCGCCAAGGGCCGCACCTCGGAGGCGATCCGCCGGCTGCTGGACCTGCGCCCCAAGACGGCCGTCGTCGTCCGCCAGGGGCGGGAGGAGGCCGTGCCGGTGGAGGCGGTCGTGGTCGGCGACGAACTGCTGGTGCGGCCCGGGGAGAGGGTCCCCGTCGACGGGCGGGTCCTTTCCGGCTCCAGCTATGTCGACGAGGCCATGGTCAGCGGCGAGCCGCTGCCGGTGCTCAAGCAGGCCGGCAGCGACGTGATCGGCGGCACCATCAACCGCAACGGCGTGCTGCGCCTGGCCGCCGCCCGCGTCGGCCGCGAGACGCTTTTGGCCCAGATCATCCAGCTGGTGCGCGCCGCCCAGGGCATGAAACCGCCCCTGCAGCGCCTGGCCGACCGCGTGGTCGCCGTTTTCATCCCGTTGATCCTGGCCGTGGCCCTGGCCGCTTTCCTGGCCTGGCATCTCTGGGCCGGCGAGTCCTTCCTGTTCTCGCTGACCATCCTGATCTCGGTCCTGGTCATCGCCTGCCCCTGCGCCCTGGGCCTGGCCACGCCCACGGCGGTCATGGTCGGCATCGGACGCGGAGCCGAGCTGGGGATCCTGATCCGCCGCGGCGAGGCCTTGGAAGCGGCCGGGCGGCTGACCACCGTCCTGTTCGACAAGACGGGCACCCTGACCGTCGGCCGGCCCGAGGTGGCGGAGATCGTCCCCGCACCCGGGGAGACCGATGAAGACGTGCTGCGCCTGGCCGCCGCCGTGGGCAGCGGCTCGCGGCACCCCCTGAGCGAGGCGGCCGTGCGCGCCGCCGCAGCCCGCGGCCTCGTCGTGCCTGTGGCCGACGGATTCGACACCCGGGAGGGGGAAGGGGTGAGCGCCCGTTTGGGGACGGAAGAGATCGCCATGGGCAGCGTCGCCCATTTACGGCGCCGCGGCGTTTCCGGCCTGGAGGCCGCCGAGGCCGCCATCGAGCGCCTGCAGGGGGAGGGGCGGACGACCGTGCTGGTCGCTCGCGGCCCCGCCCTGGCCGGCGTGCTGGCCGTCGCCGACGCCGTCAAGCCGTCTGCGGCGCCGGCCGTGGCCGGGTTCTTGCGCCTGGGAATGGCCGCGGCCATGATCACCGGCGACAACCCGCGCTCGGCGGCGGTGATCGGCCGCCAGGCCGGCATCGACCGGGTCCTGGCCCAGGTCCTGCCCCAGGACAAGGCGGGCGAGGTGCGCCGCCTCCAGGAGCAAGGAGAGGCCGTGGCCTTCGTGGGCGACGGCATCAACGATGCGCCGGCCCTGGCCCAGGCCGACCTGGGAGTCGCCGTGGGAGGCGGCAGCGATGTGGCCGTCGAGAGCGGCGACATCGTCCTGGTGCGCGACGACCTGACCGACGCCGTGGCCGCCGTGCAGCTGAGCCGCAAGGTCATGGCCCGCATCCGCTGGAACCTCTTCTGGGCCTTCGCCTACAATGCCGCCCTGGTGCCGCTGGCCGCCGGAGTTCTTTATCCCGCGCTGGGGATTTTGCTGCCCCCCGAGCTGGCCGGGCTGGCCATGGCCATGAGCTCGGTGACCGTCGTGTCGCTGTCCCTGCTGCTGAAGCGGTATGTGCCGCCGATCAAGAGAAGTTCGAAAACGGACTCGTAGTGCTGGTGTTCGTTCAGATCTGTCCTAGATGACTTTGCAGGATAACTTTTGAAACGAGTAGGACCAAAGCACCCGTTTCCAAGCTCCAAATCCCAAACAAGCACCAAGCACCCATGTCCCAATCCCCTGACGGGGACGATGTGAGCCAAACGAAGAAAAAGGCAACGTGGCCTGCCGGATAGTTCGCTAAGGCCCTTGTTGGGGTAATCGGAATTTGAACTTGGAATTTCTTTCGAATGGCCCATTTGATGTAGGGCATGTTCTCCCAACCCCCGCGCTCCCGGCCCACAACCTGTCCATTGTCGCCGAATATCTGTGCACAAAATCGCATGAGGAAACAGCTTTTCCTGGTTTTGCTTTCACCAACACTAACCCTGCCACTTCTCTTGATCCGGGTTGACAACCGGGCGCTGCGGCGCTACAATGACGTTTCGATGAAATCCCATGCAACAGAAAATTCCGGCATCCGTCCAATGAAAAAAAGGAAGGGCTCGCACACGGTCGTCCTGGCCGCCTTCCTGGCCAACCTGTTCATTGCCGCGGTCAAGTTCGCGGTCTCCGCCCTCACCCGCTCGTCGGCCATGCTGGCCGAGGCCATCCACTCCAGCGCCGACACCCTGAACCAGGTCCTGCTCTTCGTGGGCATGCGCAAGGCGGAGCGCAAGGCCGACGAGCTTCATCCATTCGGCTTCTCCGGCGAGGGCTACTTCTGGCCCTTCATCGTGGCCATCATCCTGTTCACTTCCGGAGCCCTCTTTTCGGTGTACGAGGGGGTGCACAAGCTGCGCCATCCCGCTCCCGTCGAGCGCCTGCCGCTGGCCATCGTGGTCCTGCTGGCCGCCCTGCTGGCCGAGGCCGCCTCGCTGCGCGTCGCCCTGCGCAGCATCCGCGCCGAGCGCGGCGCCGCCGGCCTGCTCTCCTTCCTGCACCGCACCAAAAAGGCCGAGCTGGTGGTGGTCTTTCTCGAGGACACGGCGGCCCTGGTCGGCCTGGGCATCGCCCTGGCGGCGCTGCTGGCCGAGCATGTCACCGGCATCCTCCTCTTCGACGGCCTGGCCTCGGTGCTCATCGGCGTGCTGCTGGCCGTGACGGCGCTGCTGATGGGCTGGGAGACCAAGTCGCTGCTGATCGGCGAAGGGGCCGACCCGGAGCTGCTGCGCCGGGTGCGCCGGCTGCTGCTGGAGGAGGAGAGCGTCGCCCGCGTCATCCACATCCGCTCTCTGCACCTGGGCGCCGACGACATCCTGCTGGCGGTCAAGGCCGAGTTCGACCCGCGGCTGAGCGCGGCGCAGATCTGCAGCCTGATCAACGGCATCGAGTCCGATCTCCGCCGCCTGCATCCCGAGTTCAAGAAGATCTTCATCGAGCCCGACATCTACCGCCCGGCCTAGCCCTGGCGCTCTCCGCCCGGCCCCTCCTGCGACCGGCCCGGGAACATGCGGTAGAGCGCGGGCAGCAGCACCAGCGTCAGCAGCGTGGAGGAGATGAGCCCGCCGACCACCACCGCCGCCAGCGGCCGCTGGATCTCCGAGCCCGGTCCCTGGGCGAAGAGCAGCGGCAGCAGGCTGAAGACGGTGATGGTCGCCGTCATCAGCACCGGCCGCAGCCGGTCCAGGCCGGCGCCGACGATGGCGTCGACCAGCGGCATCCCCGTCTCCTGCAGCTGGGTGATGTGGGCCAGCAGCACGATGCCGTTCAGGACGGCGATCCCGAAGAGGGCGATGAAGCCGACCGAGGCCGGGACCGACAGGTAGAGACCGGACAGGAAGAGGGCCAGCACGCCGCCGATGAGGGCAAAGGGCAGGTTGAGGATGACCAGCAGGGCAACGCGCAGCGAGCCGAAGGTCAGGTACAGAAAGAGCAGCACCAGGCCGATGGTCAGCGGCAGGATGACGGCCAGCCGCCGCATGGCCCGCTGTTGGTTCTCGAACTGCCCGCCCCACTCCAGGAAATAGCCCGCCGGCAGGCGCACGCCGCGGCCCACGGCCCGGCGCGCCTCGGCTACGAATCCGCCCAGGTCGCGGCCCGAGATGTTGCACTCGACGCCGATCCGGCGCATGCCGTTCTCGCGGCTGATCTGGCTGGGTCCCTCGACCGTGTCGATGTCGGCCACCTGCTCCAGGGGAACCCAGGCGCCGCCGGGGGCGCGCACGCGGATGGCGCGCAGGGCCTCGGCCGAGTTCCGCTCGCCCTCGGGGTAGCGCAGCTGCAGGTCGAAGAAGCGGTCGCCCTCATAGAGCCGAGTCGCCGTCCTGCCGCCCACGGCCGTCTCCACGGCGTCCTGCACGTCCTGCACGCTCAGGCCGAGGCGGACGACACGGGCGCGGTCGGGGCGGACGGTGAGGTAGGGCTGCCCGGAGACGACTTCGGCGGCGATGTCCTCAGCCCCGCGCAGGCGCCGCAGGATGGCGGCGATCTCCCCGCCTTTCGCCTTGAGGACCTCCAGGTCCTCGCCGAACAGGCGGATGATGAGCTGGGCCTTGGTGCCCGCCACCAGCTCGTCGATGCGGCAGGCGATGGGCTGGCTGAAGGAGAAGGCCATGCCCGGGATGTCGGCCAGCGAGCGGCGCATGAGGCCAAAGAGCTCCTCGCGGCTGCGGGCCGACGTCCACTCGCGGCGCGGCTTCAGCATGCCCACGAAGCCGGTCTTTTCCACGCCGCGCGCCTCCAGGGCAATGCCCGTCTGCCCGGTCTTGCCGACGATCGTGCGCAGCTCCGGGAACTTCATCAGCCGGGCCTCGACCTCGCGGCTCAGGGCCAGCGATCGCTCCAGGGAGATTCCGGGCAGGAACTGGATGTCCATGTCGAAGGCGCCCTCGTCCATGACCGGCATGAACTCGGTACCCAGGCGGGGAAGCAGCAGCAGCGAGCCGGCCAGCAGCGCCACGGCGATCACGGCCAGCAGGCGGCCGTGTCCCAGCGCCCAGCGCAGGACCGGCAGGTAGGCGCGCCGCGCCCCGGCGACCAGGACGCTTTCCTTCTCGGCCTGAGGGCGGAGCACGACGCGGCAGAGGGCCGGGATGACGGCGATCGACAACAGCAGCGAGGCGAGGAGGGCGATGACGTGGGTGAAGGCCAGGGGCAGGAACATTTTGCCCTCGATTCCCTGCAGGGCGATGATGGGAATGAAGGTCAGGGCGATGATCAGCTCGCCGAAGATCGACGGCTTGCGCACCTCCAACACCGCCTGCAGCACCGTTGCCAGTCTGCGCCCGCCTCCGGCGCCGGCGCCGAGATGGCGCTGCACGTTCTCCACCTGGATGATGGTGGCGTCAATGATCATGCCGACGGAGATGGCCAGGCCGCCGAGGGACATGAGGTTGGCCGAGACGCCAGCGGCGCGCATCAGGATGAAGGTGAACAGCATCGACAGCGGCAGGGCCAGGACGACGATGAAGGCACCGCGCAGGCTGCGCAGGAACAGATACAGGACCAGCACCACCAGCAGGGAGCCGAGCAGCAGCGCCTCGCTCACCGTGGAGACGGCATGATGGATGATGTCGCTGCGGTTGTAGAAGGGGACGATGCGCAGTCCCGCGGGCAGGGCCCCCGAGGCGTTGATCTCGGCGACGCGACGCTCCACGGCCCGCACCACCTCGCGGCCGTTGGCGCCGCGCAGCATCATGACCACGCCGCCGACACACTCGCCCCGGCCGTCCTGGACGGCGCCGCCCTGGCGGACGGCATGGCCGTTGCGGACCGTCGCCACGTCGCGCACCAGGACCGGGTTGCCGCGCACCGTCTTCAGCACGACGGCGCCGATGTCCTGCAGAGACTGCAGCAGCCCGACGCCGCGCACGAGATACTGGCGCTCGCCCTGCTCCAGAATGTTGCCGCCGGCGTTGAGATTGTTGCGGCGCAGCGCCTCCCCCACCGCGGCGAGCGGCAGGTCGTGGGCCATGAGCCGGCCCGGGTCCACCTCGACGAGGACCTGACGGGTGTAGCCCCCGAAGGAGTTGACCTCGCTGACGCCGGGAACGGACTTGAGCAGCGGCGACAGGGTCCAGTCCTGGACCGTCCGCGCCAGGGTGAGGAACTCCTTCTCGTCCATGCCGGCGAGCGTGCCCGACCGCTGCAGCGTGTACTGGTAGATCTCGCCCATGGCCGTTGACACCGGCCCCATCGCGATCTGCACGCCCTCCGGGACCTGCTCGCGCGCCTCGATCAGCCGCTCGAGCACGAGCTGGCGGGCAAAGTAGATGCCCACGCCGTCGGCGAAGATGACGGTGACCACCGACAGCCCGGCCTTGGACACCGAACGCACCTGGGAGAGGCGCGGCAGTCCGCGCATGGCGGTCTCGATGGGATAGGTGACGAAGCGCTCGACCTCGGGCGGCGACATGCCCGGGGCGGCGGAAAGGAGCTCGACCTGGATGTTGGAGACGTCGGGAAAGGCGTCGATGGGGATGCGCAGCAGGGACCAGACACCCAGGGCGGCCAGCAGGACGACGCCGGCCAGGACCAGGCCGCGGCGGCGCAGGGAGGCGGCGATGAGGCGATCAAGAATGGCCATGCCCGTCCTCCAGGCTCTCCTTGTGCATCTCCGACTCCAGGAGGAAGCTGCCGGCGGTGACCACCGTCTCGCCGGCCGCCACTCCCCGGAGAATCTCCACCCAGCCGGCGGACCGTTCGCCGGTGGCCACCTCGCGGCGTCGGTACTGCCCCCGGCCGGCCTCGACGAAGACGACCGGCCGCCCATCGTCATCCTGCACGGCCGCCTCGGGAACGGCCACCACCGTCCTGCCGCCGCCGGCCGCGATCAGGGCGTCGACATACATGCCGGCCCTGAGCCGTCCGCCGGGATTGGCGACCTCCACCCGCGCCGGCAGCGCCCGCGTGCCCTCATCCAGCATGGCGCCGACAAGGAGCAGCCTGCCGGGAAAGGCCTCGCCCGGGTAGGCCTGGACCCGCAACTCGACCGCTGCGCCGGCCTTCACCACGGCCAAGTCCTTCTCCTGGACATGTACGTTCGCCCAGAGCACCGTCAGGTCGGCAACGCGGAACAGTTCTCCGCCGAGGTCTACCTGGCCGCCGGCCAGGGCCGCCGCCTCGATGACCGTGCCGGCGAAGGGCGCGCGGACCGCAAGCAGCGGCCTCGGCGTGCCCGTGGCGGCCAGCGCATCGGCCTCGGCAACGGTGGCGCCCACAAGCAGCAGCCGCGAGCGCGCGCCTTCCAGCAGGGCGCGGGCTGCCTGCGCCTCGCCGTCGTCCTCGCCGCCGCTGCGCCGCTTGGCCCTCTCCGCCGCCTGCAGGTACTCGGCCTGCAGCGCCAGGAAGTCGGGGCTGTACAGCTCGGCCAGAATCTGGCCGGCGCCCACCCGGTCGCCGGAAAAGGCCAGCACGCGTTCGATGCGACCCGCGGCCCGCGAGCTGACGCGGGCCAGGCGCCTGGCATGGAACGCCAGCTCGCCGGTGGCGGAGATCCGTTTCCTGAACTCGCGCATCGTCGCCGCGGCGGTCTGGATTCCGCCCGCGGCCAGGGCCGAGGCGGGCAGGACGATGGCGCCGGGCTCCCGGCCGCCCTCCTCCCCGTGGCCGTCGGCGCTTCCCCCGCTGCGCCGGCAGCCGGCGCCGGCGAACGTCCCCATGACCAGTATGGCGATCCACCAGGCATGCATCGGTTTCTTCATCGCATCCTCCATCACGGCATATCCTCGCCGGCTGCTTCCAAATCGGCCAGCGCGACGCCGTACAGGTACACGGCCTTCAGGTGCTCCAGTTCGGCAAGGGCCAGCGTCCGTTGCAAATCCAGGAGGTCGAAGGCCGCGCCCTTGCCGAAGCGGAAGAGCTCAAGCTGAAGGCGCAGCTCGTCCCGCAGGTCGTCCAGCAGCTCGCTCTCGAACACCCGCACCTGTTCCCCGGCCGCCTGGGCGGCAACGTACGCCGCCTGGATGGCCGCGTGCACGGAGCGCTCGCGCGCAGCGACAGCCAGTCTCGCCCGCTCGCGGCCGGCGCCCGCCGCCATCTCGGCGCCCCGCGCCCGCGCCGGGCTCAGAAAAGGCAGGCTCAGGCCGAGCGAAATCCCCCAGGCGTTCATGCGCACGCTGGGGAGCGAGAAGCCGGCGGTGAGGTCGGGCAAGCGGCCCAGGGCCGCCAGCAGCGCCTCGGCCTGCGCCAGCTCGCCCTGCATCGAGGCGATGCGCAGCGAGGGTCGGGAAGACCTGGCCCTCTCCCAGAGCTCGTCCGGCCCGGTTGTCAGGGGGGCGAAGGACAGGGGGGTGGCCGGCTCGACGGGATCGTTGCCCGGCCGCGCCAGGAGCGTGTTCAGCTCCAGCCGCGCCTGCGCCCCCTCCTTCTCCTGCTCCAGCGCCTGGTTGCGCAGGCGGGCCTTCTCGGCCCGGGCGCGCAGGACATCGACATAGGCGGCCGTGCCGGTCCGATACCTCGCCCGCAGGTCCTCGAGCAGGAGGTCGACGCGCCCCAACGCCCTGTCCAGCAGGCGGGAGGCCCCGGCGGCAAACGCCGCCCGCCCGTAGGCCCGCTTCACATCGGCCGCGACGACGAGCTTGACCCGCTCCAACTCGGCAACGGCGATCTCCTCCTGCAGGCGGCCGACCCGCCTCCTCAGGGCGCGCTTGCCCGGAAACTCGAAAAGCTGCTCGATGCCGAGGTGCAGCTCCGCCCCTTCCTCAGGGCGGGCCGCGCCGGGCAGCCGCGCCCCATCAACGCTGGCCTGGAGCTGGGGCTCGGGCCGGGCGCCAAGCTGGAGGGCTCGGCCGGCAGCCGCCTGGACGTCGAGAGCGGCGGCGAGGACGCGCGGGTTGGCCTCCAGGGCCAGGGCCAGCGCCTGCTCCAGCGTGAGGCCGGCAGGCGCGGCAACGGCCCGGGGCAAGGCGGGTCCCAGCGCCATGAGAGCGAGCGCCACGAGGGCGAAGGCGCGGGAACGGGACGCGCCTGCCGTCGCGGCCGGGCGGGGATTGGCAGGGATCGGGATTCGTCGGCACATGTTTCCTCCTTGGAATTGGGATCTGGGGAAAGAGGAGGAAAACGCCTCAGCAGCGCAGGAGGGACGGCGGAAACGGGATGCCGCCGGGCGGAGAGCCGCGACCGTGAGGAGACCAGCCGGCCGCGATGGCAGAGGCCGTCGGCGGGAGCGGCGCGGGCTCGCTGCGGCGGTCCGCAGGTCCAGGGGCGCCGCCGGGAGCGGCAAGGAGCGCGGGAGAGGCGAGAAGGACATCGACGCAGCCAGGCTCGCTGCGGCGGCCGGAGGCAAGGGCCGGCTCCCCCAAGTCAGGAGCCTCGTGCTGGCATGAACAGCAGTGGGTGAATAGCTCCGCCTGCGCCGGCCGGTCGTTGCGCAGGCAAACCACCGGCTCGGGCAGCAGGCCGCCCAGGCATTGGGCGAAGCAGGCGAGACCGGCCAGCGCCAGGGAGGCTGCTTGCCTGCGGGGGGAGCGGAATGCGGGTCTCATGGGAACTTGGACTATAGCAAAACCGGTTCCCCGCGTCAACAAGGGTCTTCCAGCTACGCTTTCTTTTTCATCCCCTTGGCCATCCAGCGGCGGGCCAGCACCAGGGCGACCGGCGACACCATGGCGATCAAGGCGTAGATCAGCCACATGGCGCCGGTGCGCATGGGCATTCCCAGCCCCGGCTTGGGGCAGTAGCGGGAGATGACGTACCCTGAATAGAACGAGGTGATCAGCTTGGTCAGGAACCAGGGGAACTGGCCGATGCCCATGTACAGCCCGGTCTTGCCCTCAGGGGCGATCTCGGCCACCCACTGCAGGAAGCGCGGCTGCCACATGGCCTCGCCCAGCGACATCACCAGGATGAACAGCAGGAACAGGTAGACGTTGGGCCCGGCGGCGAGCAGGAAGGTGGGCAGCGCCATGACGAAGGTGCCGGCGATCATCATCCGGTAGACGTCGCGGCGGGCGGTCAGGGCGGCGATCAGCGGCGAGAGGACGAAGATCAGCACCGGGTTGAGATTGGAGAACACCTCGAAATAGCGGCTGACGCCGGTGCCGGCGAAGGCGCGGTCCAGATAATAGGGGATGGTCAGCCAGTTGTGGGCGAACAGGGTCTGCACCGGGATGAGGATGAAGATGAAAAAGACGAAGCGGCCGTCGCGGAAGGGGTGGTCGGGGCGCCGGCGCAGGAACTCCCAAACGGCTCCGGCCACGGCGAAGGCCAGGAGGGGATAGAAGAAAACGCCCTTCAGGCGCAGCAAGCCCGTGCGCGCCAGCAGCACCAGGGCCAGCGCCGCCAGGGCGGCGCCGATCCAGCCCAGCAGGGGCAGCAGCGGCGGGCGCGCCGCCTTCGGCCCCGGGGGCGCCGCGGCCTTGGCGTCGGCGGCCGCGTTCTGCTCGGTGGTGTTCATGGCCCGGGTTTCCCGGGCCACGCGCTCGACCGCCTGGCGGTCGACGCGGCGCGTGATCAGCGCCAGGGTCAGCAGCACGCTGAACAGCATGATGGCGGCGTAGATCCAGAAGACGGCGGCCAGGCCGTTGGGCGGGAACTGGGCCGCGAAGGCCTGGCGCGAGTTGGAGGAGATGAAGCCCGACAGGAAGGCCCCCAGGTTCATCACCCCGTAGATCACGGCGTAGGCGATGGCCGCCGTCTGTGGGTTGGTGTAGCGCTTGACCCCGGCGTAGGCCGCCGGCATGTACAACCCGTAGGCGACCACGATCAGCAGCAGGCCGCCGGCCATGACGAAGAACATGGCCGAGCCCATCCCCTGCCCCAGCGCCAGCGTCCCCGACAGGCCCAGCAGGACATAGCCCAGCATCATGACCGCCAGCGACAGGGCCAGCGACCGGCGCACGCCGATGCGGTCGGAGACGCCGCCGAACAGCAGCATGGCGAAGGTGATGCCGCCGGTGACGCCGCCGTACACCCAGCCCGAGTGCAGGTCGCTCAGGGCGACGTTCTCGGCGCAGTACTTCCCCAGCACGGTGAGCAAGCCGAAATAGACAAGGCCCTCGAGGGTGTAGGGGATGTTGACCCCCCACAGAGCCCGCGGCGCCCTCAGGAAGGCGGAAAAGGTGCGCCCGAGCTCGCCCAGCGTGTTGCGGACGGCGGCGGCCAGGCCGGCGGAAGGCTTGTCGCTCATGGGTTCATTCTCCCTTGTTTTTCAGGATGCGCAGGTAGAGGACGATGCCGGCGGCGCCGAGGGCCTGCAGGGCGACCATCAGGCCGTGCGCCGCGGGAAGGATGGCGAAGGGGCGCAGGGCCCAGACCAGCAGCAGCGATGCCAGCAGCGTCGAGGCGGCGTACAGGACCTTGAGGCGTTTCTCCTGGCGGCGGCCGAAGACGATCAGCGCGCTCCAGCAGACGGCGGTGAGGAAGACCAGGCAGGCGCTGGTCATCGCCGCCGAGCCCGGGCCGGGGCGGTACAGCAGGAGGAACAGGCCCAGCGGCAGCAAGGCGAACAGCGGTGGAAAGGCCAGCATGGGCAGCTTTTTCATCCGGCGGACATGATAGGGAATCGCGCGCGAAAAGTCAACGCCGGCGGCCCTTGAAGCGGAACGAGCTCGGCGCGCGGCATACGGCTGCCGGCACACGGAAAACGCGAGGATGGGATAGCGATCGCGGCAGTGGCAGCAGCGGCAATCAAAGAGCTATCGTGATTCGTAGTTCGTGATTCGGAATTCGAAAAACCAAGGGCATCTCCCTTTTGCCTCTTTCCCTCTGCCATTTGCCCTGCGATCGCCATTGTTTCCATCGCGTCGTAACCTTTTCAGGCTTTCTTCTTACTTTTTCCTATTACCTTTTGAGGGTCCTGGTCTGGGTCGACTCATGCCCCCAAGGGAATGGGGCCATGAGTGCTCGCTTTGAATTGGGTGCCAGGAACCTCATGCTTCCGCTTAAACCGTTCTCTAGTTTTTGTGGACAGATCGGATCACGGTTCACTCAACCCTGCGGTTGACGATGCGGTTTACTTTTTTCTTGCCTTCGCCTATAATCGCGGAGCGGAGGACACCGTGGAGACATTGAACGTGTTGGCCAAGTTCAGCGGCAAGCGCCTGGAGGGCATCCCCGCCATCCAGCACAACAACCTGTTCAAGAGGATTCGCGAGAACTTCCATCTCGAGCTGTTCCTCAAGGGCGGGCACGTGCTCCTCTCGCCGTATTACACCGTCCTGCGCGGCGAATCCTTCCCCGAGCTGGCCGGCTTCCTGGCCCAGAACGAGGAGTTCCTCGACAGCCTCAAGGACTTCATCGTCGGCACCCTGTCGCTCTACAGCGCCGTGATCGAGCAGAACGCCAGCTACCTGGCGAGCGAGCAGGACGTGCTGCTCAGCCGCCTGCGCCACCGTGACCACGGCCGCTTCGAGGTCAAGTTCTATTCCCACATCCAGGACGAGCTGCTGAACGCCTACAACGACAAGATCTACCTCGGCCGCGCCTTCGTGGACCTGAAGAAGTTCGACAAGGAGCACCTGGGCCTCTACGAGCTGTTCCATTCGCTGCTGGAGCAGAACGCCAAGATCCAGGAGCGCGCCATCCACAAGCTGCGCTATTTCGACGACTACAAGAAGCCCTACCTGGACGAGATCGACTACCTGGTCAAGGAGCTGAACGGCGAGGCGCTGGAGCGCATCAAGCTGATCCCCAAGGGCGACCTGAAAAGCGCGCCCACGGTGACCCTGGTCGAAAGCATCGACAACCTGCTGCTGCTGCAGAACCTGATGATCGAGCTGATGGACTTCACCCGCGAGTTCGAGAACAAGCTGCGCCTGGCCGAGGAGACCAGCTACGTCAAGTACCTGTTCAAGTTCTCCAAGGACCTGACCAACGGCATCGAGTACCTGAGCAAGCTGTACTACCTGATCAGCCACAAGGTCTCGCGTTATTCGCTGCTCTGATGCTCAAGTCGTCGCGCTGGATCCGCGAGCAGGCCGAGCGCAACCGCCTGCTGGAGCCCTTCGTGGCCTCGTCGGTGCGCGCCGGGGTCGTCTCCTACGGCCTGGGGCCCTACGGCTACGACCTGCGCCTCGACCGCACCTACCGCCGGTTGGCGATCGCCGCCGCGCCCCTCGACCCGCACCGGGTGGACGAGAAGGACTTCGAGACGCGCAGCGACGACGCCATCCTCATCCCGCCCGGGCAGTTCATCCTCGGCCGCAGCGTCGAGTATATCCGCATGCCCAAGACGGTCCTGGGCCTGGTGTTCGGCAAGTCCACCTATGCCCGCTGCGGCGTGCTGGTCAACGTCACGCCCCTCGAGCCCGAGTGGAGCGGCTACCTGACCCTGTCCATCGCCAACCTGGGGCTGCGGCCGGCCGTGGTCCACGCCGACCAGGGCATCGCCCAGGTCCTGTTCCTGGAGAGCCCCGAGGCGCCGCTCCAGTCCTACAAGGATTTGCGCGGCAAGTACGACGCCCAGGACGAGATCACCGTCGCCCGCATCCAGAAGGAATGAGCGCCGCGGCGAGCCCTCCGCCCCGACACCCGTGAGGATCGGCTACCCCTGCCTCAACCGCTCCATCGGCTGCACGCCCAGCCGCACCTTCCGCCTGGCCTCCTACACGCCGCAGCGGCTGGCCGAAACCGTCGCCGCCAACCTCGACTGCCTGGAGCGCATCCTGGAGTACAACCTGCGCCACGGCCTGCTCTTCCTGCGCATCACCTCCGACTTGGTCCCCTTCGCCTCGCACCCGGTGTGCGTCTTCCCCTGGCAACGGACGTTCGCCCCGCGCTTCGCCGCCCTGGGCGGCGTCATGCGCCGCGCCGGCATGCGCATCTCCATGCACCCCGACCCGTTCACCCTGATCAACTCCCCCGACGAGGCGATCTTCGCCCGCAGCGCCGCCGAGCTGGAGTACCACGCCGATGTCCTCGACCTGCTGGGGCTCGACGGGACGGCGCGCATCCAGATCCATGCCGGCGGCGTCTACGGCGACAAGCCGGCGGCCATCGGCCGCTTCTGCTCGCGCTTCGAGCGCCTGGCCCCGGCCGTGCGCCGCCGCCTGGCGGTGGAGAACGACGACCGCCTCTTCTCGCTGGCCGACTGCCTGGACATTCACCGCCGCACCGGCCTGCCGGTCCTCTTCGACACCTTCCACCACCGGCTGAACCGCAACGGCGAGGGGCTGGCGACGGCGCTGGCCCTGGCCGCAGCCACCTGGGGGCGGGAGGCCGGCCCGCCCATGGTCGACTACAGCTCGCAGAAGCCCGGCGCCCGCCCCGGCAGCCACGCCGACAGCGTCGACCTGCGCCACTTTTCCCGCTTCGTCGCCGCGACCGCCGGGCTGGACTGCGACATCATGCTCGAGATCAAGGACAAGGAAAAGAGCGCGCTGTGGGCGCGCAGCTGCCTGGCCCGCGCCGGAAAGCTGTAGACAGAAGGAGGAAGCCATGGCCGAGATCGTCCTGCTGGCGGCCGCGATGATAGGCGCGTACATGACGGCGGCCTTCGCCGTCGCCCTGTGGAAGCGGAACAACGGCCTCGCCGACATCGCCTGGGGGCCGGGCTTTGTCCTCACCGCCTGGGCGGTGTTCCTGCTGCACGGCTCATGGCATCCGCGGCCGGTCCTGGTCCTGGCTCTGGTGACCCTCTGGGCCGGCCGCCTGGCCTGGCACATCTTCCGCCGCAACCGCGGCCGGAGGGAGGATTTCCGCTACGCGGCCTGGCGCCGGCAGTGGGGCAAATGGTTCGTGCCGCGCACGTTCCTGCAGGTCTTCATGCTCCAGGGCCTGTTCCTGCTGCTGATCTCGACGCCGGCGCTGCTGGTGGTCGGGCAGCGCCAGCCGCCGCCGCGCTGGCTCGACCTTGCCGGCGCCCTGGTCTGGCTGGCCGGCTTTTTGTTCGAGTCCGTCGGCGACCGCCAGCTGGCCGCGTTCCGGAGCAAGCCGGAGAACAGGGGCCGGCTGATCGCCAGCGGCCTGTGGCGCTACTCCCGTCATCCCAACTACTTCGGCGAGGCGCTGCAGTGGTGGGGGATCGCCGGGATCGCCCTCTCGGCCCCCCACGGCTGGCTGGGGCTGATCGGGCCAACGGTGATCACCTGGCTGCTCCTCTTCGTGTCGGGAGTGCCCCTGCTGGAAAAAAAATACGCCGGCCGGCCCGACTGGGAGGAGTACAAGAAACGAACGTCCGTGTTCGTGCCCTGGCCGCCAAAACAATAACCGAACTTGGCGTACGGCCGACGGCGCCAGGCGTACGGCAACAAGACAGAAGGATCTAGGCTGAAAACGGACGAAGAACATTGAAGGGACGATCCAAACCTGTCTGGCAAATAAACTAGGTGAACTCGGCTGCCAGGCAGAATCTTTCAAGGGAAGTCAAAGCGAAGCCAGAGGGCAAGACACTGGGATCGTCATCCCTTCTATTGCATGCCAGGAGCCGATTGCCCTTGGGGGCCTTCTTCTTTCTTTTGCCTTATGCCTTGTCCTGCCGTCGGCCGTACGCCGCCCGCCTTATGCCGATTGCTTCCTGAGGCTCTCTACGCGTGGTTGCGGAGCTTGAGCTCCATGGGATGCGGATCGAGATAGACCTGGTCCTGCAGATAGGGCTGGCGGAACTTGGCGATGTAATGCTTCAGCAGCGTCAGGGGCGCGACCAGCGGCACCAGCCCCTGGCGGTAGTTCCCGATCACCTGCAGCAGCTCCCGCTTTTCGAACTCGTCGAGCTGCTTCTTGAAATAGCCCAGCATGTGCTGCAGCACGTTGGCGTGCTTGCGCACGGTGGCCTTCTGCTTGATGGCCGCGAGGAAAAGCGCCTCGTATTCGGAGAGCAGCCCGGCCAGGGGCCGGATTCCGGCCTGGGCCGCCAGCGCTCCCAGCCGCCGGGCCAGCTCCGGGCTGTGGGCCATCAGCAGGTACTTGTGGCGGCGCTGGAAGTCGACCAGCCCGGCAGCGGTGATGTTGGTAGCAACGAGGTCCTGCCAGCGGCGGAAGGCGAAGAGGCGCTCGATGAAGTTCTCGCGCAGCCCGATGTCCTGCAGCCGCCCCTCCTCCTCGACCGGCAGCAGCGGCAGGCGGCGCATCAGCGCCCGGGCGAAGATCCCCACCCCCTTCTTCTCGGCCACCCCCTTCTCGTTGTAGACCTTGACCCGCTCCATGCCGCTGGAGGGCGACTGGCTCTTGAAGACGAAGCCGCTCAGCCCCTCCCGCTCCAGCTGCGGCAGCCTTTTCTCCAGCCAGCTTTCCATGCGCGCCGTGGCGTCGACCCCGGTCTGGCGGGTCACCAGCCTGGGCTGCAGCGGGTCTCCGACCAGGCGGAAAGCCTCGCGCGGCACCGGGAAGCCCGATTCCACCTCGGGGCAGACCGGGACATACTCGACAAAGGCCCCCAGAACGTTGACCAAGAAGGGGTCGAACTTGTGGCCGCCGTCGAAGCGGACCTTGTTGCCCAGCAGGCAGGAGCTGATGCCCAGCTTGATCGGCCTGTCCACGCTCATTCCGTTGGCAACGGTTCGGGCAGGGCCCACAGGCAGAAGGTGCCGGGGCCGGCGTGGGCGCCGAGCACGGCGGCGCCGATTGCCTGGAACAGCGACGCGATCCGCAGCCCCGACCGGGCCAGCTCGTCCTGCAGCCGCAGCACCGCCTGCGGGTTGTCGGTGTAGACGATCCCCAGCGAGTACGAGCGCGCGCGGTCGAGGCGCTTCAGGAAGCGGCGCACGACCTTGCGCTCCTTGTTGCGCGCGCTGAGCAGGGCCCCGGCGCGCACCAGGCGGCCGTCGACAAAGGCCACCAGCGGCCGCAGGCCGAGACGGCGCTGCAGCCAGGCGGCGGCCGGCGGCAGGCGGCCGCCGCGCACGGCGTACTCCAGCGACTCGACATAGCCCAGGGAGACCACGTCCCCGCGCCGCGACTCGATGTCCACGGCGACCTCCTCGGGATCCAGCCCCTGGGCCAGCAGGCGCAGGGCGCGGCACAGCAGCAGGCCGCTTCCCGCCGACACGTTCCGCGTGTCGACCAGGCGCACGCGCCCGCGGTCGGCCTCGGGCAGGAGCCGCAGGGCGGCCTGGGCGCTGGCGAAGGAGCCGCTCAGCCGCGAGGAGAGGCTGAACAGCAGCGCCCGTCCGCGGGCGGCCAGCGCCGCGGCGAAGGCGTTCTGGAAATCGAGCGGCGCCGGCTGCGAGGTTTTCACGACCAGGTCCTTCTCGGCGCGCATGCGCCGGTAGAGCTCCTTCTTGGCGATCTCCAGGCGGTCGCGGCAAAAACGCCCGTTGAGGGAGATCTGCAGCGGCACGACGGCAATGGCCGCCTCCCGCTCCACTTCCTCGGGCACGTCGACGGCCGAATCGATCAGCAGCGCCGTTTGCGGCAGCGGCCGCGGCGCCGGGACGCGCAGCGAGTCGACCTTGCGCTGCAGGATCTCGCCGTGGCGGGCGATCTCGGCCTCGGCCGCCTGCGGGTCGTCGGTGTGCAGGTGCAGGTGGAACAGACCCTCGTCGCCGGCGACGAGCAGCGAGTCGCCGCGGCAGCGCAGCAGCTCCCAGTAGAAATAGCGGGCCAGGACCACGGGCCGGACAAGCCCATCGTCGCCGAAGGCCCGCTCCGCCTCCGCGACGTCCCGCGGCGTGGCGGCGAAGGCGGCGCCGCCGGCGTCGGCGTCCACGCGGCCGTTCATCGCCGCCGACATGCCCTTGAAGAAAAGGAAAAAACCCAGGCCGCCGGCGTCGACCACGCGGGCCTTTTTCAGCTGCGGCAGCATGTCCCGCGTCCGCTCCAGGATCTCCTTGGCCTTGAGGATGGCCTTCTCGAAGATGACCTGGTAGCGCTCGCCGCTCATGGCCAGGCGCTTGAACTCCTCGGCGGTGTGGCGCAGGACGGTCAGGATCGTCCCCTCGCGGGGATCGGCCACGGCGGCATAGGTGTCGCGCACCGCCTGCTCCATGGCCAGGCTGAAATCGGCCGGCCCGATCGCCTGGTGGCCCTTCATGGCCCTGGCCAGGGCGAAGAAGAACTGGGAAAAGATGACCCCGGAATTGCCCTTGGCCGAGCGCAGCAGGGCCTGGGCCAGGCGGGCGGCCGCGTCGTCGAGCCGAACTTCGCTCCAGCCGTCCAGTTCGTCATGGACCGGGCGCAGGGTCTGCACCAGGTTGTCGCCGGTGTCGCCGTCGGCGACGGGGAAGACGTTGATGCGGTTGAGCGTTTCCCGTTCCTCGAACAGGTGCTCCATGCCGCGCCGCACGATCTGGCGGAATTGCGCCGCGTCGATTTCCTTCATTTTGCCTCCGCCAGGGGCTTCAGGTCGGCCCAGTTGCTCCCGGTCTTCAGGCTCACCTTCAGTGGCGTCTTCAGCACGACGGCGTTCTCCATGCCCCGGCGCACCAGGGCGGCCAGCCGCTTCTCCTCCGCCGCGGGGAACTCGAACACGAGCTCGTCATGGACCTGCAGCAGCAGGCGGCTTTCCATGCCGGCCAGCTCGCCGTGGATGCCGATCATGGCCTTCTTGATGATGTCGGCGGCGCTGCCCTGGATGACGGTGTTGACCGCCATGCGCTTGCCGTTCTCCCTGACCGTGCGGTTGGCGCTCTGCATTTCCGGGATGGGGCGGACGCGGCCGGCCAGGGTGCGCACCTCCGGGTTTTTCTCGGCCTCGGCGACGACGCGATCCATGAAGCGGCGCACGCCACGGTAGGTCTCGAAGTAGCGCTCGATGAACTCCCTGGCCTCGGCGAAGCCCACTCCCAGCTCCTTGGCCAGGGAAAAGGCGCCGCTGCCGTACAGGATCGAGAAGTTGATGATCTTGGCCCGCCGGCGCAGCTCGGGCGCCCCGGCGAAAAGGTCGGCGCCGAAGACCAGCTCGGCGGTGCGCTGGTGGATGTCGGCGCCCTCGGCGAAGGCCCGCAGCAGGTTCTCGTCCTCGGAGAAGTGGGCCATGACCCGCAGCTCGATCTGCGAATAGTCGGCCGAGAGCAGGCGCCGCCCGGGCGAGGCGATGAAGGCCTGCCGCAGGTTCAGCCCCGTGGGCGAGCCGGCGACCGGGAAGGTCCCCAGCGGGATGTTCTGCAGGTTGGGGTTGGAGGAGGACAGGCGGCCGGTGGCGGTGACCGTCTGGTTGAACTGGGTGTGGACGCGGTCCCCCCCGTCCAGGCTCTCCAGCAGCCCCAGGACGTAGGTGGCGTGGAGCTTCTTGAGGGTGCGGTGGGCGATGATGCGCTCGACGACCGGGTAGCCCTTCAGCTCGTTGAGCACCTCGATGTCGGTGGAGTGGGCGCGGGTCTTGCGCGTTTTCTTGCTCTGCGGCAGCCCCATCTTGTCGAACAGCAGTTCGGCCAGCTGCTGCGGCGAGTTGAGGTTGACGTCGTAGCCGGCCAGGCTGCGCACCTCCCTCTCGGCCACGTCGATGCCGGCGCGCAGGAGGCGGTCGGCCTCCTGCAGGAAGGCGCGGTCGACGCGCACGCCCAGCCATTCCATGTCGGCCAGGACCTGCAGCAGCGGCATCTCGACGCTGCGGTAGAGGGGCGCCAGCCGCTCCTGCTCCAGTCGCGGCAGCAGCGCGGCGGCCAGGCGCCGCGACGCGTCGGCATCGGCGGCGCAGTAGGCCGCGACCTTCTCCAGCTCCACCTCGGCGATCGGCACCTGGCCCTTGCCCTTGCCCGTCAGCTCCTCGTAGGTGGCCTGGCGCGCTCCCAGGAACTCGGCGCTCAATTCTTTCAGCTGGTGGCTGCGGCGGTTGGGGAAGAGCAGGTAGGACATGACCATGGTGTCGTGCTCGACGCCGGCGACGGCCAGGCCCTGGCGGCGCAGGTGCAGCGTGTCGAACTTCAGGTTGTGGCCGGTCTTGCCTATGCCGGCGTCGGCGAACACGCCGGCCATCTCGGCGCGGAAGTCGGCCGGCGTCGGCAGCGGCCGCGGCGCCTGCGCGGCCAGGAAGGGGACGTAATAGGCGCCCTCCGCCAGGGCCAGGCCGATGCCCACGACCTGGGCGGAGGCGAACGGCAGGGCGGTGGTCTCGATGTCGAAGGCGAAGCGCCCGGCCCGGCGGGCCCTGGCCGCCAGCTCCTTCAGGCCCGCGCGGTCCAGCACCAGGGTCACGGCTGGTCCCTCCGCCGCGGCTTCACCGCCGGATGGGGGCGCGCCGCCTTGGCCGGCATCGAGCTTCCTGAGCAGGCTGTGGAACTGCAGGCGGCGGTACAGCCCGGCCAGTTCGCCGCCGCAGCGCGGCCGGAAGGGGGGCAGCTCCAGGTCCAGGGCCGTCTCGGGGATGCGGGCGAAATCGAGCAGCGGCCGCCATCGCTCCAGCAGGTGGGCGTTGGCGGCGATGCGCTCCCTCAGCTTGCCCTCCACCTGGCCGAGGCCCTCGAGCAGGGCCTCCAGGCTGCCGAACCTTTCCAGCAGCCGCGTCGCCGTCTTCTCGCCCACCCCGGGAATGCCGGGGATGTTGTCCGAGGCGTCGCCGGCCAGCGAGAGGAAGTCGACGATCTGCTCGGGATAGACGCCGAAGAATTTCTTGACCTCGTCGCGGCCCAGCTTCTTCTTCAGTTTGGGGTGGTAGACGAAGACCGGGCCGCCCACGAGCTGGAACAGGTCCTTGTCGGCCGAGAAGATCAGCACCTCGCTGCCGGCGTCGGCGTAGCGCCGCGCCAGCAGGGCGATGATGTCGTCTCCCTCGAGCCCCGGTTTCTCCAGCGCGCAGATGCCGCGCCCGGCCAGGTACTCGCGCACCGCCGGCAGCTGCCGCACGAGCTCATCCGGGGGCTGCTGGCGCTTGGCCTTGTACTCCGGGTACAGCTCGCGGCGGAAGTTCCTTTCCTTGGAATCGAAGGCCACCGCCAGCCGCTGGGGCTGCAGCTCGGCCAGCAGGCTCTCCACGCGCTGCACGAAGCCGAAGACGGCGCCGGTGGGCTCGTTCTCCAGGGTGCGCATGGCGGCATGGGCATAGTACGAACTGAAGACCAGGTACATGCCGTCGATGAGCAGGACGCGTTCGGGCACGTTCAGGGGTTTTCGTTCTGCAGGTACTCCAGCACCATCTCGTCGAGCGTCCGGTCCTCGATGTCCTGGGTGTCCATCGACATCAGGTGCGAGAACTTCCCCTCCTTCAGCTCGCCGATGACCTGGTCGTGCTGGCTTTTCATCAGGCTCTTGACTTTCTTGATCTTGTCGGCCGAGTCGAGCAGGTGGGCGTAGGAAATGCGCCTGGACAGGAGGATCTCGCCGTGCAGGTAGACCAGGGTCTCGATCAGGGGGTTGCCCTGGCCCTTGTCCTCGGTCTGGATATGGAAGACCTCCTGGCGGTACTTGATGTCGGTGTTGTAGCCCACGATCATGGCGTCATCATAAAGGAATCGCTGTCAAGTGTCAAGGAACAGTCGAGCCATCGTGACTCGTGATTCGTGCTTCGCAATAAGGGAGGCAACGGCTCGTTCACGTGCCTTGAACGAATCACGAATCACGAATTTCGAATGACGAATTCCTTGACGCTCCGGCGGATGCCCTCGGCGTCCAGCCCGCACAGGGCCAGCAGCTCCGCGCGCGACGCCAGGGGCAGGGGCTCCTCGCCCACGCCCAAAGCCAGGAAGCCGCCGGCGAAGCCGCCCGCCTCGAGCTCGGCGCGGACCACGGTCCCGAAGCCGCCGCGGAGCGAACCGTCCTCGACGGTGACCACGCGGCCGGCGGCGCGGGCCAGCTCCAGCACGAGGCCGCGGTCCAGGGGCTTGAGGAAGCGCACGTTGACCACCGTGGCCTCGATGCCGTCCTCGCCGGCCAGGGACTCGGCCGCCTGCAGGGCGCGGGCAACCAGGGGCCCCACGGCCAAGAGCACGACCTGGCCGCCGCGGCGCAGGACCTCGGCGCGGCCCAGGGGCAGCTCCCGCGGCTCCGGGTCGAGGGGCACTCCCTGGCCCGGCTCCTTGGGATAGCGGATGAAGGCCGGCCGGTCCAGAAGGCTGGCCGTGTGCACCATGTGCTGCAGCTCGTTCTCGTCCTTGGGCGCCATGAGCACGATGCCGGGGACGGGCTGCAGCAGGGCGATGTCGAACAGACCCTGGTGGGTGGGGCCGTCGCCGCCGACCAGCCCGGCGCGGTCCAGGCCCACCAGCAGCGGCAGGTTCATCAGCGCCACGTCGTGGATCACCTGGTCGACGGCCCGCTGCAGGAAGGTGGAGTAGACGCCGAGCACGGGACGGAAGCCGCCCAGGGCCAGGCCGCCGGCGAAATCGAACATGTACTGCTCGGCGATGCCCACGTCGAAGAAGTTCTCGGGGAAGTCCTTCTGCACCGCGTCCAGGCCGGTGCCCTCGGGCATGGCCGCCGTCAGGGCGATCACCCGGCGGTCAACGGCCACCAGGCGGCGCACGCTGCGGCCGAAGACCTCGGAATAGGAGGGGCCGCTCTCGCGGCCCAGAAACTTGCCGTTGGCGATGTTGAAGGGCGCCGAGGAATGGAAGGAGCTGGGGTCTTCGCTGGCCGGCTCGTAGCCCTCGCCCTTGCGCGTCACCACGTGCAGCAGCACCGGATAGTCGTATTTCTTGGCCGCTTCCAGCTCCTTGAGCAGGTCGCGGAAGCTGTGGCCGTTGATCGGCCCGATGTACTTGATGCCCAGCTCGTCGAAGAGCGAGCCGGGCACCATCAGGGTGCGCATCAGCACCTCGATCTTCTTGGCCAGGTCGAACAGGCCGCGGCCCGCCAGGGGGATGGCGCGCAGGACGTTCTGGATGACCTCCTTCATGCGGATGTAGGGGCGGCCGGCGGCCAGGTAGTTCAGGTGCCGCGAGATGCCGCCCACGTTGGGAGAGATCGACATCTTGTTGTCGTTGAGGATGATGATCAGCCGCTGCTTCACCTGGCCGATGTGGTTGAGCGCCTCCAGGGCCACGCCGCCGGTCAGGGCGCCGTCGCCGATCACGGCCACGATGTGGTGGCCCTTTCCCAGGCGGTCGCGGGCGATGGCCAGCCCGGAGGCGAAGCCCAGCGAGGTCGAGGCATGGCCGGTGTTGAGCACGTCGTACTCGCTTTCGCCGCGGTCGGGGAAGCCGAGCAGGCCGCCGCGCTGGCGGATGGTGCCGATGCGCGCGCGGCGGCCGGTGATGATCTTGTGGGTGTAGCACTGGTGGCCGATGTCCCAGATGATCTGGTCGCGGGGGGCGTCGAACACCCGGTGCAGGGCCAGGGTGAGGTCGACGACGCCCAGGTTCGACGACAGGTGGCCGCCGTTGCGCGACACGACCTCCACCAGCAGGGCGCGGATCTCCAGCGACAGGGCCTCCAGCTCCTCCAGGCCGAGCCGGCGCAGGTCGGCGGGCGAGTGGATCGTTTCCAGCAGCGCCATCATTGGCTCCTGAAGAGCATGTTGCGCGCCAGGGCCAGCAGCGGCGGGTGGCCGATGCCCATCTGGGCGAAGCAGGCGCAGGCCTCGCGGTAACGGCCGTCGATGTCGGCGCGCACCGCCTCCAGGCCGCGGTACAGGACGGCGTTGGGGCTGCGGTTGCCCCCGTCCTTGCGCAGCTTCTTGCCCGCCTGGGCCTCGTCGCCGACCGCGTCGAGCAGGTCGTCGGCCAATTGGAAGCCCAGGCCGAGGGCGATGCCGGCCTGCTCCAGCAGCGCGCGCCGGCGGCCGTCGAGGCGGGCGATGACGGCGGCGGCCAGCAGCGACCCCTTGATCAGCTCGGCGGTCTTGAGGCGGTGGATCTCGCCGATGGCGGCGGCGTCGCCGGCGAATTCCAGGTCCAGCGCCTGGCCGCGGGCCATCCCCTCCTTGCCGATGCAGCGCGTCACCAGGGCGATGATCTCCACCGCCTGCTCCGCGGGCAGCGGCGCGGCGGCGATCTTCTCGAAGGCGTAGGTCAGCAGCGTGTCGCCGGCCAGCAGCGCCGCCGCCTCGTTGAACTTCTTGTGCACCGTGGGCTGGCCGCGGCGCAGGTCGTCGTCGTCCATCGCCGGCAGGTCGTCGTGGATCAGCGAATAGGTGTGGATGATCTCCAGCGCCGAGGCGACGCCCAGGTGCGCCAGCGGCTCGACGGCGCAGGCCTCGAGCAGGCTGAGGAACAGCAGCGGCCGCAGGCGCTTGCCGCCGACGGACAGGGCGTAGTGCATGGCGGCCTCGAGCGTGCCCCGGCCCGGGTCCAGGCCGGCCAGGAGCTCGCGGTCGACGGCGGCGGCGAGCTGCGCCAGGCGGTCGTCATTCATCGGCGCTCTCGAAGTCGGCCTCGCGCAGGTCGCCTTGGGCGTCCTTCTGCAGGATCTTGACCTTCCTCTCGATCTCGTTCAGCTCCTTGCGCATCCGGGCGCTGAGCTTCATCCCCTCCTCGTAGAGGGCGAATCCCTCCTGCAGGGGGACGTCGGGGCCCTCCAGCCTGGCCACGATGGCCTCGAGCTTCTTCAGCGCCGCCTCGAAATCGAGATTCTCCTTCTTCATGGTTCACTCCTCCATCACCCGCGCCGCGGCCGAGCCGCGGTGGAAGCGGATGTGCACGTCGTCGCCTGGGGCCAGGGTGGCCGCGTCGCGCACCACGCGCCGGCGGCTGTCGGTGGTGATCGAATAGCCCCTGGCCAGGATGCCCTCCGGGTTCAGCCCGTCCAGCTTCGAGCGCAGGGCGGCGACGAGCTCGCGCCGTTGCTGCAGGTGCTCGCCGAAGCGCGCACCGGCCTGCAGGCGCAGGTTCTGCAGCCGCAGCCGGCGGTTGGCCGCCGCGGCGGCGGGGTCGCAGGCCGCGAAACGGCGGGCGACCTGGTGCCAGCGCGACGTCCAACGGGCCAGCGCCCCCCCGAACAGGCGGTCGATGGCGAGCTCGCCGCCGTCCAGGCGCTGGGCCAGCTCGCGCAGGCGCCCGGGGAAGGCGGCCAGCGCCGAATCGCCGCGCAGACGCTGCGCGTGCATGCGCCGCCGGTGCAGCTCCCCCTCCAGGCGCCGCATCAGGCGGTGGCGCAGGAATTCGATGCGGCTGAGGAACTCGTCCTTCCTGCCCACCACCAGCTCGGCGGCGGCCGAGGGGGTGGCGGCCCTCAGGTCGGCGACGAAATCGGCGATGGTGAAGTCGGTCTCGTGGCCCACGGCCGAGATCACCGGCAGGCGGCTGCGGAAAATGGCCTCGACCACCGGGGCCTCGTTGAACGCCCACAGGTCCTCGTAGCTGCCGCCGCCGCGGCCGACGATCAGCACGTCGACGGCGGCCGGCGGCGCGGCGGCGTTGAAGTAGTCGATGCCGGCCGCGATCTCGGCGGCCGCACCCTCCCCCTGCACCCGCGCCGGGTAGACGACGACGGCGATGCCGGGGAAGCGGCGGCGCAGGATGCGCACGATGTCGCGCACGGCGGCGCCCGTCGGCGAGGTGACCACGCCGATGCGCCCCGGCAGCAGCGGCAGCGCCTTCTTGCGCTGGGCGTCGAAGTAGCCCTTCTCCTGGTAGACGCGCTTCAGCTTCTCCAGGGCGGCGTAGATGTCGCCGATGCCCTGCAGGCGGATGTCGCTGGCGATGATCTGCATCTCGCCGCGCAGGGGGTAGACGGAGACCATGCCGCGCACGACCACCTGCTGGCCGTTCTCCAGCCGCTTCAGGGTGCTGCGCTGCAGGGCGCCGCGGAACATGGCCACTTTCATGGCGCCGCCGGCGTCCTTGAGGGTGAAATACAAGTGGCCGGAGCCGGCCAGGACGACCCCCGAGGCCTCGCCCAGCACCGCCACGGCGGCGAACTGCCCCTCCAGCGTCATCTTGAGCAGCTGGGTCAGCTCGGAGACCTTGTAGATCTTTTCTTCGCCTGGTTGCATCCCTTCAGCACGTCGCGGCCCGCGGCGTGGCGATTCGCGGAAAATTTCCTGCGCTTTTCATGCTTTATTATAGCGCAACGGGGCGACAGGGGCAACAGGAAAACCACGACACCATTCCACCAAGCAGCAATCCCCTGGCGGGGATGATCGGACTCAAACCAGGGCCCTCAAAAGGGAAAAGGAATAAGGTGAAAGGAAGAGGAAAGCCTTGAAAAAATCTCGATGCGTTGAAACAAGCGAGATCCTGAGGCAAAAGAAAAAAGGAAAAAGCGAAGAAAAAAGATCCCTGGAGTGCCGTTCCAATCACGGATCACTCCGTACCCATCACCAGAAACAACTCGTTCCAGGGCTGGCCGCCAGCACCATCACGATCACGCTCACTTCTAGTTCATTGAGTTTCTTGCCGACACCGAGACCGACACTCAGGGTTCGCTGAGATTCTTGCTGACTGGGACACTGTCACCGCCTCCCGCTCTTGCTTTTTCCGCCCGATTCCCTTACAATAGGCCCGGGCCGGTTTCCCGGCCCCAGCTTCCGTTTAGGAAAACGAAATGAGCACCCTGACAGCAAACGAGCAAACCGGCGCCGGCAAGGCGTCCCTGAAGGACGCCGTCGGCCATGCCTGCTTCCGCTTCCGCGCGATCAGCGTCATTCCCGTCGTGCTGCTGATCCTCTTTTTCTTCCCGCCCCGCGATTTCCACTCCCTGAACGGCTGGCTGAGCGCCCTAGGCCTGGCCATCGCCCTGGCCGGCGCCGCCACCCGCATCGTCGCCGTCGGCTTCTCCAAGCCCAGCACCTCCGGCCGCGAGAATTTCCTCAAGGCCGAAAACCTCAACACCAGCGGCCTCTACTCCATCGTGCGCAACCCCCTGTACGTCGGCAATTTCCTCGTCTACAACGGCGTGCTGCTGGCCTACGGCAGCCCCGCCGGCCTGCTGCTCTTCAACCTCTTCTTCATCCCCAACTATTATTTCATCATCCACTCGGAGGAGCGCTTCCTGGAGCGGCAGTTCGGGGAGGAATACCGCGCCTACCTCAAGGCCGTGCCCAAGGTCATCCCGCGCTTCTCGCTGTACCGCAAGAATGACTATCCCTTCAACCCCGTCAAGGCGGTCATCCGCGAACGGGGCACCACGTTCTACTGGGTCTTCTTCTTCGCCGTGGTCCTGCTCCTGAAGCAATACCACCTGGACGGAGGCGCCATCCGCCATTTCTGGTGGCACGCCGCGCCGGTCCTGGCCCTGTTCGCCCTGCACGCCACCCTGACCCTGATGGGCAAGTCCAGGTATTCATAATAGCCAAACCGGTCTCTCCGTGTCAGTGTCAGCGGGAAATTAGAAAGACCAGACGTGGTCGTGATCGTCATAGTGGCAGCAGCCAGCCATGGAACGAGTCCCCTCTGGTGATTAGTAATTCGTGAGTAGTGATTGGCAGGGCACTCACGTGATCTATTTTTCTTCACTTTTGCCTTTTGCCTTTGGCCTTTTGCTTAGGATCTCGATGATTTCCAGCGCATCGTAAATTCTTCAATACATTCTTCTTGCTTTAACCTTATTACCTTTTTTTTTGAGGGCCTTCATGACTTGGTACGTGGCACCCCGCTCGGAGGCAAGCCCCCTTGGGGACGCCGCCCTTGCCAGGGCCGGCGGCGTGGCGCCTTGGAGGACCGTTGGCCTGGACGTTGCTGAATAGTACGGCGTATCTGCCACTTTGCCGTTGGCGTACACCTTACGCCCTAAGCCGTACGCCACGTTTCCCTTTCACTTTTTGCTTTTCTCTCGCTCGATCTACGTGCTTTCGTTCGCAGCCGCTTCGGCGACGGCCAGGGGAGCGGCATTCTCCGGCGCGGGCCTGGCTTTCAGGCGCAACATGGGGAAAAGCCCGATGACGGCCATCAGCAGGTTCAGCATGCGCCGCAGCAGGACCACGGTGATGCCGAAGCGCAGCGGCACGCGGAAGATGGCGAAGATGGGCAGGTAGCTCATGTCGTAGATGCCGATGCCGGCCGGGATCACCGGCACGATGTTGGCCACGATGCCCAGCATGGTGATCAGGAAGCTCTTCATCGGCGTCAGGGTGCGCAGGCCCAGGAACCAGAAGCTCAGGTGCATCTCCAGCGCCCAGAGGAACATCATGAACACGTACTGCAGGAAGACCGCCAGGAAAACGCGGCGGTGGTGGCGGTAAAAATCGGCGATGATGGCGTCGGTTTCCAGCAGCCGGCCGCGCTTGCCCTCGAGGTACTTGGAGCGGATGCGCAGCCGCTTCAGGGTCTCCAGGATCCAGACGAAGAGGCCCTTCTTCTGCTTGCGGAAGAGAATGGCGATCAGCAAGGCCGTGAACGCCGTCAGCGCGAGGAAGACGGTCCGCTGCGCAGGCGCCATGCGGATGCGCCACAGGGTGATGAAGAGCCCGATGCTCATCATCAGCACCGTGGCCATCAGCTCGATCGTCTTGTCGACCACCACCGAGGCCAGGCTCCGATTCTTGGGCACCTGGGTGATCATCACGGCGCGGATGGCGTCGCCGCCGATCTTGGCCGAGGGGGTGAAGTGCCCCACGGCATGGCCGGCCAGCTCGGCCCAGAAAAGGGTGGCGAAGGGGACGCGGCCGCCGCAGGCGCTGCAGCTGCGCAGCACCAGCTGCCAGGACCAGGTGCGGACGGACCAGAAAACGAGGCGCAGCGCGACCAGGGTGACGATGCCCAGCCAGGAGAGGCGGCCCAGCAGGCGCAGCAGCTCCTTGGGATCGGCGCGGATGATCAGGTAGACGAAGATGGCCACGCACAGCACGGCCGTGACCTTGATCAGTTTCCGCTGCATGAAAGGGGGCCTACGGGGAAAATCGTTAAAAACTCGAGCACCAGGATTTCATTGTAAGCCTCGGGGAGCAAAAAGTCAACCGCAGAGGGCAACGAAGCCCAAGCATCAAGGCGCAAGGCAAAAGGGAAAAGGCAAAAAGTGAAAAAAAAAACAGATCTCTTGGGTGCCGTTCCAATCACGAATCACCAGGACTGGGCGACAGGCTGTAGGCTAGAGGCGATTGGAAAGCCTTGGTTCCTTCGAACCACGAATCCCGAAAGCTCTTCTGTTGCCGCTACTACCACTCCCACGATAACGATCCCTTCTCGTTCATCGAGTTTCTTGCCAACACGAAAACGGACACGAACACTAAGAGTCCGCTCCGCCCTGCTTTTCGAGCTCCTGAAGATACGTCTCCTCGAAATACCGATGCGCCTCGACGCGCAGCGCGCGGCCGCTGCCGGCGTCGACGTCGACCAGCGTCAGGTCGAGCACCTGGCTGCCGCTGGCCACCTCGAAGCGCTGGTGCATGCCGGTGAGGAACTTGCGCACGATGGGCTCCTGGGTCATGCCGATGACCGAGTCCAGGGTGCCGGTCATGCCGACGTCGGTCTGGTAGGCGGTCCCCTTCTCCAGGATGCGGGCGTCGCCCGTCGGCACGTGGGTGTGGGTGCCGAGCACGGCGCTCACGCGGCCGTCGAGGAAGAAGCCCAGCGCCTGCTTTTCGGCCGTGGCCTCGGCGTGGAAATCGACCAGCACCACCGGATGCGGGTAGTCCTTGAGGAAGCCGTCGATGCAGGCGAAGGGGTTGTCGACCACCGGCTCCATGAACACCCGCCCCTGCAGGCTGACCACCGTCACCGGGCAGCCGCCGGCGGTCTGGAACACGAACGAGCCGCGGCCGGGGGCGGCGCTGGAATAGTTCAGCGGCCGCAGCACGCGCCCCTCGCTGGCCAGCAGCTCCAGCGCCTCCTTCTTGTCCCAGACATGGTTGCCGCCGGTCAGGACGTTGGCCCCGGCCTCGAAGAGCTCGTCGGCGGTGCGGCGGATGATGCCCAGGCCGCCGGCCGAATTCTCGCCGTTGGCCACGACCAGGTCGGGGCGCAGGGCCTCGCGGATGCGCGGCAGGGCGGCGCGCAGGAAGCGGCGGCCGGGGCGGCCGACCACGTCGCCGACGAGCAGCAGGCGCACCGTCCTACTTGGCATATTCGATGGCCCTCACCTCGCGGATCACCGAGACCTTGATCTGCCCCGGGTACTCCATCTCGTCCTGGATCTTGCGGGCGATGTCCTTGCAGATCAGGAACGTGCGGTTGTCGTCCAGCTCGTTGGCGTTGACGATCACGCGCACCTCGCGGCCGGCCTGCAGGGCGTAGGCCTTGGTGACGCCGCTGAACGACTTGCTCACCTCCTCCAGCTTTTCCAGGCGCTTGATGTAGGTTTCGAGGATCTCGCGCCGGGCGCCGGGGCGCGCGGCGGAGATGCTGTCGGCGGCCTGGATGAGGACGGCCTCGATGGAGGTGAAGGCCGTGTCCATGTGGTGCGAGGCGATGGCGTCCTGGACCGCGGCCGACTCGCCGTATTTCTTGGCCAGCTCCACCGAGAGCTGGGTGTGCGTGCCCTCGGTCTCGCGGTCGATGGCCTTGCCCACGTCGTGCAGCAGCCCGGCGCGCTTGCAGACGTTGGCGCTGGCCCCGACCTCGCGCGCCAGGTAGGCGGCGATCCAGGCCACGTCCTTGGAGTGCTCCAGCACGTTCTGGCCGAACGAGGAGCGGAACTTGAGCTTGCCCAGGTAGAAGTACAGCTCGGGGTTGAGGTCGCGGATGCCCAGCTCCAGCACGGCCGCCTCGCCCTGCTTGCGCAGGTAGTTGTCGAAGTTGCCCTTGACGCGGTCGACGATCTCCTCGATGCGCGCCGGATGGATGCGGCCGTCGGCGATCAGCGTCTCGATGACCTGCTTGGCGATCTCGCGGCGGATGGGGTCGAACGACGAGACCAGGATGGCCTCGGGCGTGTCGTCGACGATGAAGTCGACCCCGGTGGCGTTCTCCAGGGCGCGGATGTTGCGCCCCTCGCGGCCGATGATGCGCCCCTTCATCTCGTCCGAGGGCAGGTCGATCACCGTGACCGACGAGGAGACCACGTGCTCGGTGGCGATGCGCTGCACGGCGTTGGAGATGGCCTCCTTGGCCAGCCCCGTGCTCTTCTCCTTCAGCTCCTCCTCGATCTGCTTGAGCCGCTGGGCCGACTCGAGCCGCGCCTCGCTCTCGTACTGCTTGATGATCAGGTCCTTGGCCTCCTGCACGGTGAGGCCGGCGATCTTCTCCAGCTTCTGGCGCTGCTCCTCCTGCAGCTGGTTGACCTGGGCGCGGATGGCGGCGATCTCCTCCTCCTGCAGGTCCAGGTCGCGTTCCTTCTTCTTCAGCTCCTTTTCGCGGTTGTCCAGGTTGGCGTAGCGCTTGTCGAGGGTCTCCTCCTTCTGGATCAGCCGCTTCTCCAGGGCGTTGAGGCGGTTCACCTTCTCGTTCTGCCGGCGGTTGTACTCGTTCTTCCACTCGGCGAACTCCTCCTTCAGCTCCAGCTGCGACTGCTTGCGCTGGCGCTCGAGCTCCTCGCGGCCGCGGGCCTCCAGCTCCTTCTGCAGCGCCTCGACCTTGCGGAACTCCCCGGCAAAGATGCTTTTCTTGAATGCGAGCACCGCCCCCGCCCCCAGCAGGGCCCCGAGCAGCGTCGCGATGACGATCTCGATCATGGCATCCTCCTCGAGATCAGGACGACAAACTGACGGTTAACTTTCCATCCTCGCTTTCCGGCGAAAGCAGCGTGTCGATCCGCCCCAGGATCTGGGCCAGTTTCTCGTTCTCCTTCTTGAGGGAGAACAGGTCCTGGGCGATGTTTATCGAAGTTAACAACCCCACTTTCTGGGCGTCCAATTCGTTCATCCTGCTCTTTATTTTGTTGATCTTGTTCTCCACGTACTCGACCACCTGCAGGAACTCCTGCAGCTGGACATCGTCGGCCAGCTGGAACACGAAGCGCTTGCCGGTGATCGTGACCTCGACTTCCTGGCCCATCAGTCGCCGATGGAGTCGACCAGGCTGATCAGCGAGGCGATCTTCTTGCGGATCTCGCTCTTCTCCCCCTCGCGCTGCGAGGAGTCGCGCTGGATGTCCTGGAGTTCCTTTTTCAGCTTCTGGTTCTCCTCGCGCAGCGATTTCATGCCGGCGATCAGCCGGTTGATCTTCTCTTCCAGTTTATCGAACTCCTTGAAACCGGTGCTCATGGCTCGTTCTCCTTATCGTTGGATTAGGCCCAGGCGCTCCGCCAGCCGGGCGGTGAGCTCCTGGTGCAGGGCGTTCACCTCCTCGCCGGTGAGCGTGCGCTCCTCGGCGCGGTAGGTGAAGGCGACGGACATGCTGACGCGGTCAGCCGGGATGGAATCCCCCTGGAAGACGTCGGTCAGCTCGACGCCCTCCAGCGCGGGCGGCCGCAGGCCCTCGATGGCGGCGCGCAGCTCCTCGAAGCGCAGCCGCTTGGGCATCAGGAAGGTGAAGTCGCGCCGGGCGGCCGGGAAGCGGTTCCAGGGGCGGAAGCGGCGCTCGCCGCCGCCGGCCAGCAGCGCCTCGAGCTCGAGCTCCCAGGCGAAGACCGGGCGCTCGATGCGGAAGAGCGAGCGCAGGGCGGGAGCGACCTCTCCGCACCAGCCGCAGGCGCGGCCGCCGCTCTCGACTTGCAGGCAGGCGCCGGGGGCGAAGGCCGGGTGGGCGGAGAGGCGGAAGGCGAACTCCAGGCGCAGGCGGCGCCCCAGGGCCGCCAGCTGCGACAGCAGCCAGGGGAGGTCGAACTCGCGGGCCTCAAGCCGCCAGTCCTTCCTGCGCTCCAGGCCGCAGGCGCTGGCCGCCAGGCGCGGGCTCTCGTGGACGCGCCCGCCTTCGCCGGAGAAGACCTTGCCGATCTCGAAGAGGGCCAGGCGCTCCATCCCCTGGTTGGCGTTGGCCGCGGTGTTGCGCAGCAGGCCGGCCAGCAGCGAGTTCTTCAGCACCGAGACATCGCGTCCCAGGGGGTTTTTCAGGGCCACGGCCCGGCCCTGGGGGTCGGCCAGGGCGTTCTCCTCCGGGCTCTGGAAGACGTAGTTGATCACCTCGCTGAAGCCGGCCGCGGTCAGCTGCGACTTGAGCCGCTGCAGGGCCTCGCGCGGACGGTCGACTCGCAGCCCGGGGTTGGCCGACGTGGGCATCTCCGCCGGCAGCTTGTCGTAGCCGTGCACGCGGGCGACCTCCTCGACCAGGTCTTCGCGGCAGCCGGCGTCGACGCGGTGGCTGGGGGGGGTCACCTGCCAGTGGCCGCCACGGTCCTCCAGCGCGAAGCCCAGCCGGGACAGGACGGCCTCGACCTGCGCGGCCGGCAGATCCATGCCGGTCAGCTGCCGCGGGAAATCCTTGTCCAGGCGGATGACCGGGCGCGACTGCGGCCGCGGGTAGGCGTCCTGGAAGAAGGAGGGGGCCAGCGTCCGCCCCTGCGAGCGCGAGAGCAGCAGCAGGGCCAGCCGCAGCGCCGGCAGGGTGGCCTCGGCGTCCATGCCGCGCTCGAAGCGGTAGCTGGCGTCGGTCTTCAGCCCCAGGGAACGGGCGCCGCGGCGGATGACCACCGGGTCGAAGCAGGCGCTCTCGATGAAGACATGGCGCGTTCCCGGGCCGACGCCCGAGTCGAGCCCGCCCATGATGCCGGCCAGGGCCAGGGGGCGGACGGCGTCGGCGATGAGCAGGTGCTCCGGGGTCAGCGCCACCTGGCGCTCGTCGAGCAGGCGCAGCGTCTCTCCCGGCCGGGCGCGGCGCACCCGCACCTCGCCGCCCTGCAGGCGCTCGAGGTCGAAGATGTGCAGCGGCTGGCCGCAGGTCATCATGACCAGGTTGGAGACGTCGACGATGTCACTGATCGGGCGCAGGCCCAGGCTGAGCAGCAGCGCCTGCACCTCGGGCGGCGACTCCTTCACCCGCAGGTCGCGCAGGATGCAGCCGCTGTAGCGGCAGCAGTCGGCCGGATCCTCGATGCGGATGGCGAAGCTCGCCGTCTGCTTGGCAGCGGCATCCCCTTGGGGGACCGCCGTCGGCACCGGCGCCTCGAGGCGGACGGCGCTCAGGTCCAGCGGCGTGAAGCGCAGGCGGGGGTCCTTGGCGGCGATCTCGCGGGCGATGCCGTAGTGCGAGAGCCAGTCGGGGCGGTTGGGCGTGGTCTCGAGGTCGAGGACGGTCCCGCCGGCGACGGCGAGCGTCTCGGCCGTCTCCAGGCCGAGGCCGGCCAGCAGGTCGCGCAGGGCGTCGTCGCCGAGGTCGAAGGCGACGAAGCGTTTCAGGTATTCGACGTTGATCCTCATCGCCTCACCCGAACTGGCCCAGCAGGCGCAGGTCGTTCTCGTACAGCAGGCGCAGGTCGGGCACGCCGTACTTGACCATGGCCACGCGCTCGATGCCCATGCCGAAGGCGAATCCCGAGTACTCCTCGGGGTCGATGCCGCAGTTGCGCAGCACCTGCGGGTGCACCATGCCGCTGCCCAGGATCTCCAGCCAGCCCGTTCCCTTGCACACGCGGCAAGCGGAATGTTTCCCACTGCAAAGGAAACAGCTGATGTCCACCTCGGCCGAGGGCTCGGTGAACGGGAAATAGCCGGGGCGGAAGCGCAGGACGATGTCGTCGCCGTAGAACGAGCGGCAGAAGGCCTCCAGCGTCCCCTTCAGGTGCGAGAAGCGGACGCCGCGGTCGACCAGCAGCCCCTCCACCTGGTGAAAGCAGGGGGAATGGGTGGCGTCGGGGTCGTCCTTGCGGAAGGCCTTGCCCGGCGAGATGATCTTCAGCGGCGGCTTGTGCTCCAGCATGTAGCGCACCTGCATGGGCGAGGTGTGGGTGCGCAGCAGCAGGTCGTCGTACCCTTCCAGGAAGAAGGTGTCCTGCTCGTCGCGGGCCGGATGGTGCTCGGGGATGTTGAGCTTGGTGAAGTTGTAGTCCTCGCGCTCCACCTCGGGGCCGCGGGCGATCTCGTAGCCGAGCTGCAGGAAGACGTCCTCGATACGGCGCTGGATGTCGGCCACCAGGTGGACGCGGCCCACGGGCAGCTCCGAAGGGGGCAGCGTGGGGTCGGACCAGCCGGCGGCCGGGGCGGCGGCCAGCCGGGCGGCGGCGGCGGCCAGGGACTCCTCGACGAAGGCCTTGAGCTCGTTGATCGCCTGGCCGGCCTGCGGGCGGTCCACCGGCGGGAGTTCCCTGAGGCGCGCCAGCAGCAGGCTGACCGCCCCGCGCTTGCGGCCGAGGTGGCGCTCCCGCAGGGAGGCCAGGTCCTCGGGAGACTGAATTCGCCCTAGCTCATCGACGAAGGCAAGCCGGACTCCTTCAATCTCTTTTGCGATCGCATCGGTCATGCCACGGACTTGGCTTTCTCGACGATGGCGCGGAACGTCTCGGGCTCGCAGGCCGCCAGGTTGGCCAGCATCTTGCGGTTGATCAGGATGTTGGCCTTCTTCAGGTTCTTGATGAACAGCGAATAGCTCATGCCGAACTCGCGCACGGCGGCGTTGATGCGCACGTTCCACAGGGCGCGGAAGTCGCGCTTGCGGTTGCGCCGGTCGCGGTAGGCGTAGGCCATGGCCCGCTGCACCGATTCCTTGGCCGTGCGGTAGTTCTTGCGCTTGGCTCCCCAGAACCCCTTGGCCTGGTCCAGTATCCTCTTCCTGCGCAGCAGTTTCTTGTTTCCCCGGGTGACTCTCGGCATTCTCTCCTCCTATTTCCCGTAGGGCAGCAGTTCCTTCATCTTCTTGTGCTCGGACTTGACCACCAGCGTCGCCTTCTTCAGGTTGCGCTTGCGCTTGGCGCTCTTCTTGGTCAGGATGTGGCGCCCGAAGGCCTTGCTGCGCTTGATCTTGCCGCTGGCCGTGACCTGGAAGCGCTTCTTGGCGCCTCTATGCGTTTTTAGCTTTGGCATCCTTGCCTCCTTTTTTCGCTCCGATCATGATATGGCAGAAAAAGCCCTCGCGCTTGGGCGGGGCCTCGATCTCCGCTATTTCCCTGAGGATCTCCATGATGCGCGCCACCATGGTCTCCAGCATCTCCGGCTTGCGCTTCTGCCGCCCCTTCAGCCAGACCGTCACCTTGACCTTGTTGCCCTCGGCGAGGAATTCCTTGATCTTCTTCAGCTTGACCTCGACGTCGTGCTCGCCGATGACCGGGGTGAACTTGATCTCCTTGACCAGGACCTTGCGCTGGTGGCGCTGGGCCTCGTGCGCCTTCTTCTGCAGCGAGTAGAGGAACTTGCCGTAGTCGAGGATGCGGCAGACCGGCGGCGCCGCCTCGGGGGAGATCTCGACCAGGTCCAGCTCCTTCTCGCGGGCCACGGCCAGGGCCTGGGCCACGGGCAGGATGCCCAGCTGGTTCTTCTCCTCGTCGATCAGGCGCACCTCGCGGGCCAGGATCTCCTCGTTGATGCGGTGGGGATTCTTCTTTTTGTTGGGTACGGGTCTAGGATACCTCATAATTCTGGCTTTTTTCCTCTATGTTGATTTTCAGGCGCTGGATGAAATCGGCCAGGGCCATGCGGCCCTGGTCGCCCTTCTTGTGGATGCGGAAGGAGATGTTCCCCTCGCGCTCCTCCTGCGGGCCGATGACGACGATGAACGGGACCTTCTGGGTCTCGGCGTCGCGGATCTTGCGGTTGAGCCCCTCGGAGCGCTCGTCCAGCTCGGCCCGCAGCCCGTGGCCGCGGAGCTCCGCCAGCACCTTCCGGGCGTAGGGCAGGCAGTCGTCGTTGAGCGGGGCGATCAGGGCCTGCAGCGGGGCCAGCCACAGCGGGAAGCAGCCGCGGTAATGCTCGATCAGCACGCCGAAAAAGCGCTCCAGCGAGCCAAGCAGGGCGCGGTGCACCATGTAGGGCTGGTGGGCGGCGCCGTCGGCGCCGATGTATTTCATGGCGAAACGCTCCGACATGTTGAAGTCGAACTGGATGGTGGTGCACTGCCAGAAGCGGCCCAGGGCGTCCTTGATCTTGATGTCGATCTTGGGGCCGTAGAAGACGGCCTCGCCCTCCATGCGCTGGTAGGGCAGCCCGCGCACGTCCAGCGCCTTGACCAGCGACGCCTCGGCCTCGACCCACATGGCGTCGCTGCCGGCGTACTTGCCGCCGATGCGCGGGTCGCGCACGGAGAGCTCGATCTTGTACTCGCGGAAGCCGAAGGCGCGCAGCAGGTCGAGCGAGAAGTCGAGCACGCGCAGGATCTCCCCGTCGATCTGCTCGGGGGTGCAGATGATGTGGGCGTCGTCCTGGGTGAAGCCGCGCACGCGCAGCAGGCCGTGCAGCGTGCCGCTGCGCTCGTAGCGGTAGACCGTCCCCAGCTCGGCCCAGCGCAGGGGCAGGTCGCGGTAGGAGCGCTGGCTCGACTTGTAGACCATGATGTGGAAGGGGCAGTTCATGGGCTTCAGGTAGTAGTTCATCTCGTCGATGGCCATGGGGGCGTACATCGAGTCCTTGTAGAAGTTCAGGTGGCCCGAGGTCTGCCACAGCCACTCGCGGCCGATGTGCGGCGTGTAGAGCAGCTCGTAGCCGCCCTGGTAGTGGCGCTGCTTCCAGTAGGACTCGATCTCGTGGCGGATGCGCGCCCCCTTGGGGTGCCAGTAGACGAGGCCGGGGCCGGCCTCCTCCTGCAGGGAGAACAGGTCGAGCTGGCGGCCCAGCAGCCGGTGGTCGCGCTCCCTGGCCTCCTGCAGCAGGCGCAGGTGCTCGGCCAGCGACGCGGCGTCGGGAAAGACGGTGCCGTAGACGCGCTGCAGCGAGTGGCTCTTCTCGTCGCCCTTCCAATAGGCGGCGGCCACGCTGAGCAGCTTGAAGTGCTTGAGCAGGCCGGTCGCGGGCAGGTGCGGGCCGCGGCACAGGTCGACGAAATCGCCCTGGCGGAAGACCGACACCTCGTCGCCTGCGACCTTCTCCTCGAGCAGCTCGATCTTCAGGGCCTGGCCGCGCCGGCGGAAGTAGTCGCGGGCCTGGTCCTTGCTCCAGACCTCGCCGCGGATGGGCTGGTTCTGCCTGGCCAGGTGGGACATCTTCTTGGCGATCGCCTCCAGGTCGGCCTCGGTCAGGGGGCGCTCGGTCAAAAAGTCGTAATAGAAGCCGTTCTCCACCGCCGGGCCCACCCCGTACTGCGTGTTGGGGAACAGCTCGAGCATGGCCTGGGCCAGGAGATGGGCGGCCGAGTGGCGGTAGACCTCCAGGGCCTCCGGCGACTCGGGGTAGACCTCTTCGACGCGGTCGCCGGGAGCGGCGGGCGTACCGATGGGCTTCAACTCGCCGTTTATCTTGAGCAGGATCGCTTTTTGCTTTTCCATGAAAAAAATAGGCGCGGGCGGGCTCGAACCGCCGACCTCTACCGTGTCAAGGTAGCGCTCTAACCAACTGGGCTACGCGCCTGCGCGAACGTGTCACCTTACTTGACCAGGGCCTTCAGTTCCTTGCCGGCAATGAACTTCGGGACCCTCTTCTTGGGAATATTGATCTTGGCGCCGGTCTTGGGATTGCGGCCCACTTTGGCTTTCTTATCGATCACCTTGAAGGTTCCAAACCCGACCAGCGTTACCTTGCCCTGCCTTTTCTTCAACTGATCGCCGACAACCGCCACCAGTGTATCAATGACCTTGAGAGCGTTGCTCTTGATGATACTGGAATCTTTGACCATCAGCTGGGCGATGTCATTCTTATTCATTTTATGGGTTCCTCCTCGCAATACAGGGGCCACTGTAGCGCAAAAGAGAGCGAAAGTCAATACCCACAAACAATTTCGGGCCCCGGCTGGGGCGTTTTCGCGGCCGGTTTGCATTCCGCGGCGAAATCCATTATAATGATGCGTTGCCTATGAGCAGATTGAGGATGATCCATGGCAGAAGATTTGTTGCAGAGCATCAAGCAGATCAGCCGCGAGCGCGGCATCAATCCCGACATTTTTTTCTCTGCCATCAAGGAAGCCCTGCTCACCGTCTCCAAGAAGTATTTTGACCCCGAGGCCGACATCCAGATCGAGATCGACGAGCAGAAGGGCAAGATCGAGGTCTATGTCAACAAGCTGGTGGTCAAGGAGGTCGGCGACCCGCTGGCCGAGATCCACTGGAAGGACGCCCTGAAGCACGACTCCAAGGCCCGCGAGGGCGACGTCATCCGCATCCACCTGCCCGGCGAGACGCTGGGGCGCATCGCCGCCCAGTCGGCCAAGCAGATCATCATGCAGAAGATCCTCAAGGCCGAGCAGGAGAACATCTTCGAGAAATACAACCACCTGGCCGGCACGCTGATGACCGGCGACGTGCGCCGCATCGAGAACGGCAACTACATCCTGGGGCTGGAGTGGGGCGAGGCCGTTCTGCCGCCCAAGGAGCTCTCGCCCAAGGACTCCTTCCGCCGCGGCGAGATCATCAAATTCCTCATCAAGCGGGTCTTTGCCGAGGGCAAGGGGCCGCTGGTCCTGGCCACGCGCTACATGAACGACTTCGTGGCCGAATTGATCAAGAAAGAGGTGCCGGAGGTGGCCGAAGGCATCGTCAAGATCTACGCCATTTCCCGCGAGCCGGGGATCAAGTCCAAGGTGGCGGTTTACTCCACCGACAAGGCCATCGACCCGGTCGGGGCCATCGTGGGCATGAACGGCAACCGCGTGCTGGCCATCACCAAGGAGCTGCGCGGCGAGCGCATCGACGTCATCGCCTGGAGCAGCGCCCCCGAGCGCTTCATCGCCTCGGCCCTCACCCCCGCCGAGGTGGTCAAGGTCCACCTGGTCGACGCGGAAAACTTCGTGGCCGAGGTGACGGTCAAGGACGAGACCCTGTCGGCGGCCATCGGCAAGAAGGGGGTCAACATCAAGCTCGCTTCCAAGCTGACCGGATGGGACATCCAGATCGCCAACCGCAGGAACGAGTCCGGCGAAGAGAAGCAAACCAAGCAATAGGAGAACGGGGATATGTCTACGATCAAGCTCCACGAAGCCACCAAGCAATTCAAGCTATCCAATAAACTGGCGATGTACTTCCTGGAAAAGCTAGGCCTGCCGGTCAAATCGCACTCCTCGGTCATCAACGTCGAGCAGCTCGAGCAGCTGCGCGAGCTGTCCCAGAGCGCCAAGAAGGTCTCGGCCCTGGAAGCCGAGATGAAGGCTCCCCGCAAGCCGGCCGCGGAAAAGAAGGCCGCCCCGTCCCCGGTAGCCGCCGGGAAGAAACCGGCCGCGGAGAAGAAGCCCGCCGAGAAGAAGGCGGCCGAAAAGAAGGCGCCTTCGCCCAGGACCGGGCCCGAAAAGAAGGCCGCGCCCAGGGAAGCGGCGGAGAAAAAGCCGGCCGCGGAGAAGAAAGCCCAGCCGGCCAAGGCGGCGGCGCCGCCCGCGTCGGGCGCGGGGCGCGGCGCGAAATCGGTCAGG
>CAZVPI010000008.1:93699-132149 GCA_964628035.1 uncultured Clostridia bacterium | reverse complement strand
TCAACATTCACCCCTCGATTTGAATTTTTTTTCATGTCACGACGAAGATCCGGCCTACGTCATCTTCACCTCGGGCAGCACCGGCACGCCCAAGGGTACGCCGATCAGCCGGGGCAACCTGAACGCATTCCTCGATTCGGTTTGGCATCTCAAATGGAAAATCGGGCCTGAAGACCGCTTTCTGCAGATGTCGAGCATGACTTTCGACATGTCGATCCTCACCTTCATCATCCCGCTCTGCGTCGGCGCCTGCATCTACACGGTTCCCGAACAAGACATAAAATTCATGACCGGCTACCGTTTGATGGAGGAAATGGATATCACGTTCATCGCTGTAGTGCCCTCGACGGTTGCATATCTCAGGCCTTATTTCTCGGATATTCGACTGCAAAAGATGCGTTATTCATTGGTATGTGGAGAAGCCTTTCCGATAGATCTCGCCGCGGAATGGGCTTCCTGTGTGCCTAATGCCCAGATCGTCAATATCTACGGACCGACCGAGGCGACGGTCTTCACCCATTCGTACCACTACCGGAAAGGGGAGCGGGAGAAGTCGCACAACGGCATCATGGCCATCGGCGAGATCGTGAAGAACATGGATGCCGTCATCCTTGACGAGGACGGGAAGCCGGCCGTCCTTGGACGAATGGGAGAATTGTGCGTCGCTGGGAAACAGCTTTGCGGGGGCTACCTGCTGAATCCCGAGAAAAACCGTGAGAGTTTTTTCCATTTGGAGACTCATGGCGAAATGAAACGGTTTTACCGGACCGGGGATGTCGTTTACCAGGACGCGGAGAAGACCTTCTTCTATGTAGGACGCAAGGACAACCAGGTCAAGATCCAGGGTTTCCGCGTTGAGCTCGGGGAAATCGAAAAGCATGTCCGCGACTTCATCGATGGACGACCGGCCGTCGCTCTGGCGCAGTGGAACGCCTTCGGCAACCAGCAGATCCATCTTTTCGTCGAGGGGAACTCGAAGACCGACCAGCAGATCCTCGCTCATCTCAAAAGCAGGTTGCCGTACTACATGATCCCATCCGGGATCTCCTTCGTCGACCGGATGCCCCTAAACGCCAATGGAAAGATCGATAGAGTCCAACTTGCGGGATGGATCACGTGCCCCGGAGGGCAGGAGCAAACGTGAGTCCCGATCCTGTCCCAGTGACGCAATTATTGGGAATGAATTCGATCGCTGAGACCATTGAGGACAATTTCGGCGAATTATTCAAGTATTTTGCGGACAAGGGCAATTTGAAAAAGCATGTTGGGAGTAAGGTGTCCTGGGTCGATTCGAGGCCATTTTGCTGGCCCAATTTCATCTTTGATGCTCGGTTCATTGGGAAATCCGTCGATCGTGACATTGGCGATGTGGTTTCGCATATCCGCAGCGGATCAGCCCCGCCATTCTGGCTGATCGGGCCGAAGATCGGAGTGCCGGATATCGGCGAAAAACTTAGGGAGCAGGGATTGATGCGGGTTGATTCCTGGCCGGGAATGGCCCTGGATCTCGGTGCCAATGAATTGCCGGAGGAACCGGATGGCTTTTTGGATGTGAAGATAGCTTCGACCAAGAGGGAATTGGCGGACTGGCACGCAGTGGCCAGCCGGGAATTGTTTCCGAGGAGAAAGCTGGATTTGCGAATGCTTGCCAAGGTGGATGGGGGCCCAAACATCCACTTCTTTGTTGGTTTTTTTGAGGGCGAGGTCGTCTCGACAGCAATGTCCTTTTATTCCTCCGGAGCCGCCGGATTGTACATGATCGCCACCTCGGCAGCTCATCGCGGCAGGGGTTTTGGCCGCGCCATTACGGCGGCCGCCCTGCGGCAGGCGCGCTGGGATGGACAGCGTGTCGCCATTTTGCAATCGACAAAATCAGGCTATGGCGTCTACCGAAGACTGGGATTCGAGGAGTACTGCCATTTCGATGTCTTCTGGATGCCGGGCGATGAGTATCGCTAGATTCTCTCGGGAATTTCGATGAAAGCCATGGAGGAGTTCCCGGTGAAAATTGAGCGCGACGTCCAATGGGACGAGATGGATGCCTATAACCATGTCAACAACGCCAACTATTTCAGGTATTTCGAAACGTCCCGCATCCGGTATCTGCAGGTGATCGGGTTTCATGAATGCTTCCATTCGCAGGGGGTCGCCGCCGTGCTGGCCCAGGCTAGCTGCCGCTTCATCGCCCCCCTGCACTTCCCCGACACCTTGACAGTCGGCACGCGGGTAAGCGAGCTCGACCGCGACCGCATCGCCATGGAGCATTTCGTCTCCAGCGAGAGGAATGGCCTCGCGGCCATCGGCGAGTCGGAATTGGTGATATTCGATTTCCGCGCCGGCAGGAGGACGCCCGTGCCCGATTATTTGAGGGCGGCGATCGAGAAGCTCGAGGGCCGGACGTTCTAAGAGGAGCCCCCCATGGAAAGAAAGGAGATCATGGCGGAACTGACGAAGGTCTTCCGCGCCACGTTTCACAACGAAAAGATCACGATCGACGAGCGGACCGCTCCCGCCGACCTGGACGAGTGGGACAGCCTGAACCATGCCCAGCTGATCTATGCCATCGAGAAGCACTTTAAGGTCAAGTTTAGCTTGAAGGAGATGGTTCGTTTTACCGACGTGGGATGCCTATGCGAGGGCATCGAGGCCAAGCTGAAGCCCTAAAAACCGCCGCAGGTATAAAGGATTCATGAAGTTCAATTCGTTCATTTTCCTGCCGTTTTTCGCCGCGGTCGTCATCGTCTACTACCTAATCCCAAGGCGGGATTGGCAGCGCACCATCCTTATCTGCGCCAGCCTGTTCTTCCTTTCACAAGCCAACTTGTTGTCGCTGGTTATCATTCTGATGTCAGCGGTGTTGAATTATTTTCTTGGGATTGGCATCGAGGTAAATAAGGATCGGCGCCTTGGGGGGCATCCTTTTCTGGGTGGCCATCCTGGCGAATGTAGTGAATCTTTTTTTCTTCAAATATTATAGTTTTTTTCTGCAAAACCTTAATGTTTTCACCCGATCCATGAACATCAAGTCACTCCTTCCCGAAATTGACTTAATCCTACCTCTCGGCATCTCCTTTTATACATTCCAAGCCCTGGGTTATGTGATCGATGTGCGTCGGGAGAATATTCCTCCCGAAAGGAGTTTTTGGAGCTTCTTGAACTATATTCTCTTTTTCCCCAAACTACTGGCTGGTCCAATCGAGAGAGCACAAAATTTCCTCTCGCAAGAAACTGTTGAGAAGACTATCCGGGTTGCCGATTTTTCCGAGGGAACGAAGCTGCTGATCTGGGGATTCTTCCAAAAGCTGGTCATTGCCGACCGCATCGCCATCTACGTGAACTCGATCTACAAACATGTTGATCGTCACAGCGGCATCACCCTGCTGATCTGCTCGATCTTCTATTTTTATCAAGTCTACGCCGACTTTTCCGGCTACACCGACATCGCCAGGGGACTGGCGCGCATATTCGGCTATGACCTAATGCTCAATTTCCGTCGCCCTTTGCTGGCATCTTCTCTCAGTGATTTCTGGCGCCGCTGGCACATCTCGCTCTCATCCTGGGTGAATGACTATATCTATATGCCACTTTCGTTGAAGTTTCGCTCCTGGGGCACTTTGGGCGTTACGCTAGCCCTTTTCATTAGTTTCATTGTGGTGGGCATTTGGCACGGGGCGCGCTGGACTTTCGTGATATTCGGAGTTATGCAAGGAATATACCTCTTGGCAGAACTACTGGCATCACGGCAGATGAAAACACATGCCGCCAAGCCCCTTGCCTGGTTCTTCCACTTGTCCAGCACTCTGATCACGTTTGCTTTTGTTACTGTTTCGCTGGTGTTCTTCCGCTCGCCCTCTCTGGAAACGGCATGGAACGTGCTGGGCAACATCGGGCTCGACGGCAAGCTGTTCATCACCCCGGCGTCCTATTTCCTGTATTCGCTGTTCGGGATTCTGGTCCTGCTGGTCCATGATCTCGCAGGAGAATTCCTGCACAAGAGCATCTTTCGCATCCGCTCACGGTGGTTCCTGGTGCGCTGTATGCCCTACGCCCTGCTGGTCGTCGCCATACTGGCCATCGGCGTCTTCGACGGCGGCCAGTTCATCTATTTCAATTTTTAAGATCGCATGACGAAAAAAAAACAGCCTTCTCAGCTTTGGATCCTGGCCAAGCGGGCTTTCGCCTTCGGCATCCTGGTGATTGTCCTGGATTGGCTTATTGGCAGCGGCATGGCGTGGCTGCATGAGAACCAGAAGCGGGGAGTCCTCTACCGCGCCATTTATGGACTGGAGAGAACCCAGGCGGATCTGCTCATCTTCGGCTCCTCTAGCGCCAACCATCACTTCGTGCCGGAAATCCTCGGCGCGAGGCTGGGCATGTCGGTATACAACCTGGGCAAGGACAGCATGGAGGTCCTGTACGCAAGGGCTTTCCTCAATGGTGTCCTCAAGCGCTACTCGCCCAAGGCCGTCATCCTCAACCTGACCCCCAGCGAGCTGTCGGCGGTCGACAACTACGATAAGCTCTCTGTCCTCCTGCCGTTCTATCGTAAGCATCCGGAGATGTGGCATGTCATCCGGCTGCGCTCCCCCCATGAGGGCCTGAAGCTGCTCTCGCGGATCTATCCTTACAATTCTATGGCCGTCTCCTTGCTGGCCGGCGCGGTGGGCCGCGCTTCGCCACGGCCCGAGAGCGGCTACGTCCCCCTGCACAGAACGATGGACACGGCGAAGAAGAGCTGGATCACCTTCAAGGAGGAGCCGGTTCTCGATCCGCACCGCGTCGCGGCCCTGGAATCCTTCATCCTCTCCTGCAAGAGCAGGGGAATCGCCCTGGCCATCGTATTTTCACCCTGGTATTACGTCCGGACCGAAACCACGGCTACCATCGCCGCGGCGACGCGGCTGGGCCGCCGCCACGGCGTGCCTGTCTTCAACCACATCCTGGACCCGGAATTCCTGGGAAACGCCGGACTCTTCGCCGACGAAGGCCATCTGAACCACGCTGGCGCCAGCCGCTTCTCGCGGATCATCGTGGATGAGTTCGGGCGGCATATCGAAAAGGGCGATCAGGCTGGATATACGCTTCAGAGGTGACGCCAGCATGAAAAAACTCGGGAAGATCCTTGTCAGCGGCGGCGCCGGCTACATCGGCAGCGTGCTGGTCCGCCTGCTGCTGCGGAAAGGCGCGCCGGTCCGGGTCCTGGACAGCCTGCGCTACGGCGGTGAAACCCTGGTTGAGTTATTCAACGATCCCGGCTTTGAATTCCAAAAGGGCGATGTGCGCCGCGACGGCGACCTGGAAAAGGCCCTGGAAGGAGCGGACGCGGTGGTGCACCTGGCGGCCATCGTCGGCGACCCGGCCTGCGCCCGCGAGCCGCAACTGGCGCGCGAGACCAACTTTCTGGCCACCCGGCGGTTCTATGACCTGGCCGAGGAATGCGGCGCCCGCCGATTCGTCTATGCGTCCACCTGCAGCAACTACGGGAAGATGAAGTACCCCGAATCCTATGTCGACGAGGAATCTGAGCTGGCGCCGGTTTCATTATATGCCGAAACCAAGGTCGAATCGGAGAAGTTCCTCTTGTCCCGGCCGCAAACCAGCTCCTGCAAGCCGATTTGCCTGCGCTTCAGCACGGTCTACGGCCTTTCCCCGCGCATCCGCTTCGATCTGACCGTGAACGAGTTCGCCAAGGAGCTGGCGTTGGGGCGGGAGCTGGTCGTCTTCGGCGAGCAGTTCTGGCGTCCCTACTGCCATGTCCATGACCTGGCCCGGGCGGTGGGGGCGGTCCTGGAGGCTCCGGAGCGCCAGGTGGCCTTCGAGGTCTTCAACGTCGGCGACACGCGGGAGAACTACCAGAAAAGGATGCTGGTCGACGAGATCCTGAAGTTCATACCGGATGGCCGGGTGAAGTATGTCCACAAGGACGAGGATCCCAGGGACTACCGGGTCTCCTTCGAGAAAATACGCAGGCGCCTGGGCTTTCACATCTCCAAGAGGGTGCCCGACGGCATCGAGCAGGTGATCCGCCTGATCCGGGACAACGTCCTGGCCGATGCGGACGATCCGAAGTACAGGAATGTGTAGGAAGCCTTCCGGCGATCCACTGCCACATGGATAGATTCAAGGAAATCGTCGAATTCATCCGCTCGCTGTATCCGGGCCTGGATCCCGTGCCGCTGCATGCCCCGGTTTTCCGGGGCAACGAGAAGAAATACCTCGCCGAATGCATCGACACGACCTACGTCTCCTATGTCGGCCGCTTCGTGACCCGCTTCGAGGAGATGACCGCCGCGTATGTGGGAGCGGAGCACGCGGTGGCCATGGTCAACGGCACGGCGGCCCTGCAGATCGCCCTGCAGCTGGCCGGCGTCGGTCATGATGACGAGGTGCTGACCCAGGCCCTGACTTTCGTGGCCACGGCCAACGCCATTCACCACGCCGGCGCCGAGCCGGTCTTCATCGACAGCGAGCGGACGCAGCTGGGCATGGATCCGGAAAAGCTGAATGATTTTCTCGAAAGGAACGCCTTGCGCCAGGCCAAGGGGGGAGTGCTCAATAAAACCACAGGAAGACTTATTGCGGCATGCGTTCCCGTGCATATCTTTGGCCACCCGGCCAGAATCGACGAAATTATACGTATCTGCCAATCATATGAGATCCCGGTCGTGGAGGACGCAGCCGAATCGATCGGCAGCACGTGCAAAGGGAAGCACATGGGAACCTTCGGGCGCATGGGTGTACTTAGCTTCAACGGCAATAAAATCATCACCACCGGCGGCGGCGGTATGATGGTCACCGACGATGTGAATCTGGCGCGGCGGGCCCGGCACATCACCACAACGGCCAAGGTGCCCCACCCCTGGGAGTATTATCATGACGTAATCGGTTACAACTTTCGCATGACCAACGTCACCGCCGCCATAGGCTGCGCACAAATGGAGCAAATCGACCGCTACCTGGCCAGCAAGCGGGAAATCGCCGGGCGATACGCGAGATTTTTCGAGAATATGGGCATCCCCTTCTTCAGCGAGCAGCCCGGATGCTCATCCAATTACTGGCTAAACACGATTTTTCTCGACAACCGGAAAGAGAGGGACGAATTTCTGAGATATACCAATGAGCACGGCATCATGACACGACCGGCCTGGACACTGTTGAACAAGCTGCCAATGTACACCCAATGCTCTGCCACCAACCTTGATAACGCCCGATGGCTGGAAGATCGATTGGTCAACCTCCCCAGTAGCATCCTTTTGAAATGAAGTCATTTCCGGCGAGGGTTTACGAATGGCTCGAAAACTCGGCCATGAAGCAGAAAAACAAGGAATATCGCCGACGCTTCAGTATCCATCAGACCGCACGGCTCGGCTACCTGCCGCACATTGTGTTCATGGGCAACATCGAGATCGGGGCCCATTCATATTTCAATTCCGGATATATCAAAACTGGTGAAAATTCTAAGGTGACGATCGGTAAATGGTGCGCGATAGGATACAATGTAAGCATCCAATCCATCTCCAACAGTATCGAGTATCCATCGAGTCCAGACAATCCATGGCCGGCAAGGGAGGGTTCAATATGCATAGGCGATCATGTTTGGATCGGCTCGAACGTTTCCATCCAACCCGGGGTAAACGTCGGAGCCAACAGTGTGATCGGTGCCAATTCAGTAGTCTGTGGCGACATACCAATAAATGCAATTGTTGGCGGAATTCCCGCAAAAATCATTAGATTCAAGGGCGATAAGATCGATGAAAAAAGCTAAGGAAATCCGAACAGAATGGCCATGAAATCGATACCGGCAATGATATTTAGATGGCTCGAAAGGGAAGCTATCAAGCAGAAGGAAAAGGACTATCGCAGGCGTTTCAGCATCCACCAGACGGCCCGACTCGGTTATCTCCCCCACATCGTGTTCAAGGGCAACATCGAGATGGGGCCCCATTCATCCTTCAATTCCGGCAAGATTAGCACGGGGAAAAACTCCAAGGTGGTGATCGGCGGGTGGACGTGGATTGGCCACAACGTGAACATCCACGCCATCTCCCATGATCCGGAACATCCCACCGGTCCCGTATCACAGAGGCCGGCCATCGAGGGATCGATCATTATAGAAGATCATGTGTGGATCGGCCCCAACGTTTTCATCCGGCCCGGAGTGAGGGTGGGGCGGAACAGCGTCATCGGCGCCAATGCAGTGGTCACGCGGGATGTTCCGGAAAACACCCACGTCGGCGGAATTCCGGCGAGAATCAGCAAATTCAAGGAAGCGAAACATGAAGAAAAAAATTAGGGTTTGCTTGAGGGCGCTCGAAATTGAGGACCATGTAAAGATCCACCAATGGCGCAATGATCGCGAGATCGCCCGCAATTTCGGCGGCGTGCCCCTGTTCTCCTCGTCGCTGAACGATAGGAAATGGGTGGAAGAGCGGATCTTCGACAAAAGCAGCGTTAGCTGCGCCATATGCCTGAAGAAGACGGATGAGTTCATCGGCTGCATCTTCCTCAACGAGATCGACCTGCACAACCGCACCGGCCATGCCCCGGTTTTCATCGGCGAAAAAAAGCACTGGGGCAGGGGATTCGCCACCGACGCCCGCGTCCTGATGCTCAAATACGCCTTCATCGACCGGGGCTTGAACCGGATCTGGGCGAAGGTCCTGGAGGACAATGCAGCCGCCCTGAAGATGCTCGAGAAATGCGGCTACAAGCAGGAGGGCGTCCTGCGCCAGGCGGCTTTCAAGGACGGCGTATTCGTGAACGAGTACATCCTGTCGGTGCTCAAGGAAGATTTTCTACTGGTTCTAGGCGAATATACTCTTTAGAATACCCGAGGCATTCGGAGCAATTGTCCATGGAATTTAATATATTTTCTATGCGGGACCGGGCGATGTGGAATTCGCTCTTGAACCGGATTCCCGATGCGGCCAAGTCCCCGCACTTCAGACCGGAGTACTACAAACTCTTTGAAGAGCGCGGGGAGGGGAGACCGATCTGTTTCGTCGGCGTTGAGGGAGACCGGGCCATCGTCTATCCCGCGCTGATTAATTCCATCCACGGTCTCGGGTATGAATTGGAAGGTGAATACTTCGATTTGCAGGGGGCCTACGGCTACAACGGTCCCGTGACCAACTGCGGTGATCCCACTTTTCTGGAGGGGTTTTCGAGAGCCGTATCCGACTACTGCCGGGAAGCGGGAATCGTCGCCGAATTCATCCGTTTTTGCCCCGTGATCAAGAATTACCACTATCTGCGTCATATAGAGCCTTCCTTCGCCTTTGAAAACGTCCTGATCGACCTGGCTCCGGGAATTGACGAGGTGTGGAGGAAGTCATTCGACAACGGGGTGCGCAAGGCTGTGCGCAAGGCAGAGAGAGCGAAGCTGGATTGTCGGATCGTGACCGGGACCGACGTCACCGCGGAGGACGTCGGCCATTTCCTGAACATCTACCATCAAACCATGGTGCGGAACCGCGCTGACGCCTATTATTTCTTCTCCCAGGATTTCGTTCACGGGCTGATCGCGAGCATGCCCGGTGAAACGTTGCTAGCTTTCGTATCGGCCGACGGCCGCCCTGTCAGCTGCGAACTCGTTCTGCACAACACGCATCACGCCTACGGTTTCCTGGGCGGGACATTGTCAGACTACTACGCCCAGAGCCCCAACAGTCTCCTGCGTTTCGAACTGGTGAAGCGCCTGTCCGCCATGGGCATCCAGGCGTACTCGATAGGGGGCGGAAAGGGCATGGACGATCCCGTTTACCTGTTTAAGAAAAGCTTCGGCAGAAACACGGAGAGCAGGTTTTATATCGGCAAATGCATCCACAATGAGGATGTATACCGAAGCCTGTGCAAGCAGTGGGCGCGGAAATACCCGGAAAAGGACGGCGCATACGGGCACTTGCTTCTGAAGTACCGGTATTGAGGGATGACGAGATGAAAGCAAGGGAAAGAACGATCAAGCCTGACGAATCATTGCTTCAGGCCCTGAAGAAGATGGACGCACTGGGGGTCAAGTCGCTCCTGGTTGCCGACGCGAAGGGTTCGTTCGCCGGCATCCTGAGCATCGGCGACATCCAGCGAGCGATCATCCGCAACGAGTCCCTGCAAGGGCCGGTGCGTACCATCCTCCGGCCCAATCCGCGCGTGGCCTCCCCGGGCATGCCGCTCGATCGGGTCAGGGAAGTCATGCTCCAGTACCGCATGGAGTTCCTGCCGGTCATCGACAAATCCTCGAACATCGTCCAGGTTTACTTCTGGGAGGATTTGTTCGTGGATAGGGTGAAAGTACCGGTCAAGCCGTTCGTCCTGCCGGTCGTGATCATGGCCGGCGGACTGGGAACCCGCCTGAAGCCCTTCACCAACGTCCTGCCCAAGCCGCTCTTCCCGCTTGGGGAGCGGACCCTCATTGAGGAGATCATCGGCCGCTTCGTCCGCCACGGCTGCCGTGATTTCTATGTCTCGGCCAACTATAAGGCCGACCTGCTGGAATATTATGTCCGCAATCTGCAACTGGATTGCCGGGTGGAATTCCTTCTCGAGAAGAAGCCCCTCGGGACCGCCGGCAGCCTGTTTCTGCTGAAGAAGCGCATGCGTGAAACGTTCTTTGTCAGCAACTGCGACATCCTCATCGACCAGGATTATTCGGAGATCCTGGACTACCACCGGGAGAGCCGCAACGCGGTCACCCTGGTGGCCGCACTGAGGCATATCCCTATTTCCTACGGCGTTTTGGAAACCGGGCCGAACGGGCTGCTGGCGTCGCTGCAAGAGAAGCCCGAGCTCACGTTCAAGATCAACTCCGGGATGTACGTGCTGGAACCCTCGGTCTTGGAGGGCATTCCCGACGACACCTTCATGCATATCACGCAGTTGATCGAGCAGGTCCGTGCCCACGGCGAACATGTAGGCGTTTTCCCTATTTCGCAGGGCTCGTGGCAGGACATCGGCGAGTGGGACGAGTGGGTGAGGCAAACGAAGTGAGGATTTTAATCAATGGTTATTTCCATGGTCCCAATTGTCCCCCTTTCGTTCATTATTTGAAAAAATTGAATTCGGACACGAAGATCACAAACGCGCTGGGCGTCCTGGATGACCATGGAATGAACCGAGACTACCTGTCACCCGAAAACATCCTCGAAGTCCGTTTCAACCTGCTTGAAAAAGTCCTAGTTCCCTTATTAAGGAAAATTCGTGTCCCATTTTGGAAAACCATACTGGTGCGGAAAGCCAAAAAGTTGGTCAAGATATTCTGTCCGGACATCATCATCAATCACAAGGCTTCAGAAAAGGCGGAGATCATGCTGCGGACAGGATTCCGGCCGCAATTGACCTTGATATATGGCAGCGAAGTCCATGGAGCCAGAATCCAGCGCCGGGAATTGGATTACATCTTCGCGGAAAGCACCCATGTCATGATGACCACAGAGCAACTGGTTGAGCATTTCAAGACCGAACGACCGGAATTACGGGACAAGCTGAAAGTCCTGCCTATCGGCAATTTCGATCTTGACTTGATACTCCGGAACCGGAGAGAAAAGAACAGAACCGATATCAGAAGCCGCTACGGCTTTTCCGAGCATGAAACGATCATTTTCGAAAACCGTTGCCTGAGATCGCCCCAGGGGGGGCTGGATGCTATTCTGGCGGCCCTTACACTCTTGGCCGGCAGGGGGTTGAAGCTTAAAATAGTCTTCCTGAGGGGCTTTCTGGGCACCGACCACATGGTCAGGAGACTGCAGCACGCATTGCGTAACAATTCCCAATTAGCCGGCCAGGTCGCATTGATCAACAAGATCATCCCCGGCGACCAAATTCTCGATTACTATTTTCTGGCGGATGCCTTTGTCTCGCTGCTCCCGGACGACCAGTGCGGGAAATCAATCAGCGACGCCCTGTTTTCCGGCTGCTCGCTGATCCTTTCGGACCTGGAGGTATACCGCCATCGCTTTGGTGCCGGACCCTGCTACATCCGTAACCAGGACCCGGAGCAATTGGCCGCCGCTTTCGAGCAGCTTGTCCGGGGCGGGGAATTCAAGATCAGCGGAGAAACCTACAATCACCTGCTCGGTATCTCCCGAACCGAGGAAAAATTCAAGGAGTGGATGCGATTCATCGGCGAGATTGTTAAAGGAAAGCGCAATGAAACAAGCACTGCTTAATAAGGGGATTGTATCTCCTGTGGAAGTACCCGAACCCGCTAGTAAACCCGGCTTCGTGAAGATCCGGGTCTTCCATTCCTGCGTATCCGCGGGCACGGAGATGGGCGGAGTCAGTGAGTCGCGCAAAAGTCTGTTCCAAAAGGCTCTGGACAATCCCAAAAAAATTGTTGCTGCCTTCGAGCATTTGAAGGATCGCGGACTCCGGAAAACGCGTGAGAAGCTGGGCGGAATCGCCGACGCTCTCGTCGAGCTCGGGTATTCCCTCGCCGGAGAGATCGTCGAGACCGGCGCCGGCGTGGAGAACTTCGCAGTCGGCGACCGGGTGGCCGCCGGCGGCATGCGCCTGGCGGTCCACGCTGAGTACGTCGTGGTCCCCAGGAACCTGGTGGTGAAAATTCCGCCGGGAGTGGAAAGCTGGCAGGCGGCCACGGCCACGGTGGGCTCCATCGCCCTGCACGGTGTGCGCCGCGCCGACCTGAGGATCGGCGAACAGGGAGTCATTCAAGGGGGCGGCCTGATCGGACTGATGGCTCTGCAGATATGGCGCGCCGCCGGCGTGCGCGTCGCCTGCGTCGACATAAACCCCAAGCGGCTGCAGCTGGCGAGAGACCTCGGTGCCGAGATCGCGGTGAATCCAGGGGAAGAGGACCCGGTCAGTGCTGTCCGTATCTGGGCCGGAGGCCACGGCGCCGACGCCGTCCTGTTCACGGCGGCGACATCGGACAACGAGCCTCTGGCGCAGGCATTTCAAATGACGCGAAAAAAAGGGCGGGTCGTCCTGGTCGGCGTCTCGGGGATGGTCATCAACCGCAAGGACATATACAGCAACGAGATCGATTTTCTGATCTCCACCTCCTACGGCCCCGGGCGCTATGACGACCAGTATGAATTGAAGGGGATCGACTACCCCTACGCTTATGTGCGCTGGACCGAAAACCGCAACATGGGCGAGTTCCTGCGTCTGATCCAGGCCGGCGCCGTCGACTTGGGGAAGCTGGCGCCGAGAACCTACCCCATAGACCGAGTCGGTGAGGCGTTCCAGGACCTGGAGAAGGACCCGACGCGGAACATCCTGACTCTCATCGAGTACCCGCCGCAGGCGGAGAGGGGCACCGATGTCCGCCTGCGGCCGGCCGCTCCCATGGCGACCGGAACGGGCAAGGCCCCCATAGGCATCGGACTGATCGGTGCCGGCGGATTCGCCACCGGCATGCTGCTGCCGATCATCGCCGGCATGCCCGAACGCTTCCGCCTGCGCACGGTCGTCAACCGCGGCGGCAAGAAGGCGCTGGACGCGGCCCGGCGCTTCCAGGCAGAGAAGGCCTCCAGCGATATCCGTGACATCCTGGACGATCCGGCCATCGACCTGGTCCTGGCCGCCACCCGCCACGGCGACCACGCCGATCTTGCCCTGCAGGCTTTGCGGGCCGGCAAGCATGTCTTCGTGGAGAAACCGCTGGCGGTCAACCGCGCCCAGCTCGAGGAGATCCGGGCATTCTACGAAGACGGATCCCCGCTGGCGAAACCCCTTCTGATGGTCGGCTTCAACCGCCGCTTCAGCCCGTTCATACGCGAGGTGAAGCGCCAGGTGGAGAGGAGGGTCAATCCGCTATTCATTCGCTACCGCATGAACGCCGGCTACGCCCCTGCCGACTCCTGGGTGCACGAGGACGGGGGCCGCATCGTAGGCGAGGCCTGCCACCTCATCGACCTCATGCTGTTCCTGGTGGGATGCAGGGTGACCGAGGTCCAGGTCAGTGGCCTGGTTCCGAAAACCTCTGCTTTCCAGCGGTCCGACAACAAGAGCTTCACGCTGTCCTTTGCGGACGGATCTCTGGCCGTGATCGATTATTTCGCCGTGGGCGGCAAGGATCTGCCCAAGGAACTTCTTGAGGTCCACTTTGACGGCAAGAGCGTCATTGTCGACGACTACAAGAAGATCAATGGCTACGGGCTGAAGGTGGCTAAGATCCGCTCAAAGCTGCCGCGGAAGGGACATGCCGAGGAGTGGCAGGCCCTGGCCGAGGCCCTGCGGCTCGGCGGCGCCTGGCCGGTCCCCTTGCAGGACATGCTGGACGCCACCGCGGTCAGCCTGCTGGTGGCCGATTCCTGAATGGACGATCATGCTGCTTGAGAAATGCCGCTGGTTCGACGGCCGCCAGGCCCCCTGCTGCCTGATGCTCGACGACCTGGTGCCGGCCGCCGTCAGCCTGGACGGGACGCTGGGCCCGCACAACGACTGGGGCTATCTGATGGACGGCCCCGATTCCCTGTATGCCTTTTTCAAGGAACGCCTCCTGGACAAGTACCCCGAGATCCGCGGCACGATCTTCATGCCGCTGGCGGCGCAACATTCAATCCCCGATGGGCCGGGGTATGCCGTGTATCGCCGGGAGACCGAGGGCGAGTTCCTGCACTTCGCGCTGTCGCTGGCGCCGCGCTTCGAACTGGCGTTCCATGGTCTGCGCCATACGCTGGTGAAGGACGGGCTTCGCCGCCACGAGTTCGCCGACATCGACCGCGAGACATCCGAGGAAAACCTCGCCGCCATCCGCAACCTGGCGCCTCAGGGGATCGTCTTCCAGGGCGGCAAGTTCCCGGGTTACCGCCACGGTGCCGGGGCCGGCGAGTTCATCATTGCGGCCGGCTTCCAATGGTTCGCCCTGGACGCTCACATGATCAACCGCCGCCATGCCGGCAGCGGACCCGGCTTCATCCCGGAAACACGCATCGTGACCATCCCCACCAACCTCGGTGGCGACGCCTTCGCGTCTCGACCGGCCTCCACCGGCAAACTCAAGGGGCTAGTAAAGAAGATTCTGCATCCTGGACACCGGCCGGAGGCTCATTTGGAATACCTGTACCGCAATGGCCTCCCCATCACCATCCAGGAGCACTTCCAGAACCAGGGGCCCACGGGAAAGCGGCAGAGGCCGAATGTCCATGACGACATCCGCTCCCTGGACCGCATCTATGGTCTGCTCCGTTCCCGGGACGTCTGGCATGCCACCTGTTCCGAAATCGCCCGCTATTACGACTCCTTCGTGCACACCGAGATCCGCGACTGCGGCCGGAGTGGTGTTGAGATACGCGGCCACGGCGGCCTGCCCCTGTCGTACAGGTCCCGTTCGCCCCGGCTCAGGAACGCCGCTTCCGGAGCCGTCCTGGATGGCGTGCTGAAAAACGGCATTTACATCTTCGGTTCCCTTGCCGAGGGGTGTTATGAGTCCGGCTGATTTCGACTGTATTCCATGAGCCTCACGATACAGATTCATCGCTCGCTGACGGAGATCGAGAAATTCTCCGGCGAGTGGCATGCGCTGGAGCAGAAGGCAGGCCTACCTGGCCGTGCCGACCTGGACAGCTTGGTGCGCTGGTGGGGGAGATACGGCCACCTGCGCAGCCGCCGGCTCGGCCTGGAGCAGGAGCCGTGCGTCGTCGCCATCCGCCGGAACGGCAAGCTGGCGGCCTGTCTGCCGCTACAGCGGGTCCGGAGAAGGAAGCGCTTCCTCTCCTACACCGAGCTGGTCTTCCTCAGCCAGCCCATGAACGGATCGCTCCTGGACATCGTCCACGACGGCCTCGAGCCGCCGGAGGTGGAGGAGGCTTTTTCCCTGCTGCGCCGGGCGGTCGATTACGATGTCTTGGATCTGGCCTACCTGCCGGGGAATTCCATACTGCGCCGGACCTTCACCGCAACCATCCACCTGCACTCGGCCTTCCCGTTCATCGCCGCCGGCAACGGCTACGAGGAGGTCAGGAAATACTCCTATTCCCAGAACCTGAAGCAGGTGCTCAACAAGTTTCAGAGGCGGGTCAGGGAGTCCGGCGGGGGGATCGAGGGCAGGATGCTGCTGGACAGGGAGGCGATTTGCGCTATCCGCGACCAGATCGCTCGCGTGAGCCTGTCGAAGCTGAAGTCGCCGAACATGCACAGCCTGTACTGTGACCCACAAATCGGGGAAAAGTATTTCGAAAGCATCGTGGAGAGGCCGCAGCCCTACTGCAGCGTCTACGCGACGTCTGCAGGCGACCTGCTGGCCTATAACCTCGGCTTCCGCCACGGCGACGCCGTCTATTTCCTTGACACGGCCTACGACCGCGAGTTCGCCGACGCCCAGAAGATCGGCCTGGGAATTTTGGCACTGGACCAGATGGTGCGCCATTTCGCAGGCAGCTGCCGGGTCATCGACCTGGGCTTCGGCCTCGACGACTACAAGTTCCGCTTCACCAAGCGGGCCGTGGTCACCTCCCGGTTGCTGCGCCCTGGCGGCGGCTGGCGTTCCCTCCTGGTTTATCGGCTGCTGCGCCAAAGAGCCCGCAACGGCGAGGCCAGGCTGATGGCGGCGCTGGACAAGTATGGCATTCCGCTGCCGCCCCGGGAAGAGTAAAAATGAACATCTTCAAGAATCTTTTCACCCGCTTCTTCGACATGGGCAGCCTGATCGCGGTCGACCTTCCCGCCGCCCCCTATCCCGAGCAAGAGACACCCGGCTTCGACTTCCGCACGCTCAGTGAAGCGGACCTCCCCGCCGTCGAGGAGATGTGCCGTAGCCGCAAGGAGAAGTACTTCGAATCCTACAGGCGGAAGCTCCTGGACCCGGCCCGGCACATCGGCTTTGCCTTCGTGGAATCAGCATCGGGGCGCATCGCCTACACGCGCTGGGTGATGCTGGATTATTTCGACAGCGACATCATCCGCATGCACGGGGAATTGAAGAAGGACGAGGCGTTGACCCTGGACAGCTACACCCACCCCGATTTCAGGCTCAGAGGCCTGCACCGCGAAGCCAACGCCCGCATGCTGAACTGGCTGAAACGCGAGCGCGGCATCCGCCGGGTCTACGCCGTCGAGCGCTGGTTCACCCCGCACATCAAGAAGGTGACCCGTTCACTCGGCTTTCGCCGCCGGAACGTCCGCATCCACTACAAGAAAGGAAGTTTGGGCGATGCCGTGAACAAGCTGGCCGGCAGGCTCCGGCGCCGGGAAAGATAGAATCAGAAGCGTGGGCTACCTGAAGAATATCTCCCTTTACAGCCTGGGCGAGGTGCTGAGCAAGAGCATCCAGTTCCTGCTGCTCCCGCTCTACGCCCACTTCCTCGCCCCCGCGGACTACGGCCAGCTGGAATTGACCTATCTCTACGGCGCCGTATTGATCATCTTCTACGGGTTCATTATCGAGAACGGCTACGGGCGGCTCTATTTCGACCGGAAGCAGGGCGCCTACCGCGACGCGCTCTTCGGCACCGCCTTCCTCTTCAAGCTCGGGAGCGGTGCCGTCTTCCTCGGCTTCTCCCTGCTGTTCGCCGATTTTTTCGGCAAGGCCCTTTTCGGATCGATCTCCGGCGCCGCCTATCTGAGGCTGATCTCGCTCTCGGTCTTTCTGAAGGCCCTAGCCGAGATCCCGCTCAAGACCCTGATCGTAGAAAGGCGTGCCGTACGCTTCATCGTAAACAATTTGTTCTACCTGCTCGTCTCGCTCTCCACGACGGTCTATTTCGTCGTGGTTCTGCGCCTGAAGATCACCGGCGTCCTCTACGGCCAGATCCTGGGAGCCGCCGTCCAGTTGGCCACCCTCCTGTACAGCGAATGGAAGAAGACGTACTTCCACTTCTCTTTTCAATCCCTGCGCGGTATGCTCCATTTCTCGGTCTTCCTCATTCCTACTCAGCTGGCTTCTTTCGTTACTTTCTGGTCGAACCGCCTGTTCCTGCTGAAGTTCGCCGGCCTGGAGGACGTGGGAACGTTCTCCTTCGGCTACAAGATCGCCTCGGTCATCCCCATCCTGCTCACCCAGCCGATCAAGAAGGCCTCGGGGCCGGAGATCTATGAGTTGATCGACCGGCCGGAGGCCTGCCGGCAACGCATCCGCCAGTACACCCTGGTCATGCTGATGTTCCTGAGCCTTTTCGCCCTGGCCCTTTCGGTCTTCGCCCGGGAGATGGTGCAGGTCATGGCCGCGAAGTCCTACGCCTCCAGCCACGAGGTGGTCTTCATCCTGAGCATGGGCTACGTGTTCGTCGGCCTGGCCGGCATCGTGGTCGCCCCCATCCAGATCACCAAGAAAACGTGGCTGATCACCATCGCTTGGGCGCTGAGCGCCGCGGCCAACGTGGCGCTGAATCTTCTCCTGGTGCCGCTGCTGGGCAAGGCCGGCGCCACCCACGCCACCATGTTGTCGTTCCTGTTCATCCTCGCCCTCTATTTTTTCTTCGCCGAGCTGGTCTACCGCGTGCGCTTCGAGTACGCGAAGTACGCCGCCATCCTGCTGCTGGTCGCCGCCGCCCACTACGCCCTGGCCGCGATCCGCAGCCCCTGGCTGGCGCTCAACCTGGCCTTGAAGGGAGCCGGCGTCGGTTTGACCGCCCTGCTGGCGTTCTTCCTCTTCGTCGGCCGGAACGAGCGGCGGCGCATCCGGGACAAGGTCCTTGCCAGGATGCCGTTCGCGAGCCGCTTCACCAACAATAAGATTTCCTGATCATGGCCATACTGAACTCGTTGTTCTTCATCGGCGCCCTCCTCATCCCCTTCATCCCCAACCTGACCAGGACGCGCCTCGAGTTCATCGACATCATCCTGCTTTATTTCCTGTACATCGACTTCACGGTCATTTTCGTGCTGCAAAGCGTCTATTACCTCTACCTGGTCAACGTCATCGTCTTGCTCTATTCGCTGAAGTTCTTTTTATTGGACAATCGTCCTCCCGCCCGGTATTTCATGAGTGTCGTCGTCGTGACTTTCGTCTTTCTTGCCGTTTTCTTCCTTTTCCCCATCCTCCATAGCGAAAACATCAATTTGAGCACTCGTTTCTTCTCCGTGACGTTCGCCTCGGTCATCCTGCTGCCCATCGCCCTATTCCACTACTCGATGAAAGGCGACCTGCACAAAGTGCTGCGCAATCATTATCATTTCCTGTTGCTCTGGGGCGTTTTCGTCCTGATCGCCACCTTGTTCAAGCTGGGCGGCGAGGTGTCGACCCACTACGGCGGCAGCGTGCTCTACTTTGGGTTCATGGCCCGCCGTGGCAGCATCACCTACATCAGCTTCGCTCTGTTGCTGGTGCCTCTGCTCTACCGCTTTCTCAAGCGCAGGGAGAGGATCGTCGTGCTGCTGTGCACCGGGCTGGTCGTCATCGCCCTGCTGAGCTCGCTGAAGCGCTTCGTCTTCATCGTGATCGCCCTCGGGGTCGGCAATTACCTGCTGAAGCGAAAGCTGAAGGCGCGCGTCAAGATCGGCATCGTGGCCGCCCTGGGCCTCACCTTCATCTTCATCCCGACCAGCACGGGCATGCAGCAGGCCCTCATGGAGCGCTACGCGGAGAGGGGCGGTGAGGGGAAGTTTTCCGTGCAGGCCATGGAGAACGACATCCGCATCGACGAGCCCCTCTTCGTCCTCGACTACATGCGGCGGCGGAGCTCGTTCGATTTCCTGTTCGGCATCAAGACCGACCTGATCATCGAGATCAACGACCCCCGGGTGTTCAAGAAGAGGGAGATCCACAACGAGTACGCCATGCTGTTCCTGAAGTTTGGCATCATCGGCCTTGTTCTGTACCTGATGATCTTCTTCCTTCTGTACCGCCGCACGGCCAAGATAAAGAGACTTTTGGAAAGGCAGCGTATCAATGTCAGCGAGTACTGGATCGTCTTCCAGAACCTGCTGCTCATCTTCGTGCTCGAGGGCATGGTCGGCGGGCATTCACATATTACCTTCCGCGGCATGGTCCTGGTCTACTGCGGGGCGATCGCCGGCCATTTCTACAAGCTGGCCAAGGGGAATCAGGGGCAGCATGCTTGACTCCTTGAAAAATGCTCTCCATAACCCTGATGGGCAGTACTTTTTCTGGGGCCTCGGCAAGCGGTATCGTGAAATGAAGCAGAAGCTCGCCTGGATGATCCTGCCGCTGATCAGGAGGCGGATCAGAAGGCTACTGGCAGTCGCTGGCGACGGGGAAAATGATCATGCAAATCTTCTTGTGAAGACGATCGGAGACTTCAGCGGTTTTCCGGTAACGGTCACGGATTCCTCACGGGCTCGGATCCTGGCCGCAGCCGACGAGATCGTTGCCGGGTATTACGACCTTCTGGGATCCGGCAGGGTGCAACTGCGGCCGATCGACTGGCATAGCGATTTCAAGTCGGGTTTCGCCTGGCCCAGGGGAAAATATTACCTCAACTACATCCAGGTGGATTACGGCAACACGGCCGACGTCAAGGTACCCCGCGAGCTGAGCCGCTCGCATCACTTGCTGATTCTTGGACAGGCCTATCTTCTGACCGGCGAAGATAAATACACCCGCGAATTCAGGGCCCAGGTCGAGAACTGGATCGAGGAGAATCCCCTGATGCGCAGCATCAACTGGGGCTGCGCCATGGATGTCGCCATCCGCGCCGCGAACTGGATCTATGCTTTGGGCATGTTCGTCGGCTCGCCGCTGATCGACCGGGGGTTCCTGGAAAAGATCCGCGTCAGCCTGTTCGAACACGGTTACTTCATCTTTCGCAATCTTGAAAAAAAGTATAGAAACAGCAACAACCACTTTTTTTCGAACTTGGCCGGGTTGCTCTTCCTGGGCATGCTCTTCTCTTCCACGAGGGAGGGGAGGCGGTGGTTCGAGTATGCGCTGCCGGAATACTACGGCGAGATCCGAAGCCAGTTCCTCCCCTGCGGCGCCTCCTACGAGCGCAGCATCTCCTATAACCGGCTCATGGTCGAGCTTGCCGTCTATCCGTATCTGCTCTTGATCAGAAACGGCATCAATATCCCCCTTGACATCCGCCACCGCCTGGATACGATGTTCGACTTCGTCCTGCACTACCTCAAGCCCGACGGCGAGGCGCCGGTCATCGGCGACCAGGACAACGGCCGGTTTCTGCCCTTCGGCCTGCGGCAGCAGACCGACCACCGCTATCTGCTGGCGATCGGGGCGGCGCTGCGACAAGACCCGGTCATGAAGAAGTACGCCGATCCCGAAGCGCCCGAAATATTTTTCCTGCTGAGAAGCGGGGGGCGGGAGACGCTCTGCGCCCTTGTTCCAAGCGCCTCCGATATCGGATCAAAGGCCTTTCCCGACGCCGGTTTCTGCGTCCTTCGCCACAACGAACGGTACATGTTCATCACCAACAGCGGCGCCGCCGCCTACCCCGACCAGACAAGGCAATGGGGATCGCATGCCCACGCCGACCTCCTCTCCTTCGAGCTGGCCATTGGCGGCACCACCTTCCTGGTCGATCCCGGCACCTTTTTGTACACGTCTTCACCCAAGGAGCGAAACCTCTTCAGAAGCACGCGCATGCACAACACGGTAACCGTGGACGGTCAGGATCAACATCGGCTGTCTGAGACAAACATCTTCCGCTGCCTGGAGATCGCCGAGCCGGTCGACTTCGAGTTCCTGGGCGGCGAGGAAAAGGACATCTTCTCCGGCTCGCACAACGGCTTCATGAGGCTGGATAGCCCGGTCTTTCATCGGCGGACTTTCATCTTCGACAAGAGCGCTTCCACCTGGGAGATCATCGACCGGTTGAGTGGAGAAGGGGAGCACGTCCTTTGCTGGCATTTTCATTTCGACAGCGGCATCGATTTCGAGATCGCCGGCAACACCGTCCGGACGAGGCGGAAGCAAGGACCGAACCTCGAGCTGGCCTTCAGCGCCCCCGGCGCGGCGTGTTTGCGCAAGCGCGGCGACTTCGTCTCGAAATCCTATGGCGTGAAGACACCCTCTTTCACCCTGGAGATCGAGCTGCCGGCCACATGCCCGCTGGAAACCAAGACGAGGATCGCCGTCATCTGATGCATGCCGAAAGCCACCTGAACAGGTACTACCTCTACGTGACCGGCATCCTGGACAATCCCATCCTGAGGAGCCAGGTGCAGAACTGGATCGAGGTGCTGCAGGGAAAGGGGATCGTCTACGACATCCTCTCCTGTCCGTCGATCCCGTACCTGGTCCGCCACGGCGGCCGGCAACGTGCCGTCGTGAGTGAATATCGCAAACGGCTGCAAGGGGAGATCCATCAGGCTGTCACCTTGAGGTCCCTGGACCGCATGGATCCATTCTCGCCACTCATCAAAACTTGGAGGATTCGGCGGCTCATCGCCTCCAGGATCGGACGTGACGAGAAGGCCATGGCCGTCCTTCAGAGCCGGGCCTCGGTCAATTATGATACATTCGCTAGGCTGAGGCGAATCGATGACAGAGTACGCCTCGTCTTCGATTACCGGGGCGCCTCGCCCGAGGAGTACCTGAATTCGCTGGGCTACGACTCGCTCGGGGAGGTCCGGGATCCGGGGATGATCCAGGCATACAACCGCTTCGTGCAGCGGGACGCGGCCATGCTGAAGGCGGCCGACTTGGTCTTTTGCGTATCGCAACCACTGAAAGATTACTTGTTGGGCCTGCCCGGCTGCACGGAGCAAGCGGGCAAGATTTGCGTCGTACCGGGCGCCGCCGACGAAAATCTATTCTTCCCCGATCCGGAACTGGGGGAGGAGAAAAGAAAGCATCTGGGCCTGGAGGGAAAGAGGATTCTGATCTATACCGGCCGCCTGAAGAACAAGTATCACAAGAAAGACTTGGTCTTCGAATTCGCCTTACACTTCATCGCCCAGAACGCGGACCACCATTTTATCTGCCTGACGCCCGACACGGCCATGGCCAGGGAGTTGCAGAACCGGCACTCATTACCCGCCGATAGGATCATGATCCGCTTCGTCCATGATCCCCGCGAGATCAACGCCTTCCTGAACGCGGCCGACCTGGGCATAATCCTCAGAGACGATATCATGACCAACCGCGTCTCGTCGCCCACCAAGCTCGCGGAATACCTGCTGGCCGGGCTGCCGGTCATGGCCTCGGACCACATCGGCGACTACTCGGACTTCATCCGGGACAACCGGCTGGGCTGCATCGTGGGCCACGACGTCGAGGAGATGCTCCGGGCCGCCCGCGGCTGCGGTTTCAGCTTCGCCGTGCGGGCTAAGAACAGCGCCATCGCCGCCGCCCGGTTTTCCAAGCAGGCCAACGCCGAAAAGATCGTGGCCGCCCTGGCGACACTGGCGCCCCCCGGCGAACCGATGGGGGAGGAAAGCCCCGCCGGCCGGACCCCGGAAGCCGCCCGATGAGCCGCTGGCTGATCACGAACATGAGGCTGGCGAATCCCTGCCAAAACCAGCGGCAGCACAAGGGGTTCACCGTCCACTTCGACGGTGATTTCCTCAAGGCCTTCCCCGCTGAAGGCCTGCGCATCGGCATCGACGGCTACGTCCTGCCCAGGGAATCCTGCCCCGCGGAATGCCGTCCGCTGAAGAACGAGGAGTTGATCCGGCGTCTTTTCGCCGAGAAGGGGCCGGGTCTCATCGATTTCGTCAAGGGAATCTTCGTGATCCTGCTCGTCAGCGAACAGGGATTTTTCCTCTTCAACGACCACCACAGCATCAAGAAATTTTTCATCCACCAGGATGGCGGCGGCTTCCTGATCGCCGGCGAGCTGTCCCTCATCGCCGGCGCGGTCAGGCTCCGGGCCGACGCGGAGCGGGCGGCATTGTTCTGTTTGATGACCCATTTCATCGCCGGCACCACCCTGTTCCGCTCCGTGGAGGCCAGCGGGCCGGCGACGGCCGTCCGTTTCAACGGCTCGCTCAAGATCGACCGCTACTGGCTCCCGGACGAGCTGCTGAGCCTGAAGGAGAGAAAGATCTCCATCGCCGAACTAGCCGATGTTTGGCGGGGCATCATCGGTCGCCACGTGGAATACCTAAAGCCGTCGGCCCTGACCGTGACCCTCACCGGCGGCATGGACAGCCGCATGATCCTGGCCGCACTGCTGAGCCTGGGCATCCGGCCCAATGCCTTCACCTTCGGCGACCCGCGCTCTCTCGACGCCATGACCGCCAGCAAGGTCGCCGCAAGCCGGAATTTGAACTACCACTGCCACTCCGTCGGCGAGCCGGGCGCCGACTGGTTCGCGAGGCGCGGAAAAGAGGTCATCGCCCTCGGCAGCTCGCTGCTGCACATCCACCGCGCCCACCGCCTCGACGCAATCGAGAGGGAGATGGAGAGCAACCCGGCCAACGAGCTGATCCTGGTCGGCGACATGGGCGGCGAGTACATCCAGGGGGTCGCCTACCACGACTACATCATCTCCAAGCTGTTCCGGCTGTGGCGGCCGGGCGACGAGTCGGGCAACAAGGAGACGATGCGCAGGATACTGCGGGAGCGGCATTTCAAAGCGGGGGAGACGGACCTGGACGAAGTGCACTCCATCCTCGCCGCCCAGCCCTTCATCCAGCAAAAGGGAAAACACGGCCATTTTCACGTCGAGTTCTACGTGGACGCCGCCCTGCACCACACCCAGGACATGAACCTGTACATGAAGCGGCTGAAGTACGTCGCCTGCCCCTTCATGGACATCGACTGGCTGGAGGCGATCTTCTCGTCGCCGTTCCACATGCCCCTGGGCGACTACGTCCCCGAACGGGGCCACCTGCTGGAGAACTGGCGGCAGAACCTGCGCCTGGGCGTAACCCATCTCCTGGCCCCCCAGCTGTCAAATATCGCCTACGGCAAGAGGGGATTCTATTCGGCGCGCGAGTACCTGGGCAGCAAGATCCTCCTGCTCCTGAAGAGGACCTATCGCTACATGTTCCTGAAAAACGGGACTCCCTCCTTCCCATACCGGAAGTGGATCGCCGATTTTTCCTGGAAAAGCATTGAGGGGTTTTCGGAGGAATCAAAGCAATTTGTCGACATGGAGCGCTATCGGAACGACCTGGCAAGGCCCGTTCACGGCCAGGAGGAAGGGTACTGGCACGATTTCACCAACTTGATCAACATCGATTACATCATCAAGGAATTCGTGAAATGAGATGAAGAAATATCACTTCGTCGTTTTGAAAAACGAAAGCCCGGACGACCACCTGGAATGGCTCCAGGCCATCCGCGAAGCGCCATATGACATTCGTGTGGACGTGATCGACCTGTCGAAAAGCGACTGGCTTAAAAAAGTCATGAGCAGCGATTGCGACTGCTACCTGACGCGTCCGCCCGGGGCCGTGGGCTACTTCAAGCAGATGTACGATGAACGCCTGTATGTCATCCGCAATATCCTGAACAAAATGATCTACCCGACCTTCGAAGAAGTCCTGATCTACGAAAACAAGCGCATGCTGGCCTACTGGCTCGAGGCCAATCAGGTTCCCCATGCCAAGACGCATGTTTTTTATGACCGAGAGGAGATTGAGCGCTTCCGGGAAACTTGCTCATTCCCCCTGGTCGGGAAAACCGCTATCGGGGCCGCCGGTTCGGGGATCCAGATCCTGCGCAATGACGCCGAACTAAAAAAATACGTGGCGCGCGCTTTTTCACAGCGGGGCATCGCCCGGAAATGGCTGCCGAACCTGCGCAAGGGGAAACTGAAGTCCAGGATCCTTGGGCGGATCGGCGACATACCCGGGTTCTTGGCCTACCTGAAGAGACGACACACCGTGGGCACGATCGATCCGCAACGGTGGCATGTGATCCTCCAAGACTACATCGATGTGGCCGAGGAGTGGCGGACGGTGCGCATCGGCGAGTCGTTCTTCGCCCACAAGAAGCAGCGCCGCGGCGCCATCTTCAGCGGCGGCGGCGGCATCGACTGGGGGGGGCCGCCGCGGGAGATCCTCGACTTCATGAAGCACGTCACCGACAAGAGGGGATTCCTGAGCCAGGCCATCGACATCTTCGTCGACCGTGACCGGCGCCTCTACGTGAACGAGTTGCAGTGCTTCTTCGGCTTCATCCACCCCGAGCACCAGATGATCATCGACGGCATCGGCGGGCGGTACGTCCAGCATGACGGGGAATGGAAATTCGAGCCTGGCACATTCAACCGCAATAATTCTTTCGATCTCAGGATTCGGCATGTCATCGAACTGCTCGGCCATGGCAACCTTCTCGGCGAGTAAGCGATGAGTTAAGGAACGGAGTGAGAGTACTATTTGTTGCCAGGGAGACCGTGAAAGGTCTCCTCTCACCTTTGGTTTCCCGCCAAGGCGATTCGTTAAAAGACGCTGGAGTCGAAGTGGAATATTTTCCCATCCGGGGCAAAGGGAGAGGGGGGTATATACGAAGCGTATTTGCCCTGCGCCGCTATTTGCGGCTGAATCGTTTCGATGTCATTCATGCCCATTACTCCCTTTCCTCTTTTGCTGCGACCCTGGCCGGAGCCAGGCCGCTAATCGTTTCCCTTATGGGCAGCGATGTCCTGCGCGGAAAGGTGGAGCGATACTGGCTCCGCCGTCTCGCCAAAGGGCGTTGGTCCGCGTTGATTGTGAAATCGGAGGAGATGAAAGCGGTGCTCGGAATCCGCTCGGCCGCGGTGATACCAAACGGGATTGACATGGAATCCTTTCGGCCCCTGGCCGAGAACGAGGCTCGGGCAAATTCCGGATTTGCCTCCGGAAAGCATGTGATCTTCGTGGGCGATCCTGGTCGCGATGAGAAAAACTTCGACTTAGCGCGTTGCGCTTACGATTTACTTAAGCGAGACAGAGTCGAGTTGCATGTCATTTCTGGACTATCCCATGAATCTATGCCAGATATCATGAATGCAGCAGACGTACTCCTGCTGACCTCACGCTATGAAGGATCCCCCAATGTAATCAAGGAGGCCATGGCCTGCAACTGCCCGATCGTTGCCACGGACGTCGGCGACATCCGATGGATCATCGGCGACACAGAGGGATGCTATTTGACTTCATTTGATCCAGGGGACGTCGCTAGCAAGCTTCAATTGGCGCTGAAATTCGGAAGGAGAACAAGAGGGCGGGAAAGATTGATCGAGCTGGGACTGGACAGCGTATCGGTTGCCAAAAGGATTGTCCAACTTTATCAGGATGTCATCGAGAAATAGTATTTAACCGGATGTATCGGATCGTCATCAATGAGAACTACATCGACCGCCGGCAATGGGAATGTTTTGTCCAGGAACATGCCCAGGGGAGCGTCCTGCACACTCCGCGCATGTTCGCCGTCTACCAGGCGACTCCCCGATATTTCCCCCTGGCCATCGCCGCCTTCGACGGAGAAGACCTGAAGGGAATCCTTCTGGCCGCGGTGCAGAGGGAAGCCGACGGCCTGCTGGGAAGGCTGAGCGCCAGGTCGATCATCTGGGGCGGGCCGCTGGCGGATGGCGGGGAAGTGACTGCTGAATTGCTACGGCACTACAACGAAGCGGTGAAGGGCAAAGCGGTCTACACCCAGGTCCGGAATTTTCATCGCCTGCGGCCCGAGCAGAGAAGGCCGTACGAAGCCAACGGCTTCGCCTATGAGGAGCACCTGAACATACTGGTGGATTTGTCCGTCGGCATGGAGGAGTTCTGGCGGGGGATCAAGAGCAACCGCCGGCGCGGGATCAACAAGGCCAGGGGACAGGGATTCGGCTTCGACGCGGCGACCGATGCCAGGTATCTCGACATCTTCTACCGGCTGCTGGTGAAAACCTATCGCCGCATCCGCCTGCCGATCCCGGACAAGGCTTTCTTCGCCGCGTTGCAGGAAAAACTGGCCGGGTCGCTGCGATGGTTCGCCCTGACGAAGGACGGCGAGCCGGTCATCGTCATGGTCGCCCTGCTCGACAAGCAGGTCCTCCGCCCCTTCTACATCGGCGGTCCGGATGACCCGCGGCTGCTCCAGGCAAGGCCGACCGACCTTTTTCATTTCGAGGTCATGCGCTGGGCGATCGAGAACGGATTCGCGGTTTACGATTGGATGGGGGCGGGAAAGCCGGGGAAGGATTATGGAGTCCGGGATTTCAAGATGCAGTATGGAGGGGAACTGGTGGAAACGGGGCGGTTCATGAAGGTCCACCGGCCCCAGGTGATGACGATGGCCAAGCTCGGCTTCTGGTTCTGGCGGAGGATCAGGGGATAGGGCATGAGACTGCTGATCGACATCGGCCATCCGGCGCACGTCCATTATTTTAGGCATCTGGCCAAGATCTTCATCGAAAAGGGATCGGAAGTCCTGTTCACTACCCGGGACAAAGAAGTCACGATTCAGTTGCTGGAGCACTACGGCTTCCCGTATGTCAATTTCGGCAAACCGTACAGGAGCCGGATCGGGAAAATCTGGGGCCTGTTCTGGTTCACCTGGAGGACCTTCCTTGTCGCATTGAGATTCAAGCCCGACATGTGCCTGAACGCCTCCATGTACGGCGCCATCGTTGCCTGGCTGCTGCGCAAGCCGCATATATCACTCGAAGACACATTTAATATGGAACAGGTCCGCCTTTACAGGCCTTTCACAAGTGTCATCCTGACCGGTTCATTCCCTCATCCCCGGTTGGGAAAAAAAGAACTCCATTATGACGGATACCAAGAGCTGGCTTACCTGCATCCGAAGCGATACTCTCCCGATCCGGGCATCCGCGATGAGCTTGAAGTTGGGAAGGATGAGAAATACGTTGTATTGCGTTTCATCTCCTGGAATGCCAGCCACGACTTCGGCAGCCGGAGAGCCAGCTTCGGCGAGAAGGTGGATTTGGTGGCCGAGCTGGGAAAAGCCGCCAGGGTATTCATCTCCTCGGAAGAAGATCTCCCTGAACCACTAAAGAAGTTCCAGCTGAAAGTCCCTCCACACAGGATACACGACGTCCTGGCGTTCGCCACCCTGTACGTCGGCGAAGGTGCGACCATGGCCTCCGAATGCGCCATGCTGGGCACGCCCGCCATCTACCTCAATCCCCAGGATGTGCATACCATCCGCGAGCAGGAGGTAAAATACGGATTGGTGTACAGCTTCCGGGATATCCGTGGGGTGACGGGCAAGGCTCTGGAGCTGCTGGCGACGCCCAGACTGAAAGAAGGGCATGCGGTCAGGAAAGAGAAGATGCTTTCGGAAAAGGTCGACCTGACCGCTCTACTCGCCTGGTTTATCGAGAACTATCCGGAGAGCCCGAGCAAAATGAAGCAGGGCTCGCAGTTTCAAGGGGAATTCAAATGAAGATCGTCTCGGTCATCGGCGCCAGGCCCAACTTCATGAAAATTGCGCCGTTCATTAACGCGCTCAACCAATACAATGCCCGAGCCGCGGACAAGGTCGGGCACATGCTGGTCCACACCGGCCAACATTATGACGGGACTATGTCGGAGGCCTTCTTCCAGTCGCTGCAGATCCCGGCCCCTGACATCAACCTCGGAGTTGGCTCAGGGACTCATGCCGAGCAGGTGGGGCAGACCATGATTGCCCTGGAGAAGGTGCTGCGCCGGGAGCGGCCCGACTGGGTGGTGGTGGTCGGCGACGTCAACGCCACCCTGGCCGGGTCGGTCACCGCCAAGAAGGAGGGCGGCAGATTGTGCCACATCGAGGCGGGGCTGCGCTCGGGCGACATGACGATGCCCGAGGAGATCAACCGCCTGGTCACCGACCGCCTGGCCGACCTGTTACTTACCCCAGACCGGATGTCCGGGGAGAACCTGCGCCGCGAGGGGGCGGCCGAGGAACGGATCGTGTTCGTCGGCAACATCATGATCGATACGCTGGAGGCAAACCGCTCCCGGGCCGCCGCCCTGGACATCGGGGCGATCTGCAGAGGGAATGCGCTCGTTGCTGCCTCTTCGCAAGCGAGAGGCCTGCGCGATGGTGAATACACTTTGATGACCCTGCACCGGCCCTCCAACGTGGATGACCCGGCTGTCCTGGGCCCGCTGGTCGATTTCTTCTGCGCCGAGGTCGCCGGCGGCATGCCCCTGGTCTGGCCGGTCCATCCCCGCTCGGAAAAGAGGCTGAAGGAATTCGGCCTATGGGACAAGGTGCGCGGAACGGCCGGCATGATCCTGCTGCGCCCGATCGGCTACCACGAGATGCTGCGCCTGAACATGGATGCCCGTGTGCTGCTGACCGACAGCGGCGGCCTGCAAGAAGAGTGTACTGTTCTGGGCACCCCCTGCCTCACTCTGCGTTGGAATACTGAGCGGCCGGTGACCCTGCGCGAGCTTGGCGGCGCCAGCGTGCTGGTCGGCAACGACGTGGAGCGGATCCGGGCAGAATACCGCAAGGCCCTGACGGAGGAGCGCAAGCCCGTGCGGCCCGAGCTCTGGGACGGACACGCTGCTGAACGTTGTCTGCAGGCGATTCTGGATCGGTAAATGCGGGATTTTTCGCTGGGAACGCTACACGAACTACTAGCTAGTTTTAAAGAAGCCCGCTATGAATTTCTATCTTTTTTGGACTATCTCGAGAGGATAGACACGTTCCCTTACGTTTTAATCCTGCGCCATGACGTAGACTGTCGTCCTGAAAGGTCGCGGAAAATGGCAGAGGTGGAAGGAGGATTTGGCATCCACGGGACCTATTATTTTCGATCCATGGGCGGAAAGTTTCCCGAAAAGGAGATCCGAGGTGTCGCGGATTCTGGACACGAGATCGGTTATCATTACGAGGACCTCCATCGATGCAGAGGTGACGTGAGTGCGGCGATCGCTTCTTTTCAAGTGAACCTTGAGCAATTACGGCTTATCGCACCTGTAAAAACGGTCTGCATGCATGGTAGCCCGATGTCCAAGTACGATAATCGTGATATGTGGAAAGAAAGGAACTATAGAGAATTTGGGATTATTGGGGAACCATATTTTGATGTTGATTTTAGCAAGGTGATGTATTTGACGGATACGGGGAGGAGGTGGGATGGAGAAAAGGTTTCTATCAGGGATAAGGTCAGGGGTGATAGGTCAGGGGTGTGGGTTGAAGAAAAATCAATAGTTTTTAAAAAATTGCCAAGATTGCATTCAACGAAAGACATAATAAATGCATTATGGAAGAACCAATTGCCGGATCAAATCATGCTGACGATACATCCCCAGAGGTGGACCGATGAGTGGGGGCCGTGGGTGTGGGAGTTGGTGAGTCAGAAGGTTAAAAATGTCGTTAAGTATTTTATAGTAAAAAGTAGACAGTAGTCAGTAGTCAGTAGACAGTAGGGAAGAAGACAGAAGGCAGATGACAGAAGACAGAAAGAGAAGACAGGCGGAAGACATTAGTAGACAGTAGTTCGAAGAAAAGCAATAGTCAAAATTATTAAAACATATCCTTGAGATAACTGAAGACACTAAAAAATGAAATTGGCTATGAAATATCAAAACTGGATTATTACAGTGTATATTATTACTTTGATATTACTGTCGGTTGTTTCTATCAATGGGGATATGGCGCCAAGTAGAAGGCACTGGGGCGGGATACGGACGGATTACATTATTCATGCGGTGTTTTTTGTTCCCTGGATGATTTTGGCCAACCTGAGATGGAATCAATCCAATAAATGTAAGATATTTTGGTGTCTTTTGGGGATTGGCGTAATCCTGGCTATTGTTTCTGAAATTGTGCAATTATTGATCCCCAAAAAGGCATTCAATCCGATCGATCTTGCAGCAAATGGAGTAGGGATTGTGTTCGGAGCGATGATTTGGATTTTATTAGTATCTACAGAAAGCATTCCGAAGAAGCCCTGATGATAAAATGGCCAGCAATATACTGAAAAAGGAACGTTTCTATTGGGCAAAAGTATTGCTTGATGGGATGTTTCTAGCTGTCTCATTTTTGGTCGTCTACTGGTTCCGGCGCGGGCACTTGCAGGTAGAGCCGTCATTGCAGCGATTCCTGCCGGTTCTGTTCGCCACCTGGCTGCTGGTCACGCTGTTATCGAAAAAATTCCAAGTGCAGGAGAAAGGGGATTATTTCTCGCTGCTGGAGCCGTATTGGCAGGCGGCGCTGGTCTTTGTCCTTCTGCTCACCCTGGTGATCTATCTTTTGGGCTGGGTGACCTTGCCGCGGTTCATCGTTTATGGAACGCTAAGCGCTTATATGCTGTTGGAATTCCTATATGTCGGATTCTATTTCGTGTGGCTGCGCAAGCGCGAGCCCCAACGCCGGCTGCCGTTCCAGATGCTGTTCTTCATCGCCGAGGTCGTGGCCGTCACCATTTCCTTCCTTTTTATTTATTCTTCGAAACTCGATGCGCTCCGACTTGAGGAAAGATACATTTTGGCGCTGGTCGGGATCTACTTCGCCTGGCTTCTGGTCTCCATCCTCGTCCATCGCTTCCATGTGCGGGTTAACAAGAGCTTTGTGGCGGCGATGACTCCCTTTTGGCAATCAGAGGCTCTGATCCTCGGCCTCGTCTCCTTGTTTTTCTTCATTGTCACCCGCGGCACGATGTCTCGCCTGATCATCTTCGGTTCCATCGCCGCCTTTATCGTGCTGGAGAATATGATCGTCTCGGTCTACTATCTCTATGCCCAGTTCCGTCGCGCCAAGGAAGACCCCGCCGAACTGCTGGCCGATGAACTGGCGCATCCGCAGGGAGAAAGGAAGAAAGTAGGGGCAGAGGAAAAGGAAGATACCGAAGAGATCGTCAAAGAGAAATACAAATATCAGGATGCCGAGGACAGCCAGGAGATCCTAAAAAATAAGCTGGAGCGGCTCTTCCTGAAAAAATACCAGGATGTATGGGAGTTCCTTAAACAATATGTTGATCTGAAGCGGTTTGATATCTTCAGTTCCGGCTTCATGTTCGCCGATGATACCGAGAATATCGAGATCATGGAGGACAATTCGTTAAGCTTCTTCTTCAATTTCGAGAAGGTGAACAATTTCCGCTTCGTCAACCAGATGTTCATCGCCTTGAACAAGAAAATGAAGAAGAGAGGCGTGCTGGTAGGCTGTTTCGAGTCCTATGACCAGAGACGAGCGCGCATCTTTGGCAAGTTCCCCAGGTGGTTTGCCGGGGTATTCTATGTGATCGACTTCACCTATAAGCGGATCATGCCAAAACTGCCTATCTTGAAGCGGATTTATTTTTGGATATCAAAAGGAAAGAAGCGCGTCTTTTCCCGCACCGAGGTCCTGGGCCGGCTGTATTATTGCGGCTTTGAAGTGATCGGCTTGCGACCGATCAACCATCTCTATTATTTCATCGCCAAGAAAACCAAGGAGCCACGAAACGATCCCAGGCCATCCTATGGCCCCATCTTCCGCCAGCGGCGTTTGGGGAAAGGCGGAAAGGTTATTCATATTTATAAACTGCGCACCATGCACCCGTTCGCCGAATACCTGCACCAGTATATTTTCGACAAGCACCAGCTCGAGGCGAGCGGCAAGATCAAGAACGATTTCAGGATAACCAGCTGGGGAAGGTTTTTTAGGAAAACCTGGTTGGACGAGCTTCCCATGTTGGTCAACTGGCTCAAGCGTGACTTGAAGCTGGTTGGCGTCAGGCCGCTGAGCGAGACGTTCTTCAAGACGTATCCAGAAGATCTTCAAAAAGAGCGGGTGAAGTTCAAGCCGGGGCTGATACCGCCGTATTATGCCGATATGCCGGAGGGCATCGAGCAGGTATGGGAGTCCGAGCGCAAATACCTGGAGAAATATCGCGCGCATCCGTTTAGAACCGATATCAAATATTTCTTTCGCGCGATGAATAATATCTTGTTCAGGCATGCAAAGAGTTCATAGAACTAAAGGTGATAGGTGACGGGTAATGGGTAATGGCGGTAACCGAAATACGGTAATGGATGATCGGTTAGCGATTATAGATGAGGGAAATAAGCAATTCTCTCATTGCCTTACACCTCTTACCTATGACCTATAACCCATGACCTAGGATATGCATCTATGCCTGAAAAAGGATTTTGAGATCTAAGAATATGGCAAGTAAGTAAAGATCTGGCTGTAAAAATCTATAAAATTACTAATGCCGGGCAATTTCAGAGAGATGTTGGATTAAGGGATCAAACGTTGAAATTAATAGCAAGCTCCTTGAATTGGGGAAAATGCTTGGTGCATTAATCAAAGTTCGTTCTTCACGTCCTAAACCCATCCCCCATGACCTATCACCTGGGGCTTCTATGAAGATCTGCTTGATCTCCTCCCACGGCGGCCACTTGCGCGAGTTACTGAATGCAACGAGTGAAGTAAAAGGCGATAAATATGTCGTTACATATAGAACCAGGCATACGGAAGATATACTAAGAGAACAAAGGCACTATTTCATCATCGATCCTCACAAATCGGTATTAAAATACTTATTGAACGCAGTGCAAGCACTTAGGCATATCCTAAAAGAAAGACCCGAATTGGTGATATCAACCGGAGCTGGGATTGCTGTTCCGACAGCGTTGTGGGCAAAGTCTCTGTTGCAAGCAAAAGTGATTTTCATCGAATCGGCGGCCAATGTAGTGAATCCATCGAAAACCGGAAAGTTTCTTTATCGTTATTCCGACTTGTTCCTGATCCAGTGGCAGGGGCTGCAAAGCCATTATCCCAAGGCGCGGTACTGCGGGCTGGTTTGATGGTCCTGGCGGTCTTTGGCAATGTGCCCATCCCATTCCAAAGATTGGCTGATGCCGTTTCTTCCCTCTGCAAGCGCTCTTCGAAGCGCTGGGTAGTGCAAAGAGGGCACACGATCCATGATTTTCCCGGGGCGGAAGTCCACGATTTTGTATCCGCCGATGCAATGCGACGATTGATGGAAGAGGCTGCCGTAATCGTCAGTCATGGCGGATACGGGACCATCTCTGAAGCCCTAAGATTGGGGAAAAAGGTCATCGCGGTACCCAGGCTCCAGGGCGAGCATAACCACTCTCAAAGGGAACTGGTTGAAGCACTGGGAAAGGGGGGGCATATCCTGGCAGCCTACGATGTCGCCGATCTTGGCAAGAAGATGGAAGAGTCCGAAACATTCGTCCCAAAACCTCTGCCAACGGGAGACGCGGCCCGGCGGATCAATGAGTTCATTGCCGCCCATGTCACGAACCGCTCATGAGCGGTCCAAGTTTCGTCATCCTCGAATACAATTGCCTGCAGGAAATAGCCCCCTGCCTGGCCGACATCCGGGAACATGCGGCTGAAACGTCTTGCGAAATTGTCGTCACATCCAATTCACTGTATTCCGAAGAGATCAGGAATAGATTGATCCAGGAATACCCCGGAGTTCATTGGCTCTTCAACGAACGGAATGGCGGGTATGCCTATGCCATGAACCGCGGCATCGAAGCGGCGGAAGGGGATGTGATCGTGCTGCTCAATGCCGATGCCCGCGTAAAGGACGGTGTCGGGCCAGCCTTGGGGTACATGAATTCTGATCCCAATGTAGGCCTGGTCGGGCCTAAGATAGTGGACGGGTACGGAAACCTGCAGGACAGCGCCCGCCCTTTCCTGACGCCAGGAACAGCCTTCAGGCGGGTCATGAAAAAGGTTTCCAGCGGCAAGAATGTCTCCTTGGAAAAGGGATTCGCCTATGACAAGGCACAGCCGGTCGATTGGGTGATCGGCGCCTTCATGATGGTCAAACGAAATGCGATCGAAAAAGTGGGTCTTTTGGACGAGGGATATTTTCTGTATGTAGAGGACATGGACTGGTGCCGGCGCTTCTGGGGAAAAGGATTCGAGGTTCATTATTTTCCCGGACTTACGGTTGAGTACGCCGGCACGCGAAGCAGCAGCGGGTTCCTTCCAGGAATGGGCAGGCCCGGACGTCATGCCCTGATCCATCTCAAGTCCTATATGCGTTATCTCCGAAAATTTGGGTGCCAAGGGAGAAGACCGGTGGCTGCCAGCCCGAATTCCTTATGGTAACAAACGTTTTGATTGTATTCGGGGCGGCGTTGGCTCTCTCATTGGCACTGACCCCATGGCTTCGCAGATTCATCAAGGTGCGGTTCCTTGACGAGGAGGCAATTCCCCGTTTCGGTGGCATGGCCATATTCCTCTCATTTATCCTGCCATTTTCAATTGTGTATCTCATCCTGTCGCAGGCCCCGCTGGATGGTCAATGGCCAGCGATCCTGGGTGGAGCATTCGCCGTGTTGCTGATCGGCGCCTACGACGACTGGAAAGGGGCGTCGGTTGGGAGCAGATTGGTTGTGGAGATCGGGGCGGCGTGTTTGCTGTTTTTTGCCGGGATTGGGATACACACGCTGCCGAATCCGTTTGGACAGCCGTTGGCGCTGGGGTGGCTCAGCCTGCCGGTGACCGTGCTGTGGGTGGTCGTGATCACGAACGCCATCAACCTGATCGATGGGCTGGATGGATTGGCGGCTGGCACTTCAATCCTGATCCTGACGGCCATTTTATTGATGAATGGGCAGAGCTTGCCTGCAGGATTAGCCCTGGCTGCGTTGGCCCTGATCGGGGCGCTGGCCGGATTCCTTTTTTATAACCATCCTCCGGCTTCGATCTATATGGGCGATTCGGGCAGTTTGTTCCTGGGATTTTTCCTTGCCACCTTTGCCATGGCCGTTTCCAGGGGGACCTCCGGTTCGTCCTCCATTGGCGTGATGGTGTTGGCGTTTTCATTGCCTTTGCTTGATATGATGTATGCAATAGTGCGCCGCTGGTACCGCGGCATGCCCATTTACAAGTCCGACACCGACCATCTGCATCACAAGCTTTTGCAGAAGGGGTACTCCAAACGACAGGTCCTCTCTTGGTTCTATGGCGCCAACCTGCTCTTGCTGATAGCGCTTTACCTGCTCTTCAAAGTTGACCTGCCGCGCCCCTTGGCGATCATCATTCCAGCTGTGCTGAGCCTTATTGCCTTCTGGGGCTTCCAGCTCCTCAGCGAACTCAAGCCTGCCGATTTCGTCAGGAAGATCGGTTTGCTGTTTGCCGATTTCAAGAAAAGGCGCTACCACTTGTACTTGATCAACCGCTTTGAAAGAGAGGCAGAAAAGAAAAAAGAGTTTATTGAGATCTCCGGGCCTCTGGGCGACCTATTCAAGGATTATGGCTTTTCAGCCGGAGAGATCGAGCGCCAGGCCGTTACGATCTATGCCTATTCCGACAAAGACGATGAAAAGAGTGTTTATTCTCTGGAATTCCCGTTGACGAAAAAGGGCGAGCAGCTGGGTTCGGTCCGGCTGCGCAAGCCGTTCAACAGGGGCCCGATCTATTGTTCCGGAGAGCTGGCTCAGGCTTTGTCAGACTGCCTGGGGCGGGTTCTGGCGCCATGATGATGAACGGGTCAAAACAGGTTCTGGCTGATCTCAAGACTCGGTTTCATGTGCATGACCTGCGCATGGAGGCCATTTTCCGTGAGATCAGCGGCTTGTTTTCCGCTGCGCATATCCCCCTCATACTTCTGAAGGGTCCCCATCTTGCCCATTCCTATTACGATCACCCGCACGAGCGTCCTTATGGCGACCTGGACATCCTGGTGCCGCCGAAGGACTTTCCCGCTGCAGCCAGAATTCTGGAAAAAAACAAATATGAGCTTTTGGAAAAAGAAGAAGGCAACCTGGCGACGACCGCCCAGACCAACCACTGGGGCTTCCGCTCGCGCTTCGGGCAATTGATCGAGTTGCACCGCGGCTTCGCCGGCCTGGAGCGGCACCAGGCCAACCTGCAGGAGTGGTTCGCCAGGAACGAAGATTTCCATTATGGTCAGACCCCGGCCAAGGGGCTGGCGCCAGAAGATCTGCTTTGCCATTTGTGCATTCACGCAGGAAAAAGCTTCTTTTACTTCATTGAAAAGAAGCATATTGTCGATCTGGATGTAGTGATCCGTAAAAGGGAAATTCACTGGGATGCTTTTCTGGCTCGCTGCCGGGAGACTAAGTCCAAGGCCATCGCATATTATTGCTTGCGTGCTGCCCAGGCCCAACACGGAACAGTGGTTCCAGAAGATATTCTGTTGAAGTTGAGGCCGAGTTGGTGGAGGCGGGTTTGGTTGGAGAAGCATTTGGATGTCGGCACGTTCCCCCTGTATAAACAATATGCAAAAGGGTTGGAGCATGCCAGGAGTAAGTTGACGTTGCTGTTGTTGGATGGAGTGGTTTCGTGGATACCATTTTTAGCCAGGGCGATATGGGTGAAGGGAATGGATGTGTTGTTGAGGGTGGGGTGGGTTAGAAAAAGGTGGGCCGCAGAAAGAAGGGAGTAGACAGTGGGAACGGGCATTGGGCGATTTTGAGAATGAAAAAAGAGTGGATTGGAATATCGATTGCGGGAATGGCAACACTGTGCTTCATTGCCATATTTATAACACCAAGCTTTGGAGATGAGCTGAACTACCATTATCCTTTGGCAAAGAATATTACGTTCAAAAAGATAGTCGATCCTCATTCTGATTATTCGAGCGCTTATATGCCTTTGCCGTACTTGGTTGGGCATGGAGTGCTGCACGCATTCCATTCGCTTCAAGCCTTGCGGATCATGAATTTCATCGTGTTCCTGTTGGCGATTTTCTTTTTCGATCGGGTGGCAAGGACTTTTTCGAGTGCACACAGTCGGTTGACGCTGCTGGCCTTTTTCA
>CAZVPI010000008.1:0-93689 GCA_964628035.1 uncultured Clostridia bacterium | reverse complement strand
CTACATGTATGGCTGGGGAGTTTGCTTTGCCTTGGCCGGAACGTATTTCTATCTGGTCAAGCGCTCAAAAGCCGTTGCCGATGTTGGCATGGCCCTGGCAGTATTGTCCCAGCAGTGGATGGTTGTTGCCGTCGCGGCGATAATCCTTTATGAAGGGACGCTGGTGCTTGAGCGCAAATTGACGCCGGGAAGTTTTGTCCTCAATTCTGGGAGAAAGGCGCTATTCCTGTTGCCTGCAGCCGCAATTTTTTGCGCCTGGGGCGGCTTCACTCATCCGAAGTTCGCTTCCCATGGGTTCCATCCCAGCCTCGAGCATCTGAACATCGTCCTGATCAACATGGGATTCATGTTCTTCCTTGTCGTGCTGGCGCATTTCCGATCCATCTTGAAAACCAGGAACATCCCCCTGCTTTTCCTATTGCCGCCGTTGTTTCTCTCCATCCCGGCCTATTCATCGTACAATGGGGCAAATCATATCAACGGCTTTATCGCTAATTTCGCAAGCCAAGCTGAAAAACTAATCCGTCTTCCCTATGCCTGGATCTTGTTCCCGTTCATCTTATCGGGGCTTCTGGGGCTCGTATTGATCCTGCGCCAACAGGAAATCGCTGAGAGAAATATCTTCTTGTATATCTTTTGCGGTTTCCTGGCCGCTTTCCTGATTCATTCCCGCCTCGCTTCAGCGCATGTTTTTGTCGCTCTCCCATTCATTATCTTGCTGCTTCAACGCGAGATCCAATCGCGAAAATTTCTGGCATGGGCGATGACAATTCAATATCTGTTGGTCAGCCTGATTTTCATATCGTACAATATAGGGATCCGCTCTCATGGGATTGAGTTTTAAATAATCCGCTATAGCCTGTATATCCCTTTACCCCCACCCAAAAATCAGTTACAATCCTTCAGAACATGGAGAACAAAATGGCATTCAAAACGTTATTGCCGACCCTGCTAATCCTAACAAGCACCGTGCTGCTCTATTCTGCTGATCCGTTCTATTCCAATCTGCTGAACGAGGGCAAGCTGCAATACCAGGCGGGCAAGTATGACGAAGCCCTGGAAAGTTTCCAGTTGGCTGAGTTTGGATTGTTGGACGAAAAGGAATTTGTGGCAGAGCTCTACTATTTCTACGCGATCACCCAGTACAAAAAGGGGGCGATCGGGGAGACCAGGGCGCTGCTGGACAAGATGAAAACGGTGTTGGGAGAGGAGGGGAGCAGGAAGGCCAAGCGGCCCAGGGAGATCGAGAAGGAGATCGTCAACATGATCAGGGCGCTGAACTATCTGGACCAGCCCGGCGCCCAGCCCGGAATGCTGCCCTTCATGAACATGTTTTACGAAACCTGGGATTTGCTCAGGGTCAAGCAGGTTGATCAGGCCGAAGCCAACCTCAAGGTCATGGGCAAGATGAGGAACGACGAACGCCGGCTTCGCTTCCTGGAAGGGTATCTGGCCTTCCAGCAGGGAGACCACAGGCGCTGCATTGGCAGATTGGAAAAAGTCATTGACGGACTGGGAGGAGACCTCGGAGAAGATGCCCAGTTCTACCTGGCGTATTGCCATTTGAAAAGGGGGGACTTGGTGGCAGGGGAAAAGTACGCCAGCAAGATAAAGAACCCGGACTATGTTCACCAGCTCATGGATCTTATGGATGAAATCAAAAGCTCAAAGAAGTAGCAACTTAGATTTTAGGGGTGGAGGGGTAAAGCGAGAGAGAGGAAAAAACGGAAGGAAGGCGCTATGAAATCATTTAGCGCTGGGACTGGGCGAATGCCCAAGGCAAAAACCAAAAGGCAAAAGTGAGGAGAGCGGACATTCTTTTTACCCGATGCCTTACGCCGAGTCTATTTTGCCTTGCTGACGTCCATCGTCTGGTCTCCAACGTCTCGAAGTCACTCCCGTTCTTTTGCGAACCACGAATTTCGAATCATGCAGCTTGTTCTTGGCTTTTCTCATCACTCGTCGCGCGCGCTCGCTCCCGGCTGCTGCTTTCACTGCCGCTGTTCGTTCGTAATAACGCCCCCGTATCAGGAAAATGGTAAAGAACTCAAAACTGCCCTTGACTACTTGAAATTTGAAAAAAACATGGTACAATGGGCACAGAAATGATTGGAGGAAATAAAACCATGAAAGGTCTACTGAGGAAAAACATAAGTCTGGTGGCCCTTTCCGCGTTCATGATCACATTATTCCCCATTGTGATTCCGGCACAGGAAGCCAAGGTCGGCAAGCTCCATGGTTTTGTCTATTCCGATGACGGCAAGAAGCCCCTTCCCAACGCAGTTGTCCTGATCCGCGAGACCACCACCGAGAGGACCTACCAGTCGGAGAAATCGGACAAGAAGGGCACGTACAAGATCGAGAACATCATCCCCGGCACCTATGCCATCGGCATCCAGCACGACGGCAAGGACTACAACGTCGACGTGCTGATCAAGATCGAGCCCAAGAAGCAGCTGGCCTGCCTCACCCTGCCCAAGAAGGCCGACGAGGTCCCCGGCTACCAGCTGCGCTGCAAGTCGCCCAAGTGCTTCTTCCTCACCCCCTGCGGCTGGGCCCTTATCGGTGGCGTAACCGCCGGGGCTACGTATGGCTTTGTAAAGATCATTGAGAAAGAGACTTCGCCGACAGGTAAATAAGAGCTGCTAGCTCTTCGTGTTCGTGTCAGCGAAGAGAACATAGCCGGTATTTTGAAAGAGCTCCTGAGGGAGCCAAAAATTCACTGATTTCCTGGGAATAGAGGGGCAATTTTGTCTTTTACAACGAGTTCTGCGCAGATCGTGGGTATTGCCAATGGGTCGGCAGGTGAGTTACAATATCACTTGTTATTGGGACGGGATCTTGGCTATATCGAGGCTTCCCAAAATAAGGGGTTGCGAAGAGAGTGCGACGAAATATCCAAGATGCTGCGCGGCCTGGCCAAGTCATCATCATGACCAGCGCAGATGTCCCGCATGAGGATCATCCTTTCCTAAAATTCATACATTGTTTTTGGGTGTCATCGGTTGGAAAGGGCTTTTGGGGGAATTCTTCCGGTGATCCCCAATGAGTGATCGTCTCCGCCGTTTTCTTCTCTTCCTAACACTAACGCTGACACTGACACTGAGTATTGGCTCGGATGATTTCTTTAAAGTCAAAGAAAAAATCCTGAATGAGTCCAGACTGAAGCTGGGGTTCGTATATCTTACTCCGCTCCTCATGCTGGATAATGTCGGCTATACCAGCAGCATCTATACGTATCAGGAAGAGGAATACCCGGACTGGACGGGCGATATAGGAGTGGGGCTAAGAGCATCGGCTATTGTTGCCAACAGGCTTATCCTGCAGGTTGAAGATCTGCCATACTACTCGTTCTACTTGGAGAATGAGCAATTCAGGACCTGGAGCAACCAGTTCAAGGCCGCGGCGCACAGTTACGCCGGGCCGTTCAATGTCAAGGCGGGGTTCGCGCAGAACGATCTCTACCAAAGGCCCCGGCTAGAGTTCAGCAGCCCCTACCATTATCGCGACGGCGCATGGTCGGGAGAGGTCGATATAGGCAGGCCATACAGCCTGTTCGTGACCGCTTATGCTTCGTTCAACAAGCTTGAATATGATGAAGATCCCTATTTAGGCACTTACGATCTGTCCGAACGATTGAACCACGAGGAGAATACGTTTGGCTTCAGATTGAACAAGCCGGTATTCACCAGCACGATCATCTACGCCCATTACGAGCGGACCGACTACAAGTTCGAGCAAAGCCTGGAAAGGAATACCAAAGCACAACAGATTGGATTGGGCGTGCAGTTCCCCGAGAAGGGCTCGCTGCAGGGGAGCTTCCAGATCGGCGTCAGGCGCTTCGACCCGAGCAACCCCTTGTACCAAACCACCCAGCGGGCCAATGGCAGGGGAGACGTGCGACTCACCTTGGCCGACCGCGTGCGATTGAATGTTTTCTATGCGATCGACACACGGTTTTCTTATTATTCCAGCGATGTATTTTATGATGACAACTCCTTCGGTGGCGGGGCCGAGGTCTACCTGACCCGCTTCCTGAAGGCCGGGGGCAACCATCGCGACGGCAGGCTGAGGTACCGCTCGTTCATCGACCTGCAGTTACAGCGCAGCGACCGCATCCGCCAGCAGCAGTATTATTTGGCCATCCCGTTCTTCGGCAAAACGTCTCTGGGCTTTTCGTACAACATATACCGATTGACATCGGACGTGCTGGAGCTCGATTATGCCAGGAGCTACTGGGGAGCGTTTTTGCAGTATGGGTTTTAGACATGAAAAGAGCTATGAGGGGTAGAGGTAGTGACCGTGGTAGTAGCGAGCCGATGACGAGCTCTTTTAAAAAAGGACATTGGGAATTTTTCCTGAACAATCACTTTCACCATCCTTCTTCACTTCTCTTTTGGAGCCAATCATGAATAGCAAAAAAACTCTGGGTCTCATCTTTCTGCTATCCCTATCACTGCCGCTTCCACGTCTTATCCATGCGCAAGCTGGCTCCGTTCCTGATCAAACCTACGAGTATCAAATAGGCGCCAAGGACCTGTTGCAGATCTCCGTGTTCGAAGTCCCTGAGTTGAACATTACGGTCCGCGTCTCTGAAAACGGCATGATCAGCCTGCCGCTGCTGGGTGAGATCCGGGCCGAGGGATTGAACCGGTTGCAACTCGAGAAGGAACTTGCGACCAGGCTGGAGAAGAACTACCTGAAAAACGCCCAGGTGACGATCTTCATCAAGGAGTTCCAGAGCAAGAAGATATCGATCATGGGCGCGGTCAAGAACCCGGGCCAGCACGACCTGATCGGCCGCCAGTCGCTGCTGCAGGTCATCTCCATGGCCGGCGGCCTGAGCGAGCAGGCCAGCGACTCGGTGGTCGTCTTCCGCCAGTTCAAGAGCGGCCCCGGCCTGTCGCTGACCATCAAGCTCGACGAGCTGCTGGTCAAGGCCAATCCCAGGTACAACATCCCGATCTTCCCGGGCGACATCATCAACGTGCCCGGGAGCCAGTTCCTCGACATCTATGTCTTCGGCCAGGTCAAGAACCCGGGCGCCGTGCGCATGAAGAAAGGGACCGACGAGGTGACCCTGCTACGCGCCATCGCCCAGGCCGGCGGCTTCACCGACCGCGCCCGCCGCGGCAAGGTGCTGGTCACCCGCACCGAGGACGGCAGGGAAAAGAAAATCTATGTCGACGTCAAGGAGATCCTGGGCGGCGGGCAGAAGGACTTCGCCCTGCAGGCCTTCGACGTCGTGTTCGTCCCCGAGAGCATCCTCTAGGAGAAGCGTGAGCACCATGGCCACAGCCGACGAAAGCCTGGACCTGCTGCAGGAAGAAGGGATCCATTTCCATGAGATCTGGGAGCTCATCAAGAAGCGGCGCATGATCATCTACTATTTCGCCGGCTTCGTCCTGCTGGCGGCCCTGATACGCGTCCAGCTGCAAACCCCCATGTACAGGGCCCAGGGGACGCTTTTGATCGAAAAAGAGGGGCGCAGCAACCTGAACGTGCTGAACCAGTACTGGGCCTTCGACAGCGACTTCCGCGGCGAATACATCAACACCCAGATCCGCATCCTGACCAGCCAGTCGCTGGCGCAGAAGGTGGTCGAGGAGCTGGAGCGCCTGCCCGGCAACGAGGCCAGGGCACCCAAGGCCAGGAAGCCCCTGTTCGGCGGCAAGGAGAAGGAGGTCGACCCCGAGACGCGCAAGGAACTCATAGCCGACGCCAAGTCGATGTCCTTCCTGGGCGGCCTGGGGGTCAGCCAGATCCCCGACACCCGCCTGCTGGAGGTGAGCTACGTCTCCTCCGACCCCAAGCTGGCCGCCCATTCGGTCAACACCCTGTTCGACAAGTTCATCGAGTTCAGCCTGGAGATGAAGGCCGAATCGACCAAGCAGGCGGCCGAGTTCCTGACCGCCCAGATCGAGGAGATGCGCCGCTCGCTGGCCCAGAAGGAGCAGGAGCTGCAGGAGTACGGCAAGCGCAAGGAGCTGTATTACATCCGCGGCAGCGACAGCACGGTGGTGCAGAAGCTGTCGGACCTGAACGCCGCCTTCACCCAGGCGCAGATCGAGCGGGTGAACCACGAGGCCACCTACCGGGAGCTGAAGGGCAAGACCTTCGACAGCTATTCGGAAGTTCGCAACAATCCGCTGATCACCAGCCTGAAGACCGAGTACTCGGCCAAGGAGTCGGAGTACAAGCGCAAGTCGCAGATTTTCCAGGACTCCTATCCCGAGATGCAGCGCCTGCGCTCGCAGCTGGACGGCCTGCAGAAGCGCATCGGCGAGGAGACGAACGATATCGCCCGCAAGGTGCTGGGCCAGGCCGAGGCCGAGTACCAGGCGGCGCTCAAGAAGGAGAACTACCTGCAGGAGATGCTCGACCAGCAGAAGGGGAGCGTGGTCTCCAGCAACGCCGACGCCATCTACTACAACAGCCTGAAGATCGAGGTCGAGAACATGCGCACGCTGCTCAACTTCCTGATCAGCAAGCAGAAGGAGTCGATGCTCACCTCGCGCCTGGAAGGGACCGAGACCTCCAACATCAAGGTCGTCGACCGCGCCCGCGTGCCCCAGCGCCCCTTCTCGCCCAACAAGCAGCGCACGATCCTGATGGCGCTGATGCTGGGCATCGGCGGCGGCATCTTCCTCATCTTCGCCCTGAACTACCTCGACAACACCATCAAGTCGCCCGAAGAGGTGGAAAAAATCCTGAAGCTCCCGGCGCTGGGCTACATCCCGGCCGTCGGCGTCCGGGCCGCCCAGTCCTACTACAATCATTATTACTCCGACCGCAAGAAGCAGCAGAACGAGGAGAAGATCAAGGCCATCGAACTGGTCAACCTCCGCGACCCCGAGTCGACCTTCGCCGAGCACTACCGCAACATCCGCACCTCGCTCCTCCTCTCCAACCCCGACCAGCCGCCCAAGGTCTTCGTGGCCACCTCGGCCCTGCCCCAGGAGGGCAAGACCGTCACCGTCATCAACCTGGCCGTGGCCTTCGCCCAGCTGGGCAGAAAAGTGCTGATCCTTGACGCCGATCTGCGCCGCCCCCGCGTGCACAAGATCTTCCGCATCAAGAACACCGCCGGCATCTCCTCGTTCCTCACCGGCCGCGGCCGCATCGAGGAGATCATCCACCGCTACCCGGGCGAGCCCAACCTGCACGTGCTGCCCTCGGGCCCCATCCCGCCCAACCCGGTGGAACTGATCATCTCCAAGGGCATGCGCGAAATGATGGCGGCGCTGCGCCAGCACTTCGACTTCATCTTCATCGACGCGCCGCCGCTGATGGGCATCCAGGACGCCATCCTGCTGGGCGAGCATGCCGACGGGCTGCTGCTGGTGGCCTGGGGCGGCAAGACGCCGCGCAAGGTGGTGCAGAAGGCCAGGGACGAGATCGCCAGGTTCAGCATCAAGCTGTACGGTCTCATCCTGAACAAGGTCAACCTGCGCCGCCTCGCCTACGCCTATTCGCCCTACCATTACAAATACGGAGAATACCGCTCCGAGGAAGAGGGGAGAGTCTAGAAATGATCGATCTACACGGCCACTACCTGCCCGGCGTCGACGACGGCGCCGGCGACGACGAGACCTCGCTGGCCATGCTGCGCCTGGCCGAGGCCGACGGCATCGACACCGTCGTCGTCACCCCGCACTGCTGCAGCGGCATGTCCAGGTTCAAGGACCTGGACGGGCTGCGCAAGTCCTGGGCCCGCTGGCGCAAGCAACTGGAGAGGGAAGGCCTGAAGTTGAAGATCGTCCAGGGCGCCGAGGTCTATTTCACCACCGACCTGCTGGCCATTCTCAAGGCCAACCGCGACCTGCTGACCATCAACAACGGCTCCTATTTCCTCCTCGAGTTCCCGGCCGACTACGTCTACGCCCACACCAAGGAGTTCATCTTCAAGGCGCAGACCGAGGACCTGATCCCGGTCATCTCCCACGCCGAGCGCAACCAGGAGATCCAGCGCTCTCCCGCGGTGCTGCGCGAGCTGGTCAAGGCCGGCGCCCTGTGCCAGGTGAACGCCGGCAGCTTCCGCGGCGATTTCGGCCACGAGGCGCGGCGCTGCGCCTACGACCTGCTGCAGGACAACCTGGTCCACGTCGTCGCCTCCGACGCCCACGACCTGGAGAGCCGCCGCCCCGGCTTGTCGTATGTCCGGGCCCTGCTCACCGGCGTCGACCCTGACAAAGTCGACCTGTTCCTCGAAGGGATCCCGGCCGCCATCCTCGCCGACGAGGCCATCCCCGACATCGGCGAGCCGGTTTCCAGCCATTCCAGGCGCTCGTTCTTCGACTTCTTCCGCAGGCGCGACTCATGAGCCGAAAAACCCTGCGTCTGCTGCTGCAGGTCCTGCTGGTGCTGTCGCCCCTGCCCCTGGGATGCGCCGGCGGCGTCTGGCAGCCCCTGTGCTTTGCCCTGTTCGCCCTCTTCTCCCTCCTGGTTTTCCTGGGTCCTCAGGCGCCCTACCAGTTTCTCTTCCAGCGGCCGATGAGGGTCCTGGCCCTGGTCTTCTTCGCGCTGATCGTCCTGCAGCTCGTTCCCCTGCCCATTTTCCTGCTCAAATGGCTTTCCCCCGGAGGGGCCAGGGTGTTGCAGAACCTTTCCGGTTCGCTGCCCGCGTTCCACTCCCTGAGCCTGATCCCGGGCGAGACGCTGCTGGCCCTGGGCCGCTTCCTGGTCTATGCCCTCTTCTTCATCGCCTTGCTGCGCGTCGAATGGAGCCGGAACGACATTTTCATCCTGTTTTCCACGCTCGTGGCCTCGGGCGTGGGCCAGGCCATTTTCGGGCTGCTGAAGCTGGGCGGCGGCAACAAGAATTTCTTTCTCTTCTTCATGCCCGACGAGCACGCCTCGCAGTTCCTGCGCGGCACCATCTACAACGCCGACCACTTTTCCTTTTACCTGGAATTGCTTTTCCCGGTCGCCATGGGCCTTCTGTTCGCCCGCCTCCATCTCTTCGATCCCGGCCAGTCGCTGAAGGACAAGGTGCTGCACCTGGCCGACGACCGCCCGCTCATCCTGCTGTTCCTGGCTCCGGCGGTGATGGCCGGCGCCATCTACCTGACCGGCTGCCGCTCCGGCATCGCCGTCCTGGTGCTTTCGGTCCTCTTCTTCGCCCAGATGTCGGTCTACCTGCGGGTGAATTTCAACGCCCGCCGCCACCTGCGCCTGGTCTTCATCCTGGGCACGCTGCTGGCCGTGTTCGTCGGCTTGCAGAGCACGCTGGAGAAGTTTCTCGCCGGGAACTACATCGAGGGCGGCCGTGTCGATTACTGGGCGAACTCGCTGAAGATGTTCGGCGATTTCCCCCTGTTCGGCACCGGGCTGGGCACGTTCAAGTACGCCTACTTCCTCTACGGCAAGGAGACGGGCTGGGTGAACCATGCCCACAACGAGTATGTCGAGTCGCTGGCCGACATGGGCCTCCCGGCCTTCGTCGTTTTCATGGCCCTGCTGGCCGTCATCGTCTTCTCGCTCCTGCGCATGTGGATCTCCCGCCGCCATCCCGAGGTCAAGCCGGCCGTGCTGGGCGTCCTGACCGCCGTCTTCGCCGCCTTCTTCCACTCCTTCTTCGACTTCTCCCTGCGCATCCCGGCCAACGCCTTCCTGTTCCTGGCCCTGCTGGCGCTGGGGATCAAGCTGGCCACCCACCGCCGCGAGTTCAGCCATGAGATCTAGCAGGCTTCTCATCCTTTTCGCCCTGCTCCTGGGGCTGTTCTTCCTGGTCCAGTTCGCCGCCGAGCTGTCGCTCCTCCTTGCTTCGACGCCCGGCGCCGGCGCGAAACCCGCCAAGCCCCCGCTGAGGCTGATCGACCTCTCCCTCTCGAGCCGCCTGCACACCGACACCGCCTTCGCCCTGCTGGAGGCGGGCGAGGGCGGCGGGAGCGAGGCCCAGATCAAGCAGGCCATGCGCCTGCTGGCCAAGGGCATCGGCCGCAACCCCCTCGATTACCAGGCCCGTTACTACCTGTCCAAGGCCTATCTGCGCTTCAGCGCCGTGGACAACGACTATTTCGAGCTCGGCGTGCGCGAGCTCAAGCGCGCCGCCTCGATCCGCGGCAGCAACAAGAACATCGCCCTCGACTGCGGCCGCATGTTCTTCTCGCTGTGGCCGCTCCTGGAGGAGCCGGACCGGAAATTCTGCTCCGAGCTCCTCGCCGGGGTCATGCCCTATGTCGGTTGGAGCGAGTTCAGCCCCCTGGTCGAGGCCTGGTCGCTTTACGTCCAGGACGTCCCCCTGCTGATGCGGCTGCTGCAGCTGAAGCCCGACTTTTTCGGGCCGGCGGCCGACCAGCTGACCGTCTCCGGCCTGCCGCTGGCCAAGCGCTGGGAGATGCTGGCCCTCCATGAAGCCAACACCCTCGACAGCCTGGAGCGTCGACATAACGAGCTGAACCTGCAGGGCGGGGCCAGCCTGGAACAATCGCTCTCCCTGTTGAGCCAGGCCCGGTCCATCAAGGGCTACAGCCGCCTGCACCCGGATGCTGGCTTCGACCGCGACAAGTTCCTCAAGCTGCGGCGCACGCTGCTGATCGGGGCCATCGACGCCCTGATCGCCCCGGCCCGGACCGACGCGAAGCAGGCAGCGCGGCTGCGCGAGATCATCGAGTATTTCATCGCCGAGCACCCGGGGCTGGGCGAGCTCGACCAGCTGCAGAAGCTCCTGCAGGACCGCAACTACTTCAAGGAGAACGACTTCCCCTCGCTGCGGCTGAAGACGATGATCGCCTTCAGGAAGGGGGATTACGGCGGCGTGATTTCCGAGATCGAGGCCATACGCAAGGGGATCTCGTTCATAAAAAAGGAGCAGGCCGCCGATTACACCGACATCCTGCTGCTGTTGGCCGACTCCTATTACTGCAGCAAGCTGATGACCGCCGCCGAGGCCGTCGCCCGCGAGCTCTACGAGAACCAGCCCGACAACCAGGACGTCTTGTGGCGGGTGCAGCGCATCCGCAACGTCCTGGGCGCCGATGGCCGTCCCGATCCCGAGCTTGACGCCAGGCTGGCCCAGGTGGCCGAAAGCCGCTTCCTGGTGATCAACCGCTTCAACGCTCCCCACTATGCGTTCCTGTTCAACCAGCCCGAGATCGAGGTGACGATCGACCCGGCTTGGCGCGCCAAGATCGGTTCTGGGCAGCTGGTGCAGGTGTTCGTCGATGAGAAGATCGCCGCCGAAAGCTACGGCGGGGAACTTCCGGCAAAATTCGTCATAGGCGCCCCGCTGTTGCGCTTCGAGAGCAAGGTCGCGGTCAAAATCGTGGTACAATGAACCCCATGAGCGGAATCGCGGCGAACGAAGACCTGCTGGCCGAGGAGGGGATCAACTTTCACGAGATCTGGGATCTGGTACGCAGCCAGTACAGGCTCATCCTGTTCGTCGCCGGCGCCGTGCTGCTGGCCGCCCTGGTGCGCGTGCAGATGCAGACGCCGCTGTTCAAGGCGCGCGGCACGCTGCTGATCGAGAAGGAGGGGCGAGGACAGTTGAACCTGCTCAACCAGTGGTACGCCTACGACAACGACTGGAACAACGAGTACCTCAACACCCAGATCCGCGTGCTGACCAGCCGCTCCCTGGCCCGCAAGGTGATCGAGGAGCTGGAGAAGTTCGCCCCGTTGCCCAAGTCCGACGGGAAGAAGGGGGACAAGGAGCAGGGGAAAGAAGAGGCTGAAGATCCGGAGGCCGCGGCGCGACTGCGCCTGAGCGGCGCCATCTCGGGGTTCCTGGGCTCGCTGCAGGTCGCCAACGTCGAGAACACCCGCCTGCTGGAGGTGACCTACGTTTCCCCAGACCCCAAGCTGGCCGCCTTCGCCGTCAACACCCTGTTCGACAAGTTCGTCGAGTTCAACCTGGAGATGAAGGCCGAGTCGTCGCAGCAGGCCTCCGAGTTCCTCACCGCCCAGATCGAGGACATGCGCCGCTCGCTGGCGCAGAAGGAGCAGGAGCTGCAGGAATACGGCAAGCGCAAGGAGTTGTATTACATCCGCGGCGAGGACAGCACCGTGGTGCAGAAGCTCTCCGACCTGAACGCCGCCTTCACCGCCGCCCAGATCGAGCGCATCAACCGCGAGTCTCTCTACCGCGAGCTGCGCAGCAAATCCTACGACAACTACTCCGAGGTGCGCGCCAGCGCCCTGATCACCGGCCTGAAGCAGGAGTACTCGAGCAAGGAGTCGGAGTACAAGCGCAAGTCGCAGATCTTCCAGGACTCCTACCCCGAGATGCAGCGGCTGAAGACCCAGCTGGACGCCTTGCAGAAGCGCATCGCCGAGGAGACGGCCGACATCGCCCGCAAAGTCCTGAACCAGGCCGAGGCCGAGTACCAGGCGGCGCTCAAGAAGGAGAACTCGCTGCAGGAGATGCTGACCCAGCAGAAGGGGAGCGTGGTCTCCAGCAACGCCAGCGCCATCTATTACAACAGCCTGAAGATCGAGGTCGAGAACATGCGCAGCCTCCTCGACCACCTGACGCGCAAGGAGAAGGAGTCGATGCTCTCGGCGCGCCTGGAGGGGCTGCAGACCTCCAACATCAAGATCGTCGACCGCGCCGAGGTGCCGCCCGGCCCCTTCTCGCCCAACCGCAGGCGCACGCTGCTGATGGCCCTGATGCTGGGCCTGGGCCTGGGCGTGTTCGTCGTCTTCGCCCTCAAGTACCTGGACAACACGGTCAAGTCGCCCGAGGACGTGGAAAAGCTGTTGCGCCTGCCGGCCCTGGGCTTCGTCCCCGACACCTCGCTGGCGGCCAAGCGCCACTTGTACCAGCCCTATTACTCCGAGCGCAAGAGGCAGGAAGAAGACGGCAAGCCCAAGGCGGTGGAGCTGATCAACCTGCGCGAGCCCGAGTCGATGATCGCCGAGCACTACCGCTACATCCGCACCTCGCTGCTGCTGGCCCCCGACCATCCGCCCAAGGTCATGGTCGCCACCTCGCCGCTGCCCCAGGAGGGCAAGACGGTGACGACCATCAATTTGGCCGTGGCCTTCGCCCAGCAGGGGCGCAAGGTCCTGGCCGTCGATTGCGACCTGCGCCGTCCGCGCCTGCACAAGGTCTTCCGCCTGAAGAACACCTCGGGCCTGACCTCGCACCTGGTCGGCCGCTCGAGCCTGGACGAGATCGTCCACGAGTGCCCGGGCGAGCCCAACCTTCAGCTGATCCCCTCGGGCCCGGTGCCGCCCAACCCGGCCGAGCTCCTTACCTCCAGGGCCATGAGGGAGCTGCTGGAGAGCCTCAAGAACCGCTACGACCACGTCTTCATCGACACGCCGCCGCTGATGGCCGGCTCCGACGCCATCCTGCTGGGCGAGCAGGGCGACGGCATCATCCTGGTCACCCTGGGCGGCAAGACGCCGCGCAAGACCATCGAGAAGGCGCGCGACGAGATCGCCAAGTTCGGCATCAAGCTCTTCGGCGTCATCCTGAACAAGCTCAACGCGCGCAAGGCTGGATCGGGGTATTATTCGTACCAGTATAAGTATGGATCTGATGCGGAGCTGGAAGAATCTAGAATTGAGAAATAGAGAAATTGGTGGACGGTGGACGGTTTACGGTGAAAAATAAGAAGAAATGGGCGTACGGAAGACGGTAGACGGCAGATAGGAAGAGAGAAGCAAAGAAATGGCTGATCATCAGGGATTTCGGGATTTGAAAGCCTGCCAGAGAGGGAAAAGGCTGGCAGTAAAATTATAGGATATCTCTGGGAAGGGGAGTTGCGACAAGGATTTTGGACTTGGGGATCAAGCACGCAGAGCGGCGGTGTCCAGCCCCAGCCATATAGCGGAGGGTGATACTTCCGGCTCAAATAGACAACCGGTGTGGCATACAAAAACGCTGTGCGGGATATGGCAAAGCCAATGAACGCGTCAAGCTGTTTTAGGGCCATTCCGTCTGCCGTGTACCGTCAACCGTAAACCAATTTTCCAGAATATTCGGAATTCCATTACGTGCTTTCACCGTCTACCGTCCACCGTGTACCGTTTACCGAGTGCTAGTTGACTTGCGTGACTTTAAATCCCTTGCCCAGGACGGCATAGGTGTCATTGATGATGACGAAGGCATGGGGGTCGGTCTCCTTGACGAAGCGCCGCAACTCGGGCAGCTGCTTGCGGTGGATGACGGTCAGGATGGTCTCGCCCTCGCGGTTGAGGTACAGGCCGCGCGAGCGCAACGCCGTGCCGCCGCGGTCCAACGTGTTCAGGATGAAATCCTGGATCTCGTCGTTTTTTGTTGATGTGATGAGCACCATCTTGGTGTAATTCCAGCCCTCGAGGATCATATCGATGACGTTCGAGGAAATGAACAGCACGATGTAGCCGTACAGCGGCGCTTCCAGCTGCTTGAAGGCCACGCCCGAAGCCGAGATGATGAAGAAGTCGATGAGCATGATGGCGATGCCCACCGACATGCCGGTCCAGCGGTTGAGGATCTGGCCCAGGATGTCGGAGCCGCCGGTCGAGGCGCGGCCGCGGAAGACCAGCCCCAGCCCCACCCCCAGCATGAAGCCGCCGTATATGGCGGCCAGGATGGTGTTGTCGGTGGCCGATTTCAGGCCCAGGATCTCCTGGAAAAAGTCGATGAACAGCGAGGAGATGACCATGCCCAGCAGCGAGCGCAGGGCGTATTTCTTGCCCATGATCCTGACGCCCAGGATGAACACGGGAATGTTCAGGACCATGATCAGCATGCCCAGCGGCAGCCTGCTGAAGTAGTTGACGATCATGGCGATGCCCGAGACGCCCCCGGGGACGAAGTGGTGCGGGATCAGGAACAGCGAATAGCCGATGCCCATGATGACCGAGCCCAACACGACCAGGGCCAGATCGGCCAGATTGCGACGGAGGTCTTTTGTTGTGATTTTCATAGGAGGCCTCGAGGTGAAGTAAAACGATTATACTTGAGAACAAGGCCATATGCAATAGTTTTGAAAGTGCTGTGGCACTTGAAAGGCAAAAGGAAAAAGGCAAAAGGAAAAAGTGAAAAGCCCTTGAATAAACCGACTTGCATGAAAAATGTGGCAAGTGGTTGACGGAAAGTACAGGTGTTTCTAATAAGCACAGGCAAATTAAAGGAAAGGAAAGGAACGGTGCTCAGGGCTGTTTCGCTTCGCGGTTGATACAAAAAAAATGCTAAGACGCCAGGGAAGCGGTTCATCGCTGCATGTAGTGAAATTTCAATTGACCTAGGCCGCGACCTCTTGCGGGGCACATTACGAGGAAGCGCAGGCCGCCTGTTCTCGTGCCGATTTTAGCAACAAAGCGAAAACATCTTTAAAGGAAATCCGGGAAGCGGACCATTGGCTTCGGATCCTCGGCGAGATGGATTTGAACAATTCCAAAGAAACCGAATCACTTCTTGGCGAATCGGCCGCACTTAAAAACATCCCCGCTTCGATAAGCTTAAAAGCATCCAAAAGCTCGAATTAGGGCCTTCCTCTTTTTTTCCCCTCTTTTCTCTTCCCTTGACTGGGCCTTCTCTTCCACTTTCACCTTTTACCTTTTTTGCGTCCTTTTCTTGGGTCTTCCCGGTTTCTCTGTTTCCTGCTTGGCTTTTCAACAAAAAAGGGGTATACTATTTCTGTCATGCTTCTTGCCGGAAGATCATTTGAAACGGATACCCATTCAATTGAGGTGCAACTATGAGGGCATTCAAGAGGCCTTTTGAGACCCTGCTGCTGGTCCTGGCTGTTTCTCTGCTCTTCCCGATCTACTCCTACGGCTACATCGACCCGGGCACGGGCAGCTACGTCTTCCAGGTCATCGTCGCCGCCCTGGTCGCGGCCTCCTTCGCCGTCAAGATCTACTGGCAGAAGATAAGGAAATTCGTCTCGGGGCTGTTCTCGAAAAAAACCGATGGCCAGTGACCGGGAGGCCGTCTCCGGCTCCTTCCGCGACCCCAGCGGGTTCCTGTTCCGGCGCGACGGCATTCTCTACCGCCAAATCAACCGGGTCTGCCGCCAGGATTACGACCTCCTGATCGCCTCCGGGCTTTACGACAAGCTCGCTGCCGACAACCGGCTGACCCCGCACGAGGAATGCGATGCGGAGCCGGCGGCCCCGGATCTTGCCTACAAGGTCATCCGCCCGCAAAAGATCCCCTTCATCTCCTACCCCTACGAGTGGAGCTTCAGCCAGCTCAAGGACGCGGCGCTGCTGACGCTGGAAATCCAGAAGCTGGCGCTGGAGCACGGCCTGTCGCTCAAGGACGCCAGCGCCTACAACGTGCAGTTCGTCGACGGCCGGCCGCAGCTGATCGACACCCTCTCCTTCGAGCGCTGCCCGGAAGGGCGGCCCTGGGTGGCCTACCGCCAGTTCTGCCAGCACTTCCTGGCGCCGCTGGCGATCATGGCCTGGCGCGACGTGCGCCTGAACCAGCTGTCGCGGCTGCACCTGGACGGCCTGCCGCTCGACCTGGCCTCGGCCCTGCTGCCCTGGCGCACGCGGCTGAAATTCTCGCTCCTGTCCCACATCCACGCCCACGCCCGCGCCCAGAAGCGCTACGCCGACAAGCCGGTCCAGGCCAAGTCACGGCCCATGAGCCGCTTCGCGCTGCTGGCCCTGCTGAACAGCCTGGAGGGGGCGGTGCGCAACCTCTCCTGGCGCCCGGGCGGCAGCGAATGGGCCGAATATTACGACGGCACGAATTATTCCGACCAGGCGTTCGCGGCCAAGAGGGAATTCGTCGCCGGGTGCCTGCAGGGCGGGCCGCGCGACGTCTGGGACATCGGCGCCAACCGCGGCGTCTTCAGCCGCCTGGCCTCCTCGCGCGGCATCCGCACCGTGGCCATCGACATCGACGCCGCCGCCGTGGAGAAGAACTACCTGCAGTGCCGCAGGGAGAAGGACAAGTTCCTCCTGCCCCTGGTCGGCGACATGACCAACCCCAGCCCGGGCATCGGCTGGGAGAACACCGAGCGCATGTCGCTGCTGGAGCGCGGCCCCGTCGACATGGTCCTGGCGCTGGCGCTGGTCCACCACCTCGCCATCAGCAACAACCTGCCCCTGGCCAGGATCGCCCTCTTCTTCAGCCGCCTGTGCCGCAGCCTGGTCGTCGAGTTCATCCCCAAGGACGATTCGCAGGTGCGGCTGCTGCTGGCCACCCGCGAGGACGTCTTCCCGGGCTACACCCAAGAGGGGTTCGAACGCGAGTTCCAGAAGCATTTTGCGATCGAGCGCAGGGAAGCCGTAGCAGGGTCGAAGAGGGTGCTGTATCTCATGCGCAGGATCCGTGATTAGTAATGAGTGATCAGTGATTGGAGAAAAGCATGCATGGAAAATTTGCGAGCCATGGCAATAGTTGATGAGAGATACAAGTAGACCGACTATTGCTGTTCCAATCACGAATCACGAGCCACGATCAAGGTAATCTTCGATTACTTCTTCCAGCATCCCCTTGGCGATTTGCAACTCTGGCTCCCGCCTTGGGTCTTGAAACATTTCCTGCTTTAAAAAATGATACCCTAACTGGGCGGCGGCCGTTAGATCCTTTTCTTTCAGGAAATCAAAAAAGCCCTTCTCGCCTCCGGCCTTTTCGTTGCGCAGCAGGGCATTGAGCTGGGGCCAGGACGCCTCCATGCGCTCGACGACCTTGTAGCGGAAGCGCGGATCGGGGGCTTCCATGTCCAGCTTGATCTTCAGGCGTGGATCGCTTTCTGGCAGCTGGGAGAACAGGACGCTGGAAGGATAGGGGACGAGGAAGGGGGCGTGGGCCAGAAGGCCGAAGTTCGGGAAATCCTTGAAAAGTGAAAAGATCGATTCCAATTCCCCGACGAATTCGGGCCAGGTGGAATCGCCGTCGCTGCTGATCCAATAGTGATAATGGCGGATCCGCCGTCGCTCCATCTCCGCCAGCAGTTCCCTGAATTGAGCAGGCGGAGGAAGCTTCTTTCCCAGCCGTTGGGCGCGGCCTTGCAGGAACGTGTCGGTCCCCAGCCATAGCAGGGGAGCGCTATTGACGAAAAGGTCGGAGTCGGCGGCCAACTCGAGAACCTGGGCGTTCGGCGAGCCGTCGGCCTTGGCCAGCGATGCGGTCGAGGTCTGGATGCCGAAAATGCGCAGCCCCTGCCGCTTGATGGCCGCAAAGATATCCCGGGCGTATGCGGGGTCCTGCAGGATGTCGTCGTCGTTGATGTTGACCGTCCTGGTTGCCACGCCGCCGGCGCCGAGCCGGTCGACCTTGCCGGCGTAAGCCGACAGCAGCTCTCCGGCCTTCCACGGCGGCATCTTCCGCATGCGGCTCCCCTGGGCCCGGCAGCAGAAGACGCAGCCCCTGCGGCAGCCGCGGGAGAAGTTCATCTCCAGGCCGTTGCCCAGGTCGTTGGGCTTCAGGAAGCCCAGGTCAATTGGCAGGGAGGCCAGGTCGTCCGGCCTAACCACCTTGTCGAAGCCGGCCATGGCGATCACCCCGTCGTGATGCCAGAAGACCCCTTCATGGGAGAAGAACCCTTCGGCGTCACTCTTATTCAAGGCAGCGAGGATCCCGGGCAGGACGAATTCGGCCTCGCCGCGGACCATTAAATTGATCTCGGGCAGGTGGTACATGGCCGCCATGGGGGCCAGGGTGGGGAAGGGGCCGCCTGCGGCCACGATTCCCCTGTAGGATAGGCGAAAATCGGCCAAAACCGGCCTCAGGAGGGGCAGAAGGTCCTCGAACAGGGTGAAGCCGGCCAAATCCACCGAAAACGCCCCAGAAAGGCTTATTTTGCCCGGAATCGCCAGTGCAAGGGGAACCGGCTCGAATCCATGGGCTTTGAGGCTTGACGACAATAGGAGCTGCCCTGCCGGCATCCCCATGCTCCGCCATCTTGGATCGCTTTCCAGCCTGGGAAACAGCAGCGAAACTGTCTTGACAGGTTTCCCTAGTGCCTTGAACTTGGCGATTTCTTCCGGTTTTTTGCCAATTTCCTCAAATTCAGCCAAATTATCGCCAATATTCAAGTAAACAGTTTGGTTTTCTTTAAAATAATGACTTTTATCGCCTTTATTATTGATTTTTACATTTAAATTCTCAAATTCAATGCCGTTTTTGTTAAAATAATCCTGAATTTCAAGCAAAATAACTAAAATATCTTGAAAAGTGTATTGTTCCTTCTGATAATTAACCAGCCAGTGCCCTTTAAAGTGGCTTATTTCTTGCTGCTTTGTCAAATTATATCGGCTCTCGCGCCATTCGAAGGAACTGAACGCTCTGTTAGATGTTCCAAGTACCACATTCTATGTTCCACGTTGAATACCGATGTCTCTGCCGTGGCCATTCCTCTGTCATTAACATGGTATTGGGTACCTGGTACATGGTGCCTCGATGGACCGTCGTACCTTCCAGTTGCTGAATTGTCCTGAGCTCGTTTCTATTCAATAGCCTTAATAGTTCTCTCCCACCTGGTATGCGAGAAAAACCTCACGACAGTCAAGGCGATGTCCTTGATTTTGTAGATCAGCCCCGGCGTCAGGTACTCCTCGGTGTTCGACTCGTACGACCAATAGATGCGCCAGGGCCTGCCTACGACATAGTCGAAGGGGACCGGCCCCCAGTAGCGGGAGTCGAAGGAGTTGTCGCGGTTGTCGCCCATGCAGAAGTAATAGCGCTGGGGGACGACGTAGTCGACGCTGCCGTCGGGGTTCCGCTGCGTCGTGCGCAACTTGACGGGGAACTGGAAGTACCAGTCGTAGTGGTTCTGCGGAGGGAACCCGGCCGCGGAGTCGCTGCCGATGTACTGCGTGTAGGTCTCGGGGAGCTGCCGGCCGTTGACGAACACCCTGCGGCCCTCGATGCGCAGCCGGTCGCCGGGCATGCCGATCACGCGCTTGACGTACTCCTTCTCCATGTCGGGCGGCGCCTTGAAGGTGACGATCATGCCGCGCCGGATCTCCACCTGCGGCAGCAGGAAGTTGCCGAGCTTGCTGATGGAGTTGGAATAGGCCACCTTGTTGACCAGCAGGTGGTCGCCGACCAGCAGCGTGCTCTCCATCGAGGGGGTGGGGATGACGAAAGACTGCAGCAGGAAGGTGTTGACGAAGAACACGTAGATCAGCGTCTCGGCGATGAGCTCGAAATACTCGCGGAAGACGGAGACGGTTCTGGGCGGCTTGGGAGGCTTGGGCGTGCGTTTGAACGGATTTCGCATGATGATTGATTGTAGCGCAGATTCAGGGGATTTTCAAGGTCCTCGGCGTAGGGCGCAGGGCGTAAGGCGTAAGGAAAAAAGAAAAGACCTCAGCTTAGGGAAAGCAAAGAACGGTCTATGGCTTTTCCCTTGCACCCTAAGCCTTACGCCTTATGCCGAGAACCGTTTCTTGTCAGCTCGCCGCAAGAACCACTTGGTGATTTCTTCAGCCATAGCAGGCACTAAGGCTAGTCCAAGCACGACCGCCCACTCGCGGGCGCTGGGAAAATGGGTGTTGAAAACAGGCTGCAGGAACGGCACGGACACGACGAGGAACAGCAGCGCCAGCGAGACGCCCACCGCCAGCTGCATGGAGCGGTTGGAGAAGACGCCGATGCGGAACACCGACAGGCGCTCGGAGCGCACGGTGTAGGCGCGGAACAGCTCGCACAGCGACAGGGTGACGAAGGCCATGGTCTCGGCGGTCTGCACGTCCAGGCCGCGCCAGTCGTAGCCGAGCAGGAAGGCGACGGGGTTGGCGCCGGGGGGCAGCGCGTCGCCGGCGCGCAGGTGCCAGAGCAGCCCCAGGGCGAACGCCGTCAGCACGGCGCCGGCCTGGGCCACGGTCTGCACAACGATGCCCAGGCGCATGGTGGAGTTGATCACCGGCTCGGCCGGCGGGCGCGGCTTGCGCTTCATGATCTCCGGGTCGCCCTTCTCCATGGCCAGCGCCAGCGCCGGCGCGCCGTCGGTCAGCAGGTTCAGCCACAGCAGCTGGATGACGGTCAGCGGCGCCGGCAGGCCGGCCAGGGTGGCCAGGAAGATGATGGCGATCTCGGCCACGTTCGAGGAGAGGAGGAAGAAGACGAACTTGCGGATGTTGTCGTAGATGATCCGGCCCTGCTCGACGGCCGAGACGATGCTGGCGTAGTTGTCGTCGGTGAGCACCATGTCGGCGCTCTCCTTGGCCACGTCGGTGCCGGTGATGCCCATGGCCACGCCGATGTCGGCGGCCTTGATCGAGGGGGCGTCGTTGACGCCGTCGCCGGTCATGGCCACCACCTCGCCCTCGGCGCGCAGCGCCTCGACGATGCGCAGCTTGTGCTCGGGCGAGACGCGGGCGAAGACGTCGGTGCGGCGCACCTCGCGCCGCAGCTCGTCGGCGCTGCGCAGGTCGACGTCGCGGCCGCTGAGCACCTGGTGGCCGGGGCGCAGCAGGCCGATCGATGAGGCGATGGCCCGCGCCGTCTCCGGGTAGTCGCCGGTGATCATGATGGTGCGGATGCCGGCCGCGGCGGCGTTGGCCAGCGCCGGCGCCACCTCGGCGCGCGGCGGGTCGATCATGCCGGCCAGGCCGACGAAGACCAGGTCCCGCTCCAGCGTCGGCACGTCCTGGGGGTCGGGCTTCTCCTGGTCGACGCGGTAGGCGAAGCCCAGCACGCGCAGGGCGGCGCGGGTCATGGCCGTGTTGGCCTCCAGGATGCGCTGGCGGGTCGCCTCGTCGAGCGGGGCCACGCTGTTGTCGCGGCGCTGGTAGCGGCTGCACAGCTTCAGCACCATGTCGGGGGCTCCTTTGACGGCCACGGCGTAGCCGCTGTCGCGGTGGCTCTCGTCGAAGGGCGAGGAGTCGGCCAGGCGCGGGGCGAAGATGTGGTGCACGGTGATCATGTTCTTGCGCGTGGCGTCGAAGGGCACCTCGGAGACGCGCGGGTAGGCCTCGGACAGGGGCCGCGGCAGGCAGCCGGCCTTGGCCGCCGCCACCAGCAGCGCCCCCTCGGTCGGGTCGCCGACCATGCGGTAGGTGGGGCCGCGGCCGCCGCTCTCGCCCGAGATCTCCATGCAGGCGTCATTGTTCAGGGCGCCGATCCACAGGGCGGTCTCGATGGCCGGGTGATCGTTGATGTCGACGGCCCTGCCGTTCTGGCGGAACTCGCCGGCCAGCACCGCGCCGGCGTCGGTGACCTCGACCAGGTCGTCGTCGGCCCACAGGCGGGTGACGGTCATCTTGTTCTGGGTCAGGGTGCCGGTCTTGTCGGTGCAGATGACCGTGGTCGAGCCCAGCGTCTCCACCGAGGCCAGGCGGCGGATCAGGGCGTGGCGCTTGACCATCTCGCGCATGCCCAAGGCCAGGCTGATGGTCACCACCGCCGGCAGCCCCTCGGGGACGGCGGCGATGGCCAGGCCGACGGCGAGCATGAACATCTGCAGCGCCTCGTGGCCGCGCAGCAGGCCGAGGGCGAAGACGGCGGCGCAGACGACGATGGCGGCCAGGCCCAGAGTCCTGCCCAGGCCGTCCAGCCGCTTCTGCAGCGGCGTCGACTCCTGCTCGACCTTCTGCAGCATGGCGGCGATCAGCCCGATCTGCGTGTGCATGCCGGTGCTGACCACGATGCCGGTGCCGCGGCCGGCGGCGGCCAGCGTGCCCATGAAGGCGGTGTTGCGCCTGTCGCCGAGCGGCACGTCGGCCTCCAGGCGGATGGCGGCGTCCTTTTCCACCGGCAGCGACTCGCCGGTCAGCGCCGCCTCCTCCAGGCGCAGGTTCACCGCCTCCAGCAGGCGCAGGTCGGCCGGCACGTAGTTGCCGGCCTCGATGAACACGATGTCGCCCGGAACCAGCTCGGGCGCCGGCAGCGAGCGCCGCGAGCCGTTGCGCAGCACCTGCGCCTCGGGCGCCGCCAGCTTCTTGAGCGCGGCCAGCGCCTGCTCGGCCCGCTGCTCCTGGATCACGCCCAGGAAGGCGTTCAGCAGCACGATGGCCAGGATGGCCGCCGCCTCGATCCACTCCCCCAGGAAGCCGGAGACGGCGGCGGCGCCGATCAGCAGCAGGATGATGAAGTTGTCGAACTGGGCCAGCAGCAGCTTCAGGAAGGTGGGGCGCGGCGCGGCCGCGATCTCGTTGCGGCCGTGCAGATCGCGGCGCCGGGCGGCCTCCTCCTCGTCCAGGCCGCGGCCGGCCGGGGTGGCGAGCTCGCGGGCGACCTCGGCGGCGCTCAGGGCGTGCCAGGGGGTGGCGTCGGGGTTTGCTTCTTGAACTCCGTTCGGCTTTTCGGGCATGGGGCTCCTCGCGGGCGCTTCAGCGCAGCTTGATGCTGATCAGGCTGACCAGGGTGAAGATCACGGCCAGGATCCAGAAACGGACGACGATTTTGGGCTCGGCGATGCCCAGGAACTGGAAGGTGTGGTGGATGGGGGCGCGGTAGAAGAGGCGCCGCTTGAGCAGCTTGATGCCGATGACGTCCTGGATGAAGACCGACAGGAACTCGATGACGAAGACGCCGCCGGCGATCAGGAACAGCAGCTCCTGCTTCAGCAGCACCGCCGACGTGGCGATGACGCCGCCGATGAGCAGCGAGCCGGTGTCGCCCATGAACACCTCGGCCGGGTAGGCGTTGAACCACAGGAAGGCGGCCAGGGCGCCGACCAGCGCCGCCAGGGCCACCACCAGCTCGCCGGCCCCGGGGATGTAGGAGAACCAGAGGTACTTGGCGGCGATCGAGTTGCCGATGATGTAGGCGAAGACGGCGTAGACGGCGCTCACCAGCCCCGAGGGGACGCTGGCCAGGCCGTCGAGGCCGTCGGCGAAGTTGATGGCGTTGGCGATGGCGATCACCGCCAGCACGATGAACGGGTAATAGAGGACGCCCAGGTCGACCAGCGGCGTCTTGAAGAAGGGGACATGCAGCAGGGTGGCCGTGCCGGCGACGAACGGCGACGATTCCCTTCCCAGCACCAGCAGGGCCAGGATGACGCCGAACAGCCCCTGCAGCAGCAGCTTCAGGCCGCGGTTCATGCCCAGGTCGCTGGAGCCGCGGATGTTCTTCAGGTAGTCGTCGAAGAAGCCCAGCGCCGTGAACCAGAAGGCGGTGAACAGGATGGTGATCAGGAAAAAGTCGTTGGGCTTGCGCCAGCTGCCCCACAGCAGCGCCGAGACCAGCATGGAGAAGAAGAGGATCAGCCCGCCCATGGTCGGCGTGCCGTCCTTGTTGCGCGGCGACATGTCGCCGAAGTCGCGGGCGCGGTCGCGGAAGTTCAGCTGGTAGATGGCGCGGATGATGCGCCGCCCCAGCACGATGCCCACGGCGAACGAGGTGAGGATGGCCATCAGGGCGCGGAAGGTGATGTAGGTCAGCAGCCGCTGCCCGGGCAGGTCGGCGAACAGTTCACTGAGCCAGGCGATCATGGGCGTTCACTCTCGCGGAGGATGCGCAGCAGGATGGACTTGACGCGGAACTCGGGGGTCAGGTGGTCGGAGGTGACCAGCACCTGCCGGGCCTCGCGGCGCGCGGCGTCGGCCTCGAGCAGGCCGCGGCGCAGGAAGGAGTAGAGGGCCTCCAGCACCTCCTCGCGCAGCAGCGAGCTGCTGTGCAGGTAGAGCCGGCGCAGCCGCGGCAGGTCCTCCAGACCGCCCTTGCGTGCGACCAGGCGCAGGCAGGCGGTCTTTTCCTGGATGCCGCCCCGCGCCAGGCGCCGTTCCAGCAGCGGCCGCAGGCGGGCGTATCCGGCCTCGCCGATGTTCTGCCCCAGCCAGTCGATGGCGGCGCTGCGCACCTCGTAGTAGCGGTCGCGGAGCAGGCGCAGGGCCAGTTCCTCCAGCTCCGGGCCCCAGGGGTTGATGCTGCGCAGCGCCTGCAGGGCGTTGCGGCGCATGAAACCGTTGGCCCGGCCGCTGTTCAGCAGGTCGGTCAGGTACGGGACCTTGGAGCGGTCCTTGAACAGCCCGGCCAGCTTGATGCCGACGTTGCGCACCTCCCAGGAAGGGCTGGCCAGGTAGACGCCGGTCTTGTAGCGGTACTCGGCCTTGTAGAAATCGGGGTTGGCCGAGACCACGTCCAGGAAGCGGAACGGCGACAGCAGCGACAGCGGGGCGCCGTTGCGCCGGTCGCGCCGGCGCTTGCGGAACATCAGGATGCCCTTGTTCTTGAGCAGCAGCGAGGCCAGGAGATAGACCGCCGTGCCCATGAAGGCCAGCGACACGCAGAGGATCAGGTCGCGCCAGAAGGGCACGCGGAACTCGATGCGGCGGAAGACGAACTCGGCCTCGGCCAGGGCGATGACCATCAGCAGCGAGGCGCCGAGGGTCTTCAGCGTCGAGGAGGCGAATTCGCCCGCCGCCGGGGCCGCCCCTTCGCGGCGCAGGCGCAGCTGCAGCAGGGCGACGCGGCCCAGGCCGACCGCCAGCGCCGCCAGCGAGGCGGCCAGGGCGATGCCGGCGACGCCCAGGCTGGTGCGCGCCAGGGCGACCGTGAGCGGCAGCTGCACGGCCAGCAGCAGCAGGTCGGTGACGATGGCGCTGCGCTCCTCCAGGCGCGAGTGGAACAGGCGCGCGGTCAGCGCCTGCAGCCCCCAGCCGCTGAGGCCGATGGCGTAAAACTGCAGGACGCGGGCCGTGGCCGCCGCCTCGGCGGCGGAGAAGTGGCCGCGGGCGAGCAGCAGCGAGACGAAGGGGCCGGCCAGCACGACCAGCAGGATCGAAAGCGGCGCCAGCAGGAACAGGTTGTCGCGGAAGCCGTCGGCCAGCACCCGGCTCTGCCGCGCCCGGTCCATGGGCATGACCGGGGCCTGGCGGTCGCGCAGCGTCCGGCCCTGGGCGGCGCGCGCCACCAGGGTGAAGGGCAGGCGGGCCAGCTCGGTGGCTAAATAGAGGGCCGAGACCGAGCCGACCGCCAGCCAGGAGCCGATGCAGCGCTCGATCAGCGGCGGCGCGTGGGACAGGGCGGCGCCCAGGCCGGCCGGCGCCAGGCGGGCGACGTACTTGCGGTTCACCTGGCGCGAGGCGCGGAACGACGGCCGGAAGACGAACTCCAGCTCGGGCCGGGCCAGGGTCGCGGCCAGGTAGGGGGCCAGCAGGGCCACCTGCAGCAGCGAGGCCAGGAGGATGCTCCAGGCCAGGGCATAGGGGCCGCTGCCGTGGTAAAAGAGGAAAATGCCGGCGATGGCCGCGACGGTGAACAGCAGGCCCGAGGCCTCGGTGACGAGGCGCCTGCCGAAGGCGCGCAGGTAGACGGAGGCCAGCGCCGCCAGCGTGCCCAGGAAGGCCGCGGGCAGCAGCGTGCGCAGCATGTTGGCCGCCGTGGTGGCGGTGCCGCCTGGGCCGAAGCCGGGGAAGGCCAGGCCCACGAGCGCCGGCGCCAGCAGCAGGCCCAGCACGGCGATGGCCAGAGACAGCAGGGCGGTGCCGGCGCTCAGCGCCGTGGCCGCCTCCCAGGCCTTGCCCCGCGAGGCGCGCTGGAAGAGGCGGGCGAAGATGGGCATGAAGACGCGGCTCATGGCGTTGGCGCCGACCAGCCGGCGCAGGAAGCCGACGACGGCCAGGGCGGCGGTGAAGGCGTCGACCACGCGGCCGGCGCCGAACAGGGCTGCGGCGGCGATGGCGCGGCCGAAGTCGGCCAGCCGCGCCACCAGGGGCGAGCCGGGATGGGCGGCGGCGCTGGGGCAGACGCTGCGGTCCTTGTCGGCGACCTTTTCCTGGTAGCTCTTGAAAACGTAGGCGTGATCCTCGACCTCCAGCCGGTCACCGGAATGCAGGGGCAGCCAGTCGCTGACCGGGCGGCCGTTGAGCAGCACGCGGCCGCGCTGCAGGCGGACCATGGCCGGAACATCGCCCTCGGGCAGGAGCTTGATGGTGAAGCGGACGGGGGCGGCGGCCTTTTCCAGCACCACGTCGCTCAGGAACGTGTTGCCGACCACCGTCGAGGGGAAGGGGAGCTCCAGGTTCTTCTCCTCGTCGACCGCCTGCAGGTAGAAGACCTTGATCTCGCCGGTTTCGGCCTTCTCGCGGCCGGCTTCCATGCGCTCCAGCGCCTCCAGGATGACGGCGGCGCTGTCGCGCCTTTCGCCAGCCAGCTGGTGGCGGCGCATGGTTCCCAGCTGCTCGGGGGCGGCGAGCAGCTCCTCGACCGCCGAGGCCAGGGAGTCGGCGGACAGGACGATCCGCCCCGCCTTGCCACCCGGCTGCGCCTCCTCATAGAGGACGCGGGCGCCGCCGGCCTTCTCGACCTCGCGGGCGTTCAGCACCTGGTGGTCTCCGGGCAGGTCGATCTTGGGCACCAGGATGGCGGGCAGCCCGCGGGCCCCGAGCTCCTGGACTGTGCCGGCGCCGGCCCGGGCCACCACCAGGTCGGACACGGCGTAAACGTCGGCGACCGGGTCGAAATACTCCTGCACCAGCAGCCGGCCTTCGATCTGCGGGGGATAGCCCATGCGCTCCAGCCGGCTCACCGTGTCGTCGTAGGCCTTGTAGGCCTTGCCGTAGGCCTTGCCTGTCGACATGACGACGAAGAGGTTGGGGATGGAGAGCAGGCGCGGCATGGCCTCGACCGCGGCGCGGTTGATGGTGCGCGCCCCCATGCTGCCGCTGCAGATGAAGAGGACGCGGCTATTGGGCGGGATGTCCAGCCTCTCCCGCGCCGCCGCGGCGTTGGCGGCCGCGGCGCGGATCGACTTGCGCAGCGGATAGCCGGCCTGGACCACCTTGGCCGCCGGGAAAAACGCCGCCGTCGAGGGGAAGGCGACGCCGATCCTGGCGGCGAAGCGGGCGATGAACAGGTTCATGCGCCCGGGCACGGCGTTCTGCTCGTGGATGAACACCGGCCTGCGCAGCAGGGCCGCGGCCAGCAGCACCGGCGCCGCCGCGTAGCCGCCGCTGCCGATGATCACGTCGGGCTTGAAGCGGCGCAGGATGAACAGGCTGCGCAACGCCCCCCACAGGATGGCCAAGACGGCCAGGAGCGTCCTGGGGCTTTTCAGCCGCTGCGGCAGGCCCAGGGCGGGAACGGCGACGAACTCCATGGGCTGGGGCAGGGAGGGGATGATCGAGGCCTCGCTGCCGCGGCGCGTGCCCACGTAGAGGAACTCGGCGTCGGGATGCTTCTCCTTCAGCGCCTCGTAGATGGCGACATTGGGATAGACGTGGCCGCCGGTGCCGCCACCGGTGAAGAGAAAGCGTTTTTTGCTCATGGGGTACGGGGCGTATTATAGCGCATTCGCCCGGGAATTGACAGCAGGATTCAGGGGAGAGGGGTAAAGGGGTGGGGGGGTAAAGCAAGAGTGCTTTGCAGGTAAAAGGTAAAAGGAATAAACAACTTTGGGTGGACGGTAGACGAAGAAGCCTAAGAACGACTTGGGTGGCTTAGGATTTTCCCGTACACCGTAAACCGTACACCGTTCACCTATTTTTCTTCTAGAATCACGAATTACGAATCACCATAGCTCGCTAGAGATCGCCACCAATGCCGTTCCAATCACTGATCACGAATTACGAATCACCAAGCTAGTTCGCTCGTTTGCCGTCTCTGATCACTAGGTTTTCAGGATTGGCTCCGCCAGTTTCAGATCCAGGGGAACCGTGATCTTGATATTGGCCGCGTCTCCTTCCACGGTCGCGATCGGGGCCAGGCCGTATGCCAGGATCAACGAACAGTCATCGGGAGCGTCGGTCTTGCCGTCTTCCTGGGCCAGGCGGTGGGCGATGCGGATGATCGAAGCGCGGAAGCCCTGGGGGGTCTGGACGCGGCGCAGCTTTTCGCGATCGAGCACGGCGTTCACCGTTCCCTTGTCGTCCACGCGCACAAGGGTGTCCCCCGCGGCCAGCACCGGCATGACGGCGGCGCTGCGGGCCAGGGCCTTCAGCACCCGGGTGATGACATCCCTCGGCACCACGGCTCGCGCCGCATCGTGGATGAGGACGAACTCGGCGCTCCCGGCCGCGGCTACGCCGATGGCCGACGACTGCTGCCTGGTCCTGCCGCCGGCAACGACCATCGCCACCTTCTTGTACCCGGCGGCGATCGTTTGCGCCTTCCCCAGGAAGGCCTTGGGGCAGACCAGGACGATCTCCGCGATGTCCTTGTGCTCCTGGAAACGCTGCAGGCAGTGGTCGAGCAATGTCCTTTTTCCCAGCTTGTGGAACTGTTTCGGTTCCTTGCTCTTGAAACGGGACCCCGTGCCCCCGGCCAGGATGATGGCTGTGGTTTTCATGGGCATATTATAACCGAACAACGAGTGTTGGTGTTAGCGTTGGTGTCAGCAACAGCCATTCTCGGACTCTATTGTTTCAGCCGGGGAAAATGCCTGGAGCTCAACATGCCCCCAGGCACCTTATGCTCGCCACCGTGGAACGTGGAACCCCGCTCGGGGACGGCGCCCTTGCCGGGGACGCCGGTCCCCCTCAGGCAGCCTGTCCCTCGGGGACGGCGCCCTTGCCGGGGACGCCGGTCCCCCTCAGGCAGCCTGTCCTTCGGGGACGGCGCCCTTGCCAGGGACGCCGGTCCCCCTCAGGCAGCCTGTCCCTCGGGGACGGCGCCCTTGCCAGGGACGCCGGCGTGGCGCCTGGGTGGGCCGGCGTACCTTCAAGATGCTGACGAGTTTGGAGTTCTAGCTGACTGACCGCTATGTGTAGAAAGTAATTCTGAATCTAGCTCCCGGCTCTCCCGGATTCTCCAGCCGGATGTCCGCTCCCAACGCTCCGGCCAGCTTCTTGACCGTGGCCAGCCCCATGCCCGTCCCCTTGTCCCGGGAGCTGAAGAAGGGCAGCCAGATCTTCTCGGCGTTGGCTGCGGGGATCCCCGCGCCGTCGTCGTTGATGAGCACCGACGGGGCCTCCCCCGGCGCGAAGGCGGCGGTGAGCCTGGCGGCGCCGGCCTGGCGGGCGTTCAGCGCCAGGTTGGAGAAGATGATGTTGAGCAGCAGGGGGTCGCTGGCCAGCTCGAGGCGGCCGGGCGGCAGGTCGACGGCCAGGCCGTGGGCCGCGGCCGCCGCCTGCAGCAGCGCCCCGATCTCCACCGGCCGGCGCGCCACCTTGTCGACCGGCCTGGCGAAGCGCAGGAAGCTTTCCATCATGTCGGTCATGAACTGCACTTCGTTGACGACCTTGGCCTTCTTCTCCGCCTCGCCGCCCAGCCCCTTGGTGTAGCCCAGGATGACCCCCAGCGAGTTGCGCACCTCGTGGGCCAGCGAGGCGGCCATCTCGCCGAGCATGATCAGGTTCTCGTTCTGGCGGCGCACCCGCTCGCGCAGGCGCTCCTCGCTGACGTCGCGCACCAGCGCCAGCCGCCCCGCCCCGGCGCCCGCGTCGCCCGCGCCCACGGGGACCACGTCGACGGCCAGGACGGCCTGGCCGCTCTCGAACTCGGCGTGGCGGCGGCGGCCGGCGCCGAGGATGAAGGCGACCAGCCCGTCGTGCCCGGGCAGAGCCTGGGACAGGGGGGCGTTCTTCACCGCGGCCAGGCTGCGGCCGAACAGCTTCTGCGCCGCCGGGTTGAACAGCTCGACGCGGCCGTTGGCCGACAGATAGATCACCCCCAGGGGGACGATGTTCAGGATGCTGCGGTTCAGCTCCTCCTGGCGGCTGGAAGAGCGGCGCTCGCTGGCCACGATCTCCTGGAGCTCGGCCTGGGAGTTCTTGAGGTCGGCCAGGTAGTCCTGCAGCGGCGCTACGGCGCCGGCGGGCTCCTCGGGCTTGCGGCGACGCAGCTGGGAGACCAGGGTGAAGCCGCTGACCACCAGGGCCAGGCCCAGGACCAGGACCAGCAGCGACAGCACCTTGCGCATGCCCTGGAACGAGTGCAGCTGCGGCGAATCGACCTCCTTGACGAAGAGCAGCCCGCCGTCGCCGAGCGGCCTGCGGATCTCCAGGCGCAGGGCGCCGTCCGCCTGCAGCAGCCGCTTCCCGGACTCGGGGCGCGGCAGGCGGGCGATGGAGGCGAAATCGTCCGAGCGCAGGGGCACGTCCCCCTGCCGACCGGCCCCGGCGCGCAGCAGGTGCAGCTCGGCCTGGAGCTCGGCATGGGCCGTGATCGCCTGGCGTTCGTTCTCCTCCAGGCTGGCGAACAGGGAGCGCATGTTCTCGAATAGGAACAGCGACAACGCCTCGACCACCAGCAGCAGCACCAGCGACGAGCGCCTCACGGCAGGCCCCACAGCGAGCCGATCCAGGCCAGCAGCGCCTCGCCCCAGAAAAGCGACAGGTAGCCGCCCAGCGCCAGGAAGGGGCCGAAGGGCAGGGCCAGCTTCAGGTCCTTCTTGCGGAACAGGATGAAGAACAGCCCCACCAGCACCCCGGACAACGAGGCCAGCAGGATGGCCACCGTGATGCGCCGCGGGCCCAGGAACAGCCCGAGCAGCAGCGCCATCTTGACGTCGCCGAAGCCGAGCCCCTCGATCTTGCGCACCTTGAGGTAGAAATAAAAAAGTCCGGCGAAGAACAGGGCCGCGCCGAAACCGGCGAGGAGTGCGTCGCGCGCCGCGATCTCGGGGTGGAAGAAGGCGTAGACGAGGAAGAGCGCGGCGCCGCCCAGGGTGAGCTCGTCGGGCAGGATCATGTGCGCGAGGTCGATGAAGGCCAGGGCGATCAGCAGCGAGAGGAAGACGGCGACGGCGGCCCCGTGCAGGCCGGGGCCGAAGGCGTGGCAGGCCAGCCAGAAGCTGAAGGCGGTCAGGACCTCGACGAGGGGATAGCGCGGCGAGATGGCGGCGCGGCAGAAGCGGCAGCGCCCGCCGAGCGCCAGGTAGCTCAGCACCGGCACGTTCAGGTACCAGGGGATGGCGGCCTGGCAACGCGGGCAGTGCGAGGGGCGGAAGACGACCTCCTGCCCGAGCGGCAGGCGGTGGATGACCACGTTGAGGAAGCTGCCGACGATCAGCCCCAGGACGGCGCTCAGCGCTTCTTCCACCGGAATATCCTCTGCGCCGTCACCTCGCCGCTCGCCGGGTCGTAGCGGTATTCCTGGCCGGCGAAATCCCGGGGCACCTCGCGGAGCAGCCCGGCCGCGACCAGATCGGACAGGGCGGCCGGCGGCCTGCGGAAGCGCCCGCGGTAGGCGGCGATCTTCTCGGCCAGCAGCGGCAGGTCGGCCTCGGCCTTGATCTGGTACAGGTGGTTGAAGGCCGAGTCGCGGGTCAGGGTGTCCCTGGCGTTGCGGTAGATGTCGAGCCACATGCGCGTGGCCACCTGCGGGTCGTCGCGCAGGTAGACCATGTGGGCCTTCAGGCGGCGGAGGAACGGCGGCGCCCCGGGCTTGGCGGCGGCGCGGTTGTAGTACTTCTGCGCCCTGGCGTAGTCCTTCAGGTACTTGTAGCAGTAGAAGCCGGCGTCGTGGTCGAAGAGCCACTCGTCGGGATTGTGCCGCGAGCCCTTTTCCAGCAGGCGCAGGGCCATGGGCACGTCCCGCTTCTCGTGGACCATGATCAGCGAACCGACGATGTAGGGCGACTTGTAGGTCGGCGACACATCGGTGATCGCCTCGTAGACCCGCTCGATGAATTCGAAGCGGTTGCGGATGTGATAGGTCGAGTAGAACTGGATCGACCAGATGAAGAGCAGGTCGGCGGCCAGGGCGTGATAGCCGAAGGAAAGGGCCTTCAGGGTCCTGCCCGAGGGCAGGGAGACGAAGGCGTTGCGCTCCGCGAAGTAGTCGACGGTGGCGTCGTAGCGCTGCTGCGCGCCGCCGGCCAGCAGCAGGCCGGCCAGCGCCGTCGCCGCGAGCCAGCCTCCCTTCAGGACCTCGCCGGTGGGGCGGCGCATCATCGGAATTCCCGGCTGCGGAAGACCAGCACGGCCAGGGCCAGCAGGGCGGCGACGTACAGCAGCGCGTAGAGAACGGCATGGAGGACCGTGGACAGGCCAGGCAGCTGTCCCAGCACCACCTCGCTCTTGATGTTGAACTTGTGCAGGTTGGGCAGCGCGTAATAGAATATTTCGCTGACGAACCGCCAGGCGGGGACGGCCAGGTAGTCCTTGAACTCGTTGTAGGTCCACAGCACCTGGCCGATCAGGTAGAGCGACACGGTGAAGAGGAAGGAGAGGATGGGGGTGGTGAAGGAGGAGAAGAGCAGCGACAGGGCGATGAGGATCAGCAGCTCCAGGTAGAGCATGAAGAAGTAGAGCAGGATGCCGAGGTCGAAGCCGCCGCCGGAGAGGGCCAAGAAGGCGAAGAAGAGGGCGGCCATGGCGCCCAGGGCGGCCAGCAGGGTCAGGGCCAGCCCCAGGAACTTGCCCAGGATGAACTCCTCGCGGCGGATGGGCTTGCTCAGGATGTTGATGACGGTCTTCTTCTCGACCTCCTTGTAGACCAGGTTGATGCCGGTGAAGACGGCGATCAGCACGCAGAAGAAATTGATGGCCGCCAGGCCGGTGTCCTTGAGCACCTTCGTGGCGTCGCCGAGGGTCAGGAAGCTGACCAGCTTGGAGCTGAAGGCGAAAAGGACGCCGAAGAAGACGAGCAGGTAGAACATCTTGTTGCGCGCCGACTCACGGAAGGTGTTGACGGCGATGCCGCGGATGCCGGCTTTCATCGGTTGTCCCCCCTGGCGCCGGCCGCCATTTCGCTGAAGAAGATGTCCTCGAGCGTCATCTTGACCGGCTGCACCGAGACGATGCGGCCGCCCTGGTGGATGATCGACTCCACCACCAGGTTGACGTCGGCGTCGTCGGGCAGGGTGAGCAGGAAGAAGCCGTCGCGGCGGGAGAAATCGGGGCGGATCTGGGCCAGCTCTTTTTCGCCGATGGCCTCGCAGGCCACCTCGACGTACTGGGTGCTGCGGCCGATCATCGCCGACAGCCGGCCCTGGCGGCGGATGGTGCCGGCCAGGATGATGCCCACGCGGTCGACCATCATCTCCATGTCCTGCAGGATGTGCGAGGAGAAGAAGACCGTCTTGCCCGCCTCGCGCAGGGAGAGGATGAGCGTGCGCAGGTCCCGGCGTCCCACCGGGTCGAGACCGGAGAACGGCTCGTCGAGGATGAGCAGCTCGGGGTCGTTGATCAGGGCCTGGGCCAGGCCCAGGCGCTGGGTCATGCCCTTGGAGAACTTGCGCAGCTTCAGGTCCCCGCTGTCGCCCAGGCCGACGCGGTGGAGCAGGGCGGCGATGCGGCCCCCGGCCTCGTCCGCGGGTATGGCGAACAGCGAGGCCGAGAACTGCATGTATTCGCGTGCGGTCAGGTAGTCGTAGAAATAGGGCTGTTCGGGCAGGAAGCCGACGCGGCGCCGCGCCTCGATCGCGGCCCCGGGCTGGCCGTCGATGAGCACCTCGCCGGCGTCGGCAGCCAGCAACCCCATGACGCACTTGATGGTGGTGGTCTTGCCGGCGCCGTTGGGGCCGAGGAAGCCGTAGATCTCGCCCTTTTCCACCTCCAGGTCGATGCCCTTCAGGACAGGGTATTTTTTAATGAGGAAGTTGGAGCGGAAAGTTTTTTTCAAGCCCTTTATTTCCAGCGCTTTCATGGCGAGGAAATTTTATGAAATGGGGGAGGCGAAGTCAAGTCGGCTAGAAAGAACAGAACTGGTCAACAATTTGAAGGTGCGACGGTCCTTCGAGGCACCACGTACAACGTTCCGTGTACCACGTTAGCGAGCACTCGATGCTTGGGGGCCTGCCGCGCTCTAAGAGCTTCTCACTCCTAGAAACGAGAATCAGTCATCAAGGGGGAGGTAAAGGGGGAAAGCAAGAGAAGATGCTTTGCGCTTGAGCTGAATGATCGCTTCTACGCTGCTACTGCCACTATCACTATTATTACCATTTCTTCCCAAAAAAAAGGCCATCCCGCGATCTCGCGGAATGGCCTTTCTACTGTCTACTGACTACCGTCTACTTCTTCCTGCCTTTCTTCGTCGGCTTCTTCGCAACTTTCTTGGCAGCCGGTTTGTTCACTGCGGCTTTCTTGGCCTTGCTGGCTGCCTTCTTGGCTACTGCGGTCTTCTTGGCTGCGGGCTTCTGGGCCGCCTTCCTCTTGATCTCGGCCTGGGCGGCGGCCAGGCGGGCGATGGGCACGCGGAACGGCGAGCAGGAGACGTAGTTCATCCCCGCCCGGCAGCAGAACTCGACCGACTTGGCCTCGCCGCCGTGCTCGCCGCAGATGCCGATCTTGAGGTCGGGCTTGGTCCTGCGCCCGCGCTCGATGCCCATGCGCACCAGCATGCCGACGCCGTCCTGGTCGAGCGACTGGAAGGGGTCCTCGGCGAAGACCCCGGCCTTCTTCTCGTCGACGTAGTCGGGGAGGAACTTGCCGGCGTCGTCGCGCGAGATGCCCATGGTCATCTGCGTCAGGTCGTTGGTGCCGAAGGAGAAGAACTCGGCCGCCTCGGCGACCTGGTCGGCCAGCAGCGCCGCGCGCGGCACCTCGATCATGGTGCCGACCAGGTACTTTACCCGCGTCCCCTTCTCCTTGATCACGGCCTCGGCCACCAGGCGGGTGCGGTCGGCCAGGATCGCCAGCTCCTTCTTGTCGATGACCAGCGGGATCATGATCTCGGGCAGCACCTTGACCCCCTCGGCCTGGCACTCACAGGCGGCCTCGAGGATGGCCCGCACCTGCATGTCGAGGATCTCGGGATAGGTGATGGCCAGGCGGCAGCCGCGGTGTCCCAGCATGGGATTGGCCTCGTGCAGCTGCTCGACGCGGGCACGGATCTTTTCGTAGGCGATGCCGATCTTGTCGGCCAGCTGGATCTGCTTGTCCTGGGTGTGGGGGACGAACTCGTGCAGCGGCGGGTCGATCAGGCGGATGGTGACCGGGAAGCCGTTCATGGCCCTGAAGATGCCCTTGAAGTCCTCCTTCTGGAAGGGCAGCAGCTTGTTCAGCGCCGCGACGCGCCCGTCCAGGGTGTCGGCCACGATCATCTCCTGGATGGCCAGGCGCCGCTCCTCGGTGTCGAAGAACATGTGCTCGGTGCGGCAGAGGCCGATGCCCTCGGCGCCGAGCTCGACCGCCTTGGCGGCGTCGTACGGCGTGTCGGCGTTGGTGCGCACGCGGATGGCGCGGAGGGCGTCGACCCAGCCCATGAGCGTCTTGAAGGAGGCGGGCGGCTCGGGCTTGATCAGGCGCAGGGCGCCGCGGTAGACCTGGCCGGTGGAGCCGTTCAGGGTGATCTCCTCGCCCTGGCGCACCACCTGGTCGCCGACGCTCATCTCGCCCTTCTCGTAGCTGATGCTCAGCTTCTCGCAGCCCACGATGCAGCACTTGCCCCAGCCGCGGGCCACCACGGCGGCGTGGGAGGTCTTGCCGCCGGTGGCGGTCAGGATGCCCTGGGCGGCGTGCATGCCGCCGACGTCCTCGGGGCTGGTCTCCTTGCGCACCAGGATGACCTTCTCGCCGGCGGCGGCGGCCGCCTCGGCGTCGTGGGCGTTGAACACCACCTTGCCGCTGGCGGCGCCGGGGACGGCGTCGATGCCGCTGACCAGGTAGCGGCGCTTCATCTCCTCGCCCTGCGCCGGGTCGATGATGGGGTAGAAGATGCCCTCGATGTCCTTGTCCTTGATGCGCAGGATGGCCTCCTCGCGGCGGATCAGCCTCTCGTTGACCATGTCCACGGCGATGCGGAAGGCGGCGGCCGGAGAGCGCTTGCCGGTGCGGCACTGCAGCATGTACAGCCGGCCCTCCTCGACGGTGAACTCCAGGTCCTGCATGTCTTTGAAGTGCTTCTCCAGGATGCGGCGCACGTCGACCAGCTGCCGGTAGGACGCGGGATCGGCCTTCTCGAACTCGGAGAGCTTGATCGGCGTGCGGATGCCGGCCACCACGTCCTCGCCCTGGGCGTTGACCAGGTAGTCGCCGTAGAATTCGTTCTCGCCGCTGTTGGGGTCGCGGGTGAAGCAGACGCCCGTGCCGCTCTTGGGCCCCATGTTGCCGAAGACCATCTGCTGCACGTTGACGGCGGTGCCCACCACGCCCTTGATGCGCTCCACCCGGCGGTAGGTGACCGCCTTCTCGGCCATCCAGGAGCCGAACACGGCGTCCACCGAGCCCCACAGCTGCTCCCTGGGCTCCTGGGGGAAGTCGCGGCCGATGCGGCTGCGGTAGATGGCCTTGAACTGCGCCACCACCTCTTCGAGCTCGCTCTCGTCGACGTCGGTGTCGTTGACCTTCTGGTGCAGGGGCAGGCCCAGGCGCTGCCGCGTGCGGCCGCTCTTGACCATTTCGAAGGCGTGGTTGAACTCCTCGCGGTCGATGCCCTTGGCCGTGGAGCCGTACATCATGATGAAGCGGCGGTAGGCGTCGAGGGCGAAGCGGCGGTTGCCGGTCTTGGCGGCCAGCCCCGCGACCGAGCGGTCGTTCAGGCCGAGGTTGAGAATGGTCTCCATCATGCCGGGCATGGAGAGGGGAGCGCCCGAGCGCACCGAGACCAGCAGCGGATCGGCGGCGTCGCCGAACTTCTTGCCCACCTCCTTTTCCAGCCGGCGCATGTTCTCGTCGACCTCCTTCTCCAGGCCGGCGGGATAGCGCTTGCCGTTTTTATAATACAGGTCGCAGACCTCGGTGGTGATGGTGAATCCCGCCGGGACCGGCAGGCCGATGCTGGCCATCTCGGCCAGGCCGGCGCCCTTGCCGCCCAGCAGATTCTTCATGTCCTTGTTGCCGTCGCTGTGCTTCTTCGAGAAAAAGTACACGTACTTATGTTTCATGGTTCCTCCTTTGGATTCACGGATTTTTCCCCTTGGCGTCCCTGCCGGCGCCCGGCAGGGGGGGGCAGGGGGAAGTCGATGCGGAATTCGCTGAACTCGCCGGGGACCGAGGCCACGGAGCGTCGGGCCCCGTGGCGGGCGACGGCCGCGTCGCACAGGGACAGCCCCAGGCCGGCGCCGCCGCCCTCGCCGGCGGCAAAGGGGTTCCAGACGGACTCCAGCTCCTGGGGCGCCAGGCCGCGGCCGTTGTCGCGCACGGCCAGGCGCAGCGCCCCGCCGCAGCGGCGCAGCGAGACGCGGATCTCGCGCTCCGCGGCGGACCTGGCGCGCAGGGCCCGGGCGGCGTTGCCAATGAGCTCCAGCAGCAGGAAGCGCACCTGGTCGCCGTCGAGGGGCAGCTCGGGCAGCCCAGGCTCCAGCTCCAGGACGACGCGGGCGGCCGCGCGGTCGGCCAGGGCCTGCCAGTCGCCGGCCATCCCTTCCAGGAGGCTGTCCAGGGCGGCAGCCTGCAGGGCCGGGGACGTTCGGCGGCTGTACTCCTTGAGCGCGTTCAGGTTCTCGGTCAGCTCGTATGCGTTGCGCTCGATGCGCTCCAGGCGCTCGCTCGCGAAATCGTCGCAGCCGCGGGACTTGAGGATCTGGCTGAAGCCCAGGATGGGGGTCAGCTTGTTCTTCAGCTTGTGGAAGATGCCCGGCAGGGCTTCCAACAGCAGGGCGTCGCGGGCGGCGGCCATGGCCGCGGGCAGCGGTGCGGACGGTGCGGCCGCTTCGCCGCCGGGAGTGTATTCGGTGATTTTCATTGCCAGGATAAGTCATTATATTCCATTTCTCAACTTAGCACAATAGAAAAAATGATCTCCTGAGACGGGTGGCGAGTGACAAGTGACAAGGAGCCAGCAAGATAGCGAGTTGCAGCAGGATATCCTTTTGCAAGTTCAACAATCTTCCTGATAACCATCATGCCCTGCTTCAGGTCTTTGTGCGGCCGCATTGTTTTTTCCTGGAATCTCGTTTGATTGCCTTCGGGACATTGTCTCAAGGTTCGCTCCGTGCTGCTTCGCACCACTTGTCACCGAGTGCATGTCATGTTAAAATATCTATTATGATAGCCGCTAAGCACGAAAAATACTGGCAAAGAGGCCGCGACTTCCTGGGCGTCGAATATCCCTTGATCGCCGGCGCCATGACCTGGATCAGCACCTCGGGGCTGGTCAAGGCCGTGGCCGACGCCGGCGCCTTCGGCGTGCTGGCCGCCGGCAACATGCCCACCGAGGTGCTGGAGAAGGAAGTCCGCGCCCTGCAGTCCTGCGGCTGCCGCTTCGCCGTCAACCTGATCACCATCGCCCCCAACTACCTGTCCCACCTGGAAAAGGTCGCCTCGTGGTGCGTTCCCTACATCGTCTTCGCCGGCAGCTTCCCGCGCCAGGAAGAGGTGCGCATCGCCAAGGAGAGCGGCGCCAGGGTGCTGTGCTTCGCCTCCAACGACTCGATCGCCGAGCGCATGATCGACTACGGCGCCGACGCCCTGATCCTCGAGGGGAGCGAGGCCGGCGGCCACATCGGCCATGTCTCGACCATCGTCCTCATCCAGCAGGTCCTGTTCCATTACCCGCAGCTGCCGGTTTTCGTCGCCGGCGGCATCGCCACCGGGCGCATGGTCGCCCACCTGCTGCTGATGGGGGCGGCCGGCGTGCAGATGGGGACGATCTTCGCCATGGCCGAGGAAAGCCCCTGCCACCCGGCCTTCAAGGAGCGCTTCCGCAAGGCGCGGGCGCGCGAGGCCTTCGCCACCCCGCAGTACAGTTCGGCCCTGCCGGTGGTCGCCGTCCGCGCCCTGAAGAACAAGGGCAGCGAGGAGTTCGGCCGCCTGCAGCTCGAGCTGATCCAGAAGCTGGAGCGCGGCGAGATCTCCCGCATCCAGGCCCAGTACGAGGTGGAGAAGTACTGGGTGGGGGCCCTGCGCCGCGCCGTCCAGGAGGGCGACGTCGAGCACGGTTCGCTGATGGCCGGCCAGAGCGTGGGGCTGATCCAGGACAGCAAGCCGGTCAAGGAGATCGTCAAAGGGCTCGTTCTAGAAGCCGAAGAAACATTCAATAGCTTGGGACTTTGATCTTGGCGTAAGGCGGAAGGCATTAGGCGTAAGGGAATAGCCATAGACCGGTCTCTGCCTTTCATTTCACCAAGGGGAAATGCATTGGTGGTCTCGGCATGAGGCGTGAGTTTCAGGCGCAAGAGAAAAGCTACAGATCGATTGTTGCCGTTCCCTTCGCCAAGGTCTTTTCTTCTTCTTCCTCTACGCCCTATGCCGAGTTTTTTCTTCCTCTTCCCCCTACGCCCTGCGCCCCACGCCGAGTTTCTATTTCGCTGTGACGATCTTTCCCGTCTTGTAGTCAAGCTCCGATCCCAAGATGGAATGGGGGATCATGTAGACGCCGATCATCAGCAGCATGGCCGCCACCGTCCACCAGCGGCTCTTCCTCTTCAGGAACAGCGCCGCCAGCCAGATCAGGATGACGAACAGGGTCTTGGTGTCGGTCAGGTCGCGGCCGAGCGGGAAGCCGGTCCAGAAAGACCCGAAGGCGTACTTCTGCACCAGCGGCCCGAGGAACAGGCCTCCGGCGGCGGTGACGATCACGGTCCAGGGCAGGAGCCTCTCCCAGCCCTCCAGGCGCAGCAGCGCACCCAGCCCGGTGCGGAAAGCCAGGAGCAGCCCGGCGAACATGAACAGCACGTGCGGGACCAGGGCCCAGGCCGGGACCTCGTCCTTGAAGCGGGCGACGACCGGCTCGCCGCCGTTCAGCCACAAGCTGCCGGAGGGGGTTACGGCCTCGATGCGGTAGGCCACCTTGCCGGCGGCCGGCTGTCCCGGCACGTCGCCGACGAAGGCTCCGCCGCGGGTCTTCATCGTCACCGGCGCCCACTCCTCGCCCTCGACCGGGGGGAAGCGGCGGTGAAGCAGGCGCATGGAGACGATGCCGTCGCCGGCGACGCGCACCGGCAGCGGCCGGTGGCTCGTCCAGCTGCGGTAGAGCCTGTAGGTGACGCGGGCGGCGCCGTCGCCCTCGGTCGCCTTCAGCGGGTGGGTGGGGCCGCTCAGGCGCTGGTAGACGGCCAGCAGCAGGGTCGGCAGCAGGGCCAGCAGCCACAGCACAGTGCTTTTTTTCATGCGGGCATTATACCATGAGAGCCAGAACGTACCACATGCCACATCCCATCTCAAGACCTGAATACCTCCAGTCCGTCGAGGTACCACATACCATCTCGAGAACAAAAACCTCCCGGTCCTTCGAGGTACCACGTACCACGTACCATGTACCATGTTTAAAGCCAGAAAAATCCTGTGAACGTACAAGCCTTAGAAATAGGTGATTGCGTTACTGCTTATAACGTAAGCGGCTTTAAGCTTGAGGAATTCCAAGGGCTTTTTTACTTTGTACTTAATACGTGGTACGTGGTACCTTGATGGGCCGTCGTATCTTCAAGTTGCTGAATAGTCCGGGTTCCCTTCACTTGCTTAAGTTGGCCATTCGTACTACAATGGCTCCTTCGCTCTAAGGAGAATCCCTGATGAAAGGCACGATGCAAGCGTTGCGCAAGATGAAGGCCGGGCCGGGGCTGGAGCTGCAAACGGTACCCATTCCCGCCATCCAGAGCGGCGAGGTCCTGGTGCGGGTGATCAAGCGCGCCATCTGCGGCACCGACCTGCACATCTACAAGTGGGACGAGTGGTCGCAGAACCGCATCAAGCCCCCGGTCACGACCGGGCACGAGTTCTACGGCGAGATCGTCGAGGCCGGCGCCTCCGTGCGCCACTACCGGGTGGGGGATCTGGTCACCGCCGAGATGCACGTCGTCTGCAACCAGTGCTTCCAGTGCCGGACGGGCAACGCCCACCTGTGCGAGAACGTGGTCATCCTCGGCGTCGACGGCGACGGCAGCTTCGCCGACTACATCGCCGTGCCCGAGAGCAACCTGTGGCGCGTGCCCAAGGGGATCGACCCCGAGTGGGCGGCGGTCTACGACCCCTTCGGCAACGCCGTGCACACGGTCATGGCCGGCGCCACCGTGGGCAAGTCCTTCCTGGTGCTCGGCGGCGGGCCGATCGGCATCGCCGCCGTCCCGGTGTGCAAGGCGGCCGGCGCCTCGCTGGTCCTGCTGAGCGAGGTGATGCCCTTCCGCCGCGAGCTGGCGAAGAAGATGGGCGCCGACCGCGTCATCGACCCGGTGGCCGAGAGCGTGGAGGAGGTCGTGCGCGGCCTCACCGGCGGCCAGGGTGTCGACGTGGTGCTGGAGATGTCGGGCCACCCGGCGGCCATCGCCCAGGGCTTCCGCGCCATCCGCAAGAACGGCCGCTACTCGCTGCTGGGCATCCCGGCCAAGCCCCTGACCCTGGACCTGGCCAGGGACGTCATCTTCGCGGGGGTGACCGTCCAGGGCATCAACGGCCGGCGCATGTACGACACCTGGTTCCAGATGGACGCCCTGCTGGTCTCGGGCAGGGTCGATCTGGCGCCGCTGATCACCCACCGCTTCCCCATGGCCCGCTTCCGTGAGGCCTTCGAGGTCGGGCTCGCGGGCAACGCCGGCAAGATCATTCTGGAATAGGCCGGCCGCGCGCCGATGAAGCTCTCGGTCATCCTGGTCGTCAGCCGCGAGCAGGAGCAGGTCCTGCGCCGGGCCCTGGCCGCGCTGCTGGCCAGCGAGGCCCCGTTCCCCTTCGAGGTCATCGTCGTCGACAACGCCGCCGCGGAGTTCGAATCCAAGCTGGCCCCGTTCCTGGAGCGCATCCGCGTCGTCCGCAATCCGGAAAACCTGGGCTTCACCCGCGGCAACAACCGCGGCGCCGCCGTGGCCCGCGGCGAGTTCCTGCTCTTTCTCAACAGCGACACCCGCGTCTTCCCCGACACGCTGGCCCGGCTGGTCGCCTTTGCCGAGGAGCGGGACGATGCAGGCGCCGTGGGCCCGCTGGTCCTGAACGACGACCACAGCCTGCAGCTGTCGTACGGCCGCCCCTTGTCGCTCTTTTCCGAGTTCTGGCAGAAGGCCGTGGCCGCGCCCCTGGCCAGGCGGCGGCGCCCGGAGCGCCTGCGGACGCGTCAGGTGGGCTGGGTCAGCGGCTGCTGCCTGCTCACCCGCGCCGCCTTTTTCCCCGGCGGCCGTGTTTTCGACGAGGAGATCTTCCTCTACTTCGACGACAGCGAGCTGTGCGCCCGGTTGCGCAGCCAGGGGCGGGCGGTTTATTTCTACCCCGGGGCGCGCATGGTCCACCTGGGGGGCGCCAGCGTCGGCTCGATGCCGGCGCGCACGGCCGTCGAGTACCGCCGCAGCCAGCTGACCGTGTACCGCAAGCACCTGCCCGGATGGCAGCTCGGCGCCTTGAAACTCTACCTCTGGCTCAAGTTCCGCTGGAAAGGGCTGCGCAGCAGGGACGCCGAGGAAAGGAGCGCGGCAAAGCAGATCCTAGAGCTACTGAAGAAGAACCAGCGAACCTCAGTGACAAGTGACACGTAACAAGGGACGAGAGAAGAAAAACAGCGATAGGTTCGAACGATTGCATCTCCTTTTCTGGAATGAGTTCCTTTCTTTCTCATCCTGATGACTCATTCTTTATCCTGCGGCCGTTCGTCTTCCCCTTGTGCCGTTGTCTTTCCCTTTGCCTTTGTACTTTTGCCTTGTGCGCGAAGCGCGCGCCTCGTCACTTGTCACTCGTCACTCGTCACTTCGTCCCTATCCCCATCTCCTCCAGCAGTCTCCGGGCCTTGCTGAACTTGTCCAGCGACCAGAGGAGGAAGCGGGTGTCGACGCCGATGGAGCGGCTGTAGGACGGGTCCCAGGCGAAGTCGTTGATCGTCGCCTCGTAGACGCGGTCGAAGTTCAGGCCGATCAGCTCGCCGCGGGCGTTGAAGACCGGCGAGCCCGAGTTGCCGCCGGTGGTGTCCATGTCGTAGAGCATGGCCACCGGGACATCCCCCAGGCGCGGGTGGGCGTAGGCGCCGTGATCACCCGCGGCGGCCAGGTCGAGCAGCCGCTGCGGCGCCGAGAAGTCCTCGGACCCCTTGTGCAGGACCGTTTTCTCGACGATGCCGCGCAGGGTGGTGAAGGGCCTCATCTCGACGGCGTCGGCCGGGGAATAGGGGCGGATGCGGCCGTAGGTCAGGCGCAGGGTGGAGTTGGCGTCGGGGATGAAATCGGTCCCCTGGAACTCCTTCTTGACGTCGACCAGCTGGGCCAGCAGCGGGTCCAGGATCCCCTTGTCGCGCTTTTCGGCCTCCTTCATCTCCAGGTAATCGGGGTAGAGGTCGAAGGCCAGGCGCAGGAACGGGTCCTTCTGGGCCTTCAGCCCGGCCTGGGGCGTTTTCAGCCAGGCGCTGACCACGGCCGGGTCCTTCAGTTTCGTTTCAGCCAGGGCCTTGTCCAGGAAGTCATCCAGGGCCTGTCCGGGCTCGCCGCCGTTGACGATCCTCTGGACCGCCGGCACGGCCTCGTTGGCCGGCAGGGCGGCGGCCCGGCCCAGCATATGGCGCAGGACGGCCCGTTCCGCCGGCTCATGGTAATCCCGCAGGGCCATGGTCATCATGCGCTCGGTGCGCTCGAAGTTGCGGTCCATGAAGGCCTCCTCGCGCTGGGTGTCGGGCTTGGCGCGCTCGTAGGAGGCCAGGCAGATGCGGAAGGCGTTCCCCAGCAGGGTGGAGACCCTTCCGCTCACCAGGTTGGCCAGGGTCATGTCGCGGGTTGCGCGCCGGCGCATGTCGGCGTAGGCGCTGTCGAGGCGGGCGAACAGGGTGCCGTATTTCTTGCGCCGCCCCTTGTCGGCGGCGATGAACGTCTGCAACTCCTCCTCCTGGCGGCGCCGGCGCACGGCCAGCCCCAGGTTGCGCAGCCCTTTCAGCTGCCCCTCGCTGCGCTTGACGCCGTTCCAGAGCCCCTGCAGCGACGAGGCCAGCTTGATGGCCGTGGCGCGGCTCTCCTGGCTCATCGTCTCCTTCAGCTCGATGATCCAGCGGCCCAGCTCGATGGTGAAGGGGAGCCGCACCTCCTCCTCGAAGGCCAGGTAGTGCGACGACTTGTGGCGGTGGGTGCTGCCGGGATAGCCCAGGGCGAAGACGAAGTCGCCCTCGTCGACCCCGGCCGCCGACACCTGGAAGTGCTTCTTGGGGCGGTAGGGGACGTTGGCCGGGGAATGGTCGGCGAACGAGCCGTCGGGGGCGACGTAGGCGCGCATCAGGGCGAAATCGCCGGTATGCCGCGGCCAGGTCCAGTTGTCCACCTCGCCGCCGAACTCGCCGATGGCCCGCGGCGGGGCGTAGACCAGGCGCACGTCCTTGATGTTGGCGTAGACGAACAGCACGTAGGTCTTGCCGCGGAACATCTCGGCCACCTCGGCGCGCCGGCCCGGCAGGGACTTTTCCACATCGACCTCCATGCGCTTGATCTTCTCCTCGATGGCCTTGCTGCGCTGGGCGTGGTCCATCCGCTTCTTGACCGCGGCGAGCACCTCGCGCGACACGTCGCGGTAGGACTCGATCAGTCGCGCCGTGTAGCGGGGGGCGGGCAGCTCGTCGGCGGCCGTGGCGGCGGTGAAGCCGTCCCGCAGGTAGTCGTTCTCGGGGGTGGTCAGCGCCTGGATGGCGCCGAAGGCGCAGTGGTAGTTGGTCAGGATCAGCCCCTCGGGAGAGATGAAGCTGGCCGTGCAGCCGCCCAGGTTGATGATGCCGTCGACCAGGCTGACGCCGCTGGGATTGTACAGCTCGGCCGGGGCCAGCTCGAAGCCGCGGGCCTTGAGGTCGAGCTTGTGGATCTCGCTCAGCGGGAACATGCCTTCCTCGGCGGGCAGCAGGGCGGCCAGGCCCAGCAGCAGCAGGATGAGGAATATGTTTTTCATGCGAAAACCTCCTTGTAAGTGAAAAGTGAAAAGTGAAAAGTGAAACAAAAAGAGCAATTCGTCGTCTTGAAGTTGAATGTGTGAACCGGTGCTTGCGTTTGTCTCTCTCTAGACCTTTTCACTATAGTCCATTGTTTGCTTTTCGGTTTGCTTGCTCTTGGTTTCTTCACGACTCTTACACTGTTCGCTTTTTACTCTTCACTGTAGCTCGTTCCTATTCTACTCCGTCCCAGCAATAGGTGCACAGCTTCTCCTTGGGCAGGCCGATGGCCGCCACCAGGTCCTCCATCAACTGGTACTTGAGGGAGGTGAGGCCGAGGCGGCGGCGGATCCATTCCTCCATGCCCGCGAAGCCGTCGGCGTCCGGGCGCACAAAGGCCGCCGGATCGGCGTCGGCTCCGGCCAGTTCGCGGATCGCCCGGCGCGTGGCCAGGTCCATCTCCGAGCGCGAGCGCGAGAAGTTGAGGAACTTGCAGCCGAAGAGGAGCGGCGGGCAGGCCGGGCGCATGTGGATCTCGGCGGCGCCGGCGTCGAAGAGGCGGCGGATGGTGTCGCCCAGCTGGGTGCCGCGCACGATCGAGTCCTCGCAGAAGAGGATGCGCCGGCCGGCGATCAGCTCGCGGATGGGGATCAGCTTCATGCGCGCCACCAGGTCGCGCACCTCCTGGTGCTGGGGCATGAAGCTGCGGGCCCAGGTGGGGGTGTACTTGACGAAGGGGCGGCGGAAGGGGAGCCCGGCGGCGGCGGCATAGCCCAGCCCGTGGCCGATCCCCGAATCGGGGATGCCGGCCACGTAGTCGACGGCGACCGGGAAACGGCCGGCCAGCGCGGCGCCGCAGCGGTTGCGCACCTCCTCGACGTTGATCCCCTCGTAGGTGGAGGCGGGATAGCCGTAATAGACCCACAGGAAGGAGCAGATCTGCAGGCGCTCCTCCGCCGCCTTGCGCGTCTCCCAGCCCTCGGCGCCGACGAAGGCGATCTCTCCCGGCCCCAGGCCGCGCTCGGGGAGATAGTCGAGGTTGGCGAAGGCGCAGGTCTCGAAGCTGACCGCCGTGGCCCCCGGCTTGCGGCCGATGATCACCGGCGTCCGGCCGCGGCGGTCGCGGGCGGCGAAGAGGCCGTCGCGGGTGAGCACGAGCAGCGAGCAGGAGCCCTCGACCTCGGCCAGCACGCGGGCGATGCCGGCCTCGAAGCTGTCCTCGCGGTTGATCAGCGAGGCCACGACCTCGGTGGGATTGATGTCGCCGCTGCCCATCTCCGCCAGGTGCAGGCGCCGCTGGCGGAAGGCGTCGCGGGCCAGGGCCTCGGCGTTGGCCACCACGCCCACGGTGACCAGCGCGTAGTCGCCCAGGTGCGAGCGGATGAGCAGCGGCTGGTCGTCGGTGTCGCTGATGACGCCGATGCCGCAGCGGCCGCTCAGGCGTCCGAGGTCGGCGTCGAACTTGGAGCGGAACTGGGTGTTCTCGATGTTGTGGATGACGCGCGCGAAGCCGCCGTCTCCGGCCAGGGCCAGGCCGCCGCGCTTGGTCCCCAGGTGGGAGTGGTAGTCGGTGCCGTAGAAGACGTCGGCCAGGCAGTTGCCCTTGGACGCCACGCCGAAGAATCCGCCCATAGAACCTCCGGTGAAGCCCGTGATCGAAGCGTTTGCTCGCGGAATTTCCTTATATCAAAGGACGGTCGATGTGTCAAAGGCGCGGCTCGGCGTGCTGCATAGGCCGCACGGCGTACGGCAGCAGCAAGAAGACGGACTTCAGTGACGACGTTAGCAAAGCAAAATACACTTGGCGTAAGGCATAGGGCGTAAGGCGTAGGGTAAGAAAAATGCCCGTTTTCTTCATTCTTGCCTTTTTTATGCCAAAGTACCCGCTTGGAGCTCGACCTGCACCAAAGCATCTGATGCGCGCTAACGTGGAACGTGGTACATGGTACGTGGAACCTCGATGGACCGTCGTACCTTCAAGTTGCTGAAAAGTTTTGGATTGGTTTAGAATGGGTCAGTTTGTCCAATACGGGAGGGCTCATGGCCTTGAAATCCATAAATCCGGCCACGGGCGAGCTGATCGCCAGCTACGAGGAGCATACGGACGCCGAGGTGGAGGCTGCCGTGCGCAAGGCCCACAGGGCCTTCGCCTCCTGGGGCGGCCTGGGCTGCGGCCAGCGCGCAGCGCCGCTGCGAAAGGCGGCGGCCGTGCTGCGCGCGGAAAAGAACGGCCTGGGGCGGCTGATGAGCGAGGAGATGGGCAAGCCCATCCTCCAGGCCATCGCCGAGGTCGAGAAGTGCGCCCTGGTCTGCGAGTACTACGCCGGGCGCGGTCCGGAGCTGCTGGCCCCCGAGCCGGTCGCGGCCGACGCCGCCTCCAGCCATGTGCGCTTCGATCCCCTGGGAGTGGTCCTGGCGGTGATGCCCTGGAACTTCCCGTTCTGGCAGGTGTTCCGCTTCGCGGCCCCGGCGCTGCTGGCCGGCAATGTCTGCCTGCTCAAGCACGCCGCCAACGTCACCGGCTGCGCCTGCCGCATCGAGGAGGTCTTCCGCCGCGCCGGCTTTCCGCCGGCGGCCTTCACCACCCTGCGCCTGGGCTCGAAGCGGGTCGAGCCGCTGGTGGCCCATCCGCTGGTGCGCGCCGTCACCCTCACCGGCGGCGACGCCGCCGGCCGCGCCGTGGCCGCCGCCGCCGGCCGCGCCCTGAAGAAAACGGTCCTCGAACTGGGCGGCAGCGATCCTTTCCTGGTGCTGGCCGACGCCCCGCTGTCCAAATGCGTCGCCGCCGCCGTCAGCGCGCGCATGATCAACAACGGCCAGAGCTGCATCGCCGCCAAGCGCTTCATCGTCGTCAAGCCGGCGTACTCCCGCTTCCGCAAGGCCTTTACCGCCGCGGTGGCGGGCCTGAAAACCGGCGACCCGCTCGACGAGGCCAACGACCTGGGTCCCCTGGCCCGCGCCGACCTGGTCGCGGAGCTGGAGCGCCAGGTGGCGGAATCGCTGCGCCGCGGCGCCCGGGTCCTCGTTGGCGGCGGGCGCATCGCCGGCAGGGGATTCTTCTTCCAGCCCACGGTGCTGGAGGGCGTCAAGCCGGGGATGCCGGCCTACGACGAGGAGCTCTTCGGGCCGGTGGCCGCCCTGATCCAGGCCCACGACGAGGAGGAGGCGCTGCGCATCGCCAACGACACCCCCTTCGGCCTGGGGGCGTCGGTCTGGAGCGCCCGCCCGCAGCGGGCGGCGGGGATGGCGGCGCGGATCGAGGCCGGCTCGGTCTTCATCAACGGCATGGTCAAGTCCGACCCGCGGCTGCCCTTCGGCGGCGTCAAGATGTCGGGCTACGGCCGCGAGCTCTCGGGCTACGGGCTCAAGGAGTTCGTGAACATCAAGACCGTCGTGCTCTCTTGAAGACTCGGCGTACGGCGTAGGGCATACGGCGTACGGAAGGAAAGGCAGACTCGGCTGACGGCGAACGGCAAAAGCAAGAAGACCAGCTTCCGTGTTAGGGTTGGTGTCAGCAACAGCAAGCAATGAGCTTCAACAATTTCTAAGCGGTGGTGATCGTTGTAGGGGTGGCAGCGGGCGTTGATTTTGTTTCTTCCGTACGCCTTACGCCGTAAGCCGTACGCCGAGAAACTTGAGCATTGATATTTCTGGAGCCGTTGAGATATAATGCTCCCAGACCCCAGGAGGAAAAAACCATGAAAAAAGCCATTTTGGTTTCGCTGTTCATCCTGATCTTTGCGTTAGGCTCCTTTGCCGGCGTGGAATGGAAGGCCCGCACCGTCACCCAGGCGGAGGCCAAGGGCCAGAGCAACACCATCGTCCTGCAGGCTTACGCCCAGGGCGGCAACGTCAAGCAGATCTTCGAGACCGTCGCCTACGAGAGCGAGATGTTCAAGCAGGGCTCCTACTGGCTGTTCAAGGCCGCCGACGAGACCCTGTACCTGGTCAACCCCGCGGAGAAGACCTACGCCCGCCTGCCGCTGAACGCCATGCTGCAACTGGCCGGCGCGGTCGGCAAGCTGGTCAAGATCAAGATCAAGGACCCGGTGGTCAACGTCGAGAAGCTCGGCACCGAGACCCTCCTCGGCTACCCCTGCCTGCACAGCAAGATGCTCATGGAATACGACATGGAAGTGAAGATCGCCATCATCAAGAGCAAGAGCCACGAGAAGGTGGAGAAGGAGACCTGGTCGACCCCCAAGTTCCGCGCCATGGAGGAGATGGCCGAGGCCTTCCGCTTCCGCGACTTCAAGACCGGCATCGAGGACCTGGACGCGCTGATCGAACAGCAGATGAAGGCCGAGGCCGGCCTGGGCTTCCCCCTGAAGATGGTCACCGTCAACACCTCGATCGACAAGAAGGGCCGGGCCAAGGAAAAGAGCCGCACGGTCATGGAGGTGCTGTCGCTGGGCAGCAAGAACCTGCCCGCCGCCTTCTTCGAGATCCCCGCCGATTACACCGAAACCAGCATCATGCCCATGGCGGCTGAGGAATAGAACAGCTCAGTGACCCGTGACGAGTGACCAGTAACAAGGAACCGCAATAGAGCGAATCACTGAGGCCATTTCTTTGCGGCCACTTGGTACCGAGTTCTGACACGCGCAAAGGCTTTCGTTTGGGACATTCGAATCCAGCGCTGAGGATTTGTTTGGAATTCGGGATTCATGATCTGGAATTTTAGTCTTCTCTTGTCACTCGGCACTGGTCGCTCGTCACTGAGTTCTAGACCAAGGCTGCCGCCAGGACTATTGAATAATACTTGCTGTCGTCGTCGTCGGCGCGCGAGGTGAGGATGGCCGGGAAGGGGGCGCCGGTGACCACGGCGGCCAGCTTGCCCTTGGCCAAAAGGGTCGTCGCCTTGTAGAAGATGTTCCCCGCCTCGATGTTGGGCATGATCAGGATGTCGGCGTAGCCCTCGACCGGCGATGTCAGCCCCTTCACCTCGAGGGCGTGCTTGGAGATGGCCACGTCCAGGGCCAGCGGTCCGTCGACGACGGCGCCCTTGATCTGCTTGCGCTCGGCCATCTTGGCGAGGACCGCCGCCTCCATGGTGCAGGGCATCTTGTCGGAGACCTTCTCGTTGGCCGTCAGCAGCGCCACCTTGGGCTTCTCGATCCCGAGCTTGGCCGCGATCTTGACGTTGTACTGGATCATCTGCATCTTCTGGCTCAGGTCGGGGTAGGGGATCATGGCCACGTCGGAGACCAACAGCAGCTTGTCGTACGTCGGCACCTCCAGGATGGCGGTGTGCGACAGGACGCCGTCCTTGCCGACCAGGTTGTATTCCTTGTTCAGGATGGGCTTCAGGTAATAGGGGGTCGAGATCAGCCCCTTCATCAGGATCTGGGCCTTGCCGTCGATGATCAGGCGCACGGCCTTGTCGCCGCTTTTTTTCTCGTCGGGCTCGTTCAGGATCTGGAACAGGCCGGGATCGACCTTCAGCCGGGCGCACTGCTCGTGGATCACCTTCTCGTCGCCGATCATGATGGCGTCGACGATCTTCTCCTCGACGGCGCGCTTGACCGCCAGGATCGTGTCCTCGTCCTGGCCGTAGGCCACGGCCATCTGGAAGTTCTTCTTGGACTTGACCAGCGTCTCGATCTCGCTCAGCTTCCTCATCGGCTTCATGCGTTTCCTCCTGCTTTCTTCCAGTGTTTCGGCTTCTCCTCTCCCCGCAGAACGCGCAGCCCGCCCTGGGCCAGGGCCGCCATCTCGTCCTCGCCCGGCAGGACGATCAGCTTGCCGAGGAAGCCGACGCGGCGGCGGACCAGTTCGACGAAGAGCGTGTCGTAGGCGATGCCCCCGGTCAGGACGACGGCGTCGATCCGCCCCTCCATCACGGCGGCCAGCCCGCCGATCTCCTTGGCCACGTTGTAGGCCATGGCCTCGAAGACCAGCGTGGCCTTGGCGTCGCCGGCCTTGACCATCTCCTCCACCTTGCGCATGTCGTTGACCTGCAGGTGGGCGACGATGCCGCCCTGGCCGGTGATCATCTTCTTGAGCGCCGCCAGGTCGTAGCGGCCCGAGGTGGCCAGTTCGATCAGGCTCCAGCTGGGCAGCGACCCGGCCCGTTCGGGGGCGAAGGGCCCGTCGCCGTTCAGGGCGTTGTTGACGTCGACGACCTTGCCGTCGATGTGGGCGCCGACCGAGATGCCGCCGCCCAGGTGGGCGACGATCAGGCGGCAGGCGTCATAGGGCTTGCCCAGCTGGCGCGCGGCCAGGCGGGCGGCGGCTTTCTGGTTCAGGGCGTGGAAGATGCTGATGCGCGGGATCTCGGGGCGGCCCGTGACCCGGGCCAGTTCGGTCATCTCGTCGACGGTCACCGGGTCGACGATGTAGGCCTCGACGCCGATCTCCCTGGCGATGTCGCTGGCCAGCAGCGCCCCCAGGTTGGAGGCGTGCTCGGTCTTGTTGGTGCGCAGGAACTCGATCATGTCGTCGTTGACCCGGTAGGTGCCGGAGGCCATCGGACCCAGCAGCCCGCCGCGGCCGACGACGGCGGCCAGCTGGCGGACGTCGAAGGCGTTCTTTTTCAGGAACTCCAGGATCACCTTCTCGCGGAAGCGGTGCTGGTCGATGATGCGCGGGAACGGCGCCAGCTCCTCCGCGGAATGGGAGATGTTCTGGCCCAGGACCTTCTCCTCGCCCTTGAAGATGGCGATCTTGGTCGATGTGGAACCGGGGTTTATTGCCAGGACGTATGTGTTTGTCATTTTAAAATCTACCAAAAAACCGGCGCGATTGCAAGGGGGGGCGCGGTCATTTTCTGTACTTTTTCAGCAGCCGCGCCCCTTCCCTCTTGTCGGCCTCGGTCTCGGGGACCCAGTCGGGGTCGGGCTCCAGGGCCAGGAGCGTCTCCAGGGTCCTGACGGCCAGGTCCTTCTCGCCCAGCGCCCAGTAGGTCTCGGCCAGAAAAAGGAGGCAGACCGAGCTCTTGGGGGCTATGCCGCGGCAGGTCTCCAGGTAGTGGCGCGACTTTTTCTTGCTGCCGCCGAACAGGCCCGGGACTTCGTAGTAAAGGCGGCCCAGCACGCAGTAGGCGCCGGCCTGCTCGTAGGCGCCGTCGAGCTCGATCGCGCGCTCCATGGCGCGGATGATGTCGTTCTTGAGGAAGAGCGACTTGAGCACGCCGCGCGCCTGACCGTAGCTCCCGGTGTGCACCCCCAGCCAGTAATGGCCCTCGACGCGGCCGGGCTTCAGGGCCGCTGCGCGCGCCGCCAGGTCCATGCCCTCCTTGAAAAGCCGCTTTTTCTGTTCCTGGTCGGCCGCCAGGTCGCCCACGAAATACAAGGCCTGCAGGTTCCTGACGATCGCCGGGAAATCATCGGGCGCCTGCTTCAGCGCCTCCTGGTAGCGGGCCAGGGCCTGGGCCGCCATTCCCGGCTCGCCGCGCCGGGCATAGAGCCCGTCGCCCAGCTGCAGGAGATCCTCGAGGGTCTCTGCCCGGAGCATCGGGATCGCGAGGATGGAAACGAGGGTCACAAGGAGCACGGGGTGTTTCATGTTGCCTCCCAGGGCATTTTAGCACAAGAAAAAGTGATGGCGATAGTGGTAGGAGCAGGCCCTGAACGAACCCATTCTTGTGATGAGGAATTGGTGATGGGTGATTGGAACAGCAAGGGAACGATCTATAGGCAAGTTATCGTGATTCGTGATTCGCAATTCATGATCCGGGATAGCCCAAGGCCTCTCACTTTTACCTTTTGAGCGGCGGTGATCGTGCTGGTGGTTGTGGTGGAGAAGGCGCTCAAGTGGTTTTTAAAAGTGATAGAGAGACAACGTTGCAGAGGGGTAACGTCGGAAAAAATGCACTGTATGGGGCTTATTCCGCTTTACAACTCCATCCCTCTGCCACTTGGCAACATGATTTCTCTATTTCGGAACTGCGCCATCTCGGGTTTGTTGTTCCATTGATTGCGGTTACCACCACGATCACCACCCCTCAGTTCGCGTTCAGCTCTTCGAGCTGAGCCATGAGCTTCTCCCACTCGGGCAGACGCTTCTTCAGCCTTGTCTCGGCGGCGCTGAGCTCCTTCATGAGCTCCTGGACGCGCGGCGAGTCGCGGAGCACATCGGGGTCGCACAACCACCTGTGGTTCCGGCTCTTGACCTCTTCCAGCGCGCCGATCTCGGCCTCCAGCGCCTGGACCTTCCCGGCCAGCTCGCGGCGGGCGCGGCCTAGGCGGTTGCGTTCCTCGGCCTCGAGCCGCCGCTCCTCGCGCGTGCGCCCGCTTCTGCGCGGCTCCTCCTGGCGGACGGGGGCCGGCGCGGACTGCCCGCTCGCCTCGGCCGCCAGCTCGGCTTCGCGCCTGCGCAGGAAGTCGGAATAGTTGCCCAGGTATTCGTGCAGCCGGCCGTCGCGAAGCTCCAGCACCCGGCCCACCAGGTTGTCCAGGAAATGGCGGTCGTGCGACACCAGCAGGATCGTCCCCGAATAATGCAGGAGCGCGTTCTGGAAGATCTCCTTCGTCTTGAGGTCGAGGTGGTTGGTCGGTTCGTCCAGGATCAGGCAGTTGCTGGCGCCGAGCAGGATCTTGACCAGCGCCAGGCGGCTCTTCTCGCCGCCCGAGAGCACCGCCACCGGCTTGTTCACGTCGTCGCCGGAAAACAGGAAGGCGCCCAGCAGGTTGCGCACCTCCAGGTCGCTGGCCCGGCCCTCGACACCCCGCGCCTCCTGCCATACCGTCCCCCCGTAGTCGACGTTGCCCTGGCTCTCCTGGGAGAAGAAGGCGGTCTGCACCTGGAACCCCCATTCGACCGCGCCGCGGCTGGGCGGCTCGCTCCCGGACAGGATGCGGGCCAGGGTCGTCTTGCCTGCGCCGTTGACCCCCAGCAGGGCGGCCTTGTCGCCGCGCTGCAGGGTGAAGTTCACCCCGGCGAAGACCTCGCGGCCGCCGTAGGACTTCGCCAGGTCGCGGACCGCCAGCACCTCGCGGCCGCTGCGCCGTCCCTCCGGGAAGCGGAAATGGACGGCCTTGGCGCCCTGCTGCTCGGGCAGCAGTTCGAACTTCTCCAGCTGCTTGATGCGGCTCTGCACTTCGGAGGCCTTGCTGGCCTTGGCGCGGAAGCGGTCGATGTAGGCCTGGATGCGCTTGATCTCGGCTCTCTGCAGCTCGCGCTTCTTGGCCAGCGCCGCCGCCCGGCGCTCCTTCTCCCTTAGATAATAACTGTAATCTCCCTTGTAGAGGGTGAGACGGCCGCGGTCGAGCTCGGCGACCTGTCCCACCATCTTGTCGAGGAACATGTGGTCGTGGGAGACGGCCAGCAGGGTCCCCTCATAGCCCCGCAGGTAGCTTTCCAGCCATTCCATGCTGTCGGTGTCCAGGTGGTTGGTGGGCTCGTCAAGCAGCATGATCTCCGGGTCGGAGAGGAGGAGCACGGCCAGCAGGATGCGCATCTTCCAGCCGCCGGAGAAGTCGCGGCAGTTTCGCGCCTCGTCGCCGGGTGCGAAACCCAGCCCCTTGAGGATGCGCCGGGCGCGGGCCTCGAACCCATAGCCGTCGCGCAGGAGAAAGGCCTCGGAGGCGGCGTCGAAGCAGTCGAGCAGCGAGGCGAACCCCTCGCGGCCGTGGTCGCCCGCGGCGATGCGCTCCTGGCTGGCCTGCACGGCCCGCTCCATCGCCTCGTGGCCGCTGCGCCGTTTCAGGGTGTCCATGAGCGGCAGCGGCTCCAGCTCGACCAGGTCCTGGGGCAGGTAGCCGATGCGCTGCGAGCGCGAGACTTCGATCGACCCGCCGTCCAGGGCCACGGAGCCCTGGATGGCGCGCAGCAGGGTGGTCTTGCCGACGCCGTTGTCGCCCACCAGGCCGACGCGGCTGCGGTCGGAGATCAGCCAGCTGATCCCGGCGAAGATGGGCTTGTCGCGATAGGCGAGCCGGACGTCCTGCAGGCGTATCATGGGGTTCGTGTCAGCGTCGGAAACGGCAAGCGGCAAGCCGCGGACAAATTCCCATGACCCAAACCAAGGCGCTTACAAGGTGAAAGGGAAAAGGCAAAAGACAAAAATTGAAGAAAAGGCGCTGAATAGTCATTTTGCGCTTGACCTGAACGATGGCTCAAGGCAAAAGGCGAAGGGCAAAAGGCAACTGTGAAGCGAGCATGCATCTTTCTTTCCCCGCGTTCTCCGCCCTGCTCCTTGCGCCGAGTTCTCGCTCAGTCTTGGCTCTTCCGGATCACGAAAGCTTGTTCTCGGCTTTTCTCAATGCCTATCACGTATGCTCGTTCTTGGCTTTTCTCATCACGCATCACTGGTGTTCGCCCTTGGCTGCTGCGACCGCTATCACAGTAACGGCTAAATCTTGTTCGCCAATAGCTTGGCGGCTTCCGCCGATTCGGTGATCTTGTTCTCGGCGATCAACTGCTTCAGGACCTGGTTGACCCGCTCCAGGAGCTCCGCGTCGCCCTTGCGCACCGCCGCCGCCGATTCCAGGTGCTGGCCTTCGGCGTCGCATTCGAGGTTCAGCAGGAATCCGGGGGCGCGGGCGGCGTAGGTCTCGGCCACGGGCCTCTCCAGGATGATGGCGTCGATCTCCTTGCGCAGCAGGGCGCCGATCAGCTCGTCGATCTCCTCGTGCAGGAAGAAGGCGGCGCCGTTGAGCAGGTTGCGGGCCAGGTCCTCCTGGATCGATCCGCGCTGCGTGCCCACCACCTTGCCGCGCAGGTCCTCGACCAGTTGGATGCGCTCCTTGTCCTCGGCGCGGATCAGCATGTTCTGCATCGCCTTGTAGTAGGGGATGGAGAAGTCGGCTACGCGTTTGCGGTTCTCGGTCGGCGCCAGCCCGGCCAGGGCCAGGTCGATGTTCCCAGCCGCCAGCTCGTCGAACAGGCGGCTGAACACGATGTCGCGGAGCTCCAGCCTGACGCTTAGGTTGGCGGCGATGGCCTCGGCGATGTCGATGTCGATGCCCACCATCTCCTGGTCCAGATCGGGCAGGAGGCGGAATTCGTAGGGCGGGTAATCGGCGCTGGTGCCGACGACGATCTTTCCCGCCTTGCGGATCTGTTCCAGCCTGCCGGCCGTGCGGCCGACTTCACGGGTCTCCATGCGGCAGCCCGCCTGCCAGAGCAGCGCGAGCAGCCCGAAAGACAGGAGCAGCGCCGGAACGGCGCGGACAAGTCTTTTGTTTTTGCTTGGCATCGCAACCTCCCGAACGGATTTCCTTTTTCCACCATAGCAGAAGGATTCCACGATGTCAAACCCTTGGCGAATGATTTGACAACCGCCGCCGCCCGTGGTATTTTCGCCCCGGGCGGCCGCGAAAGTGGTGGAATTGGCAGACACGTCAGACTTAGGATCTGATGCCGCAAGGCCTGGGGGTTCGAGTCCCCCCTTTCGCATCTCCCATGCCCCGGCAAGGACGCAGCGCAGATGATCCCCCTCCGACTCGCCCGACCCCTGGCAGCCCTGGCGCTGCTGGCCGCCGCCTCCTGCGCCGTGCGCACCGAGCCGCCCGGCCGCCCGGCGCTGCGCGGCCGGGTGGCGCTGCTGGCCGCGAGCCTGGCCGGCCTGCCCTATGTGTATGGAGGAGGCGACATCGACGGCTTCGACTGCAGCGGGCTGGTGGCGTACGTCTACGACTGCTTCGGCATCCGCCTGCCGCGCAGCGCCCGCGAGCAATCGCGCCTCGGCCGGGCGGTGCGCCTGCACCAGGCCCAGCCGGGCGACATCCTGGCCTTCCGCCTGAAAAAGTCCTGGCATACGGCCATTTTCCTGGGGCAGGGAAGCTTCGTGCACGCCCCCAGTTCCGGCGGCTGGGTGCGCGTGGAAATCCTGAACGACTACTGGCTGCCCCGGCTCAAGGCCGTCATCGCGGTCCTGCCGGACGCGGCGCCCCGCCCCGGCGAGGGCTGAAAGGAGAAGCGCATGTCCGACCCGATCCTTGAGGCAAGGGAGATCCGCAAGAGTTTTGTCCAGCCGAACCGCGAGCGGCTGGTCATTTTGAACGGCCTGTCCCTGGAGCTGGCGCGGGGGAGCGTCGTGTCGGTCACCGGCGCCTCGGGCTCGGGCAAGAGCACGCTGCTGCACCTGCTCGGTTCGCTCGACCGTCCCGACGGGGGGAGCATCCGCTTCGACGGCGAGGAGATCGCCGCCTTCGGCCGCCGGCGGCTCGCCGACTACCGCAACCGCGACATCGGCTTCGTCTTCCAGTTCCATTACCTGATGCCCGAGCTGACGGTGCGGGAGAACGTAGCCGCACCGGGGCTGGTGCGCGCTTTCCGCAAGCGCCAGGCCCTGGAGCGGGCCTCGGCGCTGCTGGCCGAGGTGGGCCTGGGCGACCGGCTCGATGCCATGCCCCACCAACTTTCGGGCGGGGAAAGGCAGCGGGCGGCCATCGCCCGCAGCCTGCTCAACGGGCCGCGCCTGCTGCTGGCCGACGAGCCGACCGGAAGCCTCGACTGGAAGACCGGCGAGGCGGTCTTCGCCCTGCTGCGGCGGCTGATCGCCGACCGCGGCCTCAGCGCCGTCGTCGCCACCCACAACCCGCAGCTGGCCCGGCTCACGGACAGGAGATACCTGCTCCATGGCGGACAATTAGAAGAGATCAGTGACAAGTGACAAGTGACGGGTGAGGAGGGAAGAGAAGTGGCAATAGGTCAAGCTATTTCTTCTCCTTCGTCCAGTGTGCTCCTTTTTTCACGTCAGCCGAGTTGTCCCTCTCATCATCAGGAGTCGCTCCTTCGCTGCCTCTGGCGGTCGTCACTCCGTGACGCCGTCCCTGCTTGCGCCTCTGTACTTTTGCCTTTTACCCTGCGCGCGAAGCGCGCCTCTCGTCACTGAGTTCGCCATTCAACATATTGACTTTCCCCTGGCCAGAATCTACTATGGCCCCATGAAAAACACCCTGGCCGTGATCTTGGGCGGCGGCCGCGGCACCCGCCTGTATCCCCTGACCAAGTTCCGCGCCAAGCCGGCGGTGCCCATCGGCGGCAAGTTCCGCCTCATCGACATCCCCATCTCCAACTGCCTGCACTGGAACATCCGCAAGATCATGGTCCTGACCCAGTTCAACACCGCCTCGCTGCACCGCCACATCGCCCAATCCTACCGTTTCGACGGCTTCTCCGACGGCTTCCTGCAGATCCTGGCCGCCCAGCAGACCATCGAGGACTCCAACTGGTACCAGGGGACGGCCGACGCCGTGCGCAAGAACATCCATTACATCAAGCACCAGAAGGTCGGCACGGTGGTGATCCTGTCCGGCGACCAGCTCTACCGCATCAACCTGCAGGAGTTCATGCGCTGCCACCAGGAGAACGGGGCCGAAATCACCATCGCCGTCAAGCCGGTCCCGCGCGCCAAGGCGGGCGACTTCGGCATCCTGCAGACCGACGACAGGCGGCGCATCGTCCGCTTCGTGGAGAAACCCAAGGGCGACGCCCTGCTGGACGAGCTGGCCACCCCGCCCTCCTACCTGGGGCTGCGCGACGCGAGCCTGACGCACATCGCCTCCATGGGCATCTATATCTTCAAGAAAGATGTGCTGATCGACCTGCTGGAGCACAACGTCAAGGAGGACTTCGGCCGCGAGGTCATCCCCGACGCCATCGCCGGCCGCCGCGTGTTTGCCTACGTCTTCAACGACTACTGGGAGGACATCGGGACCATCAAGGCCTTTTTCGAGGCCAACCTCGACTTCGCCAACCCCATTCCCCATTTCGACTTCTACAACGAGGAGGCGCCGATCTTCACCCGCAAGCGCTTCCTGCCCGGGTCCAAGATCGAGAACTGCGACGTCCACTATTCGCTGATCTCCGACGGCTCGATCATCGAGGGCAGCAAGCTGAGCAACACCGTCATCGGCACGCGCTCGGTGATCCGCGCCAACTCCTACCTGGAGCGGGTGGTCATGATGGGCGCCGATTTTTACGAGAGCGCCGAGGAAAAGGCCGAGAACGAGCGCCGCGGCCGCCCCCCGGTCGGCATCAGCCGCGACTGCATCGTGCGCAACGCCATCCTGGACAAGAACGTGCGCCTGGGCGCCGGGGCCAGGCTGCTCAACGAGAAGGGGCTGCTGAACTACACGCACGACCGCTACAGCATCGTCGACGGCATCACCGTGATCCCCAAGGACATGGAGATCCCCGCCGGCTTCGTCGTCTGATTCTCCGCAACGTTTTGCCCGGTCGTTGCGTAGCAAGTGACCATGGAGGAAGCATGAAACGGTTGATCCCTTTGTTGCTGGCTTGCGCTCTCGGCCTCCAGGCCGGGGAGTTGAAGAAACTGACCCTGGAGCAGGCCTTCCTGAACCGCGGTGAGCCGCTGTTCAAGCCCCTGCCCGAGGCGGGCCCCTGGCTGGACGACTCGGCCTACGTGGAGCTGCGCGGCGGCAGGGCCCTGCGCGTCGACGCCCGCAGCGGCCGCGCCCGCGTCCTGTTCGATCCCGACCGCTGGCGAAAAACCGGCCCCGAGGGCCTGGACTGGCTGCGACCCGCTGCGCGCCGCCCCGACTTCTCCGCCCTGGCCTTCGTCCACGAAAACGACCTGTTCGTGTTCCGCGCCCGAACCGGCCGGCTGACCCGCGTCACCTCCACCCCGGCCGCGGAGGAGAACCCGGTCTTTTCTCCCGACGGGCGACGCCTGGCCTTCACCTGCGGCGGCGACCTCTATGCGGCCGACGTCGACGGCGGCGCCCCGGTGCGCCTGACCGCCGACGGCGGCGAGGAGATCCTCAACGGGTACGCCTCGTGGGTCTATTACGAGGAGATCCTCGGCCGCGCCAGCCGCTACCGCGCCTTCGAGTGGAGCCCCGACGGCAGGCGCATCGCCTTTCTGCGCTTCGACCAGTCGCGGGTGCCGCGCTTCCCCCTGTTCGCGGCCGAGGGCGCCTACGGCCGGCTCGAGATGCAGCGCTACCCCAAGCCCGGTTTCCCCAACCCCGAGGTCAAGGCGGGCTTCGTCGCGGCCGAGGGCGGAAAGATCGACTGGGTCTCTTTCGCGGATAGCGGCGAGCACTACCTGACCTTCCTCGCCTGGTCGCCGCAGGGGGACAAGGCTTACCTGCAGTGGCTCAACCGCGGCCAGGACGAATTGCGCATCTATGAATACGACCTCGCCGCCAGGACGCTGCGCCTGGCCTACAGCGAGCGGCAGAAAGCCTGGATCGACTTCCTGGACGGCCGCAGCTTCGTGCCGCTGGCCGACGGCTCCCTGCTGCTGCTGAGCAGCAAGGGCGGCTGGACCCACCTGCTGCGCATCGACGCCTCCGGCAACGAGCGGGCCCTGACCGCCGGCGAGTGGTCGGTGGGCGCCATCCAGGCGGTCGATGAGCCTCGCGGCCTGGTGTTCTTCAGCGCCGACAAGGAGGATTCGACGCGCAGCGACCTCTACCGGATCTCGTGGTCGGGAGGCGAGCCCCTGCGCCTGACGGTCGGCGGCGGATCGCACTTCGCCGACGTGTCGGCGCGCGGAGCCTTCTTCCTCGACCGCTGGTCCGCGCTGGATCGGCCGGCCGCGCTGCGGCTGTGCGCCGGCGACGGCCGTTTGCTGCGCGAACTGGGCGACAGCTCCACCCCGGCGCTGGCCGCCCTCGACCTGGGCCGGCGCGAGATCTTCCGCATCCCCGCCGCCGACGGCGTGATGCTGCCCGCCGCCTGGATCCTGCCGCCCGGCTTCGATCCAGCCAAAAAATACCCCGTGGTGCTGAGCCTGTACGGCGGTCCCGGCGCCCGCTCGGTCCGCGACGCCTTTCCCCGCCGCCTGGACGACGCGTACCTGGCGACGCAGGGCATCATCGTCATGACCGTGGACCATCGCGGCGCCGGCCACCACGGCAAGCGCGGCGAGGAGCTCATGCACCGCTGCCTGGGCAAGTGGGAGATGGCCGACTACGGCAGCGCCGTCGCCTGGCTGCGCCGGCAGCCCTTCGTCGCGGCGGAGCGCATCGGCATCAGCGGCGGCAGCTACGGCGGCTACGTCGCCGCCCTGGCCGTGGTGTCGGCCCCCGACCTCTTCTCCTGCGGCATCGCCGAATACTCGGTGATCGACTGGACCCTGTACGACTCGGTCTATACCGAGCGCTACATGGACACGCCGCAGGAAAATCCCGAGGGCTACCGCCAGGCCTCCGTCCTCACCCACGCCGCCTCCTACCGCGGCGGCCTGCGCCTGACCCACGGCAGCATGGACGACAACGTGCACATGCAAAACTCGCTGCAGCTGCTCGACGTTCTGCTCGACCAGGGCAAGACGCTGGAGCTGATGATCTACCCGGGCCAGCGCCACGGCATCCGCGGCAAGAAGGCCCTGGAGAACGCCCTTGCCTCGATCGGGTTCTGGAAGAAGCACTTCTTTTCCGAAGAAGTCAGACCGGCCGGACCCGTCGGAGCGGTCCGGCCGGAAAGGGAAGAATGAAGCTTGCTCCGCTTGCCAGCTGCCCCCTGTGCGGGGGCGGGCGCATCCGCCCGTTCAAGAAGGGGACCGTCGATCCCGTTGCCGTCAACGCCGGCGACTTCAAGATCACCGACAGCCGCTACGGGTCGCGCTGGGCCCTTTCCTCCTGCCGCGACTGCGGCTTCGTGTTCGCCGATCCGGCGCCCGACCCGGAGGCCATCGCCGGATTCTACGCCGCCCTCGAGGACGAGGAGTACGGCCAGGAAGGGGAGGGGCGCGGGCGCAACTTCGCCGCCATTCTGAGGCGGCTCGCCGCCTTCGCCCCGCCGGGCTGCCGCCTCCTCGACGTGGGCGCCGCCAGCGGCATTTTCCTCGACCTGGCGCGGGCGGCCGGCTACGTCGTGCGCGGCATCGAGCCGTCCGCGTCGCTGGCCGCCGAGGCCGAGCGGCGCTTCGGCCTGGAGCTCTTCCGCGGCACGGCCGAGCAATACCCGCGGGGCGAGACGTTCCGCATCGTGACCCTGCTGGACGTCCTGGAGCACGTCACCGACCCGTGCGCCCTGATGGCCGCCCTCACGCCCCTGCTGGAACCCGGGGGGGTGCTGGTCATCGTCACCCCGGACGTCGGCAGCCTGGCCGCCCGCATCCTGGGCGGCCGCTGGTGGCACTACCGCACGGCCCACGTGAATTTCTTCAACCGCCGCTCGCTGCGCCGGCTGCTCGGCCGCTACGGTTTCGAGATCGCCGCCAGCCGGCGCTTCGCCTGGCACTTCACCGCCTATTACCTGGCGACGCGCCTGCTGCCCGGGCTCAAGGGCTCGGCTTTACAAGGAGCGCTGAAAAAGCTACACTTGAGACTGCAGTTGTTCGATTCCTGGGAGGTCTATGCCCGCAAGAGGGAAGAGTAGCCTGTACCTGGCCTCGCTGCGCCTCGACCGCTGGCCGCGCAGCATCGCCATCGTCGTCGGCTCGGCCGCCGTGTTCCTGGTCGAGCCGTCCCGTTTTCCCGCGGACCTGACCGTGGGGCTGGCGCTGCGCCTGGCCCTGGCCTTCCTCCTCACCTGGATGGCCTCCACCGCGAATTACATCGTCAACGAGATCACCGACGCCCCGTACGACGCCCACCACCCCCGGAAAAAGAACCGGCCGCTGGTGGCCAAGGAGATCAGCGCGCCTGTGCTCGTAGGCGGCTGGGCCCTGCTCTCGGCGTCGGCCCTGGCCATCGCCTTCCTGGCCTTCCGCCCGGCTTGCGCCTGGAGCCTGGCGGCGCTCCTTCTGGCCGGCCTGCTGTACAACGTGCCGCCGCTGCGCGTCAAGGACCTGCCGTACCTCGATTCGACGCTGGAGTCGGCCAACAACCCCATCCGCTTCCTGATCGGCTGGCATGTCCTGGCCGACTCCTTCCCGCCGCTGAGCCTGCTGGCCGCCTGGTGGGCCTTCGGCAATTTCCTGATGATCGGCAAGCGCGTGGCCGAGAAAAAGTTCCTTTCCCCCGAGGAGGCGCGCAACTACCGGCGCTCGCTGGGCCGCTCGAGCATCGCCGGCCTGGCCGCCTTCATGACCGCCAACGGCCTGGCCTTCCTGGCCCTGTTCATCCTGTTCGCCGCGCGCTCGCGGCTGGCGACCTTTCTCTACGCCATGCCGTTCATCGTCTTTTACCTGGTCATGTTCATGCTCAAGTCGATCCAGGACCGCGACGCCGCCGAGGAGCCGGAGAAGCAGCTGAAGAACCCCTATTTCCTGCTGTACACGCTGTTCCTGCTGGCGGTCTTCGCCATCGCCTTCCTGCTGAGGTGAGAAAATGGAGATCGGCGTCATCCTGAAGATCCTGCTGGCGGCCATGCTCGGCGGCATCGTCGGCCTGGAGCGCGAGCTGGCCCACAAGGAGGCCGGGCTGCGCACCAACATCCTCATCGCCGTCGGCAGCGCCCTGATCACCATCCTCTCCTTCAAGATCGCCGCCCAGGCGCCGGCGGCCGACCCGGCGCGGCTTGCGGCCCAGATCGTCACCGGCATCGGCTTCCTGGGCGCCGGCGCCATTATCCAGGCCCGCTTCGCCGTGCACGGCCTGACGACCGCCGCCACCATCTGGACCGTGGCCGCCATCGGCATCGCCGTCGGCGGCGGCTTCACCCTGCTGGCCTTCCTGGTCACCCTGCTGGTGGTCCTGGTGCTGACCGCCTTCCGTTTCCTCCTGCTGGCGATCGAGCGCCAGAAGCAGAACTGCGTCTACGTCATCACCACCGAGGAAAAGGCCTCGCTGCTGGTCGAGATGCGCCGCATCCTGACCGAGCTGAACATACGCGCCAGCAGCTCGCGGCTGAACCGCCGCCCCGGGGCCTACGAGTTCGAGATCATCTTCACCACCTCGGAGATCAAGAACCGCGAGTTTCTCGACAAGGTCATGATGCTCGAGGGCGTCCAAGAGGTCCTCTCGGAAAATCTATGACCCGGCTGCTCCTGGCCACGCGCAACCGGGGCAAGAGGCGCGAGATCGAGGAGTTCCTTCGCGCCGGCGGCCTCTCGCTGAGCCTGCTGTCGCTGGACGAGGCCGGGGCGGTCCCGGATGTCGAGGAGTCGGGGGCGACCTTCGCGGCCAACGCCCGCCTGAAGGCCGACTTCTATTCGCTCCTGACCGGGATCGACACCCTGGGCGACGACTCGGGGCTGGAGGTCATGGCCCTGGGCGGGCGCCCGGGCGTCCTCTCGGCCCGCTACGCCGGGGCCGGGGCCGGCGACGACGAGCGCATCGCCAGGCTCCTGGTCGAGATGGCGGATCTCGACGACCGCTGCGCCCGCTTCGTGTCGGCCGTGTGCCTGTCGCGCCGGGGCTGCCCCCTGGCCGAGTTCAGCGGCGTGGCCGAGGGCGAGATCCTGCGCGCCAGGAGGGGAGCGGGAGGCTTCGGCTACGACCCGGTCTTCTACTACCCGCCGCTGCAACGCACCTTCGCCGAACTTGAGCTCGGCGAAAAGAACCGTGTTTCCCACCGCGCCCGCGCCCTGGAGCAGGCGCGGGAATTCATTGCCCATGGGGGCCTGCAGGAGCGCCTTCCAGTCTGACCGGCCCGCCAAGTCGGACGAGTCGGACCGGTCGGACAGCGCCAAGCGGCTTTGAAATCCCTGGGAAAAGTATTATCATGCTCCCTCAAGGAGGCTGCATGGACCTGGAGAAGCGGATACGCGACGTGCCCGATTTTCCCAAGCAGGGGATCCTCTTCAAGGACATCACCACCCTGCTGCAGGACGGCGAGGCCCTGCGCCTGGCCCTGAACCGCATGCTGAAAAAACACCTGGACGCCGACGCCAAGATCGACAAGGTCATGGGGATCGAGGCCCGGGGCTTCATCCTGGGCGGCGTCATGGCCTACAAGTTGGGCTGCGGCTTCGTCCCGGCCCGCAAGCCGGGCAAGCTGCCCTCCCGGTCCATCCGCGAGGAGTACTCGCTCGAGTACGGGACGAACGCCCTGGAGATCCACGAGGACGCCATCGCCACGGGCGAGAAGGTCCTGGTCGTCGACGACCTGCTGGCCACCGGCGGCACGGCCCTGGCCGCCGCCCGCCTGGCCGAGAGGCTCGGCGGCCGGGTCGTGGCCTTCGAGTTCCTGGTCGAGCTCTCCTTCCTGAAGGGGCGCGAGCGGCTCCCCGGGTACGAGGTCAACAGCCTGATCACGTTTTCCTGATGCTGAAAGCGCTGCTACTCCTGCTGCAGGTCACGCAACACTACCTGGTCATGCAGCCGGTCCAGGAAGCCCTGGTCAACGGCCGCTTCGAGGCCCTGGCGCCGATCTGCCGGTCGAAAGTCGTCGTCAACCTGGAGGAGCCCTTCTCCATACGAGGCGCCCTGGCTGCCTCCCAGTTCATCGGCGAATTCTCCGGTCGTTTCGCCGGCTTGGAGGCGGAGAAGATCGAGTGGTCCTCCCTGCAGGTGGAGGAGGACAATGCCGTCCAGTCGCTGAACCTGATCCTGAAAAAGCGCTTCTCCGGCGCGCGCGTCCTGTACAAGCTGATCCTCTTCATGGACAGCGATGCCAGGCCGGGAGAAGAAAAAGAATGGAAACTCTATTATCTCCGCGGGCTAAGGTTCTGACCGCCGCCGCGGCCCTGCTCCTGGCCGCGGCCTGGGCCTGGCTGGCCCTGGCCCCGTTGCCCCAAATGCCGCCGGCGCGGGTCGAGGCGCGCGTGGACGGCGACCTGGCGCGCATGGAGAAGGCACTGACCCGCCTGGCCGCCGAGCGCCTGCGCCGCTCCCGGCGCGTTGCCGCCGCCCTGGCCGCCGGCCGCCTCGATGCCGCGGATCTGCGTGCGGATGAGGCGGTCGTCTTTGAAAAGGACGGCGTGGTCAAGGACTATGTCGGCGAGATCTATTTTTTCCGGCCGGCCTTCCTCAACCCGGAAGGCTGGGGACTGGCACGGCGCAACGAGCTCCTTTATTTCCAGCGGCCGCTGGCCCCGGGAGTCCATTTCATCACCCCGTTCCTGGATGCGGCCGGCGCCGGACTGCGCGATTCCACCCGCCTGCCCTATCCGGTGTTCGAGCTGAAATTTTTCGCCCGGCCCCTGCCCGGGGCTGGCGATGACTTCGCCTTTGACCAGGCCCGCGACCGCTATTATTCCACCCGTGTCTTCCGGGCCGCGCACGGGCAGCTCGTGCTCACCCTGGCTTTCTCCGGCGAGATCCTGAAGCGGCAGTCGCTGCGCCAGCTGCGGTTCGGCGCCCATGTCCTGTCCTTCGGGCTCTTCCTGCTCCTGTACCTCGTCCTCGCCGGCGGGAGCCGGCTTCACCTGGCGCTTCGCCTCGCCGCCCTGGCCGGCATGGCCACCAAGGCCTGGGGCGCCCTGTCGTGGGTCGCGCCGCGCGACCTCTATTTCACGGGGGTGCTGCGGGACGTGCATTCGGTGTTCCAGCCGCTGGCCCTGTTGCTGGCGCTGCTGGCGGCCGGGCGGCTGGCTTTTGGCCGGATTCGCGCCAGGAACAACCTGATGGCCGTGGCCGTCTTCCATGCGCTGCTGGCCGCCGCGTTCTGCGCTCTCGATGCGCTCCTGGCCGCTGCCGATTTCCCCATCAGCGGCTTCCGCTTCCATCCCTCCTTCCTGGGGCTGCTGGCCCTGGCGCTGGGGCTGCTGGCCATGCCGTTTCTCGCCGCCGGCCGCCTCGCCAGGCCGGCGCCGGCAGCGCGCCTCCTGCCGCTGCTGGCGTTGCAGGCGCTGCTGGCCGCCGCGGCCGCCCTCTGGCTCCCGGCGCCGCCGCTGGCCGCCCCGCTCCTGTCACTGGCCTTCGCGCTGCAGCTCCTGCACCCTGAGCGGGCCTGGCTGAAGGCCGCCGTCTCGCTGCCGCTGCTGGCGCTCGTGGCCTCCCTGTGGCTGGGAGGCAAGGCTCTGGAAGACAGGAAGAACTTCGTCGCCGACAACCTGAAGCCGGTGTTCGCCAGCCAGGACGACTACGCCAAGCTGGTGGCCCGCGAGATCGTGTACGAGCTGAACTCGCGGCGCATCCCGTTCTCCTCGCTGTTCGAGCCCGGGCGCGAGGACGAGCTGGCCGACTGCTGGAAGAACTCTCTGGCGCCCCTGGAGAACATCGCCTCCGGCATCCACGTGGTGAGCTCCGGCGGGGAACTGATCAACTCTTTCTCCTACCAGATGCCCTACATCCCGCTGCAGCGGGAGGACGCGTTCCCCTTTTGGCACGTGGAGAACGTCGATGCCTGGCTTTTCGGCAGGAGCGTCCGCCTGGCGGTGGCCACGATCAACGTTTTCCAGAGGGAGCGCTTCCTGGGCACCGTCATGGTGCAGGTGCTCAACACCGCCGACCTCGTGCTCCGGGGAGGCGAACGCCAGTCGGTGCTCAGCGCCGACCGCCGGCTGGGCGACGCCGGCCTGCAGTACGTGCGCCTCGACGAGGCGGGCCGGGTGCTGGAAAATCCGGGCAACATCGACGTCCCGGTCCTGGCTCCTCCCGACCCCGGCCGCCCCGAGTGGATCCGCTTTTCCTCGCTGGGCATCGCCTTCCAGGGCTACGCCTTCCGCGGCAACGCCGGCACCACGGTCGTGTTCTTCCCGCGCCCGACCTTTTTCCGCTCCTTCTCCGAGACCGTCAAGGTCCTCGGCCTGCTGCTGCTCCTGGCCGGCCTTCTCTTCCTGCCCCGGCTGAGGAACGCTCCCTGGCGCCCCCTCCTGGGATCGTTCTCGATGAAGGTGTTCGCCATGCTGGTGCTGCTGTCGATCCTGACGGCCGGGGTGTTTTCCCTTTTCTCCCTCAACTTCAACGCCCAGTCGCAGGAAACGCGGCGCAGCCAGGCGGCCCACGGCCGCGGCCGCTCGGCCCTGGCCCTGGCCAACAACCTGCTGGCGGAAAAAGCGGAGATTTCCCAGTCCGACCTTTTCCTGCTGCAGAAAGTTCTCGAGACCGAGGTCAGCGTCTACGAGCAGGGGAACCTGTTGTTCGCCTCCGACCAGCGCCGGCTGGTCCGCGGCGAGCTTCCGGTTTACCTGGACTCCGGGGTGCGCGAGCGCCTGCGCTCGGCCATCCAACAGTTCGACCTGCGCCGCGGCCGTCAGGGCCTGGAACTGTACTTCCGCGCCGAGCGCGGCTACGTGTTCCGCCTCGATTTCCCGGCGGAGAGCGCCGAGCAGCAGCGCGCCCGCCGCTACTACGTCGATTTCACGGTGACGATCTTTTTCGCGCTGCTGGTCATCGGCCTGGCGGCGGCGTTCTTTTTCCGCAACCAGATCGTCGCCCCCATCCATCGCCTGAACCGCGGCATGGCCGACGTGCGCCAGGGGAACCTGAGCCCGCTCGGCGCCGTCCCGTCCGAGAGCGAGCTTCGCGAACTCTACGAGGGGTTCAACTCCATGGTCGAGGGCATCCAGGAGCAGAAGCGCAGCGTTTCCGAGATCGCGCGCATGAAGACCCTGGTCCAGCTCGGCCGCCGCGTCGCCCACGAGGTGAAGAACCCCCTGACCCCCATCCGCCTCTCTGCCGAGCAGATCGAGCGCACGCTGCGCGACAACGGGCCCCAGGGCCGCGAAGTCATCGCCAGCGCCGTGCGCTTCATCATCGAGGAGACCGAGCACCTGCGGCGGGTGGCGTACGGCTTCCTCGACCTGTCCAGGCTGGACGAGCTGAAGGCGGCGCCCTTCCGGCTGGACGAGCTTGTCGAGGAGACGGTCGCTCCCCTGCGGGCGATCTACCCCCAGGTCCGTTTCCTTCTCGACGCGCCAAAGCCGTTTCCGGTGGTCGCCGACCGCATGAAGATCAAGGGGGCGCTGGACAACGTGCTGACCAACGCCCTGGAGGCCCTGGACGCCGGCCGCGGCGACGTCGGGATCGCCCTGGAACAGAGCGGGGAATGGGCCGTCATCCGCGTCCGCGACACGGGAGCCGGAATGGACGCGCAGGAGCTGGAGCGCCTTGCCGGCGAGGAATACTCTTCCAAGGAGCTGGGGACCGGCCTGGGGCTGGTCATTGCCCGGCGCTTCCTGGAGCTGCACCGGGGCTCGCTGGAGATCGAGTCGCGCCGCGGACGGGGCACGACCGTGACCATGAGGTTCGCCGCCCGTGCCTAAGCGCCCCGACCCCCTGCTCCCAGGCGACACGGTGGGCGTCTTCCTGCCCTCCTCGCCGGCGCGCGAGCCCTTCCGCAGCCAGGGTCTGGCGGCGCTGCGCGGGCTGGGGTTCATCCCCCGCGAGGTCCCCGGCCCGCTGGCCGGCGAGGACTTCCGCTCGCGGCCGCCGAGCCAGGCCGTCGCCGAGCTGCAGGCGTTCTTTTCCGATCCCGATGTCAAGGGGCTGTGGGCCGGGCGCGGCGGCTACGGCAGCAACTACCTGCTGCCGCTGCTCGACCGGCTGCTGATCCCCGCCCCCAAGGTCTTCGTCGCCTCCTCCGACTGCAGCTACCTCCTCTGGCATCTCATCGATGCCCGGGACATGGCGGTTTTCTACGGCCCCATGGTGTACGGCGGTCTGGCGGCCGGCGACTATGACCGCGAGCAGATCCGGGCCGCCCTGGGGGCCAACCAGGCCGTGCGCCCCTTCACGGCAAAGGCGCTGTGCCCGGGCCGCGCCCGAGGCGTCCTTTCCGGGGGCTGCCTCTCCGTTTTCGCCTCGCTGCTCGGCACGCCGCTGGCTCCGAAGGCCAGGGGCAGGATCCTGATCCTGGAGGACGTCAACGAGCGGCCCTACCGCCTGGACCGCCTGCTCTGGCAGTGCGAGCAGGCGGGGGTGTTCCGCGCCGCCGCCGCCCTGCTGCTGGGGGAGTTCCCCCGCTGCTTCAAGGACGGGACGGAGAAGGAAACCTTCACCCGGCGCTGGCGGGAGCGCCTTCTGCCGCTCGGCATCCCGGTGCTGTACGACCTGCCCTTCGGCCACGCGGCCTCGGCCCAGGTTGTGCCGCTGGGGGTGAAGGCAAGCGTCGAGGCGGTCGGGGAGGAGGGCGCCCTGACCTGCGAGATCGGAGTGAAATGGTGAAGAAGGTCTTTCTCTGCGGCATCGCCGGCACCGGCATGAGCGCCCTGGCCGGCCTGTTCCGGGAAGCGGGCTGGAGCGTCTACGGCTCCGACAGCCGCTTCTATCCCCCGGTCGACAGCCTCCTGGCCGACCTGGGCGTGACGCTGTTCCGGGGCTACGACGCCGGCAACATCCCCGCCGGCGTCGACCTGTGCGTGATCGGCAACGCCATCTCCCGCGGCAATCCCGAGGCCGAGCGCATCCTGGACGAGCGCCTGGAGTACCTGTCCATGGCCGAGGCGCTGCAGCGCCATTTCCTCCGCGGCAAGCGCTCGCTGGTGGTGGCCGGCAGCCACGGCAAGACCACCACCGCCTCCTTCCTGGCCCACCTGCTCGACGTCGCCGGCTTGCAACCCGGCTTCTTCATCGGCGGCAAGCCCCTCAACTTCCCGGCCAATTACCGGGTGGCCGGCGGCGATTTTTTCGTCTGCGAAGGGGACGAGTACGAGACGGCTTTTTTCGACCGCTCGGCCAAGTTCTTCAAGTACCGGCCCGAGCTGCTGCTGATCACCGCCCTGGAGCACGACCACCTCGATTTCTACCGCAGCGAGGAGGCGTACCTGCAGAGCTTCCGCAACCTGGTGAACCAGGTGCCGGGCTCGGGGCGCATCATCGTCAACGGCGACTATCCCATGGCCCTGCAGGCCGTGGAGCGCTCCTTCACCCCGGTCCTGAGCTACGGCGGAGCGGGCCATGCCGCCGAAATCCGCGGCCTGACCCCGCGTGATGGAGGCTATGACTTCATCCTGAGGACCGCGGGCGGGGAGCGGCGCTTCCACTCGCCCCTGGCCGGCCCTTACAACGTCTGGAACCTGGCGGCCGGCATCCTGCTGGCCGGCGAGCTGGGGATCGCCGGCGAAGCGCTGGAACGGGCCCTGGCCACTTTCCGCGGCGTGGAGCGCCGCCTGACCCTCCTGGCCGAGTCCGGGCAGACCGTTTTCCTCAGCGATTTCGCCCACCATCCGACGGCCATCGCCGGGGTCCTGGGCGGCCTGCCCGACGCCTGGCCCGGGCGGCGCATCGTCGCCGTGTTCGAGCCCCGCTCCTGGAGCCTGCGGCGCAATTTCTTTCAGGACCGGCTTGCCGACGCCCTGGCGCGGGCCGACGAGGTCCTGCTGCTGGACGTCTTCGAAAAGGAGAAGATCCCGGCCGCGGAGCGGCTCTCGACCGAGGCGCTGCGCTCCGCCCTGGAGCGGCGCGGCAGGCGGGCCTGCGTCTGCGCCGGGTACGGCGATGTCCAGGAGCGGCTCGCGCGCCTGGACCCCGGCGCCCCCCAGGTGGTCATCCTGCTTTCCAACGGCGACGTGCGCGCCTTCAGCGACTGGGTGCGGGAGCGTTTCCCGGGACCTGCCGCCGGGACGGAGCGCGCTTGACAAAAAGAAGCCATCGACTAGGATAGAAAACTCGAAACCACCAAGGAGGATTGGCTCATGGACATTGCCCGGGAACTGGTTCCCCAGGAAAGGCGCAAGCCGCTCTTCGAAGATCCCCTCCAACTGCCCTTCGGCCGCCAATTCACCGACCACATGTTCACCCTGGAGTTCACCCCCGCCGGCGGCTGGGGCGGGGCGCGCATCCGGCCCTACGGTCCCCTGAGCCTCGACCCGTCGGCCAACGTATTCCATTACAGCAAGGAGGTCTTCGAGGGGCAGAAGGCCTACCGGTTGCCCCGCGGAGAGATCCTGATGTTCCGGCCCCAGGAGAACGCCCGCCGCCTGAACCGTTCCCTGCGGCGCATGTGCATGCCGGAGATCCCCGAGGAGACCATCCTGGAGGCGGAGCGCGAGCTGCTCAAGGTCGAGGCGCGCTGGGTGCCGGCCCAGAAAGGGGCGAGCCTGTATATACGCCCGACGGTGATCGGCACCGAGGCGGCGCTCGGCATCAAGCCCTCCAGCTCCTACCTCTTTTTCATCATCCTGTCGCCTGTGGGCCCTTATTTCAAGGAGGGGTTCAACCCGGTCAGCCTCTGGGTCAGCGACACCTATTCGCGCGCCGGCAGCGGCGGCACGGGGGAGGCCAAGACCGGCGGCAACTACGCCGGCAGCCTGCTGGCCACCCTGGAGGCGACCCGCAACGGCTACAGCCAGGTCCTGTGGCTCGACGACTGCGAGCACCGCTATGTCGAGGAGGTCGGGGCGATGAACATCTTCTTCGTCATCGACGGCAGGCTGGTCACGCCGGCGCTGGGGGGGACCATCCTGCAGGGCATCACCCGCAAGTCGGTCCTGGAGCTGGCCCCCGAGGTCGGCATCGAGTGCCAGGAGAGGCGCATCGCCATCGACGAGGTCGTCGAGGGCATCGCTTCGGGCAAGGTCACGGAGGTGTTCGGGGCCGGCACGGCGGCGGTCATCAGCCCGGTGGGCAGGATCGGCTACCGCGGCCGCGACTACGCGGTCAACGGCGGCCAGGTCGGCCCCTGGGCCAGGAAATTCTACGATACCCTCACCGGGATCCAATATGGCGAGCTGGAGGACAAGCGCGGCTGGGTCTACGCCGTCCGCTGAAGCGCGGCAGGTGGCCGGCCGCCATGCCCTCCTGGCGACGGCCCTGCTCCTGCTGGCCGCCGGGCCGCTGTGCGCCGACGAGGACCTCCCGCGCGGGCAGGTCATCGAGCGGGTCGTTTCCCTGCGCGACCCGGGGCAAAGCTACGCCTTGTACCTGCCGTCGGCCTACGAGGCGCGAGGGCGCTGGCCGATCCTCTATTGCTTCGATCCCCGGGGCAACGGCATCCAACCTGTCCTCCTGTTCCAGGCTGCGGCCGAGAAGCACGGCTGGATCGTGGCCGGGTCGAACAACTCGCGCAACGGCCCCTGGAAGGACATCTACGAGGCGGCCTGGGCGCTGTGGGAGGACACCCGCGCCCGCCTGCGCCTCGACGACACCCGGCTTTATGCGGCGGGTTTTTCCGGGGGGGCGAGAGTGGCCTGCGGCCTGGGCCGGATCCTGGAAACCCGAACAGCCGGCGTGCTCGGCTGCGGCGCAGGACTGCCCGAATGGCTGGCGGCTGCCGACCTGGGCGTCCCCTGGTTCGGGACGGCCGGCGACAAGGACTTCAACCTGGGGGAGATGAAAAAGCTGGAGGGCGAACTGACGCGTCTGGGGTCACCCTGCCGGCTGCGCGTTTTTCCGGGCCAGCATGCCTGGCCGCCGGTGGAGATCGCCGAGGAGGCGATCGACTGGCTGGCGCAGCAGACCAGCAGCGATTCAACCAAGGAGTCGTGGTGGTGATAGCGGCGCGTGATTCGTGATTCGCAGCATGAGTGGAAAGGCCTCGAGACGTTAGACGTCGGACGTTAGACGATAGCAAGGCAAAATTCACTCGGTGCGAAACACGGGGCAGACAATGCCCGTTTTCTTCTATTTTTTCTTTTTAAATTTTCTTGCTTTACCCCTTTACCTCTCCACCCCTTGATCGCGGTATGGCCTGACGTTTCAAATCTATTGCGTTTTCTGCTCGCCAGGTCTATGATTCCTTCGAGAGGATGCCATGAAAAAATCGCTTGTCCTGATCGCTTGCGCGCTGGCCCTGGCCTGCGCTGCGGCGCCCAAGTCCCAGAGCCAGGCTTCCGCGGAGGTGCCCATGCCGGTTTTCAGGATGTCCCAGGAGGAGAGCACCGCCATCCGCGTCGAGCCGGGCCAGACGTTCGCCCTGAGCTTCCAGGGCCGGCCTGGGACCGGCTACAGCTGGGTCTTCGCGGCCGATCCCGACCGCAAGCTCCTGGAGTTCCTGGGCGAATCGGTCGCCGAAAGGGACCGGGAGCCGGAGATCGTGGGCGGAAGCGAGACCTTCCTGTGGACCTTCAAGGCCCTGGCGGCAGGCGAGGCCGAGATCGCCATGAAGTACGTGCGTCCCTGGGAAGCCGGCGCCGAACCAGCCGGAGCCCATGTCTTCAAGGTCAAGATCGAAGCAAGCGGGGGGAAATAATTCATGGGCCGCTTCGACGAATTCACCCGTTTCCGCCAGAAGATGAACGCCAGGATCCTGGAGCGCGGCAACCTGGGCATCAAGCGCTTCTTTTCCCTGGACGGCGACGCCTACCGCCCAGGGGCCCTCGACGCCAAGACCAAGGAGCTGATCGGCCTGGCCGCCTCGCTGGTGCTGCGCTGCGACGACTGCATCGCCTATCACCTGATCCAAAGCAAGGAGTGCGGCGCCGGCAGCGAGGAGATCTTCGAGGTCTTCCACGTCGCCCTGGTGGTGGGCGGGTCGATCGTCATTCCCCATCTGCGCCGGGCCGTAGATTTCCTGGAAGAGCTCGAAAGCCAAAAATAGCGGCCTTTCAGTGTTGGTGTTCGTGTTAGCAGGAAGCCCAACGAACTATTGGTGGCCGTGATAGGGGTAGTGGCAGCGGCCGCCTGAACGAACTGTCGTGATTCGTGATGCGTGATTCGTGATTCGGAAAGGGCGAATACCGAACAAGAACTCGGCACAAGGTGCAAGGCGGAGGGTGCAGGGAAAAACAAATGCCCGCTCTCTTCACTTTTGCCTTTTGCCTTGAGCAATCGTCCACGTCAAGCGCAAAGCAATTGTTCAGCGCCTTCGCTTCTACTTTTACCTTTTACCTTTGTTCCTTGTACCATTTGAGTATAGGGGTCAGTCAAAAGCCCGGCGAACCACCGTCGTATCTTCCAGCTGCCGGATCGCGGAGATATCGTTCTAATTCTTGACGAGCTCTTGGTAGGGCTCTTTCTGATAATTGAGGATCTGCACTCCCATGCCGCCGGGGAAGAGCATCCAGGGGCGGTCCATGTCGGAGTTGCTCCAGACGATGAAGCCGGCCAGGGTGATCTTTTCGCCGCGGCTCTCGAACTCGATGTTGATCCCCCTGCCCGCGGGCAGCGGGCGCGGGGTCTGGATGAACACGCCGCGGCGCGAAAGGTCGCCGGTGAAGGAGAGGAAGCCGTGGCCCTCGAAAATGAAGCGCACCGGCAGTTTTTTCACGATCCGCTGGTCCCGCCGCTTGTCCACTGTTCTCTCCCGGATGGAATCAACACGATAAATATGTCTCCCCGGCGGGCGTTTGTCAACCGGAATTTTCCCGACCCTCAGGAGGGGCCCTTCTGGCGGCAGGGCGGGCGGAACTCGCAATAGTTGCAGAGGGGCGTCTCGTTGGCCGGAAAGGCTCCGGCCTCGATGCGCGCGACCACGTGGCCGATCATGGCCAGCAACCCGTCCACGGCCCCTTCCTCGGGGACGACGGCCAGGGTCTGGTGGCGGATGCTTCCGGCGCTCTTGCCGTAGAAGATCTCGTACTTCAGCCGCGAGGGGAGCGGCCCGAAACTGCGGTCGAACAGGTACTTGTAGATGACCATCTGCGGCGAATGGCGTCCCCGGCTCTCGCTCCAGCGGCTGGTGGTGGTCTTGAAGTCGGTGATGCAGTAGTCCTCCTCGACCAGGTCAAGGACCCCCTTGAGCACGACGCCGTTCTCCGGAAGCTCGACGCTCAGCTCCTTCTCGACCATCAGCGGCCGGGAGTCCGGGGCGAAGTGGGCCATAAAGTGCCTGAGGAACGCCAGCCCCCGCCCGCGGGTCTCGCGGCGCGGCTCGCTCCAGCGGATCTCGCGGCCGCAGGCCTCGGCGTCGAAAGCGGCGAGAAAGCGTTCCTCGATCTCCGGGCCGGAGGGCGGGGCGCCGGCGAGCCGGCGGCGGAAATAGAACTCGATGGCCTGGTGAAAGACCTCGCCGAGGTAGATCTTGTCGTTGATTGGGGCCGGGAGGCCTTCGATGTAGGAAAACCAGTACTTCCTGGGGCACTCGTTGTAGGTGCGGATCTGACTGTAGGAAATATAGCCGCGGGGAAGGGCCATCCAGGCGGAATTACTTGCCGCTCTTGTTGACCAGGGAGAGAAGGCGGGATTTGTAGCGTGAGCCGGTGTTCTTGTGGATCGTCCCCTTGCGCACGGTGCGGTCGATGATGGAGAGGGTCTCGGGCAGCAGCTTCAGCGCCTCGTCGCGCTTGCCCTCGCCGACCTGCTTTCTCAGGGACTTGATTTTATTCTTCATCTTGGAGCGGTTGATGCGGTTGATCGTGCGTTTCTTCTCGTCCTGCCGGTGCTTCTTTACTGCCGAATCATGATTGGCCATGTGGGATTCCTCCAGAATCGAGGGTATCATACCCCAAACGCGGCGGCGTGTCAATCATGGCGCCGGAGGAGGACTCGGCGTAAGGCATAGGGCGTAAGGCCGAAGGAGTGAACAACGCCCTTTCTCTTCACTTTTGCCTTTCTCCTTTTGCCGTTTGCCTTGAGCGATCCTGCAGTTCAAGCGCAAAGTAATTTTCTCGGCGCTTTCGCTTCTCCTTTGAACTCCTTCATTGTTTGAACAACCACGTGGCTGAGAGGAACCTTAGAGCCTTCTAGCTCCTTTGATCCCAAGGCCCGCTCTTGAGCCCCTCCAGGTCGAGCGTGACGAACAACAACCCCTGCTTGCGGCAAAACGCCAAGAGCTCCTCCTTCATGGCGAGCAAAGCTTGCCAGTGCCTGGGATCGGCCTCGATGCGCGTCCCGTCGGGGATATGGCGGGCGCGCGCCGGGTGGACGCCCCGCTCGGCCAGCAGGCGCTCGATCCGGTCCAGGGCGAGCAGGCGCGGGCGGACGAGGCGCTCGCCATAGGGGAAGCGGGTGGCCAGGCAGGTCGAGGATTCGACCAGGAGCGGGGGGATGCCCTCGCCCTCCAACTCGGCGGCGATCTCGGCGGAGGTGATCCCGGCCTTGTTAAGGGGCGAAAGGACGCCGAGCTCCTCCAGGGCGCGCCGGCCGGGGCGGTGGGCGCCCTGGTCGGATCGGGTGGACCCGTCGGCCACGGCCTCGATGCCGCGGCGGCGGGCCTCCTCTTGCAGGGCGGCGAACATGAGTTTTTTGCAGAGGTAGCAGCGGTTCCGCGGGTTGTCGCGCAGCGCGGGCTCGGCGAGCAGGTCCAGGCGCAGCACGTGCAGCGGCAGCCCGAGCCGGCCGCCAAGCCGGCGGACGCGCTCCGCGGCCTGCTCCCCGGTGAAGCCGGTGCGGGCATGGCAGGCAACGACCCTTTCGGCGCCCAGGACAACCGCCGCCCTGCGGGCCAGATAGAACGAATCCTTGCCGCCGGAGAAGGCGACCAGCAGGCGGCCGCAGCGCTTCAGGGCGGCGTCCAGCCGGGCCTGCTTGCGCGGCGGCACTCCCGGCGCGGGCTTCACTCCGCCCTCGCGCGCCCGGCGCAGCGGCCGTAGCGGCGGAGGATCGCGGCGAAAACCTCCTCCAGCCCGGGGTTGCCGTCGATGACGGCCAAGTTGCGGCCGCGCAGGGAGAGATAATGGGCGCGGACCTTTTCCAGAAAATCGCGCTTCTCGAAGAGCCGGGCGACCGACTCCCGCGCCCGGCCGATCCGTTCCAGCGCCCTCTCCACGCGCACGTCGATGATGAACACCAGGCCGGGCTCGGGGGCGAATTCGCGGTTGGCGCGCAGGATGGCGTTGACGTCGAGGCCCCGCGCCCCCTGGTAGCAGGCGTTCGAATAGTAATATCGGTCCATCACCACCGTCTTGCCCCCGCGCAGGGCAGGCAGGATGTTGGTCTCCACGTCCCAGCGCCGGTCCTCGAGGAAGAGCCGGAGCTCGTCCTGCGGCGACAGGGCGTCCTGTTCCTGGGCGATGCGGCGGATGCGGTCGCCCAACGGCGAATCGGTCGGTTCGCGCAGCCACAGGGCGGCGGTCCCCTGCTGGCGCAGGCGCTCATGGAACATCCTGGACAGGGTCGTCTTGCCCGAGCCGTCGATCCCCTCGAACACGATGAGGCGCGGCATCTAGGTTCCGAAGCAGGTGTCCACGGCCCGGGCCACCTTGACCAGGTCATGGTCGGCGCTGACCCGCCGCGGCGCGGCCACGGCGTCGCGGATGGGCGTCGTCCTGATCTCGCTGCCGCGCAGCCCCACCAGCTGGCCGAACCTGCGGTCGACGGCGGCCTGGACGGCGTGGAAGCCGAAGCGGCTGGCCAGGATGCGGTCGAAGGGCGATGGACTGCCGCCGCGCTGCACGTGGCCCAGAATGGTATAACGGCTCTCGATGCCGGTCAGGTCCTCGACCTGGTTGGCCACCTGGGCCGCGACACCGCCGAGGCGGATGGGGTCGCTGGCGTCCTGCACCTGGCGGGCGACGACCAGGTCCCCACCCTCGGGCTTGGCCCCCTCGGCGACCACGATCAGAGAGAAGCGCTTGCCGCCCTCGCTGCGGCGGCGGATCTTGTCGCAGACCTTCTCGATGCGGTAGGGGAGCTCGGGCAGCAGGATGACGTCGCCGCCGCCGGCCAGCCCCGCCCCCAGGGCGATCCAGCCGGCGTAGCGGCCCATGACCTCGATGACCATGATGCGGTGATGGGCCTCGGCCGTCGAGTGCAGCTTGTCGACGGCGGTGACCGCGATGCTCAGGGCCGTGTCGAAGCCGAAGGTGACGTCGGTGCCGCCCAGGTCGTTGTCGATGGTCTTGGGCACGCCGACCACGGGCACGCCGTGCGTCTCGAAGAACTGGTTGGCGATGATCTGCGTGCCGTCTCCGCCGACGGTGATCAGGGCGTCGATCTCGTTGGTTTCCAGGGTCTTCAGGGCTTGGGCCGAGACGTCGCGGTGTGCGCGGCGGCCCCCCGCCCCGGAATCGCCGTAGCGGAAGGGGTTGTCGCGGTTGGAAGTGCCCAGGATGGTGCCGCCGCGCGGCAGGATGCCCGACACATCGGCCAGGGCCAGGGGGCGCACCTGCCCGTGGATCAGCCCGGCGTAGCCGTCCAGGATGCCGCAGACCTCGATGCCGTGCCCGCGGCAGGCGCTGTGCACCACGGCGCGGATGACCGCGTTCAGCCCCGGGCAGTCGCCGCCGCCGGTCAGGATGCCGATCTTTCTGATCTTTTTCATGGCCGCTCCTCGCCTTGGCCCATCATAGCAGAAACGGCCGCTCCCCGCCAACGGCCGGGTCAGGAGCCGCCCAGACGCTCCTCGAGGGCGTCCAGTTCCCGCGCCAGGGAGGCGGCCAGGCGCTCCAGGTGGCCGGGGCCCGGGTCCGCGCCGACGCGCTGCGGTTGGCCGTAGGCGAAGCGGATGCGGCCGAAGGGCAGGGGCACCAGGAAGCGGTCCCAGCTTTTTTCCAGCACCTTGGCCCGCGTCGCCGACCAGGAGATGGGCACCACCCAGGCGCCGGTCTTGGCGGCCAGCTGCAGCGCCCCCTCCTTGACCCGCCGCGCCGGGCCCTTCGGGCCGTCGGCGGTGATCAGCACCCGCGACTTTTTATCCAGGATCGAGCGCGCCATCTCCAGGAAGGCGCGCGCCCCGCCGCGTGAGGAGGAGCCGCGGATGGGGTCCATGCCGAACTCCTCGGCCACGGCGCTGACCAGGTCGCCGTCGCTCGAAAGGGAGATAAGCGGCCGGGCGCCGGTCCCCTTGAAGCGGTGGATGACGAACAGGATGTGGCGGTGCCAGAAAAGATAGATCAGCGGCTCGCCGCCCTGCCGCAGCCCGGCCACCCCTTCCTCGCCCTCGACCGACACCCGGTTGCAGGCCACCACGGCCCCGATCAGCAGCCGCGCCAGCTTGGCGGCTAGGAAGAGTTTAATCCGGCGCGGCCAGGCCATATTCCTTGATCTTGTCCAGCAGGGTCTTGTAGCTGACCTCCAGGATCTCCGCCGCCCGCGTGCGGTTGAACCCGGTCTCGGCCAGCACCTGGGCGAGCTTCTGCCTCTCGGCCCAGGCCCGCGCCCGCTGCCCGACCTCCCTGAGGCCGCCGTTGAGGCTCGGCGCATCGGCCAGGGCGAAGGGGCGCCCGGGCAGGACGATCTCCTCGGCGCCGATCAGCGGGCCCGAGGCCAGGATCACCGCCCGCTCGATGGCGTTCTGCAGCTCGCGCACGTTCCCCGGCCAGGGGTAGGCCAGCAGCTTGGCGCGCGCCCCGGGAGCCAGGGCGAACTCGCGCTTGCGCACCTCGAGCGAGAGCTTGCGCGCGAAGTGCTCGGCCAGCAGCAGGATGTCGTCGCGGCGCTCGCGCAGCGGCGGCAGCTCGATGGGAAAGCTGGTGATGCGGAAATAGAGGTCCTGGCGGAAGCGCTTCTCGGCGACGGCTTTCTCCAGGTCCTGGTTGGTGGCGAAGACGAAGCGGATGTCGAGGGGGATGGCCTTGGCCCCGCCCAGGCGGGTGACGCTCTTCTCCTCGAGCAGGCGCAGCACCTTGCCCTGCAGATGCAGGGGGAAATCGCCGATCTCGTCGAAGAAGAAGGTCCCGCCCTGGGCCAGCTCCAGTTTGCCGAGCTGGCGCATGTGCGCCCCGGTGTAGGCCCCCTTCTCGTGGCCGAACAGCTCGTTCTCCAGCAGGTTGTCTGGGATGGATGCCGAGTTGACGGTGAGGAAGGGGCGGTCGCGGCGCGGGCTCAGGGCGTGGATGGCGCGGGCGAAAAGCTCCTTGCCGGTTCCGCTCTCGCCGCGCAGCAGCACGGTGGCGTCGGTCTGGGCCACTTGGCGCGCCTTCTCGGCCTCCTGCAGGAGCTCGCGGCTGCTGCCGATGATCGCCGTGCGGCCCGCCTCGGAGCGCAGCACTTCCCGCAGCACCAGGTTCTCGCGCGCCACCCGCGTCGCCTCCAGGGCCTTGGCGATCATCAGCATCAGGTAGTCGGGGTCGACCGGCTTGGCGATGAAGTCCCAGGCTCCCTCCTTGATCGCCTCCACCGCCTTCTCGATCGAGCCGTAGGCGGTGAGGATGATGAAGGGCAGCTGCAGCTCACGCGTGCGCTTCAGGAAGGCGATGCCGTCCATGTCGGGCAGCTGCAGGTCGGATACGATCAGCGCGTGGTCCTCCCGCTTCAGCAGCGCCAGGGCGGCGGCGACATCGGAGACGGCGTCTACGGCGTAGCCCTTCTCGGTGAGAACGCTGGCCAGCATTTCGCGCATCGAACGGTTGTCCTCGACCAGCAGGATCTTGACCATGCCCCGATTATCGGCCAAGGGCCCGTCCCTTGTCAACGGGGCCCGGATCGCTTGACATGGCGGGGGTTTTTGCGATATGGTAGCCGCACATGGAGAAGAACATGAAAGAATTCCAGGGACAGCTGATTTCCCGGGGCTACAAGGTGGCCGTGGTCGTCTCGCGCTTCAACAGCTTCATCACCGACAAGCTGCTGGAGGGCTGCCGCGACGCCCTGACGCGCAGCGGCGCCAAGGAGGACGAGATCGACGTGGTCCGCGTCCCCGGCGCCTACGAGATCCCGCTGGCGGCCAAGCGCCTGCTGCTGAGCAAGAGGTACCAGGCCGTGATCTGCCTGGCGGCGATCATCCGCGGCGAGACTCCGCACTTCGACTTCATCGCCTCCGAAGTGACCAAGGGCATCGCCCAGCTGAACCTCGAATTCGCCCAGCCGGTGACCTACGGCGTCATCACCGCCGACAACACCGACCAGGCCATCGAGCGCGCCGGCAACAAGATGGGCAACAAGGGCTTCCAGGCCGCCCAGTCGGCCATCGAGCTGCTCAACCTCTTCGCCGATGCCAAGATCTGATGTTCCGCATCAAGTACAGCCGCGAGATCGCCTTAAAAATCCTCTATGAACTCGACGCCCTGAAGTGCGATGCCGCCCAGGCCGGGCCGGTCATCGACGATTATTTCGGCCGCTTCCGCGGCGCCAATCCCGACGAGGAGGCCTTCATCCGCCGGCTGTTGCAGACGGTGCTCGACGACCGCCAGGCCATCGACGCGGCCATCGCCGCCCACCTGGTGGGCTGGAAGATCGGCCGCCTGGCCCTCGTCGACCGCAACCTGCTGCGCCTGGGCATCGCCGAGGCGCGCTTCAACTCGGAGAAGCCGATCATCATCGACGACATCCTGCGCATCGCCAAGAAATACAGCGAGGCCGACTCCTACAAACTGATCAACGCCATCCTGGACAAGGTGATCCCGTGAGGGCCCTGCTGCTCCTCCTGGCCGCCTGGGGCTCGCTGAGCCAAGAGAGCCGCCTGGAGGTGTTCGTCGCCTGCCGCACGCCGGAGATCTTCGCCGAGTACCGCAACGCCAATTTCCGCCAGGAGCTGGACGCCGCCCCCGGCGGCCTGAAGGTGCGCATCCAGAGCCGCAGCCTGCGCCTGCGCCACCTGAACCACCGCCCCGCCGCCGACGAGGACTGCCTGGCCGGCCTGGGGCCGGAAATGCGCGCCGCCTTCGCGCAGGTGCGCGCCGGCGCCCTGTCGCTGGCCGACACCCTGCGCAACATCGCCCTGTTCCTTAGCAGCCGCATCGCCTACGACGAGGCCGACCTGCCGCAGGAAGCGGAGGCGGTGCTGGCCCAGGGCCGCGGCCATTGCATCGGCTTCGCCAACGTGGCCCAGGGGCTGCTGGCCTGCGCCGGCGTCTCCAGCCGCCAGGTCAACGGCTTCTACCTGCGCGAAATTCAGGGCCGCGTCGAGCCGGTTCCCCACCGCTGGCTGGAGATCGAGCTGCCGGGGCAGCGGCGCGTTTTTTTCGACCCGCAATACCAGGATTTCTCCTCGCGCTACCTGGTGACCCGGCCCGGGGTGGTCCTGGAGCGCGTCGAACGCTTCGCCGGCGTCGTGGTCGGCAAGAGCAAGAGACTATTCGATGAATGAGGTCGCGCCATGGAAGAACAGTTCGCCGTCCGCCGCGAAAAGCTGAAGAAGCTTGAGGAGCTGGGGGTCGCCCCCTATCCAACCCGCTACGAGGCCAGCCACCGCTTCGCCGAGGTCATCGCCGCCCACAGGGAGCAGGACGCCGAGGCCCTGCAGCGGGCCGCCGCGTCCGTGCGCGTCGCCGGGCGCATCGTGGCCATCCGCAGCATGGGCAAGAGCGTCTTCATGCACCTGTTCGACGGGAGCGACCGGCTGCAGATCTACGTGCGCAAGGACGCGGTCAACGAGCGCGACTGGGCGGTCACCGGCCTGCTGGACATCGGCGACATCGTCGGCGCCGCCGGCACGGTGTTCAAGACGCGCACCGGCGAGCTGTCGGTGGGAGTCCAGGAGCTGGCCTTCCTGGCCAAGTCGTTCCATCCGCTGCCGGAGAAGTGGCACGGCCTGCAGGACAAGGAGATCCGCTTCCGCCAGCGCTACCTGGACATGATCGTCAACCCCGAGTCCACCGGGGTCTTCCGCAAGCGCTCGCAGCTCATCCAGGCCGTGCGCCGTTTCTTCCACGAGCGCGGCTACGTCGAGGTGGAAACGCCGATGATGCACCCCATCCCCGGCGGCGCCTCGGCCAGGCCCTTCGTCACCCACCACAACGCCCTGGACATCGACCTCTACCTGCGCGTCGCTCCCGAGCTCTACCTGAAGCGGCTGCTGGTGGGCGGCATGGAGAAGGTCTTCGAGATCAACCGCAACTTCCGCAACGAGGGGATCTCGCTGATGCACAATCCCGAGTTCACCATGATCGAATTCTACGAGCTCTACCGCGACTTCGGCGACTACATGGACCTGAGCGAGGAGCTGCTGCTGGCGCTGGCCGCCGAGCTGCTGCCCGACGCCGTGCTGCGCTGGGGGGGGAAGGAGATCCCCCTGCAGCCGCCCTTCCGCCGCATCAAGTACATGGACGCCATCGCCGAGGCGTCGGGCCTCGCCGTGGAGGCCTTGTGGGACGAGGCGCAGGTGCGCGCGCACATCGCCAAGGCCCTGCCCGGCGAAGCCATGCCCCCGACCTACGGCAAGATGCTCGACCTGCTGTTCAGCCACTATGCCGAGGACGGGCTGGTCGCGCCGACCTTCGTCACCCATTTTCCCAAGGCCATCTCGCCGCTGTCCAAGGCCTCCCGCCAGGACGAGCGCGAGACCGAGAGGTTCGAGCTGTACATCGCCGGCATGGAGATCGCCAACGGCTTCTCCGAGCTGAACGATCCCCTGGAGCAGCGCCGGCGCTTCGAGGCCCAGGCTCGCGACCGCGAGCGCGGCGACGACGAGGCGCAGCGCATCGACAACGGCTTCCTGCTGGCGCTGGAGCACGGCATGGCGCCGGCGGCGGGGGAGGGGATCGGCATCGACCGCCTGGTCATGCTCTTTACCGGCGCCGCCTCGATCAAGGACGTCATCCTGTTCCCGCTGCTGAGGCCCAGGGAATGAAGTTCGCCTGGTTCATCGCCCGGCGCTACCTGGCCAAGGGGCGCAAGAACTCCTTCATCTCCATCATTTCCCTGGTCTCCATCCTGGGCATCGCCATCGGCGTGGCGGCGCTGATCATCGCCCTGGCGCTGATCAACGGCTTCCAGGGCGACATCCGCGACCGCATCCTGAGCTCCTCGGCGCACCTGATGGTCACCGACCGCCTCCAGGAGGGGTTCGCCGGTTTCCAGGACGCCGGCAAGGAGATCCTGCGCACCCTGCCCGAGGTGAAGTCGGTGACGCCGGTGGTCCACGGCACCGTCCTTGTCCGCGGCGGCGCGCGCGAGGTGGCCGGAGCCGTGTTCCGCGGCATCGACCTGGAGAGCGCCTTCCTGGAGCCCTGGCTGCGGCGGCTCGACATGGGCCGCCTGCCCAGGGGCGCCAACGAGCTGCTGCTGGGGCGCGAGCTGGCCGCCAAGCTGGGCCTGTTCGCCGGGGACACCTGCCTGGTGGTCACCCCGCAGACGGCGCTGTCGCCCATGGGCGTCATGCCCCGCTTCCGCCGCTTCCGCGTCGCCGGCGTCTTCCGCTCCGGGCTGTACGAGTTCGACAGCGGCACGGTGATCAGCGGCCTGGCCGCGGCCCAGAAGCTTTTCGGCATGGGCGGGCGGGTCAGCTACCTGCAGATCAACCTGCGCGACATCTTCCGCGCCGACTCCCTGGCCGAGGTCCTGCGCCGCAAGCTGGGCGCCCAGTACGCCGTGATCACCTGGAGGGAGCTCAACCAGTCCCTCTATTCGGCGCTGCGCCTGGAGAAGACCGTTTTGTTCTTCACCCTGACCCTGATCATCATCGTGGCCGCCCTGAACATCGTCGCCGGGCTGATCCTGATGGTGATGCAAAAGATGAAGGACATCGGCATCCTCCTCTCCTTCGGCACCAGCCCGGCGCAGGTGCGGCGCATCTTCTTCCTGCAGGGCGCCGTCATCGGCCTGCTGGGCACGGCCCTGGGCGCCTTTCTGGGCCTGGGGTTCTGCGCCCTGGCCAACCGCTACGAACTGATCCAGGTCCCCTCCGAGATCTACCAGGTCAGCTTCGTCCCCTTCCGCATCGCCCCCCTCGACCTGGCGGCGGTTCTGGCCGCCGCGCTGCTGATCAGCTTCGGCGCCACCCTCATCCCCTCGCGCAAGGCGGCGGCGGTAGAGGTCGTGGAAGCAGTTAAATACGAATAAGGGGCCGTGATCGTGGCAGTGGCAGAAGCCGCCAATACGGAACTCGGCGGACGGCATAAAAAAAAGACAAGGGATCCCCGGACTGGCCTCCATGCCGTTATCGTCCGCCGTTTTCCGTCTGCCGTCGACCCAGCATTGCCTTCACTTTTTCCTTTTACCTTTTGAGTGATCAGGGATGTGTTTTTCTTGCTTTCCCCCTTTACCCCTCTATCCCTTTATCACTGCCTTTCACCTCAAGCCTATAGCCCAACATCGTTGCTGCATTTTCAAAAAAATCGAAAAATAAGTTTCATGTAGTTGATTTTGCTTTATTTTATTTTATTTTTGTTTATAATCGGCGTGTGAAAAACCTGGCCTGGAGGGAAGGCATGACGCGACGACTGATCGTGATGGGCGCCTGCGCATGGCTGGCGCTGACGAGCTCGGCGGAATTCGCCCAAACACAGGCGGCCATGGACTGGAAGGGCCTGGAAGAGGCCTGGACCCAGTACTACCTCTCTCCCAGCGAGGAGAACGCCCAGAAAGTCCTGACCCTGCTGCCCGCCACAGGCAAGATCCTGGACATCAAGGACGGATTCATCGCCCTCAACGCCATCAACGACCATTTGGGCGTGCTGGAGGGCGAGGTCTATTCGGGTCAGGCCAACTCGGTGAAATTGGGCTTCCGCCTGTTCACCATCGCCTACGGCGGTTTCGAGGTCAACCTGAACAAGATCATGGGCAACCTGATCGCCTTCAACCCCCGCCTGTTCCTCGAGGAGCTGCAGGCCCATCGCAACCTTTTCCCAGCGCTCGAGGGGCTGCTGGGCAGCTACCTGCGCGACACCGCCAACGACCCCACCGCCCGCGACCTGGAGCAGAAGCTGCGCATCAAGGCCCTGGAGTCGGTGGAGGACAAGGCGCTCAAGGCGATGCGCAACGAGTGCATCAAGATCCTGAAGAAGCTGTAAAACAGCGAGCCAAAAGAGCTTCAAGGTCCCACGCCGCCCACGCATCGCGATCGCCCGCTCTCGGCTTGTCTCATCCCTCATCACTTAACACGCCACACGAGGGCCCGCCTCTGGCTGCCAGCGCCACTGTCGCCACCTCGTATAGCCCGTCACGTTTCCCTCTACCACGAACACCCAGAGATTGAATGCTCTTGATCTTTCCCTCGCTTTTCGCTACACTGATCCCTTCATTCTCGGCAAGGAGCTATGGATGCAGATCAAGATCGCCTCGCGCCACCTGAACGGCCTGGTCGTCATCGAGCCGGACGTGTACGAGGACGAGCGCGGCTTCTTCATGGAAGTGTACCGCGCCGACCAGTTCCACCAGCTGGGGCTGCCCGTCGACTTCGTCCAGGACAACCATTCGCGCTCGCAGAAGGGGGTGCTGCGCGGCCTGCACTTCCAGTGGTCGCCGCCCATGGGCAAGCTGATGCGCGTCACCGTGGGCAGCGCCTACCTGGTCGCCGTCGACATCCGCAAGGGATCGCCCAGCCTCGGCCAGTGGTTCGGCCTGGAGGTGTCGGCGGCCAACAAGAAGCAGGTGTACGCCCCGGCCGGGTTCGCCCGCGGCTTCTGCGTCCTCTCCGAGGTGGCCGAGATCCAGTACAAGTGCACCGGCACCTACAACAGCGGAGCCGAGGCGGGGATCCTGTGGAACGACCCGGCCCTGGCCATCGCCTGGCCCGTGGCCGATCCCATCCTTTCCGAAAAGGACCGCAAGGCCCGCACCCTGGAGCAATGGCTGGCCAGCCCCGAGTCCGACCATTTCACCTACCCGTCCTGACAGGAGACCACCCATGAAGATCCTCATCGCCGGCGGCGCCGGCTACATCGGTTCGGTCCTGATCCCCAAGCTGCTCGAGAGGGGATACGAGGTCAGCGTCATCGACCTCTTCTGGTTCGGCAACCACCTGCCGCAGCAGGTGGGCATCGTGCGCAAGGACATCTTCGACCTGCAGGCCGGCGACGTGCGCGGCTTCGACCAGGTGATCTTCCTGGCCGGGCTCTCCAACGACCCCATGGCCGAGTTCTCGCCCAGCAAGAACTTCATCTTCAACGCCGCCGCCCCCGCCTTCCTGGCCTACCTGGCCAAGGTCGCCGGCGTCAAGCGCTTCATCTACGCCGGCTCCTGCTCGGTCTACGGCTACACCGTCAACGAGCTCTACGACGAGACGCAGCCCGCCGTCTCCAACTATCCCTACGGCATCTCCAAGCTGCAGGGCGAGCAGGGGGCGATGCAGCTGCAGGACAAGGACTTCTCGGTGATCGCCTTCCGCCAGGGGACGGTCAGCGGCTACAGCCCGCGCATGCGCCTTGACCTGGTGGTCAACACCATGTTCAAGTCGGCGCTGGCCAACAAGACGATCACGGTAAACAACCCGGCCATCTGGCGCCCCATCCTGGCCATCCAGGACGCGGCCAGCGCCTACATCCGCGCCATCGAGGCCAACGACGGCATCTCGGGCATCTTCAACATCGCCTCGGGCAACTACACGGTGGGGGAGCTGGGCGACCTGGTGCAGGCCGGCCTCAAGGCGCACCTGCAGGCCGAGGTGCAGCTGCAGATCAAGCATGTCCAGGATTTCCGCAATTACAAGGTCAGCATCGACAAGGCGCGCAAGGTGCTCAGCTTCCATCCCAAGCACGACGTGGAGTCGATCGTCAAGGACCTGGTCGACAACCTGCCCAAGTTCCGCGACTTCGACAACCCCGCTTATTACAACATCCAGGTGTTCAAGGCCCTGGAAAAGAAGGGCTGATCCCGGTGGCCGCCCTGAAGATCGCCGTCATAGGCGCCGACGGCCAATTGGGAAGCGACCTGGTCGTCGCCCTGCGCCAGGCGGGGCATGCCGTCGAGGAGCTGACCCTGGCCCGCCTGGACATCCGCGACAACGACCGCGTGCGCCGGGTGCTGGGCCAGAGCGCCGCCGACGTCGTGGTCAACACCGCCGCCATGCACCAGGTGGAGCAATGCGAGGCCGACCCCGGGCGGGCCTTCGCCGTCAACGCCCTGGGAGTGAGGAACCTGGCATTGGCCGCCGCCGCCGGCCATGCCCGCCTGGTGCACATCAGCACCGACTACGTCTTCGACGGGGCCAAGGCCGCCCCCTACGTGGAGGAGGATGCGCCGCTGCCGCTGAACGCCTACGGCAACAGCAAGCTGGCCGGCGAGCTCTTCGTGCGCTCGCTGGCGCCGCGCCACTGGGTGCTGCGCGTGTCGGGGCTCTACGGCGCCCATCCCTGCCTGGAAAAAGCCGGTGGCCTGAACTTCGTCGACCTGATGCTCAAGCTCTCCCGCGAACGCGAGGAGGTTCGCGTCGTCGACGACGAGGTCCTGACCCCGACCTCGACCCGCGAAGTGGCGCGGCAGCTTGTGAACATGCTGCGGGGCGGCGCCGTGGACGGCCTGTACCACGCCACCGCCGAGGGCAGCTGCTCCTGGCACGCCTTCGCCGCCGAGATCTTCCGCCTGTCCCGCTCCTCCGTGCGCCTGCAGAAAGCCGGCCCCGGCGAGTTCCCGGCCAAGGTGCCCCGGCCCAAGTATTCGGTGCTGGAGAACGCCCATCTCAAGCGCCAGGGGCTGAACGTCATGCGCCCCTGGCAGGAGGGGCTGGCCGAGTACCTGAAGGACAGGCACGGCATCGGCTGAATCAGTGATAAAGGGGTGGAGAGGTAGAGGGGTAAAGCCAGAGAAAATCCATTCCTGATCACTCAAAAGGTAACAGGAAGAAGGTAAAAGGTCAAAGTCGAAGAAAAGGCCCTAAGAAAAATACCTAGCGTTTGGAGTGGAAGGGCGTTCAAGGCAAAAGGCGAAAGGTTAAAGGCAAAAGTGAAGAAAACCGGCATTTTTCATACCTTTTTGCTGACACTGACACGTAGAAAGGGCAAAAGGAAAAAGTGGAAGAAAACGATTTTTGTTGCTTTGCTCACGCCCAACGTCTGACGTCTCGAGGCCGTTCCAATAATGCCGCGAATCACGAATCGCAAATTATGATAGTTCGCAAGCAGATCCACTCGTGCTGTTTTCTGATCACTGATCACTGATTACGAATCACTCGTGGTTCGCCAACCTGGCTCAATAGCGCAGGATGCTCTTCTCCTCGATCTCGCGGACGATGCGCCGCTGGGCGGCATAGAGCTGGCGCTTCAGCGGCGAGAACCCCTTCAAGGCCGTCTCCTCGGTCAGGATGCCGGCGTACTTGCCGAAGAAGTCGGCGCTCAGGGTGCGGACGTTGTACCAGCTCCAGTAGAATTTCCTGCCCAGCGGCATGCGCACCTTGAAAAAGGCCAGGCAGGCCCGCTGCAGGCTGCGCAGGGCGATGGCCTTGATCACGCCGCGCAGGCTGCGCACGTAGAAGATATCGAACTCGCGCACGCTGAGGTAGGAGTCGTAGCACATGCGCCGGAACATGTAGCCCGGCTTCACCTTGTGCCAGTGAAAGAAACGCGCCCCCCTGGCCAGAGCCACCCTCTGCCCGTTCAGGATCAGCTTGCGGGCGAAGAGCATGTCCTCGCCATAGGGCACCGGGGGGAACTCGAGGCGCAGGAGCAGGTCGCGGTCGATGCAGGAGGCGCAGTTGTCGAAGTTGCACAGGCGCCTGCGCAGCTCGGGGGGGAACTTGCCCCAGCAGTAGGCCGAGATGGGCTCGACCACGTCGTCGAAGCCGAGATGCCAGTCGTTGTGCATAAAGGCGTCGACCGGGTCGTGGCGGCAGGGGTCGATCTGCCATACGCCGTACGAGGCGGCGGCGCGCCCCTCGAGCACCGGCGCCGTCAGGGCGGCCAGGAAACGGGCGCCGATGGGGACGATGTCGTCGGTGAAGAACACCACCGCCCGGCCCCGCGCCAGGCGGGCCGCGGCCATGCGCGTGCCGCTGTGGCTGAAGGCACCGGCAGCGACCGGGACGACCCGTTTCTCCAGGCCGGCGAGCGAATCCAGGTACTCGCGGGTGCCGTCGCTCGAGGCGTTGTCCATGAACAGGACCTCGGTGGGCAGGGAGAACTCCTGGGCGCGCAGGGCCTCCACGAGGCGCTCGACCACCCCTTTGGAGTTGCAGGTGAGGATGACGATGGAAACGACAGGGTCCATTCCGGCTATCCGTCCTTGCCCGCCGCGGCGGGCCGTTTTCCGAAGTACGATTCCGCCAGGCCGGCCAAGAGGCGGCGCACCCTGGCGGTGAAGACCGGGCGCGAGAACTCTGCGCCGCGCCGCCGCGCCTCCCGGCCCATTTTCCGGCGCAGCTCGGGATCGCGCAGGGCGAGCCGCGTGAGCTCGAGCAGGCGGCGGGCGTCGGCGAAGCGGAATCCCGACACCCCGTCCTCGACGATCTCGCGTTGGCCGCCGCCGTCGAAGACGATCGGCAGGCAGCCGTTCTGCATGGCCTCGGCCGTCGACATGCCGAAATGCTCCACCTGGGCCGGGTTGCGCTGCCCCAGGCCGCAGAAGTGCCAGAAGACCGAGGCGCGGGCATATTGGCGTTTCAGCTCGTCGAGGGGGATGTTGACGCGCAGCTCCACCGGCAGGCCGGGGCGGGCGGCGAGCCGCGCCCGCAGCCGCTCCAGGTAGGGGTTGTCCTCGGCGCTGCCGCCGCACAGGACCAGTCTCCAGCCGCGGCTGCACACGGGATCGCTTTGCAGCAGCCGCTCGAAGGCGCTGACCATCTCGGCCTGCTGCTTGCTGCCGCCGCTCTCGAAGCGCGCCACCGAGAGGATGACGCTCTCCTTGGCCGTTTCGCCTGGGACCGGCTCCATGTCGACCGGCGGGTAGATGTGGTGGGTGCCGGCCAGCCCCCACTTCTTTTCGATCCAGCCGGCGGTGTAGACGCTGTTGTAGACCAGGGTGGGGTAGCGGTCGACATAAAAATAGTCGCCTTTCGGCCGCTCGGGGAAGTGGCAGACGAAGAGCGGCACGCCCGCCAGCGGGCAGACCATCTCCAGCATGCTGTTGTTGACGAAGATATCGTACTCGCCGCTCTCGCGGCTCACGGCCAGGAAGGGGTTGGCCGTCCGCGCCGACACCCGCCCCGGATCGATGGGCTGGCCGTCGGGAAAGAACGTCAGCGGCAGGACCTTGATGCGGCAGCGCGACAGGTCGAGATCGTACCATTTCATCAGCTCGGCCAGGCTGACCGGCCGGTGGGCGATGAGGGTGACGTCGAAATCCTCCTGCAGCGCCTCGGCCATGGTGCAGCCGTATTTCTGGCCGCCGCCGATCAGGTGCAGGGTATGGTCGTAGAGGGCCAGGCTGGGCTTGCGCCAGCCGGCGACGACCTCGGCGCGCAGCAGCAGGTTGTAAGCGGCCTGGGGGCCCGAGCGCCGCGCCACCTCGCTTGCGGCGCGGGCCAGGCCGGCCGGGCTTCCGGCTTCGCCCCTATCCATGCTGCGCGTGGTCCGCCTTGGCCGAGTCGGCAACGAACCCGTCCAGGCCGCCCTCCAGGCGCTTCAGCCTCTCCTCGATGCGCCGCAGGCGGATGAAGGTGGCCAGGTGGAAGGCGACCAGCTGCTCGTGGAAGCGGGTCTGGCGGGCGAACAGGGAATTGGTGTAGGGGCTCAGGAGCTTGAGCAGGATCTTTTTGCCGAGGACGATGAACGGGCCGATCAGGCGGCGGTGCGAGGTGACGGCGGCGGGGCGGCAGTCGATGTCCCCGTTCAGGAAGCCCAGGCGCTTGCCCATCTCGTTGTCCAGCTCGTCGTCGGACAGCGACCAGAGGTCCAGCGGGTGATGGTGGCGCAGCGGCCCGCCGGCGAGCTCCTCGAGGGAGGCGGCGGCATCCCTGGCGGCGCGGATGCGCTTCTTGAGGGCTTCGATCTCCTTGCGGGCCGGGTCGTCGTTTTCGCTGCTCATGGCGTCTCCGGGGGCATCTTACCACGCCGGGCGCCCCGGGTTCAAGGGAAGGGGGGCTCAGGGGAGCGGCTTCTCGTAGAGCACGTAGGTCTTGGTCACCTGGGCGTTGATGTGGCGCAGGACGCGGTTCATCGCCTCGTTGTTCTCCAGGATCCATGACATTTCGGCCTTGTGGATGCCGTAGCGTCCGGCGTTCTCCGAGGTCAGGCGGTAAAAAACGAGGTCGATGCCCAGGTGGCGGTGCTCCTTGAGCACGCCCATCAGGGTGACGCGGATGGCGTCGATCTTCCTCAGGTTGCGCAGCAGGCGCAGCCAGCCCAGGGGGAACAGCCGGCCGTGCAGCGGCCGCAGCGCCTGGTTGATGTCGGGCAGCGAGAGCGAGAAGCCGACCGGGCGCCCGTCCTTTTCGGCCAGGAGGATGAGGTCGGGCTTGATGACCGGGCGCATCTTCTTCAGGTCGTCGAGCCCCTCGGCGAGGGTGCTGGGCACGAAGCCCCAGTTGTCGGCCCAAGCCCGGTTGAAAAGGTCGATGATGAAGCCCATGTCGCGCTTGGCGTTGGCCAGGTCGAAGGGGCGGAAGGTGATGCCCTGGTCGCGCAGGCGCTCTTCCAGGCGCCCGACGGCGCGCGGGAAGCGGATGGTCCCGCGCGACACCTCGTAGGCGAAAAAGCGCATGGCCTGGCGGAAGCCCAGCCCCTCCAGCAACGTCCGGTAATAGGGCGGGTTGTAGGCCATCAGCACCGCCGGCGGCCGGTCGAAGCCGTCGACGAGCAGCCCGGCGACGCTGTTGAGCGAAAAGCTGGCCGGGCCGCGCAGGGTGTCGCAGCCCCTGGCGCGCAGCCAGGCGCCGGCGGCCGCGATCAGCGCTTCCGCCGCCTGCGGGTCGTCGGCGCACTCGAACATGCCGAAGAAGCCGCAGCGGTCCCGGTGCTGGCGTTGATGGTCGTTGTTGAGCACGGCGGCGACCCGGCCGACCGTCACGCCCTTGCGGCGGGCCAGGAAGAGCTCGACCGGGTTGTTCCTCAGGAACGGGTTGCTGGCGGGGAGGAGGAACCTCTTCTCCTCGCCGATCAGCGGCGGCACCCAGCAGGGGTCGTCGCGATAGAAGCGGTAGGGGAGCAGGACGAACTCGCGGCGCAGGCAACGGCCGCGGACCGGGACGATCTCGACTGGCGGCTTGAAGGGCGTTTCCATTTCCCGCGATTCTAGCCCAAGGGCTATAAAATATCAATTCAGGAAAAAAGCAGCCCACGGTCAAGATCGATCCATGGCTGCTGCCGTACGCGGCACGCCATCCGCCTTACGCCGAGAGATCGGCATTGAGTTTCACATGACCCCTGAAGGAATCGAACCTTCAACCTATTGATTAAGAGTCAATTGCTCTG
>CAZVPI010000007.1:0-135581 GCA_964628035.1 uncultured Clostridia bacterium | reverse complement strand
TCCGCGAGGGCGGCCGCACCATCGGCGCCGGCAGCGTCACCGACATCATCGAGTAAGCCATGGCCAAGAGCGACAAGCGGATCAAGCTCGGGCTGAAGTGCCCCGACTGCTCCGAGAAGAACTACTCGACCATGAAGAACAAGCAGAACACGACCGACAAGCTGGCCGTCAGCAAATATTGCCCGCGCTGCCGCAAGCATACGGTGCACAAGGAGGTCAAATAGGTCAGTAGCTCAATGGTAGAGCACCGGTCTCCAAAACCGGGGGTTGGGGGTTCGAGTCCCTTCTGACCTGCAGTGACAACATGGACAAGGAAAAGAATATAGTCAAGCGCATGGGCGCCTACCTGCGCGACGTGCGCGGCGAGATGAAGAAGGTCACCTGGCCGAGCAAGGACGATCTGGTCAAGACGACCATCGCCGTGCTCATCATCTCGCTCTTTTTCGGCGTCTACCTGTTCGGCGTCGACGTCGTGTTCGCCCGCATCTTCCAGCACATCGGCGGCTTCTTCCGCTGACCCCGGCCAACGCCCATGGATTGGTTCATCATCCACGTTTTTTCCGGGGCCGAGGAGTTCGTGGTCAAGGCGCTGAACGAGAAGATCAACAAGTACTCCATGCAGGACCAGATCGGCGAGATCGTCATCCCCAAGGAGAACGTCATCGAGATCCGCGACGGCCGCAAGGTGGTCAGCGAGAAGCGCTCCTTCCCCGGCTACATCCTGGTGAACATGGAGATGAACGACAAGAACTGGTATTTCGTGCGCAACACCCCCAAGGTGACCGGCTTCGTCGGCGCCGGCAAGAAGCCCAAGCCGCTGTCGGCCAAGGAAGTCGCCACCATCCTCAAGCACATCGAGACCACGCAGGAAACCCCCAAGCCCAAGTACCATTTCGACGTCGGCGAGGGGGTGAAGATCATCGACGGCCCCTTCATCAACTTCAACGGCGTGGTGGACGCCGTCAACGAGGAGAAGAGCCAGCTGCGCGTGACCGTCACCATCTTCGGCCGCGCCACCCCGGTCGACCTGAATTACCTGCAGGTGGAAAAAATATAGGAGAAAATAGCCATGGCAAGTCCCAAGATCAAGGCGGTCGTCAAGACCTTCCGGCTGCAGCTCCCCGCCGGCAAGGCCACCCCCGCCCCCCCGGTCGGCCCGGCCCTGAGCCAGCACGGCCTGAACATCATGGAGTTCGTCAACCAGTTCAATAAACTGACCGCGAAGATGGAAGACGACATGATCATTCCCGTGGACGTCCTGGTCCACGCCGACAAGACCTTCACCCTGAAGCTGAAGACCCCCCCCGCTTCCTATTTCCTGAAGAAAGCCGCCGGCATCATGAAGGGCTCGGGCGAGCCCAACAAGAACAAGGTGGGCAAGCTGACCCGCAAGCAGGTGGAGGACATCGCCCGGGCCAAGATGGAGGACCTCAACACCAAGGACCTCCAGCAGGCCGTCCGCATCATCGAGGGCTCGGCCCGCAGCATGGGTCTGGAGATCCAATAATGTCCAAGCGAGGAAAAGCCTACGTCCGGTCCAAGGAGAAGATCGAGCCCCGCGCCTACGCCGTCGCCGAGGCCGCGGCCCTGCTGAAGGAGATCAAGGCGTCCAAGTTCGACGAGTCGGTCGACGTCTCGATGCGCCTCTCGGTCGACCCCAAGTACCCGGAGCAGATGGTACGCGGCACCGTGGTCCTGCCCCACGGCACGGGCAAGGTGAAGCGCGTGCTGGTCATCGCCGCCGGCGAGAAGCAGAAGGAGGCCATGGAGGCCGGAGCCGACCACGTGGGCGGCGAGGAGATCGTCGAAAAGATCCAGAAGGAGAACTGGTTCGACTACGACGTGGTCATCGCCACCCCCGACATGATGAAGAGCGTCGGCCGCCTGGGCAAGGCCCTGGGCACCAAGGGACTGATGCCCAGCCCCAAGGCCGGCACGGTGACCTTCAACGTCCGGGACACCGTCGCCGAGATCAAGAAGGGCCGCGTGGAATTCCGCGTCGACAAGGCCGGCATCATCCACTCCACCGTGGCCAAGACCTCGTTCGCCGCCGGCCAGATCGCCGACAACGCCAAGGCGCTGATCGGCGCCATCCTGCGGGCGCGGCCGGCCACCCTCAAGGGCAAGTACGTCAAGAGCGTCTACATCTCTTCGACGATGAGCCCCTCGATCAAGCTCGACATCGCCGAACTGGAAAGCTAGGCACAGGAGTTCATCATGGGAAGCGCACAGATCCTGGAAAAGAAGAAAAAGACGGTCGAGGCCCTGGCCGACATCTTCGACTGCAACGGCGTCTACCTCTTCGACTACCGCGGGCTGAAGGTCTCCGAGATGGGGACGCTGCGCTCGCGCATCAAGGCCCTTGGGGCCAACGTCAAGGTGGTCAAGAACCGCCTGGCCATCAAGTATTTCGAGAAACACAAGCAGGCCGTCGGCCGCGAGCTCTTCAAGGGTCCGCTGGCCATGGCCTACAGCGACGACAAGTTCGTGGAAACGGCGAAGGTGCTGGTGGAGTTCGAGAAGGAAAGCAAGAAGATCAAGATCCTCTCCGGCTTCATCGAGAAGCGGCTCGTCGGCAGCCAGCAGGTCCTGGAAGTGGCCCAGCTGCCCGGCAAGGAACAGCTGCTGGCCCAGCTGGTCTATTCCATCGGCATGCCGCTGCGCCGCTTCGGTTCGGCGTTGTCGTCGCCGCTGACCCACATGCTCGTGCTGATGAAAAATCTGCAAGATAAAAAAGCCAAAGAAGGAGGACAATCATAATGGCCGAGATCAAGAAGGAAGAATTTTTCAAGCATTTGGATAATCTGACGGTCCTGGAACTCGCCGATTATATCAAAGAGTTTGAAACCCGCTACGGCATCAAGGCCGAGATGGCCGCCGTGGCCGCCGCCGGGGCCGCTCCCGCCGCCGCCGAGGTCGCGCAGGCCGAGGAAAAGACCGACTTCGAGGTCGTGCTGAAGAACGTCGGCGACAAGAAGATCAACGTCATCAAGGTCGTGCGCGAAGTCACCGACCTGGGCCTGAAGGAGGCCAAGGACGTGGTGGACAAGGCCCCGGCTTCGGTCAAGAAGGGCGTGTCCAAGGAAGAGGCCGAGACCATCAAGAAGAAATTCGCCGAGGTGGGAGCCGAGATCGAGATCAAGTAGTCGATGGCATTTTTGACCGGCCTTGGAAATCTTTTAAGGTAAGGGACAGGTATGCAAACAACGAACAAGTACGTGCAACGCATCAGTTTCTCCCGCATTTTCAGCCCTGTCGAAGTACCTGACCTGCTCGAAATCCAAAAGCGTTCCTACCAGACCTTCCTGCAGATCGACCAGCTGCCGGAGAGCCGCAAGACCATCGGCATCCAGGCGGCGTTCAAGTCCATCTTCCCCATCTCCGATTTCAAGGAAACCGCCATCCTCGACTTCGTCTCCTACTCCCTGGGCGACTGGGTGTGCAGGTGCGGCGCCCTGCAGGGCGTCGAGAACTCGATGCCGCTGTGCCGCCACTGCGGCGCCGTGCTCGGCGCCGACAGCGAGACCGGGCGCGACTCGGTCTGCGGCGAGTGCCACGAGAAGGGCACGTTGGCCTACCGCACCTGCGATCTCTGCGGCGACCGCGTGCGCCTCAAGATGCACAACACCCCGGAGGAGTGCCTGGACAAGGGGTTCGACTACTCCATCCCGCTCAAGGTGAAGCTGCGCCTGGCCCTGTACGGCGAAGACAAGAAGGGCGAACGCGCCATCCGCGACGTCAAGGAGCAGGAGATCTTCTTCGGCGAGATCCCCTTCATGACCGACCGCGGCACCTTCATCATCAACGGCACCGAGCGCGTGGTCGTTTCCCAGCTGCAGCGCTCCCCGGGAGTCTATTTCATGCCCGGCAAGTCGCGCGGCGAGTTCACGGCCAAGATCATCCCCGCCCGCGGCGCCTGGATCGAGCTGGAGGAGAAGCTGAACCTGCTGCAGGTGCGCCTGGACAAGAAGACCAAGCGCGTCAACGTCACCACCTTTCTCAAGGCCATGGGCCTGGCCGACGACGCCGAGATCCTCAGGCGCTTCTACACCCTGGTCCCGGCGCGGGTGCAGAACGGCATCTTCTATTTCCAGAACTCCCGCTTCCTCAAGGACAACAAGCTGACCGCCCCGGTCCTCGACGCCAAGGGCAACGAGGTGCTGCCCGCAGGCACCAAGCTGACCCATAAGCATCTCAAGGATCTGGAGAAGCTGGGCGTCGAGTACCTGCCCCTGGACATTGAGCTTTTCGAGGACCTCTACGCCGCCTCCGACCTGGAGGGCGTGCTCAAGCTCAACGAGATCATCGGCACGGCGCAGATCAAGAAGCTGCGCAAGATGGACTGCGAGTTCAAGGTCTTCTTCCCCGAGAGCGAGGAGGAGGAGCTGGGGCCGATGCTGGCCAACACCCTGCGCAAGGACAAGAAGCGCAAGGACGCCGATGCCGCCGACAAGCTGGCCGTGGCCCCCGAGGGCGAGGCCGAGGACAAGGTGGCCAAGAGCCAGGGCGACGCCTTCATCGAGGTGTTCAAGAAGCTGCGCCCCGGCGAGCCGGTGACCCTGGAGGGCTCGCGCAAGTTCTTCGAGAACATGATCTTCGACCCCAAGCGCTACGACCTCTCCTCGGTCGGACGCATGAAGCTGAACATCAAGCTGGGCTTCAAGCCCGAGTTCAACCAGGACATCTTCACCCTGACCCTGGAGGACATGGTGCAGATCGTGCGCTACTTCCTGCGCCTCAAGTACGACCGCAGCGGCACCCTGCGCGTCGACGACATCGACCACCTGGCCAACCGCCGCATCCGCGCCGTCGGCGAGCTGGTCGAGAACGCCTTCCGCATCGGGCTGATGCGCCTGGAGAAGATCATCCGCGAGCGCATCACCAATTCCCCGGACATCTCGGTGGTGCTGCCGCGCGAGCTGCTGAACACCAAGCCGGTGTTCGCCGCCCTCAAGGAATTCTTCGGCACCTCGCAGCTCTCCCAATTCATGGACCAGACCAACGCCCTGGCCGAGACCACCCACAAGCGCCGCATCTCGGCGCTCGGGCCCGGCGGCCTGAACCGCGAGCGCGCCGGCTTCGAAGTGCGCGACGTCCACTCCTCGCACTACGGGCGCATCTGCCCGATCGAGACGCCGGAGGGCCCGAACATCGGCCTGATCTCCTCGCTGACCACCTACGCCCGCGTCAACGAGTACGGCTTCATCGAGACCCCCTACCGCAAGGTGGAGAACGGCCGCGTCGTCGACTACTTCCGCGTCGAGTACGCCGGCGACTCGGAGCTGGCCTACCACGACATCGTGCCCGAAAGCCAGGCCCAGGCCGAGGTCGCCCGCCTGCAGAAGGCCGGCAAGCGCCCGCCGCTGTTCCGCTACCACCCCTTCTACCTCACCGCCTGGGAGGAGGAGGAGCACACCATCGCCCAGGCCAACACCGAACTGGACGAGGGCGGGCGGCTGGTGGCCAAGAAGGTCGACGCCCGCAAGGCCGGCGGCGAGATGCTGCAGGTCGACCCCCAGGAGGTCGACTTCATGGACATCTCGCCCAAGCAGATCGTCTCCATCTCGGCGGCGCTCATCCCCTTCCTGGAGAACGACGACGCCAACCGCGCCCTGATGGGCTCCAACATGCAGCGCCAGGCCGTGCCGCTGATCAACCCCGAGGCGGCCATCGTGGCCACCGGCATGGAGCACCGGTTGATCAAGGATTCGGGCATGGTGGTCGTCTGCCGCCGCCCGGGCGTGGTGATGAACGCCGACGCCGAGCGCATCATCGTCAAGGTGGACGGCGACCAGCCCGACGAGAACGATTTCGCCGACGTGCAGGCCGACCTCTACGAGCTGAAGAAGTTCCGCCGCTCCAACCAGAACACCATCATCAACCAGCGGCCGCTGGTCAAGGTGGGCGAGCGCGTCGAGAAGGGGCAGATCCTCTGCGACGGCCCCGCCTCGGACAAGGGCGAGCTGGCCATGGGCCGCAACATCCTGGCCGCCTTCGTTCCCTGGCGCGGCTACAACTACGAGGACGCCATCATCCTCAGCGAGCGCCTGGTGAAGACCTCGGCCTTCAACTCCATCTACATCGTCGAGGAGACCCTCGAGGCCCGCGAGACCAAGCTCGGCCCCGAGGAGATCACCCGAGACATCCCCAGCGTCTCGGAGACGGCCCTGAAGAACCTCGACGAGAGCGGCATCGTGCGCATCGGCGCCAAGGTCAAGCCCGGCGAGATCCTGGTGGGCAAGGTGTCCCCCAAGGGCGAGACCCAGTTGTCGCCCGAGGAGAAGCTGCTGCGCGCCATCTTCGGCGAGCAGGCCTCGGAGATCAAGGACTCCTCCCTCTACTGCCCGCCGGGCGTGGAGGGGACGGTCATCGACGTGAAGGTCTTCACCCGCCGCGGCCAGAAGAAGGACAAGCGCGCCGAGGAGATCGACTCCCTGGAGACGGCCAAGATGCGGCGCAACCTGGCCGACGAGACCAAGATCCTGCTGGCCGAGAAAACCCAGAAGCTGGCCCGGCTGCTGCGCAAGGTGAAGCTGGTCAAGACCCTCAGCTACAACAAGAAGAAATTCGAAAAGGGCAAGCCCATCCCGGCCAAGGACCTCGAGGCCATGGACGACGCCTTCCTCAAGGAGATCAAGAAGCACATCGACGAGGAGAGCAAGGCCCAGATCTCCGAGATCGAGAAGAAGGTGCGCCTGCACATCGACGCCCTGAAGCTCGAGATCCAGGAGAAGATCGACCAGATGAAAAAGGGCGACGAGTTCGCCCCGGGCATCATCAAGATCGTCAAGGTGCTGATCGCCGTCAACCGCCGCATCTCCGTCGGCGACAAGATGGCCGGCCGCCACGGCAACAAGGGCGTGGTGGCGCGCATCCTGCCCGTGGAGGACATGCCCTTCCTGGCCGACGGCCGCCACGTCGACGTGGTGCTCAACCCGCTGGGCGTGCCGTCGCGCATGAACGTCGGCCAGGTCTTCGAGATGGTTCTGGCCTGGGCCGGCAAGGAGCTGGGCTGCTACTTCGAGACCCCGGTCTTTGACGGCGCCTTCGAGCACGACATCATCGGCTACCTGCGCCAGGCCAAGCTGCCCGAGGACGGCAAGGTCGTCCTCTACGACGGCATCAGCGGCGAGCCCTTCAAGAACAAGGTCACGGTCGGCTACATGTACATGATGAAGCTGGAGCACATGGTGGACGACAAGATCCACGCCCGCTCGACCGGGCCCTACTCGCTGATCACCCAGCAGCCGCTGGGCGGCAAGGCGCAGTTCGGCGGCCAGCGCGTCGGCGAAATGGAGGTCTGGGCCTTCGAGGCCTACGGCGCCGCCTACATCCTGCAGGAGATGCTGACCATCAAGTCCGACAACATCAGCGGCCGCAACGAGATCTATTCGGCCATCGTCAAGGGGACGATGGACTTCAATCCCGGCCTGCCCGAGTCCTTCAACGTGCTGATCAAGGAAATGAAGAGCCTGGTGCTGAACATGGAGATGATCAAGCGCGAGAAGCAGAGCGAGGAGAGCCTGGCCCAGGAGAACCTCTCCGCCATTTCCTAGAGGAGCGAGGATGCGCAAACTAAAGAAAGACGGCAAGGAAACCAAGATCATGGACTACAGCAAGGTGAAGATCAGCATCGCTTCACCGGAAACGATCCGCAGCTGGTCCTATGGCGAGGTCACCAAGCCGGAGACCATCAACTACCGCACCTTCAAGCCCGAGCGCGACGGCCTGTTCTGCGCCAAGATCTTCGGGCCCACGCAGGACTTCCGCTGCCTGTGCGGCAAGTACAAGGGGCTCAAGTACAAGGGCATCGTCTGCGAGAAGTGCGGCGTCGAGGTCACGCTCTCGGCCGTGCGCCGCGAGCGCATGGGCCACATCGAGCTCAACTCCAAGGTGGCGCACATCTGGTTCTTCCGCGGCATTCCCTCGCGCATCGGCGTGCTGCTGGAGATCAGCTCCAAGGACCTGGAGCACATCGTCTACTTCGAGAGCTACATCGTCCTCGACCCCAAGAACGTCCCCAGCCTGAAGAAGAAGCAGGTGCTTTCGGAGGAGGAGTACCTGGACCACCGCGAGCGCTACGGCGAGGACGCCTTCCGCGCCGGCATGGGCGCCGAGGCCCTGCACGAGCTGCTGTCCGAGCTGAAGCTGGAGGAGGAGGTGGCCAGCCTCAAGTCGCGCATCCGCGTCGAGAAGTCCTTCCAGCGCAAGAAGAACATGGCGCGGCGCCTGAAGCTGATGGAGGACTTCCTCAAGTCGGGCAACCGCCCGGAGTGGATGGTGCTGAGCGTGCTGCCGGTGATGCCGCCCGACCTGCGGCCGCTGGTGCGCCTGGACGGCGGCCGCTTCGCCTCCTCCGACCTCAACGACCTCTACCGCCGCGTCATCAACCGCAACAACCGCCTGAAGCGCCTGCTCGACCTCAAGGCCCCCGAGCTGATCATCAAGAACGAGAAGCGCATGCTGCAGGAGTCGGCCGACGCCCTCTTCGACAACCAGAAGCGCAGCCGCAGCTATATGAGCTCGCAGAAGCGGCCGCTGAAGTCGCTCTCCGACTCGCTGAAGGGCAAGCAGGGGCGCTTCCGCCAGAACCTGCTGGGCAAGCGCGTCGACTACTCGGGGCGCTCGGTCATCGTCGTCGACCCGCACCTGAAGCTCGACGAGTGCGGCATCCCCAAGAAGATGGCCCTGGAGCTGTTCAAGCCCTTCATCTACAACAAGCTGGAGAAGAAGGGCATGGTCACCACCCTCAAGGTGGCCCGCACCTGGGTGGAGGAGAACCGCGACGAGATCTGGGACGCCCTGGACGAGGTGATCAAGGACCACACGGTCATGCTCAACCGCGCGCCGACGCTGCACCGCCTGGGCATCCAGGCCTTCCGCCCGCACCTGGTCGAGGGCAACGCCATCACCCTGCACCCGCTGGTCTGCCCGGCCTTCAACGCCGACTTCGACGGCGACCAGATGGCCGTGCACATCCCGCTGTCGCTCGAGGCGCAGGCCGAGGCCAAGATCCTGATGCTCTCCAGCAACAACATCCTGTCGCCGGCCAACGGCAAGCCGCTGGCCGTCCCCACCCAGGACATGATCCTCGGCTTCTATTACCTGACCTTCACCAAGCGCAGGCTGAAGGGCGAGAACCGCATCTTCGCCTCCTTCAAGGACGTGCTGCAGGCCCACGAGCAGGGCCTGGTCGACCTGAACGCCCTCATCCGCGTCCAGTACCTGGGCGCGGTCAAGAACCAGGACGCCTACCTGCTCGACCCGCAGGACATCGTCAACTGCCCGGTGAGCGAGATCAAGCGCGAGGACAACCACCTGCTGGTCACCACCCCCGGCCGCGTCCTCTTCAACGGCCTGCTGCCCGCGGGCATCCCCTTCATCAACGGCTTGATGAAGAAGAAGGGCATCCAGAACCTCATTTATTACATCTACCTGCACCTGGGCTTCGGGCCCACGGTCGCGACCCTGGACCGGCTCAAGGAGGCCGGCTTCGAGTACGCCACCCGCGCCGGCTTCACCATCGGCATCTCCGACCTGCTGGTGCCGCCGGAGAAACAGGAGATCATCGCCGCCACCGAGAAGCAGCTGGAGAACATCGACCGCAGCTACAAGAACGGCATCCTCACCGCCGGCGAGCGCCACAACAAGATCATCGAGCTGTGGAGCAAGGCCACCGACGACATCCGCGAGAAGATGTTCGCCCAGATGCGCACCATGAGCTACGAGGGCGAGGGCATGAACCCCATCTTCGTCATGTCCGACTCCGGGGCCCGCGGCAGCAAGGACCAGCTGAAGCAGCTGGCCGGCATGCGCGGCCTGATGGCCAAGCCCTCAGGCGACATCCTGGAAACGCCGATCACCGCCAACTTCAAGGAAGGGCTGTCGGTGCTGCAGTACTTCGTCTCCACCCACGGCGCCCGCAAGGGCCTGGCCGACACGGCGCTCAAGACCGCCGACGCCGGCTACCTGACCCGCAAGCTGGTCGACGCCGCCAACGAGGTGATCGTCAAGGAGGAGGACTGCCGCACCATGAACGGCATCGAGGTGTCGGCGATCATCGAGAACGGCAAGGAGATCGAGCCGCTGATCGACCGCCTCATCGGCCGCTTCGCCCTCGAGGACATCCACTCGCCCGACAACCCCGACAAGGTCATCGTCGCCGCCGGCGAGGAGATCGACGAGTACAAGGGCAAGGAGATCGTCGACTCGGGCATCATGAAGGCCAAGATCCGCTCGGTGCTGACCTGCGAGACCCGCGGCGGCGTCTGCGCCAAGTGTTACGGCCGCAACCTGTCCACCGGCAAGGTCATCGAACTGGGCGAGGCGGTGGGCATCATCGCCGCCCAGTCGATCGGCGAGCCGGGCACGCAGCTGACCATGCGCACCTTCCACATCGGCGGCATCGGCCGCCACGAGGGGCAGACGCGCCTGCAGTCGGGCTACGAAGGCATCGTCAAGTACAACAGCCTGGAGATCATCGAGAGCAAGAGCGGCGAGTTCATCGCCATGAACCGCATCGGCTCGCTGCAGATCCTGGACTCCAAGAAACGCGAGAAGGCCATGTATCCGGTGGCCTACGGCTCGCGCATCCTGGTCAAGGACAACCAGGCGGTCAAGAAGGGCGACCTGCTGCTGGAATGGGATCCCTTCGCCAACTCGCTGCTGACCAACGACGACGGCGTGGTCGAGCTGAAGGACCTGGTGGAGAACGTCTCCTTCGTCAACGCCCGCGACGAGGAGACGGGCAAGATCACCCAGCTGGTCATCGACATCAAGAACGAGAAGCTGCGCGACGAGCTGCTGCCGCACATCGCCATCCGCGACAAGGCCAGCAACAAGATCAAGCGCAAGTACTTCCTTCCGGTCAACGCCCACATCTCGGTCAAGGAAGGCGACGAGGTCAAGGCCGGCGATGTGCTCTCCAAGATCCCCTCGGAGTTCGCCAAGACCAAGGACATCACCGGCGGCCTGCCGCGCGTCACCGAGCTGTTCGAGGCGCGCAAGCCCAAGAACCCGGCCAAGATGGCCCAGATCGACGGCACCGTCGAGTACGGCAAGGTGCAGCACGGCTCGCGCAAGATCACCATCCGCCCCCTGGACAAGAACGTCAAGCCCGACGAGCACAGCATCCCGCGCGGCGCCCACATCATCGTCGATGACGGCGACAAGATCACGGCCGGCACGCCGCTGATGGACGGGCCGCTCAATCCCGTCGACATCCTGACCGTCCTCGGCGAGCAGAAGCTGGCCGAGTACCTGCTGAAGGAGATCCAGGACGTCTACCGCCTGCAGGGCGTGGAGATCAACGACAAGCACATCGAGATCGTCATCCGCCAGATGATCAAGTGGCGGCGCGTCGAGGAGGTCGGCGACACGCAGTTCATCCCCGACCAGATCATCGAGAAGTGGAAATTCGAGGAGGAGAACGCCCGCGTCGAGGCCGAGGGCGGCCGCCCGGCCAAGGCCAAGCCGGCGCTGCTGCCCATCTCGCGCGCGGCCCTGGCCAACGACAGCTTCCTGTCGGCCGCCGCCTTCCAGGAGACGACGCGCGTGCTGACCGACGCCGCCATCGCCGGCAAGGAAGACCACCTGCTGGGCATCAAGGAGAACGTGACCATGGGCCGGCTGATCCCGGCCGGCACCGGCTACTCCTACTACCAGCAGATCGAGCACGACCATATCGAGGACAAGTTCACGATTGCCAAATAGGACGGCCTACGGCCGTCCGCTCGGCGTACGGCGTGCGGCAGACGGGAACGGCCCTCTCTGGATCCTGGCCGCGGCATCGCGTTTTCCCTGCCTCTCATGCCCTGGGTCCCGAACCAGAATGATCTCTTGCATCGGCACCTTTTTTTAGGGAATTCCTCTTCTCTTGGTCACTGCGGTTCTTTGCCGTGCTGTTGCCCAGTGCCGTTCGCCGTGAGCCGTCTGGCGCTTGCCTCGCTTAACCTTTCCCCCCCGTTCGCGTATAATCATTTCCATGCCGCCAATCCGCAGCTTTCTAGGAGGTTCGCGATGAAAAAAGCCCTGTGCGCAATGCTGCTGATCGCCGTTTTCATCTCCTTCGTGTCGGCCGACAACCGGGCCGGGGAGAAAAGGCGCATCTACCCCGAGTCCAAGAAGGTCGACGTGGTCGACGACTACCACGGCACGAAGGTCGCCGATCCCTACCGCTGGCTCGAGGACGACAACGCCTCCGAGGTCAAGGCCTGGGTCGAGGCGCAGAACCGGCTGACCTTCGGCTACCTGAACGCCATCCCCTGCCGCGCCGGCATCGCCAGGCGCCTGGAGGAGCTGTTCAACTATCCGCGCTACTCGGCCCCCTTCCGCGTCGGGGAGTATTACTTCTTCGCCAAGAACGACGGCCTGCAGAACCAGTCGGTCTACTATTACCAGAAGGGGCTGGACGGCGAGCCGCGGGTGTTCATCGACCCCAACGCCCTGTCGGCCGACGGCACGGTGCGCATCGGCCTGCTGGGCGAGTCGCAGGACGACCGCTACATGGCCATCTCCCGCTCCGAGGCCGGCTCCGACTGGCAGGAGATCCGCGTGATGGAGATCGCCAGCCGCCGCGAGCTGCCCGACCGCCTGCGCTGGGTGAAGTTTTCCGGCGCCGGCTGGAGCGGCGACGGCTTCTTCTATTCCCGCTACGACGCTCCCAAGGAAGGCGAGGAACTGAAGGCCAAAAACGAGAACCAGAAGGTCTATTACCACAAGCTGGGCGAGGCCCAGGAGAAGGACGTCCTGGTCTTCGCCGATCCCGCGCACCCGCTGCGCTACTACCAGGCCAGCGTGACCGAGGACGGCCGCTTCCTCATCCTCGGCAGCTCCGAGGGCACCCACGGCTCGGAGATCCGCTTCCGCGACCTGGCGAAGAAGGACGATCCATTCCACCTCCTCTGCCCGGGTTTCGAGTTCGACTACGCGCCCGTCGACAACGTCGGCGGCTCCTTCCTGGTCCACACCAACGACGGCGCGCCCAACTACCGCCTGGTGCTGATCGACGGCTCCGCCCCCTCCCGCGAGAACTGGAAGACCGTCATCCCCGAGGGGGAGGCGGTGCTGCAGGGGGTCTCGGCCGCCGGCGGCAAGCTCTTCGCCCACTATCTCAAGGACGTGGCCACCCGCGTCACCCAGCACGACCTATCGGGCAAGCTGGAGCGGGCGATCGAGCTGCCCGGCCTCGGCTCGGCCGGCGGCTTCTATGGCAAGAAGGCCGACACGCTCCTGTTCTACACCTTCACCTCCTTCAACTACCCGCCGGTGATCTTCCAGTACGACATCGCCTCGGGGACGAGCAAGCTGTTCCGCAAGTCGGAGGCCAAGTTCGACCCCCGGGCCTACGAGGTCAAGCAGGTCTTCTTCGCCAGCAAGGACGGCACCCAGGTGCCGATGTTCATCGTCCACAAGAAGGGGCTGCAGCGCGACGGCAGGAACCCCGCCCTGCTTTACGCCTACGGCGGCTTCAACGCCAGCATGACCCCCTATTTCAGCCCTGAAAAGCTCGTTTTCCTGGAAAGCGGCGGCGTCTACGCGGTGGCCAACATCCGCGGCGGCGGCGAGTACGGCGAGGCCTGGCACCGCGCCGGCATGCTGGAGAAGAAGCAGAACGTGTTCGACGACTTCATCGCCGCCGCCGAGCACCTGATCGCCGAAAAGTACACCTGCGCCGCCAGGCTGGCCATCTCCGGCGCCTCCAACGGCGGACTGCTGGTCGGAGCGGTCATGACCCAGCGCCCCGAGCTCTTCCGGGTCGCCCTGCCGGCGGTCGGTGTCATGGACATGCTGCGCTACCACAAGTTCACCGTGGGCTGGGGCTGGGCCGTGGAGTACGGCGCCAGCGACAACCCGGAGCAGTTCAAGTACCTGTACGCTTATTCGCCGCTGCACAACCTGAGGGAAGGCGTGAACTACCCGGCCACGCTGGTCACCACCGCCGACCACGACGACCGCGTCTTCCCGGCCCACTCCTTCAAGTTCGCCGCCGCCCTGCAGGAGAAGCACCGCGGCGACAACCCGGTGCTGATCCGCATCGAGACGCGCTCGGGCCACGGTTCCTCCAACCTGCGCAAGGCCATCGAGATCGCGGCCGACACCTGGGCCTTCGTGTTCAAGAACCTGGACATGGAGTGCAAGTAACCGGTCCCCGTGCCGCGAAAACGGGCGCTGCGCTTCGACAGGGCGGCCTGGAAGGGCCGCCCTTTTTCTTTGAGCCAGAGTGACAGGTGAGGGGTTAGGAGTGATGAGAAACAAGCCAAAGAAGTTGTTCCACCATGATTTGCGAGGGAGCCGAGACGGGGTGAAATCATAAGGCAAAAGTGAAAAAGCCCTGAAAAAGGGCGATCCGCCGGGGATCCTTTCCGTTCCCCTTGCTGTCACGAGCACTGCCATGGCCACCGTGTTGCGTCCAAAATATTGGAGATTCACGGCCCCGTGCGCGCGGAAATGCGATTATCCAAAAAAATGGAAATGAAGAAGGCCGATAATAAAGGATATTAACTTGGCACACAACTTGCAATGTCTCTGGCGATGCAACGTGCAAAGGAGGTCAACATGAACAAGAAAGCTTGCGTCGCACTGTTGCTGTTCGCCGCGGCCGTCTCGGCCGCGTTCGGGCAGTCTTCGCAGACCGGCTCCCTGATGGGCGTCGTCTCCATGGAGGACGGCGTGGCCATCCCGGGCGTCACCGTGGTCATCTCCTCGCCGGCCCTGGTGATCGGCAGGAGGAGCGCCGTCAGCAACGAGAACGGCGTCTACCGCTTCGCCAACCTTCCTCCCGGCGTGTACGAGCTCAGCTTCCAGCTGGAGGGCTTCCGCCCCGTCATCCGCAGGGATGTGCGCGTGGCCGCCCTGCAGACCTTCACGGTCAACGCCACCATCACCCAGGAGACGATCAAGGAGGCGGTCGTGGTCACCGGCCAGAGCCCCACGGTCGACACCCAGCGCCAGACGCGCGCGGCCAACTTCGACGTGCAGTTCCTGAAGGGGCTGCCGGCGCCGCGCAACCTGGCCAACTTCATCAACATGGCGCCGGGGCTGATCGCCGACGACGTCAATGGCGGCTCCTCGGCCGCCGGCTCGGCCACCATGGACAATTCGGTCAACCTGGACGGCGTCAACCTGGGCGACCCGGCCACCGGGCTGCAGAACATCACCTTCGGCCTGGACATCATGGACGAGATCTCGGTGCAGTCGGGCGGCCTCTCGGCCGAGTACGGCTCGGTGCGCGGCGCCATGGTCAACGTCGTCACCAAGTCGGGCGGCAACCGCGTCACCGGCAACGCCTCCTTTTATTTCAACCACGAGGACCTGGTGGGCAACAACCGCCAGGGCACCGTGCTGGAGGATGAGGGCCTGACCGGCAACCACCGCCAGTTCGAACCCGCCTTCTCCATCGGCGGACCGGTCATCAAGGACAAGCTGTGGTTCTTCGCCTCGGCCACCTACAAGGACACCGAGCGCTTCGTCAGCGGCTTCCCCTACAACGCGGCGGAGCCGGCGGCGATCAAGATCACCCAGCCCCTGCCCTACGTCAAGCTCACCTTCCAGCCCAACCAGAAGAACAAGTTCACCCTCTCCTACAATTATTCCGACGCCCTCAACAACAACCGCTTCGCCGACCGCTACCACACCGAGAACAACACTTGCAAGCAGACCAGCCCCACCCATGTGGTCAACGCCAACTGGAACCGCTACTTCGGCGAGAACATGTACGCCAACTTCAAGGTCGGCGTCAGCCAGTTCCAGATGAACCTCGATTCCAACCTGGACGCTCCTTTCTATTATGACATGTACACCTACCGCTACCTGGACAACGGCGGTTCCTGGCGCACCCAGGACCACAACTCGCGCGACCGCTACAACGTCAACGTCGACGCCACCACCTTCATCGACGACTTCCTGGGCACCCACGAGCTGAAGGTCGGCGGCGAGGCGCAGCTGGCCCGCGTCGGCTGGCTCGTCTACGGCAAGCCCGACCCTGTCAGCGGCTGCCACTACAATGGCATGCTCGGCGAGGACTACTACTATTGGGGGCTGGTCCTGCAGGGCGGCGGCTTCAACCGCAAGGACAACATGGATGACTACTTCGCCTTCCTCCAGGATACCTGGCGCGTCAACCGCCACCTGACCCTGAACCTAGGCCTGCGCCTGGAGTACAACTCGCTGACCTGGCCCAAGCAGGGCGACGGCGGCCCTATCACCCTGCCCGGCGCCATCAGCTACCTGACCGTCAACCGCACGGTCAGCGAGCCGATCCAGGGCCTCTCCTGGACCACGCTGGCCCCGCGCCTGGGCCTCATCTACGACCTGACCGGCGACAACAAGACGCTGGCCAAGGCCTCCTGGTCGCGCTACACCATGCCCAACCAGGTGGGCTGGATCAACGAGGCCCATCCCAACGGCTGGATCACCTATTTCGTCTACCTGGAGCCCGACGGGACGCCGATCCCCAACTCCGAGATCCCCCTGTGGTTGCCCAGTTCCACCAGGGTGGGCTACAGGGACTACAAGCTCAGCGCCCCCTACACCGATGAATTGACCGTCGGCCTCGAGCGCGAGCTGTTCACCGACTGGTCGGCCGGCGCCCGTTTCATCCGCAAGTGGGACCGCAACCTGATGCACATGGTCGACGCCGCCCAGCTTGATATGGACAAGCTGATGAGCAGCGGCGAGCTCGACTGGAGCAAGAACTGGGTGGCCCGGACCGGCATCGACCCCTTCGACGGCAAGACCGTCACCTTCTACAGCAAGATCGACACCACGGCCAAGGAGTGCCACATCGTCAACCCGCCGGGGGCCGAGCGCGACTATAACGGTGTGGAGATCACGCTGAACAAGCGCTTCAGCCACGGCTGGGCCCTGAACACCTCCTACGTCTACGGCAAAAGCACCGGCCTCATCTCGCTGGGCCGCGTCGGCTCGGCGCTGGGCACGTCCAGCCTGTTCCAGGACCCGAACGCCCATGTCAATGCCTACGGCACGCTCGACCTCGATTCGCGCCACCAGTTCAAGGCCCAGGGGCTGTGGGCCGGGCCGCTGGGCATCAACCTCAGCGGCTACTTCCGCTTCCTCAGCGGCGGAACCTACACGCGCACCGTCACCTCGCGCTTCCTGGGCGTGCCCGTCTCCCAGAGCCGCGCCGGGGCGGTGGTCAACGCCGAGGAGCGCGGCTCGCGCCGCCTGCCCGACACGGTGCAGCTCGACCTGCGCCTGGAAAAGGCGTTCAAGATCAAGAAGGTGACCTTGGCCGCCTTCGCCGACTGCTTCAACGTCTTCAACCAGGGCGTGGCCACCTCGGTGTGGACCAACTCCAGCAACCCCACCTATGAATTCGGGCGCATGCTCACCATCAACACGCCGCGCATGTTCCAGCTCGGAGCCCGCGTCGAGTTCAACTGATCTAGGAACTCGGTCGATCTCTTCCCCTGGGGGGCACGAACGTGCCCCCTTTTTCCCCCGCATCAAACAAGCCGGGCTGAGGCACCCATTCCCGTAAGACAACAATCCCTGGCTCCAAGCGACACATCCCAAACCAATCCCACATTCCGATTTCCAAATGATCCCAACAAGGGTCATGCAGAGGAAATGGACAATGGGGGAAGCAAGACAGATCTCGCCCGGGCGCTCGCCGCGAACTCGATCGCTGCCCCTGCCACCGTTCCAGCCATCCTGCCGCAGCCAGGAGGCAACGGAGGCGATTGAATTAATTTAATTTCTAACAAAACCTGAGTTCAAATATTTGGACTCGCCAGGCATAATAATCCAAAAAATTGAATCGCAAACACGGTAATATGCGTTCTTAGGCCGTTTTGAATTGGCATCAATATTGCATTTATTAATGGTGGTAATAAAAATTTTTTAGGAGGTATATGATGAAAAAGATTTGCATCGGGTTGATGCTCGCGCTGATGGCCGCCGCCGTCGGCTACGGGCAGTCATCCCAGACCGGCACCCTGATGGGCGTCGTCTCCATGGAAGACGGCGTGACCATCCCGGGCGTCACCGTCGTCATCACCTCGCCGGCCCTGGTGATCGGCAAGATGACCGCCGTGTCCAACGAGAACGGCGTCTACCGCTTCGCCAACCTGCCTCCCGGCGTGTACGAGCTCAGCTTCCAGCTGGAGGGCTTCCGCACCGTCATCCGCAAGGATGTGCGCGTGTCGGCCCTGCAGACCTACACGGTCAACGCCACCATGCGCCAGGAGCAGATCCAGGAAGCCATCGTGGTCACCGGCCAGAGCCCCACGGTCGACACCCAGCGCCAGACGCGCGCGGCCAACTTCGACGTGCAGTTCCTGAAGTCGCTGCCCGCCCCGCGCAACCTGGCCAACTTCGTCAACATGGCCCCGGGCATGACCGGCGACTCGGCCCACGGCAGCGCCACCATGGACAACTCCTACAACCTGGACGGCGTGAACCTGGGCGACCCGGCCACCGGCGTCACCAACGTCACCTTCGGCCTGGACATCATGGACGAGATCTCGGTCCAGACCGGCGGCCTCTCGGCCGAGTACGGATCGGTGCGCGGCGCCATGGTCAACGTCGTCACCAAGTCGGGCGGCAACCGCGTCACCGGCAACGCCTCCTTCTTCCTGAACCACGAGAGCTTCGTCGGCGACAACCGCAAGGGCACCGTGCTGGAGGAAGAGGGCTACTCGGGCAACCACCTGGAATTCGAGCCCGCTTTCTCCATCGGCGGACCGATCATCAAGGACAAGCTGTGGTTCTTCGCCTCGGCCACCTACAAGGAAGTGCAGAACTACGCCATCGGCTTCCCCTACACCCAGCCCGATGCCAAGACCGTCATCAAGGTGCAGCAGCCCCTGCCCTACGTCAAGCTCACCTTCCAGCCCAACCAGAAGAACAAGTTCACCCTCTCCTACAATTATTCCGACGCCCTCAACAACAACCGCTTCGCCGACCGCTACCACACCGAGAACAACACTTGCAAGCAGACCAGCCCCACCCATGTGGTCAACGCCAACTGGAACCGCTACTTCGGCGAGAACATGTACGCCAACTTCAAGGTCGGCATCAGCCAGTTCCAGATGAACCTGGACTCCAAGACCGACCGCCCCTTCTACTACGACCTGTACACCTACCGCTACCTGGACAAGGGCGGCGCCTGGCGCACCCAGGACCACAATTCGCGCGACCGCTACAACTTCAACATCGACGCCACCACCTTCATCGACGACTTCATGGGCACCCATGAGCTGAAGGTCGGCGGCGAGGCGCAGCTGGCCCGCGTCGGCTGGATGGTCTACGGCCGGCCCGATCCCGTCTCCGGCTGCCACTACCAGGGCATGCTCGGCGAAGACTACTATTATTACGGCCTGGTGCTGGCCGACGACGGCTTCGACCGCAAGGACAACATGGATGACTACTTCGCCTTCATCCAGGACACCTGGCGCGTCAACCGCCACCTGACCCTGAACCTCGGCCTGCGCCTGGAGTACAACTCGCTGACCTGGCCCGAGCAGGGCGGCGGCGGCCCCTTCCAGCTCCCCGGCGCCCTCAGCTACCTGACCGTCAACCGCTCGATCACCGAACCCATCAAGGCCATGAGCTGGACCACCCTGGCCCCGCGCCTGGGCTTCATCTACGACGTGACCGGCGACAACAAGACGCTGGCCAAGGCCTCCTGGTCGCGCTACACCATGGCCAACCAGACGGGCTGGATCAACATCGCCCATCCCAACGGCTGGGTCGGCTGGATCGTCTTCCTGTATCCCGACGGCCAGCAGATCCCGAACACCGAGATGGTGTGGTCGGTTCCCTCCTCCACCAAGGTGGGCTACAAGGACTACAAGCTGGGCGCCCCCTACACCGATGAATTGACCGTCGGCCTCGAGCGCGAGCTGTTCACCGACTGGTCGGCCGGCATCCGCTACATCCGCAAGTGGGACCGCAAGCTGATCCACCAGGTCGACGCCGCCCAGCTCGACATCGACAAGCTGATGAGCACCGGCGAGCTCGACTGGAGCAAGAACTGGGTCGCCAAGACCACGGTCGATCCCTTCGACGGCAAGACCGTCACCTTCTACAGCAAGAAGAACACCGCCGCCAGCGAGGTCTACATCGTCAACCCGCCGGGGGCCGAGCGCGACTACAACGGCGTGGAGATCACGCTGAACAAGCGCTTCAGCCACGGCTGGGCCCTGAACACCTCCTACGTCTGGGGCGAGGGCAAGGGACTCATCTCGCAGGGCCGCGGCAGCGCCTCCCTGGGCACCTCCGGCCTGTTCGGCGATCCCAACGCCCACATCAACGCTTACGGCATCCTCGACCTCGACGCCACCCACCAGTTCAAGGTGCAGGGCCTGTGGGCCGGCCCGCTGGGCATCAACCTCAGCGGCTACTTCCGCTTCCTGAGCGGCGGCACCTACACCCGCCAGATCAACTCCTACTACCTGGGCGTCCCCGTTTCCCAGAGCCGCTCGGGCACGACCATCTTCGCCGAGGAGCGCGGTGCGCGCCGCCTCCCCGACACGGTGCGCCTCGACCTGCGCCTGGAGAAGGCCTTCAAGATCAAGAACATCACCCTGGCCGCCTTCGCCGACTGCTTCAACGTCTTCAACCAGGGCGTGGCCACCTCGGTGTGGACCAACTCCAGCAACCAGAGGACCTATCCCTTCGAGCGCATGATGACCATCAACGACCCGCGCATGTTCCAGCTCGGCGCGCGCATCGAGTTCAACTGATCTAGGAACTCGATCGGTCTGTTCCCACGGGGGCACGCACGTGCCCCCTTTTTTTTTGAACTCCAGTGAAAAGTGAAATGTGAAACGTGAAAGGGAATGGCAATAAGCCGACCTTGGCTGTTCCATTCACGAATCACGGATACCCATCTCCAGGGAAAGTTCGTCGATCTCCGACCTGCGCGGACATTCAGAAAGGAAATAAGTAAAAGGAAAGAGTAAGCAGCCCCTTCCTTTGGTTCTTCAAGAGAGTTCGTTGAGGGCCGTTCCTAACACTCACACAAACACCATCACCCTCGTTTCATGCTTGCCGCGGCCGCGATCCTGTGGAATAATCGAGGGGTGAGAACACCATCTGCTGCCCCCTCCTCCCGGCGCCGCCGCGCCTGGCTGGCGGCGGCCGCCCTGTCGCTGGCGGCGCTGGCTGCCTGGATTTTCCGCCCTGGGCGCGCCGCGGCGCCGGAAGACTGGAACGTGGTGCTGGTGACCATCGACACCCTGCGCGCCGACCACGTCGGCGCCTATGGCGCGGGCCGCGCCGACACGCCGGCGCTCGACGCCCTGGCCGCCGAGGGGACTCTCTTCCGCCACTGCGTGTGCCAGGCGCCGCTGACCCTGCCCTCGCACGCCTCGCTGCTGTCGGCCACGCAGCCGTTGTTCCACCGCGTGCGCGACAACGGAGCCTTCCAGGCGCCGCCGGAGCTGGAACTGGTCAGCGAGGTGCTGCAGAAGCGGGGTTTCGCCACCGCCGCCTTCATCGGCGGCTATGTCCTCCACGGCAAGTGGGGGCTGAACCAGGGCTTCGACCTGTATTCCGACCGCTTCGATCCCGGCCCCGGTCGCGACCTGGTGCTGCTGGCCAAGAAAAGGGCCGGCGAGGTCCTGGGCGACGCCCGCTCCTGGCTGGAGAAGCAGAAGGATCGCCGCTTTTTCGCCTGGATCCACCTCTACGATCCGCACTTTCCCTATGAGCCGCCCCCGCCCTTCGATCGCCGGCCCGGCCAGCCTTACCGCGGCGAGGTGGAGTACGCCGACCACGAGCTGGGCCGCTTCTTCGACTTTCTGAGAAAAAAGGGGCTTTACGAGCGGACGCTGATCCTCGTCACCGCCGACCACGGCGAGGGGCTCGACGATCACGGCGAGCAGAAGCACGGCTATTTCCTCTACGAAACCACCGTCCACGTGCCGTTGATCGTCCGCGCCCCGCGGCGCTTCAAAGCGCGCGACGTGAGAACGACGGTGCAGCTGACCGACCTGGCGCCGACCCTTCTCGACCTGCTGGGCATCCCCGCCCCCGCCTCCTGGCAGGGGCAGACGCTGACGCGGCTGCTGCACGGCAAGGAGGACGGCCGTTTGGGCGAGGCCTACAGCGAGACCTGGTACCCGCGCCTGCACTACGGCTGGGCTCCGCTCAAGGCTTATTATCACGGCGGCTACAAGTATATTTTCGCCCCGCGCGACGAGCTCTATGACCTGGGCCGGGACCCGGGCGAGGCCCGCAACCTGGCCGTTGCGGAGGCGAAAAGGCGGATTGACCTGCGCGGCCGCGGCCTGGCTTTCATGCAGCGGGCCGGCCGGAACGCCCTGACCCCGGTGCGGGCGCGGGCGATGAGCGCCGAGGACCGGCGCCGGCTGGCCGCGCTCGGCTACCTGGGCGGCGCCGCCTCGCTCGGCGACGAGGAAAGTGAACTGGCCGATCCCAAGGACAAGCTTCCCGACTATGTAGCCTTCGGCAGGGCCGTGGCCCTGCTGGGCGAGGGGCGCTGGCCGGAAGCGCTGGCTGAAGCGCGGAGCATCGTCGAGCGCAACCCCGGCTTTGCCGACGCCCTCAACCTGGAAGGCAATGCCCTGCTGGCCGGCGGCAGAAACGAGCAGGCGTTGGAGGCGTTCCGCCGCGCCCTGGCCCTCAAGCCCGAGGACGCCAACAACCGCCTCGACATGCTGAAGGCCCTGCAAAGGCTGGGACGGCTCGAGGAGGCGGCGGCGCAGGCGGTCCGCTTCCTGGGCGACGCGCCCGAAGACCCGGCGCTGCTCTCGGCGCTGGGTCAGCTGCGCCTGGCGCAGGGGCAGGATGAGGAGGCCCTGAAGGCGCTGCTGCGCGCCCTGCGGGCCGATCCGGGGACCTATCCCCGCCTGAACGAGGCCGCCGCGTCGCTGATCGCCCGCGGCGGCCATGCCGCCGCCCGCCTCCTGCTGGAAGCGGTCGGACAGGCCCAGCCCCGCGCGGCCGGGAGCCACTACCTGCTGGGGCAGCTGGCCGAGGCCGAGGGCCGGCGGCAGGAGGCCGCAGAGCACTATCGCCGCGAGCTGGAGATCGACGCGCGCCATTTCCGGGCGGCGGTCAACCTGGCCAACTTGCTCAAGCAGTTGGACCGGCTCGACGAGGCGGCTGAATACTACCGCCTGGCGCTGGCAGCCGAGCCGCGCCTGAAAATGGCCCGCTTCCACCTGGCCGAGATCCTGTTGCGCCAGGGGAGCGACCTGCAGCGGGCCGTTACCCTGTGCCTGGAGGGGATCGACATCCCTCCCGCCGACCGCGAGACCCTTTTCGGCTTTTTCGTGCTGACCAACCTCTACAACGCCCTGGGCGACCGGGAGAAACGCGATCTCTATACCCGCAAGGGAGAAGAGTTTATAGCCAAACTCGAAGAGAGGAAATAGGCAAGCTCTCAGTGCTCGTGTTAGTGTCAGTAAAAAACTCGACGAACTATAAGTGGCAGTGATAGTAGCGAGTACTCGGACGGGTTCTTTCCTTTTTTTCCTTTTGCCTTTAGATGCCCATGCTTTGGTCATGGGCATCATAAGAAATCCTTCGCCAGAAGTGCGAAATGGTAATGCAATTCTGTTGCCCTGAAGGTCCGTTAGAGATCAGGCGAATGCATTGCCTAACACTAACACGTACACTATCACTTTTTGCCGTTGCCGTGTCCCTTGACCGTTACGCCGTCTATGATAAGATAAAACCATGACGCCCGCCTCCATTTCCACGTTGCGCAAGCGGCCTGCGGTCCTGGCCGCCGCACTGCTGCCGACCGTTTTCCTGCTTGTTCTTGGATGGCTCTTCCTCCGGCCAAGGAGATTTTTCAAGCCCAACGGGGACCTGAACGTCATCCTGGTCACCATCGACACCCTGCGCGCCGACCATGTGGGCGCCTACGGCGGCGGGCGGGCGCAAACGCCGGCGCTTGACACCCTGGCCGCCGAGGGGGCGCGCTTCGGCCACTGCGTCTGCCAGACGCCCCTCACCCTGCCCTCGCACACCTCCCTCCTATCCTCCACCTATCCGCAGTTCAATCAGGTGCGCGACAACGGCGGTTTCCGGGCGCCGGAGGCGCTGACCCTGCTCAGCGAGGCGCTGAAGGGCAAGGGCATGGCCACCGCCGCTTTCATCGGCGCCTTCGTGCTGCACGGCAAATGGGGGCTGAAGCAGGGTTTCGACGTCTATTCCGACCGCTTCGACCCGGCGCGCTACGACCGCATCCTGCTGGAGAACGAGAAGCGCGCCGGCGAGGTGCTGGCCGATGCACGCGGCTGGCTGGAAACCGTCGGTCCAAGGCCCTTTTTCGCCTGGATCCACCTGTACGATCCGCACTCGCCCTACGATCCCCCCGAGCCGTACGGCCGCGGCACTCCGCAGGCGGCGTACAGGGGGGAGGTCGAGTACACCGACGCCGAGTTGGGCAAGTTCATCGCCTTCCTGAAGGAACGGGGGATCTACGACCGCTCGCTGATCGTGGTCGCCGCCGACCACGGCGAAGGGCTGGGAGACCACGACGAGGACGGCCACGGCACGTTCCTCTACGAGACCACCCTCCATGTGCCGCTGATCTTCCGCGCCCCGCGCCCTTTCCGCCGCCCGCTGGTCGCCCGCACGGTGGAGCTCGTCGACGTGGCGCCCACCGTGCTGGACCTGCTTCGTGTCCCGGTCCCCAAGGGGTGGCAGGGGAAAAGCTTGTGGCCGCTGCTCGACGGGCGCGCCGCGGAAGGCGCGGGCCAGGGCTACAGCGAAACCTACTATCCCCGCTTCCATTACGGCTGGTCGAGCCTGCGGTCGTTCAGCTGCGGCCCGCTCAAGTACATCCTGGCCCCGCGTGACGAGCTGTACGACCTGGCCAGCGACCCGCAGGAGCTCCGGGAGCTTGCCGGAGACGGGCGCCGCCGCGGCCTGCGCGGTCAGCTGCTGGCCTTCGTCAACCGCAGCTCGCGGGGGGCGCTGCGCCCCGATGCCGGCCAGCGCCTGAGCCCGGAGGACCAGAGGCGGCTGGCCGCTTTGGGCTACCTCTCGGGCGAGGTCAAGGTCGACGAGACGCGCCCCCTCGCCGATCCCAAGGACAAGATCGCCGTTGGCAACGCCCTGACGCGGGCCACGATGCTGCTGGAAGAGAAGCGCTTCGCCGAGGCCGCCGGCATCCTGGAAGGCCTGACCCGCGAGGAGCCGGAGCTGGCCGATGCCTGGAGCCTGCAGGGCAATGTCAACCTGAAGCTCGGGCGCAAGGACGGGGCCCTGGCCTCCTTCCGCCGCGCCCTGGAGCTGAAGCCCGACAACCTGTTCCTCATGCTGAACATCGTCCAGACGCTGATCGGCTCCGGCGAAGCGGAAACGGCCGCCGCCGAGAGCCTGCGTTTCCTGCAGGCGTTCCCCGACGAACCCACGCTGTTGGAGAAGCTGGGCTATGTGCGCCTGCTGCAGGGGCGGGCCGACGAGGCGCTGCAGGTGCTGGGCCGGGCCAAGGATCTCGACCCGACCGCCCCGCAGCTGGCCAACCTGACCGCCGAGGCGCTGATGCGCAAGGAAGATCACGCCGGCGCCGAAAAGATCCTGGAGCGGGCCCTGGCCGACAACCCGCGCACGCGCAACAGCCATTACCTGATGGCCCAGGTGCAGGAGGCGCTCGGGCGGCCCGATGCCGCCCGCGAGAACTACCGCCAGGAGTTGGAGATCAACCCGGAGAAATACCAGGCCGCGGTCAACCTGGCCAACCTGCTCAAGCAGCGCGGGGACCTCGACGACGCGGCCCGCTTCTACCGCCAGGCCCTGGAAGCCGAGCCGAAGCTGAAGATGCCCCGCTTTCACCTGGCCGAGATCCTGCTGCGCCGGAACGGGGACCTGCAGCAGGCCGTGCGCCTGTGCCTGGAAGGCGTGGCCATGCCGCCGGCCGACCGCGACACCCTGTTCGGATACTACGTGCTGACCAACCTGTACAACGCTTTGGGAGCCACGGAGCGGCGGGACTTCTATACGCGGGAGGGAGAGAAGCTGATCGCCAGGCTAGAGAAGAAGCAGAACGTATCGAACTCCAAGTGGAAGGGGTCGTGATCGTGATCGAAACAGCCTTGAACGAGCGGGAGAACCAGCCCGCCCGCGGCGTCGTGCAGTCAGAGGCGGGAACGTTCAAGCGTAGTGCTTTTTTGTTCCGCCTGATCGTTGATCGTTGAATTCGTTCTTCATTGCGGCTGCGATCGCCACCGCTATCACTACCACGTAAGGCTCGTTATTGATTCGCTTCCCGACGCAGGGCCTCGTACTGCCGGTGCTCGGCGGCGCTGAGACGTTCGCCGTGGCGCTGGCGCAGCATGGCCAGCGTGTTCGCCGCCGCCGCCTTGCGGCCCAGGCGCAGCTGGGCGATGGCCAGGTTGAAATAGGCGTTGGTGAACGCGGGCTCGGCGGCCACGGCCGCGCGCAGCCTCTTCACGGCCTCCGGCGCGTCGCCCTGGTAGAGGCGGACCACGCCCAGGCCGTTCAGGGCCGTGACCAGCCTGCCGTCCACGGCCAGGGCCTTCTCGAAATGGTCCCCGGCCTGCTCCAGGGCGCGCGGGTCCCGGTCACGGCGGAAGAGGGTGAGGTGCAGCGTCCCCAGGCCGCTCAAGGCCAATGCCTGGCGGGGATCAAGGCGCAGGGCCTGCTCAAAGGAGCGCCGGGCTTCTTCCTCCTGGCCGCGCTCGAGCTGGGCCAGGCCGAGCTGGGTCCAAGGGCCGGGATCGCCTCCCTGCTCGTTGACCAGGCCGCGCAGCAGTTCCTCGGCCAGCGCCGGCTCGCCCAGCTTGATCAGCAGCTTGGCCGCCTGGCCTTTGACCGCGCCGTCCAGTTCCCGGCCTTTGGCCGCTCCGCCCAGGAGGCGGCGCAGCGCCGCCAGCGCCTGGACGGGACGGTTGGCCTCCAGCTGCAGGTCGGCCAGGGCCAGTGGCAGCGTCTGGTCCTCGGGCTCCAGGTCCCAGGCGCGTTGAAAATGCTCGATGGCCTTGTCCGTGAGCTTGCGGCCGCGGTAGATCTCGCCCAGCAGGAGATGGGCCTCCCGGGTCTCGGGAGCCTGGGCCAGGATCTGCAACGCCGTATCCTCGGCCTGCTTTTCCTCGCCGCGATTGCGGTGGAAAGTCGCCAGCAGGATGGCGAAACGGGTCTGCTCGGGGAAGCGTGACAGGGCCTCGAGCAGGGCGGCGCGGATGGCGGCCCCGTCCTGGCGCGCCAGCGCCAGTTCATAGAGGGTGTCGAAGAACTGCGGCAGGCGGCGGTCGAGCCCGGTCTGGCGCAGCGCAGCCATCTCTTCCTCTGCGCCCTGGAGGTTCTTGGCCTGGATCGCCTCTCGCACCTTGAGCAGGCGGTTCATGGGCACGATCCCTTCCTTGGGGTCCTCGTTGCTGGAGGACGAAGAGGAAGCGCCCGAAGCCAGGTAGCCGAGGGCGCGCAGGCGCTCCTGGTCGGAACGGCTCTGCTGCGGCCGGGCCGCCTCCTCGTTGCGCACCGTCCGCGCCAGGATGTCGTCCAGCTCGCGGGCCAGCGCCTTGGCCTGGGCGTTGCGCTTCAGGTACACGTTGTCCTTTTCGTTGGGATCCGCCTCCAGGTCATAAAGCTCGGGGCGGGGAAGCGAGATATATTTCAGGCGGCCGCTCAGGATGCCCGAGAGCGGGGCCCAGCCCATCTCCTCCATCCCGTACAAGCTCTCAAAATAAAGCGGGGAGCTCGCAGCGCCGTTTTTTCCGCCGCGCAGGCCGGCGGCGAAGCTGCGCCCCTGCATCCCGGCGACGGCGTCCAGGTCGAACAGTTCCAGGAGCGTGGGCATGACGTCGACCAGCCCCACCGGCCCCTGGAGCACGCGACCGCCGCGCAGGATGCGCGGCCCGTGGAAGATCAGCGGCACGCGCAGCGACTCCTCGTAGCAGAAGATGCCGTGGCCGCTCTCACCGTGCTCGCTGAAGCCCTCGCCATGGTCGCCGGCGGCCACGACCAGGGTGTCCTGGGCCAGGCCGCGGCGCTCCAGCTCGTTCAGCAGGCGGCCGACGATCTCGTCGCTGAAAGCGATCTCGCCGCGGTAGGGGTCGCCGGCGAAGCGTTCGGAATACGGAGCGGGCGGATCATAGGGGGCGTGCGGGTCGTAGAGGTGGACCCAGCAGAAAAAGGGGGGCGGCGGCGCGCCGTCGAGCCAGCGCAGGAACTTTTCCAGCACGCGGTCGCCGCGGATCTCGGAGCGGAAGGTCGTCTTCCCCGGCGGCTTGTCCAGACCGTCGTCGTACAGGTCGAAGCCCTGGTCCAGCCCGAATTTTCTCTCCAGGACGAAGGCGGCGATCATGGCCGCGGTCGAGTAGCCGGCCCGGCGCAGCACCTCGGCCAGGGTGGTCGCCTCCGGGCGCAGGGCGTAGGTGCCGTTGTTGCGCACCTGGTGCCCCTGCGGCTCGAGACCGGTGAGCAGCGTCGTATGCGCCGGCAGGGTGAGGGGGGCCGGGGTGTAGGCCAGACGGCAGCGCACCCCCTGCCGCGCCAGGCGGTCCAGGTTGGGGGTGGCGGCGCGCCCGTCGCCGTAGCAGCCGATGCGGTCGGCGCGGGTCGTGTCGAGGGTGATCAGCAGCAGGTTGGGCCTGGGCCCAGCCGTCTTCCTGCAGGCGAAGCCCAGGGCCAACAAAGAAAGCAGGCAGGCGGCGCCGAGGCGCCGCGCCCCGCTTCCCCGGCCGCCCATTCCGCCCATGCCTGCGGGCTATTTCTTCTGCAGCAGCTCGAGCAGCGCCTGGCCTTCGGCGAAGTTCGCCTCGTCCTTTCCGATCTCGACGAACTTCTTCAGGTGCTCGACCGCCTGCTCCATCTGGCCGCGGTTCATGGCCACATAGGCCAGCTTCAGGTAGGGCTTGGGCCACGCGGGCTTGATCGTGACGGCCATCTGGTAGTATTTCTCGGCCTCTTCCGGCTTGTTGCGGGCGAACATGATCTCGGCGACATTGTAGGGCAGGGCCGGATCGCCGGGTTGGATGTCGATCGAACGCTGGAAGTTCTCCACCGCCAGCTTGAAGTTCTCCTGGCGCAGGTAGACGTCGCCGATGCCGGCGTACGCCAGGGCGGCGGTGGTGTTGCCCTTCAGCTCCGGGGTCTCCTTGGTGACCTCGGCGAGGACCTTCTGGAACTCGGCCAGGGCCTCGTCGTAGTCGCCCAGCTCGGTCTTGCAGTTGGCGATGTAGATGCCGACCTGGTAGTTGGCCGGGTTCTTCTGGGCGAACTCCTGGTAGAGGGCCAGCGCTTCCCCATACTGGCGTTTGTCGAACATCTCGTGGGCGCGCAGGATGGCGTCACGGGAGGGGTCGCCGACCACGCCGGTGCCCTTTCTCAGCACCAGGGGCATCTCCGGGTTGGGCTTGACGCCGCTCACCGGCTGCTGGGTGGTGGTCGCCGCGTAGCCTTCCAGGGTGGCGGTGACCTGCACGGTCCCCTTGCCCAGCCCGAGGAATCCCCACTGTCCCTTGAGGTTGGACTTGGTCTCGCGCGAATGGTTGAATTCCAGGTACTTCAGGGTGATGGTCACGTTCTCCAGCGGCTTGCCTTCCTCGTCGACGACGGAGCCGGTCAGGCGTCCGTTGCCGCGCCCCTCCTGGGCGGGAAGCGCCAAGGCCAGGGCCAGCAGCAGGGCGCCGGCCAGCGAGAAACGGATTGTGTTGCGCATGGGCATCCTCCTAGTTGTCGTGATCCGACGGCGGGATCATTTTTTTTTCACCGTGAAAAACTGGCGGCCGGAGCGGTCGCCGATGGGGTCCAGCACCAGCAGGTCGACCTGGTTCTTTCCCCGGGCCAGGGGGATCGTCCACTCGATCTCCAGCGGCGCGCTTCCCTGCGCCCGGGGTTCGAAGACGACGCGGCGCTCGTCCTTGCGGGTGACGATGCCGCCGCCGGGCAGGTAGAGATTGACCGCCAGGTGCAGGCGGGCCGTGTAGTTCCCGTCGGCGCCGATCTCGTAGCGCAGTTCACTGACCGGGACGGCGATGCGCACCCGGTCGGCGGCGGGAGTGAACGCGGCCTTGAAGGCGAGCAGCGGCGCCGGCTCCTCGCCGCTGCCGTCGCGCAGGGAGCGCATTTTCGCCCGGCGCATCAGTTCCAGCAGCCGCGGAGCGGTGCGGGCCATGTCCAGTTCGTAAATGCCGAACCCCTGGCGGTCGATGAAGTAGACGTTCAGGCTCAGCGCCTGGTAAGGCCAGACGATCAGGCCGGAGGTGGTGTCGGCGCTCCCGGAGCGCAGGGAGGTAGAGGCCTCGGGATAGGGGGTGGATGTGGCCGGGACGTCGGGCGGGCCCAGCACCAGGTACACCATGCCGCGCGCCGTGTCCCAGCCCGGCCGGTTGGCCTCCCGCAGGTAGCGGTTGACGAAATCGAAGCGCGTCTTCAGCTCGTCCAGAAACTCGTTTTCCGCGGTGACCGGGTTGGGATCGCGGATCTGCCAGAACGCGTCGATGAACTGCGCGCGCAGCTCGGCGCTGGGCAGGCTGGCGAAGCGCTTGGCCTCCTCGCGGGTCATGAAATGGCGGGCCAGGCGCTGGAATTCCTCGCTGCGCGGGTCGAGCTTGGCGGGGAGGCGCGGCGACAGGAACAGCAGCAAGGCCAGCAGGAGACCCGTCCGGGCGGCGGGAGCGAGGGAGGACGGCGTCATGGAGCCTCCGTCTTTTCGAGCAAGGCCTTGATGTCGGGCTGGTCGGCCTTGATCTTCAGCGACGCGGCCAGCGCTTTCCTGGCTTCGCCGAGACGTTCCAGGCGCAGGAAACTGAGGCCCAGGGCGTTCAGCACCGTGACGTCGCTGTCGTACAGGGCGTTGGCACGGAGCAGCTCGTCGACGGCCTCCTGCCAGCGGCCCAGGCGATAGAAGGCCTTGCCGCGCAGCGAATGGCGGTCGAAGGCGTTCGCCCCCTGATCGGAGACGGCGGCCGTCACCTCCAGCACGCGCTCGGTCCTGCCCTGGGCCAGCAGGAAGCGGGAATAGGCGACGCGCAGCTCCGCGTTGTCCCCGCCCTGGCGCAGCGCCTGCTCGTAGGCCCGGCCGGCCTCCTCGGGCCGGCCGCTGGCCTCGTACTGCGCAGCCAGCATGCCTAGGAAGATGTAGGCGCGGGAGGCGGGCACGATGGGGGCGGCGACGGTGGGATGGGAAAGGCGTGGCCGGCGCGACACGGTGAAGGTCGTCTCCGCGGCGGCGCCCTCGCCGTTGCCGGCGCCGCGCAGCCGGGCGCGCAGGACGTAATAGCCGGCGGGCAGAGCGCCCAGGTCGGCGCTGATGACCTGCACCCCCGTCCCGCCCTCGCTGCGCAGGGCCGGCTTGCGCGCGACCGGGGCGGCCCCGGCGGCCGGCACGCTGCTCAACTCGAGTTCGGCGGCGCCGGCGCCCTGGCCGTGGTCAACGACGAACAGGGCCTGCAGCGGCTCGGTTTCCCCGAAGGTGCGCCGGGGATCGGGGAGGAGGGCGAGGTTTTGCAGGCTGTAGGCCGAGTAGACCGCCCGCGCCTGCCGCCGCAGGCCGGATGAAACGACCGGGCCGAAGACGGCCGGCGTTCCCGCCGGCGGGACGCGGACCTTCTTGTTGAAGGAGGCGAACTCGCTGTTGACCGAGTTCTGCACCAGCACGGTGAGCTCGAATTCGCCCTCGATGACCGGCAGCAGGTCGGCGATGACCAGCCCCTCGGCCAGGGTCTTTTCCATCTCCTCCTTGCCGTAGGAGAAGGGCAGGGTCTTGGCATGCTGGTAGACGATCTGGTCGCCCCGGCGCAGGTCAACCACCATCCGGTAGGAGCAGGTGTATTTCTTCGTGTCCTCGGAATAGTCGAGGGAGATGCGCTCGGGCCAGATGGCGAAATGGAGGAAATTCAGGTTCGATACCGGGTCGCGCAGCAGCACCAGTTCGTGCCGGCTGCCCAGGTAATCGGCCGATTTTTCGACGTCGACATACGATTTGAAGCGCAGGAACTGGTTGGCGTAGGTGGTGTTGATGTTCTCCTTGGGCAGGTCGGAGATCTTGGCCATCAGCGACAGATCGCGCATGGAGGGGGCGTTGCCGCCGGTGGGCTCGCCGGGGATCAGCGTCAGCGCGATCTCGGCCACCTCGGGCTTGATCTCCTGGATTTTCTTGACGACCGCGCGAAAGTCCAGCGCCTTGAACTCGCCGACCTGCGTGACCAGCAGCTGGTCCGGGCCGTCGACGGCGGGAATGTAGAGCTTGAAGTCGCCCGCCCCGCCCTTGCGGTAGAAGACGACGTGGAACATCGTCGGCAAGCCCTTGCCCGGTTCGCCGTAGTATTCCCAGATCTCGATGGGGTACAGGTAACTGTTGAAGATTTCGTTGCGGTTGGCGGGCGGGCCCAGCAGAATGTGGATGCGGCCGCGGTCGGTCTTCCAGCCGGGCAGGGGCGAGGTGAAGCCGTAATAGCGGTTGGCGTACTCGAAGCGCCGGACATGCTCGTCCTTGAACTCGTTTTCCGGAGTGCCGCGGCTGGGATCGCGCTGGTTCCAGAAGATGCCGATGAAGGCCTCGCGGTCGCGGTCGTTGGCCAGGTCGAGGAAGATCTTCCGCTCGTCGGGGGTGATGATGTAGTCGACCAGGTCGAGCCACTGGCGGTACTTTTCGGCCAGGGGCGGACGCTGGGGAGCGTCGGCGCCGGCCAGCAGCGGCAACAGGAGCAGCAGGAGGGCCGTCCAGCGGCGGGGGCGGGAAAACGTCGTTTGCATCGCGGGCGATGGCATGGTTTTCGGATCCTCTAGGAAATAGTATATCATATTTGGAACCCGGCCTTAAATCCATTGGAACTCGGGCGTCAGACGTCAGACGTTAGACGTTCGTGGTTGGCAAGAAAAACACCCTGAAACTTTCCTAGTCTATGGCCTTGCCAATATCTATCCTTTCCAGTTCTTCACGATCGCTTTCAATCCATCGGCGGGCTCCGCCGTCGTGACCATGACGCCGCCGGTGGCCTGTGCGATGTTGCTGAACGCGGAATAGACGTCGCCCGAGTTCTCCAGCAGGTTGCCCGAGGGCGACGTGCTCTTGCTGGTGATATAGATGAAATGCTGCGTCAAGGGCACCCCCTTGAAGAAAGCGGACAGGGCGGCGGTATCGAAGGGCTCCTTGACATTGCCGATGGTGAAGAGCTCGTTGGCGAAAAAGGCGTACTTGGGCATGTCGCCCAGCACGTTCAGCGCCTCGCGCCTGGGCACGGGGCGGAATTCGCGCTCGAACAGGACGATGATGTGGTTCTCGCCCTTCTGGCCCTGGAAGGCGGCTGCCAGCTTGCGCAGCGAAGCCTCGTTGACCTGGCGCAGCTGGGCCAGGTTGGCCAGCCCCTGGCGGTAGAGGTTGAACAGCTCGCCCAGGTCGCGGGTCTCGGGAGAGCCGGTCATGCCGCCGCCGACGGGGCCGTCGGCGGGCAGGACGAAGCCCTCCAGGTTGCGCACGGCCAGCTCCAGGTCCTTGATGACCTGCTTGTAGTTCTGGGACGCCTGGGAGATGTCGGTGCGCAGCTTGTCGCGCATCATGGCGATGAGCTCGGCCTTGGGCCGGGCCAGGGTCTTGGCCGAGAAGCCGTAGACGCGGGCCGGCGACTGGATGATCAGCTGGTCGCTGGGTCCCAGCATGCGGCTGAAGATGAAATCCACCGCGTCCTCCACGCCGCCGCCGGGCTCGATGAACTCGAAAAAGACGATGAGGTTGCGCGGCGCGGCGGCCGCCAAGCGGGCCGGGGCCGCCGCACTCAGCAGGACCAGGAAAACCGTCGCCAGGGCGACAAGGGCGTTGCGTTGCATTGGGCCTCCTTGAGGGAAATCAACAGGACCATTCTACACCTTTCCGCAGCCCAAGAATACTGGATTCAACGATCTTGAGGCGTCAGACGTTGGTGGGAAGCCAGAACAATGCCCTGTTTCTTGTCTATTGTCTAGCGAATGTCGATCGTCTTGCGTCTTTTCCCGCCAGGTCTTCCAGATCGTCCTCAATCCTTCCATCGGCTCGGCGGTGGTCACCTGGACGCCGCCGCTGGCTTGCGCCAGCCGGCTGAAGGCCGAATAGACGTCGCCCGAGTTTTCGATCAAGTTGCCCCGGGGCGGGGCGTTCTTGGACGGCACGTAAACGAAATGCTGGGTCAGCGGCAGGCTGCGGAAATACGCGGCCATGGCGGCCGTGTCGAACAGTTCCCTGGAGCTGGACGTGGCGAAGAGCTCGTTGGCCTGGACGCCGAAGACCGGCATGTCGCCCAGAACGTTCAGCGCCTCGCGCCTGGGGATGGGACGGAATTCCCTCTCGAACAGGACGATGAGGTGGCTCTCGCCTCCCCATCCCTGGAACGAGGAGGCCAGCAGGCGCAGCGCGGCGTCCGGCACCCGGCGCAGGCGGTTCAGCTGCGACAGCTCGCTGCGGTAGCGCATGAACAGCTCGTTCAAGTCCCTGTCGGTGTGGGCCGCCCCGGTGGGGTAGGCCAGCTCGCTGATCTCCAGGGCCAGCGCCTCCAGGTCGGCCAGGACCTGCTGGGTGTCCCGGGCCGCCCTGGAGATGTCGGAGCGCAGCTGCACCCGCATGGTGGCGTTCCATTCGGCCCTGGCCCGGGGCCGGGTGGTGGCGAAAAATGCGTAGCGCTTCAGCGGCGTCTGGATCACCAGCCGGTCGCCCGGGCGCAGCATGCTGGCAAACAAGAAATCCAGGGCCTGCTCGGCGCCGTTGGCGTTCTCCAGGAACTGGAACAAGACGATCAGGTTGCGCGGCGGGGCAGAAGCGGCGGCCGCGGCGGGGCGGGCCCACGCCGGTGCAACGGCCAGCAGGGCCAGCAGGATCCGGGCAACGTGAAGGGCCATGGGCACACTCCCTAGAGAACGATCGTGGATACGGATTCTGGAGGCATTTTGTTCAACGAGTTCGCGACGTCAGGCATCAGACGCTAATAGTTGGCAAGAAAACGACTGCTATAGACAGCTGCATGGCTTGCTCTGAATGCTTTTCTTCCTTCTGGCGTCCATGGCTCGTTCTATCTCTTGCCAACTTCCACGGTCGACCGTCTGGCGTCTCGATATCGATAGAGCTTCTTGAACTGCTCGATCTCCTCCGGCCGCAGCTCGCGCCACTCGCCGGCCGGCAGCTTGCCCAGCTTGATGCTGCCGATGGCCACGCGGCGCAGCTTTTCCACCGGGTGGCCGGAGTACTGGAAGGCCCGGCGCAGGATGTGCTTCTTGCCCTCGCGGATGGTCACGCGCAGCCAGGAGTTGCCGCCGCCGGTCGTGCTCAGGGGCTGGATGGCGAACGGGTTGAGGCGCTCGCCGTCGAGGACGATGCCGCGCTCCAGGCGGGCGCGCTCCGCGTCGGACAGCGTTCCCTTGATCTTGAGCAGGTAGGTCTTGGGCACGCCGTTGCGCGCCGCAAGGATGAAGTGGGCCAGCTCGCCGTCGTTGGTCAGCAGCATCAGGCCGTCGGAGTGGAAGTCGAGGCGCCCCACCGGATAGACCCGTTCGCGGATGCGGCGCAGGAGGGCCGCGACCGTCGGCCGCCCCTCGGGATCGGCCAGGGTGGAGACGAAGCCGCTCGGCTTGTTCAGCACGATGTAGCTTTTGCGCTGCGGGACGAGCTTCAGCAACCGGCCGTCGAAACGCACCGCGTCGCCGGGATGGCGCAGCGGGAAGTTGGGGTCGGTGACGGGCTGGTCCTTGACCTGGAAGCGCCCGTCGTGGATCCAGCGGCGGATCTCGCGGCGGCTGGCCAGGCCGCACTCCTGCAGAAAGCGCTGCAGCGTCCAGGCGCTCATCGGGCGATCCCCAGGCGCTTGATCAGCTCGTAGAGCGTGGAAGGCTTGAGGCGCAGCTCCTCGGCGGCCTTCTTCTGCACCCAGTTGTTCCGTTCCAGCGTCTCGACGATCAACTGCCGCTTGAAGGCGTCCACCTTCTCGTTGAAGCCGCTGGCAAGCGGCCGCGGCGCCCCGGCGGAGAGGATTTCCGGGGGCAGGGACTCCGGCTCCAGCATCTCGCCTCCGGAGAGCAGCACGGCGCGCAGCATGGCGTTCTGCAGCTCGCGGATGTTCCCGGGCCAGGAATAGTCCATCAGCTGGCGCAGGAACGCCGGGCTCATGGTGCGGACGGTTTTTTTGTTCTCGTGGGTGAAGCGCTTCAGGAAGGCCTCGGCCAGCGGCGGGATGTCCTCCTTGCGTTCGCGCAGGGGCGGCAGGTGGATGTTGATGATGTTCAGGCGGTAGTAGAGGTCCTCGCGGAAGGCGCCGCCCTTCACCTGCGCCATCAGGTCGATGTTGGTGGCGGCCAGGATGCGCACGTCGACCTTCTTGATCTGGTTGCTGCCCAGCGGCTGGATCTCCTTCTCCTGCAGCACGCGCAGGATCTTGGATTGCGTCTCGTCGCTGAGGTTGGCGATCTCGTCGAAGAACACGGTGCCGCCGTCGCATTCCTCGAAAATGCCCTTCTTGTCGGCGACGGCGCCGGTATAGGCCCCCTTCTTGTAGCCGAAGAGGAGGCTCTCGAACAGGGTGGCCGGGATGTTGCTCGAGTTGAAGGGAGCGAAGGGCATGTGCCGGCGGTTGGAGTTGCTGTGGATGGCGTTGGCGATCAGCTCCTTGCCGGTGCCGCTCTCGCCGGTGATCAGCACCGTGGAGTTGGAGTCGGCCACGCTCTCGACGATGCCCAGCACCTTCTTCAGCAGCGGGCTGCGGCCGATGATGTTGTCGAAGGCGAAGCGGCCGTCGAGCGTCCTGCGCAGCTGGACGTTCTCCTGCTTCAGCCGCTTTTCCTTGATCACGCGCTCGACTTTGTGGCGCAGCTCGACGTTGTCGAACGGCTTCTGCAGGTAGTCCAGCGCCCCCTGGCGGATGGCCTCGATGGCCGCCTCGATGGTGCCGAAGGCGGTGAGGAAGATCACGCGCGCCTCGGGATCGTCCTTTTTCAGCTCCTTGAAGATGTCGAGCCCCGAGCTGCCGGGGATCATCTGGTCCATGATCACCACGTCGACGTCGGGGGAATGGTTGGCCTTGGCCTGGGCCTTGTTCTCGGAGATGCGCAGCTCGTATTCGGGCTCGTGGAAGATGCGCTTGAAGATGTCGTGGATGACGATCTCGTCGTCAACCAGGTGGATGATCTTTCGCTTCATAGGCTCATGCTCCTCAGCGGGCTCTGCAGCGGGAAGGTGATGAGAAAAGTGGTGCCGCGGCCGACCTGGCTGTGCGCCTCGATGTCGCCGTAGTGCTCCTTGACGATGTTGTAGACGATGGCCAGGCCCAGTCCCGTCCCCTGGCCGACCTCCTTGGTGGTGAAGAACGGGTCGAAGATCCGCTCCAGGTCCCGGGGGGCGATGCCGCGGCCGTTGTCCTTGAAGCGCACGCGCACCCGCTCATCGTCCTCCTCGCCGGCGATGGCGATCCAGCCCCCGGCCTCGACGGCGTCGATGGCGTTGATGAACAGGTTGATGAACAACTGCTGCAGCCGGGTGGGGAAGCCGTGGAAGCGGCGTCCGAACTCGGCCTCGCGGCGGACGGCGACGCCCTTCTTCTTCAGCTTGTGCTCGACCAGCGCCAGGCTCTCGTCCAGGACCTGGTTCAGGTCGACCGGCACCGGTTGCTGCCCCTTCTGGCGCGAGAAATCGAGCAGCGTGCGCACGATCTTGTTGGCGCGCAGCACCTGGTCCTGCATCTTCTGCACCAGCTCGCGGTGCTCCGCGCCGCCGGGGTGGTCGAGCAGGAACTGGCAGTAGGAGGAGATGCCGGTCAGGGGGGTGTTGATCTCGTGGGCGATGCCGGCCGACAGCAGGCCCAGCGAGGCCATCTTTTCGGTGGTCACCAGCTGCTTCTGGATGAGGTTCTTCTCGGTCACGTCCTCGAAGACGAAGATGCGCCCGGAAATGTTTCCCGCCTCGTCCTTCAAGGGCGAAACGTAGACGTCGAAGAAGGTCTCGGCCCCGCCCAGTTCGACCTTGACGTTGCGCAGCGTGCGCGTGGCGGAGGGGCCCGGCTGCAGGGTCTGCCACAGCTCGCTCCCCAGGACCTGCGGCGCCCTACGGCGCAGCGCCTGCTCGCGCGGGAGGGCGAAGCGGTTCTCCATGAAGGGATTCCAGGTCTGGACCTGGTTCAGCCGCGAGACGACCAGGATGCCCAGGTTGATGTTCTCGATGATGCTTTCGTTGAACTCCTTGAGCAGGTTGAGCTCGGCCAGCTGCTCCTCCAGGCGCGAGTAGAGGAAGGCGTTCTCCACCGACAGGGCCAGCGGCGAGGCGATGCTGGCCATCAGGTCCCAGTCCTCCACCGTCAGGTAGGAGGTGCCGGTCTTGCGCCCCATGGCCACGATGCCCACCAGGCGCTCGCCGATCTTCAGGGGCTGGAACTGCAGCAGCTTGTCCGCCGGCATGGCCGCCTGGTCGCGGGGGAACTTGGTGGCGAACTCCTGCTCCGACAGGAAGATGACGTGCTCGAGGCTTTCCAGGGCGGCCAGGAAGCCGCGCGTCAGGAACAGCCGGCGCCGGCCGGGCAGGGAATAAAAAAGGTTGCCGCGGTAGTGGATGAGCAGAGCCGCGGTCTGCAGCTGGAAGCCGCGGCCGATGATCTCCAGGAAATTCTGCGACAGCGAGGCGAGGTCGCGTTGGGCGCTGATCGACCCCTCCAGCTCCTTCAGCTTGCGCTTGAAGTGGAAGGTGTCGCGGTAAAACAGCTTCTCGAACACCCGCTGGATGCTCCCCTCCAGGGGCTTGAACAGCAGGCCGGCCATGAGGATGGCCGCCAGCGACCAGAAGATGCCCAGCAGCTTGTTCTGCTCGATGTTCAGCCCCAGGAACAGGTAGGTGCCGAAGATGAAAAGGAACAGCGACGAGACCGAGAGGGTCTTCTTGATGGTGCTCTCGATGTCGGTCACGCGCCGCGGTGACAGGAAGTAGACCAGGCTCATGGGCAGCAGGGGCAGCAGCAGCGCGATGAGGGTGACGGCGGCGTCGGCGCTGCCCGGGCGCTGGCGGGAATAGTTGAGCCACAGCAGGGCCGCCAGGCCCAGCGAAATCCCGGCCAGGGGCAGCAGGTAGCGCTTCTGCCGCTTTTTCAGGATCAGGGCCAGCGATGAGGCGGCGAAGGCGGCCCAGGCCAGGGCCGCGTAGGCGGTGAAGTAATGCTGGCCCAGGAAGCGGAAATGGTTGATGGTCGTGACCAGCACCTCCGGGTCGGGATGGAACAGGTTGTGCAGCACGAAGTAGAGGGTGATGGCCAGCAGCCCCAGCGGCGGCAGGAAGATCAGCAGGCCGCGCAGGCGGGCGCTGATCTTCTTGAACACCCGGGTGCGCAGGGGATACTGCAGCGCGTACTGCAGCAGGAACGCGGGAAAGAGGATGAAGGCCAGCGTGTCCAGGGCGAGGAAGAGGAAGTCGCCCGCGCCGTAGTCGCCGGTGGGGGAGAAGATCAGGAATCCCGACAGGGCCAGGCTGAGCAGGAAAAAATTGCGCGGCGGCGGGAACAGCGTCGACTGGCGCACGTAGACGTTGAGGATGCCCAGGGTGAGCAGCATGGTCAGGACGCCGACGAAGACCAGGATGTAATAGGAAAAGGGGGTGAACACCGGATCGATGTCGACGCCGACGTTCTTGAGGATGCCCTGGCGCTCGATCTCGTAACGGCAATAGTTGCGGCCGGCGATGGAGCGCAGCAGGTCGATGCGGCTGGCGACCAGATACTTGTTGACCGCCAGCAGGATGTCGCCTGGCCGCACCTGGCTGTCCTCGGGTGCGGCCTGGCAGACCAGCCCCTGGCTCGTGGCCTCCCAGGCGATGTGATCGGTGACCGAGCTCCATTTCAGCTTCTGGAAGATGTTGGCCAGGCTGGCCAGGATGAACAGGGCGAAGATGAAGTACCATAGGTACTTACCGAGGAAGGCGCGGACGGAGGAAACGAGGCGTTCCAGCTGCTCGCGGGTCATAACAGGACGCCGGCGCGGGAGGTCTTGAACGCCCAGACGATCTTCTCCCTGGGCGCGAGCGGCGGCAGCGTCTTCTGGAAAAAACGCCGCGCCAGCATCTCGCGCTCGTAGGAGCTGGAAAAGATGTCGTCCTCGCTCTCCGGGTAGTCGTCGATGCGGCTGGCGGCGCGGCTGTCGCGCGGCGAAGCGCCGTCGGGGTTCAGCTCCTGGGCCGAGGCCTTCTGGCCGGGCGGCGCCGGCAGCAGCAGGGCCAGCAGCAGGATCAGAAGGGCCTTTTTCATGTTTTCGCGGACGGACCGGGCCGCGTCTCCTATGCCCCGATTATAGCAAGTGGGGCCTTACCTGGCAAATGGCCGGCGGCGGCATTTTGGGACTTCGATGAGCTTGGCATGCGGCGTACGGCACCCGGCGTACGGGGAAGCCAAAGTGGGATGTGGCCGCCTGATCCTGGATTTCGATGAGTTGTTCAGTCAAGGATTGTCAAGGCCATGCGCCGGGGATATTCATTCGTCATTGGTTGCGCATCGCTATCGATCGCAGCCGTGCTTTTGCCGTATGCCGTCAGCCGTACGCCGAGCCATTCACATGGAATAGCCGCTGGGGCTATCCAGCCCTGAGGTTGTTCTGGATGACCTTCAGGGTCTGCTCGGCGATCTCCAGCTCCTCGTTGGTCGGCACGACCATGACGCAGACCCTGGAGCCCTTGGCGGAGATGACGCCGAATTTGCCGAAGGCCTCGCGGTTGGCCTGGGCGTCGAATTCGATGCCCAGCCCCTCCATGTCCCTGAGGATCATCTCCCGTTCCTCGCGGCCGCGCTCGCCGATCCCGGCCGTGAAAATGACCAGGTCGACGCCGTTCATGGCGGCCATGTAGGCGCCGATGTACTTCTTGATGCGGTAGGCGAAGATTTCCAGCGCCAGCTGGGCCTGGGGGTGGCCGGCGGCGGCCTTCTCGTTGATGTCGCGCATGTCGGAGGAGACGCCCGAGATGCCGAGGATGCCGCTCTGGCGGTTGAGCACGGCGTCGACCTCCTCCGGGCTCAGGCCCAGGGTGCGCTGCAGCACCAGGGGAATGGCCGGGTCGAGGTCGCCGCAGCGGGTGCCCATCACCAGCCCCTCCAGCGGCGTGTAGCCCATGGAGGTGTCGACCGAGACGCCGTTGCGGATGGCGGTGATGGAGGAGCCGTTGCCCAGGTGGCAGGTGATGATCTTCAGGTCCTCGAGGCGCCGCCCCAGGGCCTTGGCCCCCTGCTTGGCCACGTAGAAATGCGAGGTGCCGTGGAAGCCGTAGCGGCGGATCTTGTTCTCGCGGTAATAGTGATAGGGCAGGGGGTATATGTAGGCCTTTTCGGGCATGGTCTGGTGGAAGGCGGTGTCAAAGGTGCCGGCCATGGGGATCCCGGGCAGGATCTTGCGGCAGGCCTCGATGCCGGTGATGTTGGGCGGATTGTGCAGCGGCGCCAGGGGGATGCACTCCTTGAGCGCGGCCAGCACGGCGTCGGTTATGGGCACGGTGCCGTTGAACTTCTCCCCGGCGTGGACCACGCGATGGCCGACGGCGAAGATCTCGCTCTTGTCGCGGATGACCCCGGTCCCGGGGTCGGTGAGGTGGCTGACGATCAATTGGATCCCCTGCTCGTGGCTGGCGACGTCGCGGGCGATGATGTGCTTCTTCTCGCCCTGGTAGTAGTTCAGCACCGAGCCCGGGATGGCGATGCGCTCCAGCAGGCCCTTGGCCAGGACCGCGCCGCTCTTCATGTTGATCAGCTGGAACTTGATCGAGGAACTGCCGCAATTGATGACCAGGATCTTCATGTCGCCCTCTTTTGCCCTTGATTTATTAGTTTTGATTATAACGCTTTTTTCCGCAAAAGCAATAGATAAAATTTAAACATTAACTATTACCGGAAAAGAAAACATCCCCTTGGTGATCGTGATGGTGGCAGCGGTGGTAGCCGCCATGGGAAGGACTCCTTCAAGCAATGTTTTTTCGGTTTTAGGCGAGGTGCTTGAATCGTGCCTTCCCATAGGCGGTTTGAAGGCTCGCGCCCATCACGATCCCCACCACTATCACCGGTTTCCGTGTTTGTGATCCTCCGCGACTATGGTAAAATGCAAGATGCGCAAAACACGGATTTTCCTCACCCTGACCCTGCTGGCCGCCGCGCCGCTCCTGGCCTACGTCGGGCCGGGCGCCGGTTTCGCCTTCGTCGGCTCCTTCTTCTTCATCTTCGCCGCCTTTTTCCTGGCCATCTTCAACTTCCTGACCTTCCCTGTCCGCGCCCTGGCGCGCTTCGTCAAGCGGGCGCGCATCATGAAGAAGGCCAAGTACAAGCGCGTGCTGCTGGTCGGCTTCGACGGCATGGACTTCAACCTGTTCCGCCGCTTCCAGAAGGAGGGGCACAGGTTCCCCCATTTCGAGCAGCTGGCCAAGGAGGGAACCTTTTCGCCGCTGTGGAGCACCGAGCCGCCCATCTCGCCGGTGGCCTGGTCGACGTTCACCACCGGCGTCAATCCCGGCAAGCACAATGTCTTCGACTTCCTGACCACCGACCGCGCCACCTACATGCCCAAGCTCGCCGGCTCCGACATCATCCCCCCCCGGCGCAGCCTGAGGATCGGCCCCTGGGAGATCCCTCTGGGCAGCCCCAAGATCGAGCTGAAGCGCAAATCGCAAAGCTTCTGGAAGATCATCGGCTCCAAGGGGATCTACGCCTCGGTGCTGCGCATGCCGTTCACGTTCCCCCCCGAGAAATTCTATGGTTCCATGCTGGCCGGCCTGGGCACCCCCGACCTGCGCGGCACCCAGGGGAGCTTCAGCTTCTACTCCGACGGGGCCGCCGAGACCTTCGACATCTCCGACGGCGTGTTCGAGCGCCTCGAACCCCTGGGCGGCGACCGCTTCGCGGGCCGCATCAAGGGCCCCGGCCACCCCTTCCGCAGGGGCAACCCGCCCCTGGAGATCCCCTTCACGCTCACGCTCGACAGGCAGGCGCGGCGCGCCGAGATCACGGTGGGCAAGGAGACCGTGGCGCTGGAACGCAACCACCTCTCGCGCTGGGTCAAGCTGGAATTCAAGGCCGGCCTGGTCACCGTGGCCGGGATCGCCCAGTGGGTGCTGGAAGAGACGGAGCCGCTGAAGCTGTACCTTTCGCCGATCAACATCGACCCGGAAAAGCCCTCCATGCCCGTTTCCCACCCCAAGATCTTCTCGGTCTACCTGGCCAAGTTGCTCGGCCCCTTCGCCACCCTGGGCATGGCCGAGGACACCTGGTCGCTGAACGAGAAGGTCCTGTCGGAGGCGAATTTCATCGAGCAGGTGTACCGTACGCAGGAGGAGAGGGAGCGGATCTTTTTCAATACCCTGGGCAAGGTCAAGGACGGGCTGATCGTGCAGGTGTTCGAGACCACGGACCGCATCCAGCACATGTTCTGGCGCTACCTGCCCGGTTCGGGGTCGCCCGCGGAGACGCCCGGCGTCGATCCGCGGGTGACCGGGGCGATCCTGGAAAGCTACCAGGCCATGGACGCCTTCCTGGGGCGGCTGTTCAAGAGGATGCGCCCCGGCGACCTGCTGATGATCGTATCCGACCACGGCTTCAGCGCCTTCAACCGCGGTTTCCACCTCAATTCCTGGCTGCATCGCGAAGGGTACCTGGTCCTGAAGGACGGCAAGAAGACGAGCGGCAAGTGGTACGCCGACGTTGACTGGGGCCGCTCGCGCGCCTACGGCCAGGGGCTGAACGGAGTGTTCCTCAACCTGAAGGGGCGGGAAAGCCAAGGCATCGTCGAGCCCGGCGCCGAGGCCGAGGCCCTGAAGCGGGAGATCAAGGAGAAGCTGATGCGCGTGGTCGACGAAAAGCACGGCCGCAAGGCGGTCCGCAAGGCCTTTGCCCGCGAGGAGATCTACCGCGGCCCCTACACGGTCAACGCCCCCGATGTGGTCGTCGGCTACGAGGCAGGGTACCGCGTCTCCTGGGAGTCGGCGGTCAACTACGTGGGCGAAGAACTGTTCGCCGACAACACCCGCATGTGGAGCGGCGACCATGCCTTCACCCGCGACCAGGTGCCGGGCATATTTTTCTGCAACCGGGCCATCAAGGAAAAGGATCCCGGGCTCATCGACATCTCGCCCACCGTGCTGGCCGCCTTCGGCATCGACAAGCCCGCCTTCGTCGACGGCCGTGACCTCGGCGTCGGCTGACGATTTTCCTGATTGAAAACGGCATTTTTTTAATTATATATATTGCTGGATAGCAGGTGGCATCATGATCAAGCAACGAGGGGAAAAGCGCGTTCCTTTCCGCAAGCTGATCATCTGCAAGTGCGGCGACGACATGCATCCGGGCTTCACCCAGGACGTGTCGCAGCACGGCATCGGCATCCAGACCACGCGGCCGCCGGAGCTCAAGCGCAAGGTGCGCATCGCCCTGGCGGTGGCCGGCGATTCGATCTTCCTCGACGGCGAAGTGCGCTGGGCCCGCGAGTTCACCGGGGCCCTCGAAGTGAAGCCCCGGGAGATGGGCATCCACATCCCGCGCCCTCCCGCCGAATACCTGCGACTGGTGGCCGATTGCTGCGACCAGGCCGTTCTCCGGCCCGATCCCGTCCGCCAGGCGCCAAAATAAGCGCCGCCAGGCGCAGGCCCCATTTCGCCCCTTGCTTGCCTGCCCGGCGCGGAGCCGCGCTCCCCTCTTGCGTGGGTGCCCCTGACTTTTTTTTTCAGGAGGTGAGCGTCATGAAACGCTTTCATATCAAGGCCCTGGCGGCCTCCCTGCTCGCTGCGGCCGCATGGCCGGGGCCCCTTGGCCAGGAGCGGATCCATCACCACGTGGAGGTCGTATACCAGGAGATCCTGGTGCGGGTGTTCGACGGCGAGCGGCCGGTCCCCGGCCTCCAGGCCGCCGATTTCACCCTCTATGAGCAGGGGCGCAGGGTTCCCATCGCCCACTGCCGTGAGGTTCGCCGCTCGCTGGCGAATCCCGCGAGCGAACCGCGGATCGCCCCGCACGGGGCGGCCCAGCCCAAGCCCCGCCTGTTCCTGTTCATGCTCTGGCTCGACGAGGAGAGCCGCGAGTGGCCCCGGGCCTGGGAATATTTTTTGCGGCACGTGCACCGGCCGGGTGACCGCGTGATCCTCAGCGACGGCGAGCGGATGATCGAGGTCCTGTCCCCGGAACAGGAGGCGGCGAGGCTGCAGGCCTTTTTTGCCGGTCTCTCCGAGCGGCTGAAACGGCGGCAGCTGGAAAAGGCGCGCCTGGTGAACGAGCTGGAAAAGGCCGCGGCCGATTTCCATGACAATCTCGTCTTCAATCCCGCCCTGGCGGGATCGGGCTACGGCGGCCAGAGCATGGAACAGGCCTACCTGCGCGAGTTCATGATCCGCACCCAGGGGGCGATCGACGAGTACCGCCTGGGACGGCTCAAGGGACAGCCCTTCTGGCTGCAGCGGCTGGCCGGGGCTCTGAAGGCGGTGGAGGCGGAGAAATGGGTGCTGGTCTTCCTGCAGAACGAGAAGCTTCCCCTGCTGCACCGCGACGGGCGCCTCTTCCGCGAGGCGCCGATGAGGCAGGAGACCATCACCGAGCTCACCCGCTTTAAGGAGCAGCTGGAACGCCAGGTGCAAATGGGCAGCGATGTGATCGGCTACCTGCGTGACCTGAGGCCGCTGTTCATCGGCGCCAACGCCACCTTCCACGTGTTCCTGAGCGATGCCGCCGGCGAGGCGCTCTCCAGCGAGCATCTGCTGTGGCAGCCTGTGTTTTCGTCCTGGGAGGGGACCTTCCGCCAGATCAGCTCCGACTCCGGCGGCATTGTGGCCAACACCACGCAGCTGGGGGAGGCGCTGCGCCAGGCGGCCGAGCGCGAGGATGTACACTATGTCCTCACCTTCAAGCCGGCCGAGGGGCCGGCGCGGGAGCGCCACATCCGCGTCGGGACCCGGCGGCCGGGTTGGACCGTGGTCCATGCGCGCAAGCTGACGCTGGGCGAGCTATTCCCGCTCAGCATCCGCGCGCTGGAATGGCGTGACGGCCGCCTTACGGTCGCCCTGGCCGATTTCCAGCGGAGCTATGGCGAAGACGGCTTCGCCGGCCGGCTGCGGGTGGCGGTCCGCGCCGAGCCCCGGAAAGGAAAAGCCCTGGCCGCCGAGAAGGAGATCGCTCCGGCCGAGCCGGCTGTCGACGTGGAGATGGCGCTGCATTTTCCCGTCGCCGGCCGCTACCGGGTGAGCGTCGAGGTCAGCGACCTACTGACGGGAAAACGCGCCCGGGCCGAAAAGGAAATTGATGTTCCGCCGCCCCCGGCGCGGCCAGGGCCCTGATCCGTTGCGACCGCGCCCTGCGGACTGGACGATTGACTCTTCCACAATCCATCTGAGCAGATTGAATTTCCCCCTGCAAAGGGGGAGAATGAAAGAATGCTGAACCCCGCTGCTTCCCGCCGGCCGGCGCGAGCCATGCTTCTCCTGCTGCTTTTCCTGCTTGCGCCGCTGCCCGGCCAGGAGCGGGTACACGAACGGGTCGAGGTGATCTACCAGGAGATCCTGGTACGGGTCTTTGACGGCGGCCGGCCCGTTCCCGGGCTCCGGGCCGGGGATTTCACGCTGCAGGAGGAGGGCCGGCCGGCCAGGGTCGCCTATTGCCGGGAGCTGCGCCGCTCTCTGGCCCGGCCCGAGGCCGAGCCCGGCGGCGCCGCCTCCCCCCTTGCCAAGCCGCGCCTTTTCCTTTTCATGTTCTGGCTCAACGAGACGAGCCGAGATTGGCCCAAGGCCTGGGATTACTTTGCCCGCGAGATCTACCGTCCCGGCGACCGCATCCTTCTCAGCGACGACAACCGGGCGGTCGAGGTGCGCTCGCTCGCCGAGGAGAAGGAGAAGGTCGACGCCTTCTTCGCCGACATGGCCCTGGACCTGCGCTGGAAATGGCTGGAGAAGCAGCGCCTGGTGCGGGAGATGGAGAAGAGCGCCGCCGACTTCCTCGACAGCATGGTCAAGCGGACCAGCGACCGCAGCAACGACCCCAATGCCCCCACCCGGCGCACGGAGTACGACTTCGAGAAGATCACCCTGCAGGAGTTCAAGGACCGCTACCAGGCGGCGATCAACGAGTACCGGCTGACGCGGCTGAAGGGCGATCCCGACCGCCTGGAGCGGCTGGCCGCGGCGTTGAAGGCGGTGGAAGGGGAGAAGTGGGTCCTGCTGTTCATGCAGAACGAACGGCTGCCGCTGATCGACCGCCACGGCCGCATCTTCCGCGAGGCGCCGATGAAACAGGAGACCGTGACCGAGCTGCGGCGCTTCATGGAGGAGACCGAGCGCCAGTTCCGCTTCAGCGGCGAGGTGATCAGCTACCTGCGCGACCTGCGGCCGCAGTTCGTCGGCGCCAACGCCACCACCCACCTCTTTCTCAGCGACCCGGCGGAGGAGATGCTTCCCGGCGACAATCTGCAGTGGAAGCCGGTCTTCTCCTCCTGGGAGGGGGCCTTCCGCCAGATCAGCGCCGATACCGGCGGCCGGGTCAGCGACACCACCCAGCTGGACGCGGCGCTGCGCCGGGCCGCGGAGCGCGAGGACGTTTATTACGTCCTCACCTTCCGGCCCGGACCGGGGGAAGAGCGCCGGCGCCGGCTGCAGGTCGAGGTGAAGCGCCCGGGGCTGAAGGCGGTCTTCTCGCGCAAGCTGGAACTGGGGGAGCTGTTCCCCCTGAAGATCCAGGCCCTGCAATGGAGTCAGGGGAAGCTGACCGTGTCGCTGGCCGACTACCAGCGGACCTACGGCGAGCAGGGACTGGCCGGCAGGCTGCGCCTCCAGGTCAGCGCCCAGGTGCGCGGCGGCGAGCCCCTGGCGGCCGGACGGGAGGTCGCCCCCACCGGGCCGACCGCCGACGTGGACCTGACATTGAACTTCCCCACCCCGGGGCGGTACTTCATCGAGGTGGAGGTCAACGACCTGCTGACCGGCAACCGGGCGCGGCAAGGCCAGGAGATCGAGGTTGTTCCGCCTCCGGCGCCCATGGCGCCGCCTCCGGCGCGGGGAGCGGCGCCGCCGCTGCCCCCCGAACTCGAGCCGGTCATGGCCAAGGCCGCAGCCTATTGCCGGCGGCTGAAGGAGGCGGCCTTCCGCTTCTACTGCATCGAGAAGGTGCTGGAACGGACGCTGGAGCGCAACCCCCTGACCAAGCGGACGGAAACGGCCGAGCGGCGCTGGGAATACGACTACCAGATCACCGGCGCCGGAGGCGGCATCAATGAGCAGCGGCGGCTGGTGCGCGAGGGGGCGCGGAAAGTGGCCAAGGCCAACGCCTCCCTGGAGACCCGCTTCTCCTCCCACTACTCGGTGTTCCTGCCCGTGACCCTGCTGGCGCTGGAGAACCGGGGCAAGTACGCCTACCGGCCAGTGGGAAAGGCGCGGTTGCGAAGGCGGCCCTGCCATATCGTGGAGGTGGTGCCGCTCGATGCACTGGGGAGCGGCATGGCCCAGGGCAAGGTGTGGATCGATGAGGCCGACGGCTCGGTGCTGCAGGTGGAGATGAATCCGCGCGGGGTGGCCGGGGTGGAGGCGCTGGAGAAGGCGGCCGCCAGGGCGCAGGCCCGGTTGCTGCTCGAGGTGACCCACCAATACTTCGTCCAGCGCGGCGGCCTGCGCTTCCCCTCCATGACCACGTTCCGCGAAGCCTACGTGCTGGAAAAAGAGGTATCGCTGCAGCGCCTCGAGATCCCCTGGGCCGGGGAAAACTACTCCTCGGGATGGACCATCATCACCCTGCCCAGGCTCGAGCAGAAGAGGCGCGAGGTCGAATTCTACAGCCTGCGCCAGGACTATGCAAAATACCGGTTCTTTGAGGTTGACAGCCAGGTCGAGATTAGAGATCCATAAACTCGGCGTACGGTTTACGGTGTACGGCGGACGGCAGCAGCAAGAGAACTTTGCCAAACACTATTCTAGCTCTTCGTGGTTCTTGCTGGCACTGCCCCCCCTCGTCGGGGACCTGCTGGGTGTCACTGACATTGTTGGTTCGTTGAGTTTCTTTCCAACACTAGCCCTAACACCCAAAGATCGTTTTGTTCAATCAAATGAAATACCCCAGGATCTCGTTCAGCAAAAGGATCTTCTCTTCGGGAACGGAGATGTTCCGGTTGCGGCGGACCAGGAAGCCTTCGCGCAGCAGGAAGGATGTTTCGTCGGGGAACGGGGAGAATGCCGAGGCGGGAACGCCCTGGAGCAGGCGCAGGCCGGTGACGATCCTCCGTTTTGCCGGGTCCCATTGCCTGGTTTTTACCAGCGGCAATTTCCCGCTCCGCACGGCGTGATCGTATCGGCCCAGGTCGGAAACATTGCGGTAGTCGATCCCGTCCAGGAAACCGGCGGCCGAGGGGCCGAGTCCGATATATGGCTGCATGCGCCAGTACTTGAGGTTGTGGCGCGACGCCCGGCCGGGCCGGGCGAAGTTGGAGACCTCGTAGTGAACGAAGCCGAGGCCGGCGAGCGCCCGGCATGCCTGGCGGTAGAGGCGGGCGTCGCGGGCGTCGGCTTCGGGGCGCGGCACGTTCTCCAGGATGTAGAGCGACACATGGGAAGGCTTCAGCGCTTCGACGACCCGGAAGTTCAATTCCATGCTGCGGGCCGTCTGCACGGGCAGGCCGACGATCAGGTCCAGGCTGACATTGCGGAAGCCGGCGTCGCGGGCCATGGAGCAGGCGTTGATCGCCTGCCCGGCGTCGTGGCTGCGCCGGAGATAGCGCAGGTCCCGCGGCTGGAACGACTGGGCGCCGATGCTCAGGCGGTTGACCCCGGCGCCGCGCAGGTCCTGCAGCAGCGGCGGCGACAGGTCCTCGGGGTTGGCTTCCAGCGAGACTTCGCAGTCGGCATGGAAGCGGAAATGCTTCGCCGCCTCCCGCAGCAGGCCGTTGACCTGGCCGGGGTCCAGCAGCGAGGGCGAGCCGCCGCCGAGATAGACCGAGTCGATGTCGAGCCCGGGGTCGCGGCGCAGCCGCATCTCCCGCTTCAGCCAACGCAGCCATTCGGCGGCCGCCGGCGGTTGAAAGCGCTTCTTGAAAAAATGGCAGTAGAAACAGGCGCGGCGGCAGAAGGGAAAATGGATGTACAGGCCGGCCCGGCTCAAATCAGGATCAGGCGCTTCTTCTCGATCCAGCCGGCGATGCGCTCCGATGCCGTCACCTGGACCCAAGCGCCGGAACGGTCGATAATGCGCACCTCCAGCCCGGGATTGACCTTGAACAGGACGGTGTTGTCCTCGCCGGGGCCGCTGCGCAGCGGCGAGTTCTCCTCCTGGATCACGGCGCTGTCGCTGTCACCCAGGGCAGCGGCGCGGCCGACGTGGCAGGCGCCCAGTCCGGCGACGAGCAGCAGCGAAAAGCCCAGAGCGTAGAGGCGCCTGCGGTCGCGGCCGCGGGTCAGCAGCAAGAACAGGAAGGCGTTGAACAGCAGCGCCGCCAGCAGCAGCATGACGCTCAACGCGTCCATGCTCACCCAGCTTTCCAGCGTCTGCACGGCGCGGGTGACGAAATCGGGCTCGGGCAGCCGCGCGTCATCGAGGAAATGGCGGTCGGTCATGGCCAGGTTGCGGGCGATGGCGGGGTCCAGGGGGCGGATCTTGCGCGCCCTCAGGTAATGGACCTTGGCTTGAAGATAGTCGCCCAGCTTGTAGTGGCAGTTGCCGATGTTGTAGGGCACGCGCCAGTCGCGGGAGGCGCCGGCGACCCTCTGGTACAGGGCCAGCGCCTCGGCGAAGCGCCCCTGGGCGTAGAGGCGGCCCGCCTCGGCGAAGTCGCGGCGCGCGTCGGCCGGGGCGGGCGCCGCGGCCAGCAGCAGGGCGAGAAGCAGGATCGCGGGTTTCGCCCTCATTTCATCCTCCTGTCGATCTCGCGGAAGAGGCGGCGCAGCTCGCGCAGGTCCCTCTGCAGCTCCAGCGCCGACTTGCCTCCCGGAGAGAATCGGGCAAGCTCCGACTGACCCTTGAGGAACAGGATGCGGTCGATCGTGCCCCGGGGCACGCCCTTTTCGCCCAGCATCGCCGCGATGCGCCGGTCGCTGATCTCCGAGCGGCCCAGGCCGCCCCGTTCGCAGAAAAAGCCCTCCATGACCGGGGCGACGTCCTCGGGCCGGCGCGCCCCGTCCAGGCTCCTGAGCGCCTGCGCCAGGATGCGGCGGCGGCGCCAGCCGGCGCTGGAGGCGATGCGGCGGTCCCAGAGGGCGACTTTGAGCAGGACCAGCCCGTTGGCGGCGAACAGGGCGGCCAGCAGCCATGCGAACCAGCCGCGGCGGTGCAGGGGCGGCGCCAGCGAGATCGGTCCTCCTTCCTTGATGAAGTCGATGTCCTCGCCTTCCTGGAGGACGGCGCTGCCGGGAGCGCTGCGCGAAAGGGGCAGAGCCCGCTTTTCGCCGCTGACCCGCAGGCGCAGCGGTTGGCTGCGCAGGGAGACCGCCGCCCGCTGCTGGGGATCGAAAAAGCGGAATTCCAGGGGCGGGAATACGGCCTCGCCCGGGCGCCTGAAGGCGACGGGGATCTCGGCCGTCAGCGTCCCGGTCATGGCTTCCCCGGTGAAGGCGGTCTCGTGGCTGACCTTGGGTGGGTAGACCAGGGCCGCGTCGCTGGCGGCGGGCAGCGGCGGCGCGATGGCCTTGGTGTTGCCGCTGCCGCTGATGCTCAGGCGCAGGGTGACGATCTCGTTGACGTCGGCCTCACGGCGAGGCGATTCCAGGGAGAAAGAGAAGCGGCCGACCGGCAGGCCGGACGCCGCCGCGGGCAACGGCAGCACCCGGACCTTGAGCTCCTGGCTCGAGCGGCGCAGCGCCCGGGAAGCCAGGAACGGGGAGCCGGGGTCGACGGCCTGCAGCTCGAACTGCAGCGGCGGGATGGCCAGGGTGCCGCTTTCGCGGGCGAACAGGGCCGCTTTGCGGATCTCGTAGACCTGGTAGGCGACGCCGTCGACGCGTTCGCCGCGGGGAACGATCGACGGCGGCGTGGGAAACCACTCCTGCCAGAAGCCGGCGAACGAGGCGCTGGAGAGCATGTTCACCGCCTCGATGCGGCTGCGCGTGTAGAGCAGGACGCGGAACAGAATCTGTTCGCCCTGGAGACATTCGCTTTTCGAGACGACGGCCCGCAGGAAGGCGTCGATTTCCTGCTGCCGGCCGGGGGAGAACGGCGCCCGGAAGAAATCGTCGTCGAAGGGCGATCCCGCGCCCGCGGCGGGCGCCGCCTTCCGGGACAGGCTGCCCTTGACCACCTCCACGAGGAAGGATTGCGTCTTGTACTCCAGCCCCTGGTGGCGGACGCGCACGGCGGGCAGTTCGAGCCGGCCGGTGCGCGTGGGCATCAGGAAATAGGTGAAGCGTGTGCTGCTGCTGCGGGCGCCGTTGCGCAGCTGGAACTCCGAGCTGCGCGCCGTCTGCAGCACCTGGAAATCGTCGAGGAAAGAGAGGTCGGGCTGGGCGGGGTCGTCGATGTCGCGGAAGGTCAGGGTGTAGATCAGGGTGTCGTCCAGCCCGATCCTGGCCGCGCTGATCTCTGCGCTCACGCGGGCCTGCGAGGCCTCATCAGCCTCCGGCGCGGTCTGGCCGGGAAGGCCGGCGGCCATGGCCAGGCAGGCAACCAGCAGGAGCGCCCTACCAGTCCTTTTCATTGCGGGCGGGGGAGGCCTTGCGCTTCCTCTTTTCCATCTGCTTCTTCTCGTTCTGGTCGAGGAACTGCATCATGGCCTCGTACTGCCGCTGCTGCTGCTCGTCCGACTGCGCCTGCGACTGCTCCTGCGGCCGCTGCTGCTGCTGAATCTTTTTCAGGGTCAGCTCGAAGTTTTTCTTGGCCTGGACGTCGTCGGGGTCGAGCCGCAGCGAGCGCTTGTAGCTTGCCAGGGCCTGGGGATACTGCTGCAGGCGGTAGTGGATGTTGCCCAGGTTGTAGTGCAGCACGGACTGCGCCGGCCCCGTCCCGGCCGTCTCGGCGCTCGACAGCTCCGCCAGCGCCTCCTGGTACTTGTGCAGCTGGTAGAGCGCGGCGGCGGTGTTGTTCTTCAGGGCCGGGGCGTCGGGCTGCAGCCCCTTGGCCGAGAGGAACTGCTCCAGGGCGGCATCGAACTCGCCGCGCCGGTAGGCCTCGATCCCCTTGCGGTTGCGCAGGGCCGCCGGCTCGAACCAATGCCAGCCGCGCTGGGCGCGGGCCGCGGCGGCCGGCAGCGCTTGCGTCGCCGCCAGCAAAAGGCAGGGCAGGAGCCAGGTCAGCCTTTTCGCCACGCGATCCTCCGCTCGCTCAGGGCCATCTCGACGGCCAGCAGCAAGACGGCCGCGAGCAAAGGGATCTGGAAGCGGTCGATCTTGCGGCTGCGCACCTTCTGCGCCAGCTGCCGCCGCTCGTAGGCGCGCAGGATGTCGACCAGCGGGGCGATGCCGGCCGCGTCGCTCAGGCGGTAGTACTGGCCGTTGCCGGCGGCGGCGATGCGCGCCAGCGTCTGCTCGTCCAGGCGCGAGGTGACGATGCGCCCCTGCCCGTCCTTTTTCCAGCCGCTGGTGGCGCCGGCGCTGTCGCGGATGGGGATCGGGGCGCCGGCCGCGGCGCCGACGCCGACGGCGAACAGGGTGATCCCGCGCCGGACGAGCGGTTTCAGCGCCTCGGGCCAGCGCCGCTCCTGGTCCTCGCCGTCGGTGACCAGGATCATGACCTTGCGGCTGGCGCGGGCGGAGCGGAACAGGCTCAGCCCCAGGGCCATGGCCTTGGCGAAATCGGTCCCCTGCTCCTCGGGCGGGCTCACGGGCGAGGAGAGGGCCAGGAGCTTGAAGGCCTCGTAATCGAGGGTCGGCGGGCACTGCACGTAGGCGGCGCCGGCGAAATTGACCTGGCTCACCAGGTCGGTGCGCAGGGCGTCGACCACGGCGGCCACCAGGTTGCGGGCCGCTTCCAGGCGCGAGGGCCTCACGTCCTCGGCGTTCATGGAGGCCGAGGTGTCGAGGAGGAAGACGATCTCCAGGCCGCGGATGTCCAGGCTCTCGAAGCGCTCGCCCCACTGCGGCCGCGCCAGGGCCAGGATGAGCAGGGCGAAGACGCCCAGGAGCAGGGCCGACTTGAAGAAGTCCACCTCGCGGCCCGAGCGCACGACGGTCGCCGCCTGCGCCTCGGGCGCGATGAACTCGCGCAGGAGCTTCTTTTTCTTCCGGAAATTGTAGATCACCAGGAAGAGGAACGGGAGCAGCAGCAGCAGCAGGAACAGGGCGTTGGGGTAGGCGAAGGTCATGGGCGGTCGTTTCCGCGTTGGCAAAATCCCGGTTTTTCCATCCTTGCGCCGCTATTATAGCAGACGCGCCCGCCAAGTAAAAGTCTGTCTTAATCTTGTCGGTGTCGGTCTGTGCCAGTCCATGTCCGTCCGCCCCTTTCCTCGGCCCTTGTCACCTGCTGGCAAACCCTTTACAATGGCGGGCATGAGACAAAAACCCTTGCGTGCGGTGATGGTGGGCTTCGGCCACGTCGGGCAGAAGATGGCGGCGATGCTGACCGAGGAGCGGGGCCGGTACCCCGGGCTGGCGGGGCTGGAGCTGCTGCCGCTGGCCATCCTCACCGGGCGCCACGGGGGGCTGGTCGACCCGGCCGGGATCGCGCTGGCCTGGGCGCTGCGGCAGTTCCGGCGCCACGGCGGCTTCCCTGCCGCGCCCCTGACACCGCTGCAGGCACTGGAATCCCTGGACTACGACGTGCTGGTGGAACTCTCGACCCTGGACATCGCCAACCGCGGCGGCGCGGCGCTGGCCCACGCGCGGGCGGCCCTCGGGCGCGGCCGCCACGTGGTCACCGCCAACAAGGGGCCGGCGGCCTTCGCCTACGACGAGCTCTCGGGCCTGGCCCGGGCCAAAAAAGCGCGCTTCCTGTTCGAGAGCGCGGTGATGGACGGCAGCCCCATCTTCTGCCTGGGGCGGTCCCTGCGCGGCGTCCGCGTCACCGGCTTTTCCGGGATCTTCAACACCACCACCAACTTCGTCCTCTCGCGCCTGGAGGCGGGGGAGAGCCGGGAAGCGGCGGTACGGGCGGCGCAGCGGCTGGGATTCGCCGAGGCCGACCCGACGAACGACCTGGAGGGCTGGGACGCTGCGGCCAAGACCGCGGTGCTGGCCAACGTCTTCATGGGCGCCGGCATCGACCCCCTGGGCGTCGAGCGCAAGGGCATCACCGGCGTCAGCGAGGCCGCCGTGGCCCGCGCCGTTGCCGCCGGCAGGAAGATCAAGCTGATCTGCCGCGCCTGGCGCGACGGCGACCGGGTGCGCGCCGAGGTGCGGCCGCGTGAGGTCGCCGTAGGCCACTATTTCGCGGCGGTCAACGGCCGCGCCGCCGCCCTGCGCCTGGAGTTTGACATGCTGGCGCCGCTGTGGATCCTGGAGGAGCACCCCGACCTGATGGACACGGCCTCCGGCGTCCTGCAGGACCTGCTGGTTGTCGCCCGCGAAGTGCGCGCCGGGGGGCGGCCAAAGGCTGAGGAGGAACGATGAACCACAACGACGCCATCCGTTTCCTGGTGCTGCTGGCGGTCGTCCTGGCGCCTACGGCGCCGCTGCCGGCGCAGGCCGACGCCGCCTGGGAGAAGGCGCTGCTCGCGGAGCGGGCCGGCAAGGACGTTGCGTTCAAGAACTCGCCGACCTCGCCCATGGCCGGCCGCGAACGGCTGACCGTCATGGGGAAGGCTGCGCCCTTCCATCTGATCCGCGACGGCAAGGTCGTCGATCCCGGCGATGGCGGGCAGGCGGCCGCCTTCGCCGTCCTGTTCAGGGACGGGAAATGGTACTGGCGCGCCCAGGCGGAAGTCGCCTGCAGCCGCGGCGGGAGGCCGGTCGCCCGGGAAAGCGAGCCCTTGGAGCCGGGAGACCTGTTCACGGCCGGCCGGCTGACTCTGGCCGCCTACCCCGGCGCCGATGCGCTGGCGCTGATCGTCTTCGACCCCCGGCGGCCGCAGATCGAGGAATTCAGGCATCTGTCCTATTATCCCCCTGACCGGAACTATGCCGTGCGGGCGCGGCTGGAACGCTTTGCCGAGGCCAAGCCGCTGAAGATCCTCACCACGCGCAACCTGGAAAAAACCTTCTACCGTTACGGCAGGCTCCGTTTCCGCCTCGCCGGCAGGGACCTGGAGCTGACCGCGCTGAAGGCCAGCCTGGATGGGCCCGACGCCAAGTACCTGTTTGTCCCCTTCAAGGATGAGGGCAACGGCAGGGAAACGTACGAGGTGGGGCGTTTCCTCGACCTGGAGGAACCGGCAGGCGACGAACTGTTGCTGGATTTCAACCGTTGCTACAATCCCCTGTGCAACTACTCGCCGGCGTACAACTGCCCGCTGCCGCCGTTGGAAAACATCCTCGATGTCGAGATCCGCGCCGGGGAGAAGGCCTATCCGCATTGAATAACGGGTCTCGGTGACGAGTGACCAGTGACGAGTGACAAGGAAAAACACTAAAACGATCTATCGCGATTCGTGAAAGAAATCGGTGTACGGTTTACGGTGTACGGTTGACGGTAAAGCCATGACAGCGAACCGGACTTTCTATTGCTGCTGCCGTCCACCGCATACCGTCTGCCGTGAACCAGGGATGCTGTTCCTTGTCACTCGTCACTTGTCATTTGTCACTGAAATGGGCGCCGGGCCGTCGATCACCCGGCTCTCCTTCTTCTGCGGTTTGGCTCCCTGCACCAGGTCCCAGCCGGCCAGCCAGGTGACGATGTCGCGGTCGCCGTGCAGGATGACGACCGTGTCGTCGTAATCGCCGCCGCCGACCGGCTCGGCCTCCAGGTGCAGCTGCACCGATTCGTTTTCCGTCTCCAGGGAGACAGACCAGGTGACCGAGTCATAGGCTGGGACGAGGGCTTGGTCGCCGTCGACCCAGGCTTTCATGTCGATGTTGCCGATGTTGACGATGGTCACATAGGCCTCGTAGACCACTTTCTGGCACGACGTGGCCAGCAGCGCCGTGGCCGCCAGCGCGATGATCAGCCAGGACTTTTTTTTCATCGGTTCCTCCAAGGCCTCGTGGGCCTCATTCCTCTGAAAGCAATCTTGCTGCCAAGATGGAAGGGCTTCGCCGTCCTGAAAACAGGACGTTGGAGCGGCCTGTTTTCCTTTCGCCCTGCCGCGGGGTATAATAGCACTTTTCCGGAGGCATAACCATGAAAATGCGCATGATCCCGGTTTTGCTGCTGCTGGCCCTGCTCGCCCCGTCCAAGGCGACGGCCGCCGAAGAGACACGGATCGACCGCTGGCTGGTGCTGGGGCCGGCCGAGCCGCTGGCCGGCGGCGCCGGTCTGGACGCCGACGCCCTGCTCGATTACGATTTCCTGGAGCCGGGCAGGATCGACCCGGGCGCCGGCGGCGTCGAGTGGGGCCCGGGACGGCGGCTGGAGTGGCTGGCCGGCTCCGCCCGCTTCGCCGGCACGCCCGCCAAGCGCATCGTCTATCTGGCCGTCTTCCTCGAGGCGCGCCGCTGGCTGCAAGCCGACCTCAACCTCGACTCCTCCTTCCCGGTCCGCGTCTATCTCGACTGCGAGACGGTGACCCGCTCCGGCGCGGCAGGCAAGAGCGTCTCGCCGCTGACCCTGCAGCCTGGCAAGCACCTGCTGCTGGTCAAGGGCGTCCTGCCTGCCCAGGGGAGCGCCGCGGCCCAGCCTGCGGCTGCGGCCGAGGCAGGCAAGGGGCTGGCCCTGCAGGCCGCGCTGGCGCTCAAGCCGGCTTTCAAGGGCTCGCCGCCCGGCCTGTCGCTGGAGGGGCGGCGTCCGATGTCGATGGACGACGTGCTCTACGCGGTGAGCATCACCGATGTCTCCCTCGCCCCCGACGGCCGCCGCGTCGCCGTGATGCTGAGCCAGCTGGAGCGCGGGGCCAAGTCGGCCCGGCGCTGGCTCGAGGTGCTGGACGCCGCCAGCGGCGACCGTCTCTTCACCTCGCAGGGTCTGGCCGGCATGGACAACTTCCACTGGCTGGGCGGCTCGCGCCGCTTCGCCTTCACCAGCCAGGAGAACGGCCTGACCCGCTTCTGCCGCTATGACCTCGAGGAGCGCTCGATCCGCGTGCTGCTGGCCGGGGTGGAGGGGTTTTCCTCGTGGTGGTGGGCCGACGACGGCTCGTTCGCCGTCTATGCCAGCGGCGAGGGGAAGGGCGAGGACAAGCCCTATCGCCACGTGCGCCGGCTCGACGACCGTTTCCGCGTTCCCGAGGCCCGGCAGGCCCTGACCCTGTTCTTCCCAGCCTCGGGGGCGCGCCAGCCCCTCGCCGGGTTCGATGACGACTTTTCCCAGGTGCGCATCAGCCCCGACTCGGGCCGGCTGCTGCTCATCTCCTACGTCGAGGACGCCAAGACCCGGCCCTACCACCGCAACCGGGTCGTGCTCCACGAGCTGGCCTCGGGCAAGCGCGAGAAGCTGCTCGACGACCCCTGGATCGAGGACTTCGCCTGGGCTCCCGACTCGCGCCGGCTGCTGCTGCTGGGCGGGCCTTCGGCGTTCGCCGGACTGGGCAGCACCCTGCCCAAGGAGTCGGCGGTAAACGACTTCGACCACCAGCTTTATGTTTTTGACGTCCGGACCCGCCAGGCCGAGGCGGTCAGCCGCGCCTTCGCCCCGGCGCTGGGCGAGGCCTTCTGGCAGTCGGGCGACACGGTGCTGCTGAAGGCCACCGACCAGGACCACGAGCGGCTGTACCGCTGCTCGCTGGCGCAGAAACGGTTCGTCCGCCTGGAAAGCGGCTGCGAGGCCGTCGAGAGCGTGGGCTGGTCGCGGTCTGGGCGCATCGTCTACGCCGGTTCCGGCCTGGGCTCGCCGCAGAAGCTTTTCGTCCTCAACCCGGGCGGCGCGCCCCGGCTGCTGAAGGATTACAACCGCGAGCGTTTCGCCGGCGTCCGCTTCGGCCGCAGCGAGAACTGGAGCTTCAAGACGAAGGAGGGACGGACGATCGGCGGCTTCCTCTGCTTCCCCCCCGACTTCGACCCGGCCCGCCTGTGGCCCTGCATCGTCAATTACTACGGCGGCACAACGCCCATCGGCCGCAATTTCGGCGGCCGCTACCCCAAGGACTGGTACGCGGCCAACGGCTACGTCGTCTGCGTGCTGCAGCCCAGCGGCGCCATCGGCTACGGCCAGGAGTTTTCCAGCGCCCACGTCAACGACTGGGGCGAGATCACGTCCGAGGAGATCATCCAGGGGATGCGCGAGCTGCTGCGCAGCCGCCCCTACATCGACAACCGCCGCGTCGGCGCCATCGGCGCCTCCTACGGCGGCTTCCTGACCATGGTGCTGGCGACGCGCACCGACCTGTTCGCCGGCCTGGTCTCCCATGCCGGCATCAGCTCCCTCTCCTCCTACTGGGGGGTGGGCGACTGGGGCTACGGCTACAGCGGCGTGGCCACGGCCAACAGCTTCCCCTGGAACCGCAAGGACATCTATGTAGGCCACAGCCCGCTGTTCATGGCCGAGCGCGTCAGCAGACCGCTGCTGCTGCTCCACGGCCAGGAGGACAACAATGTGCCGCCCGGGGAGAGCTACCAGATGTTCGCCGCCCTCAAGCTGCTGGGCAAGGAGGTGGCGCTGGTCACCTTCCCGGGCCAGCAGCACTTCGTGCTGACGCCGCCGCAGCGCATCCGCTGGCTGCAGACCATCATGGCCTGGTTCGACCGCTGGCTCAAGGGCGAGCCGGAATGGTGGAACGAGCTGTACCCAGAAGAGAAATAAAAAACTTGGCATAAGGTGTAGGGCATAAGGCGCAAGGCGAGAAACCCTTTTATTGCTTTCTTTTTCCTTACGCCCTCTGCCTTGGACCTTACGCCGAGATCTATAGGCCCATTTCTGCTAAGGCCTGGGCATACGCTTCCTGGCTGATCCAATGGCGCTGCAGCATGCGCTGGGCGATGAGGCGGCGCTTGCGGTTCATGCGCCCGTTGTCTTCGGCCAGCACCTGGAAGCGGTGGGGGTTGGGCAGGACCGACGCCAGGCGGATCGCCTGCGAGAGGCCCAGGTCCGAGGCCGGCACCTGGAAATAGCGGCGGGCCGCCGCCTGGGCGCCATAGGCGCCCCGGCCCCAGTCGGCCAGGTTCAGGTACAGCTCGAGGATGCGCTTCTTGCTCAGGGTGCGCTCCAGCTTGACGGCGATGGCCGCCTCGCGCAGCTTGCGCCACAGCGTCTGCTCGGGGGTGAGGAACAGGTTCTTGGCCAGCTGCTGGGTGATGGTCGAGCCGCCGCGCAGGACCCGTCCCCGCCTGATGTTGGCGTCGAGGGCGCGGCGCAGCGAGCCCCAGTCGAACCCCTCGTGGGAGAAGAACTTGTCGTCCTCGGCGATCAGCACCGCCTGGACCAGGAACGGCGAAATGCGCGACAGCGGCACCGCCAGGGCCAGTTTTCTTTCCCTGCGCCCCTGGCGCCGGGCCTGCTGGTTCTCCAGGCGCATCAGCGCCGTCTCGCGGGGGTTCTCCTTCCTCAGCCAGGAGACCGGGGGCAGGGAGATCCAGAAGGCCAGACCGGCGGCCAGCAGCAGCAGCGCGGCGCCGGCCGCGATGCGCAGCAGCGGGCGCCGGGGTCTTTTCCCTTCCTTTTTCCCCATGAAGGGCACTGTAGCGTCAAGGCGGAGAGATGTCAAGTTCAGAAAAAACTCGGGATTTCAGGGAAGAGAGAGGGAAAGCAGAGGGAAAGGCAGAGGGAAGAGGGAGTAAAAAAAGCCGTTTTTGAACTCGACGCGGAGATGTCGAGGTGGGGCGTTTTTCACTTTGTCTTCGCTCAAGCCGCCCTGTCTCTTCCCTCCGCCTTCCCTGTGTTTCCTAGAAACTGCTGCCGGTCCTCATGAAGATCGCCCACTTTTGCTCTGGATGGAAGCCGCGGGCGAAGCCGAGGGAGAGGTCGTAGGCGGCCAGGCCGCCGATGCCAAAGCGCAACACCGCCTCGGCGCCGGCCGACCAGGCAGCCGGCTGGTCATAGCCCGTGATGCGGTAGGTCAGCCGGCCCAAGTCCAGGAATGGCCGCAGCCAGACGCGGTCGAGGCTCACGGCGGGCAGAAAGGCCTTCTCGACCCGCAGCAGGGGCAGGCGGAATTCGAGATTGAGTTGCCAGCCGCGGTCGCCCCGGAGATCCCCGTTGCCGAAGCCGCGCAGCAGGTCGAAGGGCCGGTCGTTTCCCAGGCCGCTGCGGGCGGCCAGGCCGCCCATGGGGTAGAACGTCGGCCCGGCGTCCCAGCTCCTTGCCGCGGCCAGACGCACGGCCAGCACCCCGGGACGGAAAAGGGGCAGATAGGCGCGAAGGTCGGCCTGGATCCCGCGATTGCCCCGCTCGTTGCCCAGTCCCCGGGGATGGAAGAACCCCTGCATCGCCAGGGTGACCCCGTCAGAAGGGGAGACCGCATCGTACCACTGGCGGGCCGAATTGAACCTGGCCCCGGCATGAAAGCCATTGCCCAGGTCGGGGAGGGGGAATCGCCTCGGCCCGTCGATGAAGGATCGCTTCTCCAGGTGCAGGTCAGCGTAGGCGTGGGTTTGCGAGCGCCGGCGCAGGCGCAGGGGCCAGAGCGAGGCCAGGGTCAGCTCCCGGGTGCGGATGGCCGTGTCCGAACCGCGGAAATACTCGCTGCGGTCGCCCAGGATGAGCCGCAGGGTGGGGAACAGCCCGTCATAGGCGTATTGAAAGAACAAGTTCGCCCTGCGGCTGCCTGTGCCATAACCCGCTTCCAGGGAGTAGGCATGGATGCCCGGGGCGTCCTGGCCTCCGCTGGCCAGGCCGGCCAGGATGTCGCCGTCGCCTGATCTCAGCACCGGCGACCACCAGCGGGGCGGCAGGTCGCGCAGCGGCCGATAGGGGCGCGATGAAGGGGGAGCCGCAGGCGCGGCATGGCCCTCGGGAATATCCGCAGCCACGGAAATATCGGCCGGCGCTTGCGGGATCCACTCGAACGCCGCTCTGGCGATCTCCTCGCCGCGGCCGCTGAAGGTCGCGAACAGGATCTCCTTGAAGTCGCGGCTGAGGTCGAATTGGCGGACGCCGGCCAGACGCGGCTCGTCGAGGCGCCAGGCGCCATCCATGTCGGGTGACCAGAAGGCGACGAACGAGGTTTCCTTCCCCGAGGCGATGAAGAACAGCCGGTCGTCCCTTGCCCAGCGCGGCTGGCTCAGGTCGCTTGCGGCCAGCGAGAGGAAGCGCTCCAAGGCGCCGCTGGCTTGGAAGACCGCGATCCCCCAGGGGCCGCCCGCCGGTTTGGCCGCCGCCGCGATCCGCGTCCCGTCCGGCGAGACGTCCACCTGGGCCATGCCGGCGAAGGCCATGGAGATGGAGCGCGCCTCGGCCTTTTTCGGGTCGAACAGGGCCAGGCGGCTGCGGTTGTTGCGGCGCTCGACGCAGTAGACCCGGCCGGCCTCGCCCGGCCGGGGGGCATGCCAGGCGGGATGAGAGAGGCGCTTCCCGCGCGAAAGGCGCTTCAACCGGCCTTTTTCCAGGTCAACCTCGTACAGGTCGGAGAAGTCGCGGAACGAGCGGTGCAGCTCGCAGGCCGAGAGGAGCAGCTTCCCCGGCCTGCCCGCTCCCAGGGCATTGACCGCGTCCATTTTGAACAGGGTCCGCTCCTTCCCGTGACGATCGACCAGCCGTATTTCCCCCCGGCCGCGGTCATCGCGGTGGTAGTAGGCGAAGCGGCCCCCGGCCAGAGCGCAGGGGAATCGGTTGGCGAAGCCGTCCTTCGTCAGCGGCTCGACCGTCGCCCGCCGTGGCCGTTCCTTCGCCTCGGCGTATTCGCCCCATAGCTCGCCCAGGGTCCTGCCGAAGAGCTTCCGGAAATCGCGGCTGGCTCCCAGGGTGAGCAGACGGCTGGAAAAGCGCCGCACGTAGCGCGTGGAGGCCGTCGGGCCTTGCGTTTCGGCCAGGAAGTCCATGAAGCCGGCGCCGAAAAGGTACTTGGCCGATCCGCCGGGCCAGGCGGCCGGCATTCCGGCAAGCGAACGCCAGCTCGGGAAAGCGCCGTCGCGGCGGGCTGCGGCGAGCATCAGCCGGTAGGGAGCGTGGTTCAGGCGCCCCTCGCCCGAAAGCCGCGACTCGCCCTCGATGGCCAGACCCTCGACAACCCAGGGCGGGAGCTGCGTTGCGGGAAAGAGAACCGGATGGGAACCGAACAGGCGGCGGCCCAGCCGGATCGCCGCCGAGCCGGCGTTCAGGGTCTGGATGTGGGTCAGCTCGTGGGCCAGGGCCAGGTCGAGCCATTCCCGGCTGCTGGCGATCTCCGAATCGGGCGGGGGCTCGGCCAGGTCGACCCCGACCAGGTTATAGGGGAAGAAGGTGGCGAAACCGTTGGCCTGGTCGCTGAAGTCGCCGAGCACGATGCGTGTCCGCCCCCGCAGGCGGAAGCCCCAGTAGGAGGCCAGCCCCAGGTTCAGGGCGCGGGCCGAAGCCAGCGCCGCCGCGGCCTCGGCGCTCCGTTCGGCCGGAAAGATGACGGTGATGGAGTCATGGCCGATCTCGCGCCAGCGGACTCCCGGGGGGAACTTTGCGGCCGGCAGGGCAGCCGTTGCCAGGGCGCAGGCCAGCCCCAGAAGAACGAACACTTTTTTCATGACCGTTTGTTCACGGCTGCCGCGCGGCCAGCTTGCGCTCCCATGCCCAGGCGCTGGCCACGATCTCGTCCAGCGGCGGGACGACGGGCGACCAGCCCAGTTCCTGGCGGATCAGGGAGGCGTCGGCGACCAGGGACGCCGGGTCGCCGGGCCTGCGGCCGGTGCGCGACACGGGGAAATCGACCCCCGTGACCCGCTTGACGGCGGCGACGACATCGAGGACCGAGTGGCCGATGCCGTAGCCGCAGTTGAACGCCCGGCTGCGCCCCCCCCGCTTCAGGTAGTCCAGGGCCAGGAGGTGGGCGCAGGAAAGGTCGTCGACATGGATGTAGTCGCGCACCGCCGTGCCGTCGGCGGTCGGGTAATCGCTGCCGAAGATCTCCAGCCCGGGGTACCCGCCGAGGGCGGTCTTGAGCGCCCGGGTGAGCAGGTGGGTCGGTCGGCGGTAATTCTGCCCCAGCCGGGCCTGGCGGTCGGCGCCGGCGGCGTTGAAATAGCGCAGGGCGACATAGCGGAAGCCGGGATGGGCGGCGGCGGCATCGCGCAGCATCATCTCGGCGACCAGTTTGGAGGCGCCGTAGGGGTTGATGGGCAGCAGCGGCGCCGTTTCGGCGACCGGAACCTTATCCGGCATGCCGTAGACGGCGGCGGTGGAGGAGAAGATGAAGTGTTCCACTCCGGTCTCCAGGCAGGCCTGCAGCAGGCGCAGGCAGTTGAACGAATTGTTCCGGTAGTATTTCAGCGGCTCGGCCACCGATTCCTCCACCTGGATGAAGGCGGCGAAATGGAGGACGCTGCGGATTTTGCGGCTGCGCAGGAGCGATGCGACCCGGCCGGCGTCGCCGGCGTCGCCGCGCACCAGCTCGCCCGACAGAACGGCCTCCTCGTGCCCGGAGGACAGGTCGTCGAGAACGATCGGGCGATAACCGCTCGCTCCCAGGTCGCGGACCACGTGCGAGCCGATGTAGCCGGCGCCGCCGGTGACCAGGATCGGCTCGTTGGAAGCCGTTTTGGGGCTGTTCATGGCTTGAGTATAGGGGAGGGATCGGAGGCAGTCAATAGAGCGAGCGCGAGACATTCGACGTTGGACGCTAGACGTTAGACGTTAGCAAGAGAAGAGAAGATTTGTGATTACAGGGCTTTTTTCTTGCTAACCGCTAACGTCTAACATCTGACGTCTTCTTCATAGACGTTAGACGACAGACGTTAGCAGGAAAAACGGCCCTGACGGTGAACATGGCGCATTCAGCTTCAGAATGCCGAAGAAGGTCTTTTTCCTTGTCTTGCCCGCGTCTGACGTCTGGCGTCTGACGTCTTTTTTATCATTGACACCCCGCCCCATATTGTTTATAATTACCGTTCATTGCCACTGCGAAAAACAACAAAAATACAGGAGGAATTTCATGCGTAACGCCTTGATCATGGGTGCCGCCGGCCGGGATTTCCATAATTTCAACGTGTTTTTCCGCAACAACCCCGAGATCCGGGTAAAGGCCTTCACCGCCACCCAGATTCCCGACATCGCCGGGCGCAAGTACCCCCGCCAGCTGGCCGGCGAATATTATCCCCAGGGCATCCCCATCTATCCCGAGACCGAACTGGTCGATCTGATCAAGAAGCTGGAGATCGACGACGTCTATTTCGCCTACAGCGACGTGCGCCATACGTACGTCATGGACAAGGCCGCCGAGGTCCAGGCCGCCGGCGCCAACTTCATCCTGCTCGGGCCCCGCGAAACGATGATCAAGAGCAGCAAGCCCGTCGTCTCGGTCTGCGCCGTGCGCACCGGCTGCGGCAAGAGCCAGACCACCCGCCGCGTCAGCCAGATCCTGATCGCCATGGGCAAGAAGGTGGCCGCCATCCGCCATCCCATGCCCTACGGCGACCTGGTGGCCCAGAAGGTGCAGAAATTCGTCACCAAGGCCGACCTGGCCAGGCACAAGTGCACCATCGAGGAGATGGAGGAGTACGAGCCGCACATCGAGAACGGCGTCATCGTGTTCGCCGGCGTCGACTACGGCGCCATCCTGCGCGAGGCCGAGAAGGTGGCCGACGTCATCCTCTGGGACGGCGGCAACAACGACTTCCCCTTCTACAAGTCGGACCTGGAGATCGTGGTCGCCGACCCGCACCGCGCTGGCCACGAACGCGAGTATTACCCGGGGGAGGTCAACTTCCGCCGCGCCGACGTCATCGTCATCAACAAGATCGACACCGCCGACCTGGAGAACGTCCTGGAGGTGCGCGAGAGCATCCGCGAGCTGAACCCCAAGGCCGTCGTGGTCGACGCCGCCTCGCCGCTGCTGGTCAAGAACGGCGAGAGGATCCGCGGCAAGCGCGTGCTGGTCATCGAGGACGGCCCGACCCTGACCCACGGCGAGATGCAGTACGGCGCCGGCGTCATGGCCGCCCAGAAGTACGGCGCCGCCGAGCTGGTCGATCCGCGCCCCTGGGCCGTGGGCACCATCGCCGAGACCTTCCGCAAGTACCCCGACATCGGCGTGCTGCTGCCGGCCATGGGCTACGGCGCCAAGCAGATGAAGGACCTGGAGGCCACCATCAACAAGGTGGACTGCGACCTGATCGTCATCGCCACGCCCATCGACCTGGGCCGCATCGTCACGTTCAAGAGGCCCACGGTCCGCGTCGGCTACGAGCTCCAGGAGATCGGCACCCCGAACCTGGAGGAGATCCTGGGCAAGAAATTCAAGAAATAGGCGCCGCAGCGGCGCAGCCGCCGTCCGCTCCCGGCAGGGGGCGGACGGCTTTTTTTGCGGGGCTGGAGAACGATGAGAAACAAACTGGCCTTGATCGCTTTCGGGGGCAATGCCATGCTGGAAGCCGGGTCCAAGGGCACGGCCAGGGAACAATACCGCAACGCCCAGAAAGCGGCCCAGCTGATGGTCGAGATCGTGCGCAAGGGCTACGAGCTGATCATCGTCCATGGCAACGGCCCGCAGGTGGGCAACCTGCTGCTGCAAATGGAAGCGGCGGCCAACACCCTCCCCGCTTTCCCGCTCGACGTCTGCGACGCCATGACCGAGGGCAGCATGGGCTACATGCTGGAGCGGGCCCTGCTGAACGAGATGCGCAAGCGCTCCATCGACAAGGAGGTCTCGACGGTTCTGACCCAGGTGGTGGTCGACCGCGAGGACAAGGCCTTCCAGAACCCCACCAAGCCCATCGGCCCTTTCTACAACGCCTTCCGCGCCGCCCAGTTGCGCAAAGAGAACAAATGGCAGATGGTGGAGGACGCCGGCCGCGGCTTCCGCCGCGTCGTCCCCTCGCCGCTGCCCATCGACATCATCCCCAAGCGGGCGATCCGCTCGCTGGTGGAGCGGGGCATCGTGGTCATCGCCGCCGGCGGCGGCGGCATCCCGGTCTTCATCAACTCCTCGGGGCTGGTGGAGGGGGTGGAGGCGGTCATCGACAAGGACCACGCCTCGGCGCTCATCGCCCGCGAGGCGAAGGCCGACCTGTTCATCATCCTGACCGGCGTCGACCGCGTCTGGGAGAACTTCGGCAAGGAGAACGCCCGGCCCGTCGCCGCCATGGACGTCCAGCAGGCCCGGCGCATGCTGGAGCAGGGACAATTCCCGCCCGGCTCGATGGGGCCCAAGATCGTCGCCGCCATCGACTACATCCAGGGCGGCGGCCGCCAGGTGCTGATCACCTCGGCCGAGAAGCTCAAGGCGGCGCTGGCCGGCCGTTCGGGGACCCTCATCCACCGCGGCCGCGCGGGGAGATCCCCCCAGGGAGAATAGCACATGGAACGCAAGAGTGAGACGAATCTGGATATCGGCCCCGCCGATTTGGAGTTCATCCGCGGTTTCCTCAAGGACAAGAAGCAGCCGCTGGAGTTCGAGGAGCTGGTCACCCAGGTGGCGCTGTTCAAGACCCGCGAGGACCGCAAGAGCCGGGTCAAGGTCTATCACCCCCACTGCGAGTACCAGGCCGGGGACCTGATCTACAAGGAATACCCGGGCCAGCTGCCGGTGGGCAACAAGAAGTACATCTCCGTCGAGGGCGGCGTCATCCTCAAGGTCGAGGAGGCGCGCAGCCGCGGCGGCCGCGAGGAGATCCGCCTCAGCTACGAGGGGACCTCCGAGTTCCGCCGCTACACCGAGTACCTGCTGCGCCAGAAGATCGATCTGCTGCTGCCGCACAAGGAGGCGGCCCCCTGCCGGCCGGCCGAGTTCATCACCGCCGACATCGACCCGCGCCGGACCGAGTCGCCGCTGATCGAGCGCGATTTCAACCAGCTGCGCCGCAAGCTGGCCACGGCGCTGAACAAGGAGGCGGTCATCGCCTTCCTCAGCGACAAGGTGATGCTCAAGGAGAACCTCAGGGCCATCCCGGCGGCGGTGTTCGACGCCATCCGCGAATTCCTCAAGGGCCGCCCCTCCTCGGAAAGCACCGAGTTTTTCGCCGAGAACTTCGCCAAGGTCGCGCCGGACCACCCGGACTTCGCCGCCACCTGCTTCGCCCTGAACTTCATCATGACCACCGAGTACAAGATCGACCTGCAGCAGACCAGCGGCGAGGGCTGGGGCAAGTGGCACCTGATCTCGGCCCTCTACCGCATCCGCCGCAACTCGCTGGTCAGCGAGCCCAATCCCTTCCTGGCCAAGGCCAGCTACGCCGACCGCAAGAACCTGCCGCAGAAGCGCAAGAAGTTCGAGGAGCAGATCTTCACCGAGGGCGAGACCCGCTATTTCCTGACCCAGCGCGAGGTCGCCTCCGGCGCCGTGCGCCTGAAGCCCGGCCTCTACCGCTTCGGCGAGACCATGGAGCTCGAGGCCAGCGACGCCGCCGGTCACAAGAAGCACACCCTCTATTATTATCCCGACGAGAACCTGCTGCTGGGCTTCGACAAGGTCTTCGAGGCCTACAAGGCGCTGCAGGGAACGACGCTGGTCTTCGAGCAGACGGCCGCCGGCGAATTCCAGTTCTCGATCAAGACCACCAAGAAGGGGGCCATCACCGACCGCATCGTCTACGACGAGGAGCGCCGGGTCTTCCTGCCCAGCGGCGAGAAGGTCGCCTCGACGGTCGCCCCCAACAAGACGATCTTCCTGGAGAACGAGGTCTTCCAGACCCTGGCCGAGCGACTGGACGAGTTCCGCAAATGCGAGAGCTACAACAAGCTGTTCCACAAGGTATTCCTGGAGTTCGGCCAGCGCGAGAAAAACTACGAAATCCACATCCTGCGCCTGTACCACATCCTGGACCTCATCGCTCCGGTCGACCTGCGCACCGTCGAGGACATCATCCTGAGCAACCCCGAGTTCATCCCGGCCGAGAAGCTGGCCGGCGTCTTCTACCTCGACTCGGACGCCGTGATGGAGATCGAGGAGGAGGAGAAGGTCCGCCGCCAGGGGCTGATCGAGGACCAGAAGCGGCGCCGCGAGGAACTCCGCCGCCAGCAGCAGGACGAGGAACTCAAGGCCAAGGAGGAGATCCGCCTGCTGCGCGAGGAACGGCGCAAGAAGCGAGAGGAGGAGATGTGGCAGAGGGAGAAGCAGCGCCAGGAACGGGAGCAGCAGCGCCGCGCCGAGGCGGCATTCGCCGCCCAGGAAGCCGCCGCGGCGCCGCGCGCCGGCCGCAAGCCTGCCCAAGAGCCCTATGCCCAGCCCGCCCCCTTTGCCACGCCGCCGGCCAGGCCCGAGGCGGCAGCCAAGAAGGGCAAGAAGAAGCTTGAGCCGGAGAAGCCTGTCAAGACGGCCAAAAAGGGGCAGAAGAAGATCCTGGAGGAGAAGATCGAGCTGGACGAGATCAAGAAGCAGATCCTGACCGAGGACCTGATCGAGGAGGCCGCCGCCCGCGAGTCCGAGGCCAAGAAGGAACCGGTCAAGGAGGTCAAGGTCGCCTACAAGGACGAGGGGGCCTTCGGCGGCGCGCTGGCCAGCGTCCTGGACCAGATCGTCAAGAAGGAAGGCGACGAGGCGGAGGAAAAGGGCGCCAAGAAGGAGAGGAAGGCCGGGAAGAAGAACGGGGCGTGATGAAGGTCCTGCTCAATTCCTGGATGCGCGAGATCGATCGCGCCGCCGTCCGCCGGGGCATCCCGGCCCTGGCGCTGATGGAAAACGCCGCCGCCGCCTGCTGCGAATACTTCTCCTCCTCCTTTCCCCGCGACCGTTTTCCCGGCTGCCTGGTGGTCGCCGGCAAGGGCAACAACGGCGGCGACGGCCTGGCCCTCGCCCGGCTGCTGCGCGAACGGGGCTATGAAGTCCGCGCCCTGCTCCTGGCCCGTCCCGACGACCTGGGGCCCGAAGCGCGGACGAACTACGACCGCCTGCTCGAGGCGGGAGCCGCCCCCGGCCTGGCGGCCTCGGCCGCCGAGCTGCGCCGGGCCCTGGCCGGCTGCGATCCCGGGCGGACCTTCGTGGTCGACGCCCTGTTCGGCACCGGGCTGGACAAGCCGGTCACCTCCGGCCTGTTCGCCGAGGCCATCGTTGCCCTCAACGATGCGCGGCTGCCCCTGGCGGCGATCGACATCCCCTCCGGGCTGGGCGAGGGCTTCCCTCCCGCACAGGGGGTTCACGTCCGCGCCGAGGTCACCGCCGCCCTGCATGCCCTCAAATGGGCCCACCTCAACCCCGACGGCAATCCCGACTGCGGCCGCATCCGCGTCCTGGACATCGGCATCCCCCGCGAGCTGGAGGAGAGTGACGAGTACTTCATCCGCCTCACCGAGCCGGCCGATTTTTCCCCCCTGCTGGCGCCCCGGCCGCGCTCGGCCCACAAGGGGGATTTCGGGCACGTCCTGGTCGTAGCCGGCTCGCGGGAAAAGCCGGGAGCCGGCGTCCTCGCCGCCTACGCCGCCCTGCGCAGCGGAGCCGGGCTCTGCACCGCGGCCGTGCCGCCGGAAAACCGCGCTCTCTCGGTCCTGGCCCATCCCGAGGTGATGACCCTGCCCTTCGAGGAGCCCGCGCAGATCCTGTCCCGGATCAAGGGCTTCACCTCGGTGCTCGTGGGTCCCGGGCTGGGCGAGGGCCCCGAAACGCTGGCCACGGTGGCCATGCTGCTCGCCGAGGCGGAGGTCCCGCTGGTGCTCGATGCCGACGCCCTCAATGTGCTGGCCGGCCGCCCCGATCTGCTGCGCAGCCGCGGGGAGCGGCCGCTGGTGCTGACGCCCCATCCCGGCGAGTTCGCCCGCCTCTGCGGCCGGGACGCCTCCGCGGTGCAGCGCGACCGCCTCAACCTGGCCCGCGAGTTCGCCCAGGGCTGCGGCTGTTTCCTGGTGCTGAAAGGGCATCGCACGCTGACCGTCTCGCCGCAGGGCCGCGTCTGGGTCAACCAGACGGGAAACCCGGGGATGGCCACGGCCGGCAGCGGCGACGTGCTGGGCGGCCTGATCGCCGGGCTCATCGCCCAGCACGGCCGGTGCCATGACCTGGACCTCATCCTGGCCGCCGCCGTCTTCCTGCACGGCTACGCGGGAGACCTGGCCGTGGCCGAGGTCGGCGAAGCCGGGCTGACCGCCGGCGACCTCCTCCGCTTCCTGCCCCGGAGCTTCCTGAAGGCCCATGGATTTCTCTCTCCTTACCTCGCTTCCTGAGGAGACCCAGGCCCTGGGCGAGCGCCTGGGCCGGCTGCTGCGCGGCGATGAGCTCGTCCTGGTCAGCGGCGAACTCGGGGCCGGCAAGACCGTCTTCATCAAGGGGCTGGCCGCGGGGCTGGACATCCCGGCCGCCGAGGTGGTCAGCCCTTCGTACGTGCTGATGAACCTTTATGCCGGCCGGCACGACCTCTATCACTTCGACCTTTACCGCCTGGGAGTGATGCCCGAGGCTCTGGAGAACCCTGTCGACGAGTTCCTCGGCGCCGGGGTGCTCGCCGTCGAGTGGGCCCAATATCTCGACGCGGGCTACTTTTCGCTGCCCCAGGCCGTCGCCGTGACCCTGAACGAGGAGGGCGACGGCAGGCGGCGCATCACCGTCCGCAGCCGCCTGCGGCACCTGGACCTGTCATGAAGTCGATCTACCTGATCCGCCACGGCGAGACGCAGGCCAACCGCGAGGGGATCTTCCGCGGCCGCGGCGAGGTGCCGCTGAGCCCCGCCGGCCTGGAGCAGGCCGCGGAACTGCGCGCCCGCTTCGCCGGCGCCGGCGTGCAGCGCGTCTACTCCTCGCCGCTGCGCCGGGCCGCGGAAACGGCGGCGGCCTGTTTCCCCGGCCTGGAGATCGAGCCCCAGGAGCTGGTCAACAACCTCGACCTGGGGCGCTGGTCGGGGAGGCGCAAGCAGGAGATCTCCGCCGAGGAGCCCGAGATGTGGCGGCGCTGGCTCGAGGAGCCGGAGCGCCTGGCTTTCCCGGGCGGCGAGTCGCTGGCCGCGGTCAAGGCGCGCGCCCGCGCCTTCAACCGCCTGCTGGCCGAGGCCGGCTGCGAACGCATCGCCGTGGTCTCCCACCGCTCGGTGCTCAAGGCGCTGCTGGCCGAGGCCCTCGGCCTCGGCGAGAAGTGGTTCTGGAAATTCCACCTCGACAACGCCTCCGTCTCCACCCTGCTCCATGACGGCACGCGCGGCTTCGTGCTGGCCGGGCTCAACGACACGTCGCACCTGCGCCGCTGCGTGTTCGAGTGGGAGTAGAGCGTCTGTAAAGAAAGAACAGGGCTTACGGCAAAACCATGCCAGTGATGGTCATAGTGGTCTTGGTAGCAGCGAGCCCTGGAATGAACAAGTCCTGGTGATGGGGAATTAGTGATTCGCGGCAGCCATGAGTGGCACCTGGGAGATAAAGATGAGATTCCATGGCCACCCCCCACGCACCAAGTTTAAAGCCGGCGTCCTCTATCGGCGATGTGCTTTTGCTGTTTAACGTGGTACATGGTACGTGGAACCGCGTTGGACCGTCGGTCTGTCCGTCGCTGACTAACCTGGATTGCTCTTTTCAATCTCCTAGATCTGGGTCATCTGCCAGCTGCCGCTTCCGCGACACGGGTCCGGGGCGCCGATCTCCTCCCAGGTCCCCTTGGCCTGCCATTTGCCCAGGGCGTTGCGGCAGATCGTGCCCTGAAACTTGACGGTGTTGCCGCCTGGAGTAAGAAAGCTTCCTTCCAGCTTGCAGCAGCCGCGCAGGCCGCGGGCCAGGGTGCCCGTCCAGTTGCTGAGCGTGCCCGCCGCATCGAGGATCGCCCCCTTGAGCTTGGGCCCGCAGCTGCGGTCCTGCTCGATGATCATGGTGAACTTTTCCTTTTCCGGCGGCGGGCAGTTGGGCTTGGCGGTGCTGATCTGGGTGCCCTCGTACTTGCCGGCCACGCAGCACAGCTTCAGCGCCTGGGCGGGCAGGGCGGCGGCGGCCATCGTCGCCAGAAACGCGAAAGCCAGCAATAGAACCGTGAATTGGGAACTCCTTTTCATGGGGCCTCCTTTCTTCATCGCGAACTGAATACGACTATCGGGGTGAAATCTCAGCCTGGGACGGCCTGCGGCCGGCGATTGACCTCCTCCCCCTCCGCCCCCTACAACAGGCATGGCGTGTTTCCCGTACGGGATGAATCGCCGCAGGCGAAAGGGCCATGAGCCGTCCCGGGTGACCGGCGAACTGGGCTGACGCTGCCATCATCTGGGCATCCCGGCAACAACGGCGCATCCGGGCGAGGTGCACCTCCCCGGGTTGGACATGCGCGTTTCCGGCTTCGATAGCAGCCCTTTCGGCATCCAGTGGATGCGCTTTGAGAACGAGACGCAGTCCGCGGTCATCCGCTCCGTTCCCCATGTGGCCTTCGAGGTCGACGACCTGGAACGGGCGCTGCGCGAGTGCGGTGCCGAGGTGCTCGCTCCGCCCAACTCCCCCTCGCCGGGAGTGCGCGTGGCCGTGATGCTCCACGACGGGTCGCCGATCGAGCTGATCGAGTTCCGGAAGAGGAAGAGCCCGCGGCGGAAGATCTGGGGGCCGGGGCGCGCGATCCCTCTCGATTCATGACACTCCTTGAAGGGAACAAAAGGATGGACTTGCCGGGGACGTTGTTTGTCAGTGCAAATGTGGAAAAATTGCCCGTGCCTGAGCAGGGTCGCTTGCTGATCATGCAAGGGGTATATCAACATGGGATGTGGAAAACCAATTCACCGACTTCCGAGATGACGGTACGCTCTGATTTCCCTGAGAATGCACATTATTGATTATTGAAGATCGCCTATAATTAAGTCATATCCTGACAACTTATAATGCTAAAGGGTTTGCGGGGGCGGGCTGCGGGGAAAATCGACATCCCTTCATTTCTATTGAATGGGTGCTCGTTCAAGTGGGAAAATGGAAATTGAATGCGGGTAAAAAATATACAGCTATGATCGTTCGCCGAGCTATTTCCGCGTGCTGCCGTGCCGGTATTGAATGTCGATGATGCGGTCGCGCAGCTCGGCCGCCGCCTTGCCCGGATCGGAGGCGCGCGAAATGGCGCGCGACACGGGCAGCAACAGGCCGCGGCCATCGGTCCTCAAGCCGGCCAGAAGCGCCGTCTCCAGCTCGCCGCCCTGGGCGCCGATCCCCGGGGCCAGGATCCACAGTTCGGGCGCCGCCTGGCGGACGCGGGCCAGGGCCTCGGGCTGGGTGGCTCCCACGACCAGGCCCACGTTGTTGCTCGTATTCCAGTCCCGGGCCAGGCGGGCGACGGCAAGATACAGCGGTTCGTTGTTCGCGGCGAGGGCCAGGTCCTGCAGGTCGGCGGCTCCGGGATTGGATGTCTTGCAAAGCAGGAACGCCCCCTTCTCCGGATCGGCCAGGAAAGGCTCGATCGAGTCGCGGCCCAGGTACGGCGAAAGGGTGACGGCATGGGCGCCCAGGACGCGGAAAGCCGAGCGGGCGTAGGCCTCGGCGGTCGAGGCGATGTCGCCGCGCTTGGCGTCGAGGATGACCGGGATCAGGGAGCCCTGGCGCTGCGAGCGCTCGCGAACAACGGCGATGACCCGTTCCAGCGCCGCCCAGCCCGGCGCCCCGAACTGCTCGAAAAAGGCGGCGTTGGGCTTGAAGGCCGCGGCATAGGGGGCGGTGCGCTCGACCAGCTCGGCGCAGAAGGCGGCGGCGGCCTCGGCGTTGGGAAAGGGCAGGTCGGCCAGGTGGGGATCGAGCCCCACGCACAGCAGCGAGGAGCAGTCGCTCACCCGCTTTTCCAGGAAGGTGAAGAAGCTTTCCATGCGCTCTTCGCTCCGCCGAGATTTTCGCGCGGCAGAGGCATTATAGGGGATTCGCCGCAGGCAAGTCAAACGCAACGAACCAGCCGTGTCGGCGAAGAAACTCGGCGAACCCTGAAGTGCTTGGGGTCATGGTGGTGGCAACAACAAGCCCTACAATGAACAAGTCCAGGTGATGGGTGATCGGCGATCCGTGATGGGAGCAGCCATGATGACACGAGCTGTCGTGATCCGGAATCCGAAAAACCGCGGGCATCTTCTTTTGGCCTTTTGAGTGCCCTGACATACAATCCCAGCCCTTTGTGATACACTACGTGTCGCAATCTCCCGGCGAGGTGGCTCATGACCATGAAGGAACTGAACGGGCGTTATCCCCTGCTGATGCGCGGCCTCGTCATCCTGGCCGCCCTGGGCCTGGTCCTACTGGCGCTCCATGTCGCCTTCCGCTACCTGCTGCCCTTCGTCATCGCCCTGCCCATCGCCCTGGCCATGGAGCCCCCGGTCAGGCTCCTGACGCGGCGCCGGGTCCCCCGCAGCCTGGCGGTGTCCCTTGTCATGTTCGTCTATTTCGGGATCCTGCTGGCCGCGGGGATCCTGATCGCCAGCCGGCTCGTGGCCGAAGTGAGCGCCCTCGCCAAGGAGATCCCCGACGCCGGACGCTTCCTGGCCAAGGTGTTCGATGACGTGGCGCAATGGGGCCGGTCGATGTACCTGCGGCTGCCCAAGGAGATCGTGGGCCCGCTGCAGGAGTCGCTCGTGAACCTGGCCTCCCGCGCCGCCGGGGTGCTGACCTCGCTGGCCGGCTCGATCCTGGACCTGCTGACCTCGCTGCCCAACCTGCTGCTGTTCGCCATGTTCACCCTGATCGCCACGTTCTTCATCTCTCGCGACCGGCAACGCTTCGGCGAGAAGTTCTCGCGGCTGGTGCCGGCGGCGACCTATGCCAAGCTGCTGGCGCTGAAGAACAGCCTGGGGCGCTCGCTGGCCGGCTTTCTCAAGGCGCAGCTCATCCTGATGACCCTCACCTTCAGCGAGTGCTTCATCGGCCTGAGCCTGCTCGGCATCCGCTACGCCCTGGTCATCTCCCTGCTCACCGCCCTGGTCGACATCCTGCCGGTGCTGGGTACGGGCACGGTCCTCCTTCCCTGGGCCCTGGCCGCCATCGTGCTGGGCAAGACGGCGACCGGCGTCGGCCTGCTGGTCCTCTACCTGGTGATGACCGTGATCCGTTACGCGCTGGAGCCGCGCATCGTCGGCGGCCAGCTGGGGCTGCACCCGCTGGTCTCGCTGATGGCCATGTTCGCCGGCTTGCAGCTGCTGGGCGTGGCGGGCCTGATCCTGGGGCCGGCCATCGTCGTCGCCGTGCAGGCGTTCCTGAAATCAGGGCTCTTGCCGCAGGGGAAGTAGAAGAACGATCCCTCCGTGCCAGTGTCAGTGTCAGTGTCAGCAAGAACCTCGACGAACTAGAAGTGATAGTGGTAGTGATAGTAGCAGCAATAAAAGAGCTATCGTAATTCGTAATTCGTGATTCGAAAGACCAAGGTCACTTAACTCTTGCCTTTTTCCTTTTACTTTTCAAGCGACTAGGTTTGGGTCATTGGTGCTTGTTTGAAATTTGCTGTTTTTTCTTGCCGTAAACCGTCCACCGTGAACCGTACGCCGCTTTCAGGGCTCCTGGACCTCGACCTGGCTGTCCACGTCGAAGAAGCGGTACTTCCCGTAGTCTTGGCGCAGGCGGTAGAATTCGATCTCGCGCCTTCTCCCCTCCAGTTGGGGCAAGGTGATCATCATCCCGCTCCCATTGAGATTCCCGCCGGCCATTTCACGGCTCCTCTCCGTCACCACCTTTTCCAGGACGTAGGCCTCGCGGAACAGGGTCATGGAGGGAAAGCACAGGCCGTCCCGCTCGACAGAGTACTGGTGGGTCACCTCGAGCAGCAGCCGCGCCTGGAAGCTCGCGGCCGCCTTCTCCAGCTCCTCGGCGCCAACCACCCCGTGCGGGCTCATCTCGATCTTGAGCACCGAGCCGTCGGCCTCGTCGATCCACGCTTTGCCCTGGGCGATGCCGCTGTCCCCCGCCTGCCTCGGCGTCATTTCGACGACGGCGCAGCGGCGGCTGCCGATGCGATCGCGGCCAACGAGGCGGCAGGAATAAGCCGCCCGGTTCTCCAACGCCAGCAGGATGACGGGCTGGAACACCGAGTAGTGGGAAGAGAAGCGGGTCTCCAGGGCAGCGTTCGCCTTGTCCATTTTCCGCGTCCCCTCGCGGACCAATCGCCGCTGTTCGCTGATCGTGCCGCCGGCGCCGGTGATCTGGTAGTCGTACTCCCAGCGCCGCTCTACCGGCTCCGTCCGTTTCGCAAGCGGATTGCGTTCCAGCATCCGCTCCTCTACCTTCTCCAGACAGTAGAAGCGGAACGCCGCCTCCTTCAGGCGCCGGCAATACTCCGCGGCCCTGGCCATGACCGGCTCCAACTCCTCGGGCAGGAACGGCGTATCGACCTCAGGCTCTAAAACGGGAGCAGAAGCCGGAGGCGGCAGCACGGCGATTTCCTTTTCAGCGGTGGCCCGGTTGCCGGTCAGCAGGTCCTGCGCCTCGACGTGGACCTGGTAACTCCCCGGCTCGGGGAAATGGAGGGCCATCTCGACATCGACGGCGGGTTCGTCCGGCAGGATCTCCCTGGCAAAGGCCAGGGGCTCGTTGCCGCGCAGATGGGCGCGGAGGCTGACCTGCAGGCGGCCGGCCAGTCCCTTTTCGCCGTAGGTCCTCTGGTAGTCGGCCAGCGACACGGTCAGCTTCCCCTGACCCCACTCCAGGGCCTGGATCTTCAGGGGGAACAGCTCGCCCAGCTCCAGCTTGCGCGAGTAGACCGCCTTCAGCCCCGGTCCTCCCACCTCGACCTGCAGCTGGCGCCGGCGCTGCCGGCCGGCGGGAGGCTTATAAGTCAGGACATAATAAACATCTTCCTTTTCCGCAGCCTGCCGCAGCGCCTCGCCCAAACGGGTGGTGTCGCTGACCCGGCCGCCGGTGTCGGCGCTGATCTGGCGGATGGCTCCCTCCCACGAGGAAAACACCGGCTGCCACTGCAGGTGCTCGCCGGGCAGCGTCTCGCCGGCGGCATCGCACAGGAAGACGTGGTAAGTGGCGTTGGCGCCGACGAACAGCGGCCGCAGGTCGCGCAGATAGCTCGTCACGTCGCCGGCCAGCTTGAGCTGCCTCTCGCTGCGGTCCATGAACTCCTTGAGAGCGGCCAGGGTCTCCTGCTTCATCGGCGCGTCGCGCAGCAGCCGCGCGTCGCGATGCAGCAGCGGCAGCCGCTCGTTCTGCAGGAACAGCAGCGCCCATTTCTCGGCCTCCACCGCCTTCAGCGCCGTGGCCAGCCGCTCCAGGCGGTATTCATTGAGGGCGCCGAGATAGCTCATCTTGAACCGCTCCAGCATCATGTTTTCCGGCGGGGGATGCGGAGATCCCTGGAAGGCGACAAGGCTGTCGTAGAAATCGCCGGCGCTCAGCTCCAGCTCGTTCACCAGCCTCTTCTTTTCGAGTTGCTTCTTCTTCAGGTCTTCGCCCAGGCGGGCGAAAAAGGCGTCGATCTTCTCCTTCTCCTCGGCCAGGGAGCGGATTTCCACGTCCCGGCTGTCGTCGCTGAGCACGACCCGGTCGCCGGGGCAGTGGATCTGGCTGGCGAAATATTCCCAGGCCTTGGGCCACTCGCGGCTCTCCTCGTTGAGCCAGAACATGAACAAGAACAGGCGCGGCCTGGTCGGGGCCGGGGCCTCCGCGGCGCCGCCGGGCTCGGCCTCGGGGCGGGCCAGCGAGCGCCGCAGCTGGCGGCAGTAGGCGACTTTCACCGGCTCGCCGTCCTCAACCACGGCGAAATCCTCGGCCTGGAGCCCGGGAACGGGTCGGCCGTTGTCGAACACCCGCACCAGGATCTCCTGGTAGATCACCTCGATCTTCTCGTGGACCTGCTCCTGGCCCGGCAGGAAAAGCGGAAGCGACGTCAGGCCGGCAAGCAGGATCGCCATGATGCATCGCTTCAGGATAGAAAAATTGTCGATGCGCATGGACGGCTCCTCTCGATCTCGCAAACAAAATTGTGCCAGAAGCAAAGTGAAAATGCGACCGGGAAGCAGGACATTTTGCATTCATTCAAGAATGAAGCAAATGATCCCTTCCTGTCGTGATTCGTGATTTGCATTTGAATCAGCACAGATCGATCTTGTGCAGCTTCTCATTGCTTATCAAATCTGTCCAAAATAAATTAAAAACGGGTATGACCGAAGCACCAAGTTCCAAGCACCAAATTCCAAACAAGCACCAAGCACCAATTACCCAATGAACAAAACAAGAAAAGACGCTTGAATGGGTTTTTGTTCGGGAGATTGGAATTTGGAACTTGGAATTTGTTTGGGATTTGGTGCTTGGTGCTTGGAATTTTAGTCTTACCAGTATCTGGCCTTGCCTAAAAACCGTTTTGGCTATCCCCCAAACCCTTTACAGAGCTTGCTGCTTGTCCCAATACGGCCTTCAGTGTCGGAGTGGTTTGCCGAAGTCGACCTATTTGCGAAAAAGCCTTTGGCGGGCGATCAGCAGAAAAATGCCCACAACGGCGATCAGGCCGGAGGTGAAATAGGCCCAGCCGTTGCGGGCGCCGAGGGTGTTCAGAAAGGCCGCCGTTGCGGCAAAGACGATGAAGGCGCCGCCCATGGCAGCGGCGAAAAGGGGCGCCAGCCTTTCTTTCTCCCCGGCATCGGCTTTGAATTCGAAGATCCCGAACGCCAGATAGGCGAAACCCGCGAACATGAAAAAGTAGGGGATGCGGGCGCTCTTCTCCAGCAGCGCCAGGCCGACGGCGATCAGGGCCAGTCCCTCCGCCACATAAAACAGCTTCGTGAAATGGGGGATCCTCCTCTCGATCGGGCGGTGCAGCGCGGCGCCGATGAGGATGAACAGACCGGCGGCAAAGAGAAAGACCACCAGCCAGGGATGGTCGCGGAAATGCTCGGCCTTGGCGACCCCCTTCAGGAGCACCGCCGATCCCATGAGGAAATGGCTGATCCTTTCCGCGACGATCTTCCTTTTGCCGTGCTCCTGCGGCAGGGTTACCTCCATAGGTTTCTGCGATCTACTGCTTGACCAGCTCGACGCGGCGGTTTTTGGCCCGGCCCTGCGGCGTGTCGTTGCTGGCGACCGGGGCGAACTGGCCGCAGCCGTGGGCCCGCAGCCGCGCGGTGGCGATGCCGTGCTCGCCGGCGAGCGCCTTGAGCACGGCGTCGGCGCGCTGCTGCGACAGGGCAAGGTTGCCCTCCACCGTTCCCTCGTTGTCGGTGTGGCCGACCACGAAGAGCTTGAGGGCGGGCTGGCCCTTGAGCAGCTTGGCGATCTCGGCGATGGCCTGGGCCGACTCGGGCTTGATGAGCGCCTTGCCCGAGTCGAAGTAAATTCCATAGACGGCGACGTGGCCGGTGGCGTTGATGTCCCCGGCCATGGCCGCGGCGTCGGCGACGATGTCCTGGGACATGTCCTGCTTTTGCACGATGAACAGCCGGTAGCCGCTGGTGAAATCGGTGCGCAGCTCGGCCCAGATCTCGACGCCGGCGCCGGACAGCCGGAAGGTGCTCTTGCCCTTTTCGCTCCACAGCACCGCGCCGCCCTGCTTCTGGACGGCGTTCTCGAAGTTGCGCTGGATCTGCAGCTCGCTGGGCTTGGCGGCCAGCGTGTTCTGCGGGCGGTAGGCGATCATCCAGTACTGGCCCTCCACCGGCTCGGTCTTGCCCTTGCCCACCGCGAAGGCGTAGGACTCGAACTGCTTCTGCTGGCAGGAATAGATCCAATAGTCGGGCATGCGGGTGAAGGAGGGGTGGTCCTTGCATGCCGCGCTGTCCTTCTGCTGCGCGGCAAGGCCTGCTGCCGCCAGCATGATCGCGATGAGAAGAAGGGTAATCTTTTTCATGTTCGTCTCCCGGCCGCGTGGCTCTTGAAGCGACTTTTTATACCATTTTCCCGCCAAAGTCAATCCAGCTCTGAACCATCTCTCTGTGTTAGTGTTAGCAAGAAACTCGACGAGCGCGGTTTCTCATCACTTGTCACGTATCGCTCATCACTGCAGATCATTGAGCGCCGTTGCCATAAACCGTCTACCGTATACCGTGAACCCGTGCTGTACCGACTCTCTCCATTTTCACTCTCTTTGCCTGGCTATCGTCTTCCGTCTGGCGTCTAACGTCTGTTGCTTGTAAAAGATTGCTATGGACAATCCCCTGCGCTATAATTCGCGCGAATTGGAGCTGGCCGGCGTTGCCGGCGGGAGCGGGAGATGCTCAAGGGAGTGCTGGACAGGGCCATGAAGCGCTACGAAGGGGCCGATCCGGTGATCCGCATGAAGGCCAAGTTCTTCTTCCTGCTTCACCTGTTCATCATGGTCCTCATCCCCATCGCCATGGCCTACAGCGCCTGCTCCCAGCTGCACAACCCCGACATGGGCTATCGCCTCAATCCGCTGGTCCTGGTCCCCGAGGGCCTGGCCCTGGTGCTGCTGGCGGGGGTCCTGGTCCTCCTGCTGCGCGGCCGCTTCTCCCTGTCGGCCCACCTGCTGCTGGTCTTCGTCTTCCTGGTGATCTGGACGGTCATGATCCTCGACCGCACCGGGGAGGTGTCCAAGCTGGACACCATCGCCTTCGTGCTGGGGTTGCTGACGCTGACGCCCCTGGCCGTGGCGCGGCGCAAGCGCGTCATCCTCGTCTACGGGGCCGCCAACCTCGTTTTCCTGGCCCTTTTCCTGCTCCTGGTCCGCAGGCAGTTGCCCCTGCCCTTCCATCGCTACATGGAATATTTCGCCGACAACGCAATAGCCATCGTGTTCATCACCCTCACCGGATTCGCCGCCTACCTGATCAACCAGCGGGCCCTGGAGCAGATGGAGCGCGAACTGGCCGAGCGCCGGCGCCAGGAGGAGGAAAAGGAGCGCCTGCAGGCGCAACTGCTCCACTCCCAGAAGATGGAGTCGGTGGGCCGCCTGGCCGGCGGCGTGGCCCATGACTTCAACAACCTGCTGACCACGATCCTGGGCAACGCCGGCATGGCCCTGGCCAAGGCCGATCCCGCCAGCCCCGCCGTGGCCCGGCTCAAGGACATCATGCGCGCCGCCGACAGCGCCGCCGCCCTGACCCGCCACCTGCTCACCTTCTCCCGCCGCCAGGAAATCGAGCCCCGGCCCATGGACCTGAACCGCCACGTGGAGAGCGCCTGCCGCCTGCTGGAGCGGCTTCTCGGCGAGGGCTTCCGCCTGGAGCTGAAGCTCGGCGCCGGGGTGGCGCCCATCATGGCCGACCCGGGCCAGGTGGAGCAGATCGTGATCAACCTGGCGCTCAACAGCCGTGATTCCATGCCCGGCGGCGGTGTCATCACCATCGAGACCGGGCAGAGGCGGATCGCCGGTTCGCCGCCAGCGGCCAGCCCGGTCCTGAAGCCGGGCGACTACGCGCTGCTTTCCGTCGCCGACACCGGCATCGGCATTCCCGAGGCCGACCTGCACCGCATCTTCGATCCCTTCTTCACCACCAAGCCGGTGGGACAGGGGACCGGGCTCGGGCTTTCGCTGGTGTACGGCGCGGTGCAGCAGAACAACGGTTCCATCGCGGTCCGCTCCGATCCCGGCCGCGGCACGCGCATGACGGTTTATTTTCCGGCGACCAGGCTCCCGATGCGGCCTGCCGAGCCCCAGGAGACCCGCGGCGAGCTTCCCGGCGGCGACGAGACGATCCTGCTGGTGGAGGACGACGCCATGGTCCTGGAGTTCACCGAGCTGGTCCTGGCCAGCCTGGGCTACGGCGTGAGTTCCGCCGGCGACGGCGCCGCCGCGCGCGCCATCCTCAACCGGGCGGGAGCCTGCTGCGATCTCCTGCTGACCGATGTCATCCTGCCCGACACGACGGGAATGACGCTGGCCGGTGAGGTCCGCCGCCTGCGCCCGGGCATGAAGGTGCTCTTCATGTCGGCCCACCCCGAGAGCGAAGTGGCGCCGGAGGGCGGCGTCGCCTTCATCGCCAAGCCCTTCACCACCGAGGAGCTCGCGGCCAAGGTCAGGCAGGTGCTGGATTCTTAGCGAACCGCGGACTCAGTGACAAGTGACGAGTGACAAGTAACAAGGAAAGTCATTGGTCGATCGATCATAAATTTTGAGGCAATCACCCGGTCGGGCGGGCGATCACGTTTCGTGAGGCGTAATGAGCGAAGGCGGGAGGCTGAGTTGTCGAGGTGAGGAACAGGCAAAGATCGTTCCTTGCGGCTCCTCGTCACTCGTCACTCGTCACTTGTCACTTAGTTCACTTGAGATTGCCGCTCCTCCGGGAAGCGCATCAGGTCTTGAGCTCGAAACGTCCACTCCGGCGTTTCCAGGGTTTCGCCGAAGCCGGAGGCGTACCAGGGGCTCAGGTCGGCATCGGCCGGATTGGCCAGGATGTGGATCTCCTGGGCCGGCATGTAACTCTGGGCCAGGAGGAACACGGCGCCGCCCCTGGAGTCGACGGCGCGGTCGACGACGATGACGGCATGGCCCGGATGGCCGGGCTGGATGAAGATGTCGCCGATCCGGGGGTCGTTTCCCGGCGCCGGGGCCAGCTCCCGCGCCAGCGACGCCGTGCCGGCGTAGGCAAAAACCGTCTCCAAGTAGCGCCAGAAGGAGCGGCGGCCGTCCCCGGGCGCACCGCCCGCCACCCAGCGTGCGTCGTTGCCGCGCACGGCGATGCGTCCCCCCCGCCGCCAGCGGGCGTACTCGGCCGGAAAGCCGCTGCCGAAGCGGAAGCGGATCTCGTCGAAGCGGCGCTGGGAGAACAGGTACTCGGCGCGCAGGCGGATGATCGCGTCGGCGCACTGGTGCAGGTCGCGGGGGCCGCCCCGTCCCGCCGGGACGGGGCCGATGGGCAGGTCGACGACTGCGGCATAGACGCCGCGGTTGGCCTTGATCCGTCCGTCGAAGAGCCGGACTTCGGCGCCCTGCGCCTTCAGCGGCAGGGAGCGGAGGAAGGCGGCGAAGCTGTCCGGCGCGGCCGCGGGGCGCCGAAACCCGGCTGGGGGCAGGAAGCGCGCCGCCACCGTCCCGCCCTGCGGGTCGATGTGCGGCCCCTCCTGGGCGACGGCGGACGCAGTCGTCAGGGCCAGCAGCAGGGCCGCGGCGAGGGCGGCGCGGGGGAGCCAGCCGTCTCCTGCCACGTGGCGACGCGGCCCTACTTGCTGAGGATGAAGGTGACCTTCATCTGCACCCGGTATTCGGCGATCTTTCCCTGGTTGTCGAGCAGCACTTCCTGGTTCTGGATCCAGGCCGACTTGACGTTCTTCAGCGTCTTGTTGGCGCGGGCCACGCCGTTGCGGATGGCGTCGTCGAAGCTTTTGCTCGAGGACGATTTGATCTCGGTGATGCGGGCGACGGACATGATGGGCCTCCTTGTCATCCTTGCTGACTGCAGTGTAGCAGGCCCTGGATTTCTATGCAACCAGGGGATACGGACACCAAGGGATGCGGGCATAGGGGCTTTCACTTTTGCCTTTTTCCTTTGGATTGAAACGGTTTCTCCAGCTAGGACATCATTTGTCCCACCCCCCCGTTTATCTTGTTGCCAGGAGGAACCATGAAGCAGAAAGTTTTCTTTTTCGCGGCGCCCACCCATGCCGATGAATCCCTGAACGGCGAGGATGACCTGCGGCGCATGGCGGTCCAGTATGTCAGCCTGTACGGCGAGGGGTGCCTGAAGGACCCCGATACGCCGACGTTCGTCAGGCAGCTGCTGGGCAAGAAGCTCGAGCGCCAGCTGCCCAGGGCAGGATAGGCACTTGAGGAGAGGTTCCAAGTGCCCCGTACCACAGGCCAAGTTGAAAGCCTACCTTCTCTGTAGACGAAGTGCTTTTGCTGTATGCCTTACGCCTAGGTTTGTTCATTCCTGCGGCTCGTTCCCTGCCGTTGCCGTATGTCTTGCGCCACCTGAGCGGGGACCTTCAGGGCCTTATGCCGTACGCCTGGAGCGGTTGTGTCCCCTTCACTTTTTTCTGTTCACATTCTTAGCCTTGCTGACGTCTAACGCCTAGCGTCTGACGTCTGTAGTTCGCTTCTTTTCAGTCTGTCAGTTCGAACGGCGCGTCGCTGTAGTCCTCCTGCGAGCCGTCGCCGGCCAGCAGGCGGATGGAATAGAGCGCTCCCGCCGGCGCCATGCCGTTGGCGTGGCTGCCGACGGTCCAGGAAAAGCTCCCCTGGGACGCGGGGATGCCGGTGGCGATCTGGCCGATCTTGGTCCCCTTGTGGAACAGCACCAGGCGCACGGTCCCCGCGTAACCGTTGGCGTTCCAGGAGACGGCGCGCGTTGCGCCCAGGGGCCAGCTTTCGCCGCCGTTGGGCGAGGTCAGTTGCAGCTGCGGCGCCGGAACGGCCAGGGCGAAGCGGTAGTCGCTGGGGTCGACGAGGGTGTTGTCGGCGCTGCGCAGGTAGAGGCGGAAGTCGCCTCCCGCGGGCGCCATGCCGCCGTCATAGGTCTGGCCCACGGTCCAGGAATAGGAACCGGCGGCGGCCGGGACGTCGGCGGCGATGTTGCCGAAGCGGCTGCCGCCCTTGAACAGCACCAGGCGCAGCGGGCCGTCGTAGCCGGAGGCGCTCCAGGCGATGCTGCGGGTCTCGCCCAGGTTCCAGCGCTCCCAGCCGTTGGGTGCGGTGAGGGTCAGGCGTCCGCCGTCGATGATGTCGGCCAGCTCTTTGCGGGCCGCCTCCCAGGCGTCGGGGTCGGTCGGCCAGCTGATGTCGGCGTAGACGTAGGTGGGATCGTCCTCGCTTTCCACCCCGACCTCCCAGTAGAACGCGGGCATCATCCGGGCCACGATCGCGGCCGTGCGCTCCGGGTCGATGGCCGCGGCCAGCGCAAGATAGTCGACGTCCTGGATGCCCCGCCGCCAGTGCTTGAGGCGCAGGGAGGCGATCGGGCCGGCCAGGCCGTAGCTGTCCGCCGGGAAGAGATGGTCGGTGCCGGGATAGAACAGAACGCCGTCGCCGTTGGAGTAGTTCCAGCCGGTCTCCCCCTGGACGGCGTCGGTCGAGGAAAACATGCCGAAGGTCTGCGCCTGTTGGAACAGGTTGGCCCGCGCCCGGGGATCGGAGTAGCCGTAGGCCTGGAAGTTCACGTAATAGGTCGACTCCCAGTAGAACCAGCGCTGGATCCCCTTCTTGTACTGCCCCCAGGCGAGCGATCGCAGGGCGACGCCGTCGTCCTCGGTCATGAAGCAGGCCGTGGCCGGGCGGAAGCCGTTGTAGGCGAACAGCCGCTTGCCGGGGTCGGCCAGCACTTCGTCGGCGGCCTGCTGCCAGGCGGCGGTGATCCCCAGCCCGGCCGGGGAGCAGGGGATGTCCAGCGAAGGCACGTGGGCCTGGGCCTCGGGGAGGGAGATGGTGGCGAACGAAAGGAGGCGGCTTCCCGGGCCCGGGTTGTTGTCCATCCACTGCGCCCACTGCTCCTGCTGCGGGTAATCGTCCGACTCGTCGATCAGGTAGAGGAACGTGTCGGTGGGCGTGGCGAACGCCCTGGCGTCGAACCAGTTCACCCAGGCGTCGGTGTTGCTGCGCATCTCGGCCTCGCTGTCCGGGTCCCACATGGCGGTCCAGGAGCCGAAGGTGCCGATGGAATAGACGTTGTTGCCCACGCCCGCGCCCGGGCCGTCGTAGCCGTTGGCCGCGGTGAACAGGCTGCCGTCGAGCCGGGCGGTCCAGCCGTCGTCCATGCGTTCGATGGCGCCGCCGTCGGCGCCGATGATGGAGATCTTGTGGCGGTGGGCCATCTGCACGTGGCGGTCGATGATGCGCATGGACTGGGCGAACAGCGGGTCGCCCGGGTCGATCCAGGCCTGGTCCAGGTAGCGCTCGTTGACGTCGCCTTCGCCCATGACCAGCATGGTCTTGCAGGCGGGCAGGTCGGGCAGGGTGAAGTCGCGCACGAGCAGGTCGACCGGGACCTGCCAGGCCGGCGTGCCGTTGACGCTGACCGTGAGCGTGCCGGAATAGGCGCCGGCGGCGGCCGTTTTGGGGATGTAGATGTCGCACCAGACCGATTGGTTGCTCCCCGCGGCCACCGCGAAGGGCGTGTGCATTTCCAGGGGGACGGCGATGTCGGGGTATTCCTTGTCGTGGTCGGGGCGGTCGTTCCAGCCGGTCCCCGGGTCGGCGAAACGGCCGTCGTGGGGCCGGCGCAGCCTCGCCGGCACGTGCCGCTCGTCATAATAGTTCTCATATCCCAGCCGGCTGAGCCCCTTGATGCGCAGGTAGCGCACGTAAAACAACTCGATGTTGCGTCCCGTCCAGTCGAACAGGGCGTCGCCCGAGGCCGGCGACGAGGAGATCAGCGCGCCGCCGGGGCCGGTCAGGCGGTCGAACTCCACGCGCACGCCGGCCAGCGGCGCAACGGCGGCCTCGATCACCAGGTTGAAGTTGACCACCTCGTTGCGGGCGCCGAAGAGGGTGACGCGCGAGCCGGTCCAGACCGAGTTGACCACCGCGCCCGGGTCGGCGGCGGCGCGCAGCTCGTCGCGGGTGACCTTGTCCTCGCCGTTGTTGGCCCAGACCTGGGCCGGCAGCGGCAGGACCGGCCACAAGGCCAGCAGCAGCAGGGCGGCAACTTTTGCAGCGTTCATCTTCCCCCCATGACAGGATGGATTATGGCAGAAGCGGAGAGGAGGAGCAACTTTTTGAGAGCAACAGAACGATCTCTTAGTGTTTAGTGTTCGTGTTGGTGTTAGCAGGAAACCCAGCGAACTGACGAGATCAATGAGCTAAGAGTGGTAGTGATAGTGGTAGCAGCTGCCTTGAGATGAACCATCGTGATGAGTGATGCGTGATGAGTAATGAGTGATGAGAAACAGCAAAGCCCGAGCTTGCCTGTGATTTGGGACTTCTAGATTCGAAAAAGCCCTGGTTTTTTCTTCCCCTGCAGCCTAATGCTTTCGATCGGGGATTCGCAGCCACAAAGTTCGATCCATTGCGGTTCCTCATCATTTACCACTCATCACATAAGATCCCCAGTACGGCGGCCCTCGGCCGTAAGCTCCCTCAGCGGGAACCGTCAGGGCCGTCTGCCTGCTGGTTGCTGCGCTTGAAGCGGTAGACGGCGATGACCGGGTCGCCGGGATACAGAGGGTCGCTTTCGTTGGCCGCCGCCGGCAGGGTCAGGTAGAGCAGGTTGCGCTGCGGGTCATAGGCGCCGCCGCAGACGGCGTCGGCCATCTGGCCCGGCACGGTGTAATGGCCGTAGCGAGGGAAGGGGGCGGGAAAGATGCCGTGGGCGTAGGGCCTGGGGGCATAGGGCTTGGAGGCGGCGAGGATCTCCTCCAGGTCGTAGAAGGCGAACATATAATGGCGGTCCTGGGCGTCCCAGACCGCCACGCCGCCGTTGTTGTGGCCCATCGAGTCGTCGCGCTTGTAGACGATGGTGCCGGCGACCGGCGGCTGGAACGCCGGCTCGGGGGTGCCGTGCCAGGGGTTGGCCGGGTTGCGGTTGAAGCCGCCGGCGCAGCCCAGCAGGGCGTAGGTGCGGGTGCCGGGGACGATCAGGCCGACGCCCGTCTCGGTCTTCAGCGTCCAGGTCTTGTTGTTGCCGCTGACGTTGGCCATGTCGTCGCCCCAGATCGAGTGCTCCAGGGAATAGTCGAGCCAGCCGCGGGCGGCGACCGCGGCGCCGTTGGCTGCGGCCGCCACGTCAGCCAGGTCGAAGGCGAAAAGGCTGGGGCCGGCGCTGGCCCGGGAGACGATCGTGATCTGGTTGTCGTGGCCCATCAAGTGCGAGCCCTGGAGGCGCGCCCGCCAGGCCGCCGGGACGGCAGCCAGCCATCCCGAGGCGTGGGCCGCTCCCTGGACCCGGAACATGCCCGAGACGGGCGAGGAGGCCAGGCGGCCGGGGTCCTGGACGAAGCCGGTGGTCACGGTTTCGATGCCTTCGCCGTCGTAGTATGTGTAGGCGTTGAAATAGAGCCTCCCCCCCTCGTAGTGCAGGCCGCCGAAGGCGGCGAAATTGCCCTCGTCGAAGCGGTTGACCGCGCCCGCGGGCCAGGTGGCTCCCTTGACCGGGATGCGGGCGTAGAGATCGGCCGGGTGCTGCAGGATCCCCGCCGTGTGCAACGCGCCGAGCCCGTCGCGGCCGCTGACGCTGGCCAGGGCCGGAATGGCGATCTCGCCCACGGCGAAGGCGTCGGTCCCGCCGGCGACCAGGAACAGGGAGCCCTTGCCGTTGTCGCCCTGCGGATTGCAGGCGATCTTGCCCTGGCCGTACTGGCCGAAGGGCGCCCGGAACGATCCCTGGTAGATGAAATCGTCCAGCGAAGCACGCGGCAGGAGCGGGTCGTCCCCGCCCGCGGCCGTGGTGACCGCCGCCGCCGCGCTCTGGGCGCTGCTGTTGCCTACGGCATCGAAGGCCGCGACGGAATAGGCGTAGGAGGTGGCCGGCTCCAGCCCGCTGTCCTGGAAGCGGGTGGCGTTCACGGTCGCGGCCAGGCCGTTGTTGCGGTACACGCGGTAGCCCTCGACCCCCACGTTGTCGCTCGACGCGTTCCAGGTCAGGACCAGGCTGTAGGCGGTCACGTGGCTGAACACCAGCCCGGCCGGCACCGAGGGGGCCTCGCGGTCTCCGTCGTCCCCGCCCCCGTTGTCGCAGGCCACCGCTGCCGCCAGGACCGCGATCAGAACAACCGCAAGCAAGGTGTTCTTCATGGACCGCATGTTTCCCTCCCCAGTGCACCGCCCGGGCGCCGTTCCTTGCAAGATTAATTGCTTGCGAAGGAGGATTATCTCAGCCAGGGAGTTTTTTGGCGGGAGACCGGGGTCGCCATGGTTCAGGGACGGCCGTGAACGCGGCGCCTGCAGCGCCGGGGTTCGGCGGGGGGCCGGCACGGCATTCCCAGCAGGGGCGCGAGGATCAGGCCGCAACAGGGGAAGAGGGGGATGCATCCAGGCCGCGCCGCGGGCGCAGGGCGCCGGGAACGCTCGCCCCCGCCATCATTTTCGCTGTTTGTTTGCGTTTGTCGTTTCATCCTGGTTATTGGGAATATGCTCGTTCGCATCGCTTGTTGCAGGGGAGGGGATGGGGGCAACGCCTCTCTTCCCTCAGCCTTCCCCTTGTTTTCCCTGCGCTTCGCTTCTGCCGTCAGCCTTATGCCCCCTCAGCGGGGACCTTCAGGGCCGTATGCCGTACGTCAAGTTCTATTATTCACAAAAGACCCTGACGTTCTCCTTGCCCTCGACCTCGACGGTCAGGTCGTTCAAGTGGACCAGCAACGCCTCGATGTCCTGGGCGTTGAAGTGGCTCAGGTCGAAGGGGACGCCCTTCTCCTTCAGCTCGGCGTTGACCCGCTCCTGCACCTTGGGCGGGATGAAACTGGCGAACTTCAGGCCGGCGCGCACCAGGTTGAGTGGCACGCGGACGTTGACCCGGTCACCCTCCTTGTTGCCCGGCGCCGGCTCGACCAGCACGCGCAGGTACTTTGGGCCCTTGGTGGCGCCGCCGGCGGCGGCCGGGGCGTCGCCCACCGCGGCCAGCAGCTTTTCGGCGTCATCGACCGAGATCTTCTTGTCGGCCAGCATTTCCAGGATCTTCCTTTTTTCTTCGCTCATTGTATTCTCCTTGTTTTTATTTCATCACCAGGCGCGTGACCTTGCCCTGCTCGCGGGTGTCGATGTCGACGCGCAGCCCGGACAGCGAGCCGATCAGGACAAACACCTGAAAATACATTTTCAGCAGCGGCACGCCCCAGCCCCAAGGCCAGGACAGGATGGCCGCCAGCAGAACGAGCGGCAGAAGCAGCAAGAGCAGGGCGGTTAGCAGCAGCCATACCAGGAACAGGGGCACCGGGAAGGACACGCGGCGCCGGCCCGGCTCCTCGAAGCGGATCCACAGCCAAAGGGGGATCATGGGCGTTCCTCCAGTTTTTTCAGGGTCTCCTCGACGTTGATCTCGCCGCTCTCCAGGCGCTTGAGCAGGTCCATGGCCGACGGCGGCGGGTTGATCTCCACGAATTCGAGCTGGGCGGCGATGCGGTTCAGCCGGTTCTTGACCGTGGGGTAGGAGATGCCGAACAGCTCCTCCATCCCCTTGATCGAGCCGTGGCCGCGCACGAAGGCGGTGACGAAGGTCTGGTCCTCCCGGGTCAGGCGGGCCAGGGGCGGCAGCTCGAAGCTGCCCTCCACGGCGATGCCGGTTCCGGCCAGGCGCACTTTTTCCACGGTCAGGGGGGCTCCCTGGGTCAACCTTGTCAGTTCCTGCCAGTCATTTGCCATTGATAGGCCCTCCATTATTTTCTGAAGTATTAATAGCATAAAAAATTAATAAAGTCAAAAAAAATATTAAAAAAATAAATATCAATTTACAAAATAGTAAAATAAATCAATAATTAAAAAGACAGCTAAAAAATGTTGAAAAAACCGGTTCCGTCCGCCGGGAAAGCGTTAGCTGAATGTTGGATAGTCTCCTCTCTTGGGGTATGATTGGGCAGGCATTGAGATGAGGAGGGAACATGAGCGAGATCATCGACAACTCACGGGATAGAAAGAAGAAATTGAAGGAGCTGATCCTGAAGCTGCATGCCGGCGAGGGCCAGGAGGCGGTGCGCCGCGAGCTGCTGCAGAGCCTGGCCGCCGTCCCCTACGGCGAGGTGGTCGAGGTCGAGCAGGAACTGATGGGCGAGGGGCTGCCCGAGTCAGAAGTGCTCAAGCTCTGCGACGCCCACTCGGCGGTGCTGCACGGCCGCGTCGACCTGAGCGGCCAGAAGCCGGTGCCGGCCGGCCACCCGGTCGACGTCCTGCGCCGCGAGAACGCCGAGCTGCGCAAGGTGACGGCGCGGGCGCGCCAGGTGCTCCATGAGGCCGCCGGCGGCGGTGACGCCGCCGCCGCCGTCCTGGAGCTGCGCCTGCTGTTCAACCTGCTGTTCGACGCCGACAAGCACTACCAGCGCAAGGAGTACCTTGTCTTCCCCTACCTGGAGAAGCAGGGGATCACCGGCCCGCCCAAGGTGATGTGGGGCAAGCACGACGAGATCCGCGACCAGCTCAAGGGGGGCATCGAGGCGCTGCAGGCCGGGGAGATGGGGCGCGACGAGCTGCTGGCCGTTGCCGACATCCTGCTGCGGCCGGCGCTGCAGGCGATCGACGACATGACCGCCAAGGAGGAGGAGATCCTGCTGCCCATGGCGCTGGACAAGCTGAGCGAGGGCGACTGGCGTGCCATCGGCCGGGAGTCCAGCCAGTTTGGCTATTGCCTCTATGATCCCCCGGCCGAATGGCCGCCCCGCGATCCGGGGGACTCCGCCGCCGAGGAGGTGGCGGAAAAGCCGAGCCCTGCCGCTTCGGCAGAAGGCCATGCAGTGCGGGGCGATAAGATTGTCCTCCCCTCAGGAAGCTTCACTTCGGAAGAACTTCTGGCCATCCTGAACACCGTGCCGGTCGACATGACCTTCGTCGACCGCGACGACAAGGTCAAGTATTTCACCCAGGGCGCCGAGCGCGTCTTCCAGCGCAACCGCGCCATCCTGCAGCGCGACGTGCGCCACTGCCACCCGCCGGCCAGCGCCCACATCGTGGAGCGCATCCTCGAGGATTTCAAGAGCGGCAGGCAGAGCCGCGCCCCCTTCTGGATCCAGATGGGGGACAAGTTCATCCACATCGAGTACTTCGCCCTGCGCAGCGGCAAGGGGGAGTACCTGGGCACGCTCGAGGTGTCGCACGACGTCGGGCGCTACCGCCGGCTCGAGGGCCAGCGGCGCATCCTGCAGTACGGGGAGTGAACCGTGGACGACAAGCCGGTCATCACCCCCAAGACGAAGGTGCTGCAGCTCATCGAGGCCTACCCGCAGCTGGAGGAGGTCCTGATCGCCCTGGTCCCGGTCTTCAGGAAACCGCCAAACCCGCTGCCGCGGCGCCTTGCCGAGGAAGACACGCGCCTTTCCTTTGTCCAAGTGAAACGTGACGATCTTTTCTGAGATAAGGCGCGCAAATCTTCTATTTCCTGGGCAGGAGGAGACATCATGGTCAAAAAAGCAATCGCGATCATCGCCTTGTTTTCCCTTGCCCTGCTGCTCACCGCCCAGACTGCCGAGATCACCGTGCCGCAGGCGAACACGGTTTGGAACTTCGGCGAGCTGAAGACGATCCAGTGGACCTATTCCGGGAGCGCCACGGTCAAGATTCTTCTTTATGGCCCCGCGGGGACCAAGCTCGGCCCGGTCAAGTCGGGCTTGCCCCTGGCCGGCGGTTCCTTCGCCTGGCAGGTGGGGATGTTGGAGAACGGCAAGGCCGTGCCGGCGGCCAAGGGATACATGCTGCAGCTGGTCAGGATCGACGGCGCGAGCACGATCCTGGACAAGGAGGCAGGGCCTTTCGAAATCGCCGGCACGCCTGCGGCGCCGGTCCCTCCTGCACCGCCGCCTGGCAACATGATCCTCCTGCGCAAGAACCCGCAACCCGGTGCGAACGCGATCACGCCGACGCTGCGGGTGACCTACCCGTCCGCCGGAGCCGTCCTGGTGCAGGGCAACGAGGCCAAGATCACTTGGACGCTCGCCGGCGGAGGCTACGGCGACGTGAAGATCATGCTCTATCCCGCGGGCCAGCCCCAGCTGGCCGCCGCCGGCCAGGGGCGCTGGATCGCCCAGAGCGCGCCCAACTCGGGCTCCTTCACCTGGAAGCTGGCGCCGACCGAGCGCACCGGCAAGCACGTTGTGCGCGTGCAGACCCTTGATGGCAAGATCCATGGCGACAGCGGCGAGTTCACGATCAGCCCGCTCTCCCCTGTGCCCGTGCTGACCGTGCGCGCCCTGGACGTGAAGGACTTGCTCGCCCAGAAGGCCACGATCGCCGTTGATTCCCTCGGGCACGGAATGTATGACCATGGCGACGTACAGGGCGTGGGCATGATCGTGCGCGCCACGTCTCCATCGGGCTTCACGCTGACGCCGCTTTTCGGCCATCCGCAATACGGCTCCCTGTATGCCCGCTGCGTCATCGAGGTGCCGCGAACGGCCAAGGACGGTTCGTTCACGGCCGTCAAGGTCCATGACGCGGTCTACTCGCTGAAGGGGGGGCCGCCGTTCCATTTGAGCGCGCAACCGACCCAGCTCGGCTGGGCCGACGTCACGTTCCATGCCGAATTCGACCCGAACTGCCAGGGCCTGGCGGTCGGCCAGAGGGTGGGGGTGAAACAGAAGGGGGGGGCGTTCGAGGGCGGCAAGCTCTGCATCGCCGATTATTACCCCAAACTCACGGTGACCTTGCACCTGGCGACGCAGAGCGGCGAGGCCATCGCCGAAAAATCGATCTACATCCGCTATGACCTTGCCAGCGGCCCCAAAGAGGTCATGATCCTCCCGGGAGAGGTCGAGGTGTGCTCCAAGCGAGGCATGCAGAGCTGGTGAGCCGGCCCGCCTCGGCCCTATCGGTTGGATGATCGTCCCCACGGACTGGCAGCAGGGGGCGAGTTCGCCCCGGGCGCGGCGTTGACGCTACAGCGCAAAGCCCCCTTGCATCAGTTGCGACAGCCAGCGGTGCAGCGGCAGCATGACCCTGAATTTTTCAAAGCAAAAATCAACCAAGGCCGGGGAGTGAAACTCGGCGGGGATGCGCCCCTGCCAGCCGGCGTAGAGGCCGTCGTGCAGCAGCAGCGGCGCGGCCTCGGGGGCCGGATCGTAACCGGGCGGGATGCGCTTGTAGGCGCTGCCGTTGATGGTGAAACCGGGCCGGCGGGCGATGCGGCGCACGATGGCGGCCAGCTCGGGCCCGAATTCTGGGTCGGCCACGGCCCGGCGGTAGCGGGCGAGGAAGGTTTTGGAAAAAACGTACATGCCGCCGCCCAGCAGCAGGACGGGCGGCTCGACATGAAAATAGAACCCCGAGCTTTCCATCTTCGCTCCGCGCCCCTCCCAGAAATAGATGCCCAGGTTGGTCTTGTAGGGGGACTTGTCGGGGCCGAAGCGCGTGTCGCGGTGGATGCGGAAGATCGAGCCGTTGGCCCCGGCAGAAAAGCTCATGCCGGGCGCCAGCCGGCGCAGGCGCTCGCCCATGGCCGTCACGAAGGCCCGGGCCGGCGCCAGGACCGATTCCTCGTATTCGCCGCGATGGGCGGCGAACCATTCGCGGTCGTTGTTCTTCTTCAGCTCGCGCAGGAACGAGACGGTGAGTTGGGGAAAGCCGCTGAATGAGCTCGTCGGTTGCATGAGCGCAGTATAGCATGGAATCCACTCCAGGGAAGAAAGAGGGGAGAGAGTGCGGGAAAAGTCTTTTTCAGTGTTCGTGTCAGTGTTGGCAACCGCAATGAATTGAACTATATAGGAGAAAGCCGCAAAGGCCCTATCAGCCGGATTCTGGATTGCTTTTCTTGCTTCACCCCCCCTCCTCTCCATATCGGTTTGCTCCTGAGTCCAACAGGCTCTGTCTTCCCTGAGCTTCCCATAATGAGGCAAGCCAGTGGACACGAATGAAAATCTGTTTTATTATTAATAATATGATTTATTACTAATATGAAAGTACGCAGAAGGAAAAGCAAGCGCCGCGAGCGGATTTTCGAAGAGATCCAATCCAGCCATCAGCATCCCACCGCCCAGGCGGTCTACGAGCGCCTGAAGGCGGAGATGCCCAGCCTGAGCCTGGGCAACGTCTACCGCAACATCGCCATCCTGCTTGAGGAGGGGCGGCTGCAGGCCGGCGAGTTCGGCAGCGGCACCGTGCGCTACGACGCCGTGGTCGAGCCGCACTACCATTTCGTCTGCGAGCGCTGCGGCGCGGTCAGCGACTTCCCCATGCCCGCCGACGCGGGCATCACCGCTGCGGCGCGCCGGCTGTCGCCCCACCGCATCAGCGGCCACACCATCCGCTTCTACGGCACCTGCGCCGGCTGCCTGGCCGCGGAACAGGGCAAATCAAAAAAAAGGAGATAAAAAAATGGAACACAACGAAACCGTCAGCATGCCCCGGATCAACGACAAGGCCCCGGCGTTCAAGGCCGTCACCACCCAGGGCGAGATCAACTTCCCCGAGCAGTATGCGGGCAAGTGGGTCATCCTCTTCAGCCACCCGGCCGACTTCACCCCGGTCTGCACCTCCGAGTTCATGACCTTTGCCACCATGGAGGACAAGTTCAGCGAGCTGAATTGCCAGCTGGTCGGCCTGTCGGTCGACGGCCTGTACAGCCACATCGCCTGGCTGCGCACCATCAAGGACAAGATCGACTACAAGGGGATGAAGAACGTCGAGGTCAAGTTCCCGCTGATCGAGGACATCACCATGGAAGTGGCCAAGAAGTACGGCATGATCCAGCCCGGCGAGAGCTCGACCAAGGCCGTGCGCGCCGTGTTCTTCATCGACCCCAAGGGGATCATCCGCACCATCATCTACTACCCGCTGAGCCTGGGCCGCAACTTCGACGAGCTGCTGCGCGTGCTGCAGGCGCTGCAGACGGCCGACGCCTTCGGCGTGGCCACCCCGGCCGACTGGCGCCCGGGCGACGACGTCATCGTGCCCACCGCCGGCTCCTGCGGCGTGGCCAAGGAGCGCATGGAGGGCAAGCAGGCCGGCGTCACCTGCTACGACTGGTTCTTCTGCACCAGGAAGATCGACAAGGAGAAGGTGCTGAGCACGATCAAAAAGAAGAAATAGCTCTAGGCACAAGGCGCAGGGCGGAGGGCGTAGGGTAAGGCGTCGAACGGACTTGCCCGAGCCTTATACTTCCCGGGCTGCACCTCATGTCCTGAGTCGTTTGTATGGATCATCGATTCTCCTCCCCCCTGGGACGCCGCGGCCCCCAAGGCGCGGCGTCCCTCTTTTTCCGTGCCAGAAACAGCAATCCGCTCAGCGGACAGAAAATGCTGGCGAAAGTAGCAGCAGTAGCATACGCCAAACGCGAATTGTGATCAGTAATCAGTCATTGGAACCGCATGGGCCGGTTCATTGTGTTTGCTAATCACTAATCACAAATCACTAATCACTCTGTCCGTGCCGTACGCCTAGTCCCTTATTTGCCAGCGCGCCCGGCCTGTGATATAAGCGACCTATGCTGCCCGACCTCAAGACGCTGCTTGTCGTGAATCCCCATGCCGGCAAGGGGCGCGGGCGGCGCATCCTTCCCGCCGTGCGCGAGCTCCTGCAGCGCGGCATCCCCGGGCTGGAGGCGCGCGTTTCCGAATACGCCGGCCACGCCTGCGAGATCGGGCGCCAGGCCGCGCGCGAGGGCTGGGAGCGCATCCTCTGCCTCGGCGGCGACGGCACGCCGTTCGAGGTCGTCAACGGCCTGTACGCCGAGGGGCGACCCGGCCGGCCTCCGGAGCTGGGCCTGATACCGGCCGGTACCGGCAACTCCTTCCTGCGCGACTTCGCCGTCCGCTCCTGGCGCGACGCCGTGGACGGCATCCTGGAGGGACGCCGCCGTGGCGTCGACCTGTTGGAGATCGAGTACGAGGACAACGGGGAACGGGCCCGCCGCTACCTCCTGAACATCCTCGGCGTCGGCCTGATCGCCGACATCCTGCAGCTGACCAACGAGAAGCTCAAGGGCTTCGGTCGCTTCAGCTACAGCCTGGCCGTGCTGCTGCGCCTGGCGCGGGGCCTGCGCAACCGCCTGCGCCTCGAGGTGGACGGCGTCAGGCTGGAGGTCGCCGACAGCGCCCTGGTGGTCTCCAACTCCAAGTTCACCGGCGGCGCCATGAAGATCGCCCCCATGGCCGACACCGCGGACGGGCAGGCCGACCTGGTGCTCTTCCAGGGGGTGAGCCGCCGCGACATGCTGGCCATTTTCTCCCGCGTCTTCGCCGGCGCGCACACCGCTCACCGCAGGGTCAAGACCCTGCGCGCCGCCGCCGTCGGCATCGACGCCGATCCGCCGCTGCGGCTCATGGCCGACGGCGAGCTGCTCGGGCGCACGCCGCTGCGCCTGCGCGTGCTGCCCGGCGCATTGACCGTCCTGGCATGAGCCGGACCGCGGCCGTCCTCTTTTCGCTGCTGGCCTGGCCCCTGGTCCTGCCCTGGTTCGTCTTCTGGGCGCTCGTCGTGCTGCTGATCGGCGTGTTCCGCGCCGGCGCCGTCTTCGAGGCCGCGCTCAAATGGCTGTGCCGTTCGACTGTCTGGCTCTGCGGCATCCGCGTCTCCGTCTCCGGCCTGGAAAACATCGCGCCGGGCCGCCAATACCTGCTGATGATGAACCACGTCAATTTTTTCGACGGGCTGGTCTTTTACAGCCGCTTTCCCGGCCGGGCGCGCGGCATCGAGGAGCAGGGCCACTTCTCCTGGCCGGTCTACGGCTGGGTGGTGCGGCGCATGGGCAACATCCCCGTCGACCGCCGCCACGGCGCCCGCGCCCTGGAATCGCTGCGCCGGGCCGCGGCCCTGATCCGCTCGCGGCGCGACGTCTCGTTCATGATCCTGCCCGAGGGCACGCGCACCCGCGACGGCCGCCTCGGGCCGTTCAAGAGGGGCGGCTTCCTGCTGGCGCTGGAGACGGGCCTGGAGATCCTGCCCCTGGTGCAGAAGGGAGCCTACGCCGTCAACCGCCGCGGCAGCCTGCTCATCCGCCCGGGGCGCGTCGAGCTGGCCTTCGAGAGGCCGGTGCCCACCCAGGGCTTCACGCGCGAGAGCGTGCGCGAGCTGATGGACCAGGTCCGGAGCGTATTTTTAAAACATGAGGATTCCGCCTCATTCTCCGTGACAAGTAACAAGTGACGAGTGACAAGAAAAGGCAATGAATTGAACTTTGCTGGGGGTAAGAGGGAAGAGGTCGATCTGTTGTTTCCCCTCGTCACTCGTTACTCGTCACGGGATAACGAAAGTCACTGGCTGTTCGAGCTCAACAATCCTGGATACGCCTTCTCGAGCTCGTTGCGCAAATGCCGCTCGATCTCCACGCGCGAGCCGAAGCGGTCAAGCTGGGCGACGATGCGGCGCAGGCGTGCGTAATCGACCCGGGTGAATATGCGCTTCATCTCGGCGATGGCCAGGGCGTTCATGGAGAAGTGGGTGAAACCCAGGCCGAGGAGCATCAGCGCCGGCAGCCGTTGGCCGGCCATCTCGCCGCAGACGGTCACTTCCTTGCCGGCGCGGTCCGCCTCGCGGCGGATCTCCTTCAGGATGTGGACCAGGGCCGGGTGAAAGGGGCTGTAGAGGTGGGCGACCTCGACGTTGTTGCGGTCGACGGCCAGCAAGTACTGGATGAGGTCGTTGCTGCCCACCGAGTAGAAGTCGACGTCGTTGCCCAGGTGGCGGATCAGGCGCACGGCGGCGGGGATCTCCAGCATGATGCCGACCTTGACGTCCTTGCGGGCGCCGACGCCGGCGCGCTGCAGCTCGCGCCTGGCCTCGGCCATCATCTCGCGCAGCATGCGCACTTCCTCGATCTCGGTGACCATGGGGAAGAGGATGCGGATGTTGCCGCTGGCATTGGCGCGCAGGATGGCCCTGATCTGCACGTGCAGCGGTTCGCGTTCCTTGAGGAACAGGCGCACCGCCATCAGCCCCAGCGAGGGGTTGTCCTCGCGCGCGGGCCGGCCGGGATCGGATTTGTCGCGGCCCAGGTCATAGGTGCGGATGACCAGCGGGTGGGGGTAGACGTTCTGGGCGATCTTCTTGTAGATCAGGCACTGATCCTCTTCCGAGAGGCTCATCCTGGAGTCGAGGTAGAGGAACTCGGTGCGGAACAGGCCGATGCCCTTGGCGCCGAACGACTGCACCACCTCGCTTTCGAAGGGCAGCTCGATGTTGGCGAGGAGGTGGAACTGGTGGCGGTCGCGGGTCAGCTCCGGCAGCTGGCTCAAGGCCTTGAGCTGCTCCTTGTACTGCCCGAACTGCTCGATCTTGCGGCCGATCTCCAGGGCGGCGTCGGGGGTGGGGGCGACGATGACCGATCCGCTGGTCGAGTCCAGGGCGACGGTGTCGCCGGAGGCGATCAGCTCGGTGGCGTTGCCCGTGTCCAGGATGGCGGGGATGCCCAGGGTGCGGGCCAGGATGGCCGTGTGCGACGTCTCGCCGCCCTTGTTCAGCACCAGACCCAGCAGGCGCTTGCTGCTCATCAGCGTGGCCGCCTCCGAGGGGCTGATGTCGTCGGCCACCAGCACGAACTGCTCGCCGGCGGCCGGGGCGGCGGCCGGGCGGGCCGGGGTGCGGCGCAGGTTGCCGATCAGGCGGTTGAGCACGTCGGACACATCGTTGCTCTTGGCCTTGAAGGAGAGGTCGGGGATGGTGCGGAAAAGCTCCTGGTACTTGCGCTCCACCAGACGGATGGCCCACTCGGCCTTCACCAGCCGCTCGCTGATGGTGCCCTTGATCTCGTCGAGCAGGTGGCTGTCGGTCAGCAGCATGTGCTGCGTCTCGATGATGAAGGCGGCGTCCTTGCCCATGATCTTCTGCAGCCCGCGGTGGATCTTCTTCAGCTGGGCGCGCGATTTCTTGACGGCGTTCTCCAGGCGCCAGATCTCGCGCTCCAGCGCCCGCGGGGCGATGGGCTCGGCCGCGACCTCCTCGCGGCTGGAGCGGTGCAGCTGGGCGCGGCCCATGGCGATGCCCGGGGAGACGGCCTTGCCCTGGAAGCGGACCATCACATCACATCTCTTCGTCGAACTTGCGGTCGAAGAGGTCGCCGATGGCCTTGAGCGCCTCCTTCTCGTCGGTGCCGGCGGCCTGCAGCGTGATCTCGTTGCCCACCGAGGCGGCCAGGGTCAGGATGCCCAACAGGCTCTTGGCGTTCACCTTGTCCTCGTTGTAGATGAGGTAGATGTCGGAGCTGAACATGTTGGCCAGGTGCGAGAGCTTGGCGGCCGCCCGGGCGTGAAGCCCCAGCTTGTTCAGTATCTGCTGCTTCTTCTCGATCATTTTTTCTCTCCTAGGTATTCGCTGAGGATGTTGATGCCGTCCTTGGCCTCCTGCTCGACCTTCTTGACCAGCTGGCGGAAGCGCCCGTCCGGCTCGTCGCAGCAGAAGAACTTGAGCAGCCCGGGCAGGTTGATCCCCGAGATCACCTCGACGTGTGGCCCCACGAAGCGCGTGGAGACGTTCGAGGGCGAGCCGCCGAACATGTCGGTGAAGATGACGACCTTGCGGCCGGGGTGGCGGGCGATGAACGACTCCAATTGGGCGATCATGCCTCTGCCGTCGCCCTGCCAGTCGAAAGCGACGATCTCGATGTCGAGCTTCTGTTCCAGGATCCGTTCGGCCACCTGCACCAGCTCGCGCCCCAGGTTGCCGTGGGTGACGATCACGCTCTTGATCATGGCGCCGTCCCTCCGTTTTCCTCCGGCGCCGCCGCCGGGGCCTGGGCGCGGGATTGCAGGTAGGTGGGACGGCCGCTCTTCTTGGCCAGGAAGTTGCGCAGCGCCACCTCGATGATGGTCGACAGGTTGCGCCCCGGGCCCACCGGCAGGTTGATCAGGGGCACCTCCAGGCCGAGGATCTTGAAGTAGAGGTTGTCCTCGCCCAGGCGGTCGTACTTCTTCTTGGCGTCCCACTTTTCCAGGTTGATCACCAGGTTCAGCTTCTTCTCCTCGAGGACGGCTGAGGCGCCGAAGATGTCTTTGATGTTGAGGATGCCCAGGCCGCGCACCTCCATCAGGTTCTTGATGGCCTCGTTGCAGCGTCCGACCAGGTCGTCATTGGAATCCAGGAAGAATTCGGCCACGTCGTCGGCGATCAGCTGGTAGCCCTTGTTGACCAGCTCCAGGGCCGTCTCGCTCTTGCCGATGCCCGAGGCCCCGGTGATCAGCACCCCCTGGCCCATGATGTCCATCAGCACGCCGTTCATCTTGATCTTGCGCGAGAAATACTGGTAGAGGTGGGCGCTGAGCCGTGAGATGAGCGGCGCCGTGTGCAGTTCCGACACCAGGATGGGCGTGGCGTAGCGGTGGGCGGCGGCGATCCAGTCGGGCGGCGGCTCGATGCTCTCGGAGACGATGACGCCCGGCAGCTTGAGCGCGAAGTAGTTTTTCAGGCAGCGGGCTTTCTCCGCCTCCTTCAGGCTGTTCAGGTAGCCGGCCTCGGTCTTGCCGAAGACCTGGATGCGCCCGTCCTGGATGTGCTTGAGGTAGCCGGTCAGGCCCAGCCCGGGGCGCTGCGGCCGCGGGTGGCGCACCAGGTTCTCCAGCCCCTTCTCGTTGAAGACGCGGATGATCTTCAGTTGCGGCAGGTCGCGGACCTGGTGCAGCTGGATGCCCTTGATTTCCTTGGCCATCGGCGCCGCCCGCGGGCTACAGGTTGGGCTCGATCAGGGTGACGCCGCCCTGGCGGTTGCGGAAGACGGCCGCCAGGCGGTTGGTCTCGGCGTTGAGGAACATGTAGCCGTTCTCGCCGCTCTCGTTGAGGAAGAAGACGGCCTCGTCGACGGTGATCGGCTGGCGGGCATAGTTGTCGGAGATCACGATGCCGTCCTCGCGCTCGGGGGCGGGCGGCCGCCGGCCCCGCTCGCGGCGCCGGCCCGCATCCAGCGCCACCGTGGCCATGGAGATGCCCTTGGCCCCGGCACGCTTCTTGCTCTCCTTGATCTTCTCCTTGCTGCGCTTGGCCTGCCCGCGCAGGGTGTTCAGCGCGTCGCGCAGCGCCTGCTTGAGTATCTTGTCGCGTCCCACGGCGTGAAACGAGTCCATCCGCGTCTTCAATGAAAGCTCGGCCTTGAACTGGAGTTTTTCCTCGTTGACGATCACCTCGGCGTCGATGATCTCGCCGGCGATCTTCTCGATGTCGGCCAGGTGCTGCTCGGCGAAGGCCTTCAGCGCGCCCGGCATCTTGACGTTCCGGTGCACGAAGTTGATGCTCATTTCGAAACTCCTTTGATTTTATTTTCTTTCTTGCGGACGAACGAGCTCGGCAGGTTCATCTCCTCGCGGTAGTTGCGCACGGTGCGCCGGGCGATGCGGATGCCCAGCGCCGCCAGGCGGCTGGCGATCTCGTCGTCGGCCAGCGGCTTGTGCGGCGGCTCGGCGGCGATCAGTTCGCGGATCTTGTCCTTGATCGTGCCCACGGCGTGGGAGAAGCCGAAGTCACCCTTCAGCCCGTAGCTGAAGAAGGCCTTGAGGGGGATGACCCCCTTCTCCCAGGTCATGAACTTGTTGCTCACGGCGCGTGAGATGGTCGATTCGTTCAGGCCGATCTCGCGGGCCACGTCCTTCATGGTGAGGGGTTTCTTCCACTTCTCGCCGAAATCGAGGAAATCCTTCTGCGCCTTGACCAGGAACTGGGCGATGCGCAGGATGGTCTTCTTGCGCAGCTCGATGCTCTCGAGGAAGAACTGGGCGTCGCGCCAGCGGTTCCTCAGGTAGGACACGGTCTGCTTGTCGGGCGCCTTCTCCAGCATCTCCTGGTAGTAGCGGGAGAGGGTCAGGCGCGGCAGCCCGTCCTCCAGGTAGACGACGCGGTAGTCGCCGTTCTCGCGGAGCAGCATGAGGTCGACCTCGGCGTATTCCACCTCGCCGCGGTCGAAGGACTCGGCGGGGCGGGGGGAGAGGCGCTTCAGGCGGGCGGCCAGGCGCAGCACCTCGTCGGCGCCGGTTTCCAGGCGCCTGGCGATGAGCTCGTAGTTGGCGCGCGACAGGTCCTCGAGGTGGTCGCGGATCAGCCGCCGCAGGCTCTCGTTCTCCGGCTCCTCGCCGACCTGGGCCAGCAGGCACTCGGTCAGCGACCGGCTGGCGCAGCCCGGCGGATCGAACTGCGTGATCTGCCGGCGCACGCGCTCGATCTCGTCGGCAGTGGCCCCGATCTGCGAGGCGATCGACTCGATCTCGATCTTCAGGTAGCCGTCGCCGTCGAGGTTGTAGATGATCTGGCGGGCGCTCTCGATCTCCTCCTCGCGGCTGAACGTGGCCCGGGCCTGCTCCAACAGGTGGTCGGCCAGGCTGACGCTGGAGGCGGTGAGCACCTCCAGGGCGCGGTTCTTGTCGATGCGGTCGGGGTCGCGCTTGAAGAACCCCTGGTCCTCATAGGGGGTGAGGAAGGAGGCGTCGGCGCGCTCGATGCGCTCGCGCATGTCGTTGGACTCCTCCTCCTGGCGCTGCGGCCTCTCGGTGGTCTCGATCTCCAGCATGGGGTTGGACTCGGCCTCGTTCTGCAGGCTGGCGGCCAGCTCCAGGTGGTTGTCGGCCAGCAGCTGGATGAAATAATGCATGACCGGGGTGATCGTCAGCTGCTGGGTGCCCTTGAGCTGCATCTTGATGGTCATGGGCTAGTTCCACCTGAATTCCCTGCCGAGGTAGTCGCGCTTGACCCGCTCATCGGCGATCAGTTCCTCCGACCGGCCGGCGAAGATGACCTGGCCGGAGTGAATGATAAAGGAACGGTCGGTGATTTTCAATATTTCGCGGACGTTGTGGTCGGTGATGACGATGCCCATGCCGCGGTCGCGGAACGACTGGATCAGCCCCTGCAGCTCGGCGATCTGGATGGGGTCGATGCCGGCGAAGGGCTCGTCCAACAGGAGGAAATCGGGGGTGCGCACCAGCGAGCGGGCGATCTCCAGCCGCCGCCGCTCGCCCCCCGACAGCAGGTAGGCCTTGCGGGAGCGGATCTCGGCCAGGCCCAGGTCGGCCAGGATGCGCGGGATGTCGGCGCCGCGGGCCGGGCCGTGCATCTGGGCGATGGCGCGCACGTTGTCCTCCACGCTCAGGCCGCGGAAGACCGAGGGTTCCTGGGGCAGGAAGCGGATGCCCAGGCGCGCCCGGCGGTAGACGGGCACGCGGGTGATGTCGCGGCCGTTCAGGCGGATCATGCCGCCGTCGGGGCGGTGCAGGCCCAGGATCATCAGGAAGGTGGTGGTCTTGCCGGCGCCGTTGGGGCCGAGCAGCCCCACCACCTCGCCGGGACCGACGCTCAGGCTGACGCCGTCGACCACCGCCCGGCGGCGGAACGTCTTGCGGATATTTTCCACTTCCAGTTTTTTCATGGTTGGATCAACAACGGGAATCCCCACGTAATAATAGCATCCAAAAGCGAGGGTGTCAAAAAGGGGCTTCCCAGAACGGGCTTGGCGGACGGTTCACGGCGTACGGCATACGGCAGCGGGCCCTTGACGAAATCGAGCGGTACAGGGGTTTGCCGTCCGCCGTGCGCCGTATGCCAAGCCTGCCGATCCCCTTACCGCCGCCTGGTCAAGGGTATCGGCTAGTTCTCGGGCTTGGTGCCGATGATGAGCTTCTTGACCCCGCCGCGCTTGGCCAGGTCCATGACGCGCACCACCAGCCCGTGGGTGACCCCCTGGTCGGCCTTGAGCACCAGGGCCGAGTCCCTCATGCGCGGCAGGGCCTCGCGGATCGCCGCCTCGAGGCTCTCCAGGTCCAGCGGCCGGCGGTTCAGGAACAACGCCCCCCGGCGGTCGACCGTCAGCACGTACTCCTGTGGCTCGCCGACCGCCTCGGCCTTGGCCGCCGGCAGCTCGAGTTTGATCCCCGGCTGTTCCAGGAAGGTCGAGGTGATCATGAAGAACAGCAGCAGCATGAAGATGACGTCGATGAGCGAGGTGATGTTGATGACGGCCCGGCGCCGCGGCCGCTCCTGCAGGCGCACGTCACCCTCCCGCGCCGCCCGGGAAGCGGGCGATCTTGCCCAGCAGCAGGTTGGAGTGCTTCTCCATCTCCAGCACCAGCGACTCGGCCTTGTCCGAGAAGTAATTGTAGGCCACCAGGGCCGGGATGCCGATGAACAGCCCGGCGATGGTGGTGATCAGGGCCTCGGAGATGCCGCCGGCCAGGGCCGCCGCCTGGCCGACGCCCATCAGCGAGATGACCTTGAAGACCTTGAGGATGCCGAGCACCGTTCCCAGCAGCCCCAGCAGCGGGGCGATGCCGGCCACGGTCTCCAGCACGCCCAGCCCGCGGCCCAGGCGGTGCACTTCCTGGCGGCCCTGGTCCAGCATCGCTTCCTTGAGCTCCTCGCGGGGCAGCAGGCGGTTCTCCAGGCCGAGGCGTATGAGGCCGGCGAAGGGGCCGCGGTGCTTTGCGCAGATGGACAGGGCCAGGCCGAAGTCTTCGGGCCCCGTGACGTTCTCCAGCACGCCGACCACCTCGGGGACGATGATCTTGCGGCGCCGCAGGGCCAGCGACTTTTCGATGGCCACCGCCAGGGCGGCGACCGAGCACAGGAACAGGGGGATCATGATGATGCCGCCCTTGGCCAGGAATTCGATGACGTTCTTCATGGGTCTCCTTTGTTAGCGCCTGACGAAATAGGTGAACTTGGCGGTCACTTCCAGGTACGGCTTGGGAAAATCGGCCGGCAGGGCGGGGAAGGGCGCGGAGATGGTGACGGCCGAACGGCTGGTCTCCATCAGCGAGCGGTGCCCGTTGTAGGCCAGGAGCTCCAGGTCGGCCAGGCGGCCGTCGGGATAGATCTTGAAGCGCAGCAGGGTGTCGCCGTCGATCATCCCCAGCATGGTGTAGGCCAGGGGCGGAAAGATGTTGCGGCCGATGCGCCGCTTCAGGGCCAGCATGTAGGGAGCGAAGTCCCAGTCGTAGGTGTTGAACGAAAGCCCGCCCTCCTCGCCGGCGCGTCCCTCTAGCTGCCGGTGCGGGACGGAGGGCATCTCGAGGCGGAAGGGGCGGCGGGGGGCGGTCGCGGGGCCCGTTTCCGGGGCCGCGGACGGCTCGCTCCCGGTCGGGGCGGGGGTTTCGTCGGCCGGCCTTTCGGCGTTTGTTTCCGGTCCCGGCCGGGCCTCAGCGGGGCGGGCCTGCTGCGGGCCCGGCGGCGGCGCGGGGATCTCGTGCGAGGCCAGGTCGCCCCGGGAATAGGGGGAGCCGGTCACGGGCAGGGATGGGGGCGCCTCCTGGTCGCGGGCCATGGCGTTCTTGTCGGAGAGGAACTCGGCGCTGCGCGGCGCTTCGGCCGCGCGGGCGTCGTCAGGGGTGGCGATCACCTCGCGGGGGGCCTCGGGCGTCTCCAGGTCGAAGACCAGGGGGGCGGCCTTGGCCGGGGCGGCGGCGACGGGGAGCAGGGAGCCCAGGTCGACCAGCAGGGCCGAATTCCAGGCGACAAGGAGCAGCACGTGCAGGAGAAGGGAAAGCACGATGATCCGCCGCCGGGCCTTGCCTTCGCCGGCGCGGTCGTCTTTCTCGGTCGTCCCGCCTGTGCGCATAATTTTAAACATGGGATGGTCGTTTTCCTTGTATACTGTATCATATTCGACGAGGGGGTGTCGAACCGGGTTGCAAGGGAACTTCATGGAGATTGGCGTTCGACAGAGGGCGTACGGCGTACGGCAAAAGCCATACGCCCTTATCGATGCCGCTGCTGCCATCGTCACTATCCCCTCTTGTTCGTTGAATTTCCTGCTAACACCAACGCTAACACGTGATCATCCATTTCCATTTGGCGATCTTGCGCATTTGTATTATAATATGGGCTCGATCCCCAAGGAGCTTTGCTCATGAAGCGAACACTCGGATTCGTCCTGGCCGCCGGCGTGGCGCTCCTGCCCCTGGCCGGCTGCAAGTTCATCGGCCATCCCGACTACCAGCTTGCCGTCACCGTGGAGGCCGGCGTGAGCGGCAGCCCGGCCAACGGCGTGTACACGCACAAGGAGCTCGAGGAGGTCGCCTATAATTACGTCGCCGAGGACTCCCGGAACACGGTCGAGGTGCTGGTCGACGAGGAGACCGAGGCGGCGGCCGCCAGCGTCATCATCTATCACGACACGGCGCTGGTCGCGCGGCTGTTCGATCCCCGCGGCCCCTGGGAGATCACCGCCCTGGACGCCAACAGCGCGGAGACCAAGTTCACGGTGCTGCTCGAGGGCGCCGGCCTGCTGCAGGGAACGTTCCGGGACGACCGCGGCCATTTCGGCACCTGGCTGGCCAACGCCGGCAGCCTGGCTCTCGTGTTCAGCGACCTGGCGGGGCACAAGTTCATCACTCCCATCCCGGCCATCAGCGGCACCTGGACCTGGGACAACGGCACGAACCAGGGGACGTGGACGGCGGTCAGGATCCCGTACGAAAATTTCCGCTGGAAGTAACGATAAGGAAACCCATTTCGCAGCGTTAGTGTTAGTGCGAGCAAGAAACCAGCGCCGTCCAAAATAAATTGCCTGTTCGCCTCACTTTTGCCTTTTCCTTTCGAGGGCCCTGGTTTGGGTCCCATCGCCCCCGCCAGGGGGCATCGTCCCCGCCAGGTGGATTTGGTGCTTGGAAATGGGTGCTTTCGTCCTGCCCGTTTCATTAGGTTTCCTGCAAAGGAATTTTGGGCAGGTTGGTGTTTGTGCTGGCCAGAAGCTGATCGAACCAAGGGCGCCAGTGTCATCCCGGAAATTTCGTTCGCCTCTTGACAGTGAATATAAGAATATTTTAATATTCTAATATTCTCGCGAATCCTTGATCAAGGAGTATGCCCATGACTCAGGAAGAACTGAAGCGACTCAAGGCCGACAGGGTGGTCGACGCCCGCGGCATGGCCTGCCCGGGGCCGCTGCTCGAAGCCAAGAAGGCGGTCACCTCCGTCCCGGTCGGCGCCGTGATGGAAGTTCTTTCGTCCGACGAGGGGACCAACAACGACATCCCCATGTGGGCGGGCAAGATGCGGTATGATTTCCTGGGAGTGGTCGAGGACGCCGGCTTCTGGCGTCTCTTCGTCAAGAAGACGAAATGATGCGGGGCTGGGCGCCCTCACCGCCCCCTGCGACCCAGATGTCCGACCTTGCCGCCTCCAAGAAGCGCTGCGCCCGGGTGGCGGCGCTGCTCAAGAGCCTAGCCCATCCGCAGCGTCTTTTCCTGCTCTGCCGGCTGGCCAAGGGCGAAGCGACCGTCAGCGACCTGCGCGCCGCGTGCGACGCCTCGCAGCCGCTCATCTCGCAGCATCTGACGCGCATGCGCCGCGAGGGGCTGGTGCTGGCGCGGCGCCAGGGCAACCACGTCCACTACCGCATCGCCGACCCGCGGCTGGCGGGCCTGATCCAAACCATGGAGAAGACGTTCCATGAATGATTTCAAGCCCCGCATCCTTGTGTTCTCAACCGACAACGTCTCCGACCCGGGGATCGACCTGGCTGGACGCAACAAGATGCACTACCCGGCCAGCGTGTTTGTGATCACCCTGCCGTGCTCCAGCGCCGTCAAGCCGCGCTGGATCGTCCGCGCCTTCGAGCGCGGCTTCGACGGCGTCTTCATCGCCGCCGACGGCAGCGACTGCTCCTTCGTGCCCGACTGCACCCGGCGCACGGCGGCCACCGTCGCCGCGGCGCAGGCGCTGCTGAAGGCGCGCGCGCTGGAGCCGGCGCGGGTGAAGATGGCGGCGGTCTGCTCGGTGTGCGCCGAGTCGTTCCAGAAGTACATGGTGACCTTCAGCGAGGCGCTGCGCAAGCTGGGCCGGCCGGCTCAGGGGGCCTGAAATGGACTACGACGTGATGGTCCTCGGCGCCGGCATCGCCGGCATGGAGGCGGCGGTCAGCCTGGGCGACATGGGCTACAAGGTGCTGCTGGTGGAAAAGGAGCCGAGCATCGGCGGCAAGATGATCCTGCTCAGCAAGGTCTTCCCCACGCTCGACTGCGCCTCCTGCATCTCCACCCCCAAGATGGCGCTGGCGGCCAGCCACGCCAACATCGACCTGCGCGTCTACAGCGAGGTGCGCGAGGTGCGCCGCGACGGGGCCGGCGGCTTCCGCGCCCGCGTGGCGCGCAAGCCGGCCTTCGTTGACTTCGCCAAGTGCACCGGCTGCCAGGACTGCGAGAAGGCCTGCACCGTCACCGTCCCCGACGAATACAACGAGAACCTCGTCTCGCGGCGCGTGGCCCACATCGCCTATCCCCAGGCGGTGCCCAAGAAGGCCGTGATCGACCGCGCCGGCACCTCGCCCTGCACCTACGCCTGCCCGGCGGGCATCAAGGCCAACGGCTACATCTCGCTCATCCGCCAGGGCGAGTTTGAAAAAGCGTTCCGGCTGGTGCTGGAAGACGCGCCGCTGGTCGGCACCCTAGGCCGCGCCTGCTATGCCTTCTGCCAGCGCGAGTGCTCGCGGGAGGAGATCGGCGCCGCCCCGCACATCCGCCACCTGAAGCGCTTCGTCGCCGACTGGTATTACGCCCGCCATCCCGAGCCCGACTACGGCGCCATGGAAAATACGCGGGACAGGAAGGTGGCGGTCGTCGGCTCGGGCCCGGCCGGCCTGACCGCGGCCTACTTCCTGGCACGCTCGGGATACCCGGTCACGGTCTTCGAGGCCGACCGAGAGCCGGGCGGCATGCTGCGCTCCAGCCTGCCCGACTACCGGCTGCCCAAGGACGTCGTCGACCGCGACATCCGCAACGTGACCGCCCTGGGCGTGGAGATCCGCGCCAGCGCTCGCGTGGATTCGCTCAGCGCGCTCAAGGACAGCGGTTACGACGCCGTCCTCGTCGCCGTCGGCACGCCCAAGCCCAGGAGGCTCATGGTCCCCGGGGAGGAGCTGCCGGAGGTCTTCAGCGGCATCGAGTTTTTGGCCGAGGTCCTCTGCGGCCAGAAGCTCGACCTGCGCGGCAAGAGCGCGCTGGTGGTCGGCGGCGGCAACGTGGCCGTGGACGCCGCGCGCACGGCGCTGCGGCTGGGGGCGGCCAGGGTCGTCCTGCAGTACCGCCGCACGCGAACCGAGATGCCGGCCTCCGGCGAGGAGGTCGCGGCGGCCGAGGCCGAGGGGGTGGTCCTGGAGTTTCTCGGCAATCCCGTGGCCTTCGAGCAGGAGAACGGCCGCCTGCGGCGGGTGCGCAGCGTGCGCATGAAGCCGGTCGCGGAAGGCAACGGCGGCCGCCGCCGCACGGTGCCCGTTCCCGGCTCGGAGTTCACCGCTGATTTCGACCTGGCCATCGTCGCCATCGGCTTGAGCGCCGAGGCGGCGGCCCTGCGGCGCGAGCTGCCGCTCAACCGCGACGGAACGGTACGGGCCGACGAGCGCACGCTGCAGTCCGACCGGCCCTGGCTGTTCGCCGCAGGCGACGCCGTGACCGGTCCGGCGATGATCGTCCAGGCCATGGGGCTGGGCAAGCGGGCGGCCTTCTTCATCGACCGCTTCCTGCGCGGCGAGACGCTGGCGGATGTCGAGTTCGACCCGCGGCTGCCGGTCGTCGACAAAAAGGATGTGCTGGCGCGGCAGGCCGAATTCCCGGCCCGCAGGGTGGAGAAGTCGGAGCGCCACCCGCGCGAACGCATCAAGGATTTCGCCGAGGTCGACCTGCCGTTCAGCGAGGAGGAGGCCCTGGCCAGTGCCGCCAACTGCCTCAATTGCGGCATCTGCAGCGAGTGCCAGGAATGCAAGCGCGCCTGCCCGGCCGACGCCATCGACTTCGACCAGCGCGAGCAGGTCGAGGAGGTCGGCGCCGGAGCCGTGGTGCTGGCCACTGGCTTCCGCCTTTTCCCGGCCGAACTCATGGAGACATTCGGCTACGGCAAGTACGCCAACGTCGTCACCGCCATGCAGATGGACCGCCTGGTGGCGCCCACCCGCCCCTACAACCATGTGCTGCGGCCCGGCGACGGCAAGGCGCCGGCCAACATCGCCTATGTCTTCTGCGTCGGCTCGCGCGACCGCACCCAGAACAATCCCATCTGCTCGCGCGTCTGCTGCATGTACTCGCTCAAGCAGGCGCAGCTGCTGCTGGGGGCGCTGCCGGTGGCCGACATCACGATCTACTACATCGACATCCGCGCCTTCGGCAAGGGCTACGACGAATTCTTCGAGCAAACCCGGGCCATGGGCGTGCGCTTTGTCAAGGGCAAGGTGGCCAAGGTCAGCGAGGCCGGCAACGGCAACCTGAAGGTGCGCTACGAGGACATCGACGACCACGGCGCCGTGCGCGAGGCCGAGCACGACCTGGTGGTGCTGTCGACGGGCATCGTGGCCGGCGACGGCTGCCGCGGGCTGTTCGCCGGCGGCGGGCCGGACTTCGACGAGACGCTGTTCGTAGCCCAGCCCGGGAAGCAGGTCGACCCGGCGCGCACCTCCATCCCCGGGGTGTTCAGCGCCGGCACCGCCACCGGGCCGCTGGACATCCCCGATTCCATCCTGAGCGCCGGGGCGGCGGCGGCCCAGGCGGCGGCCTACATCGAGCGCATGAAGAGGAAGTCCTGATGGAAGAGAAGAAGAGGAGGATCGGCGTCTACATCTGCCATTGCGGCGGCAACATCTCCGACCACATCGACGTCGAGGAGGTGCGCAGGCGCATCGAGGAGCAATACGGCGTCACCGTGGCCAGGACCTCGATGTTCACCTGCTCCGACGCCTCGCAGAACGAGATGATGAAGGACATCCAGGAGCAGGGGCTTGACGGCCTGGTGGTCGCCTCCTGCTCGCCCAAGCTGCACCTGACCACTTTCCGCAACCTGTCGGCACGCGCCGGGCTCAACCCGTTCCAGTACGTGCAGGTCAACATCCGCGAGCAGTGCTCCTGGGCCCATTCCGACGACCACCCGGGCGCCACCTGCAAGGCGGCCAACCTGGTGGGCGCCGGCGTCGAGAAGGCCCTGCGCCAGGAGGCCCTGAAACCGATCCGCGTCACCTCGGTGAAGCGGGTGCTGGTCGTGGGCGCCGGCATCGCCGGCCTGCGCGCCGCCGTCGAGCTGGCCGACCTGGGCGTTGAGGTCTTCGTCGTTGAGCGTGAGGCGCGCGCCGGAGGCCAGGTCGCGGCGCTGGGCGAGATGTTCCCGGCCGGCAAGGTCGGCTCCGAGCTGGTCGCCTCCCTGCTGGAGGAGGTTCGCAAGCGGCCGGGCATCACCCTGTTCCGCAACGCCGAACTGGCGGGAAAAAACGGCCATATCGGCGAGTTTGACCTGGCGATCCGCATCCGGCCCGCCGGCCCTGAAGGCTCCCGGCGAGGGGGCGCGGCGGAGGAAACGGTGCGCATCCGGGTCGGCGCCATCCTGGTGGCCACCGGCTTCGCCGAGTACGGGCCCAAGCCGGGCGAGTACGCCTTCGGGCAGCCCGGGGTGGTCACCCTCTCGCAGTTCGAGAAACTCCTGCAAGAGGGGGACGGCCGGCTGTTCCACGAGGGCCGGGAAGTCCGCTCGGTCGCCTTCATCTACTGCGTCGGCAGCCGCCAGAACGGCGAGGGCGAAGACCTCAACCGCTGGTGCTCGCGCTATTGCTGCAGCGCCGCCTGCCACCTGGCGCTGCTGGCCTCCAGGAAATTCCCCGGCGTGCGCAGCTACCACCTCTACCGCGACATGCGCACCTACGGCAAGTTCGAGACGATCTACGAGGAGGCGGGCAAGTCGGGCTCGGTCTTCCTGCGCTTCCACGAGGAGCGGCCGCCGCGCGTCGAGCGCGACGGCGATTCCCTGCGCGTGGTCGTCCAGGACCTGCTCACCGGCGGCGAGGAAGTGGCGCTGGCGGCCGACCTGGTGGTGCTGGTCACCGGCATGACGGCGCGGGACAACGACGGGCTGACGAAGGTGCTGAAGCTGCCGCTGGGCGCCGACCGCTTCTACAACGAGATCCACCCCAAGCTGCGGCCGGTGGAGACGGTCATCGACGGCGTCTATATCGCCGGCGCCTGCCAGGGTCCGAAGAACGCCGGCGAGAGCGTCGTCTCCTCGCTGGCGGCGGTGGCCAAGGCCGCGGCGCTGCTGATCAAGGGCTATGTCGACCTGCAGCCTTTCGTGGCCTATGTCCGCGCCGATGCATGCACCTGGTGCGGCAAGTGCCAGCCCGCCTGCCCCTACGGCGCCATCGAGAAGGCCGCCTATGGGGACAAGGAGGTGGCCCAGGTGGTCGAGGCCCTGTGCAAGGGCTGCGGCGCCTGCCTGCCCCCCTGCCCGCTCGACGCCACCCAGATGAAGGGCTACAGCGACGAACAAATCGAGGCCATGATCGACGTGCTGGCCCGGGAGGCCGAGAATGAATGACAGCAGCCGCGAGCGCTTTCCCGAGAGCGTCGCCATTCTCGGGCGCGGGCGCGAGACCGCCCGCCAGGAATTCGCCGTCCGCGGCCGGGTCCTGAAGCTGCTGGCGGCCCGCGGGCCGTTGACCCTGCCCGAGCTGGCGCGCGAGCTGGGCGCCCCCGAGCCCCAGGTCACCTGGTGGGTGATGGGCTTCGTGCGCTACGGCCGGGTCAGGGCCTCGGAGAAGGCCGACGGCGAGGGCTTCCACCGCTACTCGCTGGCCGGGGAGAAATGAGCATGGAAAAGGTCAATCCCCGGGTCCTGGCCGAGATCAAGAAGCTCGGCGCCTTCGACCTCGAGGCCTGCTACAGCTGCGGCACCTGTTCGGCCATCTGCCCGCTCTCGCAGGAGGCCGCATCCTTCCCGCGGCGCATGATCCGCTACGCGTTGCTCGGCCTGGAAAGGCGCCTGCTCTCCGCGCCCGAGCCCTGGCTGTGCTATTACTGCGGCGAGTGCAGCGAGACCTGCCCGCGCCAGGCCGAGCCCGCCTCGCTGATGATGGCCCTACGCCGCTTCGCCACCCGGCGCTACGCGCTCGGCCGCGCCGCCGACGCCGTGTATTCCTCACTGGGATCGCTGGTCACCTGGCTGGCGCTGAGCGCCGTCGCCCTGGCCCTGGTGCTGCTGGCGCGGCAGCCGCATCCCGACATGGAGCGCTTCGACTTCCAGTCCTTCATCCCCCTGGGGCCCGTCCATTGGGCGGGGATCGTCCTGGTCGCCTTCATCGCCGGGGTCGCCGCCATCCAGGTGTGGATCCTGGCCCGCAACCTGAGCGGCACGCCGAATGTCCTCGCCGCGCTGCGGGCGGAAAAGGCCGGCCACTCGGCGTTCCAGACGCTCAAGGAGTCGGTGCTGCAGGACCGCTTCGGCGAGTGCGCCGACGACCGCCTGCGGCGCCTGGCGCACATGGGGGTCTCCTGGGGCTTCATGGGCATGCTGCTGGCCACGATCATCATCGGCGCCGTCGACTTCGGCTGGCTGCCCTGGCCGCGCTGGGTATCGCTGGCAATCGGATCCGTCTCCGGCGCCGCCTGCGCGCTGGGGCTGGGGTACTACCTTGCCCTGCGTTTGACGGGGAAGACGGCGGTGGGCAAGTACTCCCACCCCAGCGACTGGGCCTTCCTGCTGCTGCTGGCGCTCTCGGTGCTCAGCGGCTTCGCCATCGTCGGCTTCCGCTTCCTGGGCCTGCTGCCGGCGGCCTACGTGACCGTGGCCGTGCACATCGTCTTCGTCTTCGACCTGCTGGTCACCTTCCCCTTCAGCAAGTTCGCCCACGTCGTCTACCGGCCGGCGGCCCTGTTTTTTGCCGGCCTGAAATAGCCGAAACGAATCCCGAGGAGGAGATCAATGAGCGACGCGCAAACGCCTGAGAAAGCGAGCCTGGTGGTCATGAGCGGCGACATGGACAAGGTGATGGGCGCCTTCATCATCGCCACCGGCGCCGCCGCCTTCGACATGCAGGTCTCCATGTTCTTCACCTTCTGGGGGCTGAAGGCCATCCAGAAGGGCAACCTGACCGGCAAGGGGCTGATGGGCCGCATGCTGGGGTTGCTGAACCGCGGCGGCATCGACCGCCTGGGCCCCTCCCAGTTCAACTTCGGCGGCCTGGGCCGCTGGATGTTCAAGAAGATGATGAAGGCCCACAACGTCACCAGCCTGCCCCAGCTGCTCAAGCAGGCGCAGGACCTCGGCGTCAAGCTCACCGCCTGCGAGATGAGCATGAACGTCATGGAGATCAAGAAGGAGGACCTGATCGACGGCGTCGCGATCGGCGGCGTCGCCTCGTTCATCGCCGACGCCTCGGAGTCCAAGTTCACGTTGTTCATTTAACAGGCGAACTTTGGTGACAAGTGAAGAGTGACGAGTGACAAGGAAACGCATTAAGTAGAGCGACTCCCCTCCTTTTTCACTTGCTTTCTCTTGCTGACGTCTAACGTCTAATGTCTCGTGCTCGTTCTCTCGTCTACCGTCTAACGGCTAATGTCTAACGTCTCTAGATCTTGAAGATGATCATCAACAGCCTGATGACGATGAATCCCCAGCCCACGGCCAGCACGATCCAGGCGATCTTCTTGGCCAGGGTCAGCAGCACGGCGAACAGGGTCAGCACGGCCAGGTAGCCGAGGGGATCGGCCAGGTCGGCCGGGAAGCGGGTGGAGGCGAAAACCGTTCCCAGGAGCTTCAGCATGCCGACGCCGATCTGGTGGGCGATGGTATGGATGAACGTGTTCAAGACCCGCCCCTCATGTTTCTTTACCGGGCCTATGTTGAGGGCAGGATAGACCATGCGTGAAATCGGCGATTATCTGGGGATGCATTATTCGAGCATCAGCTTGGCCCTGCGGAAACATGAATAGGGACGATGAAGGATCTGTCATTTCAAGACCTGACCCCAATTCCCTTGGACGTCGAACCTCTGGCTTCGTATTTCGAAGGGATCACATTTTTCCCTATTTTCTCTCATTCAAATATCTGAACTTGGCTATATCAGGGCAAAAAAAGGAAAATATTGGGGTTGACATTGAATGCTGCGTTTTTTAAAATTAGCTAGCCTGAAACAGTGGATTTCAAATAGATGGATGGGGGGCATGAAATGAAGATGCCTGGGGATTTAATGGAGACGATCCTGGTTTTTCGTGACCGTCGTGATTGGGCGCAGTTTCATGATCCGAAGAATCTGGCGGAAGCGATTTCAATAGAGGCAGGAGAGCTCTTGGAACATTTCCTCTGGAAGACCCCTCAGGAATCTAGGAAGATCACAAAGGAGAAAAGGGAGAGGCTTGCCTCTGAAATTGCCGATATCCTAATCTTTTCCATGCTTTTTGCTCATGAGGCCAAGATAGATATCGAGAAGGCGATTCGGAAAAAAATCGGTCATAATGAAGTCCGATACCCTGTCGATAAGGCTAAGGGTTCGGCCAAGAAATATACTGAATTCAAATGAGGCTTTACGCCGGGAATTCTAAGAATTTCATCGAGGACACGGTTCGCAACCAGATCTCGGAAAAATTGCGGCGCTCCTTTTTCGAGCATTTCCGATACAACCCGTCTGAGGCCGAGATCCGCTCCTGGAACAACTCGCTCATAAGGATGAAGGACGTTATCCAACACGCGGGATTGGTCGATCATGGCATTCTGCTTGAATACCAACTTCCCTTGAGCTCGAAAAGGCTGGATTGTATGGTCTGCGGCAGGAATGAAGACGATATGGACAATGCGGTCATCGTTGAACTCAAGCAGTGGGGGAAATGCCGGGAAGCCATTGGCGACAACGAACTGTCCACTATCCTTGCCGGAGGATACACAGATGTGCTGCATCCTTCGGCCCAGGTTGATTATTACAAACAATATCTTAAGGATACGCACACGGCTTTTTATGCTGACGACAATCCAGTTGACCTGCATTCCTGCGCTTATCTGCATAACTATGCGCCGGAACCAAAGGATGTCCTTTTCGCGTCAAAGTTTGACTCTCTTATCGCATCTTCTCCCGTCTTTACTGCAGACGATTTCGACTCCATCTGCGCATACCTGGATCGGCGCCTCAAGAAAGGGAATGGGATGGAAGTCTTGCGCCGGGTCGAGGAGAGCAAGTACCGCCCCAGCAAAAAACTGATGGACCATGTGGCCGGTGTGATCGAGGGCAAGGCTGAGTATATTCTTCTCGACGAGCAGCGTGTCGTATTCGACAAGATCCTGGGCATCGTGGACCGCGGTTTTCACATGCGGCAAAAATATGTGATTATTGTCCGGGGTGGCCCGGGCACAGGAAAGTCGGTGATTGCCATCAATCTGATGGCTGAATTGCTCCGCAAGGGATTCAACGCCCATTACGCCACCGGATCTCGGGCCTTTACCGAGACTCTGCGCAATGTAATCGGCAGGCGAGGCAGTGTTCAATTCAAGTATTTCAACAGTTATGCCGGCGCCCAGCCCGACGAGGTCGATGTTCTAATCTGCGACGAGTCGCACCGCATCCGCGAAACTAGTAATACACGCTTCCAGAAGAAATCGAACAAACCCCAGGTGGAGGAGCTTTTAAAAGCGGCGCGGGTCTGCGTCTTCTTCATTGATAACGACCAAGTTGTGCGACCCGGTGAGATAGGGTCGACCGACTACATCGTCAAGGCCGGGAACGCGCTCATGACCAATATCGAAGAGTTCACTCTCGACATCCAGTTTCGCTGCGCCGGCTCACAGGGTTTCGTCGCCTGGATAGAAAATACTCTAGGGATCCACCGCACGGCCAACGTGCTTTGGAACACCAGGGAGGAGGAGTTCGATTTCAGGATATTACCGTCGCCTGAAGAACTGGATAAGGCGATCCGGGCCAAGGCGGTAGAGGGCTTCAGCGCCCGCTTGGCCGCCGGTTTTTGCTGGTCCTGGTCCGATGCCCGTCCCGATGGGACCCTGGTCGACGACGTGAAGATCGATGACTTTCATCGCCCCTGGAATGCCAAGCCGGAGGCTACCCGCCTTGCTAAGGGTATTCCCAAAGCCACTCTTTGGGCCAATGATCCCGGGGGCATAGATCAGGTCGGCTGCATCTACACGGCCCAGGGCTTCGAGTTCGACTACGTCGGGATAATCTTTGGCAAGGACCTCTGCTATTCTTTCGATGCCCAAAAATGGATCGGCGACAAGGCCTGCTCCGCCGACCCAGTAGTGAAAAAGAGCAAGGACAATTTCCTAAGTTTAGTAAAAAATACGTACCGAGTTCTGCTTTCACGTGGCCTGAAAGGGTGCTATGTTTATTTCCAAGACAAGGAAACCGAACGATTTTTCAAGAGTAGGATGGAGTAATGGTGACAGTGATGAGTAAGTCACACGATTCAATTCGAGTTGGATGTGTCATTTCAGGTTCTCTCTTCAATGAGCCCATGCGTGTGGAGACGGTTCAGGCCGATCCCTCCGGCGGGATGACCTTGGGGCTTGTAGGAATAAACTCGGAAAAATTTCGCAAGGTCACGCTTTCAGAAAAAGATCTACAAACTCTTGCTGTCCAGAGTACAGGTTTCACCTATGATGGCGATGGAGAACTGCTTCGCTTGGGCTTGCAGGCCTATTCGCTTGGCATTGCCTGGGAATTCGATCCCTATTTCGGGCTTTCGATCTCCCGGGTGGATCCGCTCCCGCACCAACTGGAAGCGGTTTACGATTATCTTCTCAAGCTTCCCCAAGTTCGCTTTCTGCTTGCCGATGATGCTGGAGCGGGAAAGACCATCATGGCCGGTCTGCTGATTCGCGAACTCCAACTCCGGGGATTGGCCGAACGAATATTGGTCGTATGCCCGGCCAACCTCGCCTTCCAATGGCAGCGGGAGTTGAAAGAAAAATTCGCTGAAAAGTTCATGGTCATTAAAGGCAGTGAAATCCGCGATCAATACGGGGTCAACCAGTGGCTGGAGCAGAAAAAAATTATTACTTCGCTCGATCTGGCCAAGCGTACCGACATCTTGCCGGGATTGAAGCAGGTTCATTGGGACCTGATCGTTATCGATGAGGCGCACCACATGTCCTGGACCCCGCCGGCGCGCAAAACCGCTCGCTACGCTCTCGGGGAGTTGCTCCGCGATACGACGGACCATTTGCTGCTCATGACCGCGACGCCCCATAAGGGCGATCCGGAGAATTTCACCCGTTTTCTGCAGTTATTGGATCCCGATGCCTATGCCGATGTTCGTTCCATCCACGAAGCCATGGAACGCAAGCGTGCGCCGTTTTATCTACGCCGTACCAAGGAGGCCATGGTCTATTTCCCCGAACAGCAAGCGGATGGTACGTGGGCGGCGGAAAAGATCTTCAAAAAGCGTATCCCCCAAACCGTCGATTTTCAAATCGATGGCGCCGAATGTGAACTTTATTGCGAAATCACGCGCATGGTCAAGCGGCAGAGTGCCAAGGCGGCCGCCCAAGGCGATGATCCGCGCGCTCGCGCGGTCGGTTTCTTGATGGCCCTGTATCAGCGCCGGTTGGCATCCAGTATGTACGCCATGCGGCATAGCCTGGAGAACCGGGCTCGGCGCTTAGAGGATGGGCTGAAACGAGCCCAGGAGTTAATCCGCATAGCCCCGGCTGACCTCCCTGATCCGGAAGAGCTCGAAGAGATGGAAGAGGATGACCGTGAACGGCTTGAGCAGATTCTCGAAGCCATTACCCTCTCCGGCAATGCCGAGCAAGTTCGCGAAGAGATCGCCGAACTCCGCCAATTTGCGCAAAAGGCCAAAGATATCGAGATCTCTGATACCGAGGCAAAATTAGCAAAACTCAAATCGTTGATGAAGCAGGAGGGCTTCTTTGATCAGCCGGACAAGCGCCTTCTTTTGTTCACTGAATTCAAGGACACGCTCGACTACATCGTTGAAAAGCTGCGATCCTGGAACTTCAAGGTGGGTTTTATCCATGGCGGCATGAAACCCGGCTCCCGGGACGAGCCAGGCACGCGCATCTATACGGAGCAACAATTCTGGCAAGGGGATATCCAGATCCTGGTGGCCACCGAGGCTGCCGGCGAAGGCATCAACCTGCAATGCTGCCATATCATGTTCAACTATGATATCCCCTGGAATCCCAACCGCCTGGAACAACGCATGGGGCGCATCCATCGTTACGGACAGACGGAAGACTGCCTGATCTTTAACTTCGTCGCGACCAACACGATCGAGGGGAAGGTCCTGCAGCGTCTCTTGGAAAAGCTCCAGGAGATCCGCAACGCCCTGGATGACGATGCGGTTTTTAATGTCGTCGGCGAGATTCTCCCGGTCACCCATGTCGAAAGGGTGCTTCGCGACTACTATTCCGGAAAGCTGGGCGATGCCGATCTGGAAGATCAATTGCTTGAAAATGTCGATGAGAGCCATTTTCGCGCCATCTGTCAGAATGCACTGGAGGGCCTGGCTTCCAAGAAGCTGAACCTGGCCATGTTGCTCGAACGGCGCGCCAAGGCCCAGGAGAAAAGGGTTGTGCCCGAGACCATCTCCCGCTTCATCATCGAGGCTGCCCCTTATGTGCCGTTGAAGCTGAAGGTCATTGACACTCTAGCACACACCTTTGAACCAGCCCGCCTGCCAACTGTTCTACAGCGGTTCGACCGCCAGCCGGATTGGAAATTGCCGGCCTTGGCTTCGAAATACCCGCGCTGTTCGACCGACCGTGAAACTGCGGAAAAGAATACCCTGGAATGGATCACCCCCGGGCATCCCTTCTTTGAGGCGTTGCGCAGATTTACTTGCGAAAAGGCCGGTGATGTATTTGGGAAAGGGGCTTGTTTTTATTCCTTGCAACACGCGATTCCCAGCCGCATCGATTTTTATCGCGCCCGCGTTGTGGACGGACTCGGGCAGATCGTCCACGAACGGCTTTTCGCCGTTGAAATAGCCAAGGATTCCGAACCCTGCTTGCGTGAACCCAATATGCTCAATGATCTCATTCCTGCTGATCGTCCAAGCGAAATTCCAGCGATGGCCAATGAACCCGAGTCCGACTCTTGGTTGCAAGCCAATGCGCTCCAGCCTTTTTTGAATGAAGTGCGCGAGGAGCGGTTGGCCGAGGTGAAGCGCATCGAAAAGCACGTGGATCTCTCCCTCACCGAGCTGCTGCAACGGGCCGATGAAGAGATCGGCAGGGCCAATGAAGAGAAAGATGAAGGGGTTGTCGGAGCGGACGGTCGCTTGTCGCAAGCGGAAAATCGACACGCTGAACTCATGGCGCGCCGCGAAAGACGACGCGAGGAGCTTGAACGCCAGAAATCGCTTTCCCTTCAAGGAGTGGAAAGAATAGCCAGCATCCTTGTCCTGCCGCATCCCGAACGAGAAAATCCTGAGATTAGTAATTTGCGCCAGAACAAGGAGACCGAAATCAAAGCGATGAATGTGGTGATAGATTATGAAAAAGCTCAGGGCCGCCAGGTGTTTGACGTTCACGAAAAGAACCTGGGCTACGATATCACCAGCCTGGACATCAATTCCGGCGAACTGCGGCTCATTGAAGTCAAGGGCATCGGCGCATCCAGTGGAGCCATCCTGTTGAGCCCGAATGAAAGGCGGGTAGCCCAGGACCGCCGTGACTGTTATTGGCTTTATGTGGTCACCAATTGCTCGCAACAGCCGACCTTACTTGATCCTATCAAGGACCCGGCCAGGTTCCCATGGCAGGAAGTCGTCAAGATCCAACATTATTGGCTGAATGCCAATGTTATGACCAAGTCGCTCGAGGATGGAATGGCTGACGGAGGCAAATTGAAATGATGACCTTCAGACAACAAGCACGGAACGCACGACGGCTCGACGGGAAGGGGGATCTGTGACAAAAATGCCGATAAAACCGGACGCCCGGCTGGATGAACATTACGATTCCGTCCTCGGCGAAATCTCCGCTGTTATCGATGCGGCCAGGAGATCGGCGGCTCGTTCGGTAAATTGCCTGATGACAGCCGCTTACTGGTTGATTGGAAGACGAATTGTGGAGACTGAGCAAAGGGGAGAAAAGCGAGCGGGGTATGGTGAAGAACTAATCGAAAGATTGTCCGGTGATTTGTCCGCCCGTTACGGCAAGGGCTTTTCGGTTCGCAATATCTGGCAAATAAAGGCGTTCTACCTCGCATGGCAGATTCCGCAGACGACATCCGCAGAATCGGATGGCCTTGAAATTCCGCAGACAGTGTCTGCAGAATCTTCCCTTTCCAGCATCGCATCCTGCTTCTCTCTTCCTTGGTCGGCATATGTCCGGCTGCTTTCGGTAAAGAACGAAAATGCCAGGCGTTTTTATGAAACCGAAGCCCGGCGCGGCGGTTGGTCGGTGCGGCAACTCGATCGCCAGATCAATTCCCAGTTCTACGAACGCACGGCACTATCCCGAAACAAGGCCGCTATGTTGATCAAGGGCGAGAAGGCCGGCGTCAAGGATCGGATCCGTCCCGAAGAGGAGATCAAGGACCCTTATTTTCTGGAATTTCTCGGGCTCAAGGATGAATACTCCGAAACCGACATGGAAGAGGCGCTTATCCGGCACCTTGAATCTTTTCTCCTGGAGCTAGGCGGCGACTTCTGTTTCATCGGCAGGCAGAAACGTCTGCGCATCGGGGACGAATGGTATCGGGTGGACCTGGTCTTTTTCCACCGTCGCCTGCGATGTCTGGTGATTATCGACTTGAAGATCGGCAAATTCACCTACGCCGACGCCGGACAGATGCATCTTTATCTTAACTACGCGCAGGAACACTGGGTCCGTAAGGATGAAAATCCGCCCGTGGGGCTGATTCTTTGCGCCCAGAAAGACGCGGCCGTTGCCCGCTACGCGTTGGAAGGACTTCCGAATAAAGTGATGGCTTCTGAGTATCGGACAGCCCTCCCCGATGAAAAGGAACTGGCTGCCGAGATCGAGCGGACCCAAGCCCTGCTGCAGAAACGAAAAGGGATCGCTTTCAAACCGCCGGAGTCTGTTAGAATGAAGAAGCGCATAGGAGCAAAGCAAGTGTCTGGCGGAAGGGAAAGGGCCACAAAGGGGCCATCTGGTGATCACCGAGGTGATTAAGTGGATTCCATCACATTGAGTGTATTTAAAGGGGGCGAGTTGTTAAAGAGAACCAATAGAAGAGAAATGAATATCACATTAATGTGGTAATAAATGAATGAATAACTTAAACGCTTGTTGTAAAGGTCTTTGCTTCATTATTTGGTGTATTTATAGAACATATTATAAGTATGTAAGGAAGGGCAACGATGCTTTTTATTCTTTATGCAATAATTGGTTTTTTAATTGGGGCAGTTCTTACTTGGGTAATCGCATCAAATCGAGTATCAAGGAAATTTTCAGAAAAAATTAGTGATGTGGAGCATAGAGCAAGCGCTTTTGAAACACGGGTTTCGAGTTTGGAAGGGATCAATAACGAATTGCGTGCACAGAATCAAAAGAATTTTGAGGATTTGTCCAGGATTAGAGACCAACTAACAAAAGAAAGCAGTGCGCGAGTAAAAGCAGAAACTCAATTGACGGAAACTGTCCAGCATCTCCAAGAAGAAAGAAATTTTCTTAATGAAGCCAAAAGCAAGCTAACGGATACTTTTAAAGCACTCGCTGGGGATACTCTAAACAACAGCACAACGGCTTTCCTGAAATTAGCCAAGGTAACTCTTGAGAATGCTTTGACGGATGCCAGGGGGGATCTTGGAAAACGTCAAGAAGCCATTCAAGGTTTAGTCAAGCCTCTGTCAGAGTCCATCAGTAAATTTGAGGCACATGTACGCACAATCGAGAAGGATAGACAAGATGCCTATTCGGGGCTTACAGAGCATCTAAAGATACTGTCCGCGGGTCAACAACAACTGCAGAAAGAAACTGCGAATCTTGTTACGGCACTACGAAAGCCCCAGGTAAGAGGCCGGTGGGGCGAAATGACTCTTCGCCGTGTGGTGGAGTTGGCGGGGATGTCCGAGCACTGTGATTTTACCGAACAGGTTACCGCAAGCACTGAAGAAGGCCGCCAGCGTCCCGACCTCGTCATTCGGCTTCCTTCCGAAAGAGAAATTGTCGTGGATGCAAAGGTATCTCTAGATGCGTACCTCGACGCCATAGCTTCCGAGTCGGAAGATACGCGAAAGACGGCGATGGCTCGACATGCGGCTCAGGTGCGAACTCACATGAATACCCTTGCGTCGAAGGCGTATTGGAGCCAATTTTCTAAAGCACCTGAGTTTGTTATTATGTTTATTCCAGGCGAATCATTTTTTGGCGCAGCGTTGGATGCCGACCACAGCCTCATCGAAGACGGGTTGGAAAAGCGCGTGGTTTTATCGACTCCAACAACACTAATTGCGCTTTTGCGTGCTATTGCCTATGGCTGGCGTCAGGAACAGGTCGCAAAGAACGCCCAGGTCATCAGCGACCTCGGGAAGCAGCTCTATGAGCGCATGAAGACCATGGCCGAGCACATCGGGGAAATCGGTAAGGGATTGGAGAAAGCCAACGCCGCATATAACAGCGCGGTTGGCTCGATGGAAGTCAGGATTCTGCCTGCGGCTCGAAGGTTCAAGGACTTGGGGGCCGCGATTGGAAACGAGATTCCGCCTCTATCACCTGTCGAGACAACGCCACGTGTGCTGTCGGCACCGGAGCTGTCGACGGATTTAATCGATACCCTCGGAACAGAACAGATTGGCTCAGATGTGCCTGTACTAACGGATGAGGGAGGATAGGATGGGTAGCTCCCAATCATCAACACGTCCAGAAATGACCGAAGACGTTGCGATCAATACCATACGCGATTTCTTCCGCAATAAACCGTTTGTGTTTTTTGGAACGGGAATGTCATGTGCGCTTGATCCCCACTTCGGCATGCAATCTTTGAAAGATGAGCTTGCCCAGAGCGTTATTGCCGACTCCCATTCGTCTGGCCAAAAGAAGCAATGGGCAAAGGTTCTTAAGTCACTTCAGAAAGGCGTCAGCTTGGAATCTGCTCTTGATAATGTCACCGATCCTGTGCTTCTGCAAAAGATCACCGTAGCCACCGGGCGGTTTGTCTCAGCCTTTGATCGTGAGTATGCCCTACGAATCGCTAACGGTGACGTAACTTGGCCCGCAACAAACTTCTTCAAGCGTCTGGTCGAAACACTTCCTGAAGGAGACCGCATCCTTCATGTTCTGACGCCAAACTATGACACGCTGTTTGAGCATGCCTGCGATTACGTCGGCATCTACTATACAAGCGGATTTTGTGGAGGCATAGAACGGCGAACTGATTGGGAGGCCGCGAATCAATCCTTGCTTATACGTGAACAAGTACCCCAACGCGGACTTTTGAAGACGATCTACAAGCATAGGAAGCACATTCGCCTTTACAAGGTCCACGGCTCATTGAATTTCTTTTTCCATCATAACGCCGTTATAGAGAACAACGCATGGATGTGGGATGCACCAGAGTTTTCTAGCCGAGTTATGATCACGCCTGGACTCTCGAAATACCAGACACTTCAAAACTACAGACAAGAACTACTGAGGTGCGCTGACGAAGCCATCGAAAAAGAGAGCCATTTTCTTTTTCTTGGATATGGTTTCAACGATATGCATTTAGAGGCATACATCAAGCGAAAACTTGTCGCCCAAGCGTGCAACGGGCTCATCGTTACAAAGGATTCCAATCCTCGTATTGAAGCCCTACTTTCCAAGGCCGAAAACTTATGGTTGGTGTGCAAACTGCCAGAAAAAGGCAAGGATGGCACACGTATTTTCAATCGGCAGTACAAAGATTGGCTTCGTCTGCCTACAAAAAAGCTCTGGGACATTGGATCATTCACAACTGAGATCTTGGGAGGATAACGATGGCGATTTTCAAATTTGACGCATCTCATGTGCTCGGGAAGGTTAGGGCGGTCGACACACGCCGTGTTGACGTACAGGTCAAGAACGATGAGGACCTTCGAAAGGCGAGAGTAAGTCAGCTGGTAGCCATAGTTTTGCCCAACGCAATCGAAGAATGGCTGATTGGTGTCATAGATCGAGTAGTCAAGACTCCCATCATCGAGGAACCGCCGAACCCAGACTTCAAGAACGACGAGGAGATGGCCAGCGTATCCCTACAGCGTGAAAGGGTCCTCAACACGGTCCGGGTTACTCTGGTGGGAACTGTTGGGCTTGCTACTGACAACAAGCCGCGCTTCTCTCGTTCCTTGGTCCAGGTACCTGAAATAGACGGGACATGTCACGTTCTTCGGGATGCGCAACTTCAAGCCTTTATGACTCTGCTTTCCGTGGAAAGCAAAACGGAGCACTCCCTGGAGATAGGTAGCTACACAATTGACGAAAAGGCGGCAGCATATTTGGATGGGAATAAATTCTTCCAGCGACATGCATCGCTCCTGGGAAGCACGGGTTCGGGTAAATCGTGGTCCGTAGCCGCCGTTCTGGAACAAGCTGCCACTCTCCCATCATCCAACGTGATCGTATTCGACCTTCATGGCGAATACCGCGAACTCTCATACGCTCGGCATCTTCGCATACCGGGACCCGAGGAACTAGGCAAATCTGACAACTCCCTCCTCTTCCTTCCGTATTGGCTTTTGAACGCCGAAGAACTACAAGCCATGTTCATCGACCGAAGCGAGTTTAGCGCACACAACCAAGTAATGGCATTTCAGGATACCGTCGTGGCCGAGAAGAAAAGGACCCTACAATCGCTGAAAAAGACAGAGGTACTTAACGCATTCACTTTGGACAGCCCGGTTCCATTCTCCATACAGAGTGTCATCGTTGAATTGCAGCGATTGAACGAGGAAATGGTCCAAGGTTCATCTGGAAGAGACAAACAAGGGCCATTTTACGGTCAGTTCAGCCGCCTGCTCATCCGGCTGAACAGCAAGGTTACCGACAAGCGTTACGGATTCCTGTTCCAGGCACCTGCGTCGGCACACGAATACAACGCAATGGCTACAATGGTGAAACGGCTTATGGACTATTCGGAGTCGAAAGTACAGATCAAGGTCATCGATTTTTCGGAAGTTCCAGCGGATATATTGCCCGTCATCGTCGGGCTGGTCGCGCGCATCATCTACCAGGTGCAGTTCTGGACGGACCGTATCAAACGGAAGCCAATGGCTTTGGTATGCGACGAAGCGCACATGTATTTACCCAAGAAGGATGGGAAGAACCCAATCGAGCAACGTGCCATAGAGAACTTTGAGAAGATTGCCAAGGAGGGGCGCAAATACGGCGTAGCTTTACTGATCGTCAGTCAGCGTCCTTCAGATGTTAGCCCGACGATTCTCAGCCAGTGCAATAATATCGTCTCCCTCCGACTCACCAACGGCGAAGATCAAGCTACTGTCAAGAAGCTGATGCCCGAAAGCCTCGAAGGGCTGATGGATGCCCTGCCAATTCTGGATATTGGTGAGGCACTTATTGTTGGCGATGCAGTCCTGCTCCCGAGCAGGATTCGGATTCATCCGCCGAAGGAAAAGCCCCTGAGTGCCACCATTGATTTTTGGGATGAATGGGCAAGGAAACCAGATACGCCGGATTTTGCTAGGGCAGTAGAGAACATGCGCAGGCAAAATCGGGCGTGAATAATGAAAGGCTATAGACATGAATAAGGACACATTAGAAATTATGAGAACAGCTGAATGATACCCAAGGACTGTAAGCGCCTGGCCGAAGTCGATTTCCCGATTGCATTAGTCTCAAAGCACTCCGCTCGAGAAAAATCTATTCGCCACGGGCATCCGTCAACACTTCATCTCTGGTGGGCGCGGCGGCCACTTGCAGCTTGCCGGGCAATGTTATTGGCGCTTCTTTTGCCTGATCCAGTTGATTGCCTTTGCCCAAATGATTTTAAAGAAAAGGCGCGGAAACTTCTTCCTCCTCTGATTGGAAAAATTGGATCCAAAGATGAAGATCTTCGAAAAGCTTTGCTTAAATTCATTGGCGATTTTGCCAATTGGGATATGGCAGCTGACCCTGTTTTTATTGAGGTCGGACGTGGGTTGGTGAAAGCCGCCCATCCCGATGAGACGCCGCTAATTGTGGACCCTTTTGCTGGAGGTGGATCGATTCCATTAGAGGCCCTGCGTTTGGCGTGCGATGCGTTCGCAAGTGACCTTAATCCAGTGGCCTGTCTCATTCTTAAAGTTATGCTAGAAAGCATTCCCCGGCATGGCCCAGAGCTACCCGATGATCTTCTCCGAGTTGGCAAAGAAATAAAAAATAGGGCAGAGAAAGAACTAGCTGAGTTTTACCCCAAAGATCCGGACGGCGCGACACCCATTGCATATCTCTGGGCACGCACAGTAAAGTGTGAATCTTCCAACTGTGGAGCTGAGATTCCACTAATGCGTTCATTCTGGCTTTGTAATAAATCGAATAGGAAACGTGCGCTAAGGTACAAAGTCATTCGACCGAAGAACGGGTTGCCACGAGTGGAGTTCGAAATATTTGAACCTAAAAATGAGAAGGATGTATCCAGTGGAACAGTTGCACGTGCAAGGGCTACATGTCTTTGCTGCGGGATGGTCTTACCGCCAGAGCGAGTTCGTGCTCAATTAGCTGAGCAACATGGCGGTGCAGATGTGATATTCGACGGCAAGGGAAACCGAACTGGTGGAGCGATGATGTTTGTAATTGTCTCGCTTGAGCAAGGTATTCAAGGGCGTAACTACCGACTCCCGAGTGAACGAGACTATCAATCTATATGGAAAGCACATAACCATCTTAAAATGATTTTCAAAAAGTGGGAATTTGGTGGAAAGATAGGTCTTTCTCCGGTTCCGGATGAGCCATTACCGCCGATTGGAACACTCGGCTTCCGGGTGCAACGTTATGGTATGCTTCACTGGGGAGACCTCTTCACGGCAAGGCAAAAGATAATGCTCTTATGCTTACTTGATCATATCAGAGAATCAAAACAAGATTCAATTAAGGAACTACTTACGTTTGTCCTTGAAAAATTAGCTGATAAAGCAACCAGTATGTGTGGTTGGAAGCCCACAGCAGAATATATGGGTGGGCACACTTTTTCTCGGCCAGCATTACCAATTATATGGGATTGGTGTGAAGCTCAGCCTTTTGCAGGTGCGAGTGGCGGATGGGAAGAAGAACTCACTTGGATTGTGAAGGTAGTTCAAGCTTTGACCCAAGTCAAACTTCGTCCAGCTCAGGTCCATCAGGCTGATGCTTGTGAGTCACCATTGCCAACCGATTCCGCATCGGTGTTTTTCACTGATCCTCCATACTACGATGCCATCCCTTATTCTGATTTGTCTGATTTTTTCCTAGTATGGACAAAACGCAGTCTGCCTAGAAATTCTTTCTTGCAGGATCCGTTTGATCCTTCAAATACATTATCTCCAAAGCAGCGTGAAGCTGTCCAGGATGAAACCAAGGTAGTTGATGGACGGCCAAAAGACCGATTGTTTTTTGAGTCCACTATGGGGAAAGCCTTTGCGGAAGGCTGCCGAGTTTTGCGGGCTGATGGCATCGGAAGTGTTGTCTTCGCCCACAAGACTACTGAAGGTTGGGAAGCTCTCCTTTCAGGTTTGATTTCAGGGGGGTTGGTCATCACCGGTTCTTGGCCAATAGCAACTGAATCTGGCAGCCGTCTTCGGGCGATGGATTCCGCTGCTCTCGCTACTAGTGTTCATCTTATTTGTCGTCCACGTCCAGAGGATGCACCAGTTGGTGATTGGGGAGATGTTTTGAAGGAGTTGCCAAACCGGGTCGGCGACTGGATGGAACGGCTTCAGGGCGAAGGTATTCGTGGAGCAGATCTGGTTTTTGCCTGTATTGGCCCGGCTTTGGAGATATTCAGTCGCTATCGAAAGGTTGAGACCGCTGATGGCAGTGAAGTGAAGCTCGCCGAATACTTGGAAAAGGTATGGGAAGTTGTTGGCCGTCAAGCCCTTGAACAGGTTTTGGGAACCGCGGAAGCCAAGGCAAGAAATGGCGCTGCTGGCTCTTTGGAAGAAGATGCCCGGTTAACCGCTCTCTTTCTTTGGACCTTGCAGAGTACGAATGGAAATAGTGATGATGTTGATGATACTAACTATAATGATGACGATGATGATGAAAGTGATTCGTCAAAGATTAAAACTAAAGGTTTTAGCTTGGTTTATGACGTTGTCCGTCGCTTCGCCCAACCTCTGGGCATTGAACTCCCGAAGTGGGAAAATCGAATAATTGAGACAAAGAAGGGCGTCGTATGGCTCATGGCCGTTTCCGAGCGTGCCAAGCAACTTTTTGGCGAAGATGGAGCCAAAGTAGCTGCTGACTGGATCGAAGAAGATCCAACGCAGCCTGTCCAACTTCGACTGTTTCCCGAATTGGAGCAAAAATCAGCTCCGAAGTTTCTGGGGCAGAAACGTGGACGGATCAAACTTGATCTGCCTGCCGAATCTGTTTCCCAAGTCGGAGCAACCACATTGGATCGTGTTCATGCAGCGATGCTACTTCAAGCGGGCGGGCAGGCGAATGCATTGCGCATGTTGATCAAAGCCGAGCAGGATCGTGGTTCTGATTTCTTGCGCTTGGCAAATTCCCTTTCTGCTCTTTATCCGTTAGGCAGTGAGGAGAAGCGTTTACTTGATGCAATGCTGTTAGCAGTTCCGAGGTAAAAATATGGTTCAGAAAGTATTTTCAAAAAGACATCCCGAAGATTCAAAGCAAGCATATTTAAGCCAGACAGTCAGGAATAGGCTTTGGTATTCAATTATAGATTTCGACCCATATTTTGATACAAATGGTTTCAATGATCGACCTATTTGTTTTGAATCGCTTCCAGAGAGATTGCTTAGGGAACATGGATGGAGCGAATTCCGTGCTTATTCTTCGAAAACTGATTTCAAACCTCTCAATAACATTAAGGAATTTGTTCTAAATGGAATACCTAAATTTGTTTTAGACACAGCAGAAATATTTTTCGATTTACTTAAAGAAGATAAAGAGAGAAGCCATGGGCCTGGGGATCCATACTTATATCAACAGAAGATAAATGAAATTTTTGAGGATGCTAATCTCCATTGGCGTATGATGGAAGGTCGAATCATTAAAATCGACTCGAAATGGTTAGAGGTCGAAATTCATTCCAAAGTGGCAGAATTATTTTCTATTCAAGGTTTTGAAGGAGCACTAGCCGAATTTCAGGAAGCCAGATCCGATTTATCATCTGGCGATAATAAAGGAGCAATGACCGCTTCGAATCTGGCATTTGAGAGTACTATTAAAGCTATACTGGGAATTGAAAAGGCAAAACCGGGTGAGTTATTGCGAAAACTAATTGACAGTGGAATTGTGCCAGAGTATTACGACGGTTTTTTAAAAGGATTTGAAGAGTATCTAGTTCGTTGTGTAGCTATTGCTAGAAATTATGAAAAAGGTGTTGGTCATGGTCAAGGACGAGATGTGAGTGAACCTCCCAAGAGCCTTGCTGAACTCACCGTGAATCTTTCAGGTGTACTAATTTTATATTTATTAAAACGGAATTTGGAATTGCACCCAGAAGAAACTGAGTCAAATATAAAAGAAGAAGATGATGATCAGCCTTTCTGAGATTTAGTTTTTGGAGGGACTATGGAACCATGGTATAAAGTCGCTACGCCGAGAAAGGAAGTTAGGGAAGGCCGCTCGTTCAATCCGGACGAGTTTGCTATCCATTTAGAGCAAGTGCTGGCCAAAACGGCCCCTAAGGATTATAGCGAGCCCAAGTCTTTCTTTTCCAGAACTTGTTTTACAAAAGCGCTTGTAGAACATGCGGGGATGGTTCTGCGGCGGCTTTCCGGGGAAACTACGAATACTGCTCCAGTGATGACACTGATTACCCAGTTTGGCGGTGGCAAAACCCATACATTAACCGCTCTTTATCATCTTGTTACTAATGGGGAAAAAGCAAAAGAATATTCCGGAATTGAGGATTTGATCTCGGCAGCCGGCATCAAATCCGTGCCTTCGGCGAAAGTGGCTGCTTTTGTCGGCAACGCCTGGGATCCACAGCCGGGCAGGGAGACACCCTGGATCGATATCGCCCGGCAACTGGCTGGCGATAACGGCGTGAAAGAACTTGGCGCCTCTGCGAAAACCATTCCGCCGGGCACCGAGGCCATCGGCCGCGTTTTCAAAGCGGCGGGCGGACCGGTGCTCATTCTTTTTGACGAAGTGCTGAACTTCTTGAACCGCCATCGGCATATGGCCGATCAATTTCACGCATTCATTCAAAATCTCACCTCGGCCACTACGGGCACCACGCACAGCGCCGCGGTCATCAGCCTGCCCCGCAGCCAGGTCGAAATGACCGAATGGGACATGCAATGGCAGGACAAGATCACCAAGGTCGTGCGTCGGGTGGCCAAAGACCTCATTGCCAACGACGAGACCGAGATCAGCGAAGTGGTGCGACGGCGCCTGTTTGAGGACATCGGCAATGAACGCGTTCGCAAAAACGTCGCCAAAGCTTACGCCGACTGGTGCTTCGAGCGCCGCGCCCAGTTGCCGGCCGAATGGACGGCCGTGGACAGCGCCGCAACGGAGGCCAAGGCCAGGGAGTATCTCCAGAAACGTTTTGAAGCCTGCTATCCTTTCCATCCGGCAACGCTTTCGGTGTTCCAGCGCAAATGGCAGGCCCTTTCCCAATACCAGCAGACGCGCGGGACGCTGGCTATGCTCGCTCAATGGATTTCCTGGGCTTATCGCACGGGATTTACCGAAGCGCGGCGGGAGCCACTCATTACCATCGGATCCGCACCTCTTGAAATCTCCGAATTTCGCGGCATCGTTCTTGGACAGCTTGGGGAATCTCGACTGGTGGCAGCTATTGACGCTGATATTTCCGGAGCCTATTCCCATGCCCGGGCTTTAGACGCGGATAGTAAAGGGGCATTGAAAGATATCCATCGACGCGTGGGAACTACGATTCTTTTTGAATCCTCTGGAGGCCAAATAGACAAGATAGCGCACTTGCCTGAATTGCGCTTCGCCCTCGGCGAGCCAGATGTGGATACGACATCAGTGGACAACGCGGTGTTTGCCTTGGAAGACAAGTCTTATTTCATCCGCCGGGTGGGTTCGGACGGATTCAAGATCGGTCATCAGCCGACAATGAAAAAAGTGGTCAGCGACCGCCGCGCATCCCTTGACGAGGAGACGGAGATCAAACCGGCCATGCGCGCAATCATCAAGAAGGAGTTCGAACGCGGGGCGAGCGTTCCAATCGCTCTCTTCCCGGCGGATGGCACCGATGTCCAGGATAGCCCAAGGCTTACCCTAGTTGTTGCGGATCCCGATTGTGAATGGACGGGGGGAGGGTCGCTGCGGCAGCAGATCGCGGAGTGGACCAGACTTAGAGGCAAATCACCACGGCTTTATCCAGGATCGCTCGTTTGGTGTCTGAAAAAGCCCGGCCGGGAATTCCGCTCCAAGGTTGAACTTTGGCTCGCTTGGAAGCATGTGGCCAAAGAGATTATCGAGGGAACCTTAGGCGGAGATTTTGATCGTTCCGATCGCGCCGAGCTGCAATCAAAGGTGGCCGAAGCCGAGGAAGCTGCCAAGGATGAGGTCTGGGGCGGGTATCGTTTCGCCGTGATTGCCGACAATCAGGAGCCCGACAAACTCAAAGCCATCGATCTTGGCGCCGGCCACTCCAGCAGCTCTGAAACTCTTTGTGGACGAGTGCTCACGGCCTTAAAATCCCAGGCTCTGCTCAATGAGTCTGTCGGCGCCAACTACATTGAACGTAATTGGCCGCCGGCTTTGAAGGAATCCGGAGCTTGGCCTTTGTCCAGTCTTCGCCAAAGCTTCCTCAATGGTTCCTTGACCCGATTGTTCGATCCAGATACTGTTCTACGTGGGAAAATCGTTGAATTCGTCTCCAGAGGCGATTTCGGTCTCGCATCCGGCCAAAAAGTAGATGGGACATACGATCGTTTACTTTTCAATGAAATGATCGATCCTGCCGAGGTCAGCTTTGAATCTGGTGTTTTTCTCTTATTGAAGGCAAAAGCTGCGAAACTCAAATCCACTCCCGAAATAATCCAGCCTGCAATTACATCACCTGTCACGCCTACTGACCCTTCCACTCAGGCGGAAACAAAAACGACTCGAGAACAACCTGCTGGAGCTGGAAAGAGAACATTTCATGTTGCGGGAGACGTTCCTCCTGAGTTATGGAATCGTCTCGGGACAAAAATTCTGCCTAAATTGCGAAGCGGTTCTGATTTGAAAATTGGAATTCAATTCTCCGTTACAATCGATTCGCAATTAGCTGTTGGATTTGAAAATGATCTCAAGCAGATTCTTGGTGATCTTGGAGTGTCTGCAAGTGTGAAAATTGATATAATAAATTAGAAAGACATTTTAACTTAGGAGGTAATATGGTGCAATTCGAGATTTTTGGACCATTTTCATTTAAAAAAAGAATAATGGAATGTTAGACTTATCGAAAATGGAGAAAAATATATTTTGGAATAAGGTAAATAACGAAAAACCGGGATTAGAAAATGCTTGTGGATGCTATTTATTTGCATATAAGGCGGGAAAAGGAATAACGCCAGATATATTGGAAAAACTGAAAGACAGTCTGTTAAGAGAGAAATTATCCAACCCCATAAACTTCAGGTCCCCAATGGGGTCAGGTCTTGAATTAACGGGTTATTCATAGATTTTTATTTAATACAAAAAACTACCAATTCAAGACCTGACCCTCATGTTTCCAGGATGAATGCGCAATGGGCGATGTGCTGGCCTGAAAAGAAGACGAAACAATGAGGTGTGCAAAATAGAAAGCCTTACCAAAGGCCGCGGCAGAGGCCTCTCTTTCCCCAGAGGATATGCGAGCGCTTCCATTGAAAATGGCAGGGTGATAAGATGATCGCGAGGTTGGAAAGGGCAAAAACTAAAGGCAAGAGAATGAGCGAACAGGGAGGCGACGGCGGAGTCCTGAGACAGTACATGTCCGGGCCGATCATCCATGAGGTGCTTGCCGCGGATTTCATCGCGCGCGTCAAGGCCTTCAAGGCCATCCTGGCCGAGGTCGAAACGATCCCTCTCGAGAACACGCTGGACAGCTTTCGCCGCGATCATCATCCGGAAAAAGAGCTGGCCATCTGGGAAAAGATCGCCGGGACCTACCGGGCCGCCATGGCTGAATTCGGGGAGATGCCGCTGGCGCAGAAAAAGGGCATCCTGGGCCTGCTGCTGGCGGTTTCCATGGGGGACAACGATCTCGACCGCCATGTCTCCCTGTCCAGGGAAATGATCGCCTGGGTCGCCGAGGAATATCTGGGGCGGCATGCCGTCCCGGGGCGCGCCGGCCAGGCCGGCGAGTATTCGGAGAACGTCCCCTCCGACCTGGAATTCCTGGGCGGCAACTTCAATGTCATGCCGGTGGAGTTTCTGCGGGAGAATAACGAGAGCGACGGACCCGGCCTGCGCCTGTTAAAGGAAAGCCTGCGCAAGGCATTGGAAGCCAAGTCATGGGACTTCAGTGTCCAGCCTTTCGAGGAATACACCCTGGTGCGCGGCAAGGACAGGGGGAAATGGAGTGAGCTCATGCGCTTCCCGGCCACGTTTCACCAAGAGTTCACCATCGAAGTCGCGCGCTTGTTCTGCGGGGATTGGGGGATACACTGGCGGCTTCCTTTTGACGGCATAGCCCAGATCGGCTTCCCTGACGGCGGCTGGTATGACCTGTTCGTTAACGGTGTGC
>CAZVPI010000006.1:77141-139242 GCA_964628035.1 uncultured Clostridia bacterium | reverse complement strand
GGGAGGTGTGGGGACTTGGTGGGTGCCGACGCCGGCACAAACCTTATCGACGGACACCTCTTGGTTGCTTGTGGTTGCTGCCCAATAACAAGGGTGCCGACGTCGGCACCAACCTGATCGACGGACACGAAATGCTCTGCAAATGTCTTCAATCCAGGCATTGGGTGCCGACGTCGGCACCAACCTGATCGACGGACACCTTGTTGCAGTCCGCCATGGCCCTGGCGTACTCGCGGGTGCCGACGTCGGCACCAACCTGATCGACGGACACGGCCATTGAATTTGCGACAGGTTTGCGACACAACTTGCGACACCACCCTTTGGTAGGGTAAATGAGGAAATGGAATTGTCAGGGCTTCCGGCCCGCCGGGGGCCACATGCTCTTTGATAGCTCATTGAATCACAACGGTTTTCGGTTAACAGCCGGAGAACGAGAACGGTTATGAAGAGGGTTGCACACGGGGAGCCATTCTTTTGGCAAGACTATCCCTGCCGTATTGAAAAAGCTTTCATCCCCGCACATTCCTTATGGCTTTGCCAACGCCCGACGTCCAGCGTCTAAGGTCCCGAGATCGCAGTTGCTTTGGCGATTCCGACAAAATCCCTTATAATGAAGCCATGGCCGCGGAGTACAAGAAGCTGGTGCTGAAACCGCACGAGGAGAAGCGCCTCCTGCAGGGCGAGTTCTGGGCCTACGACAACGAGCTGCGCTCGCTCCAGGGTATCGCTCCCGGCGAGATCTGCGCCCTGCACGCGGCCGACGGCACGTACGTGGCCACCGGCTACGTCAATCCCCTCTCGACCATCGCCTTCCGCGTCCTCAGCTACGACCCGGACGAGGAGATCGGCCCGGCCCTGATCCGCCGCCGCCTGGAGCAGGCCGACGCGCAGCGGCGGGCGCTGCGCCCGGACAACGCCTGCTACCGCCTGGCCTACGGCGAGGCCGATTTCCTGCCCGGCCTGGTCGTCGACCGCTTCGACGAATATTTCATCGTCCAGGTGACCACCGCCGGCATGGAACGCTTCAAGGAGGACGTGTTCGCCATCCTGGGCGAAATGCATCCCGGCGCCGTACTGGTCGAGAAGTCGATCGCCCAGGCGCGCGAGAAAGAGGGGTTGGCGCAGGTCAACCGCATGGTCACCCCCGGGGCGCCGGCGGAGAAGGTCATCGCAGTCAACGGCCTGAAATTCAAGGTCGACTTCCTCAAGAGCCAGAAGACGGGGTTTTTCCTCGACCAGCGCGACAACTACCTGCTGCTCGCCGCCATCTGCAGCGGGCGCGAGGTGCTCGACGCCTTCTCCTACGCCGGCGCCTGGGGGCTGCACGCCTGCCGCTTCGGCGCCCGCCGCGTCGAGTTTCTGGAGATCTCCGGCGAGTACATGGCCCAGGCGCGCGAGAACGCCGTCCTGAACGGCTGCGCCGGGGAGCGCCTGGAGTTCATCCAGGACGACGCCATCAGGCGGCTCAAGGAGATGAGCAAGGCCGGCGAGCGCCGGGACGTCATCATCCTCGATCCGCCGGCCTTCGTCAAATCGCGCGCCAAGTTGAAGGAGGCGCTGCGCGGCTACAAGGAGATCAACCTGCGGGCCCTGAAGATGATCCGTCCCGGCGGCTTCCTGGTCACCTGCTCCTGCTCCCACTTCCTGGGCCGCGACGAGTTCATCGCCGTCGTCCTCGACGCCGCCGGCGACGCCGGGCGGCGCGTCAAGCTCATCGAGTTGCGCGGACAGCCTTACGACCACGCCGTGCTGCTGCCGCTCTTCCAGTCGGAGTACCTGAAATGCGCCCTGTTCACAGTCTATTGAGGCGGAGGCGGCCATGACCCTGCGCGAGCGCGCCGACCGCACCCGCCGCGTCTTCGGCCCTGTCCCTTCGCGGCGCCTGGGCATCTCGCTGGGCCTCGACATCATCCCCTACAAGACCTGCACCCTCGACTGCCTGTACTGCGAGTGCGGGCGAACCACCGAGCGCACCCTGGAGCGGCGCCGCTTCTTCGAGCCGCGGCTGCTGCTCGACGAGCTTGCCGCCGTCCTGCCCGCCATCCCCCGCCCGGACCATGTCACCTTTTCCGGATCGGGCGAGCCGACCCTCAACGCCGACCTGGGCGCCTTCATCGCGGCCATCAAGAAAATGACCGTTGCGCCCCTGGCGGTGCTGACCAACGGCACGCTCCTCTTCCGCGAGGACGTGCGCGCCGACCTGCTGGCGGCCGACGTCGTCCTGCCCTCCCTCGACGCGGCCACGGCCCGGGCCTTCGCCCGCATCAACCAGCCCGCCCCCGGCCTGGAGGTGGAACGCGTCGTCTCCGGCCTGGAGGAGTTCCGCCGCGAGTACCGCGGCCGCATCTGGCTCGAGGTGTTCATCCTCAAGGGCGTCAACGACGGCGAAGCCGACCTGGACGCCCTGGGCGCGGCGTTGCGGCGCATCGGCCCCGACAAGGTGCAGCTGAACACCCTCGACCGCCCCCCCGCCTACCCCGGCGTGGCGTCGGCCGACTTCGCCCTGCTGGAGGCGATCCGCGGGCGCTGGGCCGGCCTGGCGGTCGAGATCATCAAGCGCGCCGGCCGCCGCGAGGAGATCCCCGCCTTCAACACCAACCTGGAGAACAGCCTGCTGAACACCATCCGCCGCAGGCCGCTGACCCTGGACGACCTGGCCGCCCTGACCGGCAAGGGCGAGGAAGACCTGCGCCGCTACCTGGAGGTGCTGGAACAGGAGCGCAAGGTCAAGCCGGTCATCGAAGGCGGACAGATATTCTACAGCCCTTATCCCAGCAAGTAGTTAACGAGATAAAGATGAGGTGCCACGTACCACGTTAGTGAGCAATGCTGCTTGCGGGAAATTGGCTTTAAACTTGCGTCCACGGTTGCGAGCGATGCTGCTTGCGGGAAATTGGCTTTAAACTTGGTACGTGGTACGTGGTACGTGGAACCTTAGAGCCCTTCTAGTTCTTCTTTGTATAATACTGAGGCATGCTGTGCCCGTAGATCCATTCCTGCATCCACGCCCGCATGGCCGTGTCGCCGGCGGCCAGCAGGTCGAGAAACTCGCCTCCGGAGAGGTTGCCGCCCTGGCGCTCCTGCAGGACCCCCCGCAGGCGGCGGAAAAGCTCCTGCTCGCCGATGGCGCCGGCCAGCTCGCACAGCATCAGCGCCGGCTTGGCGTAGAAGAGGGCCTGGCGCGCCTCGGGATCGGCCGGCCCGGCCCACGCTTCCCCCTTCGCCGCCTGGCCGTCGAACCTGGCCACCCAGCGCTTCAGCCTGGCGATGAGCCGGGCCCGTTCCCTGGCTCCGGACTTCCCCTCCAGGTAGGCCAGGCTGCAATAGGTGGCCAGCCCTTCCGTGATCCAGCTGTCGCCGGCGGTGCGCCATGACACCATGCCGCCCCACCACTGGTGGGCCAGTTCGTGGGCCAGAATGTCCCTGCCGTCCGCGCTCAGCGCCAGGGGCGATTCCAGGCGGCCGGAATTCCCGGCCTTGCCTGCGGCCCCTTGGTCCACGAGGCTCAGGACGACCAGGCCGCTGTAGCTCAAGCCGCCCGGCTTCTGGCCTCGGCGCAGCAGCACGTTCAGTTCGCTCACGGCAAGGGGGCCGAAGCGATCCAGGTAGAAGCGCAGGATGGCGCCGATCTCCCCGGCGCGGCAGGCGCGCTTCAGGTCCAGGCCGGGCCAGCCGTACAGCTTCACCGGCATCGGGGCCGGCACGTCGCCGATCTGCCGGAAACGGCCGCAGACCAGCGCCATGCCCTTGGCGCGGGGATTTTCCAGGCGAAAGACGGTGTCGCCCCCGGGTCCCTGCTGGACGCGCAGCACGCCGCTTCCCAGGCAGTTCCATCCCTCGGGCAGCCGCATGTCGATCCGCGCCTCCGCGAAGTCGAGCCCCGGGTGGGGATAGTAATCGCGGACATAGGACAGGACGCTCCAGGGGTCCACCACCTGACCGGGCCGCAAGGGCGCGCCGGAATCGGCGAAGGGATCGGGCAGGGGCCGCAGCTGGCCGCTGTAACAGATCTCGAGGCTGTCGCCGCCGCCGGTTGCCAGGAGTTCGCCGTTCTCGTAGACGACGCCGCTGACCGCCCCGCCTTCGTCCTGCACCGACGTGAGCTGCATGTCCTCGGCCAGCCACAGCCGCCGGTTCGCGGCAGGCGCAACGAAGGTGAGGCGGGCGGTCGCCTGCAGCAGGCCACGCTCCGGGTCGTAGAAGCCATCCAGCCGCAGCGAACGCAGCCGCGTCTCCTGAGCCGCGCTGGCGTCGCGGTTGACGTCGGCGCGGAGCGCCGCGCCGGAAAGCAGGGTCAAAACGAGCAGCGCCCGCCAGCGGGCCGCCCGCTTCCTTGTCATTTCGTTTCCCATGTCGTCCTCCGCCGGCCGCAGTCGGCCGGAGACCGCGCCCGGGGCCTTGCCCGAACGCCCCCGGCATCTCCTGACACGGGATGGACGCGCCGCCGCAGCGGCCCGCTTTCAACCAGAAGTTCTATTCCGCTGAATCCATCCAGGGGTTTAGCCGCACGGCGGACGCGCGCGGCGGAAAGTTCAAAAAGACCGACTTTAAATCAAAGACAGGAAGGGGTAGTGATCGTGGTGTTGGCAGCAGCCAGCAGGTGGTGGGACTCCCTCGTCATGTTTGCTCTTTGCCTTCCGCTATCTCTTGCTCCACCCCTTTACCCCCGCCCCTTTTCCCCAAGGTGTCTTGCCTGGCGCGCCAAGCACGGGCCGCGGCACGTTTCGCCTGTCACGGGTCAGGGTTTCATTGACATGGTCCGGCAAACGCTATACAATCGGCCCATGAAAGAGACCCTTCACGGCACAACCGTGTTGTGCGTGCGCCAGGACAACCGCCTGGTCATGGGCGCCGACGGCCAGGTGACCCTGCAGAACACCGTCCTCAAGCACACGGCCAGGAAGATCCGCCGCCTGTATCATGACCGGGTGCTGGCCGGTTTCGCCGGATCGACGTCGGACGCCTTTTCCCTGTTCCAGCGCTTCGAGGCCAAGCTCGAGGAGTTCAACGGCAACCTGTCCCGCGCCGCCGTCGAGCTCTCCAAGGACTGGCGGACCGACAAGGTGCTGCGCCACCTGGAGGCCATGCTGGTGGCGGCCGACGCCGAGAAGATGTACCTGCTGTCGGGCGCCGGCGACGTCATCGAGCCCGACGAGAACGTCCTGGCCATCGGCTCCGGCGCGGCCATCGCCCAGGCCGCCGCCCTGGCCCTGAGCCGCGAGACCCGGCTCGGCGCCCGCGCCATCGTCGAGAAGTCGCTGGCCATCGCCGCCTCCCTCTGCATCTATACCAACGACCGCCTGGCCATCGAGGAACTGTGACCCCGGAGGATGCCGTCCCGGTCAAGGGCGATGAGCTCACGCCGCGCCAGATCGTCCAGGAGCTCGACCGCTTCATCATCGGCCAGGAGAAGGCCAAGAAGGCGGTGAGCATCGCCCTGCGCAACCGCTACCGCCGCCAGAAGCTCCCCGAGGAGATCGCCGAGGACATCATCCCCAAGAACATCCTGATGATCGGCCCCACCGGCGTGGGCAAGACCGAGATCGCCCGCCGGCTGGCCAAGCTGACCCGCTCCCCCTTCCTCAAGGTCGAGGCCTCGAAGTTCACCGAGGTCGGCTATGTCGGCCGCGACGTGGAATCCCTGGTCCGCGACCTGGTGCGCATCGCCGTCGACCTGGTCAAGGCCGAAAAAATGGCCGAGAACGACGAGAAGGCCCGCCAGAACGCCGAGGAGCGCATCCTGTCCATCCTGCTGCCGCCGCCCAAGGAGGAGGCCGTTGCCGGCAACGGCGAAAGCGCCGGGGAGTCGTTCGCCAAGAGCCGCGAGAAGCTGCGCCGGCTGCTGCGCTCCGGCAAGCTCGACGAGCGGGTGATCGAGATCGAGGTCAAGTCCAACCCCATGACCCCGCTGGAGATCTTCTCCGCCTCGGGGGTCGAGGAGATCGGCATCCAGATCAGCGAGATGATGCCCAGCCTGCTCGGGCCGCGGGGAGCGAAGCGGCGGCGGATGCCGCTCCGCGACGCCTTCCAGGTGCTGCTGCAGGAAGAGCAGGGCCGGCTGCTGGACATGGAGCAGGTGGCCAAGACCGCCATCCGCCGCACCGAGCAGATGGGCATCGTCTTCCTCGACGAGATCGACAAGATCGCCGGCCGCGAAAGCGGCGGCCACGGGCCGATGGTCTCGCGCGAGGGGGTGCAGCGCGACCTGCTGCCGATCATCGAGGGCACCACGGTCAACACCCGCTACGGCATGGTCAAGACCGACCACATCCTGTTCATCGGCGCCGGCGCCTTCCATGTGGCCAGGCCCGCCGACATGATCCCCGAGCTGCAGGGGCGCTTCCCCATCCGCGTCGAGCTGGAGTCGCTGAGCCGGGCCGATTTCGTGCGCATCCTGACCGAGCCGCAGAACGCGCTGGTCAAGCAGTACCGCCACCTGCTGGGCACCGAGGGGCTGGACGTCGTCTTCACCCCCGACGCCGTCGAGGAGGTCGCCACCCTGGCCGTGGAGATCAACAGCGGCGCGGAGAACATCGGCGCCCGCCGGCTGCATACGATCATGGAAAAGGTGATGGAGGACATCTCCTTCGAGGCGTCCGATCTGGAGCACGCCCAGGTGCGCATCGACGGCGACTACGTGCGCCGCAAGGTGCAGGGCATCGTCCGCGACGGCGACCTGAGCAAGTATATCCTGTGAGGCCCATGAAACATCCCGTCCTGTTCCTTCTGGCGCTGGCCGCGCTGCTGCCCGGCTGCGGCAAGAAAGGTCCGCTGGTACTGAGCCCCGAGATCCTCCCTCCCGCCGTCGAGGGTCTGGAACTGCGGCAGGTCGGCAACCAGGTCGAGCTGTCCTGGACATACCCGGCCCTGCTGGCCGACGGGGAAACCCCTCTGCAGCCCGCCCAGGTGCGGGGCGCGGCCGTCTACCACCTGGACAAGCCCTTCGTCGCCGAGACCTTCGAAAAAAAGAGCCGGCTCCTGGCCCGGCCCAAGGGCGCCGACCTGTCCAGCGACGGCCAGCGGGCATCCTTCGCCGTCCCCTTCAAGGCGAAGGACCTGCGCGACCGCGAGCACGCCTTCGCCGTGGCCTATTACTACGGCCGCTCACGCTCCCCCTTGAGCGCGGTGCAGAAGATCGCCACCCGCATCCCCCCCGAGGCGGTTGGCGGCCTCACCCTCGCCCGCGAGGGCAAGGTGGTGGTGCTGCGCTGGAGCCGGCCCCTCGCCGACAGCGAGGGGCAGCCGCTCACCGGCCTGCTGGGCTACCGCGTCAGCCGGCGCATCCTGGAGCCGGGCCGCGAGCCCGGCCCTTTCGCGCCGCTGACCGACAAGCCCGTCCGCGGCGAGTACGTCGAGGACGCCGACACCGGCCGCGACGGCGACTATGAGTACCGGGTCGCCGCCCTCCTGGACCGGAGGATCGAAAGCGCCCCCTCGGCCGTTGTGCGCACCCGCGTCGAGGACACCTTCCCCCCCGACATCCCGGGCAACCTGGTCGCCTTCAACGCCAGCGATCACGTCTTCCTCACCTGGGAGTCCGTGCGCGACCGCGATTTCGACCACTACATCGTCCTGCGCAAGGGGGAGCGCGACGAGGACTTCGTGGTCCTGGCCGCCGCGGTGGGCGAAAATTTCTATCGCGACCGCCAGGTCGCCAAGGGTCGGGAATATGCCTACGCCGTGGCCGCGGTCGATCGCAAGGGAAATCGCAGCGAGGCCGGCCGGCCCGCCCGCCACAAGTTCGAGTGAGCCTACCTCCCCCCGACCGGGCCGTCCTGCGCTCGACGGTCGCCCTGATCCGCTGCCCCGACTATGACCCCGGGCGCGTGCTGGCGGCGCTGCGGCGCGGCATCGGCCTGCTGGGCGGCATCGAGCGCTTCGTTTCCCCGGGCGAGAACATCCTGCTCAAGCCCAACGTGCTGGCCGCCGTCCCCGCCGCAAGGCATGTCACCACCCACCCGGCGGTGTTCCAGGCCGCGGCCCGGCTGCTGCTGGAGAGGGGCGCGCGCCTGCGCTACGGCGACTCGCCCGGATTCGGCTCCTTCGCCGCGGCGGCGGACCGCTCGGGGCTGGAGGCGGCCGCACGCGAGGTCGGCGCCGCGGCGGCCGACTTTTCCCTAAAGGCGCAAGTGAGTTTTGGCGAAGCCCTGATCGCCAAGCAGCTGGTGCTGGCGCGCGAGGCGCTGGACGCCGACGGCATCGTCAACCTGGCCAAGATGAAGACCCATGGCTTCATGCGCATCACCGGGGCCGTCAAGAACCTTTTCGGCTGCGTGCCGGGAATCCGCAAGGGCGAATACCACGTCAAGATGCCGCGCCGCGAGCATTTCGCCGCCATGCTGGTCGACGTCGCCCGCCGCCTGCGCCCGCGCCTGAACGTGCTCGACGGCATCGTGGCCATGGAGGGAAATGGCCCCAGTTCAGGAACGCCGCGGCCCCTGGGCGTGCTGCTGCTCTCCGCCGACCCCGTGGCGCTGGACTCCGTCTTCTGCCGCCTGGTGCGCCTGCCTCAGGAATTCGTCCCCTTCCTGGCGCCGGGGGCCGAGTCGGGCCTCGGCGTCTGCGCCGACGATGCCATCGAGGTCGTGGGCGACGAGCTTGACGCGCTGGCCTGCCCCGACTTCCAGGTCGTGCGCCGTCCGGCAGCCGAGATGGACCGCGCCTTTCCCTATTACCTGAAACGCTGGATCACGCCGCGGCCGGTCATCGATCCCTCGCGCTGCCTGCGCTGCGGCGTCTGCACCGCGGTCTGTCCGCTCGAGCCCAAGGCGGTGCGGCCGCCGGCGGACGACCCCGGCCGCGTCCCCCTCTACGATTACCGGCGCTGCATCCGCTGCTACTGCTGCCAGGAGATGTGCCCCCACGGCGCCATCTCCGTTTACCGTCCCCTGTTGAGCGGCCTGATCCACCGCTGACGCCAACGCTCAGCCAGGCGGCAGCTCCATCACGGCGTCGATGACCGATCCGTCGTCGGAAGGGGTCGTGGCGAAGCCCAGGCGCCTGAACAGGGCCAGCATGCGGGCGTTGTCCGGGCCGGTCTGGGCCACGACCCGCTTCAGTCCCCAGCTGCGGGCGATCTCGAGGCAGCACTCGGTGAGCACGCTGCCCAGCCCCCGGTTCTGCCATTGGTCGGCCACGAGCACGGCGTACTCCACACTCTCGTGATCGGGGTCGGCCACCAGCCGCCCCACCCCCAGCAGCCGGCGCTTCCCTTCCAGCTCCTGCTCGGCCACCATGGCGATCTCGCGGTCATAATCGATGAAGCAGTAGCGGACCGCCGCCTGGTGCGACTGCCACTGAAAGAAATGGCGGAAGCGGGCGTAAATGGACTCTCGCGAGCAGCCGGCCAGCAGGTCCATCCACAGGGGCTCGTCCTCGGGGCGGATGGGGCGCAGGAGCACCCGGGTTCCGTCCTGCAAGCGGGCCGTGCGCACGAGCTCCTCGGGATAGGGGCGAAGCGCCAGGTGATGATAAGGCCGCGCCGCGGCCGGCGGCTGCGCCGGCTCGACGACCAGGCGGGCGTCCAGGGCGATGACGCGCTCGGGGGTGGCCAGCAGCGGGTTGATGTCCAGTTCGACGATCTCGGGGTAGTCGGCGGCGAAATAAGACAAGCGGATCAGGGTCTCCAGCAGGCGATCGACGGCGACGGCAGGGCGGCCGCGGTAGCCGGTGAGAAGCGGCCAGATCTGCAGCGACTCGAGCATGCGCCGGGCCAGGCGCTCGTTGAGCGGCGGAAATCCCAGGCTGCGGTCGGCGAAAAGCTCGGCCCCGGTGCCGCCGCGGCCGGCCAGCACAACGGTGCCGAAAACCGGGTCCTTCTTGATGCCCAGGATCAGCTCCACGCCTTCCACGCCGCGGATCATGGGCTGCACGGTCACGCCGGCCAGGCGCGCAGCCGGCGCCAGCCGCTGCGCCCGCTCGGCGATGGCGGCGAAGGCCCGGCGCACCCCGTCCGCGTCCTTCAGGTCGAGGACCACGCCGCCCACGTCGCTCTTGTGGGTGATGTCGGGCGAGAGCACCTTCAGCACGACCGGGAAGCCGATCCCCTCGGCCAGCGCGGCGGCCTCGTCGGCCGTGGCGGCCGGCTTGGGCATGGCCACGGGAATGCCGTACGCCTCCAGCAGCGATTTGGACTCGTCCTCGCTCAGGGTGCGGCGGCCTGAGGGGGCCAGGCGGCGGAATTCGGCGTGCAGCGCCTGGCGCTCGGAGGTGAAGGCCAGCGGGACGTCGCGCGGCGTCTCGTAGAGGCTCTCCAGGTTGCGGGCGTAAGCCACCAGGGTCATGAAGGCGCGAACCGCCTGCTCGGGGGTGCGGTAGTTGGCGATGCCCGCGTCGGCCAGCAGCCGCCGGCCCGCGGCCATGCTCTCCCCGCCCAGCCAGGCGGCCAGGATCGGCTTGGGGGAAAGGTCCTTGAGCTGGGCCAGCGCCTGGGCCATGGCCGTGGGGTTGGTCATGGCCTGGGGCGTGACGATCACCAGCACGGCGTCGGCGCCCGGGTCCTGCAGGACGATCTCCGTCGCCTTGGCCAGGCGCTTGGAGCGGGCGTCGCCCAGCACGTCGACCGGGTTGCCGCGCGACCAGCTGGGAGGCAGGACCTCGTCCAGGCGGGAGACGGTGCCGGCGCCCAGGCGGGCCAGGGCGCCGCCGGCCTGGATCAGGGCGTCGGCGGCCATCACCCCGGGCCCGCCGGCGTTGGTCACCACCGCCAGCCGCGGGCCCAGCGGCGCCTGCTGCCGGCCCACCAGCTCGGCGCAGTCGAAGATCTCGCCGATGTCCAGCACCCGGGCCAGGCCGGCGCGCTGGAAGGCGGCGTCGTAGACGGCGTCCTCGGCGGCCAGGGCGCCGGTGTGCGAGGCGGCCACCTGGGCCGACTCGGGGAAGCGGCCGGCCTTGTAGGCGACGATGGGCTTGCTGCGGGCGAAGGCGCGGGCGGCGGTCATGAACGTGCGCGCCTGGCCGATCGATTCCACGTACAGGATGATGGAGCGCGTCTTCTCGTCTTCGCCCAGGTAGTCGATCAGGTCGCCGAAATCGATGTCCAGGGCGTTGCCGATCGAGGCCACGCAGGAAAAGCCGATGTTTTCCGCACGCGCCCAGTCCAGTACGGCGGCGCACAGGGCCCCCGACTGCGAGATGAAGGCCACATGGCCGCTCTTGGGCATGGCGCCGGCGAAGCTCATGTTCAGCTGGCGCCCGGGAACGATCACTCCCAGGCAGTTGGGCCCGAGGATGCGCAGGGCGCCGAAACGCCGCGCTTCGGCCAGGACCTGCTCCTCCAGGGCCCGCCCCTCGGCGCCGGTCTCGCGGAAGCCGCTGGAGACGATGACCACGCCGGGGATGCCCGCCTCGCCGCACTCGCGCACCAGACCCGGCACCTTGGCCGCCGGAGCGCAGATGACGCCGACGTCGACCGGCCGCGGCAGCTGCGCCAGCGAAGCGAAGCAGGAGATGCCCATCACGGCCTCGAAGTCGGGATTGACGGGATAGACGACGCCGCGGTAGCCGCTGCCCACGAGGTTGCCCAGAACCTTGCCGCCGACGCTCTTGGGGTTGGCGGTGACGCCGATCAGGGCGATGCGCTGCGGGTTGAAGATGTTCTCCAGGCGGTGAATGGCCATCGTGGATCGTTGCCTCCTGGCCGCTAGACTCGGCGCTCCGGGCCGGAGCGTCGCGTTTGGGCTGCAGTAGCCAGAATTATAGGGAAAAAGCGTTTCCGCTGTCAAACACTTCTCAGGGAAGCGGTGGGTTGACTTGGGATGAAAATGAACTACAATGAAGGCGGACGGGCCGATGCCGAATGGAACGCCCGTCCCTCCACCCATGGAAGGAAACGATCACAAATCCGCCAATGGGCTGAGCGTGCTGGTCGTCGACGACGAGGCCAACATACGCAAGACCATCTCGCTCTGCCTGGAGCTCGAGGGCTGCCGCGTGCGCACCGCGGAAAGCTTCAACGACGCCGCCCTGCGCATCAAGGAGGAGCCATTCGATGTCGCTTTCCTCGACCTGCGCTTGGGCGCACGCAACGGACTCGAGCTTATCCCCCTCTTGCAGGTCCATTCCCCGCGGGCGAAGATCGTTATCATCACCGCCTACGCCTCCATCGACTCGGCCATCGAGGCGATGCGTAACGGCGCCAGCGACTACATCCCCAAGCCGTTCACCCCGGCGCAGATCAAGTTGATCGTGCGCAGGCTGGGCCAGGTCGGTGAGCTCGAGCGGCAGGTCGAGTATCTGCAGACCAGCCTGAGCGAGAGCGTCCCGGAGATCGAGATGACGACCCGCAGCCCGCTCATGCGCAAGGTCATGGCCGTCGCCCGCGAGGCGGCGGCCTCCAGCGCCACCATCCTGCTCAAGGGCGAGAGCGGGACCGGCAAGAGCGTCATGGCCAAGGCGATCCACGACTGGAGCCCCAGGGCCGGCAAGCCGTTCCTGAGCGTTTCCTGCCCCTCCCTGTCCGCAGAGCTGCTGGAGAGCGAGCTGTTCGGCCACGCCAAGGGTTCCTTCACCGGGGCCCTCAAGGATTTCCCCGGCCGCATCTCACTGGCGCAGGAAGGGACGCTGCTGCTGGACGAGATCGGCGACATGCCCCTGTCGATCCAGCCCAAGTTGCTGCGCTTCATCCAGGAGCGCGCGTACGAGCGCATCGGCGAGAACCTCACCCGCAGTGCCGATGTCCGCATCATCGCCGCCTCGAACATCGACCTGGGCCAGGCCGCGGCCGCGGGGCGCTTTCGCGAGGACCTTTACTACCGGCTGAACGTGGTGGAGATCGAGCTCCCGCCGCTGCGCGACCGCCGCGAGGACATCGAACCCCTCGCCGCAGGCATGTTGCGCTTCTTCGGCCGGGCCAATCACAAGTCCTTCCAGGGATTCACGCCCGAGGCCGCGGAGGCCATGGTCGGTTACGGCTGGCCAGGGAACCTGCGCGAATTGCGCAACATGATCGAGCGCGTCGCCATCTTCTGCAAGTCGGAGCACGTAGGCCGCCAATGCCTTCCGGAGAAGATCCGCTCCAGCGAGGGATCCCCGCAGCCTGACGAGGCGGCCTCCCTGGAGCGCATCGAGGAGATGCACATCCGCCGCGTGCTCGCCTCTTCCCCATCGCTGCAGAAGGCCGCCGAGGCCTTGGGCATCGACCAGGCCACGCTCTGGCGCAAACGCCGCAAGTACAAGATCTGAAACTTTCCATTGCATTCTGCAATCAGGAAAAAATACGGGCTTGCATAATGCAAGTTGCGTCCATTTCAAACCGGGAAAACAGGCGTTTTTAACGATCCCCTCTTGGCACGGGCAATGCTTTACGATTTACGGAGCCGAACATGCGTTTCACCTTACGGCAAAAGATTGCAAGCGTATTCGTCCTGATGTTGGCCATCGCGGTGGCGGTCGGCCTGCTGAGCATCCAGCGCTTCAACGAGCTTGGCTTGTCGATCGACGTCATCCTGAAGGAGAATTACCGGAGCGTCGTGGCTTGCCAGGACATGAACGACGCCTTGGAAAGGATAGACAGCGGGCTGCTGTTCATCCTCTCGGGCTTCGTCCGCGAGGGGCTGGATCAGGTCGCGCTCAATCGCGCCCGCTTTCATGATGCCCTCGGACGCGAACTGGACAATCTCACCCTCCCCGGCGAGACGGAGAAGGCCCAGGAGCTGCGCGCCCTTTTCGAGTCCTATTCCGGCCAGATCGACGCGTTCTTGGGCACCGCCCGGGCCGGGCGCGACCAGCACTACTTCGAGACGTTGCTTCCCCAGTTCCTCCGCATCAAGGAGTTGGACCGGTACATTTTGCAGATGAACCAGCAGAACATGAACCTGGCCAATGACAAGGCGAGGACGAAAGCCGTGCAGGCCCGGCGCGACATGATCCTGCTGCTCGGCCTGTCGGCGCTCGTCGCCCTGTCCTTCACGCTCTTCAGCAACCACTGGATCCTGCGGCCGATCCGCGGCCTGATCGCCACCACCGAGGAGATCCGCGCCGGCAACCTGAACCTGACCGTCAGAAGCGACGCCCGCGACGAGATCGGCCAGCTCTCCGAGGCTTTCAACGCCATGGTCTCCAGCCTGCGGCTGTTCCGCCGCAGCGACCAGGAGAAGCTCCTCCGCGTACAGCGCTCCATCCAGGAGGCTTTCCAGAACTTGCCGGCGGCGATGGCCCTCGTCGACACCGAGGGCAACATCGAGGTGGCCACCGCAGCGGCGCAGGCTCAGTTCGGTCTGGTGCCGGGCATGGCGGTTGAGCATGCCCCCTACCCCTCTCTGGCGGAACTTCACCGGCGCGCCCGGTCCCCGCATGCGGGCAGCAGCGGGCAGGAGATCATCCAGCAATTCCGCGACGGCCGGGAAAAATTCTTCCGCCCCAGAGTCGTCCCCATCCACAACGCCGAGAAGGAGTTCCGCGGCTCGATCCTTGTTTTGGAGGACGTCACCCTGCTTCTGCAGCACGACGAGATCAAGAAGGACCTCTTCTCCACCATCTCCCACCAGTTGAAGACCCCCCTGACGTCGATCCGCATGGCGCTGCACCTGCTTCTGGAGGAGAACATAGGCTCGCTGAACGAAAAGCAGGCCGACCTGCTGGTCTCGGCGCGGGAGGAGAGCGACCGCCTGAACGGCATCATCGACGATCTGCTGGAGATCCGCCGCCTCGAAGCGGGGAGCACCCGGCTGAACCTGGAGGCCGTCCCGGCCCGAGAGCTGGTCGCGGAGGCCGTCGCCCCCTTCCAGCGCTCCGCCCAGGACAAGGGGGTGCGCATCGAGACCGACGTTCCCGCCGGGTTGCCCCGGGTCCGGGCCGACCGCAGCCGCATCCCGTACGTGTTTGCCAACCTCCTCTCCAATGCCGTTACGTACTCCCCCGTGGGTGGCGTTGTCCGGCTGTCGGCGAAAAAGGACTCGGGGCGAATCCGCTTTTCCGTCCGCGACGAGGGCGCGGGAATTCCGCAGGAATTCCAGGCCCGCATCTTCGAGAAGTTCTTCCGCGTCCCCGGACAGGCGGCAGAGACGGGCGTCGGTTTGGGGCTGAGCATCGCCAGGGAGATCGTAACGGCCCACGGGGGGACGATCTCGTTCCAGAGCTCGACCGCCGGCACCGACTTCAACTTCACGCTGTTCCCGGAGGAAGCGTCCGGGCAAGGGGGATCGTCATGAAGGACCTGCTCCTGATTGCATTGACCGCCGGCTTCCTGTTCCTGTGCCTCAGGCTGGGACGTTTTCTCGACCGGGCGGTGCGCTGATGCGCTGGCTTATCGGCATTGCGGCGCTGGCCCTGGTCATCTACCTCTTCGTCTCCGTTTTCAAGCCGGAAAAGTTCTAGGAGGAAGCATGAGCGCGCACGAATGGGCGCAGCTGATCCTGTTCGTTGGCATCCTGCTCGCCGCCACCCCGTTGTTGGGAGCGTATCTCCAGAGGGTGCTGGAGACACGGGAAAAGACGTTCTGCTCCCCGCTGCTGGGCGGCGTCGAACGCTGGCTGCTGAAGGCGCTGGGCGTGGGAGCCGAGCAGGACTGGAAACGTTACGGCATGTCGCTGGCCGCCTTCAGCACGATTGCCCTGCTGCTGACCTATGCCGTGCTGCGCCTGCAGCGGTTCCTGCCGCTCAATCCCCAGCAAATGCCAGGCGTGGAGCCTTTCCTGGCCTTCAATACCGCCGTCAGCTTCACGAGCAACACCAACTGGCAGAATTACGCCGGCGAAAGCGCGCTGTCCCATTTTTCCCAGATGGTCGGCCTCACGTTCCAGAACTTCGCCTCGGCCGCCGTCGGCATCGCCGTGGCCACGGCGCTGGTGCGGGGCATCGCCCGCCGGAGCGCCCGGACGATCGGTAACTTCTGGGCCGACCTGGTCCGCATCACTCTCCATGTGCTGCTACCCCTCTCGTTCCTCCTGGCCGTGGTTTTCCTGTCCCAGGGCGTGATCCAGAACTTCCGCGCCGATGTGAAGACGTCGGGGCTCGAAACCCGGGGCGGGGCGGCGCGCGTCCAGACGCTGCCGCAGGGGCCTGTGGCCTCCCAGGAGGCGATCAAGATCCTGGGCACCAACGGCGGCGGCTTCTTCAACGCCAATTCGGCGCACCCCTACGAAAACCCCACGCCGCTGAGCAATTTTCTCCAGCTGCTGGCCATCTTCCTGATCCCCTCCGCGCTCACCTCCTACCTGGGGCGGATGGTCGGCTGCCGCAAGCACGGTTGGTCCATATGGACGGCCATGCTTCTCCTCTTCCTGGCCGGCTTCCTTATTTCCTGGTCTGCCGAGGCGACGGGCAATCCCCGGGCCCATGAACTGGGCGTCGCCGGCGGCAACATGGAGGGCAAGGAGACCCGCTTCGGGATATTCGCTTCGGCCCTGTATGCTACGGTCACGACCGACGCCTCCTGCGGGGCGGTCAATTCAATGCACGATTCCTACACGCCGTTGGGCGGGCTGCTGCCTATGCTCAACATCCAGCTCGGCGAGGTCGTGTTCGGCGGCGTGGGCTCGGGGCTATACGGCATGCTGGTTTTCGTCATCCTGGCCGTGTTCATCGCCGGATTAATGGTGGGCCGCACCCCCGAATACCTGGGGAAGAAGATCACGGCCGGCGAGGTCAAGCTCTGCGCCTTCTACATCCTGGTCGCGGCCCTGCTGATCCTGGGGCCGGCGGCGGCTGCGACGGCCGGGCGCTGGGGAACGGCGGGACTGGGCAACCAGGGCCCGCATGGCCTGAGCGAGATCCTGTACGCCTTCTCCTCCGCAGCAGGCAACAACGGCAGCGCGTTCGCCGGCATCAACCTCAACAATCCCGCGGCCAACCTGATCATGGCCCTGCTCATGCTGGCCGGCCGCTTCCTGCTTTTCGTGCCGGTGCTGGCGCTGTCCGGCCGGCTGGCCGCCAAAAAGGCCGTGCCGGCGGGAAGCGGCAGCTTCCCGGTCTTCGGCCCCACGTTCGTCGCCCTGTTGCTGGGCACGATCCTGATCGTCGGCCTGCTGACCTTTTTCCCCGTCCTGTCGCTCGGGCCCATCGCAGAGCACTTCATCATGGCCGGCTCCGGAAAACTGTTCTAGGAGGCGAGCCATGAGAGCGGCCGAATCGATTTTCCGGAAACGCTTCCTGGGGAGGGCGCTCCTCGACGCGCTGAAAAAGCTCGATCCCCGCGTCATGGCCAGGAACCCGGTCCTGTTCGTCACCGAGTGCTGCGCAGCGCTCGTCACGGCCATCGCTCTGCGCGGGGGGGGCGGCGAGCCGCGCGGGTTCGTCATCCAGGTCGCGCTCTGGCTGTGGTTCACCGTGCTGTTCGCCAATTTCGCCGAGTCGGTCGCCGAGGGCCGCGGCAAGGCGCAGGCGGCGGCGCTGCGCCTGACCCGCTCGCGGACCCAGGCCAGCCGGTTGCGCCCGGACGGAGGCAGCGAGCGGGTCTCTGCCGAGGAACTGCGCCGGGGGGACGTTGTGGAGGTCTCGGCCGGCGAGATCGTCCCGGCCGACGGCGAGGTCATCGCCGGGGTCGCCACAGTGGATGAGTCGGCCATCACCGGCGAGTCGGCTCCGGTCATCCGCGAATCGGGCGGCGACCGAAGCGCGGTCACCGGCGGCACGAAGGTCCTTTCCGACCGCATCGAGGTGCGGGTCGCCTGCGATCCGGGCTCCGGCTTCATGGACCGCATGATCGCCCTGGTCATCCTGCTGTCGGCGCTCAGCGTCATCTTCATCGCCGCGGTGCTCTCGCTCAGCTATTTCGGCGGATTCTTCGGCGCCGTCTTCAGCCTGACCGTCCTGTCGTCGCTGCTGGTCTGCCTACTGCCGACGACCATCGGCGGGCTGCTCAGCGCCATCGGCATCGCCGGCATCGACCGGCTGGTCGGCAAGAACGTCCTGGCCATGAGCGGGCGGTCGGTGGAGGCCGCCGGCGACATCGACGTTCTCCTGCTCGACAAGACGGGCACCATCACCCTCGGCGACCGCCAGGCCGTGCGCTTCATCCCGGCGCCCGGGATCGCCATGGAGACGCTGGCGGACATCGCCCAGCTGGCCTCGCTGGCCGACGAGACGCCGGAGGGCCGCAGCATCGTCGTGCTGGCCAAGAGCCATGGCCTGCGCGGGCGGCGGATCGCCGACATCCCGCGGGCGCGGTTCGTGAACTTCTCGGCGCAGACGCGTATGAGCGGCATCGACATCGGCCCGCATCGGTTCCGCAAGGGCTCTCCCGACGCCATCGCCGGCTTCATCGCCGGGGCCATCCCCGCCGAGACGCAGGCCGCGGTCGAGGAGATCTCCCGCTCCGGCGGGACGGCCCTGCTGGTGGCGGAGAAGTCGGAGGTGCTGGGGGTCGTCCATCTCAAGGACGTCATCAAGGGCGGCCTGCGCGAGCGCTTCGCCAGGCTGCGGGCCATGGGTATCCGCACGGTGATGATCACCGGCGACAACCGCCTGACCGCGGCCACCATCGCGCGCGAAGCGGGGGTGGACGATTATCTGGCCGAGGCGCGGCCCGAAGACAAGCTGGCGCTGATCCGCCGCGAACAGGACCGGGGGTACCTGGTGGCCATGACCGGCGACGGCACCAACGACGCCCCCGCCCTGGCCCAGGCCGACGTGGGGGTGGCCATGAACACCGGGACGCAGGCCGCCAAGGAGGCGGGGAACATGGTCGATCTCGACTCCAACCCGACCAAGCTGATCGAGATCGTCGAAGCCGGCAAGCAGCTGCTGATGACGCGCGGCGCCCTGACCACCTTCAGCATCGCCAACGACGTGGCCAAATACTTCGCCATCCTGCCGGCGCTGCTGCTTCCCCTGTTCCCCGAGATCGCGCCGCTCAACACCATGAGGCTGGGCTCGCCGCGCAGCGCCGTGCTCAGCGCCGTGATCTTCAACGCCCTGATCATCGTCCTGCTCATCCCCATGGCCCTGCGCGGCGTCCGCTTCAGGCCCATGCCGGCGGCGGCCCTACTGAGGCGCAACCTGGCCGTTTTCGGCATCGGGGGCATGGCCGCCCCCTTCATCGGCATCAAGGTCGTCGACCTGCTGGTCAATTTCCTGAACCTGGCATGAAGAGAGGCGAATCATGAAATCATGTTTCGATGAGATTGTCCGCTCGCTCGCGGCCATCCTGATATTGGCCGTCCTGCTGTGTGCCGTCTATCCCCTGGCTGTATGGGGGGTCGGCCAGCTGTTCTTTCCCGATAGGGCCGACGGTTCGCTGCTGGAGCGCGGCGGCAAGACAATCGGCTCCCGTCTGATCGCCCAACGTTTCGACTCCCCGGCATACTTCCGACCGCGGCCCTCCGCCGTGGACTTCTCCGGCCCGCAAGCCGCTTCCGGTGGGAGCAATCTGGGACCGCTTTCCAGAGCACTGGCTGGACGCCTGGCGCGGGAGAGCGCCCGCTATCGCTCCGAGAACGGCCTTCCCCCCGAAGCGGTCGTCCCCGGGGCCGCGGTCTGCTCATCGGCCAGCGGCCTCGATCCGCACATCAGTTTGGCCGATGCCGCGATCCAGTCCGCACGGGTTGCCCGCGCGCGCGGCTGGAGTCGGGAGCTCGTGCTCGCACTCGTCCACGCCAGCACGGAAAAGAGGCAGCTGGGATTCCTCGGCGAGGAGCGTATCAACGTCCTGCTCCTGAACCTGGCTTTGGACGGATCGTCCGATCGTCTATAATCGAGGCGGCATGGACCAGGAGAAAGCGGACCGTTTCCTGCGCATGATCCAGCGCTCCGCCATGGGGCGGCTGAAGATCTACCTGGGCTACTGCGCCGGCGTGGGCAAGACCTACCGCATGCTGCAGGAGGGGCATGCCCTGAAGCGGGAAGGCATCGACGTCGTGATCGGCTACGTCGAGACCCACGGCCGCGGCGAGATCGAGAAGCTCGCCCAGGGGCTGGAGGCGGTTCCGCGCGGGGTCCGCGATTATCGGGGGATGCGCGTCGAGGAGATGGACCTCGATGCGATCCTGGCCCGCCGGCCGGCGGTGGCGCTGGTCGACGAGCTGGCGCACCACAACGTGCCGCAGAGCCACAACGCCAAGCGCTACCAGGACGTGCAGGAGCTGCTGGCCGCCGGCATCCATGTGATCAGTACCCTGAACGTCCAGCATTTGGAGAGCCTGTACGACACGGTCGAACGGCTCGTCGGCGTCCGCGTACGCGAGAGGCTTCCCGACACCGTGCTCAGCGAGGCCGACCAGATCGTCAACGTCGACCTGAGCACCGAAGACCTGCGCAAGCGCCTCCAGGAAGGGAAGGTCTACCGCGAGGACAAGATCGAGACGGCCCTGGAGAATTTCTTCACCCGCGATAACCTGGAGAAGCTCCGCGAGCTGACCCTGCGCGAGCTGGCGGCGCAGATCGACACCCGGCGCAAAGAGCCCGAGCCGGACGGCGTGGCGGCCATGCCCGACCAGGTCCTGGTCTGCCTGAGCTCCCGGGGGCCGAACAGCGACAGGCTGCTGCGCTACGCCTCGCGGTTCGCCGGCCGTCTGAACAAGAACTGGCACGCCTTGTACGTGCAGACCGCGGCCGAGGACCCGCTGCGCCTGGACTCGCGGACCCAGGAGGCGCTGGCACAGAGCCTAACCCTGGCCAAGCAGCTCGGGGCGATCGTGTTCACCTACAAGGGCGAGGACCTGGCGCAGACGATCCTGCGCTTCGCCAGGGAATACCACATCGGGCACATCATCATCGGCACCCCCCGGCCGCTGCCGCTTTGGCAGAGGCTTCTCCAGCGCCGAGCCCTTCATGAACATCTGATCCGCGAAGCGGATGGGATCAACGTCGTCATCGTGGACACCCATCCCCCGCGAGGCGAAGCGGCCCTGCGCGATGCAGTCCCGGCATCCGCAGGCCGGACCCTGCAGCCCCTATGGAGCCTTTATCTCGACATAACGACCATCCGCATCCTGGACATGCCGGTTCGTAAGGACGAGGTGCTCCGCGATCTGGCCGCGGCCGCCTTCGGGGCCGACGAAGCCCGGCTCGGCATCCTGGATCGCCTTCGGCTCCGGGAGCGCGAAAGCTCGACCTTCTTCAATGAAGGGGCCGCCTTCCCCCATCTGCGGCTGGAGGAAGCGATCGAGCCGAGGGTAGCCATGGGGATCCTGCATGCCGGGGTGTCCGACATGTCGACCACCGAGCCCCTCCGCCTGGTGTTCCTCATCGTGACCTCGTTCAAGGACAGCGAGACCCAGGCGCGACTCCTCGCCGCCGCTGCCCGCATCGCATCCAGTAAGGCCCTGGCCGCCGCGCTGCTACGCGCCGCGAAGCCGGCGGACGCCCTGCGTGAGCTATCCGCCTGGGAGGGCCGCGACCGGGCATAACACCGCCGCGCGCAGGGCAGCGGGAAGATCAGGAACGGGCGATGCGCTCCAGGGCCTGGAGGAAGCGCTCCACTTCCTCGTCGGTGTTGTACAGGGAGAGGCCGGCGCGCACGGCGCCGCCGCTTTCCCCCAGCCCCAGGAATCTCATCGCCTCCCAGGCGTAATAGTCGCCGTCCCAGACCTGGATGCCCTCGGCGCCGAGCCGCTCGGCGACCTCCGCCGGCGTGCGCCCCTCCAGGTTGAAGCAGGCCGTGGGCGTCCGCTCGGCGAGGCGGGCGGGATCGGCGATCCCGTAAAGCCTCATGCCCTTGATCTTCGTCAGGCCCTCGAGCAGGCGCGAGAAGAGCCGGGTCTCATGCTCGCGGATGGCACCCAGCGCCTGCTTCAGCCGGCGCCTACGGCCGGGGGCATAGGCCGTGAAGCCGTCCTCGGGGCCGTTGCCCAGGCCGGCCAGGAAATCGACGGCGGCGGCGACGCCGGCGATGTTCTCGTGGATCTTGGTTCCGGTCTCGAAGCGGTCCGGGGCATGGGCGGGCGACGGCCGCACCTTGTAGGGGGAGAGCCGCTCCAGGGCCTCGCGCCTGCCGTAGAGGACGCCCGAGTGGGGCCCGTAGAACTTGTAGGGCGAGCAGGCCAGAAAATCGCAGCCCAGGAGCTGGACATCGATCGGCCGGTGCGGGGCCAAATGGACGGCGTCGACGAAGGTCAGCGCGCCGACCGCGCGGGCGGCTTCCAGGATGCGCGGCAGGTCGTTGACCGTGCCGAAGGCGTTGGAGGCGCCGCCGACGGCCACCAGGCGCGTGCGTTGCGAAAGGACGTCCTCCAGGCCGTCCAGCTTCAGGGTGCAGTCGCCGGGATCGAACTCGATCCAGCGCACCACCGCTCCGTTCTCCTGCAGGTGCAGCCAGGGGGCGATGTTGGCGTCATGGTCGAGACGGGTGACCACGACCTCGCCGCCAACGGGCCATTCGCGGGCCAGGGCCCGCGCCAGGTGCAGGGTCAGGGTGGTCATGTTGGCGCCGAAGACGATCTCGTCTTCCGAGCGGGCGTTGAGGAGATCGGCCATGGCCTCGCGGCCGGCGGCAAGGATGCCGTCGCTGCGCCGCGAGAAGGCGAAGCGGCCGTGCTCGTTGGCGTTGGCCTCGCGGTAATAGGCCGAAACCGCTTCGATCACCGCCCGCGGCACCTGCGTCCCCCCTGGGCCGTCGAAAAACAGCGCGCCCGAGGCCAGGGCCGGGAACTCGGCGCGCACGCGATCGATCGGGAAACCCATGCTTGCCCCCTGCCTAGCGCCCGAGATCGAAGTTGCGGCGGGCCTGGGCCGCGATCGTCTCGCCGATGCTGATCGAGGCGGTGGCGGCTGGGGAAGGCGCGTTGAGCACGTGCACCATGCGCTCGGCCTCCTGGATGCGGAAGTCGTCGGCCAGGAAGCCGTTCCTTTCCAGCGCCTGGGCGCGCACGCCGGCGCCGCCCGGCGCCAGGTCGGCGGCCTGGACCTCGGGCAGCAGCCGCTGCAGGGCGCGGACAAAGGCCCGCTTGGAGAAGGAACGGTAGAACTCGCCCAGCCCCATGCGCCAGTGCTTCAGGCCCATGATCCAGAAGCCTGGATAGCCCAGCATCTGCGCCGTATCGCGCAGGCTGAAGCTGGTCTTGCCGTAGCCGTGGCGCTTGAAAGCCAGCACGGCGTTGGGCCCCGCCTCGACGCCGCCGGCGATCATGCGCGTGAAATGCACCCCCAGGAAGGGGAAACGGGCGTCGGGGACCGGGTAGATCAGGTTGCGCACCAGCCCCTGGCGCTCGGGGGCCAGTTGATAGTACTCGCCGCGGAAGGGGACGATCTGCAGCCCCGGCCGCACACCGCACAGGCGGGCCACACGGTCCGACTGCAGGCCGGCGCAGTTGACCAGGCCGCGGCAGCGCACCTCGCCCGCCGGCGACAAAAGCCGGAGCTCGGAGCCGTCGCGGCGGCAGCCGCGGACCGCGAAGCGCATGCGGATCTCGCCGCCGCCGTTGCCGATGATTTCGGCGTACTTGGCGCACACCTGGGCATAGTCGACGATGCCGGTCTCCCCCACCCAGAGCCCGGCGATGCCGGCCACATGCGGTTCGTGCTCCTTCAGCTCCCCGGGACCCAGGCGGCGCAGCCGCAGCAGGCCGTTGTCCCGGCCCTTCCGCTCGACGGCTGCGAGCGCCGGCAGCTCGCCGGCGCGCGTGGCCACCACCAGCTTGCCGCAGCGCTCGTGGGCGATGCCGTGCTCGGCGCAGAAGCGATACAAAGCCTCGCGGCCAGCCACGCAGTTTTGCGCCTTCAGGGAGCCGGGCTTGTAATAGAGCCCCGAATGGATGACGCCGCTGTTGTTGCCGGTCTGGTGGGCGGCCAGCCTGTCCTCGGCCTCGAGGACCACGACCGCTCTCGCGCCGCCCTTGACCAGCGCCATGGCCGTGGCCAGACCGACGATGCCGCCGCCGATGACCGCCACATCGTAGACCCGATCCGCCATCAGGAACCTCCGGGGATTTCCCGCCATGCCGATTTGAGAGGCCACTATAGCAAACGCGCCCAAATTCGTCAAGCGAACGACCGTGACGCGTGACGGGCAACATGAAATGCCAAGCACCGAATCACAAGCAAGCACCGAATTCCGATGAGCGAATGACCCAAACCAAGGCATGCAAAAGGAGTAAGGCAACAATGAAGGCAAAGGCGCTTACATTGCAGGCTACGACCACTGCCCCTATTGCCATCACGTCTTGGCTTCGTTTCCGGCCGCCGTGTCCCCGTCAGGGGATTGGAATGTGGGATTTGGTGCTTGGAACTTTGTTGCTTTCAGGCCACGCGTCACGATTGCTCGAAGGGAAATCCTGGGGTATAATGGCTTTTTCCATGGAGGTTCCCTCAATGATCAACGAAGCGATGTTCCGCGAATACGATATCCGCGGCCTGGCTGAAAGCGAGCTCGGCGACCCGGTGGTCGAGCGCATCGCCATGGCCATCGCCGCCATCTACGTCCGCGAGAACCGGGAGACGGTGGCCGTGGGCATGGACGGCCGGCCCAGCTCGCCGCGCATCAAGGACCTGCTGTGCCGCACCCTGGCCCGCTACGGGCTGCGGGTGACCGACCTGGGCCTGGTCCCCTCGCCGGTGGTGTACTACGCCGCCTTCCGCCACCGCCTCGGCGGCGCCGTGGTCGTCACCGCCTCGCACAACCCCAGCGAGTACAACGGCTTGAAGGTCATGCTGGGCACCGCCGCCCTCTACGGCGAGCAGGTGAAGGAGATCCACCGCCTGGCCGTGAACGGCCCCTATGCGCCCGAGAAGCCCGGCGCGGTGGTCCCGCGGGACATTCTCGAGGAGTACTTGGCCTACATCGAGGGCAACGTCTCCCTGAAGCGCCGGCTGCGGGTGGTGGTCGACGCCGGCAACGGCACCGGCGGCATCACCGCCCCCGAGCTTTACCGCCGCCTGGGAGCCGAGGTCCTGCCGCTCTTTTGCGACGTCGACGGCCGCTTCCCCAACCACCATCCCGATCCCACCGTGGCCAAGAACCTGCAGCACCTGATCGCCAGGGTGCGCGAAACCGGCTCCGACCTGGGCATCGGCCTCGACGGCGACGCCGACCGCATCGGCGTGGTCGACAACCTGGGGCGCATCCTCTGGGGCGACCAGCTGCTGCTGATCTTCGCCAAGGACATCCTGCGGGCCCATCCCGGGGCCACGATCATCTCCGAGGTCAAGGCATCGGAGGTTTTCTACAGCGAGGTGCGGCGGCTGGGGGGCAATCCCGTCATGTGGAAGGCCGGCCACTCGCTGATCAAGAAGAAGCTCTTCGAGATCAACGCCTTGGCCGCCGGCGAGGTGAGCGGCCACGTCTTCTTCAACGACAAGTGGTTCGGCTTCGACGACGCCGTCTACGCCGGGGCGCGCCTGCTGGAGCTCTTGGCCGCCGGTCAGGCCTCGCTGGCCGAGCGCTTCGACGAGATCCCCCGGGTTTTCAACACCCCAGAGCTCCGCGTCGACTGCGGCGACGACGTTAAATTCCGCGTCGTCGAGGTCGTGCGCGACCATTTCCGCGGCCGCCTGCCGGTGATCGACATCGACGGCGCCCGCGTGCAGTTTCCCCGCGGCTGGGCCCTGGTGCGCGCCTCCAACACCCAGCCTTCGCTGGTCGTGCGCTGCGAGGCCGATTCCCAGGAGGAACTGGAACGCATCCAGGCCGAGGTCGACGCGGCCATCGCCCGCGCCCAGGCCCAGGTCGGCGGCTGAGCGTGCCGCAAACGCTGAAGATCGTCCTGCTGGCCGCGGTCCAGGGGCTCACCGAGTTCTTTCCGGTCAGCTCCAGCGGCCACCTGGTGCTTTTCCAGCACTGGCTGGACTTCAACACCCTGCCTCTGGTCTACGATATTTTCTTCCACCTGGGCACCCTGCTGGCGGTGGTCGTCTATTTCTTCTCCGACCTGAAGGAGCTGGCGCTGCGCTTCTACCGCAAGGAAAACCTCCGCCTGATCGGGCTGCTGGCAACGGCCAGCGTGCCCACGGCCCTGATCGGTTTCCTGCTCAAGGATTTTTTCGAGTCGCTTTTCAGCCGCACTTCCCACCTGGGCTTGGCCTTCCTGTTTACCGGCGTCGTCCTGCTGGCGGGCAGGTTCCTGAGGCTGAACGGCAGGATCCCCGACCTGGCGGCCGCCCTGATCATCGGCGTGGCCCAGGGCATCGCCATCACCCCCGGCGTCTCGCGCTCGGGCACGACCATCGCCGTAGCCCTGGTCCTGGGGCTGGGCTTCGACTTCTCCTTCCGCTTCTCTTTTCTCCTGTCCATCCCGGCGGTCTTGGGGGCGCTGCTGCTGGAATCGTCGGCCGTTCCCTGGAGCGGCGGCCACTGGCCGCATCTGGCGCTGGCCGTGGCGGTGGCGGCGCTCACGGGGCTGCTGTCCCTGGCGTTGCTGCGGCGCATCGTCGCCCGCGACCGTTTCCACCGCTTCGCCTGGTACGTCCTGCCCCTGGGCGCGCTGGTGCTGGCCTTCTTCTAAGGCGGGCCCGCAGGCGGCCGGGGCCGGCTCAGGAATTCAGCTTCTGGCGCACCAGCTCGGTGATGGTGCGGAAGTCGATCTTGCCGCTGCCCATCTTGGGGAACTCGCCCAGCACCACGAACTGCCTGGGCAAAGCGATCGCCGGCAGCTCCTCGGCCAAGGCCTTGAGGACCTTGCGCTCGTTGATCTCCCCGGTCACGGCGGCGACGATCCTCGCCCCCTTCAGCGAGTCGGGGACCTCGACCACGCAGCAGTCGATCCCCTCGGGCAGGTGCCTGAGCATCTCCGTCTCCACCCGCACCAGCGAGACCATCTCGCCGCCGATCTTGACGAAGCGCTTCAGCCGGCCGCGGTGCCACAGGTAGCCCTCCTCGTCGAGGACGCCCATGTCGCCCGTCTCGTACCAGCCGTCCTTGATGCGCAGCGAGGTCTCCTCCAGGTCGTCGAAGTAGCCCTTCATCACCAGGTCGCCCTTGACCAGGATCTTGCCCTCCCCGCCCGGCGGCAGAACCTCGCCGGTGTTGATGTCGACGATCTTCACGCGCACGCTGGGCAGGACCTTGCCGATGCTCCCCGGCTTGTTGGCCCCGGGCAGGTTGGTGGAGACGACCGGGCTGGTCTCGGTGGTGCCGTAGCCCTCGCACAGCTCCAGGCCGTGCTTCTGCAGGAAGCCCTGGCGCAGCGAGTCGGGGGTCTTGTCGGCCCCGGCCACGGCGACGCGCACCGTGCTGAAGTCGCCGGGATCGGACTGGCGCAGGTAGCCGGCGAAGAAGCTGGGGGTGCCGACCATCAGCGAGACCTTCTCCTCGCGCACGAGGGTGCTGATCTTGCGGTACTCCAGGGGGTTGGCGTAGGCGACGATGGTCATGCCGTAGAGCAGAGGCAGCCAGAAGTCGATGTTGTGGCCGAACACGTGGAACAGCGGCAGGTTGGCCAGCATGACGTCGTCGCTGGTCACGTCCAGAACGCGGCCGATGTCCTGGACGTTGGAGCCGATGTTGCGGTGGGTCAGCTGCACCGCCTTGGGGTCCTTCTCGCTTCCCGAGGTGAAGAGGATGACCAGGTTGTCGTCGGGGTCGCCCGCGTGCAGCGAATTCAGCAGCAGGCGCAGCGGCAGCTTGGACTTGACCAGCGCCGCCACCTTGTCGATGGGGCTGATGCCCGCCATGATGTCCTCCAGGAAGACCATGCCCGACACCAGCCGGCAGCCGATCTTTTCCAGCAGCGCCCGCGAGGCGATGATGGTCTTGAAGCCGCACTTGCGCTGGGCGTACTCGGCGTTGCCGGCGGCCCCGGTCGAGTAATTGATCATCACCGGCACCTTGCCGGCCAGGAGCACCCCCAGCACCGACAGCATGCAGCCGGCCGACGTCGGCACCATGATGCCGATGAAGCCGTCGCGGTACTTCTTGAACTTGTTGGCCAGGATCAGCGAGGCGATCAGCGCCTTCTCATAGCTGACCGTCTTCTCCAAAAAGCGGTCGATGATCGCCGGCTTGGCCCCGAACTTCTTGGCGTTCTTGACGAATTCCTGGTGCAGGAGCAAGGGTCACCTCCGGTGCTTTTTTTTTAACGATTCCTTATAGCACAGGGGGCGGCGCTTGGCAACCGCCGCCGGGAGTTCCGGACTCACTTGCCCCGGGCCCGCTTCTCCTTGATCTTGAGCTTGCGCATCTTCTTGGCGATGGTGTTGCGGTGCAGCTTGACGCTGGCCGACATCTTCAGCAGGTTGTAGTCGTGCTTTTCCAGCAGGGCCTGCAGCAGGGTCCGCTCGAACTCCTCGGTGATCTCGCGGAAGAAGAGGTAGCGGGAATTGACCGCCTTCCCGGCCAGGATGCGCATCTGGTTCTTGATGGTCAGGGCCTCGAACTGATCGGCCAGCTCAGTGATCCGTTTGGCTGTCATGGGGGTGCCGCCGGCGCTAGGCCAGGTCGCCGGCCGGGAGGCCGGTCAGGACGCGGTAGATCTCGCCGTACTTGGCCGCCGTGGCCTCGATGACGTCCGCGGGCAGCGGCGGGGGCGGGGAATTCCGGTCCCAGGAGGAGGCCAGCAGGTGGTTGCGCACGAACTGCTTGTCGAAGGGCGGAGGCTCCTGGCCGGGGCGGTATTCGTCGCGCTTCCAGAAGCGGGAGGAGTCGGGGGTGAAGATCTCGTCGATGACCACGATCTCCCCGTTCTCGCCGCGGCCGAATTCGAACTTGGAATCGGCGATGATGATGCCCCGCTCCAGGGCGTAGGCGCCGGCGGCGGTGAACAGGCGCAGCGACAGGTCGCGGATGCGCCCGGCCGTCTCGCTGCCCAGGCGGCCGGCGAGCTGGCCGAAGGTGATGTTCTCGTCGTGCCCTTTTTCGGCCTTGGTGGTGGGGGTGAAGACGGGCTCGTCCAGGCGGTCGGCGAAGCGCAGCCCGGCGGGCAGCTTCACGCCGCAGATCGCCCCGTCCTTCTGGTAGGCGTTCCAGCCCGAGCCGACGATGTAGCCGCGGACGATGGCCTCGACCGGCAAGGCGTCGAGGCGGCGGGCCAGCAGCGCCCGCTTGTGCAGCACGGCGGCATGATCGCGGAACTCGGGCAGCGCCTCGGGCGTGGAGCTGATCACGTGGTTGGGGACGATGCCGCGCGTGCGCTCGAACCAGAAGGCGGCGAGGCGGTTCAGGACGGCTCCCTTGCCTGGTATGAGCGAGGGCAGGACGTAGTCGAAGGCCGAGATGCGATCGCTGGAAACGATCAGCAGCCGGCCGTCGACCTCGAACACGTCTCGCACCTTGCCGCGCTTGAATAATTTGAAAGGCAGTTCTGCCTTGTCCAGTGCCTGCAGCATTGCTCTCCTCTCGCGTTGTTGGAAACGATGAAGCCTCATTGTAGGCAAGTCAGGGGCGTTTGTCAATCGGGGAGGAAGACGTTAGACGTTAGAACGAGCACGAGACGTTAGACGCTAGACGTTAGCAAGAGAAAGGCACTGTCACTTGTTGACTTGCTAACCCCTAACGTCAAACGCCTAAGGTCTTTTTCTAAAACGCTAGACGTCAGCAAGCGAGTAAACGAGTATATTTTCTAGGGCCTTTTTTCTTGCTAATTACTAACTACTAACGTCTAACGTCTCTAGATCGTTCCTTTATACTATCAACATGGCGTCGCCATAGGAGAAGAAGCGGTACTTCTCCGCGATGGCGACGCGGTAGGCCTCGCGCAGGGCCTGCGGGCCGGCGAAGGCGCTGGCCAGGATGAAGAGCGACGACCTGGGCAGGTGGAAATTGGTCAGCAGCTTGTCGACCAGCAGAAAGCGGAAGCTGGGGGCGATGAAAATATCCGAGGCGAACTCCTCGCGCGGCGCGCCGGCGTCGAGCCGGGCGTAACTCTCCAGCGAGCGCACCGAGGTGGTGCCCACCGCCAGCAGCGCCCCCCCCCGCCCCTTCAGCTCGGCGATGCGCCTCGCCGTCGCGGCCGGGATGCGGATGCGCTCGCTGCCCATGCGGTGACGTTCGAGCTCCTCCGTTTCGATGGCCTGGAACGTGGCCTCGCCGACGTCAAGGGTGATGGTGAGGACATCATGGCTGCGGCCGAGCCGCTCCAGGACCTCCGGCGTGAAATGCAGGCCGGCGGTCGGGGCGGCGATGGAGCCGGGCCGGCGGGCATAGACCGTCTGGTAGCGCTCCAGATCGTAGCATCGGCAGGCGGCCGCCTCCTGCGCCCGGCGCTTGATGTAGGGCGGCAGCGGCGCGTAGCCGTGCTCGAGGACGCGGGCGAACTCGCGGTCGAAGCGAAGCCGCCTGCGGCCGCGGCCGCAGGCCTCGATGACGACGGCGCGGGGGCCGCCGTCGGCCAGGAACTCCAGCCCGGGGCGGAAGCGCGCCGCGGGCCGGCAGAGGGCCTCGAGCGTTCCATCGCCGGGGTCGCGCACGACCAGCAGCTCGGCCGGACAACCGGCGACACTCCCCAGCAGGCGCGCCGGCAGGACGCGCGAGTCGTTCATGACCAGGAAATCGCCGGCGGCGAGCAGGTCCGGGAGCTCGGCGAAGCGGTGATGCGACACGGCGCCGCTGCGGCGGTCGAGGCGCAGCAGCCGCGACCCGTCGCGGCGCTCGGCCGGGAAACGGGCGATCAGCTCCGCAGGCAGATTAAAGTCAAAGTCGGACAGTTTCATCATGGGGGCGAATCGACTGGAAACGGGGAAGGTGAAACGTGAAAGGAATGAGCCGCTGTTCGATCTAAGCCTCGCCTCTCACCGTTCATAAACCGCGGTCCGTTTCCCTGCTGCCACCACCACCCCTATCACGAACTCCTTCTTATTCTTCTTCTTCCTTGACCCGTCCTTCCTTGACCGCCTCGTCGATGATCTTCTTCTGCAGGTGGGCGGGGACCTCCTCGTAATGGGAGAACTCCATAACGTAGCTGCCGCGGCCGCCGGTGATCGAGGTCAGGGTGGGCTCGAAATCCAGCATTTCCGACATGGGCACGGCGGCCTTGACCACGTGGTTCTTGCCCTTGGTCTCCATGCCCTGGATGCGGCCGCGTCGGCCGCTGAGGTTGCCGTTGATCTCGCCCATGAACTCCTCGGGGATGACCACCTCGACGTTCATCACCGGCTCGAGGATGGTCGGCCGGGCCAGCTTCATGGCCGTCTTGAAGGCCTTGGACGAGGCGATCTTGAAGGCCATGTCCGACGAGTCGACCTCGTGGTGGCTGCCGTCGTACAGCTCGATCTTGAAGTCGACCACGGGGTAGCCGGCCAGCACGCCGGTGTTCTTGGCCTCGAGGATCCCCTTTTCGATGGCCGGCACGAAGTTGCGCGGGATGGACATGCCCACCAGGGAGTTGACGAACTCGTAGTCGCCGCCGCGGGGCAGCGGCTCCATGCGGATCAGCACGTGGCCGTACTGGCCGCGGCCGCCGCTCTGCTTCTTGTGCTTCTTGTCGACGTCGGCCTTGCCCAGGATCGTCTCGCGGTAGGCGATCTTGGGGGGCTTCATGCCCACTTCGACGCCGTACTTGCGCTTCAGCTTGTTGACCACCAGCTCGACGTGCAGCTGGCCGTTGCCGGAGATGACCAGCTCTTTCGTCTGCGGGTCACGCAGCATCTTGATGGTCGGGTCCTCCTCCATGATGCGCTGCAGGGCGCTGGAGATCTTGCCCTCGTCGGCGCGGGCCTTGGGCTCCACGGCGAAGGAAATGGACGGGACCGGGAAGGTGATCGGCGGCAGTTGCAGCTTGTCGCCCTTGGTCGTCAGCGTGTCGCCGGTCTGGGTCTCCTTCAGCTTGGTCACGGCGACGATGTCCCCGGGTTGGACCTCGCCGGTCTGCTCCTGGGCCTTGCCCTGCAGGAGAAAGAGGCCGGCCACGCGCTCCTCGACCTCCTTGTTGGTGTTGAAGTAGAAGCTGTCGGGCTTGAAGACCCCAGAGAACACGCGGATCAGGGAGATCTTGCCGGTGAAGGGGTCGGAGATGGTCTTGAAGACCAGGGCGGCCAGGGGCGCCGTCGGCAGGGCCGGGAGCGGCGCGCCATTGCGGTCGACGGCCGGCGCGGCCTCCAGCGGCGAGGGGGCGTAGGCGACGAGGAAGTCCATCAGGAACGACACGCCGCGGTTGGCCAGAGCGTCGCCCAGCAGCACCGGGAAGGCGTTGCGCTGCAGCAGGGCGCTTTTCAGGCCGGCACGCACTTCCTCGGGGGACAGCGTGCCTTCGGCCAGGTATTTTTCCATACGCTTCTCGTCGTTCTCGGCGATCTTCTCCAGCAGCGCCTCGCGGCGCACGCCCACCTCGTCCTTCAGCGCCTCGGGGATGGGGATCTCGCGGCTCTCGCCCTTGTCGTCGGCGGCGAACTGCCAGGCCTTCATCTCCACCAGGTCGACCAGGCCGCTGAAGTCGGGGCCCTGGCCGATGGGCACCTGGACGGCGACGACGTTCTTGCCGAAGGTGTCGATCAGCGAGTCCAGCACCTTGTCGAAGTCGACCAGCTCCTTGCTCATCTTGTTGACGAAGAACACGGCCGGCCGCGCCATCTCGGTCATGCCGTCGAAGATCTTCTCGGTCTGCACCTGCACGCCCTCCTGGGCCGAGACGACCATCAGGCCCGTCTCGACGGCGCGCAGCGCCACCAGGGTCTCCCAGACGAAGTTGGCGAAACCCGGCGTGTCGAGCAGGTTGATCTTGGCCTTGTCGCGGATGACATAGGCCAGGGAGGCCTGGATGGAGATCTTGCGGGCGATCTCCTCCTCGTCGAAGTCGGTGACCGTGTTGCCCTGGTCCACCCTTCCCAGGCGGTTGACCATCCTGCCGCCGTAGAGCATGGCCGCCACGAGGCTCGTCTTCCCGCTCTGGCCGTGGCCGACCACGGCCACGTTGCGCAGGTTCTCGCTTGCTATTTCCTTCATGATTTTCCTCCTGGTTTGGTCTCGACCAACAGTGAGAAATCGGCCACCGCCGCCAGCAGCTCGTCGAGGCGCTGCAGCAGGGCGATGCGGTTCTTGCGTAGGACGGGGTTCTTGTCCATCACGAGGATCTTGTCGAAGAAGGCGTCGATGAACGGCTTCATTTCCAGGATCTCGGAACTGGCCTGGGCGTACTCGCCGCGCAGGATCAGGCTGTCGATGCGCGGCTTGGCCTCCTTGAAAACGTCCGAGAGGAGCTTCTCCTCCTTTTCCTTCAGCTCCTCCTCGGAAAAGGGAAAGCGCTCGCTGCCGCCGCCGATGTTCTTCAGGCGGCGGTGCAGGGCGGCCAGGGGCTCGGCCATGCCGCTGGCCACCAGGCGCGAAACGGCCTGGGCCTGGAGGACCTTGGCCTGGACGGCCATGGTCTCCTGGCTCATGACGGCGTTGACCACGTCATAGCGGCACTTCAGGTGGTCCTTCAGGTAGCTTTCCAGCCGCGAGGCCAGCAGCTCGCGCAGCGTGCGCGTGTTCTGCTGCAGGTCGTCGTCGTTCTTGGCGAAGTTCAGTGCGGCCAGGCGGATCAGCGGCGCCAGGTTGAGGGGCAGGCCGAAATCGGCGATGATCTTGATGATGGCGCTGGCGTCGCGGCGGATGCCGTAGGGGTCCTTGGAGCTGGAGATCTTGATCCCCTTGCCCACCAGGCCGGCGAGGCTGTCCATGCGGTCGGCGATGGAGAGGATGCCGGCGCCCACGTCGTCCAGCTTCTCGTCGGCCAGCCCGCGCGGCTTGTAGTGGCCGTAAATGGCCTTCCAGACGCGGGGATCCTCGCCGGCGGCCTTCAGGTAGAGCCCGCCCATGATCCCCTGCAGCGAGGGGAACTCGCGCACCATCTTGGTCAGCAGGTCGTTCTTGCAGTGGAAGGCGGCCTTGTGCAGCGGCTCGCGCATGGCGTCCAGGTGCGTCTCGTTGATGATGAAGTCGACGAGGGCGGCCAGGCGCTCCACCTTCTCGTAGTAGGTGCCCAGCTCCTTCTGGAACAGGACGTTCTTCAGCAGGTTCTTCAGGGCGAAGAAATCCTCCTTGCGGTCCTGGTCCCAGAAGAACTGCGCGTCCTCGAAGGCGGCCTGGACGACCTTCTCGTTGCCCTGGCTCACCTTGCCGTTCTCGTCGGGGATATTGGCCACGCCGACGAAGTGCGGGGTCAGCGCCCCCTTCGCGTCGTAGACCGGGAGCAGCTTCTTCTCATGGGTCATGAAGGCGGTGATGATCTCCGCGGGCAGGGCGAGGTACTTGGGATCGAAGCGGCCGCTGAACACCACCGGGTACTCGTTGCTGTAGACATAGTAGTCGAGCATCTCGCCGTCGCAGGGCACCCGGCACTCCAGGTCCTCCTCGACCTCGCGGATCTCAGCGAGGATCTTGCTCCGGCGCTCCTCCTCGTGGAGGAGGATGAAATTCTTCTCCAGCCCCTCGAAGTACTCGCGGGTGGAATTGACCTCGAAGAAGGCGTCGGAGAGGAGCAGGTGCCCGGGCGAGCGGTTTCCCGAGCGCACGCCGGCGAATTCGACGTCGAGCAGGCGGCCGGCGAACAGGACGAGGAGGCTCTTCACCGGGCGGATGAAGGGGACGCGCGACTCGTTCCAGACCATGGTCTTGGGGAAGGACAGCGCGCCCAGCAGGGACGGGATCGCCGCCGCCAGCAGCGGCGCCGTGTCCAGGCCGCCGCCCATCTTGGTGATGCCCAGGTAGTGGCCCTTGGGCGTTTCGATCTCCACCACGTCGGTCAGCTTGACCCCCTGGAACTCGCAGAACTTCTTCAGCGCCACGGTGGGCAGGCCGCGCTCGTCGAGGGCGATGCGCTTGGCCGGGCCCAGCACCGTCTCCTCCTTGTGGGCGGTCTTTTCCGGGACCTGGGTCACGTGCACCATCAGCCTGCGGTTGCTGGCCGCGCATTCGACGGCGCCGTGGCCGATGCCGTCCTGGTCCAGGCGGGCCAGCAGGAGCTGGCGCAACTGGTCGCGGATCCCGGCCACCGCCGGGGCCGGGATCTCCTCCACCCCCAGTTCCAAGAGCAGGTCAGCCATGGTCTTCCCCTTCCGTCTGCTGTACGAATTTGTGGGCGATGCGCGCCGCCAGGTTGCGCATGATGCCCATCAGCGCCGTGCGCTCGGCCACCGAAACGGCCTTGCGGGCGTCGAGGATGTTGAAGGTGTGCGAGCACTTGAGCACGTAGTCATAGGCCGGCAGGAAGAGGGAACGGTCGAGCAGCCGCTCGGCTTCCTTCTGGTACTGGGTGAACAGCTGGCGCAGCATGTCGATGTCGGCCACCTCGAAATTGTAGATGGAGAACTGCCGCTCCTCCTCGAGCTTCAGGCGGGCGTAGGAGACGCGGTTGCCCCAGTCGAGGTCGAACAGGCTCGACTTGCCGTCCAGGAAGCCTGCCAGGCGCTCCACGCCGTAGGTGATCTCCAGCGAATTGGGGTTGAGCTCGACGCCGCCGGCCTGCTGGAAATAGGTGAACTGGGTGATCTCCAGGCCGTCGCACATCACCTGCCAGCCGACGCCCCAGGCGCCCAGCGAGGGCGACGCCCAGTTGTCGTCGTCGAACTTGATGTCATGGATGCGGATGTCGACGCCCAGGTAGATGAGGCTGTCCAGGAACAGCAGCTGGCCGTCGGCCGGGGCGGGCTTGAGGATGACCTGGAACTGGTTGTGCTTCTGCACGCGGTTGGGGTTCTGGCCGTAGCGCCCGTCGTCCGGGCGGCGCGAAGGCTGCCAATAGGCGACCTGCCAGGGCTTTTTCCCCAGGACGCGGAAAAAGGTGTCGGGGGACATGGTGCCGGCGCCGACCTCGGTGTCGTATCCCGAGGCGATGTAGCAGCCGCGCTCGGCCCAGAACTCCTGGAGCTTGAGGATGACGTTTTGAACGCTCAATGGTCCCCCCCCCGGCGCCAGCGCAGGACCGGCCTGCGCGCGGCCTGGGTTTCGTCGAGGCGGCGCACCGGGGCCCGGGTCGGGGCCTGGCGCAGCAGATCGGGATTCTCCCGGGCCTCGCGCAGGATGGCCTCCATGGCGGCGACGAAGCCGTCGAGGGTCTCCTTGCTCTCGGTCTCGGTGGGCTCGATCATCATCGCCCCGTGCACGATGAGCGGAAAGTAGATGGTGAAGGGGTGAAAGCCGTAGTCCAGCAGCCGTTTGGCGATGTCCAGGGTCTTGACCGGCAGCCCGGCGTCGGAAAAGACGACCTCGTGGAGCGAAGGCCCCTTGTAGGGCAGGTCAAGAAGCCCCTGCAGGCGGGCCCGCAGGTAGTTGGCGTTGAGCACCGCGTCCTCGGCCACGCGGCCGACGTTCTCCCGGCCCAGGGCCATCAGGTAGGCCAGGGCGCGGACGATGACCAGGAACTGGCCGTGGAAGTTCTTGACCCGGCCCACGCTGCGCGGATCCTCGTACTGGACCGAGAATCCCTGGCCCTCGCGGCGGACGCGCGGCAGCGGCAGGTGCGGCAGGAGCGCCCGGCTGACGCCGACCGGGCCGGAGCCCGGCCCGCCGCCGCCGTGCGGGGTGGAGAAGGTCTTGTGCAGGTTGATGTGCATGACGTCGACCCCGAGGTCCCCCGGCCGCACCACGCCCAGCAGGGCGTTGAGGTTGGCCCCGTCCATGTAGAGCAGGGAGCCGTTGGCGTGCAGCGCCTCGGCGACGGCCATGATGTCGGACTCGAAGATCCCCAGGGTATTGGGATTGGTCATCATCAGCGCCGCCACGTCCGGGGTCAGGTGCGGGCGCAGCTGCTCCAGGCCGATGGTGCCCTGGGCGCTGGAGGCGATCTCCTTGACCTCGTAGCCGGCGAAATGGGCGGAGGCCGGGTTGGTGCCGTGGGCCGAGTCGGGGATCAGCACCAGCTTGCGCGCATCGCCCTTTTCCTGCAAGTGCTTGCGCACCATCAGCATGGCGGTGAACTCGCCGTGGGCCCCGGCGGCGGGAGCCAGGGTGTAGCCGGCCATGCCGGTCAGCTCCTTCAGCCACTCCTCCAGCCGCACCAGGATCTCCAGGTTTCCCTGCACCAGGTCGTGGGGCGCGTAGGGGTGGGCCTGAAGCTCCTCGGCGGCGGCCAGCTTCTCGTTGATCTTGGGATTGTACTTCATGGTGCAGGAGCCCAGGGGATAGAACCCGGCGTCGACCGAGTAGTTGAGCCGGGCCAGCGCCATGTAATGGCGCACGATCTCGACCTCGGACACCTGCGGGAAATCGTCGATCCCGCGGCGGCGCAGGGCGGCGTCGACGACCGGCTCGGCCGGCACGTCGGCCTCGTTCAGTCCGACGCCGATCTTCCCCTCGCGGCTGCTCTCGAAGATCAGCTTGGGCAGGGCGTTCATGGTCATCCTCCCATGGCGGCCAGCAGGCGGTCGATGGCCGCGCGGTCATGGAGCTCGCTGAAGGCGATCAGCAACCGGTCCTTCTGGCCGGGATCGAACCAGGAGAGGGGCACCCCGGCCAGGATGCCCTGCTGCTTCAGGCGCGCGACCAAGGCGGCGGCGCCCTCGCCGACCTCCACCAGGACCTCGTTGAAGAAGTTGCGCGGATAGACGACGCGGAAGCCCCGGCGCGAGGCGGCGGCGCTGGCGAAATAGGCGGCGTTGAAATGGCAGGCGCGGGCGGCGCGGGCCAGGCCGTCGCGGCCCATCGTCGCCAGGTACATGCCGGCGCGCAGGGCGCACCAGGCTTCGTTGGAGCAGATGTTGGAGGTGGCCTTCCCGCGCTTGATGTGCTGCTCGCGGGTCGAGAGGGTCAGCACGTAGCCGCGCCGGCCTTCCAGGTCGCGGGTCTGGCCCACCAGGCGGCCCGGCATCTGGCGCAGGAATTCCTCGCGCACGGCCATGAAGCCGAGATAGGGGCCGCCGAAGGAGAGCGGCAGGCCGAAGCTCTGAGCCTCGCCCACGGCCATGTCGGCGCCCGCCTCGCCCGGAGGGACGAGGAAGGCCAGCGACATGGCCTCGGCCACCACCTGCAGCGCATAGGCCCGGCGCGCGTGCAGGGCGGCCGCCAGGGAGGCGCCGTCCTCGACCACGCCCAGGAAGTTGGGCGACTGGTAGAGGAAGGCGGCGGTGGCGTCGTCCAGCTTGGCCTCCAGGTCGGCGGCGTCGACGCGCCCGCTGCCGGGATCGACGGCCACGGTCTCCAGCTCGATGGGCAGGTTCTGGACGTAGGTGCGGATGACGGCGGCATATTCGGGGTGCAGGCTGGCGGCCAGGAGCACCCGGCTGCGCCCGGAGCAGCGCACGGCCAGCAGCGCGGCCTCGGCGGCGGCGGTGGCCCCGTCGTAGAGCGAGGCGTTGGCCACGTCCAGGCCGGTCAGCATGGAGATCATCGTCTGGTACTCGAAGATGGCCTGCAGGCTGCCCTGGCTGACCTCGGGCTGGTAGGGGGTGTAGGGGGTGAGGAATTCGCCCTTGGCGCTGAGATAGGAGACGACCTCGGGGATAAAATGGGCGTAGGCGCCTGCCCCCAGGAAGCTGAGGGTCCCGGCATAGGCGTTGCGGCGGCCGAAGGCGCGGAAGGCGGCGGCGAGCTCAGGCTCGCTCAGCGCTCTGGGCAGGTCCAGCGGCGGCCGGCATTGCCCCGAGGGGATGCAGGTGAACAGGTCGCGGACGTCTTCCACGCCGATGACCCGCTTCATCTCCTCCCGTTCGGCGTCGGTCAGGGGCAGGTATCTCATCGGTCACTCCCCGGCGATGCCCTTCAGGTATTCCTCGTATTGGCTCAGGCTCATCAGTTCATCGAGCTCGGCGGGCTGGCTCACGCTCACCTTGAAGATCCAGCCCTCGGCGAAGGGGGCCTGGTTGATCAGCTCCGGGTTGTCCCCCAGCTTGGCGTTGGCCTCGATGACCTTGCCCGTGACCGGCGAGTAGACGTCGGAAACGGCCTTGACCGACTCGATGTTGGCGGCCGGATCGCCCTTCTTCAGCTCCTTTCCCGCCGCGGGCAGGTCGACGAACACGACGTCCCCCAGTTCGTGCTGGGCGTAGTCGGTCACGCCGATGACCACCGCGTCGCCTTCGCGGCGCACCCACTCATGATCCTTGCTGTACAGAAGATTCTCCTTTGCCATTGGGGTTCCTCCTACTTGATTCGTTTATAAAACGGGGTTTCCACGACCCGGGCGCTGACCGTCCTTTCGCGGATGGTGATCTGGAACTCGTCGCCTACGGCGCAATGCTCGGCCGGCAGGTAGGCCAGGCCGATGGGCTTTTTCAGGAAGGGGGCGAAGGTGCCCGAGGTGACGGTGCCGAAGGGCCGGCCGTCGACGACCAGGGGATAGCCGTGGCGGGCGATGCCCTTGTCCAGCAGTTCGAATCCCACCAGCTTGCGGCGGATCCCTTCCTGCTTCTGGCGCGCCAGAGCCTCCTGGCCAAGGAACGGCTCGTCCTTCTTCAGCTTGAGGATCCAGCCCAGGTCGGCCTCGAGCACGGTATGGCTGTCGTCGATGTCGTTCCCATAGAGGGCCATCTTGGCCTCGAGGCGCAGAGTGTCCCGGGCGCCTAGCCCGGCGGGCAGGGCGTCGTACTTCTCCCCCTTTCCGGCCAGGTCCAGGAACAGCTTGCTGGCGGCGGCGGCGTCGGCTTTGAAGTAGATCTCGAAGCCGTCCTCGCCGGTGTAGCCCGTGCGCGAAACGATGGCGTCCATCCCCTGCACGCGGCCGCGGGCGAAGTGGTAATAGCCCATGGACTTCAGGTCCACGTCGACGAACTCCTGCACCAGCTTCTCGGCGACCGGGCCCTGGACGGCGATCTGCGAATAGTCGTCGCTGCGGTTCTCGACCTGAACGTCGAAGCGGGCCGTGTGCTTCCTCATCCACTGGAAGTCCTTCTCGATGTTGGCGGCGTTCACCACCAGCAGATACTCATTCTCCTGGACCATGTACACCAGCAGGTCGTCGACGAAGCAGCCGCTCTCGGTCAGCAGCCCGGCGTACTGGATCTTGCCCGGAACCAGCTTGGCGGCGTCGTTGGAAATGAGGTGCTGGACGGCGCGCAAGGCCTCGCGGCCGCGGATCCAGATCTCGCCCATGTGGCTGACGTCAAAGATGCCGCCGGTGGTGCGCACGGCGATATGCTCGGTGTTCACCCCCGAGTACTGGACCGGCAGGTCCCAGCCGCAGAACTCGATCATTTTCCCTTTCAGGATGTAATGCGCTTCATTGATCCTGGTTTTTTTCATTGGCACGCTCCCAATCGGTGAATGGATAAAATAGCACAGAGCCCGGCAAAATGCAAGGAACATCAGGATTTGACAAGCGGCCGCCGCCATACTATAGTGAGGTTTCGCCCCGGTTATCCATGCGCCCACGATATCACGAGGAATTCCTGGCCGACATCGCCCGCTCGCTGCAGGCCGCCCAGGCCGCGCGGGACGTGCTGGCCGCCCTGCCGGGCAAGCTGCGGAATCACTACGCGGCCGAGAACTGCCTGGTTTATTTCAAGGAGCCCGAAGGCAACTCCTTCCGGCCCTACGAGGAAGAGCCGTCCTCCCCTGCCCCGCCGCCCATCGCCGAGGAGGCCGTGCTGGTCGAAAGCTTCACCAACCGGAACGAACCGCTGGTCAAGGGGCCGCGGACGCGCATGTATTTCGAACTGTTCGACCGTGAGGCCCAGGGGCTGTTCTCGCGCCGCGGCATCAACCTGGTCGTTCCCCTGCACGCGCGCCGCTACTTCCGCGGCCTGCTGCTGGCCCGGGTGGACGGCCGCGATTCCGCGGCCGTGGACGCCCTCGCGGCGGCGGCCCAGGCGGCGGCGCTGATGGTCATCCCGCTGATCGAGTGCGAGCACATGGAGTACGAGAACGACAGGAACTTCTACCGCCTGTTCAAGTTCGACCGCCTGGTGCTGCTGGGGCAGATGGCCGCCTCCCTGGCCCATGAGCTGCGCACGCCGCTGACCACGGTGCTGTTCGAGGCGGCGGCCGCCCGCGACGGCGCGGCCGACGCCAGCGCCGTCGCCGCCTCGTGCGACAAGATCCAGCGCGAGATCGGCCGCGCCGGCCGCCTGGTGGAGTCGCTGCTGGTGTTCTCCAAGTTCAAGGACCTGCGCCTGTCCCGCTTGCCCCTGCGCGACTTCGTGGAGCGCACGCTGGCCGAGATCCCGGCCAGCAAGGTCCCGGAGAACGTGAGCGTCCGCGTCCTGGCCGAACGCGAAATCGAGGTGAATTGCGACAGCGACCGCCTGAAGCAGGTGTTCATGAACGTGCTGTTCAACGCCCTGGAAGCCCTGTCCGGAGGGCGGGGCGGAACGGTCGAAGTGCGCGTCTACAGCGAGTACGACGAGCTGCCGCGGAACCTGCACCACGTCGTCGCCGTCTGCGACACCGGCCCGGGCATCCCCGACGCCATCAAGGACCGGGTGCTGGAGCCTTTCTTCACCACCAAGAAGGAGGGCACGGGCCTGGGGCTCTACATATCCTACAGCATCATGAAGACCCTCAAGGGAGACCTGGAGATCCACAGCTCCAGCCAGGGCACCCGGGTCAACCTGATCCTGCCCGCGAGGTGAGCATGGAACCCAACCCGCGCATTCTTCTGGTCGAGGACGACGCGCCGTTGCGCGAATCGATGCGCCGCTTCCTCGACGGCAACGGCTTCCGCACCGCCGAAAGCGGAGGCCTGGCCGACGCCCGGCGGCGCCTGGAGCAGGAGTTCTTCGACCTGGTCCTGCTCGACCTGACCCTGCCCGACGGAGACGGCATGAACATCCTGGAATGGTTCGCCCCGACCTACCCGCAGCGCATCGTGGTGCTCACCGGCACCGGCTCCATCGAGACCGCCGTCCTGGCGATGAAAAAGGGGGCCCTGGATTTCCTGCAGAAGCCGGTCAATCCCGACCTGCTGCTCCTGACGCTGCGGCGGGCGCAAACCTTCCTCCAGGCCCGCGAGGAATGCCGCGACCTCAAGCGCGAGATCGGCCACGCCGCCGGTTTCGAAAAGTTCGTTGCCCGCAGCGCCGCCATGGCCGAGGTGATCCGCACCGCCCGGCAGTATGCCGCCACCCCGCACACCATCCTCATCTGCGGCGAGACCGGCACCGGCAAGGAGCTGCTGGCCCAGGCCATCCACCGCTGCTCCAGCCGCCACGGCCAGCCGCTGGTATCGGTCAACTGCGCGTCGATCCCCGAGAACCTGGCCGAATCGGAGCTCTTCGGGTACAAGAAAGGGGCTTTCACCGGGGCCTTCGCCGATTCGCCGGGAAAATTTCTCCTGGCCGACCGCGGCACGATCCTGCTCGACGAGATCGGCGAGCTGCCGCTCAACATCCAGGCCAAGCTGTTGCGGGTGCTGGAGCAGGCCGAGGTCACCCCCTTGAAAAGCAAGACGCCGACCCCGGTCAATATCCGCGTCCTGGCCGCCACCAACAAGGACCTGGAGGAGGAAGTGCAGCAGAAGCGCTTCCGCGCCGACCTCTTCTACCGCATCGACCAGCTGAAGATCGTGATCCCGCCGCTGCGCGAGCGCCGCGAGGACATCCTGCCCCTGGCCGAGCATTTCCTGGCCATCGCCAACCTGGTCAATCCCCGGCGCATCACCGGCATCGAACCCGAGGCCCAGCGGCTGCTGACGCGCTACGACTGGCCGGGAAACGTCCGCGAACTGAAAAACGCCATTTTCAAGATCTCCGCCTCGGGCCATGCCGGCCCGATCCGCCCCGAGCACTTGCCGCTGAAATTCCTCAACCCCAGCAGGGGCCAACCCACCGCAGGCCGGCAGCCCAGCCTGGAGGAGGTCACGCGCAACCACATGCGGGACGTGCTCCGCCAGTGCGACTATAAGTATGCCGCGGCGGCCAGGATCCTGGGCATCTCGCGCACGTCGCTCTACCGCAAGGTCGCCGGGCCGAAGAAGGGCAAGAAAAGGCTCAGTTGAGGAACTGCAGGTACAGCCCCTTGATGTCCATCTCCTTCAGGTCCTCCGCCTCGGCCTCGAACAGCAGCCGGCCGTTCTTGACGAAGCCCACGCGGTCGGCGATCTGCGAAGCATAAAAAATATCGCTGCCCAGATAGAGAATGGACTGCCCCTGGGCCTTGCGCTGCAGCAGCAGCTTGTTGAATTTCATTTCAAAACCCTTGCCGGCGCCGCGGATGAAGTCGTGGATGACGACGTTCGCCTCCCTTCCGGCCAGGCACAGGGCCAGGTAGACCTGCTGGAACTCCTCCGCGGCCAGGTCGCGGGCCCTTTTCTTCAGGAGACGCTCGTGGAAGTTGCAGAGCAGCAGGGTCTTGAAGACGCTGGCGCGGTCGACGCCGCCGGCCGAACAGAGAAATTCGATCCAGTCGCCCAGACGGGCGTCGGTCTCGAAATCGGCCGCGTCCTCGATGCGGTCGATGAAGACGGCCGGCGCCGCTCCGGCCGGAACGGGGCTGAAGTGGAACTCGCCGCTGTCGGCCGGCCGCCGCCCGCTCAGCACGGCGAACAGCCCGTCCAGGCCCATGCGCTCGAGCAGGAAGACGATCTCGCCGTCGGCGACCTGCAGGCTCAGCGAATCGATCCGGCCGCCGCCCGGCCCCAGGGACAGGCCTCGCAGGGCGATCACGAGGTCAGCGCCCGGCGGCGCAAGCCCCACAGGGACAGCAGGAACAGCAGCAGGCCGTAGAGCCCGGTGAACGCGGTTCCCAGTCGGAAGGAGCCCGGCAGGCGGCTGGGGGCGCGGAAGATGTTCTCGTCGCCGGTGATGAACGACATCACCGGGGATCCCGGTTCCAGATAGCGTTTTTGCAGAAAGAACTGCATGAAACGGCTGCGGATCTTCATGACATAGTCCATGAAGGCCAGGTAGCCGTGATAGCCCTTGCCCGAGATCTCCCCGCACAGGTACTGGTAGTAGGTGGTGGGAAAGAGGAGCGAGCGGTTCTCGTGGCCGGCGATCACCCTCTCGACCTGGCGGAGATAACGGATCTCCAGGCTGGTGTTGACCCAGAAGCTGCTGCTGAGGAACTGCATGGCGAACTCTTTCTGCATGCGGCGGAGCTCGTCCAGCGACGTTCCCGAATTCGCCTTCAGGTAGTCGCGGAACTTCCGCTCGATGGACATCAGGTTGCGGAACTTCTCCAGGTTGACCTTTTCCGCCGGTTCCAGCGCCTGGGATTCCCTGAACACGCTGATGCGGTTGAGCTCGGGCAGGAGAAAGATGCAGGCGAACCATGCCAGGAAGACCCAGAGGAAGGATGTCTTGCGCAGCCCGGCCAGGAGGGTTGTAAACTGGCCCAAGACGTAGATGAAGTCGAGGAAAAGCAGCAGGAACAGCAGGTAGAGGCAGAAGATCCGCCGCTCGGGAGCGGAAAAGGCTATGCCCGCGGCCTGGATCAAGGCGAACAGCCCCATGCCCAGGACGAAAAAGAAAAGGTCCAGCCACGCCAGGCGGGCGGCGCTGGTCAGGACGAAATGCCTGGCCACGGAGATGCGGCGGCCAACGAAGCGCAGGTAGGGGGCGCTGACCAGCGCCATGCGCCCGAAGTGGAACATCAGCAGCGAGCCGAACACGAACAGGATGCCGGCGAAATCCTTGAAGAAGCCGCGCATGAGAAAGAGCTTGTCGCCCTTGAAGGAGCTGTCGGCGCGGATCACCTCGAAACTGTCGACATTGCTTTCCAGGTGCTGCAGGACGCTGCTGTTGACGAAAAAAAGGTTGAGCGGACCCGCCTCGTAGAGGATGCGGAAGCCGAATCCCCCGTACTGGGCGTACGTGGCGATCTGCCCGAACTTCTCCTTCTCAAAATGGTTGAAAAGATCCCTTTCCGCCTGGAAACGCCGGATTTCGCCCGCCCCAGACGCGGTGAAGTACGCGGCCAGCAGCGTGATCAGCGCAAAGAAGGCGAGGTTCCTTTTCCCGGTGAAGATCCGGCTCCATTCGAAACGCAGGTAGGCCATCGCGTCCCATCATAGCAGAATGACGGGAAAAGGCAATCGCCGCGGACCTCGAGGGTCAGATCTTGTAGAACACCATCGAGGCGTAGTTGCCGAAGATCAGGGTGCGGTCGTATTGCTGCAGCAGCGACCACAGCACGCGGTTCTCGGGGACGCGGCCCGCGTTCAGGTCCGCGCGGATGCGCAGCAGGATCTCCTGCAGCTGCTTCAGGTTGACGACATGGCGGCGATAGAATCCCAGAACGTTGCCCTGCTTCAAGTAGGAGGACACCTCCGTCATCGTCTCCGGGCTCAGCCCGTTCTGCCGCGCGAAATCCGCGTAATCGAAATTCCTGAGCTTGCCGATGCGCCGGGGTTCATACCCCGCCTCGCGGCCGCTGAGGATGATCTCGCGGAAGATCATCAGGGTGCGCTCGATGCGGGCCGCGGCCATGTCGGCCCGCTGCAGGGCGGCGTTGACGTTCAGGCCGCTGCGGCCGGCGATCTCCACTTCGTTCAGCAGCAGGAACGCATCGGCCGCCGACTGCAGGAGCTCCGAGGCGCTTTCGGTGATCAGGTCCCCGATCTGGATGCTGGTCTTGCCGGGGAACGGCGTCTCGGGATCGTTGAGCGTGATCACGGCATGCAGGCCGACGATGCAGACTCCGAGCAAGATGACCCCCACCAGCAGTTGTACCAGTCTTTTTTTCATGGTTGCCTCCTTTTTATTTTCGTGCCGGGCCGCCCGGGGGCGGCACCGCTCATTCCTTCTCCGGCGGCGGCCGGTAGCGCCGCTTCCGTTTCAGCGCCCCGAGCAGGCGCCAGCGCCAGGCCGCCAGCGGGCTGGGATGGACGGTCAGGTTGTGCTCCAGGGTCAGAAGATCGCGATCGACGCACTCGCCGCCGTTGATCACGACGCGGACGCTCAAGCCGAGGCGCAACGTCACCGGCCCGGCCGGGCCGGGAACGAACTCCCATTGCCATTTCAGGTATCGGGGCCCCTCCAGCGCTACCGCCGAGGGCGTGAGCGTGGCGACCAGGCCGCTGCCGGCGCGCAGCTCCGCCTGCAGCCAGAGGGCGGCCTGGTCGGGAAGGAACAGGCCGTTCCCCCTTTCCAGCAGACGGCAGACCAGCCTGCCCTTCAGGTTCTGGAACAGGCCGAACTCGACGACGGCCTTGCGGCCGGGGACGCATTCGTCCGGCGCGTGGAACAGCGTCCTCTCCAGCCGCAGCCCGGCCAGCGCGTCCTCGACGTTCCCGCAGGTCAAGCCGGCATGGGCGGCGGCCGCGCCCCCGGGCTCGCCGGCGACATAGTTCAGGCGCAGCGACCTCAGCTTCAGCGAGCGCGAATCCTCCTGAAGGTCCATCTTCATGTCCACTCCGGTTATGGCGTCATCCTGGACGGAAATGCCCCGCTGGACCAGCTTGCTGAAATTTTTGCAGTTGACTTCCAAGGTGTAGACGCCTGGCGGCAGGCGGCTGAACAGGAAGGTTCCTTCCCGGCCGGTCAGCGTCGACAGCCTGCGTCCCAGCTTGGATCCGCACAGCACCACCCGCGCCCGCGAGACCGGTGAATCGAGGCCATCGGCGATCTTGCCGCGGATGGCCGGTTGCAGCGGGGCTTTCTCAAGGCATTCGCCGATCATAGGGTTCCTCTGTCTCACGTCATGCTCAAGGTTAAGCAATTCCGCTGCCATCAAGGTGCGCGAGCGGAAACCGCCATGGGAACAGGAAATCAGGATCTCTCCCATGCCGGCGGGCGTGGTCCCGCAGGCTATTTTGTAGCAAATTGGGACAAACAGCGCCACCTGGGCCCAATAACCGGGAGCGGGCGGGAATGCAGGCGCGCTGCATGCCCTGTTTCATTTTGCTACAGGGCCAATCCTTGAAAAATGGCTTAAGACAAGAGTTTTCAAGTCCGCCTGTCCCAAATTGGAACTTTCAGGCGAACGGCTGCCGAGCTCGCCCCCGTCTGGTCCTACTCCAGCAGCTTGACCAGCTTGTTCGCCTCGGGGACGGCGTCGAGAGGGATGGAGTTGAAGACCGAGAGCTGCTTCCAATGGGCTTGTTCCACGCCGTAGCGGCTGAGCAGGGCCTGCAGCGTCTGGCGGCCGTCGGGGCGCACCAAGTTCAGCCGTTCCGGCTTGCGGCTCAGGATCCGGCTGTCGCGAACCGCCTGGAACGTGGAGATGGCCCCGTCCATGACAGGGTGCAGGACGTCGGCCGCACTATAGAGGCTCAGGGCGACAAAGGAATAGACCAGGGAGTCCTTGCGGATGCAGGTGAGGCGCACGGCCAGGGGCTCACCCTGCTCCTGCGCCACGTGGAACCAGGCGTGGCGCGCCTGGAACGAGCCGACCGCATGGCGGGCCGTCTTCAGCAGCTTGGCCTGGCCGAGCCCCTTGGCCTTCTCCTGCAGGTAGGGATCGAGGCCCTGGGCGGTGGTCTCCGCCTGAAGCAACAGGGCCGCCCGCCCCTCCTTTTCCGCCGTCACCACCTGCATGGGGGTGTTCTGCACCACCCAGCCCCCGGGAACGGTGTATTGGAAGGCCATCTGCGGATGATAGAAGATGCCGTTCTCCACGAAGCCCTGTTGGGGGTTGTCGCCGTACACCAGGCCGTCGATGCGCCGCAGGTAGTCGTCGCGCTTCACGGTCAGGCTGGCGTCCTGGCTGGAGATCTGGGCTTTCACCTTGGCGATGCGGTCGGAGGTCATGGGATGGGTGGAGAGGAAGGTGGGGATCTTGTGGCTGCTCGACTCGGCGCTCATGTTCTCCAGGGCGCTGAAGAAGCGCAGCATCTCGCCAGGGGCGTAGCGGGCCGCGCGGGCATACTGGATGCCCAGGGCGTCGGCCTGGTACTCGTCGCTGCGGCTGAACTTCAGGAAGAGCAGCTGCGTGGCCACGCTGGCCAGGCCGGCGAACTTGCGGATGTCCTTGCTGACGATGCTGCCGACGACCAGGCCGATCTGGGCCAACAGCTGCCCGCTCATCTGGGCCATCGAGTGGCGGGCGGCGACATGGCCCATCTCGTGGCCCAGCACGGCGGCCAGCTCGGCCTCGCTGTTCATCAGCGCCAGGATGCCGCGCGTGACGTAGATGTAGCCGCCGGGAGCGGCGAAGGCGTTGACCACCGGCGTGTCGAGCACGGCGAAGGAATGGCTCAGCTTCGGGCGGTGCGAGTACGGGACCAGGCTCTGGCCGACGCGGTTGACATACTCGGCCAGCGCCTTGTCCTCGTAGAGGCCATACTGCTGGCGGATGGCCTGGTCGGTCTCCTTGCCCATGGCGATCTCCTGCGCCTCGGAAAAGAGCATCAGTTCCTTCTTGCCGCTCACCGGGTTGACGGCGCAGGCCAGGGCCAGCAGGGACACGGCCAGGATCCCGGCGATCCACCCCGGATGGACAATGCGCTGCATGGTTCACCTCCTCCTCGACCCAACCTCTGCCCTCCCATAGCACAAGGGGGGGCGGATTGCAAGGAGCGGCGGCGGCGTTCTATAATGGCGCCATGAAACGAACCCGGGTCCTGTTGCCGGCCTTTGCCTTGCTGTGGGCATGCGCCGACTGTTCTGCGCTGGCGGGTGACCGCCTGACCGGACGGATGTTCTCCGGCCGCTCCGAGGTCATCGGCCGCAACGGCATGGTGGCCGCCAGCCAGCCGCTGGCGGCCCAGATCGGCGTCGACGTGCTCAAGAAGGGCGGCAGCGCCGTCGACGCCGCCATCGCCGTCAACGCCGCTATGGGGCTGATGGAACCGTCGGGGTCGGGGATCGGCGGCGACCTGTTCGCCATCGTCTGGGACGCGCGAACGGCGAAGCTGTACGGGCTGAACGCCAGCGGACCGGCGCCGGCCGCCCTCGACCTCGCCCATTTCCGCAAGAACGGGATCGCCCGCATGCCGGAGACCGGCCCCTTGCCTTGGACGGTCCCGGGCTGCGTCGCCGGCTGGTTCGCCCTGCACGAGCGCTTCGGCCGCCTGCCGATGGGCCAGATCCTGGGGCCGGCCATCGCCTACGCCGAGGAGGGCTTTCCCGTCTCGGAGCTGATCGCGTTCCACTGGCAGCGCTCGGTCGCGGCCTTCGCCGGCTTCGAGAACTTCCAGAAGCTCTATGCTCCGGGCGGCCGCGCCCCGCGCAAGGGCGACGTGTTCCGCAATCCCGAGCTCGCCGCCACCTACCGCCTCCTGGCCGCCGGCGGCCGCGACGCCTTTTACAAGGGCGAGATCGCGGCGCGCATGGTCGCCTATTCGCAAAAGGTGGGCGGCTTTTTCGCGCTCCGGGACTTCGCCGGCTTCGCCCCCGAATGGGTCGAGCCCCTCTCGGTCGAGTACCGCGGCTACGACGTCTGGGAGCTGCCGCCCAACGGCCAGGGGCTGGCCGTGCTACAGATGCTGGGCATGCTCCGGGATCATGACCTCAAGGCCATGGGCCACAACACGGCCGAGACCCTGCACCTCATGGTCGAGGCCAAGAAGATCGCCTACGAGGACCGCGCCCGCTTCTACGCCGATCCGCGCTTCTTCGCCTTCGATTACAAGGCGCTGATCTCTCCCGCCTACGCCAGGAAGCGGATGGAGCTTTTTGACCCCCGGCGCGCCAGCCGCGAGCTGCCGCCCGGGGACCCGCTCCTGGAAAAGGGGGACACCGTCTACCTGACGGTGGTCGACCGCGACTTCAACGCCGTATCGCTCATCCAGAGCAACTACGTCGGCTTCGGCTCGGGCATGGTGCCCGACGGCCTCGGCTTCTGCCTGCAGGACCGCGGCGCGCTGTTCAACGTCGAGGACCCCGGCCACGCCAACGCCCTCGCCCCCGGCAAGCGGCCGTTCCACACGATCATCCCCGGCTTCGTCACCCGCGCCGGCCGGCCGGTCTTCTCCTTCGGCGTCATGGGCGGCGACATGCAGCCGCAGGGGCATGTCCAGGTGCTGTGCAACATCCTCGACTTCGGCATGAACCTGCAGGAGGCCGGAGACGCCCCGCGCTTCCGCCACGCCGGCTCCTCCGAGCCCGACGGCTCGCGCATGCGCGACGGCGGCACGCTCTTCCTCGAGAGCGGCGTCGACCCCGAGGTCGCGCGCGAGCTGATCCGCCGCGGCCACCGCCTGGGCCGCAGCGCCTCCGAGTTCGGCGGCTACCAGGGGATCTGGATCGACTGGGAGCGGCGGGTGCTGATCGGCGCCAGCGAATCCAGGAAGGACGGCTGCGCGATAGGGTATTGAACTCGACCGAACTAGGGCTCGGCACACGGCACACGGTGTACGGCTGACGGCAACAGCATGCAAAGACTGAACGGAAACGAACAAAAGCTCGGCATAGGGCGGGCGGCGTTCGGCAAAGGCGATCAGGATCGAAAGGAAACGGGCAGGCGATTCGGCGCAAGCACAAGTAAAGGTTGTTAACCGATGCCTCTTTACTTCCCGTCCGCCGCGTTCCTTTCTTCGCCTCTTCCGTCTTCCCGTCCGCCTTGCGCCATACGCCGCATGCCAAGTTCCTTTCTTCGCAGTTCATTGACTTATAGGACCTTTTTTGTTAAGATTGCGTTTCCGCCAATCCGACGATCCCCCTGGAGGAATGAATGATCAAGGGCAAATACCTGTTCACCTCGGAATCGGTCTGCGCCGGCCATCCCGACAAGGTGTGCGACCAGATCTCCGACAGCATCCTCGACGCCTGCCTGGCGCAGGACCCCGACTCGCGCGTGGCCATCGAGGCCATCACCAAGACCGGCATGGTCCTGGTCGCAGGCGAGCTGACCACCAAGGCCTACGTGAACATCCCCGCCGTCGTCCGCCAGACGCTCAAGGAGATCGGCTACACCCAGTCGCGCTATGGCATCGAGTACGAGACCTGCGCCGTGCTGGTCCACATCGAAGAGCAGTCGCCCGACATCGCCATGGGCGTCGACGCCACGCGCGGCCACGAGCAGGGCGCCGGCGACCAGGGCATGATGTTCGGCTACGCCACCAACGAGACCGACAACTACATGCCGCTGCCCATCGCCATGGCCCACAAGCTGACCGCCCGCCTGGCCCAGGTGCGCAAGAACCGCACCCTGCCCTACCTCGGCCCCGACGGCAAGGCCCAGGTCACGGTGGAGTACGAGGACGGCCGGCCGCGGCGCATCACCGCCGTCGTCGTCTCCAACCAGCACGACGACAAGATCCGCCATGCCCGCATCGAGCGCGACATCCTGCGCCACGTGGTCAAGCCCGTCTGCGGCAGGTGGCTCTCCCCCGATACCCGGTACTATATCAACCCCACCGGCAAGTTCGTCGTGGGCGGCCCCTACGCCGACGCCGGCCTGACCGGCCGCAAGATCATCGTCGACACCTACGGCGGCATGGGGCGCCATGGCGGCGGCGCCTTCTCCGGCAAGGACCCCAGCAAGGTCGACCGCTCCGGAGCCTACGTGGCCCGCTACATCGCCAAGAACGTCGTGGCCGCCGGCCTGGCCAAGAAATGCGAGGTGCAGCTGGCCTACGCCATCGGCGTGGCCGAGCCCGTCTCGGTCAACGTCAATTTGTTCGGCACCGGCGTCCTGAGCGAGGAGAGGATCACGGCCATGATCCGCAAGGTGTTCCCGCTCAAGCCCGGCGACATCCTGCGTGAGCTGAAGCTCAAGCGGCCGATCTACCGGGCCACCGCCGCCAACGGCCATTTCGGCCGCAGCGAGTTCCCCTGGGAGAAACTCGACAAGGTCCAGGCGCTCAAGGCTTTGGCCAAGAAATAGCCGAGATCCAGTAACCTGTGAAGAGTGACAAATAACAAGGAAGAAAAAGACCTGGCTCGCCGGTGGCTTTTTCTCGTCACTCGTCACTCGTCACTTGTCACTGTAGTTCGATTTCCCGCATTCCGCTATAATCTGTTCTGCAAATGAAAAAACTGGAGAATGCCATGACTTCCACTGATAAGGACCTGACCCTGCCCTATAAGGTGGCTGACCTCTCCCTGGCCGACTGGGGCCGTCGCGAGATGGACCTGGCCAAGGCGGAAATGCCCGGGCTGATGGCCATCCGCAGCAAGTACGGCCCGCTCAAGCCGCTGGCCGGTCTGCGCGTGACCGGCAGCCTGCACATGACCATCCAGACGGCCATGCTCATCGAGACCCTGGTCGAGCTGGGGGCCGACGTGCGCTGGGCCTCCTGCAACATCTTCTCGACCCAGGACCATGCCGCCGCCGCCATCGCCAAGGCCGGGTCGGCCGCGGTCTTCGCCTGGAAGGGCGAAACGCTCGAGGAGTACTGGTGGTGCACCGAGCGGGCCCTGACCTGGCCCGACGGCTCCGGCCCCGACCTGATCGTCGACGACGGCGGCGACGCCACCCTGCTGGTTCACCTGGGGGCCAAGGCCGAGAAGGACCCCTCCCTGCTGGAGAAGAAGCCGGAAAACAAGGAGCTGGGGGTCGTCCAGGCGCGCCTGCGCGCGTCGCTGGCCCGCGACCCGCAGCGCTGGACCCGCGCCAGCGCCCGCATCCGCGGCGTCTCCGAGGAGACGACCACCGGCGTCCACCGCCTCTACCAGATGCAGGCCGAGGGCGGCCTGCTGTTCCCGGCCATCAACGTCAACGATTCGGTGACCAAGTCCAAGTTCGACAACCTGTACGGCTGCCGCGAGTCGCTGGCCGACGGCATCAAGCGCGCCACCGACATCATGGTGGCCGGCAAGAAGGTCGTCGTCTGCGGCTACGGCGACGTGGGCAAGGGCAGCGCCCAGTCGATGCGCGGCTTCGGCGCCCGGGTGATCGTCACCGAGATCGACCCCATCTGCGCCTTGCAGGCGGCCATGGAGGGCTACGAGGTGTCGACCCTGGACGAGATGGCCCCGATCGGCGACATCTTCGTCACGGCCACCGGCAACTGCGACGTCATCACCGGCGCCCACATGGAACGCATGAAGAACGAGGCCATCATCTGCAACATCGGCCATTTCGACAGCGAGATCGACATGCACTACCTGGAGACCACCCCCGGCTGCGTCAAGACGGTCATCAAGCCGCAGGTGGACAAATGGACGTTGAAATCGGGACGCTCGATCATCGTCCTGGCCGAAGGGCGGCTGGTCAACCTGGGCTGCGCCACCGGCCACCCCAGCTTCGTCATGAGCTGCAGCTTCACCAACCAGTGCCTGGCCCAGATCGAGCTGGCCAAGGGCGGCCTGGAGCGCAAGGTCTACACCCTGCCCAAGCACCTGGACGAGGAAGTGGCCCGCTTGCACCTGGGCTCCCTGGGGGTCAAGCTGACGCGCCTGAGCGAGAAGCAGTCCGCCTACCTGGGCGTTCCCGTCGACGGCCCGTTCAAGCCCGACCACTATCGATATTGAAAGGCAGCAAGCACGGCAAAGGGTTTTGAGGCCAGCCAAAACGGTTTTTTCGGCAGGGTAAAACATGTGTAAGACTGCAATTCCAAGCACCAAGCCCCAAATCCCAAGATAATTCCAAGCTCAAATGGCAATCCCCTACGGGGACGATGTGTCCAAATCGAAGCCACTCAGGGCTCCCTTTCTTTGTTTGGGTCATGGGGTCGCAACGTCCCGGCCAAGGGGACGGGGGCTTGGAGCCTGTCTGGAATTTGGTGCTTGGAACTCGATGCTTCCGTCCTGCCCGCTTCATTAGGCCACTTGCAAAAACAAGATCACAACATGACGCCTTCTCGCCCTTTCCCTATCCCCATCACTTTCTTTACTGGCGCGCATTTACAATTTTTTCTGGATTTGCTATCGTAGGCCCAATGAGAAAGGGCAAGATCCTCATCACCGACGACGAGAAGGACATCCGCGAGTTGCTGCGCGATTTCCTCGAGAGCGAGGGCTTCGAGTGCCGGCTGGCGGCCAACGCCTTCGAGGCCCTGGAGACGTTCAAGGCCGAGAACGACTTCGACCTGCTCATGTCGGACATCCGCATGCCGGGCAAGACCGGCCTGGACCTGCTCGACGAGGTCAAGGCCCTCGACGAGGACGCCATGGTGGTCATGATCTCCGCCGTCAAGGACATCGAGTCGGCGATCTCCGCCATGTCCAAGGGCGCCTACGACTACGTCGCCAAGCCCTTCAAGCTCAACGAGGTCGCCTTCGTGGCCCGCAAGGCGCTGGAGAAGCGCCGTTTGGTCCTGGAGAACAAGGAGTACCAGAAGCAGCTGGAGAAGATGGTCGAGGAGCGGACCAGCGAACTGAAGCAGGCGCTGATCGAGCTCGACCACACCTACAATTTCACCCTGCGCGCCATGGTCACCGCCCTTGACACCCGCGACACCGAGACCCAGGGCCATTCCCTGCGCGTGGTGCGTTTCACCCTCAAGCTGGCCGAATTGACCGGCATCGTGGACAAGAGGACCCTGAAGATCTTCGAGTACGGGGCGCTGCTGCACGACATCGGCAAGATCGGCATCCCCGACGCCATCCTGCGCAAGCCCGGCGCCCTCTCCGCCGATGAATGGGAGATCATGAAGGGCCATCCCACCATCGGCTACAACATCCTCAAGCGCATCAAGTTCCTGGAGGAGGCGGCCCAGATCGTCCTGCACCACCACGAAGCCTACGACGGCAGCGGCTACCCCGAGGGGCTGGCCGGTGGCGACATCCCCTTGGGCGGACGCATTTTCCACGTCGCCGACGCCATCGACGCCATGACCTCCGACCGGCCCTACAAGCAAGCGATGCCCTTCGATGTCGCCGCCGCCGAGCTGCTGAGGAATTCCGGCAAGCAGTTCGACCCGGACATCATCGCCGTCTTCGCCAAGACCAGCCTCGATTTCTGGATCGCGGAGAAAATGAGCATCGAGGACAGCATCCGCCGCGAGCGCGAGGACTTATAGACCTGCGGGGCCGCCAAGGTCGAGGGCGAAGACCAGCGCGTCCTCGCCGGGATCGGAGTAGTACTCCCGGCGCCGGCCGACGCGGCGGAACCCCCGTCTTTCATACAGGGCGATCGCCGGCCGGTTCGATTCCCGCACTTCCAGCACGATGCGCCCGCAGCCCCAGGAACGCCCGCATTGCAGCAGATCGTCCAGCAGGCGCAGGGCCAGGCCCCGCCGCTGCCAGGAGGAAGCCACGGCGATGCGATGCAGCTCGATCTCGCCGGCCATCCGCCAGCAGAGCAGGTAGCCGGCCGCATCCTCGCCCCGGCCCGGGCAGGCGACGGTGAAGCGGGCCAGGCGGTTGCCCAGCTCGGCGGCGAGGTACTCCCGGCTCCAGGGGCGGGAAAACTGCTCGCGCTCGATGCGCAGCACGGCGTCCAGGTCGGCGGCGCGCGCCGGCCTAATCCGCGGCTCGGTCGGCGGGACGGCGGCTCTCGGCATCGGGTCGGCGGATGTAGGCCGGGCGAAGCTCCTGCCCCTCGCCGCGCGCGAAGCGCTCCAGGGCGATGCGGCCGATCTCGCTGGCCAGGAAAGGAGAACGGACCTGGATGCGGCAGCCGGGCAGCGCGCGGCGCAGCAGGTCGGCGTGCTTCTCGGCGCCGCCGCCCACGAGCACCGGCGCCTCGAGCCCGGCCAGCGCCGCTGCGACCGCTGCCGGCGCCAGCAGCCTCGGGCTCAGGCGCACCTCGGCCCGGCCGCCCGCCTCGAAGCGGTAGGCGGCGGCATAGAGCTCGCCGCGGCGGGCGTCGATCAGGGGCACGACGGTGCCGCCATCACCGGCGAGCTTGAAGGCCAGGGCCTCCAGCGAGTTCACCCCGATCATGGGCCTGCCGGCCGAGAAATCCAGCCCCTTGAGGGTCGCCAGGCCGACGCGGATGCCGGTGAACAGACCGGGGCCGACGGCGGCGGCGAACAGGTCGACCTGGGGCAGCCGCAAACCGAGGTTTCGCAGGAGGAATTCCAGGCTGGGGACCAGCCGCGACGACAACCCGTCGCCCGGGGAGAAATTGTATTCCAGGGCGATGCCGCCGTCGCGCAGCACCGCGACGGAGGCGTCACGCGAGGAGGTGTCCAGTGCCAGCACGATCACGGAAGCTCTTTTTCCATGACCACCTCGCTGCCGTCCGGGGAGCTGCGGAACTGGAAGCGGTCCATGTAGCTGCGGATGATGGTGATGCCCCGGCCGTGGAAGGAGAGCAGGTGGCAGTCGTGGATCCGGTCCTCCACCTCCTGGGGATCGACCCGGCGGCTGTTCTCGTCGCGCACCGTCAGGCGCAGGCGCGAGCGGTCCCAGGCGAAACGCAGGTGGACGCGCTTGCCGGGGTCGCGGCCGTTGCCGTGCACGATGGCGTTGTTGGCCGCCTCGCGCAGGGAAATTTCGATCTTGAAATAGGTGTCGTCGTCGATGTGCAGGAGCTTCTTGATGAAGCCGAGCACCAGGACGCCCACCTCGGTATACTTCAGGTCGCTGCGGTAGGAGATCGCGATGCTCTGCTCGGTTTTGGCCATCGCGGGAAGTATAGCAGAACGGCGGCGGTTTTGCCACGCCCGGACGCGTTGCCTTGCAAAAAAGCGGGCGATTCCGTACAATCGCGGCATGGAAAAGAGAGACGTGGAAAACATCGGCGAATTCTTCTCCAAGGAAAGCGGCGCCCTGACCCCCGAGCGGAAATGGGAGGAGATCTTCTCCGGCTGGCTGGAGCGCATCGACCAGGAACGGATGATGATCAACCTGTTCGAGCTAAAGCTCTGGTTCGAGAGCATCGAGGAGTTCCATTCCTCCCCCTACCTGGAGAACCTGGCCTTCAAGCGCCATCCGCCCGGGGAGCGCAATTACGAGTTCTACGTCTTCGGCATGCACCAGGCCGCGGCGCGCATCACCAGCCTGCTCAAGGACCTGGACTTCAAGAAGGACACCTATTTCCTCAACTTCGAGGAGTATGTCGTGGAGAAGATGCTCGAGCAGAACATGGACAAGTCCTTCCCCAGCCTGAAGGAGCTCTATTCGCCCGAGTCCTGGTTCTACAGCTTCCGCATCTTCCTGCAGAGCTTCCGCAACCTGCTGAGCGAGATCCTGCGCCTCGACCAGGTCTCGCAGCGGGCCTACCTGTCGATCAAGAAGCTGTACCACCGCGAACTGCTCAACAACCCCATCCTGGTCTCGCTGCTCAAGAAGCAGTTCATTTCCAAGATGGACAAGATCTACCAGCCCGACATCTCGGCCATCATCGCCTCCTGCCAGGACAAGAGCCTGCGCAAGAACCTGGGCATCTTCTTCATCCTCGCCTTCCGCGTCCTGAAGATCAACAACTTCATCGAGCTGAACGTGGACAAGAGCAAGTACCTCGACCTGGTCATTCCCCTGGCCTTGTCGCTGAAGAAGAACATGGACGACCTGATCCGCTTCAACGACAGCGCCCTGTGGCCGTGCCTGCAGGCGAACGCCGACCTGAAAAAAAGGCTGCCGCCGCTGGGCGACGTGTTCAAGAATTTCAAGCTGGAATACCGCAAGATCTGGGACGGCGAGCTGCCGATCTACTTCGAAGCCGACAGCAGCAAGCTCAAGAAGCGCCAGCTGATCCAGAACGTCGTGGTCATCGCCGAGGTCGCCGTGCAGGAGCTGATCGAGACCGTGGCCCGGCTGTTCAAGCCCGGCATCAGCGGCAGCAGCATCTTCGAGAAGTACGTTTCCCGCCGCCAGAAGTCGATCGAGGTCAAGAAGAAGCTCATCCGCCTGCACACCAAGATCAACGACTACTTCGCCCACAAGGACAGCATCGCCCCCTCGGAGATTTTCTTCGACATCAACCAGTTCATGGAGAGCGACCTGAACTACCTGCTGTACAAGGACTGGAACGAGTTCCTCGGCTATTTCGACAACCTCAACCGCACGAATTTCTCGGCCGAGTTCGAGCCCACCCTGCGCTCCTTCCACAGCTTCCTGACCCGGGTGCTGAAGGAGATCGTCAGCGAGAAGAAATAAAAGCGTCTCGGCCCAAGGCAGACGGCATACGGTTGACGGGAAACGCCCCTGCCTGAATCCTTTTTCACTTTGCTATCTTTCGGCTTCCCTCAATTCTCTGTCCTTTCATTGACTGCAAGGGCCGCCTGCCGCCCGCCAGGATCATGCTCACGCTGTTGCCGTACGCCGCCCGCCACATGCATGTCCGTGCTGTGGCCGAACGCCATACGGCGGGTTCTTTTGCGTCGGTTGGGCCCTTGTGTTAAAATTGCCCTGATGAAACGGGCCGTTCCCCTTCTCCTGCTGCTGGCGCTGGCATCCAGCCTGAGCGCCCTGCGCTATCCGTTCATCAACTACCGCAGTTCCGAGGGGCTGCCGCAGAGCACCGTCACCGCCCTGCTTCAGGACGGGAACGGCTTCCTGTGGGTCGGCACCCAGGCCGGGCTCGGACGGTTCGACGGCAGCTCCTTCCAGGCTTTTACACGCCGCGACGGCCTGGCCGGCAACTATGTCACCGGGCTGGCCCTGGACCGCCGGGGCGTCGTCTGGGTCGCCACCCAGGAGGGGCTGAACCGCATCCGCGACGGGCGCATCGAATCCTGGCCCCTGCCCGACGGCTTCGTGCGCGCCATCGCCTTCAGTTCCCTCGACGACTCGCTGTGGGTCCTGACCGACCGCAGCCTCCTCATTGTGCGCGGCGATCAGACCCGACGCAGCGCCCTGTTTTCCGATCCCGGGCGCCTGCTTGGCCTGGCCGCCCGGACCGGCGGCATGGCCTTCTTCAGCGGCGACGCCGTCTACCTGCTGGGCGCAGGGAGGCTGCAGCGCCATGCCAGCCCCGGGCCGGTCCATTTCGTCAAGGAGGCCAACGGCCGCCTCTTCGTCGGCTGCCGCGGCGGCCTGTTCCTGCTGACGCCGTTCGGCGAATTCCGCCCCTACGCCGGTCTGCCCGCCCAGCTGGCCGACATCAGCGACATCCTCCTGGACGACGCCGGCAACCTGTGGATCGGCGGCCGCGGCGGCCTGCTGCACAAGAACCTGCAGAGCGGGACGGAGGAGATCCTGACGAAGGCCAGCGGCTTGATCTACGACCGCGTCGTGTGCCTGCTGCTCGACCGCGAAGGCAACATCTTCATCGGCACCGGCCTGGGCCTCTCCCAGCTCTCCCGCCATCTTTTCCGCATGTACGGCCCCGAGGACGGGCTGCCCTCGACCCATGTCTGGGACATCCTGGAGGACGAAGGCGGCATCCTGCTGGCCTGCGAGGACGGCGTGGCCGAGCTGCGCCAGGGGCGCATCCGGCCCTTCGCCGTCAACGGGCAACTCAGGGGGCGCTCGCTGCGCGCCATCGTGCCCCTGGAGGGCCGGCGCTATCTGCTGGGCTGCGCCGACGGCGAGATCCTCGAATGGGACGGCCGCACGGCGCTGCGCAGCCTGACCGAGGGGGTTTCCGTCCTCTCCGGCGTGCGTGACAGCTCCGGCGCGGCCTGGTTCGCCACCAGCCGCGGCCTGCTGCGCTATGACGGCAAGGCCTTCCGCTGGTTCCGCGAGGGCCTGGGCGACCCCATCGTCTGGGACGTCGCCGAGCTGGAGCCGGGCTCGCTGCTTGTCGGCACCCGCCGCGGCCTGCAATGGCTCCGCGACGGCCGCTTCATCGCCAGCGGCTGGGAGCGTCAGGTCGGCCGCGCCACCGTCAACGACATCCGCGTTTTGGCCGCCGACGAGGCGCTGGTGGCCTGCGAGATGGCGGGCCTGTTCTGGTTCAAGGGAACCGCCGTGCGCCGCCTGGGCCGCGAGCAGGGGCTGCTGCACGACGACGTGTGGTCCGTGCTGCGCGATGACCGCGGCCACCTGTGGATGAACACCACCCGCGGCCTGGAGCGCTGGTCAGCCGACGGCTCCCTGGCGCACTTCAACATGGAGACCGGGCTTTTCGGCGACGAGGGCTGCGTGCACTCGGCTCTGAAATCCGCCGACGGCAGCCTCTATTTCGGCATCCCACCGGGGCTGGTCGAGCGCCGGGCCCCGGCCGTCGAGCGGCCGGCCATCCGCCCGGCCCTGGTCATCAGCCCGCCCCAGGTCCAGGGCGCGCCTCAGGCCTTGCCCCTGTCCCGCCCCCTGCGCCATGACCAGAACACCGTAGGCTTCCAGTACATCTGCCCGAGCCTGAGCCGCGAGAGCCCTGTCCTCTACCGCACCCGGCTCTTTCCCTTCGACGCCGACTGGTCGCCGCCGTCGCGCCAGACCTCGATCCGCTACACCAACCTGCCCCCGGGAACCTACACCTTCTCGGTGCTGGCCAACAAGGGCGGCGGCGATTCGGGCTGGTTCGGCGAGGAGCAGCGAATCATCTTCAGCATCGCCCGCCCCTTCTGGGCGCGCTGGTGGTTCCTGACCCTGGAAGCGCTGCTGGCCCTGGCCGTGCTGGCCCTGGTGGTGAACGCCCGCTTCCGCGTCCTCAACCGGCAGAAGAGGAAGCTCGAGGAGGTCGTGCAGGCGCGCACGATCGAGATCGCCGAGAAGAACCGCGAGCTGGCGCAGCTTTCCATCACCGATCCGTTGACCGGCCTCAAGAACCGCCGCTACCTGGACGAGACCATCCGCGAGGACATGAGCATCATCCAACGCGAGCTCCACAACGTGCGCGCGGGGCTGAAGCCGTTCGACGAGAAGGCCGCCGCGCTGGGCGTCTTCATGATCGACGTCGATCACTTCAAGCGCGTCAACGACGTCCATGGCCACGAGGGCGGGGACGCGGTGATCGTCGAGATCGCCCGCCGCCTGCAGGCGATGATGCGCCAGTCGGACAGCGTGGCCCGCTGGGGGGGCGAGGAGTTCCTGATCATCACCCGCCAGTCCCGCCCCGGCGACTCCTTCGCCCTGGCCGAGCGCATCCGCCAGGCCATCGAACAGGACGCCTTCGCCGTCTCCCCGGACGTGCGGGTCAAGAAGACGATCAGCATCGGTTTCTGCCATTACCCCTTCCTCAGCGGCGGCGAGGAGAAGCTGAGCTGGCAGCAGGTCGTGGCCATGGCCGACACGGCCCTCTACCTGGCCAAGCACAACGGCCGCAACCTGGTGATCGGCATCGAGCCCGGGCCCGTGCCCTTCCCCGGATCCGGCCAGGAACTCCTGGCCGACCTGGGCGCGGCGGTGAAGAACGACCAGCTGCGGCTGGTCTGCCGCAAGCCGGTCCGCATCCCGGCCCACCCGTGACGAGGAGCGCTTCATGTTCGGCTCGATAGGCTTTCCCGAGCTGATCCTGGTCTTCATCGTCGTGCTGCTGGTCTTCGGGCCCAAAAAGCTGCCCGAATTCGCGCGGACCCTGGGCCGCATCGTGCGCGAATTCCGCTCGACCGTCGACCAGGCCAAGACGGCCATCCAGGATGAGGTCTACAAGGAGGGGCTGGCCGATCCCATCCTCGACCTGCGCCGCGGCATTCAGGAGGTGCGCGCGATCGGCGACGACATCCATCTTGACCTGAAGCAGGCCCTCGACGGCAAGGACCCTGAGCGCGGCGCGGAGAGCCCGGCGCCGCCAGGCGGCCAGGCCGGGGCCAAGCCGGAGGAGGCGGCGGATGGCCAAGCCGAAAGCTGACGAGATGTCTTTTTTCGAGCACCTGGGCGAGCTGCGCAGGCGCATCGTCTGGTCGCTGGCCTTCGTCTTCGTCTTTTTCCTGGCCTCGTGGGCCGTGGTCGGCCGGATCTACCGCTGGCTGTCGCTGCCGGTCCTGAAGTTCCTTCCCGCCGGGCCCTCGGGAGAGCCCCAGCTGGCCTTCACCTCCCTGTCCGAGCCCTTCATGATGTACATCAAGGTGGCCGTCATCTCCTCGCTGTTCGCCGCCTCGCCGTTCATTTTCCATCAGCTCTGGCTGTTCATCTCGCCGGCGCTCTTCCCCAGGGAAAGGCGCTGGGTCGTCCCCTTCGTCCTCGCCACCACGTTTTTCTTCGTCCTGGGCGGCGCCTTCGGCTATTTCGTGGTCTTTCCCCTGGCCTGCAGGTTCTTCCTCGACATCGGCCGGGATTTCCAGGCCATCCTCACCCTCCACGACTACTTCGCCCTGGCCTTCCGCGTCCTGTTCGGCATCGCCGCCCTGTTCGAGCTGCCGGTGCTCGTCTTCCTGCTGGCCCGGCTGCGGGTCGTCAGCGCCCGCTTCCTGCTGCGCTATTTCAAGTACGCCGTCGTGGCCATCTTCATCCTGGCCGCGGTCATCACCCCCACCCCGGACATGGTCACCCAGACCCTTTTCGCCGTCCCCATGGTCCTGCTCTACCTGCTGAGCATCCTGATCGCGCGCCTGGTGAATCCGGGGGAAAAAGCGGAGGAATAGACCGCCTTTTTCTTGTCGGACCTGTCGGACGGGGCGGACAGGTCCGACAAGCCGGGAGAAGAACGCCTTGTTCGCCTTTGCCAGTTCGTTGACAGCAGGCCCTTTTTAATGGTATATTGGCCTCTTGAAGACCGTCCGGGGCCATGGTTTAATGGGAGAACGCGACCTTCGCAAGGTTGAGATGGCGGTTCGATTCCGCCTGGCTCCATAAGAACTAAAAGAACTCGGCGTACGGCTCAGGGCGTACGGCTTACGGCAAAAAGCCCTCTGAACTTTAATAACTCGGCGTACGGCTCAGGGCGTACGGCATACGGCAAAAAGCCCTCTGAACTTTAAGAACTCGGCGTACGGCTCAGGGCGTACGGCATACGGCAAAAAGCCCTCTGAACTTT
>CAZVPI010000006.1:0-77041 GCA_964628035.1 uncultured Clostridia bacterium | reverse complement strand
AACTCGGCGTACGGCTCAGGGCGTACGGCATACGGCAAAAAGCCCTCTGAACTTTAAGAACTCGGCGTACGGCTTACGGCATAAGGCGGACGGCAAAGCCCTTTGCAACTATCCGATGTTGGCGTACGGTGCAGGACGCACGGCTTACGGCATAATCCCTTTCAAATCCCCTTTCCCTCGAGGTTCCATGTTCCACGTCGGCGAGAACTGGATCTTGCATGGCTTTTTCTTTAACTTGATACAGGGTACGTGGAACCTGCAACAGAACTATTGTTTCTGTAGTCCTGTACTGAATTGGCTTGGTACGTGGTACGTGGTACCTGCAACAGAACTATTGTTTCTGTAGTCCTGTACTGAATTGGCTTGGTACGTGGTACGTGGTACCTGCAACAGAACTATTGTCTCTGTAGTTTCGTACTAGGTTTGCTAGATCAAGAGGAGGTCACTAGTGAAAAAAAACAAGTCCAGAAAGCAGTCCGGGCTTTTCCTGCTCGCGGCTGCGGCGATGATGCTGCTGGCAGGCCCTCTGCCCGCCGACGAGGGGATGTGGACCTTTGACAACCCGCCCCTGAAGCAGCTGAAGGAAAAATACGGTTTCGAGCCCACCCCGGCCTGGCTGGAGCATGTGCGCCTGGCCTCGGTGCGCGTCGGCGACGGCGGTTCCGGCTCCTTCATCAGCCCCGACGGCCTGATGCTGACCAACCATCACGTGGCCCTGGGCCAGCTGCAGAAGCTCTCCAGCGCGGAGAAGAACTACGTGGCCGACGGCTTTTACGCCGCCACCCTGGCCGACGAGATCCCCTGCCCCGACCTGGAGTTGAACGTACTCCTTTCCATGGAAAACGTGACGGCCAAGGTCCTGGCCGCGGTCAAGAAGGGGATGGATCCGGCCAAGGCCCTGGCCGCCAAGAAGGCCGCCATCGCCGCCATCGAGCGCCAGAGCCTGAAGCGCACCGGGCTGCGCTCCGACGTCGTCTCCCTGTACCAGGGCGGCGAATACTGGCTGTACCGCTACAAGAAATACACCGAGGTCAAGCTGGTCTTCGCCCCCGAGCAGCAGGCCGCCTTCTACGGCGGCGATCCCGACAATTTCACCTACCCGCGCCACGACATCGACATGGCCCTGTTCCGCGCTTACGAGAAGGGCAAGCCGGCCAAGGTCTCCCACTTCCTGAAATGGAGCGCCAAGGGCGCCGCCGACGGCGAACTGGTCTTCATCTCGGGCCACCCCGGATCGACCAACCGCCTGATGACCCTGGCCCAGATCCAGTTCCAGCGCGATTTCGCCTATCCGCAGCGCATCAAGGCCATGAAGCGCATGCTGAACGTGGCCAAGGCTTACGCCGCCCGCGGTCCCGAGGAGGCGCGCCAGGCCGCCGGCATGATCTTCGGCATCGAGAACGGCCTGAAGGTCTCCAGCGGCGAATACGAAGGGCTCAAGGCCGCCGGCATCCTGGAGAAGAAGGCCGCCCAGGAATCGGAGTTCCGCGGGCAGATCGAGTCCAATCCCGCCTGGAAGGCCGAGTACGCCGGCGCCTGGGACGAGATCGCCGCGGCCATCGAGAAGCAGAAGTCGCGCCTGAAGGAGCTGTCCTACCGCCGCGCCCCGGGCCTGCGCCTGGGCGCCATCGCCCTGCAGATCGTGCAGCTGGCCGCCGAGCTGCAGAAGCCCGACGGCGAGCGCCTCGACGGCTACCACACCGCTCAGCTGGATTCGCTGCGCTTCCGCCTTTTCTCGCCCGCTCCCGTCTATCCCGGCCTGGAAGAGGCCATGGCCGTTGACGCCATGAAGCTGATGCTCGAGGAGCTCGGCGCCGACGACCCTTACGTCAAGGCCTGCCTGGACGGCAAGACCCCCGAGGAGGCGGCCCGGGCGCTGGTGGCGGGCACGAAGCTGGCCGATCCGGCGCTGCGCCGCAAGCTTGTCGACGGCGGCCCATCGGCCGTGGCCGACTGCCAGGACAGCTTCATCGTGCTGGCGCGCAAGCTGGATCCCATCCTCCGCGAGATGCGCAAGTGGCAGGAGGACGAGATCGAGAGCGTCGCCCGCCCCGCCGGCGAGAGGATCGGCCAGGCCCGTTTCGCCGTCTACGGCAAGAACGCCTACCCCGACGCCACCTTCACCCTGCGCCTCTCCTACGGCGCGGTCAAGGGCTATCCGCTGAACGGCACCCTCGCCCCCTACAAGACCACCTTCTATGGGCTGTTCGACCGGGCCGCCAGCTTTGACAACCAGCCCCCCTTCCACCTGCCCCAGCGCGTGGCCGACGCCCTCGAGCGCATCGACCTGGCCACGCCGTTGAACTTCGTCTGCACCGGCGACATCATCGGCGGCAACTCAGGCTCGCCGGTGATCAACTCCGCCGCCGAGGTGGTCGGCCTTGTTTTCGACGGCAACGTCGAGAGCTTCATCGGCCGCTACTTCTACGATGACACCGCCAACCGCACCGTCTCGGTGCACAGCGCGGCCATCATCGAGGCCATGAAGAAGATCTACGGCGCCGACCGCCTGGTCAAGGAGATCCTGGGCCAGTAGCGCCGGCGATCTTGGATTCCCCGGGCGGGGTCCTGCGACCCCGCCTTTTTTTTTGGGTTCCTCTCACAAAGTTGTGCACGATTTTCCATCATCATGGACGGATTCGAGGCCAGAGAGGCGAGGGGCGGGGAAAATTCCAAGCACCAAGCACCAAATCCCAAATGAATTCCAAGTTCAAATTCCAATCCCCTGGCGGGGACGTTGTGTCCTAGACGAAAGCCAGTTCAAGCATCTTTTCTTTGTTTGGGTCATTGGCTGATTGGAATTTGGAGTATGTTGGGAATTTGTGCTTGAAAATTGGTGCCTTAGTCTTACCAGAACTCGCGCCTGATCGATCGAGTCTTGCACAAATTCTTGAGAAGAGCCAAACCAAAAGGCGGTGGCAAACGCCACCGCCTTTGTTTCTCGCTGCCGTCCAGCCGGTCCCCCCTCCCCGTCAGGGAATAGGGCCGCCGCCCGGGCTTGTCCGCTTCCTACCCTTCTTCAGCCCCTTTCATTTTTCACTTTCTTGAGTCTCTTTCACCTTCTCCTAACGCACCTCGGCTGAGCTGCCCTCGACCTTCTGCCAGGGCTCGCTGCGGCCGCCCAGGTGCTGGGCCAGGAACTCGTCGACGCGGCCGTAGAAATCGAGGCGGTTGACCGGGCGGGCGAAGCCGTGCCCCTCGTCGGTGTAGACCACGTAGGTGACGGGCAGCCCCTTGTCGCGCATGGCCTTGACGATCTGGTCGGCTTCGCGGATGTTGACCCGCGGGTCGTTGGCCCCCTGGGCCACGATCAGCGGCACGCGGATGTTGCCGGCATGGAACAGGGGCGAGATCTTCTGGTTGAAGGCCTCGTCGTTCTCCACGTCCCCCACCTGCAGCAGCATGCGCTTCTTCATCGGCGCCCAGTAGGGCGGGATGGCCTCGAACAGCGTCTTGACGTTGGAGGGACCGACGATGTCGACGCCGCAGGCGTAGAGCTCGGGGGTGAAGACCAGGCCGGCCAGGGTGGCGTAGCCGCCGTAGGAGCCGCCGTAGATGCAGACCTTCCCGGGATCGGCGATCCCCTGGCGAACCGCCCATTTCACGGCGTCGGTCAGGTCGTGCTGCATGGCGCCCACGCCCCACTGCTTGTCGCCGGCGTGCAGGAACTTCTTGCCGAAGCCGTCCGAGCCGCGGAAATTGACCTGCAGGGAGGCGTAGCCGCGGTTGGCGAACCATTGCGCCTCGGGATTGTACCCCCAGGCATCCCGGGCCCAGGGGCCGCCGTGGACGTTGAGCACCAGCGGCAGGTTCTTGCCCTTGCTCCCGACGGGCAGGGTCAGGTAACTTACCAGTTGGAATCCGTCGCGGGCCTTGATCACCACAGGCTTCATCACGGCCAGCTTGTACTCGGCCAGCTCGGGCCGGTTGACGAACAGGAACTCCGCCTTTTGGCTGGCACGGTCGTAGAGGTAATAGGAAACGGGGCCGTCATCGACCACGGTGGTGACCAGCCACTTGGCGTCGGCGCGGTCGCGCCCGCCGAGGTGGAACTCGCCGCGGCCGATCCTGGCCAGGGCGGCGAAATCGTCCTTGACCGCTGGGTCCAGGACCCGCCACTCGTTCCGCAGATAGTTGAAGGAGACGGCCTGCACCTTGCGGGTGTCGGGATGGACGAAGGCTCCGCCCAGGTCGACCTTGGGATCCCGGGCGATGGTCTCCAGCTCCTTGCCCGTGGCAACATCAAGGAGCACCAGGCGGGTGGTGTCGGCGCCCACGGAGGTGATGAAGAAGAGGGCCTTGCCATCGGCCGTGAAGGCGACGACGCCGCCGCTCTCGCCGAAGGGCAGGGTGGCCAGGTCGCGCCAGGGAGCGTCCCGGCCGTCGCGCACGCGCACGATGGTCGAGGCGTCCATCGGGTTCTGGGCCTGGCAGGCGCGGATCTGGAAGTCGGGATCGGTGACCCAACCCAGCACGTCACCGGGGTTCTGGGTGTCGAGGACGACGGCGCCGGTGTTCAGGTCGACGCGGTACATGTCGAAGACGCGGCGGTCGCGCAGGTTCAGCCCCACCAGCATCTGTTCGGGGTACTTTTTCTCCAGCATGATGTTGCTGGCGCGCACCCCCTGGAAGGGGGTCAGGTCGCGCACCGCCTTCGTCTCCAGGTCGACCGCGTAGACGTGCCAATTCTCGTCGCCGCCGATGTCCTGCAGGTAAAGGATGCGCTTGCCGTCCTCGGTCCAGAAGTGGCTGCGGATGCCGCGGTGGGTGTCGTTCGTCACCTGGGCGTCGTCCTCCTTGCCGATGGTGCGCACCCAGACGTTGAGCACTCCCTTGGCCGATGGGGCCAGGTAGGCCAGGCGCGTGCCGCAGGGCGAAAGCCGCGGCGAGGCCTTGACCGGGTTGCCGAACAGCACCTCGCGCGGGATCAGGGGCACCGTGCCGCCGGCTGCGGCAAGAACCGGAGTGACGGCCATCAAGACAACCGCCAGGGCCAGGAACAGGCCCGCTTTTTTCTCTGCCATGGATCTCCTCCTTTGGGTCTTGTACCCATGTTTACGAAATTCCGGCGCCGGTGTTTCTCATTTTTGCCAGATTTATTGTATGGATCTATGCCGGGCTGCGGAATCAGAGAATGGCTTCCAGGATGCGGACCGCGCCGCGCACGCAGGGGCGGCACACCCGGTCGCCGAGGTGCCTTTCCTTGTACCGCGCCTGGCCGGCGGCGGTCAGCAGGTCGACCTGCAGCAGCTCACGGCAGAGGCAGGAGCCGAATTCGGCGCGGAAGCGCTCGATCAACCCGCGCGTGAGCGCATAGGTTTTTTCCTTGGCCTGCAGCTCATCGGGCCGCTCCTGCCCATGGATCAGGCCGATGACCATGACGGCGCCGGTCACGGCGCCGCAGACCTCCTGGCTTCGCGCCAGCCCGGCGCCGAAGCCGCAGGCGATCCTCAGCGCCACGGCCCTCTCCAGGCCCAGCGTTTCGCTGAACGCGCCCAGCACCGCCTGGGCACAGTTGCCCCCGGCGTCCATCAGGGCGACGGCAACATCGCCCTTGCTTTTCAAGCCAGCCTGGCCGTTCTTTTCCTTCATCCGCCCTCAGGAACGCGCATGGGCTGAGGCGTGATGAGAGGCGGCAAAGGTCGTTCTCTTGCGGTTTCTCATCACGCATCACTCTTCACTTTTTTCGTTTTCGCACAGCAGCTTGGGCAAAGCGGCCTCGATCTCGAGCCACTGCCCCTCGGAGAGCTTGGCGCCGACGACCTCGACGACCTTGCCGGAGAGGAGCGAGCCGAGCCGGCCGCAGACCGGCAGGGGGTAACCCTGGATCAGCCCGTACAGGAAACCGGCGGCATAGAGGTCGCCGGCGCCGGTGGTGTCGACGGCGCGCGCCGGGATGCACTCGACGCGGTGCTCCTCCCCGCTACGGCGCACCAGCGAGCCGTTCTTGCCCAGCTTCACCACGGCGACGGTGCAGCGCGGCGCGAGGGCCACCAGGGCGTCGGTGGGCGAATGGGCGCCGCTGAAGGCCATGGACTCGTCCTCGTTGGCGAAGACGATATCGACGTAGCGGCCGACCATCTCCTGCAGGAACTCGAGGTTCTCGCGCACCACGTTGTGGCTGGCCAGGTCGAGCGACACCTCCAGCCCCGCCTCCTTGGCCAGGCGCAGCGCCTCGCGGGTCAGAGCGTGGTTCTGCACCATGTAGCCCTCGATGTGGAAGATGTCCCAGCCCCGGAAGAGGTCGGGGCTCAGGTCGGTGGCGTCGAGCTCGACCGCCGCCCCCAGGAAGGTGGCGAAGGTGCGCTCCGAGTCGGGGGTGATGAGCCCCAGGGCGCGGCCCGTCTGCGCGGCGCCGTAAAACATGCGGACGTCGCTGCCGTGGCGGCGCATCTCGGCGGCGAAGAACTCGCCGTAGGGGTCGTGGCCGATCTTGCCGATGTAGCCGGTGGGGACGCCCAGCCGCGCCAGGCCGGCGATGGTGTTGGCCGCCGAGCCGCCGGGGGCCTCCTGCGCCTCCAGCGCACTCACCTGCTTCAGGATGGCATTGACCTGGGCGGCGCCGACCAGCGTCATGCAGCTCTTGGGCAGCTCGAGGCGCTTCAGCATGTCGTGGTCGATGCGCACCAGGATGTCGACCAGGGCATTCCCCAGTCCCAGAACTTTTTTCATGCGTGTTCCTCGGCGCGGCCGCGGGTGCGCGCCTCACAGCTTGGTTTGCGTGATCTTCTCGATCCGGTTGCCGGCGCCCATGGTCAGGATCGTGGCGCTCAGCGAGTTCAGCTCCTTCTCGTCGATCAGGGCATAGGCGGCGATGATCAGCAGGTCGCCGGGGTGGACCAGGCGGGCGGCGGCGCCGTTGACCACGATGCCGCCCGTCGCCCGCGCCCAGGGCAGCACGTAGGTGGACCAGCGCTCGCCGTTGTTCACATTGTAGACGTCGACCTGCTGGAAGACGCGCAGGCCGGCCTTCTCCATGATCTCCTCGTCGATGGCGATGCTGCCCTCGTAATGCAGGTCGGCGGCGGTGACGGTCGCGCGGTGGATCTTGGCGACCAGGAAGGGGATCAGCATGAGATGTCTCCTGACAGGAAGTTGTCGATCAGCCGCGTGCGGCCGACGCGCACGGCCACGGCGACCAGGGTGTTGCCGGGCTCGACCATGGCCGCCTCCTCCAGGTCGTCGAGGCGCGCCACGGCGACATAATCGACCTGCAGCAGGGGCTGGCGGGCGATCTCGGCGCGCAGGGCGGCGCGCAGCGCCCGGGCGTCGCGCTCCCCGGCCTCGATGCGTTCGCGGGCGCGGCGCAGCGCCTTGGGCAGGGCCAGGGCGGCCTGCCGCTCGTCGGCGCTCAGGAAGGCGTTGCGCGAGGAGAGGGCCAGGCCGTCGGCGTCGCGGACGATGGGCAGCACGCGCAGGCGCAGCGGCAGGCGCAGGTCGCGGACCAGCTGGCGGATGACCAGCGCCTGCTGGGCGTCCTTCTCGCCGAAATAGGCCCGCCGCGGCCGCACCAGCAGGAACAGCTTCAGCACCACGGTGGCCACGCCGCGGAAATGGCCGGGCCGCGAGCGGCCGCAGAGCTTGCCGTCCAGGCCGCTGACGTCGACCCAGGTGCGGTAGGGCTCGGGGTACATCTCGGCGTCGCCGGGCGCAAAGAGGACATCCACCCCTTCCCGGCGCAGCCGGGCCGCGTCGCGCCGGAGGTCGCGCGGGTAGCGCTCCAGGTCCTCGTTGGCGCCGAACTGCGCCGGATTGACGTAGATGGAGACCACGGTGCGCTCGTTCTCGCGGCGGCTGGCGCGCACCAGGCTCAAATGCCCCTCGTGCAGGCTGCCCATGGTGGGCACGAAGCCGACGCCGGCGCCGGAGAACCCGGCCAGGGCGCGGCGCAGGCTGGCGATCGTGCGGCAGATCTTCATTTCAGGAACTCGTCGATGTCCCGGCCCAGGGTATAGCTTTCGGCGGCGCCGGGGAATTCACCGCCCCGGACGTCGCCGACGTAGCGCCGCAGGGCGTCCAGCCAGAGGGAGCGGGTGTCGGCGTACTTGCGCACGAACCGGGGCAGGTAGAGGTCGGTGAACCCCACCAGGTCGTGGAACACCAGGATCTGGCCGTCGCAGCCGCTGCCGGCGCCGATGCCGATGGTGGGGATGCGCAGGTCGGCCGAGATGCGCCGCGCCAATTCCTGGGGGACCGACTCCAGCACCACGGCGAAGACGCCGAGCTTCTCCAGCTCCAGCGCGTCCTGGTGGATCTCGCGCGCCTTCTCCCGCAGCTTGCCCTGCACCTTGAAGCCGCCCAGGGCGTGCACCGACTGCGGCGTGAGCCCCAGGTGAGCCAGCACCGGCACCTCGGCGTCGAGCAGGGCCTCGATCACGCGGAAGCGCTTGCGCCCGCCCTCGAGCTTCACCGCCTCGGCGCCGCCCTCCTTGAGGCAGCGGCAGGCGTTCTCCACGCTGCGCTCGACGCCGCCGTGGAACGACCCGTAGGGCAGGTCGCTGACCACCAGCGACAGCGGCTCGGCGCGGGAGACGAGGGAGGTGTGGTAGACCATCTCGTCCAGGGTCACCGTCAACGTGTTGCGGTGCCCCTGCAGGACCATGCCCAGGGAATCCCCGACCAGGATCAGGTCGATGCCGGCCTCGGAGGCCAGGCGGGCGGTGGGGAAATCGTAGGCCGTCACGGCGGCGATGCGCTCGCCGCGCGCCTTCTTCCGGCCCAGGGTCAGGACCGTCTTCTTTTCCGGCTCAGGCAGGGGCATAGTAGCTGTTCCCCTTCTTGTGGCGGCGGATCTCCTCGATCAAGCCGTCGACGTCGCGGCGGCGGCTGAAGTCGACCTTCTCGACGTTGACCACCAGCAGCGGCGACAGCTTGTAGTTGAAAAAATAGTAGTTGTAGGCCTCGAAGATCTCGCGCCAGTATTCGCCGGGCACGCGCCGCTCCTGCTCGCTTCCCTGGCGGTGGATGCGCTGCAGCATCTCGGCGAACGAGGTCTGCAGGTAGACGACCAGGCTGCAGGGGTGGATGCGCTCGGCGAAAATGCCCAGGATGCGCTTGTAGATGTCCAGGTCCTCGTCGTTGAGCACGGTGTGGGCGTAGATGCCGTCCTTGTAGAAGATGTAGTTGGAGACGATGGTCTTCTGGAACAGGTCCTTCTGCTTCATCTCCAGCTGCTGGTTGAAGCGGTTGATCAGGAAGACGAGCTGCGTCTTGAGGGCCATGGGGTTGTAGGCGGACGAGAAGGCCTCGTAATAGTCCTTGAGCAGGGGGTTGCCGGCCGCGGCGGCGCCGGGTTTGGCCGCGTCGGCCGGCTGCAGCGGGCCCTGGTTGTCCAGGAAGAGGCGCGCCTGGAACTCCTCGGCCAGGATGCGGGCCAGCTTGGTTTTCCCGGATTTGACCAGCCCCTCGACGGCGATGTACTTGAGATCGGTCATCGGCCTGGATTATAGCATGAGGCCCGCACGGCGGCAAACGGCCCCGCGGACCGGCTCGCCGCGGCGCCGGCCTACACGAACTGCATGTCCAGGAAGCGGGAGCGCAGGCGGTTGACCTGCGGCTTGACCGTCTTGCCCTTGATGGCCTCGGCCATCAGCTCCCCCAGCTCGGCGAAGTCCTTCTCCTTCATGCCGAAGCGGGTCATCTCCGGCGTGCCGATGCGCAGGCCGGAAGGGTTCATGGGGTCGCTGTCGCCGGGAAGCATGTTGTAGTTGCAGATGACGTCGTTGGCCTCGAGCGCCAGCGCCGCCTTGACGCCGCCGCCGAAGGCGGAGACGTTGACCGCGATCTGGTGCGAGCGCGTGTAGCCGAACTCCTTGGCCTCGACCGGGACGCCGCAGGCCTCCAGGGCCTGGGCCAGGGCCACGGCGTTTTTGCAGATCTGGGCCGCGTAGGCCTTGCCGTGGGCCTTCATCTCGCGGGCGGCCACCACCAGGGCCGGCAGGCTGTACAGGTGGTGGTTGGACGAGGTGCCGGGGAACACGCCGCGGTCGGCCGCCGACCAGTATTTCTTCTCGCCCTCGGCGTCCAGGTTCGACAGGATGACGCCGCGCTGCGGGCCGGGGAAGGTCTTGTGGGTGCTGCCCGTGAGCCAGGTGGCGCCCTCGCCGAGCGGGTCCTGGAACTGGCCGCCGGCGATCAGGCCCAGAACATGGGCGCCGTCGTAGAGGATGGGGATCTCCAGCTGGCGGCAGACCGGGACGAGCTCCTTGACCGGGTCGGGGAACAGGTACAGGCTCTTGCCCATGACCAGCAGGTTGGGCTTGACCTTCTCGATGAGCTCGATCGAACGGGCCACGTCGATGTGGTAGCGGTCGGCGGTGAGGGGAAAGAAGCTCAGCTTCACCGAGTTCTCCTTGCCGGGCTTCAGCACCTGGCCGCGCATCTGGATGCGCCGCCCCATGATGCCGAAGAAATTGTGGCTGATGTGGCCGCCGGCGTCGGTCGAGTTGGCGATGACGGCGTCGCCGCCGCGCAGCCAGGCCATGGCGATGGCCGTGTTGGCGTTGTTGCCGCTGTAGGGGCGGACCTCGGCCTGGGCGCAGCCGAACAGCTCGCGCATCTCGCGGGCGGCCAGGGTCTCGATCTCGTCGATGTAGCGTGTCCCCTGGTAATAGCGGTTGATCTTGTCCACGGTGTTGGGATGCCCCTCGGCGTAGCGGCCCATGAAGTCGTTGAGCTGGACCGCGCGCACGGCCGGGCTGGGGGTGTTCTCGCTGGCGATGAGGTTGACGCACTGCTTGCCGCGCCACTCGTTCTGCTTCTCGACGATGGCGAAAATATCCTTCGTGTCAACGGGCATGTGACCTCCTGATGATGGGCTGTCGGTTATCGGAAACCCTTCTTTTCAACGTGTTCGCTCAGGTACTCGAGGCGCGCCTGGTGGCGGCCGCCCTCGAAGGGGGTGTCCAGGAAGGCGGCGACGATGGCCAGGGCCGTTGCCGGCTCCAGCACCCGCGCCCCCAGGGCCAGGACGTTGGCGTCGTTGTGCCGCCGCGCCAGCTGCGCCGCCTCCACGTCGCGGCACAGGGCGGCGCGCACGCCGGGGAACTTGTTGGCCACGATCGACATGCCGATCCCCGAGCCGCAGACCAGGATGCCGACGGTGCCGCGCGGGTCGGCCGCCACCCTGGCGGCGGCCAGGGCCCCGTATTCGGCCCAGTTGGCGGCATCGGCGCTGTGGGCGCCGACGTCGACGACCGTTCTCCCCTGCCCGCGCAGGACGCCGGCGATCCTCTCCTTCAGGGCGAAGCCGGCATGGTCGGAGCCGACGACAACGGTCAGGGGCGGGCGTTCCATGGGCCTCAGCCGCCGAAGCCCAGGTCCAGGCTGAGTTCCTGGCCGTGCCGGAGCTCCAGCAGGACGTACATCTGGCGCGACGGCTGCCCCACCGGGAAATAGACGAGCTGGACGTCGAGAGGCCCGCGGCCGGGCCAGGTCATGACGAGCGTATCGCTGCCCCCGGCGGGGATCGTCGTCGAGTGGATGTCCATGCTGACCGTGAAGGCGAGGAGGCCGGTGTTGTTCACCGTGATGCGGGCTTCGCTGCTGCGGGAGCAGCCGGCCAGCAGGATCAGGGCGGACAGCAGGACCAGGGCGGCGGATGGTTTGGTCATGGGACTCCTCGTCGCCCCCAAATTACCCCATTTCGCCGGCGAAGTCAAGGGAAGCCGGCGCCGGGCGTCAGCTGCCGGGCATCTGCCGCTGCTCCTCCTCGGCGCCCACGCGGATGGCCGCCAGGTCGGTGCGCGGGCAGACGTTCTCGCAGATGCCGCAGCCGATGCACAGGTCGGGCACGACATAGATCTGGTTGACGGTGCGCACGCGGCCGCGGAAATTGTGCACCTCGACCTGGCGGAAGCGGATGGCCTTCTCCGGCACCGGGCAGTGCTCCTCGCACACGGCGCAGTTGTAGCCGTCGGCGTAGGTGTAGCACAGGCTGCGGTCGACGACGGCCGTGCCGATCTTGAACTGCTTCTTTTCCGCCAGCGACAGGGGGGAAATGGCCCGCGTCGGGCAGACCTGGGTGCAGCGGCGGCATTCGTACTCGCAGTAGCCGACGGCGGGCACCAGCACCGGGGTCCACAGCCCCTCCAGCCCGGACTGGAAAAGGGCCGGCTGCAGGGCGTGCGTCGGGCAGGCCTGCATGCAGGCGCCGCAGCGGACGCAACGGGAAAGGAAATCCTCCTCGGCCAGCGCGCCGGGGGGGCGCAGGAAGGGGCGGGCGCGGGCCGCGCGCGGAGGCGAGGCCAGCGGCAGGGCGGCGGCGGCGACCCCGACCCCGGCCGCGCCCAGGAGGCGGCGCCGGCCCAGGTCGAGCGCCGGCCGCCCGTCGGCGCCGGGAAAGGCGAAGCGGGCCTCGATGGAGCCGGCCGGGCAGTCGGCGACGCAGTTGAAGCACAACAGGCACTCCGACTTCAGGTAGTCCTGGAAGGGGCCGCCGTAGTACGTGCAGCGGCGGGCGCAGGCGTTGCACTTGCGGCAGGAGTCGTTGACGGCCAGGCGCAGGAGCGAGAAGCGGCCCAGGGCCCCGTACAGGGCTCCCAGCGGGCAAAGGCTGTTGCAGAAGAAACGGCGGCGGCGCAGGTTCAGCAGCAGCAGGGACAGGAAAACGGCGCCGATCGCCGTTGCCTGCAGGAAAGTCCGCTGGGTGACCGGGAGCAGCAGGCGCCGGCCGAGGTCGTAGAGCGGCTGCGGTCCGGCTTGCAGGGCTTTCTGCAGGACCGCGCTCCCGCCCGGCAGGACGGCGACGGCGGCGCTGCGCGTGAGCAGGGAGAAGGGATCGAGCCAGCCCAGGAGCTGGACGGAAAAGAGCGAGGCCGCCAGCAGACCGGCCAGGAGCAGGTACTTCACCCGCAGCGTTCCGCGCCCGTAGGCCGCGGCGCCTTGCGGTTTCCCCCGCTTCGCTCCCAGCCAGGTGAAGAACTGGTGCAGGGCGCCGAGCGGGCAGACCCAGCCGCAGAAGAAACGGCCGAGCAGGAGCGTCAGCAGCAGCGGCGCCAGGGCCAGGAGAAAGAGGCGCAGGAACGGCTTGGCCAGCAGGTTGAGCCACAGGAACAAGGGATCAAAATAAAAGAAAAGGCCGGACCAGGCCAGGGAGACGGGGCCCGACCCGGTCAGCGCCGCCAGCAGGAAGAAAAAGAGAACGGTGAAGAGGACCTGGCTGAGGATGCGCAGCCGCTGCAGCAGCCGGCCCCGTTTGCGCACCATGGCGCTCAGGCGCCGATGCGCTTCAGGGGGATCCTGGCCAGCTCGATCTCGCCCATCTTTCTCTCCCGCGCCGCCTGCAGGAACTCGACCTGGCGGGCGTCGCGCCCGAACAGGGAGGCCGCCGCCACGTCGGCGTGCATGACGCTGGCCGAGGCGATGACCGTCCGCCGTTCCTCCACGTCGCTCAGCCGGCCGCCCACCGGGCCGTTGCGCAGCAGCACCCGCCAGGCGTCGACGACCGTCAGGTGGCTGCGGAAGCCCTGGGCCAGCTCGGCGATGTTCTCGCCCATGTCGCGGTGCAGCTTGCCGCGGTTGCCGCCCAGGATGCCGTAAAGGTTCTTCATGGCGATGGTGAGCCCCGAGCTGCCGTGGTGCTTGAGCACCGGCACGTTGATGAACTTGTCCACTTCGAGATGGTCGCGGTAGACCGGCCATTTGCCGAGGAACTCGCCGCGGAAGTCGTGGACGACCAGCCGGCTGTCATCGCTGAAACGCACCTCGGCCCCGGCCCGGCGGGCGGCGGCGGCGATGCCGCTGCGCGCGTAGCAGTCCTCGGCCTTGTGGCAGGTGTTGTCCATCACCAGCACCTTCTTGGCGCCGGCGGCCAGGGCCATCTCGATTACGGCCCGCACCACGTCGGGGTGGGTGCAGGCTCCCTGCTCGACCGTGCGGTTCCAGCCGATGTTGGGCTTGACCATGACCACGTCGCCGCGGGAGACGAAGCGCTTCATGCCGCCGAGCTCGGACACGGCCCGTTTCGTGATGTCGTAGGGCGACGCGCCCTGGACCTGGACCACCCCGTCGGGGGCGGGGGCGGCGGCCTGCCCGGACAGTTCGGGGCGGGGAAGCAGCAGAGCCGAGGAGGCGATCAAGCCGTTGCGGACGAATTCTCTTCTTTTCATGCCGCCATTCTACCGGATCCGCCCGCGGCGGTCAACGCCGCGGCACGCCCTATTTCAAGCTCTTGAGCAGCTCGACCATGAAGTCCCACACCATGCCGATCGAGCCGACATGGATCTTCTCGTCGGGCGAGTGGGGGTTCTTCAGGGTCGGTCCGAAGGAGATCATGTCCATGCCCGGCTTCTTGTCGCCGATGATGCCGCACTCCAGGCCGGCGTGGATGGCCTCGACGTGGGCCTCCTTGCGGAACAGCCTGCGGTAGACCTCCTTGCAGCGGGCCAGCAGCGGCGACTGCAGGTTGGGCTGCCAGGCGGGATAGCCGTTGCCGCTGACGGCGTCGGCGCCGGCCAGGCGGGCGACGGCCTCGATGCGCCAGGTCAGGGCGTGCAGCCGCGACATCACCGAGCTGCGCTGGCTGGTGACGATCTCCAGCTTGCTGTTGGCGATGCGCACGCTGGCCTCGTTGTTGGACGTCTCCACCAGGCCCTTGATCTCGGTGGACATGGCGGCCACGCCGTGGGGCAGGGCGATCAGCAGGTCCAGGATGCGGCCGCTGTCGGCGGTGTTGAGCGGGCGCTTGCCCATGGTCTCCAGCTGCAGCTCGGCGTTGACCTTGAGGTTGGGGTCGGTCTTGGCGAACTCGCGGCGCAGCGTCGCCTCCATCTCGGAAACGAGGCGCTCGACGTCCTTGAAGCTGTCGCGGGGGATGAAGAGGTCGGCCCAGGCGTCGCGCGGGATGGCGTTGTGGGCGGTGCCGCCCGAGATGTCGGCCAGGCGGGCGTCGTGCTGGCGGCGCAGCTGCAGCAGCACGCGCACCAGCACGCGGATGGCGTTGGCCCGCTCCTCGTTGATGTTGACACCGGAGTGGCCTCCGGTCATGCCGCCGGCCTTGACACGGCACATGACGAAGCCCTCGGGGGCGTCCTCGTAATGGGCCGCCAGGCTGATGTGCGTGTCACGGCCGCCGGCGCAGCCGACGGTGAACACGCCCTCGTCCTCGGAATCGACGTTGAGCAGGATCTTGCCCTCGAGGAAGTCCCCCTGCAGGGCGTTGGCGCCGGTGAGCCCGGTCTCCTCGTCGACGGTGAACAGCAGCTCCAGCGGCGGATGAGCCAGCGACTTGTCGAGGGCCAGGACCATGGCCATGGCCAGGGCGATGCCGTTGTCTGCGCCCAGGGTGGTGTGGTCGGCTTTCAGCCATTCGCCTTCGAAGACGAAGCGGATGGGGTCCTTGGCGAAATCGTGGGGGGAATCGGCCGTTTTCTCGCAGACCATGTCCATGTGCCCCTGGACCACGACCGTCGGCGACGTCTCGTAGCCCGGGCTGGCCGGGACCTTGATCAGCACGTTGCCGGCCTTGTCCTTCTTGGCCCGGAAGCCGTTCTCGCCGGCCCAGTCGAGCAGGAAGGCGCCGATCTTTTCCTCGTGCTTCGAGCAGCGCGGGATGGCGCTGATCGTTTCGAAGCAGTCCAGGATCTCCTTGGTTTTTGGGTGCTTGATATTCATCAAAACGCTCCTTGCGGTGGACTTTTTGCCGAGAAAAGAAACTATAAAGGAACGCCGCGCAAAAGTCAATCCCGCTTTTTGCCGCGCAACGGCCATTCCGGCCTTGTCAACGGCATGCCGCGGGAGTACAATGGCCGCGCATGGCCCGCGCGCTGCTCGCTCTCCTGCTGCTGCCTTTGCTCGCCCGGGCCCAGGAGACCGCCCCGGCCGGCATCACGTGCTGCGACGAGGGGCTGATCCGCCAGGCCATGACCGAGGAAGCGCTGCGCCGCGTCGTGGCCCGCGCCGAGGGCAACGGCCGGGGAGAGGAGGATTACCTGACCCTCCAGGCGGCCGAGCGCATCCGCGGCCTGCTTCCCACCTCCGGCGGCGAGCCGCTCCTCGCGTTCCTGCGCCGGATCTTGGCCCAGCCCGGGCCCGGCGCCGATATCGGCGAATTCCAGAAGCTGGTCGGGCACTTCGTCCTGGGCATGACCCTGGAGATCGGCCACACCTTCCAGTTTGAATACGACCAGGCCGAGGCGGCCCGTCGGCGCGCCGGCCGCCTGCTGGCGGAACTCGAAGGTCCCGGCGACTGGGACGAACAAGGCCTGGACCGCGCCCTGTTCCGGGCCGAGATGGGGATCAGGGAGTTCCACCGCCTGCGCTCCCTCCCCGGCCGCTGGCGCGACCCCAAAGCCGGGGCCTCCCCCTTCGACGAGTTCTCCGCCTGGCGGCGCAACGTGACCGGCCTGGCGCCGGACCTTGACCAGAAGCCGGTTTTCCAGCTCGCCGCAGCGTACAATGAGCGCTTCCCTTTCCTCGACGAGTTCCTGGCCCATTACCGCAAACTGGCCGGCGAGTTCCGGGCCATCGTCCTCGAGCTGAACGAGCGCTTGGCCATTTTCGAGAAAAATCAGTAGCGCTTGCCCTTGCCAGGAACGAGCCGGAAGGCCATAAGCGATAGGCTATAGGGAAGAACGAGTCACTGGGCTCTTCTCTTTCATCACCCGTTCCCAAGCGCCAGGACTAGCTCGTTGAGCTTCTTGCTGACACCGACACCGTCACTGACACTATGGGTTCGTCCCCTTTTTTTTGGCTTCGACGATGACCGCATAGCCCTCGCTGAAGAAGAGGAGGCGGTCGAGCTGGGAGAAAGCCCAGAAGAACGGATAGAGGATGGAATAGGCGCGGTAACTCTTCTTCACCTGCTGCAGCTTCTGCAGGGTGCTGGGGGCGATCCCCGACCCCGGGGCGCGGTCGCGGCTGAGGACCTTCACGTAGAGCCAGTTGATGAGCAGCTCCAGGAACTCGGTGAAGAACTTGGCGTAGGAGGCGCTGCGCCCGGGCGCCAGGCCGGCGCCGGCCAGCAGCTCGCGCAGCTGCGCGACGGTGAAGCCGGTTCGCACGTGGCCGTATTCCAGGTTGCCCATGCCGGACCAGCGCTTCAGGCGCACGACCGGTTTGCCCTCGTCGCCGTTGGGGGTGGAGACGACCGTCCGGCCGCCGGGCTTCAACACGCGGGCGAACTCGGCGGCCAGGAGCCCGGGCCGCTGCAGGTGCTCGTGGACGTCGATGCTCACCAGCAGGTCGAATTGGCTGTCCGCGAACGGCAGGCGGCAGGTTTCCTTGTCCAGCAGGAGCACCGGCTCCCCCAGCAGCTCCTCCATGGCGGGGCGCCCCGCGTCCTCGAACTCGGCCCATGTCCAACGGCCGCCTTCCTGCCGCAGGCGGTAATTGAGGGCGCCGTTGTTGTCGCCGCAGGTGAGCAGCAGGCACGAACGCCCGGCGGCGCCGCCGAGAAAGGGCTTCAAGGCGCGGAGCTTCAGCTTCTTTTTCAGCGAGCGCTCGAACATGCGCAGCTGCCAGGGTGTCTTCTTCCGGTCCGGCATGGGCCGATTCTAGCGCCGCAGCAAGGCCGTGTCAAACAGGCCAGGTTGACGAATGGATAGGCGAAGGGGTTCCGGGTCTGCCCAACAAACTCGTGACGCGCAAAAGCGACGAGTGGCGGGGAACGGCCCCAGATCGGCAAGCGTTGGAAATGCATGGCAATCCGCATCGCCCAATGCGCTCATCCGGGCTGCTGCCTTACGCCGCACGCCGCATGCCGTACGCCAAGTTCATGCCAGCAGAAAAACAGTTGACCTCGCCCGGCCGCAGGCCTACAATGGCGTCTCCCGGCGCCGGCGCCGGAAAGCGAGGTGCGGACTCCATGGCGGACAAGTGGGACTATTATCGCAGGCTGGCCGCGCTGTTCCGCAGCTACCGCCGCCGCGACCCGGAGGTCGCCGCGCCGCCCCTGCGCCTGTGGCTGGAGATCAGCTCGCGCTGCAACCTGCGCTGCGCGGTGTGCCCCAACCAGGAGCTCCCGGCGCAGAACAAGGGCGACATGGCCTGGCCCCTGTTCCGCGGCCTGGTCGACCAGGCCGCCTCCTTCGCCCTGGAGATCAACCTGCACCACCGCGGCGAGCCGCTCCTGCATCCCGAGGCCGGCCGCCTGATCCGCTACGCCGCCGCCTGCGGCGTCCCCTGCCGCCTGCACACCAACGCCACGCTGCTGCGCGGCGAAGTCGCCGACGACATCCTGGCCTCGGGCCTCGAGCGCCTTTCGGTCTCCTTCGACGGCTTCCATGCCGCCGCCTATGAGGCGATCCGCCGCGGCGCCCGTTTCGACCAGGTCCTGGAGAACATCGCCGCCTTCCTGCGCCGCCGCGGCCGCGGCCGGCCCCGCCTGGCCGTCGAGGTGATGGACCTGCCCGGGTCGGGCGACCGTTGCCAGCGCCGCGAGCTCGCCGCCCGCCTGCGCGCCATGGGGGTCGACAGGCTGGTTTTCAAGAGACCGCACAACTGGGCCGGCCACCTTCCCACCCCGGGGGCCGTTGGGACCGGCATACCCCCGGGAGCGGCCTGCACCTTCCCCTGGAACGCCCTGGTGGTTCTCCACGACGGCACGGTGCTGCCCTGCAGCCAGGACTTCTTCGCCACCCTGCCCCTGGGCGACGCCCGCGAAAGGCCGTTGCTGGAGATCTGGAACGGCCCGGCCCTGCGCGAGCTGCGCCGGGTCTTCGCAGCCGGCGAGGCCGGGCGCCTGCCCGCCTGCTCCGGCTGCGACCGCCTCCGCCGCCCGACCGTTGCCGGCGTGCCCGCCGAGTACCTGAAGAAGCTCCTTCTCCGGCGCATGACCTGAGCGCGGCGGCGTTCCCACATACGCGGGAATATGCTATAATCGGGCTGAAAAACAACCCTACAGGAGTCCGCCATGAGTCCTCGCTCCCATTGGCTGAAGCGGCCTGAAATTTGGATCATGCTCTTCCTGCTGCTGTTCACGCTGGCCAACCGCTGGCCGCTGCTTCCCAAGCTGAGCACCCACACCTATTACACCGCCTTCGACTACGCCATCTACAACTGGGAGCTGCTCTGGAACTGCCGCACCCTGGAGACGCTGAACTTCGCGGGCTACTGGGCCAGCAACGCCATGCACCCCTACCCCTACGCCTTCGCCTTCTCCGAGAACATGATCGGCCTCACCCCCTTCACCCTGCCGATCTGGCTTGCCACGCGCAATCCCATCCTGACCATCAACCTGCTGCAGCTGCTGCTGATGTGGCTGACGGCGGCGGCCACCTTCTTCGCCATCCGCCGCATGGTGGGCGGCGGCCTGCCGGCGCTGGCCGGCACCATGATCTTCGCCTTCTATCCTTACCTTTCGTGGAGCTTCACCATCGGCCATCCCCACATCCTGGCCATGATGTGGATCCCGCTGATCATGTACGCCAACTGGCGGTACTGGCAGGAGGGCGGGGTCCGCCACCTGGCGCTGATGCTCTTCCTCTGGTACTGGACGTTCCTGATCAGCGTCTACCTGGGCATCTTCCTGACCGTCTTCATGGTCCTGTGGAATTTCATCTGGTTCTGGCACGAGCGCGCCCTGTTCGCCCTGAAGAAGATCGTGCGCTGGTGCGCGGCGGTGTTCCTGGCCTGGGCCTTGATGATCCCGGTCTTCCTGGTCTACATGCGCGTGACCCGCGACATGGGCGTGCTGCGCACCCTGGAGCAGCAGGAGCGCTTCACCGGCAACGTCTGGAGCTGGCTCTCGGTCCCGCCCGACAACTGGCTGTGGGGGCAGCAGCTCCGGGTCCTCCCCCCTTCGGGGCTGATGTCGTTCGAGGACGCCATGTTCCCCGGCCTCATCGCCCTGCTGATGTTCGCCGCCAGCTTCTTCGTCAAGGGCATGCCGCGCTGGCTGAAGAGCCTGCGCTGGACGGCGCTGGTGCTGGCCGTCTTCGCCGTCGGCCCCTACGCCCTGGGCGTGCCCTGGAAGGTGCCCCTGCCCTTCATCCTGCTGTACTACGCCTTCCCGCCGCTCTGGGCCACGCGCAACCCCCACCGCTGGGGGCTGTTCACCGTGCTGGCCATCGCCTTTCTCGCCGCCCACATGCTGGGGCGCCTGCCGCGCCGGCGCAAGACCGTCCTGCTCACCCTGCTGCTCGTCGGCGCCGTCTCCCTGGAGACCTGGACCTCCATCCATCCCAAGGAGGCGCTGCATCCGGGCAAGACCCAGGCCTACCAGAGCCTCGACGAGAAGGACGGCAGGCGCCACGTCGTCGCCGAGCTCCCCATGGGCAGCCGCTGGGGGCAGTGGGGCTGGGAGACCAAGACGCTGCTCACCTCGACCTACCACTGGCAGACCGTGCTCAACGGCGTGACCGGGCTGTGGCCGGCGGTGCAGTTCCAGCTGGGCACGGAGACCAGGGAATTCCCCTCGGCCCACACCCTGGCCCTGCTGCAGGCGCTCGACGTCGACCGCATCCTGATCAACGAGGCCAAGGTGCGCCGGCGCCGGCCCGAGATGCTGCCGCGCATGGAATCGCTGCCTGCGCTGCGCTTCCTGCGGCGCATCGACGGCCAGTCGATCTGGGAGCTGGCCCCGGGGCCGAAGCGGAAGGTTCTGGACCCCGAGGCCGGACTGTTCATCGCCGCCCCATCGCGCCTGCCGCTGGGCAGGGCCACCGTCGCCGTGGAGGTCGCCGGCGCCCGCCAGGGAGTGGTGTTCAATCCCAAGGCGCCGGCGCGCTGGAAATTCCCCATGGCCAGGCCGTGGCGCCTCGGCCCCCTGGACCCGCTGACCGGCAAGCCGGCCTGGACGACCGATTGGGTCGCCCCGGGCCTGTTCCATGCGCGCAACGCCCGTTTCCCCCTCACCGTCACCATCGGCGCCGCCGACCGGCGCCTGGAGCTGCTGGCCGAGATCATGGACAAGAAGGCGCGCCTGAGCCTGGATGTCGAGCCCTTTGTCCCCCAGGCCGCGGCCGGCCTGCCCCCCGGCCTGCTGCTGCCCCCCGGCTTCTCCCCGATTCCCGTTTCCGAGCTGAGCGCCGGGCTGGAGCTGGCGGCAAGCGCGCCGCCCGTCCCCGGCGCCGGCGACACGGCCGACTACGTGGTGCGCGTGAGCAACCCCGGCCCCTACTATTGGCGGACCGGCGCGGGCGGCGTGCAACTGGGCCTGGTCCTTCTCTCCGACGGCGTGGAGCACACCCGCGTGTTCGACCTGGCCCACGACCTCTACCCCGGCGACGCCGTCACCCAGACCCTGCATGTCACCCTGCCCTCGCGCTCGCGGACGAACTCGGCGACGGTCAAGGCCTTTCTCGACTCCCCCGGCGGCCGCGCCTGGTTCCCCGCGGCCGCGGCCCTGCGCCTGTTCGAATGAAGACGCACCTGGTCATCCCGCCCAGCGGCTACATCGCCCACCGCTGGAAGGAGCACAACACCATGCCGCCGCTGGGGATCCTCTCCATCGGCTCCGTGCTGGAGGCGAGCGGCCGGCCGGTGCAGGTGACCGCCGCCGAGGTGCTGGGCATGAAGGAGCGCGACATCGTGCGCGAGGTCGGCTCCGTCGACGCCGACCTCGTCGGCATGTCGGTCACCACCGAGAACCGCTTCGAGATCTTCTCCCTGGCCGCGGCCGTCAAGCAGGCCCATCCCGGCAAGACCGTCGTCATCGGCGGCCCCCACGCCACCATGGCCGGGCTGGACATGATGGAGAACGTTCCGGCCATCGACCTGGCCGTGGTCGGCGAGGGCGAGCGGACGATCCTGGACCTCGCCGCCTGGCACGAAGGCGGCGCCGATCCCGCCGCGCTCGACCGCATCCCGGGCATCATCCACCGCGCCCACGGCCGCCCGGTGTTCACCGGCAGGCGGGCGCCGATCGCCGACATCGACCCCCTGCCCTTCCCGGGCAAGCACCTGATCCCCATGGAGCGCTACGATTTCCGCTGGCCGGTCGAGGGCCGGCCGCTGCGCGCCACCAACATCATCACCTCGCGCGGCTGCCCCTTCCACTGCAACTTCTGCTCCACCCCCCACAACTGGGGGCGCCAGGTGCGCGGCTACTCGCCGCAGCGGGCGGTCGACGAGATCCGCTGGAACCGCGACCGCTTCGGCGCCGAGGTGCTGTGGTTCTTCGACGACACCTTCAATTACAGCCAGCGCCGCACCGAGGAGCTCTGCCGCCTGCTCATCCGCGAAAAGCTGGGCATCCGCTTCGTCGCCGAGCTGCGCATCGACGTGCTGAGCTACGACCTGCTGGCCCTGATGCGCGAGGCCGGCGTGCAGTACGTCTCCTTCGGCGTCGAAGCCGGCTCGGAGCGGGTGCGCCGCGACATCGTCCACAAGAACATCAGCAACGAGCAGGTGTTCCAGGCCGTGGAGTGGACGCGCCGGCTCGCCATCCAGGCCACGGCCTTCTTCATCTTCTCCCATCCGACCGAGACCTGGGAGGAGGCGCGCGAGAGCCTGCGCCTGATCGGGCAGATCCGCGACCGCGTCGACATCACCGTCTCCATCCTGCACGTCTACCCGGGCACGGAGCTGGAAGCCGTCGCCCGCGAGAAAAAACTGCTGCCGGAGGACTTCAGCTGGTCCCGGCGCGACCGCCGCGTCCCCACCCTGCCGGCGGCCCAGGGCGACGTGCCCCTGTTCAAGGACCAGTTCACCTGGGGGCAGATCGCCGAGCTGATCTTCAAGTGGTCGGCCGGGGCGCCGGGCCGCTCCCTGTGGCGCAAGATCCCCGACGTGCTGCGCTCGATCCGCACGCCCGCCGACCTGTGGAAGTACGCGGTGATCGGCCTGGTGTTCCTGCGCATCCGCCTGTTCGGCCGCTGAGCGGTCCCCCGGCGCCGCCTGAGGAACCTTTTTCAGGAGGTGAGCGGCCCGGACCTACTGGATGTAGCCCAGGGTCTTCAGGTGCTCGATGCTCTTCTCGTCGAGGGGGATGCCGACGTAGTCGGGATTGTGGCGCTTGGCGGTGCGCTCGAAGCGGAACAGGCTGGCCGCCAGCGACCGGGCCTCGTCCTTGCGGCTCTCGTACAGGTTTTGCGTCTCGCCCGGGTCCAGCCGCAGGTCGAAAAAGAGGCTGAGCGCGTGCGGCGACTGGAAGATGTACTTGCGGTCGGCGGCGATGGCGGCCTTGTGCTCGAAATCGGTCCGGCGCGCCCGCTTGACCTGCAGGTGCGAATAGATCGTCCGCTCGGGCAGGCCGCGGCCCGAGCCGGCCAGCAGGGGGCTCAGGTCGACGCCGGCAAGGCCGTCCAGCCTGGGGAAGCCCAGCATGCCGATCAAGGTGGGCAGGATGTCCAGCGTGGACGCCTCGGCCTCGACCTTTCCCGGGACGACGCGGCGGCTGCCGGCATGGTGGAAGAGAAGCGGCACGCGGATGACGGTGTTGTAGAGCGAGATGCCGTGGCCGTAGAAGCCGCGCTCCATCATCTCCTCGCCGTGGTCGGCGGTGACCACCAGCAGCGTGTTGCGCTCCCAGCCGAAGCGGCGGTACAGCTCCTCGAGGCGCCCGTCCACATGGGCCAGCTCCTTGTCGTACATGCGCTTCATGTCCTGGAGCCAGTCGCCCGTCTTTTCCTCCTCGCCGAGGAGGATCTTGTAGGGGCGGTGAGGATCGTTGTAATGGATATACAGAAAATAGGGGGCGCCGGAGAGGATCTCCTTGCGCCGCTGCAGCAGCAGGCGGTTGATGTTCCCGGCGCCGGTGTGGCGCAGGGTCAGCAGCCAGTCGAAGCCCTGCTCGAAGCCCTGGCGCTTGGAGATGTTCAGGTTGTCGCTGATGCCGAAGGCCCGGTAGCCGTTGGCCTTGAAGACCTCGGGCAGCGTCCGCAACGCCTGCGGGATGCGGTTGATCTGGATGGTGGGATCCCTGCGCAGGGTCTTTTTTTGCGCCAGCAGCCCCATGACCACCCCGTGCTGGAAGGGGTACAGGCCGGTGAAGATGGAGGCCGTGGCCGGGGCCGTCCACGACGAGCCGGCGTAGGCGCGGGGGAAGTCGGCGCTTTGCCCGGCGAGGCCCGCCAGGAAGGGCATGGTGTTGTGGCCGTAGCCGTGGAAGGGCAGATGGTCGCTGCGCCAGGTGTCGATGACGACCACCACCACGTTCGGACGCTCGGCCTTGGAGCACGAGACGCCGGCCAGGGCGGCGAACAGGAGAATCGCTGCCAGCAGCGTGCGAAGGGTGATTTTCTTGGTCATAGACAGGGATTATATAGAAACCGCGCAGACCTGTCAATTCCGCGCAGGGGTCCCGGCGCGGCCTCAGGCGCCCGGCCCGCCCCGGACCTATTCCCAATCCGGAGCGTTTTTGCTATAATGCGGCGGCATGGTCCCCCGATACGCGAGACATTTCTTCCTTCTCTCCCTGCTCTTTCTGATCGGCTTCTCCTTCTCCACCGACCTGGCCAAGGTCAAGAACGGCGGGTTCTTCTCCGACGAGTCCACGTATTACGGCATCCTGCAGAGCCTGGCCATGGACGGCGACCTGCGCTACGAGCGGCACGACATCCAGCGCATCCGCGAGACCTTCAAGGTCGGGCCCATGGGCATCTTCCTCAAGCGCGGCGACGACGGCCGGCTGTACTTCGCCAAGTCCTTCATCTACCCCCTGTTCGCCGCCCCCTTTTTCAGGCTTTTCGGCGTGCACGGCATCCTGCTGGCCAACGGCCTGATGCTCCTGCTGGCGCTGTGGATGGGCTTCCTGCTGCTGCGCCAGCACCATCCGCCCTGGCAGAGCCTGGCCTTCACGCTGATGTACGTGTTCGGCAGCGTGGCCTTCGTCTACATCTGGTGGACCACGGCCGACCTCTTCAACTTCTTCGTCAACTTCGCCGCCCTGTTTTTCTTCTTCTACGGCTTCCGCCGCCCGGCCTGGGGCCACCTGGCCGCCCTGTTCTTCGCCGCCGCCGTGTTCTCCAAGCCCAACAACCTGCTGCACATCGGCGTCCTGTTCCTGCTGCTGCTGTTCCGCAGGCAGTGGAAGCGCTTCGCCATCCTGTCAGTGCTCAGCCTGCTGCTGCTGGTCGCGCTCTTCGCCTTCAACCGCTCCCAGACCGGCGAGTTCAATTTCCAGGGGGGGGAGCGCCGCTCGTTCTACGGCAACTTCCCGCTGGAGCGCCCCGACTTCACCTTCGCGGACGGGGGCGGCAACCCCATGAGCAGCGACACCTATTGGGACCGCTTCTACCTCAGCCCGGCCATCGTCGTGCACAACGCGTTCTATTACGTCTTCGGGCGCTTCACCGGGCTGTTCCTCTACTTCTTCCCGGCCCTCTTCGCCCTGCTGCTCTTCTGCTTCCAGAAGAAGGAACGCGAGGACTGGTTCCTGCTGCTGGCCGCCGCGCTGGCCGTGCTCTTCTACATCCTGGTCATGCCCGACAACTATTTCGGCGGCGGCGGCTCGCTGGGCAACCGTTATTTCCTGAACATCTTCCCGCTCTTCTTCTTCCTGGGCCACCGCCGGCGCTCGTTCCGCTTCTCCCTGCTGATGCTGCTGCCGGGGCTGCTCTTCCTCGCCCCGGTCACCATGAACCCGCTCGGCCATTCGGCCTCGCCGCGCTACCCCGGCGTCACCTGGCCCAGCCGGCTTTTCCCCCCGGAAAAGACCCAGTGCCTGACCCTGCCCAGCAACACCAACCCCTGGGCTTTCAACAAGAAGATCGACGGCCAGTACGCCCTGTTCATGCTCAACGACAATTTCCACCCCATCGAGGGCAATGTCTTCTGGACGCACTCGGACCGCGAGCTGGAGTTCTTCCTGCTGGCCCCCTTCCGCGTGCGCACCTTCGACGTGCAGCTGAAGAACATCGCCAAGCCCAACCATGTCTCCCTGGCCCTCGAGCACAAGAGGAAGACCGTCTTCCTCGAGCCCGGGGCGGTGCGCCTGGTCCGTTTCAGCGCCATTCCGGGGCTCAGGCTCGGCAACCGCTTCGTGTACCTGATCAAGGTCCGCAGCCGGCGCTCGCTGCTCCCTTATTTCGAGGCTCCTGATTCCCGCGACCTGCGGCCGCTGGGAGTCCAGGTCCACATCCGCCTGGCCCCCTGAGCCGGCGCATTGACAGGGCGCGCCCCTTTCCCTAAGATATCGCCAGCATGAGGATCCGCGCCGACCTGCACATCCATTCCGCCCTCTCGCCCTGCGCCGCGCTGGAGATGTCGCCGGCGGCCATCGTGGCCCGGGCGCGCGAGGCCGGCCTGGACCTGATCGCCGTCACCGACCACAACAGCGTGGAGAACGGCTTCGCGGCCAGGGCGCTGGGCGAGAAGGCCGGCGTCGCCGTCCTGCTGGGCATGGAGGCCCAGACGCGCGAGGACGTCCACGTCCTGTGCCTCTTCGACGACCGCCGCCAGGCCGAGCGTTTCCACGAGCGCGTCTACGACCGGCTTCCCGACCAGGCCAACGATCCCGACTTCTTCGGCGACCAGGTGGTGGTCGACGAGGAGGACAACATCGTCCGCCACGAAACCAAGCTCCTGCTCAACGCCCTGGACCTCTCGCTCCCGGAGCTGCTCGAGCTGGTGAGCGGCCACGGCGGCCTGGCCGTCCCCGCCCATGTCGAGTCGCCGCCCTACGGCCTGCTGGTCAACCTGGGCCTGGTTCCCGCCGAACTGCGCGCCGCTCCGCTGGAGGTCGGCCGCGGGTCGCCGCTCGCCCTCGCTCTCGAACACCATCCCGGCCTGGCCGGCCATGCCCTGCTGCGCAACTCCGACGCCCACTTCCTGCGCGACATCGGCGCCGCGCGCACGGTCTTCCAGGCCGCCTCGGCGCGCACGGCCGACCTGCTGGCCGCGGCACGCGCCCGCTCCTTCTTCACCCTGCCGGCCGAGCCCCATGGTTGAGGACCTCTGCTTCCATCTGGTCGACCTGGTGCAGAACTCGGTCGCCGCCGGCGCCTCGGTCGTGTGTATCGGCCTTAGGTCCCGCCCCGGCCGCGACGAGCTGACGCTGGAGGTCGGCGACGACGGCCGCGGCATGGACCGGCCCACCCTGCGCCGGGTCCAGGATCCCTTCTTCACCAGCAAGGGCTTCAAGAAGGTCGGCCTGGGCATCCCCCTGCTCAAGGCCACCAGCGAGTCGTGCCGCGGCGACTTCCGCATCACCAGCCGCCCCGGACGCGGTACGCGCGTGCGCGCGCGGCTGCGGCCGGGCCACCTCGACTGCCCGCCGCTGGGCGACCTGGCGGGGACGCTGCTGGTCCTGATCACGACGCTGGAGACCATCGACCTGCGCTTCACCTTCACCGGCGAGCGCGGTTCCTTCTCGATCTCGTCGGCCACGGCGCGCCGCGAGGCCGGCGGCCTGCCCCTCTCCCATCCCGACGTCTACCGCTTCCTGAAGGAGTTCCTGCGCCAGGGCCTGCAGGAGCTGCTGGCGCCAGCTTCCTGAGGGCGGCCAATTGTCGGGTCCGGCGCTTGTGTGCTACAATGGCCGCCATGGGCACGGACAAGGACATCATCATCGATATCCTGAAGAACCTCAGCCTCCTCGCCGAGCTGAACTACGGCGCCGTCAAGGAGCTCGCCTACCTGTTCCAGGAGCGCGTATTCCAGGGCGGCGAGACGATCTTCGAGGAGAACGACAGCGGCGATTCGCTGCTGGTGATCCTCTCGGGCGAAGTGCGCATCACCCAGCGCGCCAACGTCAGCGGCGAGGAGACCTTGACCGTGCTGAAAAAAGGCGATTTCTTCGGGGAAATGGCGCTGCTGGAGGACCTGCCGCGCAGCGCCACCGCCATCGCCCACTGCGACACCTTCATCATGGAGATCAGCCGCGAGCGTTTCATGCGCTTCGTGGAAAAGGACCCGGCCAGCGGCGTCAAGATCCTGGTCGCCCTGGCCCGCAGCCTCTCGGCGCGCCTGCGCGAGGCCGACCGCAAGATCCAGGCCTTCGTCAACCTCAGCCAGTGGATCTAGGGGCGGGGCGCCAGCAGCCGCCGCTCCAGGATGTGGTCGCTCAGGACGCGGGCGATCCGCGCGTGGGCCTCGGCGTTCGGGTGATGGTCCTCCAGGCTGGCCCACCACTTGGCCGACGCGCGCTCCCGGAAGTGGGGCAGCATCTCGATCAGGTCGACGCCGTTCCGTGCGCAGGAATCCCGCAGCAGGGCGAGGGCGTCGCGGTAGAAGGGCAGCTGCTGCTCGCCGTCGATGAACATCGGCAGGAACAGCACGACGCCGCGGCGAACGGCCATGCGGCGCAGCATCTCGTCGAGGGCGGCCCGCAGGCGCGGGTATTCGGCATTGCGCGCCGGGTCGAAAAGGCCGTTGAGGTAGTCGATGTGGATGCGCTCCATGTCCGACAGCATCTGGAACAGCGTCCAATCCAGGAAATAGGCGAGGCGCGAGAAGCTCTCCAGGCCGCGGAACACCCGATAGCGGTCTTTCTCCCGCCTGTACACCCGGGTGAATTGCAGGCGGGCGGCGCGGTGGGTGAAGTCGTTCAGCACGAAGCCCAGGACCACGAGGTCGGGGTCGGTCGGCAGGACCCTGTTCGTGAGCGTTTCCAGCTCGCCCGTGGTGTTGGCCCCAGGGGAGCCGAAAACCAGGGTCTCGATCTGCCGGCCCGGCAGCTCCCGGCGCAGGATCTCGCCCGTGCGCACCGGGAAAATGGCGGCGAATTCGACGCCCTGGCCGAAGACGTAGGAGTCGCCCAGGAACGCGATGCGCGCCTGACCCTGCTTGGGCCGCTTCGCCGCCGCCCCGCCCCGGCTGCGCTCGCGCAGGCGCAGGTCGCTCACGGCCTTCACCGCCCCGGGGGCGGGCATCAGCAGGCGCACCAGCCCCTCGGCCAGGAGCAGGCCGGCGGCCACCCCGGCCAGGACGGCCAGCAGGCGCGGCAGGAAGCGTTTCATGGCCGGGATCAGAAGAGGGTGTAGATGAAGGGGGCGACCGCCGTGCCCTGGGTCAGGACGATCAGCAGGGCGATCAGCAGCAGGATGAGGATGATCGGCAGCATCCACAACTTCTTGCGCTTCCACATGAACTCAAAGATTTCCTTGACGATCGAGCCTTTCATCGCGTCTCCCTAGAATTGCTTGCTGGGGTCGTCCGAGACATGCCAGGGTTCGTAATAGGTCGCGGCCGCGCGGTCGAAGCGTCGCTGCACGAACACCTTGCCGCCCAGGCGCATCAGCAGCGACAGCGGCGTCAGCAGGACGAAGAACACGGCGGCGGTGATCGCGGCGAAGATCAGGCTGCCCAGGCGGGCCGTGACCGCCAGCACGGCCTCGAACAAGGGCAGCAGCGGCCTGGCCAGCGCGACGGGCAGCAGCGCGCCGGCGGCCAGGGCCAGCCACAGCGGCCAGCCGGCGCCGCTCAGGAAATGGGTCTGGCGCTGGACCAGGTAGAGGACCAGACAGTACAACAGGACGAAAAAGACGGCGGAGTTTGCGATTCGCTTCTTCATGCCTCAATCCATGGGGAACTGCTTCAGCCATTCCTCGTCGACGTCGATGCGCTCCGACTCCTTCTTGGCGATCAGGAAGTTCTCCAGCAGCAGGTAGTCCATGTTGGTGTGGCGGAAGCACTGGTAGGCGTCGCGCGGGGTGTTGACGATCGGCTCGCCGCGGACGTTGAACGAGGTGTTGATCACCACCGGGCAGCCGGTGCGGCGGTAGAAGGCGTCGATGACGTCGTAGAAGAACGGGTTGTTCTCGCGGTCCACGGTGTGGATGCGCGCCGAGTAGTCGACGTGGGTGATGGCCGGCACGTCGGAGCGCACCACCGCCAGCTTGTCCAGGCCGGTCCGCGCCAGGTCTGCGGGCTCCAGCGCGCGGCGCCGCTCGCGGCGCACGTCGTAGACCAGCAGCATGTAGCGTGAGGGGTAGTCGTAGTCGAAGACCTCGGCCATGCGGTCCTCGAGCACGGCCGGGGCGAAGGGGCGGAACGACTCGCGGAACTTGATCTTCAGGTTCATGATCTTCTGCATCTCGCGCGAGCGGGCGTCGCCGATGATGCTGCGGTGGCCGAGGGCGCGCGGGCCGTACTCCATGCGCCCGTGCAGCACGCCGATGACCTTCTGGGCGTCGATCAGCTCGGCGACGCGGGCCGGCACCCGGGCCGGGTCGAGCTCCTCGAACTCGATCCCCTCCTGCTGCAGGAAGCCGCGCACCTGCTCGGGGGTGTAGGCTGGACCGAGGAAGGAACCCTGCTGCCTGTCCCTGCGCCCGTCGGCATGGCGCGGCCGGTCGAGGTGCTGGTGCCAGAACTGCAGGGCCGCCCCCAGCGCGCCGCCGGCGTCGCCCGCCGCCGGCTGGATCCACAGGTCGCGGAAAACCTGCTCCTTGAGGATCTTGCCGTTGGCCACGCAGTTGAGCGCCGTGCCGCCGGCCAGGACCAGCGCCTCGCCGCCGATCTCCTTCTTGACGTGGCGGACGATCCTCATCATCACCTCTTCCAGCACGACCTGCACCGAGCGCGCCAGGTCCATGTCGAGCGGACGCAGCGGGCTCTCGGGCTTGCGCGGCCGGGCGCCGAAGAGGCGGTTGAACCTGCCGTTGGTCATGGTCAGGCCGACATGGTAGTTGAAATAGTCCAGGTTGAGGCGGAACGAGCCGTCCTCCTTGACGTCGATGAGCTGGTCGTAGATGGTCTGCACGTACTTGGGCTCGCCGTAGGGGGCCAGGCCCATCAGCTTGTATTCGCCGGAATTGACCTTGAAGCCGGTGAAATAGGTGAAGGCGGAATAGAGCAGCCCCAGCGAGTGGGGGAAATGGATGCTTTCCCTGATCTCGATGCGGTTGCCGTCGCCGCGGCCGATGCTCAGCGTGTCCCACTCGCCGACGCCGTCGACGGTGAGGATGGCCGCCTGCTGGAAGGGGGAGGGGTAGAAGGCCGAGGCGGCGTGGGCCTCGTGGTGCTTGACGAAATGGATCTCCTTGCCCGGGAAATGCCCGGCCAGCAGGCTCTTCATGAAGAGCTTTTCCTTGAACCAGACCGGCATGGCCTGCAGGAAGCTCTTCAGGCCCGAGGGGGCGAACTGCATGTAGGTGGAGAGCAGGCGCTCGAATTTGAGGAAGGGCTTCTCGTAGAACACCACCCGGTCGATGTCCTCGGGCTGGAGCCGGCAGTACTCGTAGAGGTTGGCCAGGGCCTTTTCGGGGAAGCGCGCGTCGTGTTTCTTGCGGCTGAAGCGCTCCTCCTGGGCGGCGTAGGCGATCTCGCCGTCGCGCAGCAGGGCGACCGCGCTGTCGTGATAGAATGCGGAGATGCCGAGGATGTTCATGGCCGTATTTTATCGTGAGTTCGCCCTGCTGTCAACCGCCGCCGCCGTTGTTTTCGCCCTCTAACCGGCGCTTTTCCCGTCCGGTTTTGGCTTTCACAGCCGGCTGTGCTACAATGCCCGGGATCACCCAGGCAAAACCCATGGCATCATCAGGCGGACAGCGGCAACGGCTGCAGGCGGCTTCCCTGCTGGGCATCGCCCTGCTCCTGCTCACCCTGGGGCTGGGCCATGGCGGCTGGTGGCTGCTGGCGGCCCTGGCCGCCGCGCTGGCAGCCGGCGAAGCCGCCTTCCGTTTCCTGACGCGTTCCTCCTTCCCCCCCTACCTCTTCCTCCTCGCCTCGCCGCTGCTGCTGCTGCACTACTCCTCGCTCGTTGACTTCCGCATCCGCCTGGCGGGCTTCGTCATGCTGGCCTACGTGCTCTCCCTGGCGCGCAGCCGGCCGGCCTGCCGGCTGGCGGCGGGCTGGGCCGCGGGGCGCATCCCCCCCTGGCGCGCGTGGCTGGCCTCGCTGCTGGTCCTCGCCGCCGCCGCCGCCTGGCTTCATGTTCGCGGCATCCAGCTCTCGGGCGACGAGCCCCATTACATCATGATGGCCCAGAGCCTGGTCGAGGACGGCGACCTGGACCTGGCCAACAACGTGCGCGACAAAACCTACTTTTCCTACCTGCCGGTGGAGATCCGCTTCCACGGCGCGGTCATCGACGGCCGCTACCGCTCCTTCCACCTGCCCGGCCTCTCCCTGCTGCTGCTGCCCTTCTATTGGCTGTTCCGCCTGCTGTCCGCGGCCGTCCCCGCCTCCCTGTACTTCCGGCTGGCCGCCGCCCTGATCAACTCCCTGTTCGCCCTGGCCCTCTACCTGGCCCTGGGGCGCCTGCTGCCAGCGGGAGGCGGACGGCGGCTTTTCCCCTTCTTCCTGGCGACGTTTCCCCTGGTGTTCCACGGCGTGCACCTCTTCCCCGAGCTGCCGGCCGCCGCCCTGCTGCTGTTCTCCTACGGGCTGGCGCGCGAGCGCGGCCGGCTTTTCGCCTCCGGCCTGCTCCTGGGGGCCGTCCCCTGGCTGCACCTGAAATATGGCATCGCCGTCCTGGTCCTGGCCCTGTTCCTGGCGCTGCGCAGCGGACGGCAACCCGGCGGCGCCTGGCCGCGGCTGAAGCGCCTGCTGCGGCTCGGCGCCGGCCTGGCCGCGGGGCCGCTGCTGCTGGGGCTCTACAGCCACACCCTGTACGGTTCCTGGAACCCGGCCGTGATCTCGCCGGAAAAGAACTTCCTGGCCATCCCCCTGCACTTCCGCATCGAGACGCTGCTCTCTTTTTTCCTGGACCAGCGCGACGGGCTGCTGGTGTACGCCCCGGCGCTGCTGCTCGCCCTGCTGGCCTTCCGGCGCGATGTGCGCTCGCGCATCCGCGATTTTCCCCTCCTGGCGGCCCTGTTCCTGGGTTATGTCCTCGTTCATGCCTACACCACCGTGCGCGGGGCTTATTCCCCGGCGGCGCGGCCGCTGGTGTTCGTCTATTGGATCCTGGCCGTTTTCCTGGCGGCCTGGCGCGGCCGCGCCGGGCCGGGCGTGGAGCGCGGCGCCTTCCGGCTGCTGGCCGGCCTGACCCTGTTCGCCAGCGCCTGGCTGTTCTACTACCCGCAGTTCCTCTACCAGCCGGTCACGCGCGAGGTGAGCCAGCGCGCCTCGTCGCTGCTTCTCTTCTGGGGCAGCGAAGCCCTGCCGCTGAGCTCCTTCTTCCCCTCCTTCCTCAAGATCGACAACAGCGGCCATGCCGCCAACTGGGTCTGGCTGGGGCTGCTGGCGCTGGCAACGGCGCTGTCCTGGCGCCGCGCCGGGAGGCTGCCCGCGCTGCGCCCTGCGGCGCGGCTGCTGTTCCCCTTCGCGGCAGCGGCCCTGCTCCTCGCTTTCGCCCTCTACCCGCACGTGCAGCTGCAGACCCGCTACAGCGCCCGCGGCGTCGCCTTTTACTGCAATTCCGGGAATTTCAGCCAGCGGGGCGCCCTCGGCGCCTACAAGGCCCTGGCCGGGCAGACATACGACCTGTTCATCGACCTGAAGGGAAGCGCGGCCAGGCGGGTCACCCTGTCCCTGGCCAACGAGAAGCGCGCCCCGTTGAGGGTCCGCAACGGCCGGCGCACGCTCCTCGCCCGGGGCCGGGCCCGCGAAGCCACGCTGGCGCTCGACCTGGAGCAGGCGGCGCGGTTCCGCCTGGGGAAAAGGACCTTGGTGCACCTGGGCCTGGAATCGGGCCCGGCTGCGGAGGGTGGGTTTCTTCTGCTGCGCTTCCTGTAGCGCGGCTCAGTTCAGGTCGCTTTCGCGCCCCTGGCTGTCGACCGAGCTGATGCGGTATTCGTATTCCCTGGCCGACGATCCCAGGGTGCGGTCCAGGAATTCGAACTCGGTCTGGTTGCCGGCCGGGTAAACATGGAATACCCCCGGGGGATAGGTGGCGCCCTTTTCGCGGCGGTAGATCTTGTAGGAGACGATCTTGGCCCCGACGGCGTCGTTTTCGGGGTTGTGCTTCCAGGTGATGCGGTACAGGTACTCGATGGAGAACAGGTTGCGGTTCTCGTGCCGGGTGTAGTTCACGTCCAGGGGCGGATAGAGGCCGAACACCTCCACCTCGCCGGTGGCGGTGGCCGTGGCCCCGTCGTCGTCGGTGACGGTCAGGGTGATGATGAAACGGTTGCGGCGCTGGTAGACGTGGTTGGCTTGCACGCCCGAGCCGCTGGCGCCGTCGCCGAAATCCCAGGCGTAGCTCACGATCTGGCCGTCGCTGTCCCTGGAACTGCCGGCGTTGAACGACACCGGCAGCGGGAAAAGGCCGCTCAGCGGCGAGAAAGTGAAATTCGCCGTGGGCGGGACGTTGGGGACGGGGTCGGGCGGCGGCGGGGGCGGGATCGGGGCGTCGCCGTCGCTCAGGATCACGTACACGGCCTTGTTGCTGCTGGCCAGCGCGACCGCGGCGTTGCCGGCGCTGGTGAGGTCGACGGAGGCCATGGCCGGCTGCAGCCCGATGCTGCTGGGGATGTCGGCGACCGTGCCCCAGGCGCGGTCCTTGCCCCAGTTGGCGCACACGGCGCGGCCGCCGTAGTAGCCGCCCACCTGCATGGTGGCGATCATGCGCGAGCCCTTCAGGGCGAAGTCGGCGAAATGGTACGACAGGTAGTCATCGGCGTCCGACACCACCCGGGCCGAGGAGAAGGCGCTGCCGGTCCAATACTTGTAGAACATCTTGCGCGTGGCGCCCAGGTCGTGCCAGTAGACCACGTGCTGGTTGTAGGAGCTGTCGGCGTCGATGCGCGGGCGTTGGGTGTCATAATGGCGCAGGTCCTGGGTGGAGAGCCAGCCGCCGCTGGGCGAGTTGCTCTTGCGCTGGGAGAGGATGGTGTAGCGGCCGTCGAGCATGTGCTGCCAGGCGATGTAGACGTAGCGGCCGTCGGCCTGCACGTCGGGGTGCTTGGAGCGCCCGGAAACCGGGAAATCCTCGAAGCGCACCGTGGAGCCGTACTTGCTGATGAACTTGCAGCGCGCCAGCGGCCAGATCATGAAGACGACGAACACGTTGTTGCTGCCGTCGACGGCCAGGCGCAGGTCCTCGACCAGGTCGACCGAGGTCACCGTGGCCAGGGTCTGGATGGCGCTCCAGGAGCCGCCGTTGAAGCTGCGGTAGCGGATCTGCTGCGTGCCGCTCCCCGACCTGGACTCCACCCAGGCCACGTGGATCTGCCCGGTCTTCGACACGCCGAGGTCGGCCTCGTAGGCGTGCAGCGAGGTCTCGGAAACGTTGCGCAGGAACTGGACCTTGCTGCCGTCGAAGCGGCTCAGGAAGATGTTGGAGGTGTTGCTGCCGACCGTGGCGGCGGCATAGGTGATGTAGGCGACGCCGCTGGCGTCGTATTTCAGCTGCGGTTTGTCGTAGGTGTAGCGTGGATCGTTGGCGATGAGGATGGGCTTGCTCCAGCCCGGCAGCTCGGCCGCCAGGACGGAGAGGAACAGCAGAACGGCGGCGCAGGCGCCGAAAGCGGGACCGTGCTTGGTTGCCATGAAAAGTATTATAGTGCAAGCGGGCCCGTTTTTCAACCCGCGGGCCGGACTGGAGGCGAAAACGATCCGGGCTAGAAGGCCAGCGCCACGCCCAGGCGCAGCTCCAATCCCCCGAGGTCGAGCTTGTCGTCGAAGTCCAGTTCAGGGTAGACGTCCTTGCTGACCAGGTGGTAGCGCAGCGTCCCCTGGGCGGAGAGGCGGCGTGAAAGCCTGAAGTAGGCCCCGCCCAGCCCCCAGAAGCCGAGGGCGCCGGTGTCGATGTCCTCGACCGGGTTGATCTCCTTGACCAGGAAATAGCTGGCGCCTGCGCCGAGAAACACGTCCCACTTCCCTTTTTCCATCACGTGGTAACGGAAGCCGCCCGTGAGGGGGATCAGGGTCAGCTTGAATTCCTCGTCGCTCCAGTCGGGATCTGCCGGGCGGCTGGCAAAGGCGGCGCTGAGCCAGAAATCGACCTTGGGAACGAAACGGAAGGCCAGGTCCAGGCTGGGGCCGAGCATGCGGCCATAGAGGCCGTCGATGTTCTTCTCCAGGACATAGTAATATTGGAAGGCCGCGCCGGCCTGGAACCGGCTCCGGCGGGCGCGTGGCAACGGCGCCGGAGCGGCGTCTTCGGCGCCTGCAGAGTGCGTCGGGGCCGGAGCACCGGCCGAAGCCGGGGCCTGGAACGCGGCGGTGATGATGACCTGGTCGGCCGAGGCGGGCACGAACCCGAATTCCAGGAACGCGAAGCGGTCAAGGACGTCGAGCAGGGCCAGCTGGACCGACAACGGGCCGCGGATCGTGACCACGATGCGGTCGCCCTGCTGGGCCCGCTCCAGCGCCTCGTAGCGCAGGGCTTCCCGGTTTTCCTGCAGGAACTGGACGAACTCGTCGGCGCCGCCCCGGGCCTCCTGGCCGGAGAGCCATGAGGCGGCCAGCAACAGAACCACGGACAGGATGAGGATTTTTTTCACGGCGTTCTCCTTGGGTTTACAGGATTTCGGGGCGTGAATCGCCGCGCCGCGGGGTGAAGCGCGAGCCGGAGGCCGCCTCGGCGACATGGTCCAGCGGGCTGACGCGCCCCTGGTCGTCGACGGCGGCTACGCCGTACGAATAGGAGCGACCCTGCAGCCGGGTGGCGTCGACGAAGAACAGGGCGCCCGGCTTGGCGTCGCCGATGGGGGCGAACTCATCGCCGCCGCTGTCGTCGCGGCGGTACACGCGGTAGCCGGAGATGGCGTAGGCGGCGTTGCGCGGATTGGGCTGCCAGCGGATCTCCGTGCCGAGACGGTCGAAGACCGCCGTGCGCACGTGGACCTCGCGCAGGGAGGTGATCTCCGGCGTGTACAGGGCGGTGACGCGGACGGTCTGGCGCAGCGAGGCGCGGGCGTTGCGGTCGTCCTGCACGGTCAGCGTCACCTGCACGTCGCCGTACTCCTTGATCTCGGCGCTGGTGTAGGTGACCTTCATCCCCTCCTTGACGGTGCCGGCGAACTGCCACAGGTAGCGGCTGAGGGTCGCCCCCGGCGCCGGCGTGCTGGCCGAGGCGTCGAAGCTGATCGTGTCGCTGCCGCCCCAGAACAGCTCGCTGCGGTCGGAGGTGAACGCCGGTACGGGCAGGGCGCCCGGGGTCACTTTCTCGTGGCTGATCAGGTAGATGGCCTTGTCGCCAGAAGGATAGACCACGATCGGGTTCGCGCCGTCGGGCGAGAGGCCGGAAACGATCAGCGCCGGCAGCGCGGCGCCGGGAAGCAGGGCCTGCCCGCTCCAGGCGCCGTTGCGGTACCAGTTGTAATAGGCGGCTTCGCCGCCGCGCGTGTCGCCCACCTGCCAGCTGACGAAGCGGCTGTCGCCGCGCACGCTGAGGTCGGCGAAGTGGTAGGAGCGCGGGGGCGGGGCCGACAGCAGCTTGTTCAGCGTGGCGTCGCCCAGGTTGGCCTCGCCGCCCGGCCGGTAATACAGCTCGCGGGTGTTGCCGTAGTCGCGCCAGAAGGCGATGTGCGGGTTGCGGTCGTCGTCGAGAGCCAGGCTGGGCCGCTGGGTGTAGTAGGTGTTGAGGTTGATCGCCGGCAGCCAGGCGCCGTCGGGCTTGTTCTCGCGCTTTTGGTAGAGGATGCCGTAGTCGGGCGTGAGCTGGTGCTGCCAGGCCAGGTAGACGTAGTCGTCGTCGCAGGCGACGTCGGCGTGCTTGGAGCGGCCGCTCAGCGGGAAGGAATCCTGGGGCGCCTGGCCGTAGTACTTGCTGATGAAATGGCAGCGGCCGTTGGTGCTGTCGTAGAACACGACGAAGGCGTTGCGCTCGCTGTCGCAGGCGATGCGCAGGTCCTCGCAGAAATTGGACTGCGTGACCGTGGCCAGGAGCTCGGCGGGCCGCCACGTCTCGCCGTCGAAGAAGCGGTACTTGATGTACTGCGTCCCCTGGGCGCCCTTGGTGTACTCGGCCCAGGCCACGTGGATCTCACCGGCGTCGGAGACGGCCACGTTGGGGAAGTAGGTCGAGCGCGAGGCCGGCGACTCGTCGGAGACGACCTTGAGCAGGGTGACCGTCTCGCCGTCGTACTTGTACAGGGGAATGTGCGACTGCATGTCCAGCGTGCGCACCTGGAAGGTGATGTAGACCTCGCCGCTGGCAGGGACGCACATCCCCGGCCGCTCGTAGACCTTGCCGTCATTGCCGGCGATGAGCAGCGGCGGCCGCCAGGCGGGCAGGGACGCCGAGAGCAAAAAGATGAGCGAGATGAAAATTGCAGCCATCGGGATTTTGGACGCCTTCATGCGCACGTTTCCTCCTGGGGCTCAGCCCGATCGAACGAATGCCGAACGGGAAAAAGTATAGCATAATCGCCCGCCGATGCCAATGGCAGGAGGGGAAGCCGCCCAAACCAGGGCCCTCAAAAGGTAAAAGGGAAAAGGAAAAAGTGAAGGCAAAGACCCTTTCATGGCTCGCTGCTGCCACTACCACTATCACGATACACTTCTTTGGCTTTGCTCCGGAATGAGGAACTGAAAAAAAAGGGCGGCCCGCAGGCCGCCCCTTTCCGGGATCGTAGGAAAAGGTCAGAAGGCGTAGGACACGCCGAGCCTCAGCTCCAGCCCCATCAGGCTCAGGGGGTCGTCAAGGTCCGACTCGGGGACCACGTCCTTGCTGGCGATGTTGAACTTGGCGGTGAACTGGGCGCTGAGCTTGCTGCTCAGGCCGTAATAGAACCCGCCCAGGGCGTGGAAGCCGATGAGGGTTTCCTTGATGTCGGCGATGGGGTTCTGGTCCTCGACCAGGAACACGTTGACGCCGGCGCCGGCATAGGGGCTCAGCTTGCCCTTGCCGCCCAGGTAGTAGCGGACGGCCGCCGCCAGCGGGATCAGCGAGAACTTCATCTCGTCGGTGCTCCACTCCGGCGTGGCCTTCTTGCCGGCCATGCCGCCGCTGACCCAGAAGTCCATCTTCTGGGCGAAACGGAAGGAGAGTTCGCCGCCGAAGCCCATCAGGCCGCCGTAGGTCTCCTTGAAATTGGAGTCCAGCATCAGGAAATAGGAGCCATGGACGCCGATGCGCAGCCGCGGGGCCTTTTCCCTCACGGCCGGGACCACGGCCGGCTGGGCGGGCGCCTCGGGCGCGGCGAAGGTCACCGTGGAGACGACCTGCCCGCCCTCCAGCTCGAATGTCGTCCCGCTGACCGCGAAGCGCGGCAGGGCCTCGAGGAGTTTTTTCTGGGCCTCGCGACCGGAGCGGATCCTGACCGCCGGCTGCCCCTTCCACTCGAGCGCCTCGAAGCGATCGATGCCCAGCCCGGCGCGGTTGGCCTCCAGGAAGGCGAGGAACTCCTCGCGCCCGCCAGCGGCTTCGCGGGCCGCCGCCGGCGTCACGACGCGCACGCGCTTCTTGTCGCTCAGGCACTCGAAACCGGAGACGATGAGCTGCGCCCCTGCGGCCAGCCCCTTCTCGATCAGGGTGCGGCCGGCCTCGCTCGGCCCGACGCCGACGTACACCTTGCGCGCCTTCTTCTTCTCCACGAGATACACGAAATCCCCCATGCTGTCGTTCAGCACGGCCTGGCTGGGGGCGGTGACGGCGTCGGCATGCTCGGAGCTCAGCTTGCGCACGATGACCTGGGCGCCGGCTTGGACCTTGCCGTCGCGGTTGTCCAGGCGCAAAACAGCCCCGTTCTCATTGACGGAAACGACCTGGGCGGCCAGCGCCTTTTCCTGGCCCACCGGCTGCAGGTCGAGCGCCTGGTTTTCCGCAAAGCCCAACTCCCTGGCCGTCGGCAGCTCCAGGGTGATCAGGAGGCTGGCCTCGGTGACGACCGAGAGCAGGGGCGAGCCGGCACCGACATCGGCGCCGGCGACCGCCTGCAGCCCCTTGACGCCGCCGGCCAGCGGGGCGGTCAGCGTGCGCGCATAGGGGGCGATGTCCGTTTCCAGCAGGGCTTTGGCCCGCTGCAGGTCGCGCTCGGCGGCCTGGATCGACCTCTGGCTGGCGTTGGCTTCGCGGCGGCCGGCCAGGACCCTGGCCTTGCGCTCGACATCCTGGCGCAGCCCAACGGTCTTCTCGCTTCCGCCCACGACCAGAACGAGCAGCTCGCTGCCCGTCTCGACCCGGGCGCCCTCGCTCACGGAGAGGGAATAGACCCACCCCGCCTCCGGAGCGGCGACCACGACCTCCTCGGGAAGGGCCTGCGCCTTGAAATAGCCGTAGGCGCGGAAGAGACCGGCGGCGACCTGTTCGGTCTGCACGTCGATCCGCTTGGGGCAGGGGGCCGCGGCCGGCGCCTTCTTGCCGGCATCCCCGCCCGCCTTGGCGGCAGCGGCCTGGGCCTTCTTCTCGGCCTTGGCCGCGGCGGCCGCCTCGGCCCTGGCTTTGCGCTCCTGCTCCTTCTGCGCCTTGGCCGCGGCATCCGCCTCGGCCTTGGCCTTGCGTTCCTCTTCCTTCCTGGCCTTGGCCGCGGCGGCCTGGGCCTGCTTCTCCTGCATGAGCCGCGCCTTCCCGGCGGCGACGGCCTCGGCCTGCGCCTTCTTCTCATTCTCGATCTGCGCCCTGCGGTCGGCTTCAGCCTGCTTCACGGCCTGCGCCGCGGCGTTGACGACGCGGATGCCCTTCTTGTCGGCCAGGCAGTCGAACCCGGAGACGATGACCAGGGCGCCGGCGTCGAGGCCCTTCCCGATCATGGCCTTCCCCGCCTCGCGGGCGGCGATGGTCACGTAGGCCTTGCGCGCGTTCTTCTTCTCGGCGACATAGACATAATCGCCCAGGCCGTCCTGCAGGACCGCCGCCAGGGGAACGAGCAGCGCCTGCTCGTGGCTGGCCTTCAGCTTGCCGCAGGTGACGGCAGCCCCGTCTTCGAGCCTGCGCGCGCCGTTGTCCAGGCGCAGCGCCACCTTGCCGTCGCCTGAGGCGACGACCTCGGCCGTGACAATGCCTTCCACGCCCTCGGCCCTGGCCTCGAGCGTCTCGCCCACGGTGAACAGCCCTGCGTCCGCCGTCTCCGCTTCCACCCTCAGGTGCAGGGGGTCGACGATCTCGAACAGCAGCGCCCCCGCTTCCACGGCGGCGCCGGCCTCGCTCTTCAGCCTCACGATGCCGGCCAGGGGCGAGGTCACGGCGCGGCCGGCCAGGGCCTTGGCCTCTTCCAGCTCGGCCAGGGCCGCCTGGTAGTCGCGCTCGGCGGCCTGAATGGCCCGTTCGCTCCTCTCCTTCCAGTTCTGGCGGGCGGTCAGGATCTTCTTGCGCCGCGCCGCTTCGCCCTCCAATTCCTTGAGGCTGCCCAGCATGTCCGCGTTCAGCAGCGCCAGTTCCTGGCCGGCGTCGACCAGGCTGCCCTCGCTGACGCGGATCTCCGACAGCGTGCCGGCGACCGGGCTGGCGACAACGACCACTTCGGCGCGGGCCGTCCCCGCAAGCCGGGCGGTTTCCGCGAACGCCGCGGGCTGCAGGGCCTCGACCGTCACCGCCACGCGCGACGGGCACTTCACCTTCGCCGCCTCGGCGTCACGGCCGGCCACCGCGGTGCGGGCCGGCAGCGCCAGGGCCAGCAGGACCAGGGAAACTATCATCAACCGTGCTGTGTTCTTCATCTGTGCTCCTTGTTCTTATGCCTGCCCGTCCCCTGGCGCAGGGGCCCTCCGGGACGGAGCGGGCGCAGCGCTAGAAATTATCGTAGGGACTCTGGCGCCCCTGGTCGTCGACGGCCGCCACGGCATAGGTGTATGCCACGCCCTTCACGGCGCTGACGTCGGCGTAGGTGGTGCGGTCGCCCGACACTTCGCCCAGCGGCCGCCACTCGCCGCCCGTCTCCTTGCGGAAGACGCGGTAGGCGACGATGGTGTAGCCGGCGGCCTCGTTCTTGCCGTTGGGCTGCCAGCGCACGACGTTGCCCTCGCGGCTGTAGATCAGGGTCTGGATCTTCTCCCAGGTCCAGGTGGCCGGGGCGGTGTAGAGGGCCTTGACGCGGATGGTCTTCTCGGCGCTGCCGCGGCCCGCCCGGTCATCGGTCACGGTCAGGCGCACCTTGACGTCGCCGTAGCTGCCCTGGAAGGTGTAGCTTCCGGTCGCCCCCTCGAAGACGGCCTTGTCGCGGGGGACGCTCCACTCGTACTTGACGATCGAGCCGTCGCTGTCACTGCTGCCGCTGCCGTTGAAGTTGACGGTCTCGCCCCAGAAAATCTCCTCCTTGTCGGCGCTGATCACAGCCTGGGGCAGGTTGTTGACGACCAGCTTGCCGCTCAGGTGCAACAGGATGGCGGTGTTGCCCGAGCTGTAGACGACGGCGTAGACCTTGCCGTCCCAGGTCTGGTCGCTGGCGACCAGCACGGGGACATGGCCGTCGGGCAGGATGGCCGGCGGCTCCCAGGTCTTGGCGCCGGTCGCCTTGTGGGCGTAATGGACCGCGCCGCCGCCGCCGGTGAAATAGTTCCCCGACTGCCAGGTGGCGAAAGCGGCGTTGTTCTTCAGGGAAAAGTCAAGGAAGTGGTAGGAAACATAGGTGGGGGTGGAGATCAGCACGGTCTTGTCGCGGCTGGTCAGGTTGCCGTTCCAGGGACGGTACCAGAGGCGGCGGTTCTGCCCCTTGTCCTCCCAGAAGGCCACGTGCGGATTGCCGTCGTTGTCCAGGTCGAGGCGCGGGCGCTGGGTGTAGTAGGCGTTCATGTTCACCGGCGGCTGCCAGCCGGTGCCATGGGCGACGGGTCGCTTGGCGTACATGATGCCGTAGTCGATGGGCAGCAGATGCTGCCAGACGATGTGGACGTAGTTGTCGTCGCAGACGACGTCGGCGTGCTTGGAACGTCCCGCGAGCGGCCAGTCGACGACCGGCGCCTTGTCGACGTACTTGGAGATGAACGAGCAGCGGCCGTTGAAGGCGTTCCAGACCACGGTAAAGACATTGTTGCTGGAGTCGGCGGCCACGCGGACGTCCTCGCACCAGTCGGAGGGGGCGATCGTCGCCAGGGACTCGATGGCGCCCCAGGTCTTGCCGTTGAAATGGCGGTGCTTGACGTACTGCGCCACCGAGGACTGGCCGCGCTGGTACTCGACCCAGACGACGTGGATCTCCTCGTTCCGGGTCACGGCCAGGTCGGGATAATACGGCGACCGGGAATAGGGATTGCCCTCGGTGACGTTGATGATCGGCGAGAGGGCGTTGCCGTCATAGCTGCGCAGGTAGATGTCGTTGCGCCCGGTGCTCTGGTTGCGCGATTCGTACACGATGTAGGCGCGTCCCGACGGGCCGAACTTGATCGACGGCCGCTGATACAGGTTGCCGTCGTTGGGCATGACCCGGATCGGGGCCTCCCAGGCCGGCAGCGGCTGGGCGCCCGTCAGCAGCAACGCCGCCCAGAGGAGCATAGCAATGGCCATGGCGTTTCTCATTCTCGGTTTTCCTCCAAAGATTTTATAGGGGAAATTTTATTATAACACAGATCGGCGGAAAAGGAACTCAATTGATGTACCCGAGCGCTTTCAGCTCTTCCAAGGTCTCGCGGTCGGAGTCCTTGCGGGCGACCCCCCGCTTGTCCCGGTCGAGTACGTACTCGGTGTATTTCACCTTGCGGTTCAGCTTGAACAGGCCGCGCAGCGGCTGGCCGTCCATGCCGCGGTCCAGCGGCAGGCCGAAGAGGTACAGGACCGACGGGGCGATGTCGTAGATGCAGGCCGCGGCCTTGCCCGGCCTGACCTGCGGCCCCTTGACCAGCAGGATGCCCGGGGGCGCCGGCATCTCCTCGGGCAGGTCGTAATGGTTGTAGCCGCCGGGGTACAGGCTGAAGCCGTGGTCCGACATGACGAAGAAATAGGCGTCCTGGAACTCGGGGGCGCTCATGTACTTCTGCAGCAGGACCTCCATGTAGCGGTAGACCGGCTCCAGTTCCTGGGCGATGCGCTCGAGCACCCGGCGCTCGGTCTCGGGGTTCATGTTCCACGGCGAGCCCTCGGGGGGGAAGTTCGCGCGGATGAACTCGTCGGGCAGCAGGCGCAGGACGAAGTGCTGGGTGATGTCGGGCAGGCGGAAATAGGTCATGTACAGGTCGGCCTTTTCCTTCCGGAACAGCAGGTCGGTGACGTTCTCGACCAGGGCGTCCTGCATGACGAAGGTGCGCGAGTTCTGCAGGGTGAAATGGCGGCGGAAATCCTGGCCGGGATGGACCTGCTCGAAGCGCGAGGGGAAATCGGGCATGCCGATGCGCGAGCGGGTGCGCCCGTAGTCGCGGTCGACGACCTGCTTCAGGCGGTAGAAATCCATCGTGGGCTGGACGGTGTCCTGGTAGCTGTTGGCGAATTCGGCTTTCCTGATCAGGATCTGGCGGAAGCGGTCGGAGACCATGACGCCGTTGAAACGGTCGGGCGGATGGGTGACGAACCAGTTGACCACCACGCTGCGCAGGCCGAAGCGGTCGAGCATCTGCCACAGCGACGGCACCCGCTTCTCGGCGTTGGAGTACGGCACCTGGATGTTGTTCTCCTTCAGGTAGGTGAAGTCGAGGATGCCGTGCTTGACCATGGTCCGGCCGGTGGCGATGCTGGTCCAGACCACCGACGACTTGGTCGGCTTGTCGGTGACGAAGTCGGCCCAGGCGCTCTCCTGCTTCAGCTTCTTCAGGAACGGCAGTTTGCCTGCGGCGATCAGCGGGTCGATCGTGGGCCAGTTGGCGCCGTCGAAGCCCAGCACCACCACCTTGACTTTTTCCTTCCTGCCGCCGCACATGAGCAGCGAGGCGGCCAGCGCCAGCCCGAATAGGATCCGGAAAGCATTTTTGATCATGAGTTGTCACTATACCCGATTCATGCATAACCTGTCAAGTCACACCTGGTACAATTTTTCCGCCCCCTGGAGAAAATTGACAACCTTGAAAGCATGGGATATAATGGGCCCAACGAAAAAAATCCCTGTCATTGCCGGGGAAATCCCATGAGTGACACATCCTGGAAATTCAGCCCACCCCGTTTTGATCGTGAGCAGCGGCAGTTCCTGGCCGTCGCCCTCCTCCTGCTCCTGGCCATCGCCCTGGCCTACCTGAATGCCTGGCGCGTGCCGCTCATCTCCGACGACTACGTCGACCTTCTCGACCTGTCCGACTGGGGCTTCCACCCCAGCAAGCACCGGGCCTTCTTCCGGCCGGTGGTGAAGCTGTACTTCGAGTCCCTGACCCCGCTGCTGGGCATGAACCCGGCCGGCTACCACTGGCTGAGCCAGCTCCTGCACTGGCTCAACTCCCTGCTGCTGTTCGCCTTCGCCCGCCGCTTCCTCAGGCTGAGGAACCCCGGGGCGAGCGTCCCGGAGCGCGACCGCGAGACCCTGCTGGCTGCGCTGCTGGCCGTTGCCTTCGCCCTCAGCTATGCGCACTCGGAGGCCGTTTACTGGATCGCCGCCACCACCACCCTGCTCGAGGCGCTGTTCATCCTGCTCACCCTGCACGCCTATTCCCGTTTCCTGGAAAAACGCCGCCTGCGCGACCTGGCCGCCTCGCTGCTGCTGTTCATCCTGGGCCTGGGGGCCAAGGAGGGGGTGTTCCTGGTCGTGGCCCTGGTCCCCTTGTACGCTTTCACCCTCCAGGATCGCTTCCGCCTCCCCGACCGCGGGGTGCTCCTCTCCTGGCTCGGCTTCTGGTCCGTGGGCGCCGCCTACGTGCTCGCCGTTCCCCGCGTGGTCGACAAGGCCATGCACGGCGGGGCCTATGCCTTCAAGATCGGCGTCTCCATGCTGAAGAACATCCAGCAGTTCGTCTTCTCCTCGGTCCTGTGGACGCCGTTCAACGACGGGCCGCTGTTCGCCCTGCAGCAGCGCCTGCTGGGCGGTGACGGCGCCGGCGCATCCCTCCTCGACCCCTGGCTGGCGCTGGGCCTCCTCTGCCTCGCCTTCCTGGCCTTCCTGGCCTGGCGCGGCGGCTTCCCCGTCTGGGCGGCCATGGCCATGCTGCTGGCCGCCACCCTGCCCTACTCGCTGCCGCCGCAGCACATCAGCGGCTGGAAGGTCTACCCCTATCCGCTGCGCGTGTACTACGTGGTCATCCTATTCTACGTCCTGCTGCTGGCCGTTTTCTTCAGCCGCGTCCGCCTGGCCCGCTCCCGCCGCGCCGTGGCCGCCCTGGCCGTGCTGCTCGCCGCGGCGGCGCTGGTCAACGGCGGCCGCGTGTTCCACCGCGCCCAGGACTGGATCCACGAGGGGCGCAAGTACAAGGCAACCGTGCAGATGATCGCCGGCCGCATCGACCGGGTGCGCACGCCGGCGCTCTGGGTCTTCACCGTCGATCCCGGCGACGCCGCCGGCATCTTCATCCGCTACACCTTCGCCTTTTTCCCGAAGTACAAGCACAGGATGAGCCTGGGCGAAAGCCGGCACATCACCTGGGAGCGCGCCGTACGCTTCAAACGCAATGTCAGGAAAAAGCTGCTGGCGGGCGAGCTGACCATTTTCGTGATCTCCGGGAGCCGCCTGCAGGTCTTCGACGCCGAAAATCCCGGCCCGGCGGTCTAGGACAGCCGCGACTCGAAGCGCTCCAGGAATTCCCGGGCCGAAAAGATGCGCTTCATGCCGAACTGGTGGACCGAGTTGTCGGAGAGGTCGCGGGCGCGGGCGGCGATGAAATCGAGGTTGGTCTCCGGGTCCTTGCCGGCGTTGTACACGTAGATCCTGCGCAGCAGGTCGAGCTGCCCGCTCAGCTCGCGGGCCAGGTCCTTCTTCTGCTCGGGCTTGGGCCTGGCCGGGCCGATGCCGAAGAGCTGGCGCAGCCGGGCGTCGGCGTCGGCGGCCGGCGCCGGCGGCTGGCGCTTCTGGTAGTGTCGGCGCACCAGGTAGGGAACGCCGCTCTCGCCCGAGCGGCGGACCTGTTCGTCCTCCACCACCCAGCCCAGGTTGTGGAAGGTGATGCGCGAGGAGACGCTGCGGTAGATCTCCTCGACGAAGGGCTTGATGGCGTTCTCCACCGACTCGGCCACGCTGTTGAACTGGTTCAGGACGTAATAGATGCGGTAATTCTCCACCGCGTAGCGCAGGACGCGCAGCAGATCGCCGGCAACCGCCGGCTCGGCGGCGGCGGCGAGGATGTCGTCGAGGTTCCCCTCCCCGCCGCCGCCCTGCAGGAAGGCGCCCAGACGGGTGAGCAGCGCCGGGGCCTGCCCCGGCGCCCGGGCGCTGCGTTCGCCGAGCCGCGGCGAGGAGAGCATGATGCCCAGCATGCGGAACAGGACGGCCTTGGCCATCTCGGCGGCCGCGGCCGTGGCCGCCTTCAGGCGCGGGGTGAACAGCAGGATGCCGCTGTTGGACAGGGGCAGGAAATCCAGGACGTTGCCGTCGAGCCCGGCCTTCATGTCGATGACCAGGTAGTCGGCCTGCAGGTTGTTGATGCCGGCGATCAGCCTCTCCTTGACGCCGGGAGCGAAATTGACGATGTCCTGGACGAAACCGCGCGGCGAGGCGATGAAGCTGAAGTTGGCGAAGGCGCCCTCGGGGTCCATGGCCGCGGGCAGCGCCTGGCGGCATGCGTTGAGCGGCAGCCCCTGCTTCAGGAAATGGAACAGGTCCTTTTCGATCCGCACATCGAGGAAATTGCGCAGGCTGGAGGTGCCGGTGTCCAGGTCGAGGAGGATGGTGCGCTTGCTCCTGGCCAGCGCCAGGGCGAAGTTCAGGGCGAACGTCGTCTTGCCGACCCCCCCCTTGCCCGACGATACCGGCAATATCCTCATGCGGCGTCCCTCTTTGTCCCGCGGGCCGACAAGGCCCGAGAGGGCCCACTATAGCCCAGGACGGGGAAAAAAGCAACCGCCCGGCGGGGGACGGTCACGGCGCCAGGGGGCGGAATTCCAGGGCCGGATCGCCCATGACGGCGCGGGCGACAACGGCCACGGCCGCGGGGTCGCCGCTGGTATAGTACTCGATCCATCCCGGACCGCGGCCGCGGCGCAGGGCGGCCGTCGCCCGCAGGCGCCGGCGCAGCTGGCGGGCGACCGGCTCGCCGGTGTCGATGACCTTGACATGCGGCCCGCACAGGGCGGCGATCCGCCCCTTGACCAGGGGATAGTGGGTGCAGCCCAGGACCACGGTGTCGACGCCGCGCGCCAGCAGCGGCTGCAGGTTGCGGCGCAGCAGGGCCAGGGTGCGCGGGTGCTCGAGCCGGCCGGCCTCGATGCTTTCCACCAGCCCGGCGACCGGCTGCGTGTAGACCTCGACGCCGGCGGCGAAGTTTTCCAGCAGGCGCGAGAAACGCCGGCCGCCCAGCGTCAGCGCCGTTCCCAGCACGCCGATCCTGCGGTTGCGGCTCAGGCGCCGGGCCACCTTGACCGCCGGCTCGATGCCGATGATCTCCAGGCCGGGGAAGGCCTGGCGCAGGGACTCCAGCGCCGCTTCGCTGGCCGAGTTGCAGGCGACGACGACGGCCTTGGCGCCGCGCGCCAGGAGGAAGCGGGTGATGGCCAGGGCGCGGCGGCGCACGAAATCGGCGCTGCGGCCGCCGTAGGGGCAGTGGGCCGAGTCGGCGACGTACACCATGTTCTCCCGGGGCAGGAGGAGGCGGGCGGCGAGCAGCACCGACAGCCCGCCGACGCCGGAGTCGAAAAAGCCCACCGGCGCCGACGGGTCAGCCTGAAACGGGCGTTGGGCATCCTGTTTCATCGCCGACGATTATACACCAACGCGGGCTTCGCCCTCAACTCAGTGTTAGTGTTGGTGTTGGTCAAGGCGCTGAAGAAATTGCTAGGGAGTTTTTTCCAATTGAAGAGTCCGCTGATCGCTTTTTCCAACACTACCACTTGGGGATCGCTTCTTCCCTGCCTCCGTCGCATTTCTTTGCGCGGACGTTTTGTTGTATAATCCCCCTTTCCCATCCCTGATTCACCGGAGGTCCCTGGCGTGGAAAAGCGACTGGAAAAGCGGACCCAGCACCGCATCGAGCTGATGTACGGCTGCAACGACACCTACTGCCCGGGCACGGCCCTGAACCTCTCGCCCCATGGCATGCGCATCCAGGCCGACAGCCAGGTCGTCCCCATCGACCGCGAGATCAGGCTGCTCCTCACCCTGGGGGACGAGATGGTCAGCATGCGCGGCATCGTACGCTGGAACAGCGAGGTCTACGACCTGGACCCCGAGGGCGACAAGCACCTGGGGATTTTCCTGCCCGACCCCCATCCCGACTACACCGCCTATGTCAGCCGTCTGATATGACGCGCGGTTGAACTTTTCGGCGCCGGATATTAGAATGAGACTTCGCAAATCCATGCAGGCCCGCCGAGGCCACTGCCGGCCGCGGGCCCGGAAACTGCCATGAAGCGAACGACAGCCTGGCTGGCACTCATCCTGCTCGCCCTGTGCCTGGCCCTGCCCTGCGCCCGGCCCGGCGAAACGACGGCCGCAGCCGGCCGCATCGACGCCGCGGGCAGCCTGGTGATCATCGGCGGCGGCCTCGACTCGGCGCTCGACCGCGTTCTGCGCCGCTTCATCGAGCTCGGCGGCGGCGCCGGGAACATCCGCCTGGCCATCATCCCGGCGGCGAGCGTCGAGCCGGCGGTCAGCGGCCGCGAAAACGCCGCCGACTTCATCCGCCTCGGCGTCGCGCCCGAGCGCATCCGCGTCTTCCCGCTGGCCCTTCTCGATGACCCCACCACCCAGGACGTGGACGAATCGCGCTGGGCGCGCAACGGCTTCGACGAGGAGCTGGCCCGGGACATGCTGGGCTATACGGCGGTCTACTTCGTGGGAGGCGACCAGATCCGCTACAATCAGGCGCTGAAGACCTCCGCCGGCGGGGACACGCCGCTGCTGCGCGCGATCCGCGAGGTGCACGCCCACGGCGGGGTGATCGGCGGCACCAGCGCCGGCGCCGCCATGATGTGTGACCCCATGATCTGCGACGGCCACAGCATGAAGGCGCTCCAAGACGGCGCCGCTTTCATGCCCGACGCCTGCCCCGAGGCCAAGGGGGTGAGCTTGTCGACCGGGCTGGGCTTTTTCGCCGGCGGCATGATCGACCAGCATTTCATCAAACGCGGCCGCATCGGCCGCCTGCTCGTCGCCCTCCATGCCGTCCCCGGCTCGCGGATCGGCCTGGGCATCGACGAGGACACGGCCGCCGTGATCCGCGGCCGCACGCTGGAGGTGCTAGGCGGCTCGGGCGTCCTGGTGGTCGACGTGGCCGCGGCGCGCGAGTCGGGCGCGTTCGCCTGGTCGAAGGCCGAGGGGCTGCGGGCCCGGGGGATCCTCCTTCATTATCTCGAGGAGGGCGACCGTTTCGACCTGGAATCGCGCCAGCCGGAGCCGCGGCCCGAGCGCCGGCCGGTCGAGAAGGGCAGGGAATCCAATCCGAGCTACCCCCTGGAGACCAACCTGTTCGCACCCGACGCCCTGCGCAACATGATGATCGACGGCTTGGCCGAAAACCGCCTGGGAGCCGCCTCCGGGATCGCCTTCACCCTGGACGACCAGGGGCGCGGCAGCGGCAGCCGCTGGACCCTGCGCAAGACGGAGCGCTTCAGCGGCCTGTACGCCAGCATCCGCGACATCGACACCTACTCGGTCCTCTACGTTTCCTTGGACGTGGAGCCCATCCGCCTGCGCATTGACACAAGGTGGAAAGCAAACCATGAAGGGCAAAAGCAATGAAGCGTGCCGCCATGGCGCGTGAACCGCGTTGCGCTCTTCGCTTTTCACTCTTCCCGGATCATTCTCCTATCATTTATAAAGGAGCGCTACGATGAGCTTGCAGCACCTGGTCGACCTGGTGAACCGTTACGTGTGGAGCACGCCGCTGGTGCTGCTCTGCCTGGGAGCCGGGATCTACTTCTCCATCCGCACCCGCTTCCTGCAGGTGCGCCTGATCAAGGACATGGTCGGCCAGCTGTGGCAGGGCAAGTCCTCCCAGTCGGGCGTGTCGTCGTTCCAGGGCTTCGCCATGGCCCTGGGCGGCCGCGTGGGCACGGGCAACATCGCCGGCGTGGCCACGGCCATCGGCGCCGGCGGCCCGGGGGCGCTGTTCTGGATGTGGATGATCGCCTTCCTGGGCGCCGGCTCGGCCTACATCGAGGCGGCGCTGGGCCAGGTGTGGAAGGAGAGGATCGGCGGCGTCTACCGCGGCGGCCCTTCCTATTACATCGACAAGGGGCTGGGCCAGAAATGGTACTCGACCGCCTTCGCCGTGGTCACGGTGGTCTCCTGCGGCATCCTGTTGCCCGGCGTGCAGTCCAACAGCATCGCCGCGGCCTTCCAGGGGGCCATTCCCGCCCTCACGCCTCCGATCTCCGGAGCCATCATCGTCGTGCTGCTGGGGCTGATCATCTTCGGCGGAGTCAAGCGCATCGGCAAGGCGGCCGAGCTGCTGGTGCCGTTCATGGCCCTGGGCTACATCGTGATGGCGCTGGTGATCGTCGCCATCGACTACCAGCGCATCCCGGCCCTGTTCGCGCTGATCATCTCGTCGGCGCTGGGCAGGAACGCGATCTTCGGCGGCATCGTCGGTTCGGCGATCGCCTGGGGGGTCAAGCGCGGCATCTACTCCAACGAGGCCGGCCAGGGGACCGGGCCGCAGGCCGCCGCCGCCGCCGAGGTGGCGCACCCGGCGCAGCAGGGGCTGGTGCAGGCCTTCTCGGTCTACGTCGACACCCTGCTGGTCTGCACGGCCACCGGCTTCATGATCCTGATCACCGGCATGTACAACACCGGCGACGGCCGCGGCGGCTTTCTGGCGCAGAACCTGCCCGGCGTCGAGGCCGGGCCGGCCTGGACCCAGAGCGCCATCGACACGATCTTCAAGGGCTTCGGCGGCGAGTTCGTGGCCGTCGCCCTCTTCCTCTTCGCCTTCACCACCCTGATGGCCTACGCCTATTACACCGAATCGAACGTGGCCTACCTGTTCAAGAGGAAAAGCGCGCCGGCGATCACCCTGTCGCGCATCTTCCTGCTGCTCATGGCCTATTACGGCGCCGTGCGCACCTCCACCCTGGCCTGGGGCATGGGCGACATCGGCGTCGGCCTGATGGCCTGGCTGAACGTCATCGCCATCCTGCTGCTCTCGGGGGCGGGCCTGGCCACGCTGCGCGATTACGAGGAGCAGCGCAAAACGGGCCGGCCGCTGCGCTTCGATCCCGAGAAGCTGGGCATCCGCCGCGCCGGGCTGTGGAAGGAGATCCATGCCCGCGGCGAAGGCGCGCAGGACAAGCCGATCCGCTGATCCGCGCCGGCATCGCGCCGCGGAGGGCGTTTCTCAGCGGCTGACGCCCGAAAGCAACAGTTTCAACGCCGAGTAATCGATGGCCCGGCAGAACTCCTGCACCGCCTTGGTCAGGGCGGCGTCGTGGCTGATCAGCGCCTCGCGGCACAAAAAGACCTCATAGTCGCGGTCCAGCGCTCCGTGGTAGGTCGCCAGCACGCAGCCCACGGCGCTGAGGCCGCATAAAAACAGCGTGTTGCGGCCAGTTTCCTTCAGCAGCTTGTCCAGGCCGGTCTTCTTGAAGGCGTTGCCGTAGTTCTTGACCACCATCGGGTCGTCGTCCCGCACGGCCACCGTCTTGGGGAACTGGAACTCCTCGCTGCCCGGCTTGGGCCAGCCCCGGTCGGGATCGGTGTGGTAGACGCGGATCACCGGAAAGCCGTTGGCGCGGAAAAGCTGGATGTAATAATTGATCCCGTCCATGGCCATCTTCTTGTCCTTCTCGTCCATGTAGGGCAAGTAGGCGTCCTGGACGTCGATCACCAGCAGGGCCGGCGCGACCGGCGCCGTCCTGGCCTTGGCCGGCTCGTTCGCCGCGGCGACGGGCAGCGCCAGCGCCGTGAGCAGGATCATCAGCATCGTCTCCTTCATGTTGCCTCCCCATGCCCTTGGCGGGCATGCCGCTTACTTCCAGACGCGCAAGCGGGATCCCCTCCCCTCGCCGGGAAGCGCGCGAGCGAGGGATCCGCGCATCAGAACTTCTTCAGGAACGTCGACAGGACCAGCAGCAGCCAGGCGACGCCCATGAACCAGTACATGTTCGGCCGCACAAACGGAATGGCCAGGAAATAGGACAGCAGGCTCAGCAGGCCCAGGATCAGCGAAGCGATCCATACGATCTTGGTCGGCGCGTTCAGTCTCATGTTTCCCTCCAGACTTCGGATTCCTGCGCCCATCATAGAACAAAGATTTTTTTATGCAAGCGGTCGAGTTGACTTTTGCGGCGCCTGCCGGTAGGGTTTCCTTGTACGATTGTACGCGGAGAGGGCTCCTCGAAAAGCGGAGCAAGGAGGAGAACATGACCGACGCAAAACTCGAGCCGCTGAAGCGCAAGTACCAATCGGTGCTGGACCTGATGAAGGAGTTGAAGGTGCAGCTGAAGAACCTGCACGTGCAGAACGACAAGCTCGTCCTGCGCGCCGAGGCCAGGACCAAGGGGGACATGTACAAGGTGTGGGACCGCATCAAGGCGGTCGACTCGGATTATGCCCTCGACCTGGCGGCCGAGATCGCCTACCTGAGCGAGGAGCCGGCGCCCAAGCCGCAGAACACCCCCACCATCCGCATCCACAAGGTCGTCGCAGGCGACACCCTGTCCAAGATCGCCCTGCAGTATTACGGCAAGGCCAACGAGTACATGAAGATCTTCAAGGCCAACCAGGACAAGCTGAAGGACCCCGACAAGATCTTCCCGGGCCAGGATCTGGTCATTCCCTGAAGCGCCGAAGCGGAAAGGCTCCTCGACGGCCGGCCCGCGGGCCGGCCTTTCTTTTCGTGTCCGGTCCTCTCGACCCCAACAGGGGGCAAGCGCCGGGCCAACCGCCCGGCCAGGGAAGGGGTCAGGTTGCTTTCCGCGCTCCCAGCTCGCGGTTGATCATCCACAGGCCCTGCGGGCTGTCCTGGACCTGGGTCAGCTCATGGACGATCCGGGCGGCGGTGGCCTCCTCCTCGACCTGCTCCTTGATGAACCACTGCAGCATGATCTGCATGGGGTAGGCGTTCTCGGCCAGGGCCAGGCGGTAGAGATCGTTGATGCAAGCGGTGATGTGGCGCTCGTGCTCCAGGGCGGCCGTGAACGCGGCCAGCGGGGACGCCCATTTGCTTTCCGGCTCCTGGATCGCCTTCAGCGCAACCTGCCCCTCCATTTCCTCCAGGAAATGGAAGAATTTCATGGCATGGGACATCTCCTCCTGGGCCTGGGCCTTCATCCAGGAGGCGAAGCCGCCCAGGTTCAGCTGCTGAAAATAAGCCGCCATGGACAGGTACAGGTAGGCCGAGAACATCTCCTCGTTGATCTGCTTGTTCAAGGCCGCTTCCAATTTTTTGTTGATCATGCCAACCTCCGTTGCCTGAAATATACCATGAATGGTATCTTTTAACAATTCCAAAGAAATAGGGACGGTGCTTGACTTTGTTACTTTAGCCGTCATTTTGCCCAAAGCCGTTTTGTGGCATCCGTATACAGTTCCCCGGCGAATTTTGCCTGATAGCTGCAAATTCGGGCAATTGCGCGATCTCCCTGTAGGTGAGCCCAGACAACTCCTTAAGCCGAATCAAAAAAGTCCCCCCCCGCAAGCGCTTGCCTTGCAGTGTCCCATAATCCAGTTGCTGGAACTTCACTCCATTTGTTCTTTCCAAATCCCAATAGACCTTCCCCATCGGTTCGAAATAGCTGTCTTCTTTGCGCCTTTTTTCTATGGATTTTTCAGCAACCCGCCGGTCATGCTTCTCCAGCGCTTGATGCTGGAATTCGCTTTCACCCAAAATATCGCCATGATCGCTTTTTACTAGTGATAGCTCTGCAATTTGCGCTCCTTTCATTTCTCTTAATAATGCCTTTTTCCCGCCCCATAGCTCATGCACGAACCGAACGCCCGCGATCAGGCGCTTGGTTTTCCCCAGGTATTCGTTAGCGCTGGACCAAGGGTATTCATCGATTATCGATACGAGACCGGCGCGCACGGGATTTTTGCAGCAAACAAAGAATGGCCAGGCGCAGATGGGAATCGTCCTGAATCAGCGTCGATTTAAAGCGGCTCTGGAAGACGTACCCCTTGCCGCCATGATGGCGCCGGTAATAAATGCCATAAGCGCCATTTACCTGCTTCAACAGGCCGCTCATGCGGCCGGAAATATTTTCCGGCAGCAGATGGTAATGATTGTTCATCAGACAATAACCGATTATCCGCGCACCTACAATGGATGCTCTCTTGTGGGGGAATTCCAGGAATATCTCTTTGTCGTTATCTCTGGGAAAAATGAATTCGCCGTTTATTCCCCGGTTCATAACGTGATGGAACGCACCCGGATTGGTCAAGCTCTCCCTTCGCATGAATTCAACTTACATCGCCAAAGTAATATAGTCAAGCACCGTCCCCTGTATCCCTCTGAATTATTCTCTGGTAAAGAAATCGTCAAAGGAATATTATTAAATTGATGCGGGGCATAGAGCTTCAACTTCCAACTAAAACGGATATTACGGCTAAAAAAATGTCCCGCTAGAAGGAGGGACTAATGAAGGCATCAGAAGCAGCGATCCTTATTTCTGCAATACGCGATTCCTTAAAAAACAATCCCAATCAGTTTCAATTCACAGTGAATGTGAGCTCAGCAGCGTATCAATCAACAGCTAGCGCTCCAGGCGCAATCGGGACAATTGCACAGGGTGGCTCTGGGGGGCCAGGCATTTATGCTGTGGCATCTATGGGCAATACATTAATTCGTATAGCGCAAAAAGCAGCAGAGACCGCTGTCAATGATGAGATGCAAGCTCAATTAATTACGCTGACTAAAATGGTGGCAGAGCTGGAAAAGCAGACGCCCGATAAATCGGCTCTCCAAAAACTGCTTGGATCTTTATCGAATACCTGGCTCCCTGGGCTTATTACTTCATTGATTTCGAATATTATCACAATGGCAGCATTGTAACTTCAATAAAAAGAGGCAGCCGGCTACCGGTCCTGCCCCCACGAAGCGTGTCACCCTGGACGATCTCGCCGACCGAGCGATTCGAGCACGATCAGAAGGATCATCCAGAGGACTTTCAAGAATTTGTTCATGACGCACCTCCCGTGCGGGAGTAGCGCTATATCGGTTAAGCGATCTTCTTCGCCTGCTGGATGGACACCAGCTCATCGATGAAGGCGGGCCTTAAGCCTACCTCCACCACAAACTGCTTCTGCAGCAGCTCGTGAAGCCGGGACCCCGTGATCTGGTGAGGCGCCGGCTGGAAGGTTACCAGCCGTGCCCCCGACTCGGTTAGCAGTACCCGCCCGATGGCGTCTGCCAGGTTGGCAACTCTGGCCCCTATCTGACGCTCCAAGTTAGCCTGCACCATCGACCGCTCGATGCCGTTGTAGTTCCTGTTCTCCGTGATCTCATGGGCTAGCAGGACCACGTTCCCTAAGGTGGTCAGTTTTTCTAACTTGGCATCGAACAGCTTTAGGGCCTCTTTCCACAGTGAATAAGAGGCATCGGCCAGGGCCTTTACGTTAGCGCCGTTTTGCTTGTTGAACGCCTCCACCACGAACTCCTGGGCCAAATCCCAGAGCCCATCGATGTGGCTGACAATGAGGGTCTGCTGCCCGTGCTTGCCCTTGCTGATCTCCAGGGCCCGGTCCAGGAACTCCTCCCAGGTGTTGATCTTTAACGCCTTGACGTTCAACCGATTGAGGGTGTCATTGATGTTCAGGAAGAGGGGCGCTGGGAACTGGGCGGCGATGGAGCTGAGGCCACACTTGGACTGACCGTAGAGCATGATGACGTAGGGCTTATTTTTTTCTTGCATATTTGCCTCCTAAAAGGGTTCTCCAGCCGATGCGGCCAGATTACCTTCGGCAGCACCGATTAGCTCCACATGGGCTTCCTGGTGCTGAAATTGCCCCCCTTCCAGGATCGTTTCGGGATCCTCGCTGGAACAAAGGGCCCAGTAGTCGCACTTGCGGTGGTAGTCGAAGCAAGCGCTGCTGTTCATGTTGAACACGCCCTCCTGCCTGGCCTTGGCGATGACGTTCTTGGCATTCCAGAGCTCCCTCTGGATCTCCTGCAGGCGCATCTCGGGGAACCGCAGATAGCGGCGATGGTAGAGCTCCGGCCAGTTCATTTCCAGACGTAGCCGCTGATAATACTCGGCCTCACTCTCGTTCTTCTTCTGCCTCAGGCTAGGCTTCTGGATTACGTTGAACAAGGTGCCGGCGATAGGGGCGCCCAGCTCCCTGGAAAGGTATAGTGAGTAGAGCAGCAATTGACTGTCCAGCTGCAGGCGCTCAAAGTAGGCTTCGTCGACCTTGGACGCGGTCTTGTGTTCCAGCAGAAGCAGATCGCCCGCCTTGAAGCCCTCCACATCCTTTTTCAGAATGACAAGGCCATCTACCTTGCCTCCGTAAGCGTACTCCCTGGCAGGCCTGCCGGTCTCGGGGTTGAGGATCTCACCCGAGATGACCCGTTCCACCGCCATCGGCTCGAATAGGTCGAAGTCGTCCATGTAAAGAATCGGATAATACTCCCTGACACCCTTCAGTATGGCCTGGCTCTTCGGCACCAGGTCGGTAGGGGGATCGTACGGGAGCTGGCGGTAATGGGACTCCAGGAAGCCGTGGATGGCTGTGCCTAGAAGCAGCGCCTCCGGTCGCTCCAGGGCCTCGATCTCACGGATGTAGCGCCAGTAGTACTTGCGGGGGCAGGCCTTGAAAGACGTGATAGCTGAGTTGGTCAGGATGGTCTTGCCGTTACCATTTGCCATGGCTCGCTCCTTTCTCGCTGAAGATCTGCTCCTTCAGCTGCCGGGCCCGCTGTTTGCCGGCCTCGGTCAGGGTCACAGACTTGGTGTTGGCGAACTGGACGATGAGCTTTTCGTCAGCGAGCTTGTTCAGGGTCTCGAATAAATATCCCTTCCAGGCCCGGAAAATTTTCTCGCCAGGCTTCTGCCGGGACTCCTCTTCCCAGCCCGTCAGGAACATCAGTAAAAGGCAGAGTTCTTGGATCATTTTTTCCATGTTTTTCCTCCTATGGATTTGGTCGTCTTTAGGAAGGACCTCTCCCGATTTGGTTTATTTGAAAAAGGATTGAAGAAGCCAGAATAGCTTCTATTACATATTTATATCAGAATAATTAAGAATACTAGTTGAAGAACAATCATTTCTCGGAAATTATCAAGGCTGCAAATAAAATATTCAAAAGAACACCAAAATAATAAAAAAGAACATGTAAAAATCTATTGTCATAAAGAAACTTTCTCAATTTTTCAATGGTTCTTCCTTTTTTATAATACTCCTCATCAATCTCTTTCAAACTTTCCTTTTCTATTCGATTGAATGCTTCTCGATTTTCATCGCAGATCTTATTATTCTCCCTGATTTCTTTTTCAATCGACCGTTTTAAATTGAATGTTAAGTGATTCTGAAATTTTAATATTTCATATTCTAAATCGAGAACCAATCTTAGACCACTTATTGTAAAAGAAATAAAATAAAACGACCAAGATAAAAAAAGAATTGAAATATAATCATTACCCATCTTTGGGCTGAACTGAATGCTCAACGAAAGTGTGAATGCGATTAATCCAAAAATACCATATTCGATTTTTTCTCTTTTTCTAAAAAGCTGATCATTAGATTCTTTACTCATAGTTTCACTATTTTAACAGAAAAGACAAAACCCTACATCAAATTTATAAAAAATAGCTGAGGGGATTTACCCGCACAAAAACCGGCACAGAACCCAGGCTGGAACGCTAGATCCAGCCTGGGTCCCCGGATAATCTAAAAACTCCTACCTGTACAAAACCCGCACAAGGACAACGGTATTTTTTGGGGGGATGGGCAGGAAAGGGGAAAGCGGACGATTAGGTCGCACGTTGAAACCCCCGTCAGTATTGAGGATTAGGGGATGGAAATGGCGGAGGGAAAGGGATGAGTTGCTCGCTATGCTCGCAACAGATCCTACTCCCTCCGTTGCGAACATAAAAGGCAACGGAGGGAGTAGGATTCGAACCCACGGTCCCCGTAAAGGGACAACGGTTTTCAAGACCGCCGCATTCGACCGCTCTGCCATCCCTCCGGCCAGGGGGGATTGTAACAAAGGGTTCTGAGAGTGTCAATTTAAGATTCAAGGCGATAGGAGGGAGTGGGACCTGTCCCGTTTCCTGGATGCGAGATCGCTAAAAGTGAATAAAAGGAAACGGGATGGGATGCGTGACTGCTGTCACGCACCCCTGCGGGGCCGCTCGCAGGGCTCGCGGTCCCGATTCGCAGTTCGCGAATGAATGCGGGGCTGCTGCCGCGCGCCCTTCGGGCTACTCGCAAAGCTCGTAGTTCAAATTTGCAGATCGCAAATTTGTAATCGAACCCCTGGTCCCCGCAAAGGGACGCGTCCCTTCCCCTTAATATGTGATCGCGCAAGATGAAACTAAAGGGAAGGGGCAACGGTTTTCAAGATCCCCATTCGGGGACGTGCCTCACTAGACGATTTCAACATGAAAGTGACCTAGTTGAAATCGTAGTGAGGCCGGCCGCCGCATTCGATCCCAACACCATGTTTTTGGCGATTGCAGGAATACCGCCAAAAACATCTGGCGTTGGCAGCGTCACGCCAATTGGTTTCTGCGATCGAGGAGATCGGCAGAAACCAGGGCGTGACGCCCGCTCTGCCATCCCTCCGGCCGGGAGGAATAGTAACAAAGGGAACCTCAAGAGTCAAATCAAGGAGAACAGATGCAATAGGAGGGAGCATCTGTAGGGGCGAACAATCATTCGCCCTGCCGTTGGCGGATCGGCACGATCAGGGGGGGGCGTATAATAATACGCCCCTACGGATTTTGATAACAATCGGCAGATCACGAATGGGTCGCACCCCCGGTCCCCGTAAAGGTACAACGGAATCGTTTGTTCTTTTGGGAGGGATGGAATAGAATGGCGGTATCTCAACATGAAACAGGTGAATCATGAAACGATCCTTTCTTCTTCCGGCGGCTCTCGCCGCGTTCGTTACTTTGCTGCTCGCGGCTGAGGATCCCGGGCGGGCGCTCGATCCGGTCGGCGAAGGCTACGTCAGGCTGGCGCTGGAGGTCGGGGCCTATTCCCCGGGCTACATCGACGCCTATTACGGGCCCAGGGAATGGGTCGTGGCCCACGACGACTCGGTCCTGCGCCGCGGTTTCCCGGAGGCGGCGCTCAAGAAAAAGGCCGACGCCCTGCTGCGCCGCCTGGACGCCGCCATGGGCGGGCCGCTCGATGCCATGGAGAGGCTCCGCGCCGAGTTCCTGAAAAAGCAGCTCATCGCCGTCCGCGCCCAGGTCGACGTCCTCTCCGGCAGGAAGTTCTCCTTCGACGAGGAGACGCGCCTCTTCTACGACGCCGTGGCGCCGGCGCGCCCCCAGGCCGAATACGAGAAGGCGCTGGCCGAAATGGAAACGCTCCTGCCCGGCGACGGCAGCCTGACCGAGAGGCTCGCCGCTTTCCGCAAGGAGTTCGACGTCCCCGCCGGCAGGGTGGCGGCGGTCTTCGAGGCCGCCATCGCCGAATGCCGGCGCCGCACCCTGGCGCGCATCGCCCTGCCCGTAGGCGAGAGCTTCTCGGCTTCCTACGTGAAAGACAAGCCCTGGGGAGCCTACAACTGGTACAAGGGGAACGCCTTCAGCCTGATCGAGATCAACACCGACCTGCCGATGCACGTCGGCCAGGCCGTAACCTGGGCCGCCCACGAGGGCTACCCGGGGCATCATGCGTTCAACTCGCTGCTGGAGGAGAAGCTGGCCAAGGGGCGGGGCTGGATCGAGTTCTCGGTCTATCCGCTCTTCAGCCCCTTGTCGCTGATCGCCGAGGGGACGGCCAATTACGGCATCGAGCTGCTCTTTCCCGGCGACGAGCGCCTGGAGTTCGAAAAAAAGGTCCTCTATCCCCTGGCCGGCCTCGACCCGGACAAGGCCGGGCGCCTGGCGCGGGTGCGGGAGCTGACCCACAGGCTCGAGCGCACCGGCATCCACGCGGCCCGCGAGTTCCTGGACGGCAGGATGAGCCGCGAGGAGGCGAGGCGCTGGCTGGAGCGTTACGGCCTGGAGACGCCCGAGCAGTCGGAAAAATCGCTGCAGTTCATCGCCGCCTACCGCAGCTACATCATCAACTACACCCTGGGCGAAGAGATCGTCCGCGCCTGGGTGGAAAAGGCCTCCGGACCGGGTGGCTCCCAGGAGCGCAAATGGCAGGCGTTTTACGAGCTGCTGACCACGCCCAGGACGCCCTCAGGGCTTTCGCAGCTCGGTGTACGGTAGACGGCAGACGGCAAGAGAAGGCATTAGTGGGGTTACAATCCCATATTTCAAGCACCAAATGTTAATGTCCAAATGACTTCAAACAGGGCCCTTGAAAGGTAAAAGGTTTCAGTGAAGGCAAAGACACTTGCTCGCCACTACCACGATCACGTCTTTGCTTTGTTTTGGTCACAACGTCTTCGCCAAGGGGATTGGAATGTGGTGCTTTGGTTTGCCAAAATTAGCACCCTCTACCCATTTTCTTTCTTCCTGGCTGCCTGGGCCTTCACCAGCCACCCGGGCTTGACCGTATTCAGCAGCGCCTGCTTCAGGTCGATGTCGCCGGCCACGACCCGCTCCAGCGCCAGTTCGCGCTGCGTGCGCATGCCCCGCTGCCAGGCCTGCCGTTCCAGGTACTCCAGCTGGCCCCAATCCCATTCGTTGGCGTTGTCGAGGAAGCGCCTCATCTCCCCCTGCAGGTCCAGAACCTCGTAGACGGCGGTCGAGCCCAGTCCGCCCGAATACGCGCACAACTGGCAGCCGCACCCGCGCCAGGTCGCCACTTTTCCATTCGCGCCGGTCGGCGGGTCGCTCATGCCCGATTCAACGAGCACCTTCGCAGGCACGGGGTACTCCTCGGCGCAGTGCGAGCAGACCATGAACAGCCGCCGCGGCGAGACCACGACCCGCAGCAGTTGGGCGAGGTCCTTCCTCTGGCCGAGAAAGTGGCGCCGGAACAGGTTGCGCAGCCCCGCGACGCAGCCCGGGGAATGGACGGCCGTCACCAGCAGGCCGCCGGCAGCGGCGAAGTCGATCGCGGCCTGCGCGTCCCGGTCATAGACCCAGTCGATGTTCTGCAGCAGCAGCACGTCGGGCCGGTCGCCGACAGCCTCCCGCAGGCAGGAACCGACCCGGTCGTAGGCTCCGGGGCCGTCGCCGAGGTCGTGCTGCTCCACCCCCCTCAGCCTCCATTCCGCCGGCCACTCCACGGTGATGATCTTGCGCCCCTCGTCGCGCAGGAGGGAAAGGAGATGGTAGGTGGCGGTCGACTTGCCCGAGTTGCAGGGTCCGGTCAGCAGCACGATCCCCGAGCGCGAGCGGGCGGCGCGGATGAATTTCTGCTCGGCCTCCCTGCAAAAGCCCAGGTCGAAACGGGTGCCCTCGGGAGCGACCTCAGGCCTCAGGGTGATGCGCAGCGCCCCGCCGCCGGGCGCCGGATAGGATTCCAGGCCGAAGCGCATGGCGCGGCCCCGGCGCGATCGCTCATAATAGGAGAACACGTTCCCGCCGTCCTCATCATGCCGCCATTCCCAGGTCCTGAGATGGGGTTTGCGGTAGAGACGCGAAAACGAGCCCCTTTCGACCGTCGCCGGAACGGGCAGCGGCCCCAGCCCGGCGGCGGCGCGGGCAACGGCGGCCAGCCTGGCGAACGACACCCCGTCGCTCAGGCCCATGAGCTCCTGGTAGGCGCCTTCCACCCGCAGCCTGACCTGCGGCCTGCCGGCGAGGCTGTCGATGAGGATTTCGTCGGCCTTCTGGCGGATGGCGGCCTGCAGGGCGTCCTCGAACATCCTCGTTGCCTGCCCCTCGGTCAGCGGCCCGCCCGGGTTGTGATCCTCCCCGGCGGCGGCGCGGACCATCCTACGGGAAAGGGCCAGGCTTTCCCTGCGCTTTTTTTCCTCGCGCCGGTCCAGCCAGCGGGCCAGGCGCATCATGAAAGCCAGCATGACGGCGGCGGCCACGGCCAGGAATTCGGTTCGCAGCATCATGGGATCGATTCTCGCACCCTGGGCGATTATAGCGCCGGGGCGCCCGCCCGGGCAAGTCCGGGGTTCGCCCTTGACGGCCGGCGGCCAATCGCCTACAATACGGAACCAATCGGACTGAGAGGTGCCCGTGAAGGATTTCAGCCCCTATCGCAGCCAGGTGATCGGCATCGACCAGCCGTTCGCCACGCCGTACGGCGAAAAGCGCGTCCTCTACGCCGACTGGACGGCCAGCGGCCGGCTTTACCGCCCCATCGAGGAGTACATGGCCGAGCGCATCGGGCCCTTCGTGGGCAACACCCACACCGAGACCACCGTGACCGGGACGCGCACGACCGCCGCCTACCACCAGGCGCAGCAGGTCATCAAGCGCCACGTGCACGCCAACGACGGGGACGCCCTCTTCTTCTCCGGCTTCGGCATGACCGCGGTCATCAACAAGCTGCAGCGCCTGCTGGGGCTGCGTATCCCCGAGCAATACTGCGGCAAGCTCCCCGGCCGCAGCCGGCGCAAGCCCTTGGTGGTCATCAGCCACATGGAGCACCACTCCAACCACACGACCTGGAACGAGTGCTACTGCCATGTCGAGATCGTCCGCCGCAGGGCCGACGGCCTTCCCGACCTGGACCACCTGGAGCGCATCCTGAAGAAGCACGCCGACCGCGACCTGAAGATCGGCTCCTTCACGGCCTGCTCCAACGTCACCGGCATCGTCACCCCCTACCGCGAGATGTCGGCCCTCATGCACCGCCACGGCGGCTATTGCTTCGTCGACTTCGCCGCCTCGGCCCCCTACGTGGCCATCGACATGCATCCCCCCGACCCGGCCCAGCGCCTGGACGCCGTCTTCTTCTCGCCGCACAAGTTCCTGGGCGGGCCCGGGGCCTCGGGGGTCATGCTGCTGAGCAAGGAGCTGTACCGCAACCGCGTCCCCGACCACCCGGGCGGCGGCACCGTCCTGTGGACCAACCCCTGGGGCGAGCAGCGCTATTACGACGACATCGAGGTGCGCGAGGACGGCGGCACCCCCGGCTTCCTGCAGGCGATCCGCGCCGCCCTGGCCATCCAGCTGAAGGACAACATGGGCGTGGCGGCCATACTGGAGCGCGAGGAGAAGCTGAAGGAGCTGCTGCTCAGGCGCCTGGCCGGGCACCCCGGGGTGCAGGTCCTCGAGCCCGGGCAAATGAACCGCCTGGGCATCGTCTCCTTCTACTCCCTGCACCGGCACCACAACCTGATCGTGCGCCTGCTCAACGACCGCTTCGGGGTCCAGACCCGCGGCGGCTGCTCCTGCGCCGGCACCTACGGCCACATCCTGCTCCGCGTCAAGCGCGAGCAGTCGCGGCACATCACCGAGAGGATCGACCACGGCGACCTCTCGGAGAAGCCGGGCTGGGTGCGCATCTCGCTGCACCCGGTGCTGACCGAGGAGGAGGTGGAGGCCATCGCCGCCGCCGTCCACGAGGTGCTGGACAACTACGAGCGCTGGCAGGAGGATTACGTCTTCGACGCGCGCACCGCCGAGTTCCACCACCGCAGCTGGAAGCCGCAGCTGCCCGATTTGGCCAGGGATTTTCGCCCTTGGTAAGGAACTATAGGAACTTGGCGTACGGCGCAGGGCGTGAGGCGTAAGGTAAGAAAAGCACCAAGCTCCTAGCACCAAATTTCAAACTAATTCCTGGTTCCAAATTTCAATCCCCTGGCGGGGACGTTGTGACCCAAACAAAAGCCTATTGCAGTTTGTTCTCCTCATTTGGATCATTTGCTACATGGCGTTTGTGAATCGGAAATCCGCTTTTATGATTGCCTACTCTTGACGTCTGCAGCAAACAAGGATATTTTTCTCTTGCCTTGCGCCTTACACCTTACGCCCTGCGCCGAGTTTTATATAAATCGTTCGAACCTGTCTTTCTTCGCTTTGCAGATGGGGCATACGCCCGGCGGCTCCTGGCGGGCGCACAGGTAGCCGCAGACCTTGCAGCGCCAGACCGGCTGCGCCAGCCTGCCGGCGACGGCGTGGGCGACCGCGTCGGCCTTGGCGGCGCGGCGCTCGCTTGCCGGCGGCCGGCGCTCGGGGATGGAGGCGACTTGCTTTTTCCCCTCCAGGACCTCCTGCGAAACGTAGAGGGCGCAGTAGCAGGCGCCGAACTCGTTCAGGTCGGCGTCGCGGTAGTCGCAGGGGCAGATGACGTCCAGGTCCTCGGCCTTGTCGCCGGCGGCCAGGCGGCAGGGGCAGGCCCAGTAGCCGTAGCGCTGCTCGTTGACCAGCAGGCTGCGCACCAGCTCGCGGGTGAACTCGCGGTCGGGGTTGAGGTGGTAGCCCGCGCCCTCGGCCTCGCGCGCCAGCCTGTCCAGCAGGGCGTCGACGGCGGCGTCGGAGATCCCGGTCGCGGCGCTCATTTTCCCAGCGCCTGGCGGATCTTCGCCTCGTCGAAGCCCAGGACGCAGGCGGAGTCGTTGAAAACCAGGGTGGGGAACGACTCGTTGGGGTTCCAGCGCCGCACCTGCTCCATGGCCTGCTCCTGACTGCCGCCTTCGAGCAGGTCGACGTAGACGTAGTCGTAGGCCACGCCCAGCTTGTCCAGCAGCTGCCTCGTCCTGCGGCACCAGGCGCAGGTGCTCAGCCCGTAGAACACGACCTTTCCGCAATCCTCGCCGTCGACATGCGTGAAGGGTATCACCGGCGCCACCTCCGCTTTTCGTGGCGACATTATAGTGTGCGCCGCCGGCGAAAGTCAATCATTCACTCGTAAGACCACTCGGCGTACGGCATACGGCGTACGGCGTAAGGCCGGAAAAGAGGCAAATTGGAGCGTCAGGGTCAGCAGCAAGCGCAACGAACTATGGGTGGCAGTGATGGTCGTGAGCAAGCGTGATGAGAAAAAAACAAGAGCGAGCATGTCCCGGTGATTGGCAATCCATGATTGGTGATCAGAACAGCAAGGCGGAACAAATGCCCGTTTTCCTCACTTTTACCTTTTACCTTCTTCCTTTTGCCTTTCGGAATGCCTTGGTTTGGGTCATTTGGCAATTGGAATTTGACGCTTGTCTGTGATTTGGTGCTTGAGGTTTGGAATTTCTTTTTACCATGGCCGCTCCTCGTCACTCGTCACTTGTCACTGCGCTTCGCTGGGCAAAAAGCCCAGGTATTTCCGCCAGTTCCTGCGCTTCTCCTCCGCCCCGAAGCCGTCGCGGCCCAGGCCGCGCAGGGCCGAGACGGCCAGCAGCGCCGCCAGGTCGCGCTCGCTGAGGCGGGTGCGCAGCAACAGATCCTCCAGCGAGGCGTAGCCCGGCCCGCGGTTCTCGACCAGGCGCGCGGCCAGCGCCGCGCCGATCCCCTTGACCGCCGTCAGGCCGCAGCGGACCGCCCCCGCCTCGGCCGTGAAGACCGGGCCGCTGCGGTTGACGTCGGGAGGCAGGACGGCCAGCCCCCACTCCTTGGCCTCCTCGATGTAGTCGGGCAGCGGGTAGTAGCCGCCGCCGGCGTTCAGCAGGCGGCAGAAGAACTCCAGCGGCCGGTGCGTCTTGAGCCAGGCCGAGAGGAAGGCGGCGTGGGCGTAGGCCTGGCTGTGGGCCTGGCAGAAGGCGTAGAGCGAGAAATCCACGGCCAGCTTCCAGAACAGCTCCAACTCGGCGGCGCTCCAGCCGTTGGCCGCGCCGCAGGCGAAAAAGTCGCCGCGCAGCGTCTCGCCGCGGCGCTTCTTCAGCTGGCGGCGCGCCTGCTCGGCCTGCTCCAGGTCCCAGCCGCAGACGTGGTGCAGCAGCACCGAGATCTGCTCCTCGAAGATCAGGGCGCCGCGGCTGCCCGGGAAAAGCCGCCCCAGCAGCGGATGGACGGGGGGGCGCTTTTCCAGGTACGCCGCCTTCATCCCCGACTTGGCCGGCCCGGGGCGGATGATGGCCACGGCGATGGCCAGCTCCTCCAGCGTCGACGGCCGGCCGCGGCGCAGGTTCTCGCGGGCCAGCGGGCTCTCCAGCTGGAAGCAGCCCTTGGTGCGCGCCTCCTGGATGTTGCGCCAGGTGGCGGCGTCGGTCCCACAAGGGGACGGCGATCCTGCGGATCCGCCAGCGGCGTCAATCGCGTCCCGACCGCCGCTTGTCCCAAGGGAGGAGATGACCTCGAAGCCGCGCACCGCCAGCAGGTCGAGCTTGAAGATGCGCAGGCGCTCGATCGTGTCCTTGTCCCAGACCAGCTGCGGAAAGCCGTCGGGCGAGCGGGTGAGCGGCAGGACGCCCGCGACCTCGTTGGCCGCAAACACCACCCCGCCCACGTGCAGCGACAGCTCGCGGAACACGCCGTCGAGCCGGGCCGCCGCCTCGTACACCGGCGCGGCGGCGCCCCTTCCGGCCGCGGCCAGCTCCCGCGGCTCGGCGAACAGGGGCAGCGACCGGCCCAGGGCGTGGGCCTCGTCGGGGTTGTAGCCGAAGGCGCGGGCCGTCTCGTAGAGGGCCGAGCGGGCGCCGAAGAACTTGTGGCTGGAGAGGAAGGCCGCCCGGCCGCGCCAGCGCTCGAACAGCCACTGGAAGAGCTCGGGGCGCCGCGAGGAGTCGATGTCGACGTCGATGTCGGGCAGGTCGTCGCGGCGGCTGTTGAGAAAGCGCTCGAACAACAGGCCGTGCTTCAGCGGGTCGACCGGCGTCAGGCCCAGCAGGTAGAGGACGTAGGAGGCGCCGCCCGAGCCGCGCAGGCTGAAATAGATGCGCCGGCGGCGGCAGAAGGCGGCGATCTCGGCGGCCACGAGAAAGCAGCCCGAGGCGCCGGCAACGGCGATCACGCGCAGCTCGCGCAGCGCCCGCTCGCGCTCGGCGCCGTTGGCGCCGCGGGCGTCGAGCCGGCGCCGCACCCGCCGCTCCAGCTCGCCGCCCTCGCCGGGGAAGAGCTCGTCGAGGGCGTCGAAGGCGTAGGCGGCCCCCTCGGCCAGGCGCAGGGTGTTGGCCATGGCGCCCCGCCCGGTCTCGCCGAAGCGGCGGGCGATGCTGGCGGCCGGGATCAGGCCGTCAAGGGTCACGTCCGCGCGGAAGGCCTCGGGAAGGGGCTGATGGCGGAAGACGGCGCGGGCCACGGCGTATTTCCGCGCGTCGCCGGTCCAGCGCAGGGCCTGCGCCCAGGCCAGCGGGGCGCCGGCGGCTGCCGCCAGGCCGCGCAGCCAGGCGCCGCTCCCCCATTCCAGCGCCAGGTAGAGGTTGTCGCGGCCGACCTTGTCCTGCAGCCGGCGCACCAGTTCCTCGTCGGCGCGCGTTGGCGCCAGCACCGCCCGCACCCCCTCCAGGCGCGGCGGCAGGGCGCGGCGGTTCAGGCACGAGACCAGGGAGCGGCAGCCCGCGGCCGAGGCCGGGTACAGCAGCAGGCTCCCCTTCTCCGGCAGCCTGATCTCGGCGCCCAGCAAGGGCTTCAGCCCCCTCTTGTCCGCCTCTTGCTTTGTTTTTTCCCAGCCGATCAGCGACATGGGGTCGCATATTGGGAGATAGGGGACCTTTGCTTTTTGCATGATATCGCCCAGGGCGGCGGGATCGACGACGCCTTCGCCTTGGGAAAAGACGGAATAGACACGCAGGGGGACGTAATTCATCTCGAGACGTTAGACGTTAGACGCCAGACGTTAGCAAGAAGGAAATCCCATAAAAGAAAACCTGACCCCTGAATGACAAAAGGCATTCGCCGCCTTTTAAAAGGTTTTCTGCTTCAGACTCTGCAGCATCTTTGCGATCTCATCCAAGTGCTGTTCAACGGTATCCGCCTTATCTCGCGGAAGACAGCCAATCCTGTGAGAGATTTCGATTTGCGTGAACAATTCGGCAGCCGATCCCAGAGCGATGGCGATGAACCTGCGGAATTCCGCCTTGCTTTTGCGTTCGAATCCTTCGGCGATATTGGAAGGGATCGAAACCGCAGAACGACGAAGCTGATCCCGCAAACCGACATCCCGAGAAAACGCATTGCCTCTGGTAAGGGAATAGATTTCTGTCACGATATTCATCCCTTTTTGCCAAACCTGCAGATCACGAAAGCTCTTTATCATATTTCCTCCTCCTCTTTTCTTCTCTTGCTAACGTCTAACGTCTGGCGTCTAACGTCTGAGATCTGGTTATTTGGTCAACGACGCCGTCTTGAGCACCATCCCCTCCCTCTCCACGGGGTACAGTTCCTCCAGCAGCATCGACCGCCCATTCCGCAATGAGGAGAACCCGAAGCGCTCCTTGACGGCGCCGACGGCGGCGGTCATCTTCTCGTCCTTCAGCGAGAAGAAGGGCAGCAGGTCGCGGCCCCGCTGCAACCCCTCGACCTTGGCCCCGACCAGGCGCAGCGGCAGGTCCCGTTCGGCCAGCAGCTGCCGCAGCAGCGGCCGCGCCCCCTGCCAGAGGTGGAAGTAGGAGTAGGTGGGAAAAGGGAGCGCCGCGCGCCGGGTGAAGGTGGAGAAGTCGCTGAAGCGCGCCTTGACCTCGACGCGGCCGGCGTAGAGCCCGTCGCGCAGCAGCTGCACGGCCAGCCGGTCGACGAGGTAGGCCAGGTGCGAGCGCAACAGCCCCTCGTCGCGGATGTCGTGGGGGAAGGTGGTCTCGCGGCTCAGGCTGGGGCAGGCCGGCGCCGGCCTGCCGCGCTCCATGCCGCCGGCGTACAGGCCGGCGAAGACCTTGCGCCACAGCGCCGGGTACCTGGCCTTCAGCTCGCGGCCGCGGCGCACCCCCAGCCCCTGCAGCACGAAGAAGGTCTGCGGCCCGACGCCGGGCACCTTGTCCAGGGTCAGGCCGGAGACGAACTCGGCCTCGTCGTGGAGCCAGAGCAGGCCGCCCGGCTTGGCCGCCTCGCAGGCCAGCTTGGCGCCCAGGCGGGTGAAGCCCAGGCCGGCCGAGATGCGCAGCCCCGTTTCGCGCTCGGCGGCGGCCTTGACGCGGGCGGCCAGCTCGTAGACCGAGGGGCACAGGTAGCGGCTGCCGGCCAGGTCGACGTAGGCCTCGTCGACCGAGACCTCCTCCACCCGCGGCGAGAAGCGGCGCAGGCAGGCGAAGAACTGTTCGGAAATGCGGCCGTAGAGATGGTGGCGGCCGCGGCGGAACACGGCGTGCGGGCACTTGCGCGCCGCGGTGCGCAGGGCCATGCCCGAATGGACGCCGTAGCGCCGCGCCGCGTAGGAGGCGGTGCAGACGACGCCGCGCTCGTGGGCCAGGCCGCCGACGATGAGCGGCTTGCCCCGCAAGGCGGGATCCAGCGCCTCCTCGACCGCCGCGAAGAAGGCGTCGATGTCCAGGTGCAGGACGGTGGGGCCCATCAGCGGTACTTGCGCATGACGCCCACCAGCCGCCCGACCACCTGGAAGGGGGCGGCGATGGGTGCGTAGTCGGGGTTTTCGGGGACCAGGACATAGCCCTGGCCGTTGCGCTTCAGGCGCTTGAGGGTGATCGAACCGTCCGTCAGGCGCGCCACCACCATCTGGCCGGGCTCGGCCTTGTCGGCGCGCCGGACCAGCACCAGGTCGCCGTCCTGGATGTAGGCGTCCTTCATGCTCTCGCCCTGGACGCGCAGGGCGACCACGTCGCCCCCCTTTTCGACGAGCCATTCGGGCAGCAGCACCTCGTCGCCCAGATCGGCGAACATCTCCAGGGCCGGGCCGGCCGGCACCAGCCCCACCAGCGGCACGGCGCGCCTCTCCTCCGCCGCCCGGGAGCCGGGACGGGGATCGCCAAGCTCCCATTCCCTGCCCCGGCGGCGCAGGGCGCCGCGCCGCAGCAGGCGGTTGAGATAGGCCTGGACCGTCGCCGGCGAGGAGACGCCGGCAGCGGCGGCGATCTCGCGCACGGTGGGGAAATAGCCGTTGCGCGAGCAGAATTCCCTGATCCTGTCCAGGATGAGCTTTTGTTTTCTTGTCACCATTTGTTCGCCTTTTGTTCGCCTTTTAAATATTAATATGACTCCCCGAATTTGTCAACCGGGAAATCACGGAACTCGGTGTAAGGTGCAGGGCGTAAGGCGTGGGGGAAGAGAAGAGAATTCCGTATCGTTGGCCAGAAACTCACGCTGCGTCCGACAAAGCGCCTTCACCGCACACCATGCGCCGTACGCCGTACGCCAGGAGTTGAACTTTTCGCTCCCGGCTTGCGTTATAACGATCTAAGGGCAAGGCCCGAGGAGGACAAGATGAAACGACTGTACCGAAGCCGCAAGAACCGCATGCTGGCCGGCGTGTGCGGCGGCATCGCCGAATACTTCGAGATCGACCCGGTCATCGTCCGCCTGGTCGCCATCGCCCTGTTCTTCGTGGGCGGATCGGCCATCCTGGCCTACATCATCGGCATGATCATCATCCCCTACGAGCCGCTGGAGGCCTCATCGGGCACGGCCGGGTCCTCCTCGTCCGCGCCGGCCGCCGATCTCGCCGTTGATCCCGCCGCGGTCCCGGCTGCGGCCGCGAGGCCTGCGGGCAACGAGTCGGTGCCGCTGTTCATCGGCATCCTGCTGATCGTCATCGGCGGCCTGTTCCTGCTGCACAACCTCCCCTTCTTCAATCCCCTCTACCACGAGATCCGCTATTATGTGCGCCACTTCTTCTGGCCCTCGATCTTGATCGTGTTCGGCGTGTTCTTGATTGCCCGCGGCTGGAAGAAGTAACTCGCGAACACAGAACCCGGCGTACGGCATAGGGCATACGGCCCTGAAGGTCCCCGTTGAGGGGGCGGACGGCAAGATAAGGCAATCAAGGGGCGGCTGAAAGGCCGCCCTTTTTTTTAGCATCAAGTTCCAAGAGCCAGGAATGCAAATGGAAGTTCTCGAAAGGTAAAAGGAAAAAGGTAAAAGTGAAACCCCCTTTATCACTTTTTACCTCGCTTCTTTGGAACTTGGTGCTTGTTCGGAATTTGGTGCTTGGGATTTTGAATTTAATTCTTACTCGTCTCTTTTCACTCATGCTCGTTTTTTTAACCATACGCCCTGCGCCCTACGCCCTACGCCGAGACCAGTTGCTTTCTTCACTATTTTCGCTATAATCTGCTGCTGATGGAAGCGAACCCCCCCGTCGCGATCGAGATCGGCCCCGGCCTTTTCCCGGTGGTCCGCCTCCATGCCTACCCCGAGCTCAGCTCGGGAAACCGGCTGGTGGCCAGGGGGATCTCGGTCCTGCGACAGCATGCGCCGCGTGCGCTGCGCTACCTCTCCCTGCAGCGCCTGCTGGGCCGCCTCCCCGAGCAGCCGATCCTGGTCCGGTCCGGCGGCCGCGACCTGGACGGGACGCGCCGGGTCCTGAAGAATTGGATACGGCGCAAGCGCAAACGCCGCCTGTTCTACGTGCTCGCCGAGGCGCTGCTCATGCCTTTCACCGCCTTCGTGGCCATCCTGCCCGGCCCCAACATCGTCTTCTACGGCCTGTTCGTGCTGTTTTACTTCCACCTCAAGGCGTTCCTCAGCCTCAGCCGGATCAAAATCGAAGATCTGCAGATCTCGTTGCTGGAGGATTGATCGGGCACTCGGCGTAGGGCGCAGGGCGCAGGGTTATCGGCAGGAAAAGACAACAGCAGGAATAGAATGCCAAATTCAGAGCATCAAATTCCAAAAAAATCGATCTACAAAGTGATAGTGGCAGTAGCAGCAAAAGCAATCAGCAACTATTTTTTGATTGTTCCCAAATGTGAGGGAAGGGGGTTTTCACTTTTACCTTTTTCCTTTTTCCTTTTACCTTTAGAGCGCTTTTATTGGAGCCAACAGCGCTTGGAACGTGGTGTTAAAAAAAAGGGCGGCTTTTCAGCCGCCCCTGATAGTGCCGTTTCTTCCCTTATGCCGTACGCCTTACGCCGTACGCCGAGGGCTTGTTCCATCCTAAAGCCCTAGTTTCTTCCTGGCCTGCTCGGTCAGCTTCTTGTACTCGGCCTCGATGCGCACCTTCTCCTTTTCGAGCTCCTGCGCCAGGGCCGCGTTGGGGTCGTTGGCCGGCGCGGCGGCGCCCTTCTTCAGCTTGTCGATCTGGGCCGTGATGGCGTCCAGCTTGTCCTGCTCGTAGCCGGGCATCTCCACGTCGGGGTACTTGCGCATCAGGTCGCGCTCCAGCTTGTTGTACTCGAACTGCAGGCGCTGGATCTCCTTCTCGTTGCTGGGGGCCGCCTTGACCGGCTTGACCGAGGCGTTGTATTTCTTGATCTTGTCGTTGTAGTCGTACTTCTCGTACAGCCAGTACTTGGCGTTGGTCAGCAGGGCGTCGCGGCGCCTGGCGTTGTTCTCCTTGCCGTAGAGCAGCCCGGCCTCGAGCTGAAAGGCGATGGCGTTGTCCAGGAACTTCTTCTCCCGCTCGGCCTTGGCCAGGTAGATGTTGCCCAGGCGCTCGGCGTTGATGGCCTTGCGGCTCTTGGCGTAGGCGTCGGAGAACTCCTTGAGCGCCGCGTCCAGCTTGCCCGATTTCATCATGCTGCGGGCGTAGATCTCGAAGATCTTCTCGTCGTTCTTGTCGGCGGCGCCGAAGGAGTTGTACATGGCGATGGCGTCGTTGTACTTCTGCGCCTGGTAGAGCTGGCCTATCTTTTCCAGGCTGGTCAGCGGCCGGGCCGGCTGTTTGGGGGCACCGCTCAGTTCGTTCTTCAGCGCGGCTGCGTTCTTGGCGATGTCGGCGATGCCGTTCTTCTGGGCGAAGGCGGCCGCCTTGTCGGCCCAGGTCAGCCCCTTTTCCTTGTTGTTGGTCGCCCCGTAGGAGCTGCCCAGGATCAGGTAGACGCCGGCCTCCAGCTTCGGCTCCATGCCGCCCAGCTGCACGGCCTTTTCGCCGTTGCGGATGGCCTTGTCGTAATTCTTGGTGTTGTAATTGTCGACCGTGAGCCAGTAGTAGGCCAGCTTGGTGAAGACGTTCTTGGCCGGGTCGGGGTAGTTCTTGATATAGGCCTCGAAGGCGGAGATCCTCTCGGCCCCCGGCTTCTTCTGCAGGGCGGTGGTGTAGTCAATGCCTGCGTTCTCCAGGCTCTGCGCCCAGGAGAAGGCGGCCGCCAGAGCCAGGATCATCGCGATCGTCAACAGCTTCTTCATGCGTTCCTCCCTTGCTTGTCGCATCCATGACTGATAAGACGGAGATTTCTATGTGATTGGTATGCCAAGCCGCTAGTTTTCATACCTGGAGTTGATTTCCATGCCGAAAATTTCCAGGAATAAGGTAGCATACTATGACTAAAAAAACAAGCGCCGGCCATCATTTTTTGGACGCACGAACGCGGCGCCGGGATGCAAGAAAACTGACTCAATTAGACGTTAGACGCCAGACGTTAGACGTTAGCAAGGCATTAGCTAAATTTTATGAAGAAACCACATTGCGATCCAGAAAGGGCTATTTTCTTGCTAACTACTAACGTCTAACGTCTCGATCTCGTTCTTTTTCTTGCTAACCACTAACGTCTAACGTCTAACGTCTGAGCTCTATTGCCCATTCACTGAAAGATGCCTATAATACTGCCATCTCAGCAAGGAGTCCCTTATGCACCCAGTCATAGAATGGCGGGACGGCGAGGTGGTCATGCTCGACCAGCGCCTGCTCCCCGTCGAGAAGGCCTTCCTCCGCCATCGCAGCCACCTGGAGGTGGCGCAGAGCATCCGCGACATGGCCATCCGCGGCGCCCCGGCCATCGGCATCGCCGCCGCCTACGGCATCGCCCTGGGCGTGGCCGAACTCGACGGCGACCCGCGGCTGTCCGAGCCCGGGTACCTGGAGGCCCGCTTCCGCCGGATCGTCGCTGCCATCACCGCCACCCGCCCCACCGCCGTCAACCTGTTCTGGGCCGCCGAGCGCATGGCTGAGGTCTTCGCCCGCCACCAGGGCGACTACCCCCGCCTGCGCCGCGAGCTGCTCGCCGCTGCGGAGAGCCTGGACCGCCAGGACTTCGAGATCAACCGCGCCATCGGCCGCAACGGCCGGGAGCTGCTGGCCGACAACGACACGGTGCTGACGCACTGCAACGCCGGCGCCCTGGCCACCGCCGGCTACGGCACCGCCCTGGGGGTGGTGCGCGCGGCCGTCGAGGCCGGCAAGAGGGTGCGCGTCATCGCCGGCGAAACCCGCCCCTACCTGCAGGGGGCGCGGCTGACCGTCTGGGAGCTGCAGGAGGACGGCATCCCCGTCACCCTGATCACCGACGGCATGGCCGGCCTTGTCATGCGCAAAAAGATGGTCCAGGCGGTGATCGTCGGCGCCGACCGCGTGGCGGCCAACGGCGACGTTGCCAACAAGATCGGCACCTATTCGCTGGCCGTGCTGGCGCGCCACCACGGCATCCCCTTCTACGTCGCCGCGCCGCTCTCGACCATCGACCCGGCGACGGCCAATGGCGACGGCATCCCCATCGAGGAGCGCGACCCGGCGGAGGTGACCTGCTTCCGAGGGCGGATGACGGCCCGGCCCGGCACCGCGGTCTACAACCCGGCCTTCGACGTGACGCCGGCGGAACTGATCACGGCCCTGGTCACCGAGGAGAAGGTGGTCCGGCCCCCCTATCGCGAGGCGATCGCCGCCCTGCGCGGGCTCAGGCGAAAATAGCCTTCAGCTCGCCCAGGCGGCGGGCGATCTGCACCCCGCGCACGCAGGCGGCGGTGCAAACGCCGCACCCTGCGCAGGCCGGCAGGCCATGGCCGGCCGGGATCTCGTCCAGGGCGCGGCGCATCTCGGAGAAGTTGCCGTAATCGGCGGCATACATGTGGGCGCGCACCAGGGCCGGCACGTCAACCCCGCGCGGGCAGGTGCCGGCGCAGCCGCCGCACTGGCGGCAGGCGTGCTCCATGGACAGCTGCACGCCGGGATCGGCCAGGAAGCGGGCTTCCTCGGCGGTATACTCCAGGTCGCAGGCCACCGCCCAGTCGGTCTCCAGCTGCTGGAAAGTGGTGTACCCCGGGATGGCCGTGGCCACCGACTCGATGCGCAGGGCCCACTTGAGCAGGGCCGAATGCCAGGTTCCGCCCTCCTGGAACTCGGGGCCGGCGGCGGCGCTCTCGCGCGCCCAGGCCTGCTTGCACTGGGTCTTCATGGCCACCAGGCCGATGCCGGCCTTGGCCACCTTGGCCATGGCCTCCAGCAGCGGCTTCTCCCCGGCCAGCGAATAGTTGATCGGCGAGAGGATCACGTCATAGTAGCCCAGGGGCACGGCCGCCTCCAGGCACTCGGTCACGTTCTTGTGGGTGGAAAAGCCCACGAAGCGGACTTGTTTCGCCTTCCGAACCTTCTCCAGGGCCGCCAGCAGGCCGGGGCGCTTGAGCAGCGCCGGATCGCTGACCGAATGGACGTACAGGATGTCGACGAAATTCATCTGCAGGCGGGAGAGCGACTGCTCGAAGCGGCCCAGGAACTCCTCCTCGATCAACCTGTCGCCCATCTGGTCCATCAGCTCGGGCCGGGCCGGCGGCACCTTGGTGGCGATGATCACGTGGTCGCGGGCCTTCAACTCCTTGATCACGGCCCCGACCATCTCCTCGTTGCGCCCTTTCTGATAGCCCCAGGCGGTGTCGAAATGGCGGACGCCCAGCTCATAGGAGCGCTTGAGCAGGGCCGGGTTGTCGGCGTTCATCACGCCCATGGAGACGATCGGCAGGCGGATGCCGGTCCTGCCCAGCACGCGGGTGATGGGCGTTTTGCCGGGCGCGGCGTCCTGTTTCGTTTCCGGGGCCTTCTGGGCGCCCAGCGGCATCTTCGCCAGCAGGCCGGCGGCGGCCGCGCTGCCGAACGTAGTCAGGAAATCTCTCCTGTTATAGCCTTTCTTCTCTTTTTTCACGTTTCCTCCTTGGTTTGGGGGATTGGTGGCAAAGATTGTACCCTTTGGAAAAAGAAAAAATCAACCCTAATAAGGTAAAAGGAAAAAAGTGAAAATCCCTTTAAGCCAAAGAACTGCCTTGCTTGTCAAGTTCGTTGATTGCTGCCGCTAACACTACCATGATCACTTATAGGTCGTTCTCTATTCTCTGTTTACAAAAGCCCTGAGCTCCCGCTCCAGCTCGTCGGCCTTCTGCAGCGCCTTCTCCTCGGTCAATCCCTCCTTGAGCTCCTGCAGCCGCTCCAGCAGCGACTGGGCCGCCCCCATGGCGCCGTCGGCGTCGCTGGTCATGTCCATGCCGGTGGCCCCGGCCGCTCGTTCGGCCTGGGTCATCCGCTGCTTGACGGCGGAGAACTCATCGGCCAGCGCCCGCACCTGCCTCACTTCATCGCTCCCCTCCCCGGCCACGAACTTCTGGTAGGCGAAATACCCCGCCGCCACGATCACCATCAGGACCAGCAGTTTCTTCATCGCGTCCTCCGTAGAGAGTGATTGTAACCTATTTTTTCCAGGAGCTGCAACTCAGAACGATCTTGAGACATTAGCCAGGAATCACCCGAGCTAGAGACGTTAGACGTTAGCAAGGCATTAGCAGGGGAATAGACGTTAGACGCCAGACGTTAGACGTTGGCAAGGCATTAGCAGGGGAATAGACGTTAGACGCCAGACGTTAGACGTTAGCAAG